>NZ_AYMJ01000007.1 GCF_000633255.1 Pseudomonas sp. H1h
GTTGGCGCTGGCGTCGTAGCCAAAATCATCGAGTAATTCTCTTTTATAGAGTCTGCTTGATGAATTGAAAAAGCCCCCGCTCAGCGGGGGCTTTTTTATTGGGTTGACACCTATCTGGGGCGTCTATAGAATTGCGCCTCCTTTTAACGGGCGTATTGCGCCCGGTGGGAATAGCAGCCGGAGTCTGAAATCCAATGCAAAATCAGCAAATCCGTATCAGGTTGAAGGCTTTCGACCATCGCCTGATCGACCAATCAACCCAGGAAATCGTGGAAACCGCGAAACGTACTGGTGCTCAAGTGCGTGGTCCAATTCCACTGCCTACCCGTAAAGAGCGGTTCACCGTTCTGGTTTCCCCGCACGTCAACAAAGACGCGCGTGACCAGTACGAAATCCGCACTCATAAGCGCGTTCTGGACATCGTCCAGCCAACGGATAAAACCGTTGATGCTCTTATGAAGCTTGATCTTGCGGCCGGTGTGGAAGTGCAGATCAGCCTCGGCTAAGACTCGGTCTTAGTCGTGTAACGCTCTGAAATGGGCGGCCATAGCGGGTGAAAGCCCCGTACACTCATGAGGTTTACAACATGACTATTGGTGTAGTCGGTCGTAAATGCGGTATGACCCGTATTTTCACCGAAGAAGGTGTCTCCATTCCGGTCACGGTCATTGAGATCGAGCCGAATCGCGTCACCCAGTTCAAAACTGAAGAGACCGATGGCTATCGTGCAGTGCAAGTCACTGTCGGCGAGCGTCGCGCTTCGCGTGTAACAGCAGCTCAAGCTGGCCACTTCGCCAAGGCGAACGTTGCCGCTGGTCGCACTACCATGGAATTCCGTCTTGAAGAAGGCGAGTACCAGGCTGGCGATCTGATCAACGCTGAAATCTTCGCCGCGGGTCAACTGGTTGATGTAACCGGTCAGTCCAAGGGTAAAGGCTTCCAGGGTACGATCAAGCGTTGGAATTTCCGCGGGCAAGATAACACCCACGGTAACTCCGTATCCCACCGCGTCCCAGGCTCTATCGGCCAGTGCCAGACTCCTGGTCGTGTATTCAAGGGCAAAAAAATGTCCGGTCATATGGGCGCTGAGCGCGTGACCGTGCAGTCCCTGGAAGTAGTGCGCGTGGACGCTGAACGCAATCTGTTGTTGGTCAAGGGCGCTGTTCCTGGCGCTACTGGCGGCAACCTGGTTGTACGTCCAGCAGCCAAGGCTCGCGGTTAAGGGGAAGCTGACATGCAATTAAATGTAAATGACGCTCAAGCGATCGAAGTTTCCGAACTGACATTTGGCGGCGAGTTCAACGAGACGCTGGTTCACCAAGCAGTCGTGGCCTACATGGCCGGCGGCCGTCAAGGTAGCAAGCAGCAAAAGACCCGTTCCGACGTTCGTGGTGGCGGCAAGCGCCCATGGCGTCAGAAAGGTACTGGCCGTGCTCGTGCCGGTACTATCCGTAGCCCAATCTGGCGTGGCGGTGGTACCACTTTCGCAGCTCGTCCACAGGATCACTCCCAGAAGCTGAACAAGAAGATGTATCGCGCAGCAATGCGTTCCATCCTTGCTGAGCTGGTGCGTACTGATCGTCTGGTCGTGGTTCAGGATTTCGCTGTTGAAACTCCGAAAACCAAAGATCTGCTGGGCAAGCTGAACAACATGAGTCTGACCGACGTTCTGATCGTGTCTGACGCTGTTGATCAGAACCTGTACCTGGCTGCTCGTAACCTGCCACACGTAGATGTACGTGACGTGCAAGGTTCCGATCCAGTTAGTCTGATCGCATACGACAAGGTGTTGATCACCGTGTCGGCCGTGAAGAAATTCGAGGAGCTGCTGGGATGAACCAGGAACGCGTATTTAAAGTTCTGCTTGGCCCGCACGTTTCCGAGAAGGCTACGGTTCTGGCAGACAAGAAAGGCCAGTTCGTTTTCAAGGTTGCTACTGACGCAACCAAGCTGGAAATCAAGAAGGCCGTCGAAAGCCTGTTCAGCGTGAAAGTAGAGCGCGTCACTACCCTGAACGTTCTGGGTAAGAGCAAGCGCACTGCTCGCGGTCTGGGCAAGCGTAATGACTGGAAGAAGGCAGTTATCTCCCTTCAGCCAGGCCAAGATCTCGATTTCAGCAGCAGTGCTGAGTAAGGAAGGGGTGCATCATGGCAATCGTTAAATGCAAACCGACTTCCCCTGGCCGCCGTTTTGTGGTCAAGGTGGTCAACCAGGAGCTGCATAAAGGCGCTCCTCACGCACCGCTGCTCGAGAAAAAATCGAAGACTGGTGGTCGTAACAACAATGGCCGTATTACCACTCGTCACATCGGTGGTGGTCATAAGCAGCATTACCGTATGGTCGATTTCCGTCGCAACGACAAAGATGGCATCGTCGCCACTGTCGAGCGTATCGAATACGATCCAAACCGTACTGCTCACATCGCACTGCTCTGCTACGCAGACGGCGAGCGCCGCTACATCATCGCCCCTAAAGGCGTGGGTGCTGGCGACCAGCTGATCGCAGGCGCTCTGGCTCCAATCAAGCCAGGCAACGCTCTGCAACTGCGCAACATTCCAGTCGGTTCTACCGTACACGGCATCGAACTGAAGCCAGGTAAAGGCGCACAGATCGCTCGTTCCGCTGGTGCTTCGGCTCAGCTGATCGCTCGTGAAGGCGTTTACGTTACCCTGCGTCTGCGTTCCGGTGAAATGCGTAAAGTCCTGGCTGAATGCCGTGCGACCCTGGGCGAAGTCTCGAACTCCGAGCACAGCCTGCGTTCGCTGGGTAAAGCTGGTGCCAAACGCTGGCGTGGCGTTCGCCCAACCGTTCGTGGTGTTGCCATGAACCCGGTTGACCACCCACATGGTGGTGGTGAAGGTCGTACCTCTGGTGGTCGTCATCCGGTATCGCCATGGGGCTTCCCGACTAAGGGCGCGAAGACTCGTGGTAATAAGCGTACCGACAAAATGATCGTCCGTCGTCGCAAGTAAATAGAGGGATACGACAGTGCCACGTTCTCTGAAAAAAGGTCCTTTTATTGATCTTCACCTACTGAAGAAGATCGAAGTGGCGGCGGAAAAGAACGATCGCAAACCAATTAAGACTTGGTCGCGTCGTTCGATGATCCTGCCACAAATGGTCGGTCTGACCATTGCAGTACACAACGGCCGTCAGCACGTCCCAGTTCTCGTGAACGAAGACATGGTTGGCCATAAACTGGGCGAGTTCGCCGGTACCCGCACTTATCGTGGGCACGTGGCTGACAAGAAAGCCAAGCGTTAAGGGGTAAGGAAATGGAAGTAGCCGCTAAGTTGTCGGGCGCTCGAATCTCCGCCCAGAAAGCCCGCTTGGTCGCCGACCAGATCCGCGGGAAGAAGGTGGGCGAAGCGCTCAACCTGTTGGCTTTCAGCAGTAAGAAAGCCGCCGAGATCATGAAGAAAGTGCTGGAGTCGGCCGTAGCCAACGCCGAGCATAACGAAGGCGCAGACGTTGATGACCTGAAGGTCAGCACCGTTTTCGTCAACGAAGGGCGTTCGCTGAAGCGCATCATGCCACGTGCCAAAGGCCGTGCTGATCGCATCGTCAAGCGGTCTTGCCATATCACTGTCAAGGTTGCTGACAAGTAACGGAGTCGAAGAGATGGGTCAGAAAGTACATCCCATTGGCATTCGCCTGGGAATCGTCAAGGAGCACACCTCCGTCTGGTACGCAGACGGTCGGACTTATGCGGACTACTTGTTCGCAGATCTGAAAGTGCGTGAGTATCTCCAAGACAAACTAAAAAGCGCGTCCGTAAGCCGTATCGATATCCATCGTCCGGCCCAAACTGCACGCATCACCATCCACACCGCTCGTCCAGGTATCGTTATCGGGAAGAAAGGTGAAGATGTTGAGAAACTGCGTCAGGACCTGACCAAGCAAATGGGTGTGCCTGTGCACATCAATATCGAAGAGATCCGCAAGCCGGAGCTCGACGGTATGCTGGTTGCGCAGAGCGTAGCTCAGCAGCTGGAGCGTCGTGTAATGTTCCGTCGCGCTATGAAGCGCGCTGTACAGAACGCCATGCGCATTGGTGCCAAAGGCATCAAAATCCAAGTGAGCGGTCGTCTCGGCGGTGCTGAAATCGCACGTACTGAATGGTATCGCGAAGGTCGTGTGCCACTGCACACCCTGCGTGCCGACATCGACTATGCCAACTACGAAGCTCACACCACTTACGGTGTGATCGGTGTAAAGGTTTGGATCTTCAAAGGCGAAGTAATTGGTGGTCGCCAAGAAGAGCTGAAGCCACAAGCACCAGCGCCTCGTAAAAAAGCTGCTAAGTAAGGGGTACGCCAAATGTTGCAACCAAAGCGTACGAAGTTCCGCAAGCAGATGACCGGCCACAACCGTGGTCTGGCATTGCGCGGTAGCAAAGTCAGCTTCGGCGAGTTCGCGCTGAAGTCTGTTGCTCGTGGTCGTCTCACCGCTCGTCAGATCGAGTCAGCGCGTCGTGCTCTGACCCGTCACGTAAAACGTGGCGGCAAGATCTGGATCCGTGTATTCCCGGACAAGCCGATCTCCAAAAAACCTCTCGAGGTTCGTATGGGTAAAGGTAAGGGTAACGTGGAGTACTGGGTTGCCCAGATTCAGCCAGGCAAAGTCCTGTATGAAATCGAGGGTGTTTCTGAAGAGCTGGCGCGTGAGGCTTTCGCCCTGGCTGCTGCAAAGCTGCCGCTCGCCACCTCCTTTGTTAAACGGACGGTGATGTGATGAAAGCGAATGAACTTCGTGAAAAATCCGCACAGCAGCTGAACGAGCAACTGCTCGGCTTGCTGCGCGACCAGTTCAATCTGCGCATGCAGAAAGCAACTGGCCAGTTGGGGCAGTCTCATCTGCTCTCGCAAGTTAAGCGTGACATCGCTCGCGTGAAGACTGTGCTCAACCAGCAGGCAGGTAAGTGATCATGGCTGAAGCCGAAAAAACTGTCCGTACGCTGACTGGCCGTGTTGTCAGCGACAAGATGGACAAAACCATCACCGTTCTGATCGAGCGTCGCGTTAAGCACCCGATCTACGGTAAATACGTTAAGCGTTCGACTAAGCTGCACGCGCACGACGAAACCAATCAGTGCCACATCGGCGACAAAGTCACTATTCGTGAAACTCGTCCGATGGCCAAGACCAAGTCTTGGGCGCTGGTTGATGTTCTCGAACGCGCTGTGGAAGTCTAAGGGCTAGGGGTCGGAGAAATTATATGATTCAGACTCAATCCATGCTCGATGTGGCCGATAACAGCGGCGCTCGCCGCGTTATGTGCATCAAGGTGCTGGGTGGCTCCCATCGTCGTTACGCTGGTATCGGTGACATCATCAAAGTTACCGTGAAGGAAGCAATTCCTCGCGGTAAAGTGAAAAAAGGCCAAGTGATGACTGCTGTTGTAGTCCGCACTCGTCACGGCGTACGTCGTGCTGATGGCTCCATTATCCGCTTTGATGGCAACGCTGCTGTTCTTCTGAACAACAAGCAAGAGCCGATCGGCACCCGTATCTTTGGGCCAGTGACCCGTGAACTTCGTACTGAGAAGTTCATGAAGATCGTCTCGCTCGCCCCAGAAGTGCTGTAAGGAGATCCGACATGCAAAAGATTCGTCGTGACGACGAGATCATCGTGATCGCCGGCAAAGACAAAGGTAAGCGCGGTAAGGTGCTGAAGGTTCTTGCTGACAACCGTCTGGTTGTTGGTGGTCTGAACCTGGTCAAGCGTCATACCAAGCCTAACCCGATGTCGGGCGTACAGGGCGGTATCGTCGAGAAAGAAGCGCCACTGCACGCTTCCAACGTCGCCATCTTCAACGGCGAAACCAACAAGGCTGACCGCGTTGGTTTCAAAGTAGAAGACGGTAAGAAAATTCGTGTCTTCAAGTCGACCCAAAAAGCGGTTGATGCTTGAACACTGCTAGGTAGAAGACCATGGCACGACTAAAAGAGATTTACCGGAAGGAAATCGCTCCGAAACTTAAGGAAGAACTTAAGCTTTCGAACGTGATGGAAGTTCCGCGCGTTACCAAAATCACCCTGAACATGGGTCTGGGCGAAGCGATCGGCGACAAAAAAGTCATCGAGCACGCTGTTGCTGACCTGGAAAAGATCACCGGCCAAAAAGTCGTTGTGACCTACGCTCGTAAATCCATCGCTGGCTTTAAAGTCCGTGAAGGATGGCCGATCGGCGTCAAAGTGACTCTGCGCCGTGAGCGTATGTACGAGTTCCTGGATCGTCTGCTGTCGATCTCCCTGCCTCGGGTTCGCGACTTCCGCGGCCTGAATGCCAAGTCCTTCGATGGTCGTGGCAACTACAGCATGGGCGTGAAAGAGCAGATCATTTTCCCGGAAATCGACTACGACAAGATCGATGCTCTCCGCGGTCTGGACATTACCCTGACCACCACTGCCAAGAACGATGATGAAGGCCGCGCTCTGCTGCGTGCTTTCAAATTCCCGTTCCGCAACTGATTGGAGTAGGAAAATGGCCAAGAAGAGCATGAAAAACCGTGAGCTGAAGCGTCAGCTCACTGTTGCCAAGTACGCCACCAAGCGTGCAGCGCTGAAAGCTATCATCGTCGATCTGAACGCAAGTCCAGAAGCGCGTTGGGAAGCTACCGTAGCTCTGCAGAAGCAACCACGTGACGCAAGCGCTTCGCGCATGCGTAACCGTTGCCGCCTGACTGGTCGTCCGCATGGCGTTTACCGCAAGTTCGGCCTGGGCCGTAACAAACTGCGTGAAGCGGCAATGCGTGGTGACGTTCCAGGTCTGGTTAAAGCCAGCTGGTAATCGCTGTCAAAGTCTCGATGTTCGGGTTCGCAAGAACCTGACCATCGGTGGCCTTGAATCTGAATCAAGCCCCTTTTGGGGCTTGATTCATTTCTGGGGTGTGTCTAGAATGACCGGCTCGCCTGAGCCCGTGTTTTTCATGCCCGGAGTTTCTCGGCGACAAGTAGTAGCCGTAAGGCTAATTTTTCTGTATTAGGAGCGTCTAGCCCATGAGTATGCAGGACCCGTTAGCGGACATGCTAACTCGAATCCGTAATGCCCAGATGGCTGAAAAGTCTGTCGTAAGCATGCCGTCTTCGACGCTGAAGGTGGCTGTAGCAAAAGTCCTGAAGGACGAAGGTTACATCGCGGATTTTCAGATCACCACCGACGCTAAGCCGTCGTTGTCCATCGAGCTGAAGTACTTCGAAGGCCGTCCGGTTATCGAAGAAGTGAAGCGCGTTAGTCGTCCAGGCCTGCGTCAGTACAAGTCCGTTGAAGATCTGCCGAAAGTTCGTGGCGGTCTTGGCGTGTCTATCGTCTCCACCAACAAAGGTGTGATGACGGATCGTGCTGCGCGCGCTGCCGGTGTCGGCGGCGAAGTTCTTTGCACTGTGTTCTAAGGGGGGATAAGCATGTCTCGCGTCGCTAAGAACCCCGTTAAGCTGCCAGCCGGTGTCGAAGTAAAATTCGCAGGCCAACAGCTTTCGGTGAAGGGTGCCAAGGGTACTCTTGAACTGAACATCCATTCGTCCGTTGAGATCGTTGAAGAAGCTGGTGAGCTGCGTTTCGCTGCTCGCAATGGCGATCAACAGACTCGCGCAATGGCCGGTACCACGCGTGCGTTGGTAAACAACATGGTCCAAGGCGTAAGCCAAGGCTTCGAGCGCAAGCTCCAGCTGGTCGGTGTTGGTTACAAAGCGCAAGCAAAAGGCACGGTTTTGAACCTGGCCCTAGGCTTCTCGCACCCAGTGGATTACGAACTGCCGGAAGGCATCACCGCTGAGACTCCTAGCCAGACCGATATCCTGATCAAGGGCATCGACAAGCAGCTGGTAGGTCAAGTGGCCGCTGAGATCCGCGACTTCCGTCCACCAGAGCCGTACAAAGGCAAAGGTGTGCGCTACGCGGACGAAGTCGTCCGTCGTAAAGAAGCCAAGAAGAAGTAGGGCATAGCAAATGACCGACAAAAAAGTTACTCGACTGCGTCGCGCTCGCAAAGCACGCCTGAAAATGCACGAACTAGAAGTCGTGCGTCTCTGCGTGTTCCGCTCGTCGCAGCACATCTACGCCCAGGTCATCTCGGCCGACGGCAACAAAGTCCTGGCAAGCGCCTCGACTTTGGATAAAGAACTGCGTGATGGTGCCACTGGCAACATCGACGCGGCCACAAAGGTTGGCCAGCTGGTCGCTACGCGTGCTAAGGCCGCTGGCGTCTCGCAAGTGGCTTTCGACCGCTCTGGCTTCAAGTACCACGGCCGCGTTAAAGCGCTGGCTGATGCTGCTCGTGAAGCTGGGCTGGAGTTCTAAGTTATGTCAAATAACGACCAAAAGCGCGACGAAGGCTACATTGAGAAGCTGGTTCAAGTTAACCGCGTAGCCAAAACCGTTAAAGGCGGCCGTATCTTCACTTTCACCGCGTTGACCGTGGTGGGTGATGGTAAAGGGCGTGTTGGCTTCGGCCGTGGCAAGTCGCGTGAAGTGCCTGCTGCGATCCAGAAGGCAATGGAAGCTGCTCGCCGTAACATGATTCAAGTTGACCTGAACGGCACCACTCTGCAGTACGCAATGAAGTCCGCTCACGGCGCTTCGAAGGTGTACATGCAGCCTGCTTCTGAAGGTACCGGTATCATCGCTGGCGGCGCTATGCGTGCTGTCCTCGAAGTTGCTGGCGTTCAGAACGTTCTGGCCAAGTGCTACGGCTCGACTAACCCGGTAAACGTGGTTCACGCCACTTTCAAAGGTTTGAAAGCTATGCAGTCTCCTGAATCCATTGCCGCCAAGCGTGGCAAAAGCGTCAAGGAGATCTTCTGATCATGGCTACCGTTAAAGTAACGCTGATCAAAAGCATGACCGGCCGCATCCCTAACCACAAACTGTGTGTTAAGGGTCTGGGTCTGCGTCGCATCGGTCACACTGTAGAAGTCCAGGATACTCCCGAGAATCGCGGGATGATCAACAAGGCCTACTACATGCTGCGTGTCGAGGGTTAATCGATGAAACTCAATGATCTGAGTCCAGCGCCGGGTTCCCGTCGCGAAAAGCATCGTCCGGGCCGTGGTATCGGTAGCGGTTTGGGTAAGACTGGTGGCCGTGGCCACAAAGGTCAAACCTCCCGTTCCGGTGGCACCATTGCTCCAGGCTTTGAAGGCGGTCAACAGCCGCTGCACCGTCGCCTGCCGAAGTTCGGTTTCGTTTCCCTGAAAGCCATGGATCGCGCAGAAGTGCGTCTGTCCGAGCTGGCTAAAGTGGAAGGCGATATCGTCACTGTGCAGTCCCTGAAAGATGCCAACGTGATCAACGTCAACGTACAGCGTGTGAAAATCATGCTGTCCGGTGAAGTGACTCGCGCTGTCACTATCGGCAAGGGAATCGGCGCCACCAAAGGTGCGCGTGCGGCTATCGAAGCAGCTGGCGGCAAGTTCGAGGAATAAATGGCTAAGCAAGGTGCTCTCTCTGCGCTCGGCAAAGGCGGTATGTCTGAACTCTGGGCTCGTCTGCGTTTTCTGTTCCTGGCGATTATCGTCTACCGAATAGGCGCACACATCCCGGTTCCAGGTATCAACCCGGACCGACTCGCAGACCTGTTTCGACAGAATGAGGGGACCATTCTTAGCTTGTTCAACATGTTCTCCGGCGGCGCGCTGGAACGGATGAGCATCTTTGCACTGGGGATCATGCCGTACATTTCGGCATCGATCATCATGCAACTGATGACCGCCGTCAGCCCGCAGCTGGAGCAGTTGAAGAAGGAAGGTGAAGCTGGCCGTCGCAAGATCAGCCAGTACACCCGCTACGGCACCGTCGTTCTCGCTCTCGTTCAGGCCATTGGCATGTCCATTGGTCTGGCGGGGCAGGGCGTTGCGTTCACTGGTGACTTTGGCTTCCATTTCGTCGCGGTATCCACGTTTGTGGCTGGTGCG
Source organism: Pseudomonas sp. H1h (assembly GCF_000633255.1). Classification (GTDB taxonomy): domain Bacteria; phylum Pseudomonadota; class Gammaproteobacteria; order Pseudomonadales; family Pseudomonadaceae; genus Aquipseudomonas. The sequence goes on from NZ_AYMJ01000007.1 coordinate 9,914, forward strand.
ATGTTCATGATGTGGCTGGGTGAGCAGATTACTGAGCGTGGTGTAGGCAACGGTATCTCGATGTTGATTTTTTCGGGTATCGTCGCCGGTCTTCCGAGAGCAATCGGGCAGTCTTTCGAGTCTGCGCGTCAGGGTGATATCAATATTTTCGCCTTGGTTGCCATCGGTTTGCTGGCAGTAGCGATTATCGGTTTTGTGGTGTTCATTGAGCGTGGTCAGCGTCGTATCGCCGTTCACTACGCCAAGCGTCAGCAGGGCCGCAAGGTTTTTGCTGCGCAGACAAGCCACTTGCCGCTGAAGGTGAACATGGCCGGTGTTATTCCGGCTATTTTCGCGAGCAGCATTTTGCTGTTCCCGGCTTCGTTGGGTGCCTGGTTTGGTCAGTCTGAAGGTATGGGCTGGTTGCAGGACATCTCGCAGTCGATCGCTCCTGGTCAGCCGTTGAATATTCTGCTGTTTAGTGCAGGGATTATTTTCTTCTGCTTCTTCTATACGGCGTTGATGTTCAATCCGAAAGACGTAGCGGAAAACCTGAAGAAGTCCGGTGCCTTTATTCCGGGCATCCGTCCAGGTGAGCAGTCTGCGCGCTACATTGATGGCGTTCTGACTCGCTTGACCATGTTCGGTGCTCTTTACATGACGGCCGTGTGCCTGTTGCCCCAGTTCCTGGTGGTTGCAGCAAACGTTCCGTTCTACCTTGGCGGGACCTCGTTGCTGATCGTGGTCGTGGTTGTGATGGACTTCATGTCCCAAGTACAATCGCACCTCGTTTCGCACCAGTACGAATCCCTGATGAAGAAAGCCAACCTGAAGGGTTACGGCAGCGGCATGTTGCGCTGAGTACCCATAAGGTTCGAGGAGTTGGTGATGAAAGTTCGTGCATCGGTGAAAAAGCTGTGCCGTAACTGCAAGATTATTCGCCGCGAAGGTGTTGTTCGAGTAATTTGCAGCGCGGAACCGCGTCACAAACAGCGCCAAGGCTGAGTGTGATTGTGCTTCAAGCCCGGCAGCTAGTGCGCTGCCGGGTTGATTATTTGTTATTACAGCGATATTATCTCGCGCCCTATTTCTTGGCTTCCGGGGCGTAGGTAGCTGTCAATTGGAGTCCCACTGAATGGCCCGTATTGCAGGCGTTAACATTCCAGATAACAAGCATACTGTTATCTCGCTGACCTACATCTATGGTGTCGGTCGCACTACTGCGCAGAAAATCTGTGCAGATACTGGGGTAAACCCAGCAGCAAAGATCAAAGATCTGAGCGACGAGCAAATTGAACAGCTGCGTGGCGAAGTGGCGAAGTTCACCACTGAAGGTGACCTGCGTCGCGAAATCAACATGAAAATCAAGCGCTTGATGGACCTCGGTTGCTATCGCGGTCTGCGTCATCGTCGCGGTCTTCCAGTACGCGGTCAGCGTACCAAGACCAACGCGCGTACCCGTAAAGGTCCGCGTAAGCCGATCCGCAAGTAATCGCCCCAGCGAATCGACAGGAATTTAATCATGGCAAAACCTGCTGCTCGTCCTCGTAAAAAAGTTAAAAAGACAGTGGTTGATGGCATCGCCCACATCCATGCTTCTTTTAACAACACCATCGTGACCATTACCGACCGTCAAGGTAACGCTCTTTCCTGGGCTACCTCCGGTGGTTCGGGTTTCCGCGGTTCCCGCAAGTCCACCCCGTTCGCTGCTCAAGTAGCTGCTGAGCGTGCTGGTCAAGCTGCGCTGGAATACGGCCTGAAAAACCTCGACGTTAACGTCAAAGGTCCAGGTCCAGGTCGTGAATCCGCAGTCCGCGCTTTGAACGGCTGTGGCTACAAGATCGCCAGCATCACCGACGTGACGCCAATCCCGCACAACGGGTGCCGTCCGCCGAAGAAGCGCCGCGTGTAATCCAGGAGATTGTAAAGAATGGCTCGTTACATTGGTCCAAAATGCAAACTCGCTCGTCGCGAAGGCACCGATCTCTTCCTGAAGAGCGGCGTGCGCGCGATCGAATCGAAGTGCAACATTGAAGCAGCACCTGGTATCCACGGCCAACGCCGCGGTCGCCAGTCCGATTACGGCACCCAACTGCGTGAAAAGCAGAAGGTCCGTCGTATCTACGGCGTTCTCGAGCGTCAGTTCAGCGGCTACTACAAAGAAGCTGCTGGCAAGAAAGGTGCAACCGGTGAAAACCTGCTGCAACTGCTCGAATGCCGTCTGGACAACGTTGTATACCGTATGGGCTTTGGTTCGACTCGTGCCGAATCCCGTCAGCTGGTATCGCACAAGTCGATCAGCGTTAACGGTCAGACCGTAAACGTTCCGTCGTATCAGGTTCGTGCTGGTGACGTGGTTGCAGTTCGCGAGAAAGCAAAAAACCAACTTCGCATTGTCCAAGCTCTCGATCTGTGTGCCCAACGTGGCCGCGTAGAATGGGTAGAAGTAGACACTGAGAAGAAGTCGGGCGTTTTCAAGAACGTTCCTGCTCGCAGTGATCTGTCCGCCGACATCAACGAAAGCCTGATTGTCGAGCTCTACTCCAAGTAAGGGCTAGAAAATAGGTGCATCCATGCAGATTTCGGTAAATGAGTTCCTGACACCCCGCCATATTGATGTGCAGGTTGTCAGTCCAACCCGCGCCAAGATCACTCTCGAGCCTCTCGAGCGTGGTTTTGGCCACACCCTGGGCAACGCGCTGCGCCGCATCCTGTTGTCCTCAATGCCCGGCTGCGCAGTAGTCGAGGCCGAGATTGACGGTGTGCTCCACGAGTACAGCGCCATCGAAGGTGTACAGGAAGACGTAATTGAAATCCTGTTGAACCTTAAAGGTCTGGCCATCAAGCTGCACGGTCGTGACGAAGTTACGCTGACCTTGTCGAAGAAGGGTTCGGGGGTGGTTACCGCTGCCGATATTCAGCTGGATCATGATGTCGAGATCGTTAATCCCGATCACGTAATCGCTAACCTGGCGTCTAACGGCGCCCTGAACATGAAGCTCACCGTAGCTCGTGGTCGTGGTTATGAACCAGCCGACTCGCGTCAGAGCGATGAAGACGAAAGCCGCAGCATCGGTCGCTTGCAGCTCGACTCTTCGTTCAGCCCGGTTCGCCGTATCGCATACGTGGTGGAAAACGCCCGTGTCGAGCAGCGTACCAACCTGGACAAGCTGGTTATTGATCTGGAAACCAACGGTACTCTGGATCCTGAAGAGGCTATCCGCCGCGCTGCAACCATCCTGCAACAGCAGTTGGCTGCGTTCGTCGACCTCAAAGGTGACAGTGAGCCAGTGGTTGTCGAGCAGGAAGACGAGATCGATCCGATCCTGCTTCGCCCGGTTGACGATCTGGAACTGACTGTACGTTCGGCTAACTGCCTTAAGGCGGAAAACATCTACTACATCGGCGACCTGATTCAGCGCACCGAAGTAGAGCTGTTGAAGACTCCGAACCTGGGCAAGAAATCCTTGACTGAAATCAAGGACGTTCTGGCCTCCCGCGGTCTGTCCCTCGGCATGCGCCTCGACAACTGGCCGCCTGCAAGTCTTAAGAAGGACGACAAGGCGACTGCCTGATCGTCGTAATCACCGAACGTAGTGTTTGGTAAGGAATGAACCATGCGTCATCGTAAAAGTGGGCGTCACCTGAGCCGCACCAGCTCGCACCGCAAGGCCATGTTCCAGAACATGGCGGTGTCGCTGTTCGAGCACGAGCTGATCAAAACTACTCTGCCAAAAGCCAAAGAACTGCGCCGCGTTGCCGAGCCGCTGATCACTCTGGCCAAGACAGACAGCCTGGCTAACCGCCGTCTGGCTTTCGACCGTACTCGTTCGAAAGCTATCGTTGGTAAGCTCTTCAACGACCTGGGCAAGCGTTACGCTACCCGTGAGGGTGGCTACCTGCGCATCCTCAAGTGCGGTTTCCGCGCTGGCGACAACGCGCCTATGGCGTACGTCGAGTTGGTTGATCGTGCTACTGCTGGCGAAGCTGTATCCGCCGAGTAAGACGTCAGTCTGCAACGAAAAACCGGGCCTAGTGCCCGGTTTTTTGTGTCCGCAATAAATGCACGGTTCGTACAAGCTTCTGACACTGTTCTGTTGTCATTATGTGATGGGATTTGTTGTTAGTAATTTTCTATCGATGCTTGAAGGTTAATGAATTTGTGGCTGTCACATCGATGATCAATACTTCCCAGCAAGCCGATTAGCCGGCAGTTTCAAGACTGACAGAGGAAGAGGACCGTATGAGCCAGATCAAAACGCTTACGACCGCCAGTGGCGCACCTGTCGCTGATAACCAGAATTCTCGCTCCGCCGGCCCTCGTGGCCCGCTGCTGCTCGACGATTTCCATTTGATCGAGAAGCTTGCCCACTTCAACCGTGAAAATATTCCTGAGCGTCGCGTGCACGCCAAAGGCTCGGGTGCTTACGGCACGTTCACCGTGACTCGCGACATCACTGAATACACCAGCGCCAAGCTGTTCGAGGCTGTCGGCAAGCAAACCCCGACATTCCTGCGGTTCTCCACTGTAGGTGGCGAGCGTGGTTCGGCTGACACCGAGCGTGATCCGCGCGGTTTCGCCCTGAAGTTCTACACCGAGGAAGGTAATTGGGACATCGTTGGTAACAACACGCCAGTGTTCTTCATTCGAGACCCGCTGAAGTTTCCCGACTTTATCCATACTCAGAAACGTTTGCCGCAGAGCAACCTGAAAAGCGCCCAGATGATGTGGGACTTCTGGTCGCATTCGCCTGAAGCGCTGCACCAGGTGACCATTCTGTTTTCGGATCGCGGCATTCCTGATGGTTACCGTCACATGCACGGCTTCGGCAGCCACACCTACAGCCTGATCAGCGCCAAAGGTGAGCGTCACTGGGTGAAGTGGCATTACAAGACCCAACAAGGGATCAAGAACCTTGCGCCGGCTGATGCTGCGCGCCTGGCGGGCACCGACCCGGATTACGCTCAGCGTGACCTGTTCGAGGCCATCGAGCGTGGTGACTTCCCGAAATGGCGCGTGTGCATTCAGATCATGACTGAGGCACAGGCCGCCGCTCACTACGAGAACCCGTTCGACGTGACCAAGACCTGGTCGCAGAAAGAGTTCCCGTTGATCGAGGTCGGTGAGTTGGAGTTGAACCGCAACCCGCTGAATTACTTCGCCGAGGTCGAGCAAGCTGCATTTGGCCCAAGCAACATGGTGCCGGGTGTTGGTCTGTCGCCGGACCGCATGCTGCAGGGCCGTGTGTTCGCCTATGCCGATGCGCACCGCTACCGTGTTGGCACCAATCACCAGCAACTGCCGGTGAATGCCCCGCGCAGCCCGGTGAACACCTACCAGCGCGACGGCTCGATGGCCTTTGGCAGCAACGGTGGCGCAGCACCCAACTATGAACCGAACAGCTACATCGAGTCGCCGAAGCAGGCGCCGCACTACGCCGAGCCTGCTTTGGCTTTGAGCGGAGCGGCTGACCGGTACGATCATCGCGAAGACACTGACTACTACAGCCACGCGGGCGCGCTGTTCCGTTTGATGAGTGAGGAGCAGAAAGCCTTGCTGGTCAGCAATATCGCGGGCGCCATGAGCGGTGTTTCACCTGATGTGGTTGACCGTCAGTTACAGCATTTCTTCAAGGCCGATCCGGCGTATGGAGAAGCAATCGCAAAGCTGCTCAACGTACAGCTTAACGAAGTCTAAACGAGAAGCAGAACCGCCCTCATTAGGGCGGTTTTTGCGTTATTTAGGCCGCTTTTCTCAGAATATCTTCGCTTTTATTGCGCGAAACGGGGTGACCTTCCGGTCAGCTTGGTTCAAACTACAGACTTTCAAGCAGGGAGATGTAGGGCGATGCAAGGCCACCCAGACGTTATCGATTACCTCAACACGTTGCTGACCGGCGAACTGGCCGCGCGTGACCAATATTTTGTGCACTCGCGGATGTATGAGGACTGGGGTTTCACCAAGCTCTACGAACGAATCAACCACGAGATGGAAGAAGAGGCCGGTCACGCAGACGCTCTGATGCGCCGGATCCTGATGCTCGAAGGCACCCCGCGCATGCGCCCGGATGATCTCGACGTCGGCACCACCGTGCCAGAGATGCTCGAGGCTGATCTGCGTCTTGAGTACAAAGTTCGCGCAGCGCTGTGCAAAGGCATTGAGTTGTGCGAGCAGCACAAAGACTACGTCAGTCGCGAAATCCTGCGTATTCAGCTCAACGACACCGAAGAAGATCACACTTATTGGCTTGAAAAGCAGTTGGGCCTGATCAAGCTCATCGGTCTCGAAAATTACCTGCAATCTCATACCTGATTGCATAGACACAAAAAAGCCCCTGTCACCGCTGAGGTGACAGGGGCTTTTTCATGCCCGGCGGTTAAGCACGGTCGCGAATCAACAGCGGCTTGAGGTAATGCCCGGTGTGAGACTGCTTCATCTCGGCCACTTCCTCCGGCGTACCGGTGGCGATGATCTGCCCACCTTTGGAGCCGCCCTCTGGTCCGAGATCCACCAGCCAGTCGGCAGTCTTGATCACGTCCAGGTTGTGTTCGATCACCACCACCGTGTTGCCATGGTCGCGCAGGCGGTGCAGCACGTCGAGCAATTGCTGGATATCCGCGAAGTGCAGGCCGGTGGTCGGCTCATCGAGGATGTACAGGGTCTTGCCGGTGTCGCGCTTGGACAACTCGCGTGACAGCTTGACCCGCTGCGCTTCGCCGCCGGACAGCGTGGTGGCTGACTGGCCGAGTTTGATGTACGACAGACCCACGTCCATCAATGTCTGCAGCTTGCGCGCCAGCGCGGGTACCGCATCGAAGAACTCCCGGGCTTCCTCGATGGTCATTTCGAGGGTTTCGTGGATGCTCTTGCCCTTGTATTTGATTTCAAGGGTCTCGCGGTTGTAGCGCTTGCTCTTGCACACGTCACACGGCACATAGATGTCCGGCAGGAAGTGCATTTCGACTTTGATCAGGCCGTCACCCTGACATGCCTCGCAGCGCCCGCCCTTGACGTTGAACGAGAAACGCCCCGGGCCGTAACCACGGGAGCGCGACTCGGGTACGCCGGCAAACAGTTCGCGGATAGGAGTGAACAGCCCGGTGTAAGTTGCCGGATTGGAGCGCGGCGTGCGGCCGATCGGGCTCTGGTCGATGTCGACGACTTTATCGAGATGCTCAAGGCCTTTGATGCTGTCGTGTGCAGCCGCTTCAAGCGTGGTCGCACCATTGAGGGCGGTAGCGCTCAAAGGGAACAGCGTGTTGTTGATCAGCGTCGATTTGCCCGAGCCGGACACACCGGTCACGCAGGTCAGAAGGCCGATCGGAATTTCCAGATCGACATTGCGCAGGTTGTTGCCGCGTGCGCCCTTGAGCGACAGGGTCAGCTTTTTATTGCGCGGTGTGCGTTTGGCCGGCACCTCTATCTTCACGCGGCCCGACAGGTATTTGCCGGTCAGGGAATCCGGGTGTGCCATGACTTCGGCAGGGGTGCCCTCGGCAACGATCTGCCCGCCATGCACGCCAGCCCCCGGCCCGATATCCACCACATAATCAGCCAGACGAATCGCATCTTCGTCGTGCTCGACCACGATCACGGTGTTGCCGATATCGCGCAGGTGCTTGAGGGTGCCGAGCAGCCGGTCGTTATCGCGCTGGTGCAGGCCGATAGACGGTTCGTCAAGGATGTACAGAACTCCGACCAGGCCTGCGCCGATTTGACTGGCCAGACGAATCCGCTGCGCCTCGCCACCGGACAGAGTGTCAGCGCTGCGATCCAGGGACAGATAGTCGAGGCCGACGTTGACCAGGAACTGCAGGCGCTCGCGGATTTCCTTGAGGATCTTGTCGGCGATCTCGCCGCGACGGCCGGTCATCTTCAGCTCGCCGAAGTACTCGCAGGCATCACCGATAGGCAGGTTGGTCACCGCCGGCAGGGTTTTCTCGCCCACCCAAACGTGTCGCGCTTCACGGCGCAACCGGGTGCCACGGCAGTCCGGGCAAGCCTGGGTGCTGAGGAATTTGGCCAGTTCTTCACGCACGCTGGCCGATTCGGTTTCGCGGTAGCGGCGCTCAAGGTTTGGCACGATGCCTTCGAACGGGTGCGAGCGTTTGACGATATCGCCACGGTCGTTCAGGTACTTGAAGTCAACGTTCTGCGAGCCGCTGCCATGCAGAATGTACTTCTGCTGATCGGCCGGCAGTTCGTTGAACGGCTTCTCCAGGCTGAAGCCGTAATGCGCGGCCAGTGAGCCGAGCATCTGGAAGTAATAGACGTTGCGCCTGTCCCAGCCACGAATCGCGCCTTCGGCCAGGGTCAGTTCGCCGTTGACCAGGCGCTTGATATCGAAGAACTGCTTCACGCCCAGGCCATCGCAAGTCGGGCAGGCGCCGGCCGGGTTGTTGAAGGAGAACAGCTTCGGTTCCAGCTCGCTGATGGCGTGGCCGCAGATCGGGCAGGCGAAGCGCGCAGAGAAGATCATCTCTTCGCCCGGCTCATCGTCCATCGGTGCGACCAGGGCAATGCCATCCGCCAGTTTCAGTGCGGTCTCGAACGACTCGGCCAGGCGTTGCTGCAGGTCGGCGCGGACCTTGAAACGGTCGACGATGACATCGATCGAGTGCTTCTTCTGCTTGTCCAGTTTCGGCAGCTCGTCGAGCTCACAGATGCGGCCGTTGACCCGTGCACGGACGAAGCCTTGGGCGCGCAGTTCTTCGAACACCGACAAGTGCTCGCCCTTGCGCTCGCGGATCACCGGCGCCAGCAGCATCAGTTTGCTGCCCTCCGGCTGAGCCAGCACCAGGTCGACCATCTGGCTGACGGTCTGCGCCTCCAGTGGAATGTCGTGATCCGGGCAGCGTGGCGTACCGACGCGTGCGTAAAGCAGGCGCAGGTAGTCGTAGATTTCGGTGATGGTGCCAACCGTGGAGCGCGGGTTGTGCGAGGTTGACTTCTGTTCGATGGAAATCGCCGGCGACAAACCTTCGATGGTGTCGACGTCGGGTTTTTCCATCATCGACAGAAACTGTCGGGCGTAGGCCGACAGGGATTCGACATAGCGGCGCTGACCTTCGGCGTACAGCGTGTCGAAGGCCAGGGACGACTTGCCGGATCCGGACAGGCCGGTGATGACGATCAGTTTGTCCCGTGGCAGGGTCAGGTCGATGTTCTTCAGGTTGTGGGTACGGGCCCCACGTATCAGGATCTTGTCCAAAGTGGCCTCGCTTGGCGGGCGTCGAAAACGTAGGAGTATACGGCCAAATACTGGATGGATGCACACTATCAAACGAAGGGTTTTTACCTTACATGAAGAGAGTTTCATCTATACGCGTCATAGCGTCGCGATATACCCCGTCTTTCGATGGGACTGGTAGAATCGCCGCCGGTTCACACGAGGTTTTTCCATGCACGATCCCCACAGCGAACGCATGAGTGGCAGCGAGACCCGCGCGGCGAGCGGTCTGGCCCTGGTGTTCGCCTTCCGTATGCTTGGCATGTTCATGGTGTTGCCGGTATTGGCGACCTACGGCATGGATCTGGCGGGAGCGACTCCGGCCCTGATCGGCCTGGCCATCGGCGCCTACGGCCTGACCCAGGCGATTTTTCAGATTCCGTTCGGGATCATTTCCGACCGCATCGGCCGTCGTCCGGTGATCTATATCGGTCTGATCGTGTTCGCCCTCGGCAGTGTGCTGGCCTCTCAGGCCGATTCGATCTGGGGCGTGATCGCCGGCCGTATCCTGCAAGGCGCCGGGGCGATTTCCGCTGCGGTCATGGCATTGCTTTCCGACCTGACCCGCGAACAGCATCGCACCAAGGCCATGGCCATGATCGGCATGACCATCGGCCTGTCGTTCGCCGTGGCGATGGTCGTCGGTCCGCTGTTGACCCGTGCATTCGGTCTGTCCGGACTGTTTCTCGCCACAGGCGGCATGGCACTGGTCGGCATCCTGATCATCATGTTCATGGTGCCGAAATCAACCGGGCCATTGCAGCATCGTGAGTCCGGCGTGGCGCGTCAGGCCTTGATGCCGACGCTCAAGCACCCGGACCTGTTGCGTCTGGATCTGGGCATCTTTGTGTTACATGCCATGTTGATGTCGAGCTTCGTTGCCTTGCCGCTGGCATTGGTGGAAAAAGCCGGGTTGCCCAAAGAGCAGCACTGGTGGGTCTACCTGACCGCGCTACTGATTTCTTTCTTCGCCATGATCCCGTTCATCATCTACGGCGAGAAGAAACGCAAAATGAAACGAATTTTGCTCGGCGCCGTCCTGACGCTGATGCTCACTGAGCTATTCTTCTGGCAGTTCGGTGACAGCTTGCGGGCGCTGGTGATCGGCACGGTGGTGTTCTTCACCGCGTTCAATCTGCTGGAAGCTTCGTTGCCGTCGCTGATCAGCAAGGTTTCACCGGCAGGCGGGAAGGGCACGGCGATGGGCGTGTATTCCACCAGCCAGTTCCTCGGTTCGGCACTCGGCGGGATACTCGGCGGCTGGTTGTTTCAGCATGGCGGTCTGTCGGTTGTGTTCCTCGGATGTGCCGGTCTGGCTGCCATCTGGCTGGCCTTTGCTGTTACCATGCGCGAACCTCCCTACGTGACGAGCCTGCGCTTGCCGTTGTCGCCCGAGGCGATCCGCGAAGCGGGTCTGGTCGAGCGCCTCAAGGCCCTCGTAGGGGTAACAGATGCAGTGATAGTTGCTGATGAAGCGGCTGTTTACATCAAACTGGACAAAGAATTAGTGGATCGCGACACCCTCGAACGCCTGGTGAACAACCCGGCCGAGGCTGCTTGCGAAGCCTAGGAGAACGTTATGGCCCGTGGGGTTAACAAAGTCATATTGGTCGGCACTTGCGGCCAGGATCCCGAAGTTCGCTACCTGCCTAACGGTAACGCCGTGACCAACCTGAGTCTGGCAACCAGCGAACAGTGGACCGACAAGCAAACCGGTCAGAAGGTCGAGAAGACCGAATGGCACCGTGTTTCGATGTTCGGCAAGGTTGCCGAAATCGCCGGCGAATACCTGCGTAAAGGTTCGCAGGTCTACATCGAAGGCAAGCTGCAGACCCGCGAGTGGGAAAAAGACGGTATCAAGCGTTACACCACCGAAATCGTGGTCGACATGCAAGGCACCATGCAACTGCTCGGTGGCCGTCCACAACAGGGCGACCAACAAGGCGGTGGCAACAACTACCAGCAGCAGGCACCGCGTCAGCAGGCTCCACGCCCGCAGCAGTCGGCTCCTCAGCAGCGTTCGGCCCCGGCTCCACAGCAGGCTGCGCCGCAACCAGCTCCGGATTTCGACAGTTTTGATGATGACATTCCGTTCTGATTCGATGCTGCATCCGCGCTGAATAAAAAAGGCCCGTCGTTCAAAACGACGGGCCTTTTTCATTGCGCAAGGTCCGTGATTACCACCGATCTCCTGTGGGAGCGGGCTTGCTCGCGAAGGCGTCGGGTCAGTCGCCGCACTGGTTGAATGGCAATCCCCTTTCGCGAGCAAGGCCGCTCCCACAGGAGCCGATGTGTTCCTCAATCGAGGATCAGGTGCGGCAGAAACCGACTCGAATCCTTGGTGATCAGACTGTTGTCTTCGCGCACGCCAATCCCCGCCGCCTGATCGCCGATCACCCATGAGCCGATCAGCGTGTAGCTGTCGTCGAATTTCGGCAATGGCGCAAATTCCTGCAGGATGAACGGCGCATCGGTGTAAGGGCCGTCCTCTTTGACGATCAGGCCTTGCGCCGTTTGCAGTTCGATGTTGGCGCCTTCGCGGGAGAAGTACGGTTTGCGTACCCAGCCCCTAGGCACGGCGTTGGCCGGGTTCGGATCAAGATGCGCCGCGAGCAGATTTGGATGGCCCTTGTGCCGCTCCCACAGTAGCGGCAGTGCGCCTTTGTTCGACAGGATCGACTTCCACGCCGGTTCAAAAAACTGTGTATCGCACTCGGCAATCGCCGCGCCGAACGGTTCGTGGAAGATGAACTCCCAGGCGTGCAGCTTGAACAGGTGGGGAATCCAGCGATCCTCGAGGTCGACGAAACGACCATCGGCGGTCAGACCGATGTCTTCAATGTCGATGTGCCGGGATTCGATGCCGACTTTTTCCGCGATCAGCCGCAGGTAGTCGGTGGTGCCCTTGTCCTCGACCGAGTCTTTCATCGAGGCAAAGTAGAACGGCCGCTTGAGCTGCAATTCGGCGAACGCCTGATGCAGCTTGCTATCGATGCTGTTGAACTGGTCGGCATGGCGCGGCAGCATTCCGCGCTCGATGCATTGTTCCAGCCAGCCCCACTGAAACGCGGAGGCTTCATAAAGGCTGGTCGGCGTGTCGTAGTTGAGTTCCAGCAGCTTGGCAGGGCCGTTGCCGCTGTAGGAAAAGTCCATGCGTCCGTACAGATGCGGATGACCTTCCAGCCAGGACGTGCGAATCATGTCGTAGTACGAGGCCGGGATGCTCAGGCGATCCAGCAATTCTTCGCTGTGCACCACGCGGTCGACCAGGTCCATGCACATCTCGTGCAGTTCGGTGGTAGGGTCCTCCAGATCGTTTTCGATCTGCGCGAGCGTGAACTGGTAGTAGGCGCTTTCGTCCCAGTACGGCTCGTCGTCGATGGTGTGGAACAGAAAGCCGAGGCCTTCGGCAGTCTGTTTCCAGTCGGGGCGCTCGGCGCAGTGGATCTTCTTCATGGTCAGCTGCTCGAACGTCCGGAACTGCTGCCCCAGCCACCCCAACCGCTGCGGGCGGAGGACTGGCTGCCGAAGCCGCCACGGGAGGTCGACGAGGCGACGTTCACCGGTTTGCTTTTGCTGCTCTCGTAGTCCGGTTGACTGCGCGGTGCCGATTCGATTTTGCGGTACTGCGTCGAGGTATTGTAGGTCTGACGCGTGTCGCGATCGCGGTAAACGGTGCGGTTGGCGTTGTTGCTCATCGCATTGCCGATCAGCCAGCCTGTGAGCCAGCCGTTGCCGCCACCGGATGAGTGGGAAGTGCTTTGCGCGTTCTGCGCGGCGGCCGCTTCACCGGCAGGCATCTGCGCGTTGGCGATCGCATTCAGATCCTGCGGCGCCTCGCCGTTCTGCGGCACTTTGAAACCGCCGAGCTTGGGCACGAAGCGGCCGTCGGAGTTTTTCTGGCACCAGTCGGCGGCGAAGTCCGCGTCGCACTTGGCCTTGTCGTCGTAGGCCGGCGCAATGCGTCGGTGCTCGGTCAATGCCGCGACATAGGCGTTGGAGCAGACATCGGCGGCCACTTCGGCGCCAACGCACTGCTCGACCGTTTGAAATCGTTGCTGATCCTGCGCGGCAACCTCGCCGGAAATCGCCAGCGCCACCGAAGCGGCGAGGGACAGTTGAACGTACTTGCTGCGTTTCATCGAAGGCTTCCTGCCGATCAGTTGGACGGGGTCATGCACGCGGCGTTGAGCATGCCGACGCTGATGGCCACTGCGGCCACATAGATACCCGAGGCGATTTCACCGTTGGCAATGCGTCTGGATGTGCCCTTGAGCACCAGGCCGGTGGCGAGGAACGCCAGCAGTTGCACGACGGCAGCGATTACCGCCCACAGCACGAAGTCGAGGACATTGACCGAAAACGCGATGACATTGCTGGCTGGAATCGCAAAACCGATGATCGCGCCGGACAGGGCGATGGCGGCGGCGATGTTGCCGGAGCGGATCAGCTCGAACTCTTTGTGTGGCGTGATACGGGTGTAGACGAACTGAAACAGCATGAACAGCAGCACGGCGCCGATCAGGTAGACGACGAAGCCGACCAGCGCGGTCTTGTTCAGGGAAACGGCCAGCACTTCCAGCATGGAAAACTTCCTTTTTAAATGGTGCTCAGATCAGTCGTGTACAGCGAAATGCCCAGCGAGGTGCTCAGGCTGACGGTGCCTTCTTCGTCCTGTTCGACGGAGAACAGCAGCAATTCGCGGCGATCGGTCAGGCCGGTCTCGCGCGCGTAAAGCATGGAGTGGTGTTCGATGGTGTAGCTTTCGTCCGGGTTGACCACGTGTTCAGTCAGCGGCACCAGTTCGGTCTGGCCCAGCTCGGTGCCCCACTCGCGACTGTACTGAACGCCTTCGTGGGTGTAGGTCGGCAGGCCGATCGGGCTGTCGGGGCCGGCGAGGCGCTGCAGCTCGGCGTCACTGTTGACGGTCACGTAGCTGAGATAGTTGAACAGGGTGACCGACTCGATCTGGTCGTCACCGGTGACGTGGATCTGCAGCCAGAAGTCCTCGTTGTTGAGGTAGTAGCGATGCAGCTTGTTGGATTGGCCGAGGTCGATCCAGCCGGCGCTCCAGATCGCCTCAGCTGCCGGAACCTGCACCGAGGTGCTGCCATCGAGCAGCAAGGCCAGGGTCGAATCGAACCGCACGCCTTTGCCTTGTGCCATTCCGAGTGGGCCGCCGGCTACTGGAGCGGGCGCGGCAGTCTGCCAGTTGCTGGTGCCCAGCAAGTCTTTGAACCATCCCATGGGTACATTCCTTGAGGCGGGTGGAGGTGTTCGTCATAAAAAGCGCCGCTAGTGTACCGGGCCGGGCGGTAAACAAGCAGGAGCAATTGCATAGCGCACACCATGTAGGAGTGAGCCTGCTCGCGATGGCGGCGGTGCAGACAACACGGAGGTTGAATGTTCCGGCCTCATCGCGAGCAGGCTCACTCCTACAAGGGTTTTGCGTTGCTGCTTACTGAGCGGATTTTTGTTTCAGGCGCTCAAGAATCGCATTGGCGCTGCCTTCGTTCGGCGTGATGCCGGCGTCGCGCAGTTTGCGTTCCAGGTCGTTGCCGGTCGAAGCGTCGGCCAGCTCATCGGCGGCGCTCAGCTCGGCGGCGCGTTGTTGCTGCTTGGCTTGCAGACGGTTCAGGGTACCGACGGCCGTTTCCAGTTTGCCGTTGGCGCCGCCGCTGGCGATGGACGCGCTGACTTGCGCCTTCTGCACGCTGTCACGGGCCTTGGCCATGTCCACCTGCTGGCGCAGGCTCTTGATCCGCGACTCGGCCTTGCTGATGTCTTTGCGCATGTTTTCGGCGTAGGTGCCGAACTCATCGCTCTGGGCCTTTTCAGCGGTCAGGTCGTTGGTCAGGGTCGAAATCGCTTCCGCCACTTCCATTGCCAGGTCTTCACGGCCGGCGTTCAGTGCGGAAACAGCCTTGGCTTCCAGGTCCTTGATCTTGGCGTCGTACTCGCTCACGCGGTCAGCGGCCAGTTTGTGCTTGGCCATGATGGTGACCAGTTCGCGACGGGCGTTGGACAGCGCGGTGTCGGCGTCGCGGATTTCCTGATCGAGGATGCGCAGGGCCTGTTGGTCGACGATCGCTTCGCCGACTTCATTGGCTCCGCCGCGCAGTGCGGTGAACAACTTGCTCCAGATGGACTGAGTCATTGGATATTCCCTGTTGATTACTTGAAGAAGTGTTCGAAGGCTTCACTCGCGCGCTGCACGTTGTCGACCAGGGTTTTCACCTCGGTGACGACGTTGGTCAGGCTCGAGTCGGCGCTGAGGGCGCCAAACATGTTGTAGACGGTCTGCCCGTTCGGCATCGACTCGATACCGATCGACGACAGCGGGAACATTTCCCGGCTGCGCAGCACGGCGTCGTTGAAGGCGCGCACGTCAGTGATCGAGTCGATGTCCACCAGCACGGTGTCGACGATGATCTGTGCACCGGCCACGGCGATGTGAATCGGCAGACCGCCGAATTCGTTCATTTCCAGCTTGATGCTGGGTTCGGAGCTCTGGATCAGAGACAGTGTGATCTCGTGCGAAGCCACCTCGTCCAGTGCCTTGAGGGCGTTGAAGAGGCTATCGATGTTCCAGTTGTTGCCTGCGCTCATGTAATTCTCCGACATGAATGAGCCAGCCAGAATCGGTTGGCGTAGCTGTTGCTCCATTAGCTTGAGCAAGCTTCGGTTTTCCGGAAGCACCCAAGTTTCGTGTTTCACATAACCGGCGGCAGCCAGGCCCGCGCGCATCTGCTTCATATAGAAGCTCGACGGCTTTTTCGCGGACGGTTTCGAGCGCTCTCCCTTTGGGCTCTCTGACGCAACAGTGGGGGAGCGACTTTTCATGGCAATGACTCCGTTATGAACATCTCACGCGTGAGCCACACTACAACCAATTCAAAGTGCCATCAATGGCTCACGCGTGAGATTTTCATGACAGGCGAAAAAACGCCCGCGATGGGGCGGGCGCATGTTTTGCCAAGTGTGTCGTGATGGATCAGCGCCCTAGAAACTCCTCGGCCGAGACCACGCTGGCATAGGCGAAACCCAGCGCCGACATGAACGCGGCGTGAACCTGGGCTGCCGGTACGGTGACGCCGTTGAACTCGAGATCGCGGCTGGCGCAGGCGTCGTGAATCACCGTGACGCCGTAGCCCAGATCCGCTGCGGCGCGGGTGATGCCGTCGATGCACATGTGGCTCATGCTGCCGACGATCACCAGGTCCTTGATGCCTTGTTCGTCGAGGATCGATTGCAACTCGGTCTCACGGAACGAATTGACGAAATGCTTGAGCACCACCGCCTCGTCCGGGCGATTGAGTACTTTGGAGTGCAATTTTGCGCCGTCCGAGCCCGGGGTGAAAAACGGTGCATCCGCCGAGGTGAATTCGTGGCGAATGTGCACCACCGGATCGCCTGCCTCGCGGAACGCGGCAAGCAGCCGCGTGGCGTTGTCGGCGGCGGCTTCAGCCCCCACCAGCGGCCACTTGCCTTGAGGGAAGTAGTCGTTCTGGATATCGACTACGATGAGCGCTTGTCTGGTCATGGGTGTGTCCTCGATGCATGGGCTGGAAGTGGATTCAGTATTGGCGCTGGCCGGCGTTTCGAGGATTGGCCGTACCGACAATAAGCAGGGGAAAACTGACATGGGCGTTGAAAGAGCCGCCACGGTGGAACTGGGCGTACTGATTTACCCGGGCGCGCAGCTGGCAGCGGTGCATGGTCTGACCGATCTGTTTGCGGTCGCCAACCGGATAGCTGCCGAGCATCAGGCGGCGCAGTTGCCCGTGCTGCGCGTGAGCCACTGGCAAGCCGACGCCGAGCTGGCGCCGCAGCGGATCCACGATAGTCATCCGGGCAGCGACTGTGGTTTACAGGCGGTGCTGATTCCACCGTCCCTCGGCGGCTTTTCTGCGGCCAGCGTTTCAGCAGCGCTGCTGCAATGGCTGCGGGATCAGCATGCCCGTGGCGCAACCCTCGGCGGTGTCTGTGTGGGGTCATTGCTGCTGGCCGAAAGCGGTTTGCTCGATGGTCGCAGCGCCACCACGCATTGGACCTCGACCAAGGCGTTTGCCGAGCGTTATCCGAACATCCGGCTCAAGGCGGATACGCCGATTGTCGATGACGGCGACCTGATCACCACGGCTGGGCTGATGGCTTGGTCGGAGCTGGGTTTGCGTCTGGTCGATCGCCTGCTCGGGCCGAGCATCGCCAGCGGTACCGCGCGGTTTCTGGTGATGGAACACAGCGACAGCGCCAGTGCCTGCGGCAGCAATTTTGCGCCGATCCTGGGTCATGGCGATGCGCCGATTATCAAGGTTCAGCATTGGCTGCAAAGCACCGGCGCGACCGACGTTTCGCTGACTTCGATGGCCGAGCGGGCGGGGCTGGAAGAACGCACGTTTCTGCGTCGCTTCCGTGCTGCGACCGGGTTGAAACCGACCGAATACTGCCAACATCTGCGGGTCGGCAAGGCGCGAGAGTTGCTGGAATACACCAACGGCACCATCGACCACATTGCCTGGACAGTGGGCTATCAGGACCCGGGAGCGTTTCGCGCGATCTTCAAGAAAATCACCGGGCTGGCGCCGAGTGATTATCGGGCGCGGTTTGGTGTCACGGGATAGTCCCGACACTACATACCCTGTGGGAGCGGGCTTGCTCGCGATGAGGCAGGGGCCGTCAACATTGATGTCGACTGATACACCGCCTTCGGGAGCAGGCCCCTCCCACATTGGATTGTTGTGCTGCGGAAATCGTGCAAATTACCGGGGGGAGACGCCCGGTCGTGCAGATTGAAACAGGCCTGATGCCAGCACGTTTTCGCCAAGTTTTTGATTAGTCGAATATTTCGCTAGCGCCACCGTTGGCCTGATCTCTGCACCGTTCATCACTACATCCACCGAACCGCTGCAAGGGGGACGCATGACCCCGACACCGAGCAGGAAAATGGTCGTCGCGTACTCGGTGCGCGCTGGCGCGCCGCAACATGAGGTGCAGACCAACAAGGCGCTGGCCCGCTGGCTGGCGCACATTCTCGGGCTCAATTTTGGGGGCAGCTACGACCCGGAAAAACACCGCGGTCGTGACCTTTACTGGCTGCCGACGCAAACCCTTGTCGGTGCCAGACAGGCACAGGCCTTGGGCATCAAAAGCGCGGACGACTTGTGGGGTGGATTCGTCGAACACGATTTCATCTGCACCAAAGCCATCAGCCATGGCTTGCGCAGCCATCTGGCCTACGCGCCTCAAGGCTGGGCGCCGCTGTTCTCCGAACGCGTACGTGACGTGGTGCTCGATGGCCTGACCGTGTTCGCCCTGGAAGACGCGCGGCCTGCTGCCGAGCATTTGCTGTACAGCGGGCCGATCCGTCTGAAGCCGATTCACGCCTGTGCCGGTCGCGGCCAGGAAGTTATCAACAGCCTCGACGCGTTCGATGAAGTGCTCGCCCGTACGGAGGCTGCCCGGTTGTTTCGCGACGGTGTAGTGCTGGAGCAGGACTTGAGCAAGGTCTTCACCCACAGCGTCGGCCAGTCATTCATCGGCGGCAAGGTGTTGAGCTACTGCGGTGATCAATACTTGACCAAGGACGCTCACGGCGAAGACGTCTACGGCGGCTCGAATCTGCTGGTGGTGCAGGGCGGTTACGCAGAGCTGCTGGCGCTGGAGTTGCCGGACGAAGTCCGTCTGGCCATCGAGCAGGCGCAGATTTTCGACCGGGCGGCAGATGAGGCCTATCCGGATTTCTACGCCTCACGGCGCAACTACGACATTGCCCAGGGCCTGGACAGCAGTGGCAAACCCCGCAGCGGTGTGCTCGAGCAATCCTGGCGCATGGGCGGTGCCAGCAGCGCGGAACTCGCGGCGCTGCAAAGCTTCGTCAACGATCCGCAGATGCCGGCGATCCGTGTGTCGACGGTGGAAACCTACAGCGATCGAACCTTGCCGGCAGACGCCATCGAAATCTATCGCGGGCCGGCCGAGAACAGCGACTTTCTCCTCAAATACGTAACGGTCAAACCCTATGACGGCTAGAAGCGAAAGCATTCAAATCGACATTGATGATGAACAGATGAGCGGGACGTTTCTCAGTCCCAAATCGAAAGTGCCTGGCGTGTTGTTTGTGCACGGTTGGGGCGGTAGCCAGGAGCGCGACCTTGAGCGCGCCAAGGGCATCGCCGGTCTTGGCTGCGTATGCCTGACCTTCGACCTGCGTGGGCACACCGGTGGTACTGGCATCCCGCTGACCCGGGTGACCCGAGAAGACAACCTGCGCGACCTGCTTGCCGCTTACGATCGCTTGCTGGCGCACCCGGCGCTCGACACCTCGGCGATTGCGGTGGTCGGCACCAGTTATGGCGGTTATCTCGCCTCGATCCTCACTTCATTGCGCCCGGTGCGCTGGCTGGCGCTGCGGGTGCCGGCGCTGTATCGCGACGAGCAATGGCACACGCCCAAGCGTGATCTGGACAAGGCGGATTTGCGTGATTATCGGGCGACGTTGGTGCGTGCCGACAGTAACCGTGCGCTGCATGCCTGCTCGCAATTCACCGGGGATGTGTTGCTGGTGGAATCGGAAACCGATGATTACGTGCCCCACACGGCGATCATGAGCTATCGCGCGGCGTGTCAGCAGACGCATTCGTTGACGCACCGGATCATTGACGGCGCTGACCATGCCTTGAGCGAGCCGGTTTCGCAGCAGGCCTACACCTCGATTCTGGTGGACTGGATTACCGAGATGGTGGTCGGTGAGCGGTTGAGCATTATTCAGTCCTCATGATCGGCGGTGTCCTCTGGGGCGCCTTCGCGAGCAAGCCCGCTCCCACAGGTTGGAATGCGTTCCCCTGTAGGAGTGGGCCTGCTCGCGATAGCTTTTTCAGCCTCGACAACGCAATCAGGAAGGCTTCTTCTCGATCCGCAACGCCTTCGCCTTGGCCTCCACCAACAGATACATCACCACCGTGATCAACAGCGGCAACAGAAAATAGATCGCCCGATACGCCAGCAGCCCCGCCACCAGGCTCCCGCGTGAAGCCTCGTGTTGCAGCAGCGCGACGAACACCGCTTCCAGCACCCCGAGCCCCGCCGGAATGTGCGTGATGACCCCGGCAATTGCACTGATCAGCAATACTCCGAGCACCAGCGGGTAATCCAGTTTGCCCGGCAGCAAGGTGAAAATCACCGCCGCCATCAGCGACCAGTTCAGCGCACCGAGCAGTAATTGCAGGACAGCCATGCGCAGCGACGGCAGGTTGATTTCTACCCCGCGAATCGACCACTCGCGGCGCTTCGAGAACTGGCACGCGGCGAGGTAGCCGGCACTCGACAGCAACAACAGCACACCGATGCCCTGCAGCGCGTCGCTGCTGACTTTCCAGCCCGGCGGCATGCTCACCAGGCCACTGCTGAACACCGCGCCGGCAATCGTCATGTAGCCGAACCAGTTGGTCGCCAGGCTCAGGCCGAGGATTTTGGCGATGTTGCCTTTGCTCACACCCAGGCGCGAATACAGCCGATAACGCATGGCGATGCCGCCGACCCACGCGCTGAGATTGAGATTGAAGGCATAGCTGATGATGCCTACCGGGAGGATCTGCTTCCAGGTCAGGTCCTGGCGGATGTAGGTGCGCCCGATCAGGTCGAAACTGGCGTACACCAGAAAGCTCAGCAAGGTCAGGCTGGCGGCGATGAGCAGCGTGCGCACCTTGAATTCGGTCAGGGTTTGCAGCACTTCTGCCCATTCGATGCGCGTGGCGAACAGCGTCAGCAACACGATCAGCGCAAGGAAGAACAGCAAGGTCAGTGGACGTTTCCAGCGATGCCATCGCGAGTGCGTGGCCGGCACCGATTGCGCGTGGGAATGGCTCATGAGGCGTCACCTCGAAACGGCTTGAGCCGAGGTTTATGCGCCGGCAACCAACCAGCCATTGCCGGGAAATGGCGCAGGAAGTGGAACACCAGAAATCCCACAGTCATGTGCCAGATCCGCCCGCGTGGCGACTTGCTCGGGTCCATGGCCTTGCAGTGGTTCTGGCTCAGGTCTTCGAGGCGCTGGAACAAATGCTGATTGAACGCGCGATCGCGGATCAGCACGTTGGCTTCCAGGTTCAGTGACAGGCTCAACGGATCGAGATTGCTCGAACCGACTGTGCTCCATTCCTCATCCACCAGCGCGACTTTGCCGTGCAGCGGCCGCTGGCAATATTCGTGGATCTGCACGCCGGCCTTGAGCAGGTAGTCGTAAGTCATGCGCGCCGCCAGTTTCGCCACCAGCATGTCCGGCTGGCCTTGCAGGATCAGCCGGACATCGACGCCACGGCGCGCGGCATTGCGAATCTCGCGCAGCAGGCGATATCCGGGAAAGAAGTAGGCATTGGCGATCACCACCCGGCGCTGGGCCCGGCGCAGCACCTGCAAGTACACGTCTTCGATATCGGTGTGGTGCTGATCGTTGTCGCGAAACACCAGACGCACTTGGCCGTCGTGGTCGCTGAAAGCCATTTCCGCGCGACGCTGGCGCCGACGCTGCCACCAGAACCGTGCGCGTCCCGGCCGACCGCTTTGCAGCAGGGCAAAGTGATGGATGTCAGCGACCGCCGGCCCCTGAACCTGCACGGCGTAATCCTGTTTCGCCTCGGGGCCGAAGTCGGCCAGGTGATCGCCGGAAAAATTGATCCCGCCAATGAACGCGACCAACCCGTCGACCACCACGATCTTGCGGTGCAAACGGCGAAACCAGTTGGTGCGAAAACCCAGGTGTTTGGGCGCCGGATCAAACATCTGCAGGTGCACGCCCGCGTCGCTCAACGCCGCGAGATAACCGGTGGTCAACTCGCCACAGCCGAAGCCGTCGAGGCTGACGGTGGTGCGCACGCCGCGCCGGGCGGCGTCGATCAGGACCTGCTGCAATTGCGCGCCGACCTTGTCTTCGAAGACGATGAAGGTCTCCAGCAGGATTTCACTCTTCGCCGCTCGCAGGGCGTCGAACACCCGGGGGAAATATTCCTCGCCGTTTTCCAGCAACTCGACACGGTTGTTGCCCTGCCAGCTGTACTCGACGTCGACATGGCCGGGCTCGCGTACTGGCGGGTTGATGCTGATCGGTTCCACGGTGGATTTCTCCAGCGGCGCACTGCTCATAATTCGATCTCCACCGACAGCGGGGCGTGGTCGGACAGATGGGACCAGGGGCGGTTCGCCAGGACTTTCGGCTGGCGGGTCTTGAGGTTACGCACGTAGATGCGGTCCAGGCGCAGGGTTGGCAGCCGCGCTGGAAAGCTGCGCGCCGGTTTGCCGTGATGCTCGGCGAACACCTCGCGCAGACCGCAGGGTTTGAGCAACGCATCGGCGCGCTGGCGCCAGTCGTTGAAGTCACCGGCAACGATCACCGGCGCATCAGCCGGCAGCTCCGCCAGATGCTGACCGAGTAGCTTCAGTTGCGCATGGCGATGGCTTTCGCGCAGGCCCAGATGCACACAGATTGCATGCACCTCAACGCCATCGCCAGGCAGGCGCAGTACGCAATGCAGCAGGCCACGATTCTCATGGCCATTGATCGAGACGTCGAGGTTGTCGTGGCGGATGATCTGGAACTTCGACAGCAGCGCATTGCCGTGATCGCCCTCCGGGTATACCGCGTTGCGCCCGTAGGCGAATTGCGGCCAGAGGCTGTCGGCGAGGAACTCGTACTGCGGCATCGTCGGCCAGTTGCTGTAGCGCTTGGGATGGTGTTCGTGGGTGCCGTGGACTTCCTGCAGAAACACCACGTCGGCGGCCACACTGCGCACCGCTTCGCGCAATTCGGGGAGGATGAACCGTCGATTGAGCGCGGTAAAACCCTTGTGCGTGTTGACCGTCAGCACGGTGAAACTGCGCACTGATGGCGCGACGATCGAGCCTTCATCGGTGAAGCCCACCGGCTCTGGAACACTCATGCCAGCACCCCTTCGTCAGCGGGCTCGCCAGGGGTGGTCGCGAGGTGTTTGTCGAGGGCGAAACGCTGTAGAAGATTGCGTGCGTCGTAAGGGGCGCGGACTTTGATGTCGTTGTCGAAATAGCAAAACACTTCACGGGATTTGCGCGCCCGTGGTTTGAGGCGCGGCGCGATCAGGTGCGCATCACCGGGCTGTCGACCGTGATGCCAGGCGTCGATGCGTTCAGCCCAGCGCTTCAGTGCGGAGTCGGTGTAGCCACTGGCGTAAAGCGCTTCGGCGCCGTGCAGGCGCAGGTAGACGAAGTCACTGGTGAGGTCTTCGCGGTACGGCCATTTGCCGGCGGTGTCGGCGATCACCAGAGCGGTGTTGTAGCGTTTCAACAAACGAATGAAGTCGGGATCGATGAAGGTGTCGTTGCGCACTTCCACAGCATGGCGCAGCGGTTTTTTGCGCCAGGCTTTGAGGCTGGCATGGCCGTGCAGGTGGGCGTCGTGCTGACGGGCGAGGGCGGCTGCGGCCTCAGTGTCGTGGGGCAGCAATGACAGGAAGTGTTCGAAACGCTCGGGATCGAATTTGAAGTTTGGCGGAAACTGCCAGAGGATCGGCCCGAGCTTTTCCTTGAGCTCCAGCACCCCCGAGGCGAAGAAATTCGCCAGCGGCTTTTCGATCTCGCGCAAGCGGCGGATGTGCGTGATGAAACGCGGCGCCTTGACGCTGAACACGAAGTCGTCGGGCGTTTCGCTGTACCACTGGGCGTAGCGTTCGGGCCGTTGCAGGGCGTAGAACGATCCATTGATTTCGATGCTGTTGACCGCCCGTGAAGCGAATTGCAATTCACGCTTCTGGGTCAGTCCCTTGGGGTAGAAATCCCCGCGCCACGGGGCATAGCGCCAGCCGGAAATACCGATGTGAATCGTTGCCATGTCGCCCTCCCGTTGTCAGTCCTCGTACAGCCTGTGTCTGTTGATGACTGTGGGCGGTTCGGGAAAGTTTCGGTGGCGTTACGGACGGTACGCATTCTGCAAAAAGCACGGATCGCAATGTGGGAGGGGGCTTGCTCCCGGAAGCGGTGGTTCAGTCGTCATCGATGCTGACTGACCCTCCGCCTTCGGGAGCAAGCCCCCTCCCACAAGGTTACTCAGTGACCCGTGAATACTCGGCCTTGAGCCGGTTCGGCATAGGTCGGGCCGAGGCGATCAAGGCGTCCGCTCCACGCTGTCAGCGCCAACGCCACCAACACCACCAGACCACCGATCCACGCCGTGTGAATCAGGCCAAGGTGCTCGACGATCAGTCCGCCGCCCCACGCACCGCCGGCGATCCCGAGGTTGAACGCAGCAATGTTCAGCCCCGATGCCACGTCCACCGCCTGCGGTGTGTGATGCTCGGCCTGACGCACCACATACACCTGCAGGCCCGGTACGTTGCCGAACGCCACCGCGCCCCACACCAGCACCGTGGCCAGCGCCAGCCATGGATTGCCAGCGGTGAAGGTCAGCACCAACAGCACCGCCGCCAGCAGGGAGAAAATGATTTTCAGGGCGCTGATCGGCCCGCGTTTGTCGGCCAGTTTGCCGCCCCAGATGTTGCCGACCGCCACCGATACGCCGTACACCAGCAGCACCAGGCTGACGGTGCCGGCGCTGAAGCCGGAGAGGTCCTGCAGGATCGGCGCGAGGAAGGTGAAGGCGATGAACGAGCCGCCGTAACCGATGGCGGTCATGGCGTACACCAGCAGCAGGCGCGGTTGTTTCAACACTTGCAGTTGCTGCAGCAACGATGCCGGTTTGCTGTGGGCGATGTTGTTCGGCACATACAACAGGCTGCCGATGAAGGCGATCACACCCAGTGCGGAGACGGCGAGGAAGGTTTCCCGCCAGCCGAAATGCTGACCAATGAACGTGCCCAGCGGCACGCCGGTGACCAGGGCCACGGTGAGGCCGGTGAACATGATCGCAATCGCACTGGCGGCTTTTTCCTTGGGCACCAGGCTGGTGGCGATGGTCGAGCCGATGGAGAAGAACACCCCATGCGCCAGGCCGGTGACGATCCGCGCCAGCACCAGCGATTCATAACTCGGCGCCAGCCACGCCAGCAGGTTGCCGAGGGTGAACAGCACCATCAGCGACAGCAGCAACAGTTTGCGCGGGACTTTGCCGGTGAGGGCGGTCAGCACCGGCGCGCCGATGGCAACGCCCAGCGCATAGAGACTGACCAACAATCCGGCGGACGGCAGGCTGACGCCCAGATCGGCGCCGATGGTAGGTAGCAAGCCAACGATGACGAACTCGGTCGTCCCGATGGCGAATGCGCTGAGGGTCAGCGCGAGCAAGGCAATGGGCATGACAGCACTCCGGTAGAGGTTTGAATGGAGCGCAGTGTCGGGGTTTGGGTTGTGCGGAAAAATACGGGGGTGAGCATTTGATATTTGCCTTGGGCGCAAAGATCAAAAGCGCTCCCCCTCACCCCATACCTCGCGAAACGTCGGACCGCTGCCAATGGGGTAAGGGGGCTCTTGAACTTGCCGTGCAATTACTGATCAGTTCCTTACAGGTTCAGCCAACGGAGAACGGAGTTTTGATCAAGTTCAGGATCGCCATTGTGCTGGGAGCACTGCTGTTTCTCGGCGCCAGTGAACTGGAAGCCGCGGCATTGCCCGGCGTGCCGGCCACCGCCACCAAGGCCGCCGAGCCCGAGCCGATAGTGCAGGGTGGTCTGCTCGGCGCGATCAGTTCGAGCATCGACGACGTGCAGGACAAACTCGACCTCAACGAGCACCTGGTCGACGCCTGGCGCCTGCGTGCCGACCGCGCGGCGGACGAAGTCGACAAGTTGGTCAACCAGCCATCGGATCGCTCGGGCTGGAGCGTCGCCGGGGATTTCCTGATGTTGTCCGGGGTGTGGCTTGGCGCCTTTGCGCTGCTCACGGTACTGGGCAGCCTGCTGGCCAAACGTCTGTGCGAAGGTCGTTGGCTGCGCACCCGCCAGCGCAGTCAGGACCTGCTCGGCTATCTGCTGCCGTACACACTGCCGGCGCTGGTCTGCCTGCCGCTGACGCTGTACGTCAGCCACTTTCTGCAAGCCTCGGTTGGGCGGGCGCTGGCGCTGTGTCTGGCGTATGCCACCAGCAGCGGTATTTTTTCCACCTCGATGTTGCTGTGTGTGGTGGTGCTGTTCAACGTCGGCCACAAACGGCCCGCCGCGCGGATCATCCGCGACTACTGCCCGAAACCACTGTTCCTGATCGGCTTCCTCGCCGCCCTCAGTGACGCGTTGACCAGCCCGCAGATCGCCCGCCAGCTGGGCGGCAACATCACCAGCAGCATCGCTGTGTTCACCGGATTGATCGCTTCAATCATTTTCGGTCTGCTGGTGATTCGTCTGCGCCGGCCGGTGGCGCACCTGATCCGCAACCGGCCGCTGGCGCAGCGCCTGAAACAACCTTCGTTGCAGGAGTCACTGCGAATTTTTTCCGGGCTCTGGTACTGGCCGATCGTGCTGATGGTGCTGGTCTCGGCGGTCAATCTGATCGGCATCGGCGAGGACAACCAGAAAGCCCTGCGCTGTGCGTTGTTCACCACGGTGCTGCTGATCGGCACGGTGTTCCTCAGCACCATTCTTCAGCACCTGTTCAAGTCGCGAAAGGCCGAAGCGATCCAGCGCAGCAGTGCTTACAAGGAGCGGTTTCTCAGGCTGTTGCACGCTTTGTTGCGGATCGTCATCGCCGTTGCCTTTATCGATATTCTCGGGCGTATCTGGGGCGTCTCTCTGCTCGATTTCGCCCAGAGCAGCACCGTCGGCCGCGCGATCAGCAACGCGTTGAGCAGCATCGGCCTGATCTTCCTCGTCACTTGGTTGTTATGGGTGGTGCTCGACACGGCGATTCAGGAAGCGCTGAAACCACCAGTCAGCAAACGCTCGTCGCGCCAGCCCAGCACCCGGGTCAAAACCATCCTGCCGCTGCTGCGCAACGCGATCAAAATCATCCTGGTGGTGATCTGCGCGATCACCACCATGGCCAATCTGGGGATCAACGTCGCGCCGCTGCTGGCCGGTGCCGGGGTGGTCGGCCTGGCGATCGGTTTCGGTTCGCAGCAACTGGTACAGGACGTGATCACCGGGCTGTTCATCATCATCGAAGACACGCTGTCGATCGGCGACTGGGTGGTGCTCGATTCCGGGCACGCCGGCACGGTCGAGGGCCTGACCATTCGGACCCTGCGCCTGCGCGACGGCAAGGGTTTCGTGCACTCGGTGCCGTTTGGCCAGATCAAGGCGGTCACCAACCAGTCGCGGCAGTTTGCCTATGCGTTTTTCTCGGTGCAGTTCACCTACGACACTGATGTCGACAAGGCCATCGAACTGATTCGCGAGACCGGCGATTCGATCCGCGAAGACCCGTTCCTCAAGCACAACCTGCAAGGGCCGCTGGATGTGTTTGGCGTGGACAAGATGGATTTGAACGGGGTGGTGCTGACCGCGCAGTTCCGTACCGTGTCGGGCGGGCAGTATGCGGTGAGTCGGGCGTTCAACCAGCGTTTGAAAAAGCTTGTGGATAACAGTCCGGTGGTGCATTTCGCGCAGACTTATCCACAGCAGGTTTTGTTGCCCGGTCGTCAGGGTGAGGGGGAGCTGATGGCGAGCAAGATGCCGCAGGAATCGCGGACCTAGCGCAAATTTCTGGAGTGGGATTGCTGGCCCTTTCGCGAGCAGGCTCGCTCCCACAGGGGGAACGCGATCACACTGTGGGAGCGAGCCTGCTCGCGAAGACGTCCGTCCAGCTCACATCAATGCCGTATCAGCTTGCTGCGCACCTGTTCCATGGCGTTCTGATCCAGCGCTGTCCAGAAAACCTGCTTGCCGGCAATTTCGGCAGCGACAGGCAGACCGTCCCGATACACCAGCCGATTACTCGCCAACGCTGGCACCTTCGCCCCCGGCAACAACGTCCCGGCCAGATTCAGCGGATCCACCCCGCACACGGCGATCAAGCTGCCGTCATGGGGCCGTCGCCGTACCTCGCGCAGCAGCGCAATCGCCTCCGGCAAGGCAAATTGCTCTCCCGCCAGACCACTGACAAATCGTCCGCCGCGAATCTCGCTACGGGCCTCCAGCCGATGAAATGTGCGCAGCAATTCGCGCCAGCTCGGCAGCCAATCCGCCTCGCGTTCCAGCAGGCGCCAGAACACCACGCCGTAGCGCCGCAGCAAGGTCATGGCGATGTGTTCCAGGGTTTGCGGCGAAGGCGTCTGGCTGTTCTCCACCAACGGCCCTCGGCGCAGCAATGCCCAGCGTCCGGCATCGTCCATGCCACCGACAAACGCGCCGCGTCCGCGTCGACTGCTGCGCTGCTGGCGCTTGCTCGCCGGGGTGATCAGCGCGCGCAGGCCGGCGAAGCTGTCGGCGTTTACCAGACCGGCGCCAACCAGTTCCTGCAAGGCGATTTCCAGCTCGGTGCGCAGCAGGTGCGCTTCATGAATCAGTTCATCAAAAAACAGTGCCCCGTGCTGACTGAGCGCCGCGTGGACCTTTTGGGTTTTCGGTGATAGCTCGCTGACCGGCGTCTGCTCGGTCAGTGCACTCCACAACCCGACCTGACTGCGTGGCAGCAGCACAATCGGCGTACTGCGCAGGGCCGTGCCGCTGACTTTCTGCCGGGCACTGAGCCGCGTCCACACCCGTTTGCCGTTGCGGCACAGGTCATCCAGCCAGCTCGGCGAATAGTCTTTGAGCCGTGCCGGGAGAATGTCGCTGTCCCACGCCGAGGTCGCAGCCGGGTAGCCTTCGAACTGGCCGACAATTGCCGGCAACACCGCGCTGCCCTGACCGCGCGTGGTACTGGACAGGTGCTGCCAGTCGAACAGGAAACGCATGAAGTCCTGCAACGCCACCGGTTCGATTTCCCGGCGCAAACGCTTGACCGTGTAACGATGGATACGCGCCAGCAGATGCCGTTCGCACCATTCTTCGACCGCCACGCCCGGGGTGAAACGACCGCGCAGCACATAACCTTCGCGTTCCAGTTGCGCGAGGGCTTGCGAGGCTTGCGCAGTGGGCAGCGCCAGCGGTCCGGCAATCGCCGCGAGCGGCAGCGGACCAAACGCGCCGAGCCGTGCGCGGATCACTTCGACCTGTGCGTCATCGAAACTCCAGGGTTCGTCGAAACCGGGCAAGGCCTCCTGCTGCGGTTGCAGCGTAGCCTGTGGATAAAGCGCCAGCAGGCAGGTCAGGCGTTCTCGCGCCAGCCACAACCAGCACTGTGGCGCGATCATCAGGCGGCAGGCGCGGCCACTGTCTGTCAACGTGTTCAACCATTCGCGCCAAGATTCGTTGGCCTGCACTTCGGCCTCGCTGACGCACGCCAGGCTCATCAGCGCCTCGTGCATTTCATCGATGTTGGCCGGCGTCGGCCACGCTTCTTCACGCACCGCGCTGATGGCGTCGGCATCCAGTGCACCGAGATCATCGGTGGATTGCGGATCGCTCCAGCGCCGATTGATGACCGCCTGGGTCCGGCGCTCCTCCAGCGGTGCGTCGTCGAGAAAGGTGTACGGCCGCGCGCTGAGAATCTCTGCCGCCAGCGGTGACGGCGCCGGCAGATCACGGCTGAGCAAACGCACCTCGCCACGCTCCATGCGCCGCAGCAGCGCCAGCCAGCCTTTGCTGTCCATGGCCTCGTGCAGGCAGTCATCGAGGGTTTGCTCCACCAGCGGATGCTCGGGAATTTCCCGCTCGCCCGCGAGGTTTTCCAGACAGGCGATCTGATCGGGAAATACGCTGGCGATCAGGTCTTCGCTTTTCATCCGCTGCAACTGCGGCGCGACTTTGCGCCCGCCGGTAAAACGCGGCAACGCCAGTGCCACCCCGGCATTCCAGCGCCAGCGCACGCCGAACAACGGCGCGTCCAGAACCGCTTGAATCAGGATGTGCTCGGCGCTGTTGCTGTGCAGGTAACGCCAGACGTCATCGAGTTCGAAACTGTGGCTTGTGGACAGCGACAGGACAATCGCGTCTTCGCTGGCAGCAGCCTGTAATTCGAAGTTGAAGGTGCGACAGAAACGCTTGCGCAAGGCCAGGCCCCAGGCGCGGTTGATGCGGCTGCCGAACGGTGAGTGGATGATCAACTGGGTGCCGCCGGACTCGTCGAAAAAACGCTCCATCAGCAGCGTGTCTTGTGAGGGCAGGGCGCCGAGGGTCAGGCGAGCGCGGGCGAGGTATTCCACCAGTTGCTCGGCGCTGGCGGCATTCAGGCCGAGGATCTCGGTCAGCCAGTCGAGCGCCGGTTGCAGGTCGCCGGGGCTGGCGCCGAGCAGGTTGTCGAGGGTGGCCTGCAGGCGCGCCACCGCCGAGGACAATTCGTCGCTGCGCCCCGGGGCTTCGCCGAGCCAGAATGGAATGGTCGGCGGCTGACCCTGGGCATCCTCGACCCGCACCTTGCCGGTTTCCACCCGCAGGATGCGATAGGACGTATTGCCGAGCTGGAACACGTCGCCGGCAATGCTCTCCACAGCGAAGTCTTCGTTGACGCTGCCGATGTTCAGGCCTTGCGGCTCCAGCAGCACGCTGTAGTCGGCGTTGTCCGGGATGGTGCCGCCGCTGGTCACGGCGGTCAGTTGCGAGCCACGGCGGCCACGCAGAGTGCTGCTGACGGCGTCGCGATGCAGGTAGGCGCTGCGGATGCCCTGACGACCGTTGTAGCCTTCGGCGAGCATCGTCAGCAGCGCCAGATAGTGTTTTTCGTCGAGATCGCGATACGGCGAGGCTTGGCGAAATAGCGCCAGTAGCGCGTCTTCCGACCATTCCTGGCAGCTGACTTCGGCAATGATCTGCTGTGCCAGTACATCCAGCGGCGCTTCGGGAATGTGCAAGGTGTCGAGTTCGCCACGGCGCACGCAGTCGAGCAGGGCGGCGCATTCGATGAGGTCGTCGCGGGTGGTGGCAAACAACCGGCCTTTGGGCGTGCCGCCGACCTGGTGCCCGGAGCGCCCGACTCGTTGCAGAAATCCGGCAATCGAACGCGGCGAGGCGATCTGACAAACCAGATCGACTTCACCGATATCAATGCCCAATTCCAGCGAGGCGGTGGCGATCAGCACTTGCAGCTCGCCGCGCTTGAGCCGCTGTTCGGCGTCGAGGCGAAACTCCTTGGCCAGACTGCCGTGGTGCGCCGCTACCGCGTGTTTGCCCAGACGCTCGCTGAGGTGTCGGCTCAAGCGTTCAGCCAGACGCCGGGTATTGACGAAAATCAGCGTGGTGCGGTGTTCGCGGGCCAACTCGGCGAGGCGGTCGTAGACCCGTTCCCAGACATCGTTGGGCATCACCGCCGACAACGGCACTGGCGGTACTTCGATGCCCAGATCCCGCGGACGGGCGTGGCCGATGTCGATGATTTCGCAGGGGCGATCATGGCCGACGAGAAATTGCGCCACGGCTTCGACCGGTTTCTGTGTGGCGGACAAGCCGATGCGGGTCA
Organism: Pseudomonas sp. H1h; assembly: GCF_000633255.1. GTDB lineage: Bacteria > Pseudomonadota > Gammaproteobacteria > Pseudomonadales > Pseudomonadaceae > Aquipseudomonas. The sequence goes on from NZ_AYMJ01000007.1 coordinate 41,530, forward strand.
GTGGTTCGGCGCATAGCGCTTGCAGTCGCTCAAGGCTCAGGGCCAGGTGACTGCCGCGCTTGCCGGCGGCCATGGCGTGGATTTCGTCGACGATTACCGTGCGCGTGGTGCCGAGCATTTTGCGCCCGGATTCGGAGCCGAGCAGCACGTACAGCGATTCCGGGGTGGTCACCAGAATGTGCGGCGCACTTTTGCGCATGGCGGCGCGTTCTTTTTGCGGGGTGTCGCCGGTGCGCACGGCCGTGGTGATCTGCAATTGCGGCAGGCCCATCTGGCGCAACTGCTCGGTGATCCCCGTCAGCGGGTTCTGCAGGTTGATGCGGATGTCGTTGGACAGCGCCTTGAGCGGCGAAACGTAGACCACCAGGGTTTCGTCGGGCAGGCCGTCGGGGTTTTCCAGGCCACGGTGGACGAGATCGTCGAGTACGGCGAGAAACGCGGTGAGGGTTTTACCGGAGCCGGTGGGCGCGGCGATCAGCGTCGAGCGGCGCAGGCGGATCAACGGCCATGCGCGGGCCTGGGCGGCGGTGACCGTCGGGAAGGTGCTGCTGAACCAGGCGCTGACGGCGGGGTGAAAGCCTGCCAGGGCCGCGTCCTTGGAGATGGGCAGATTCATGCTTAAGTTATGCGGGTGGGGGCGGCAAGATGCAAGTACCACTGGGATCTCCAGTGGCTGGCAGGGCTTCATCGCGAGCAGGCCAGTTGATTCAGCACAATTCCCGGCGATCTACACTTTACGGGTGACGGTTGCGCACTAAACCCGCAAAATGCAACGATTCCGGCAATTATCGACGGCAGTGTCACAAACACTGTCGTTAAAGCCATCGTTCCAATCAGACTGGGCCTGCTGACTCTATGCGAATGCGCCTTATGTTACTGGGCGGCGGAAATGCCCTTGGGCAGGCGCTGATTCGCCTCGGTGCAGAGGAAGACATCGGTTTCCTCGCCCCCCGCCCGCCAGAAGACGGCTGGGATGCCGCGAGCCTGACGCAACTGCTCGACGACACCCGTCCGGATGCGTTGATCAACCTCGCCTACTATTTCGACTGGTTCCAGGCCGAAACCGTCAGCGAAAGCCGTCTGGCCGGGCAGGAGCGCGCCATCGAGCGGCTGGCCGAGCTGTGCCAGCACCACAACATCATCCTCGTGCAGCCTTCCAGTTACCGGGTGTTCGACGGTTCGCGGGCGACTGCCTACAGCGAAAAAGACGAGCCGGTGCCCTTGGGCCTGCGCGGTCAGGCGCTGTGGCGCATCGAACAAAGCGTTCGTGCGACGTGCCCGCAACACGTGCTGTTGCGCTTCGGCTGGCTGCTCGATGACAGCCCTGAAGGCACCCTCGGGCGCTTTCTCGCCCGCGCCGAACAACCGGACGAATTGCTCATGGCCGACGACCGTCGGGGCAATCCGACGCCGGTGGATGACGCGGCGCGGGTGATCATTTCGGTGCTCAAGCAACTCGATTGCGCGGCGCCGCTGTGGGGCACTTACCATTACGCCGGCCATGAAGCGACCACGCCGCTGGCGCTCGGTCAGGCGATTTTGACCGAAGCTCGCAATTTGCATCAGCTGGCGATCGAAGCCCCGACCGCCCAGGCACATGCCGCGCGGCCGGACGCCGCCGAAGAACCACAGCACGCGGTACTCGCCTGCAAGAAAATTCTGCACACTTTCGGGATCAAGCCACGCGCCTGGCGCGCGGCACTCCCGGCTTTACTGGATAGGTTTTATCGTCATGGCTGAAGGCCCTGTTTTAATCACCGGCGGCGCCGGTTTCATCGGCTCGCACCTGACGGATGCGCTGCTCGCCAAGGGTCACTCGGTGCGGATTCTCGATGATCTGTCGACCGGCAAACGCGCCAACCTGCCGCTGGACAATCCGCAGGTCGAGCTGATCGTCGGTGACGTCGCCGATGCCGCGCTGGTCGCACAGGCGATGCTAGGTTGCAGCGCGGTGGCGCATCTGGCAGCGGTGGCCTCGGTCCAGGCTTCGGTGGACGATCCGGTGAAGACTCACCAGAGCAATTTCATCGGCACCCTGAATGTTTGCGAAGCCATGCGCAAAGCCGGTGTGAAGCGTGTGCTGTTCGCTTCCAGCGCTGCCGTCTACGGCAACAACGGTGAAGGCGAGTCGATCGACGAGGAGACGCCAAAGGCTCCGCTGACCCCGTACGCTTCGGACAAACTGGCCGGCGAGCACTACTTCGATTTCTACCGCCGCCAGCATGGCCTGGAACCGGTGATCTTCCGCTTCTTCAATATCTTCGGGCCGCGCCAGGATCCGTCCTCGCCGTACTCCGGAGTCATCAGCATTTTCAGCGAACGGGCGCAGAAAGGCCTGCCGATCACCGTGTTCGGCGATGGCGAGCAGACCCGCGATTTCCTCTATGTCGAGGATCTGGTTGATGTGCTGGTGCAGGCGATCGACAAGCCTGAAGTGGAAGTGGGCGCGATGAACGTCGGCTGGAATCAGGCAATGAACCTCAAGCAGATGCTGCAAGCGCTGCAGGAAGTGGTCGGCGATTTGCCCCCGGTCAGCTACGGCCCGGCGCGCTCCGGTGACATCCGTCATTCGCGGGCGAACAACGCGCGTTTGCTGGAGCGTTTCAAGCTGCCAGAGCCGACGCCGATGCGTGTGGGGCTGGCGCGGTTGCTCGACAAGTAGGTTTATCGCAGACATGAAAAAGGCGCCTTTTTACAGGCGCCTTTTTCACGGCCGGAATATGTCGCTATTCCTGTGGCGAGGGGATTTATCCCCGATCGATCACACGTGATCGTCGTCAGTTCCAAGCCTGCTCACCCAAAGCCTCATTCACCACCACGTGAACGTTCTTGGTTGAATCTGCCTTAGAACTTGTAGCCCAGACCCACCATGTACACAAATGGATCGACATCAACATTCACCTTGGCACGGGTGCCCGGCGCCACGGCGTTGTTCTCGACGGTGGCGCGGGTATCGATGTCGATATAGCGCACTTGGGCGTTGAGCATGATGTTGTCGGTCAGCATGTAGTCGGCGCCGACCTGCCAGGCCAGACCCCAGGAATTTTTCGCCTTGAAGTTGCTGAAGCCGTTGGATTGGGCTTCGCTGCCGACGTGCTCGTCGTAGATCCAGGTGTAGTTGATGCCGCCGCCGATGTACGGCTGGAACGGCGACTTGGCATCCAGCGGGTAGTACACGACGCTGAGGGTTGGCGGCAGGTGTTTCAGGGTACCGAGTTTGCCGTTGGCAGCTGGTAGCGCGGTGCCTTTGATTTTTACGTCATGCTCGAACGGCGAGGCGGCCAGCAACTCGATACCGATGTTGTTGGTCAGCATGTAGGCGAAGTTCAGACCCAGTTGGGTGTCGCTGCTCATGGTCGCCTTGCCGCCCAGATTGGTGCCGCTCAACGGACCCTGATCGACCTTGACGCTGGAGCTGTCGGCCTTCGGGTTGACGGTGATCGCACCGGCGCGAACGATGATGTCGCCGGCTTCGTGGGCGTGGGCGAGCGGGGCTGCGAGCGCGAATGCAAACAGCGAAGCGCTGAGCAAGGACTTGTTCATGGGAGCTCCAAAAGGACGTTAAAAATGTCTGATGCCCTATGGTATGAAGCCAACTGATACGGTCTTTTGACTCAGCTCAATGAAACAGTGAAGGGGTGGTTTTTTGTGGAACCTTTGCCGCCCCTTCGCGAGCAAGCCCGCTTTCACAGGTGAATGCATTCCAGATGTGGGAGCGGGCTTGTTCGCGAAGGCGATTGATCAACCGGTACAAAACTGTCGGGATTCACTCCGGCAGTTCATACACATAAATCTTGTCGGCATCCATCTGATACCCGGCATCGGCCAGTTCGCTGGTGGACGCCTTGACCTGCAGCGGCCCCTCGACCCAGTACGGCTGATACAGCTCGTCGAGCTTTACGCCGACTTCGCTTTTCACATGCACGATCTGGTTCGACGGCGGTGGCGGCACGTGGATGCAGGCGCCGAAATACGGCACCAGCAGGAAGTCCGTGGTGCGCCCCTCTTCGTTGACCTCCAGCGGCACGATGTAGCCCGGCAAACGAATGTTCTGACCGTCGAGGCTCGGCACCACCGGCGCGTTGGGCAGGTCCTGCCTGGCAGCCGGCGCGGACTCGGCGGAGAGTGCATCGCTCATCTTCGACATGTCGTGCAGAGGCGTCATGTTCGGTACTTCCGGCGCGGCGTCCGGCGGGATCATTTCCGACCAGGTCAGGTCTTTCGGCGCCGCTGCCCACACGGGCAGGGCAACCAGCAACAGCAGCGCAAGTACAGCGCGGGGCATGGTGAACATCCTCATAAACGGATCGACAGGCCATCAGCCAGGGATTGGCGATATGCACGCCAGGCCGGCACGCTGCCCATCAGCAGCGCGGCTGCCAGAATGCCACCGAGCAGCGTCCATTCATACTCGCTCGGCCACGCCAGCGGCAGGTACAGCCCGTAATTGGCCTGCACGTAACCCTGCGCGGCGGCGATGCCGATGTACAGCAACGCCAGCCCGGCGATCACCCCGGTCAGCGCCAACGCAAAGGCTTCCAGCACCAGCAGGCTTGCGATGTGCCACGGCCGCGCACCGACCGAACGCAGAATCGCCATCTCCCGGCGACGCTCGTTGAGGCTGGTGAGAATCGCCGTGAGCATGCCGATCAACCCGGTCAGCACCACGAACAACGAGACCACGAACAGCGCTTTTTCAGCGGTGCTCATCAGGCTCCACAACTCCTGCAAGGCCACGCCCGGAAGGATCGCCAGCATCGGCTCACCTCGGTATTCGTTGATCTCGCGTTGCAGGGCGAACGTGGAAATCTTGCTGTTGAGACCGAGCATGAACGCGGTGATTGCCTGTGGCGTCAGGTCCATGTTGCGCGCCTGATCGGCGCTGATCCGCCCGTTGCCCCGGGCCGGCACACCGTTGTGCCAGTCGATGTGGATCGCCTCCATGCCGCCGAGGCTGATGTGCAACGTGCGATCCACCGGGGTGCCGGTGCGCTTGAGAATGCCGACCACGGTGAACGGTTTGTCGTCGTGCTTGACCAGACTGATCGCCGCCACACCGTGGGCCAGCACCAGTTGGTCGCCGAGCTTGTAATGCAGCGCCTCGGCCACTTCGGCGCCGAGCACCACTTCGAACGGGTCGGTGGCAAACGCCCGGCCATCAGCCAGTTCCAGATGTTGCTGGCGGCCGTACTGGTAATGCTCGAAATACGCCTCGGTGGTGCCCATCACCCGGTAGCCACGATGCGAGTCGCCGAGGGACATCGGGATCGCCCACTTTACTTTCGGGTTGCTGGCGAAGTGTTCGAAGCTGTCCCAGCGAATGTTGTTGGTCGCATTGCCGATACGGAACACCGAGTACAGCAACAGGTTCACCGAACCGGAGCGGGCGCCGACGATCAGGTCGGTGCCGCTGATGGTGCTGGCGAAACTGGCTTTGGCTTCGGTGCGCACGCGCTCGACGGCGAGCAGCAGACACACCGACAAGGCGATCGCGAAAGCGGTGAGCAGGGCGGTGAAGCGGCGGTTGGCCAGGCTGGCCATGGCCAGACGAAACAGATACATCTCAGACCTCGGCAGACGTGGCGGCGCGATTGAGTTCGGCCAGGGACAGGTGACGGTCGAACAGCGGCGCAAGGCTCTGATCGTGGCTGACGAACAACAGGCTCGATCCGGCTTCGCGGCATTCGGCGAACAACAGGCGAATGAAGTTCTCCCGGGCGTCGTAATCCAGTGCCGAGGTCGGTTCGTCGGCGATCACCAGTTCCGGTTGGCCGATCAAGGCGCGCGCGGCGGCGACCCGTTGCTGCTGCCCGATCGACAGTGAGTCGGCGCGACGACCGAGGATGCTTTCATCCTTCAAGCCCAAGTGGGCGAGCAGGGTGGCGGCGGCCTGATCGACACTGCCGTGACGTTGTTTCGCCCGTTCGGCACGCAGTTTCGAGAAGTGGCAGGGCAGCTCGACGTTCTCGCGCACCGAGAGAAACGGCAGCAGGTTGAACTGCTGAAAAATGTAGCCAGTGTGATCGACACGAAAGCGGTCGCGGGCGCCGGCACCCAGTTCGGTCAGCTCCTGGCCAAGCAGGCGAATGCTGCCGCGCCCGGGTTTTTGCACCCCGCCGAGCAGGCCGAGCAGGGTGGTCTTGCCACTGCCGCTGGGGCCTTTGAGGAACAGGGTTTCGCCCGGTTCCAGGCGAAACGCCGGGATGTCCAGCAGCGGCGGGTGACCGGGCCAGTTGAAGCCCAGGTCGGACAGTTCGATGAGTGCTTGGGTCATGGCACCAGTTTCATGAAGTGAACACATAACCCCTTGTGGGAGCGGGCTTGCTCGCGAATGCAATGGATCAGCCAAATCTATGTTGACTGATCCACCGCATTCGCGAGCAAGCCCGCTCCAACAGGGGATTGTCGGTGTGATCAGAATTTCAGGGCAGCCGCCTTGGCCGTCACTTCCGTCCCTTGCTGGCCGCTTGGGCCGATCAGTTGTACCTGAATTTTCTGGGTCGCCGGGAAGGTATTGAAGATGTTCGCCAGATCCAGCGTCTTCAGAGCACCCGGGGTCGCGCAGCTGAATTGATAATGGGCGTGGATCTCGCTGTGATCGTGGTGATGCGCTTCACCGCCCTTGGCATCTTCGTCGTGGTCATCATCGTCATGGTCGTCGGCATCCGGCTTGTCGCCGAACAGCGGGCTTTGCAGTTCCTGACTGGTGACTTTGCAACCGGCGGCGGCTGGCAGGTTGAACAGCGCCAGCGGGTTTTCCAGTTTGGTGCGCGCGGCCACGACCTTGGCTTTGTCGACGTCGGTGGTGGCAGCGTGTTCGAAGCCGACCAGGTTCATTGCCGGGCTTTCCAGTTCCAGCTCCAGGGTCTGGCCGTCGAGCGCAGCGTTCAGCCGGCCGACGCCATGTTCATGGGCGCCGAGGCTGCCGTGCTCGTGGTCATGATCGTGCTCATCGGCGGCGTGGGCGATGGCCAGCGGCAACAGGGCAAACGGCAAAGCGAGCAGCAGACGGCGCATAGCGATCTCCGGAAAGTAAAGTGAAGAGTTTGTTATGTAATCTTATAACGAAAGTGCGCAGAGTTTGCCCGCCTGCTTGGCGTTGCACAAGTCCCGTGGGAGCATGCAGGTCAGAAATGTGCAGGAGCGAAGCAGATGTTGCGGATACGTGGAACCGTCGGCGCGATGCCGGTGGATTTGACGGTGGAGCTGGATGACAGCGATTGGGCGAAGCTGGGCGCGGCGCTTGGGGCGCACACGCAGAGCGAGCAGCCGCAGGCGGCAGTGCTGACCCCGGCAGCGAAACCGCAGAACCAGGACGATGCGTTGTGGCAAGTCGCGCAGGACCTGTTGCGCAACGCCGGTCAGCTCAGCGGCCCGGACTTGCTGGATCAGCTTGAGGGCCTGACCGGCAGCGCGGCGGCGGGCAAACGCCTGCTGGTGCGCTTGCGCCATAGTGCACGGGTGAAGGTGGCGAGCGGCGGGGATACGCCGCTCTACAGCTGGATCGAGTGAGCGCTTAATAAAGCGCCGCAAACACCTTGCGCCGGTAAGCGGTCACCAGCGGGTGATCGTTGCCCAGCAGTTCGAACACTTGCAGCAGGGTCTTGTGCGGCAACCCTTCGCCGTAGCTGCGGTTGCGGATGAACAACTTGAGCAAGGCTTCCAGCGCCGCCTCGTATTGCTGGCGCGCCAGCTGCTGGATCGCCAGTTGATACACCGCTTCGTCGTCCTGCGGATTCTGCGCAAGACGCGCCTTGAGGTCAGCGGCATCCGGCAGGTCGCGAGCCAGGCCGAGGAACTTGATCTGCGCCTTGGCCCCGGCCAGTGCAGCCTTGTGCTCATCGCTCTTGACCGCATCGAGCACGGTTTGCGCTTCGCCCAGTTCGCCGCGTTCGGTCAGGCAGCGGGCGTAGAGGATCAGCGCCTTGGCGTTGCTGTTGTCTTCGGTGAGCATCACCACCAGCGCCGCTTCGGCATCGGCGTAACGCCCTTCATCGAACAGCGCCTGAGCCTGCTCGAACGGATCGGCAGCGGTTGGCGCCGGCATCTGCACATGCGGTTCGAGCAGGGCGCGCACCGCGGATTCCGGTTGCGCACCGGCAAAACCGTCCACCGGTTGGCCGTCCTTGAACAGCACCACGGTCGGCAGGCTGCGGATACCGAAGCGGGCGACGATGTCCTGCTCGATGTCGCAGTTGACCTTGGCCAGCAGCAGTTCGCCCTGATAGCTCTCGGCGATGCCTTGCAGCATCGGCATCAGCGCCTTGCACGGCGCACACCACTCGGCCCAGAAATCCACCAGCACCGGTTTGTTGAAGGAAGCCTCGATCACCGACTGGTCGAAATCGGCAGTCGTGGCGTCGAAGATGTACGGCGTTTGCTGACTCATGGGGGATCTCGTAAAAGCGTGGATGGGGCAACTATACGGCTTGGCGGGAGGGGCCGGAAGCGGGGGCAGATTTTAGAGAGGTGTCGTCTTTGAGGACGCCTTCGCGAGCAGGTTCGCTCCCACATTGGATCTCTGACGTTCACCCACCCCTTGTGGGAGCGAGCCTGCTCGCGAAGCTTCTAGTCACGCCGCGCATGGTAAAGGCTGACATGTCTGAATTCTTCCGGCTCGGCCAGATCCGGCAGGGTCATGGCTTCGAGCATTTCGATGCGCCGGTACAACGGATGGCGAAAATCCCGAACCCGCGAATCCGCCACCAGCGCCTCACGCCCGCGGCTGAGAAACGCATCGAGCAATGGCAGGTTCTCGCGGTCGTACAGCACGTCTGCCACGAGGATCAGGTCGAAACGATCGGCCTCGGCGAAGAAATCCGTCGAGTAACTCATTTGCACATCATTGAGTGCGGCGTTGGCCCGGCAGGCAGCAATCGCCAGCGGATCGAGGTCACACGCCACCACTTCCAGCGCGCCGGCCTTCACGGCGGCAATCCCGGCAATCCCGGAACCAGCGCCGAAATCCAGTACCCGCTTGCCGCGTACCCACTCGGGAAACGCCGCCAGATAACGCGCCACCGCCAGGCCACTGGCCCAGCAGAAGCTCCAATACGGTGGCTCGTGGAGGATACGGCGGGTTTCGTCGGGGCTGAATTCGCGGTGCATGTTGTCGCCGTCGATCAGCCATAGCTGCAAGTCAGTGCCCGGCAATGCACAGGCTTTGAGCCGGGCATCGCCGAGCAATTCACCTAACGCCTGTTGCAGGTCGAGCGGTGCCGTCATGGTGCTTTGACAAATTGCAGTTGGCCCAGCGCCTGAGTGGTCGGCTGGGTGATGGTTTGCGACGGCAGATGCAGGATCAACTGGCCGGACTGCGTGGCCCGACCGCGCAGCTCAACCCTGGCGCCGGCTGGAAAGGCTTCTGGATTGAAACGCAGGCGGAACGGCAGGATCTGGTTGTTACCGATCAGGCTGGAACTGGCGAGCAATTGCTGCGGGCGCGACTTCTCGTCGATCACCAGCAGCGCCAGTTCGACTTCGGCACCGGCCGGCACGCCTTGCAAAGTGCCGCTCAGTTCACGTTGATAGGCCGGCAGCGGACCCAGATCGGCAGCCTCTTTGGCTTTTTTCTGCGCCTGTTGCGGCGCAGGGCCTGGTGTCGGCGGCTGCGGCTTGGGCTTGTCGCTGCCGCAGGCCACCAGCAGGGCGAAAAGACTGAGCAAAACGAGCGGTCGTAGCGGCATTGGCAGCTCCAGCAAAATGAAATCCATGGATCAAACGATCATGGCAGTCTGTATACCGCAAACCCTATGGCTTGTCTTGCCACCGGGATGCGCTACCATGGCCCTCCCTTTTTTTGTTGCCAGCCACCATGCACTGTCCCTTCTGCGGTGCCAACGACACCAAGGTCATCGACTCGCGTCTGGTCGCCGAGGGCGAACAGGTGCGCCGCCGGCGTGAATGCCTGGCCTGCGGCGAACGTTTCACGACGTTCGAGACGGCCGAACTGGTGTTGCCGCGCCTGATCAAAACCGACGGCAGCCGCCAACCCTTCGACGAAGAAAAACTCCGCGCGGGCATGCAACGCGCCCTGGAGAAGCGTCCGGTGAGCGTCGAGCGCCTCGAATCCTCTCTGGTCCACATCAAGCACAAGCTGCGCGCCACTGGCGAGCGCGAGGTCAAATCCCTCGTGGTCGGCGAACTGGTGATGGCCGAGCTGCAAAAGCTCGATGAAGTGGCCTATATCCGTTTCGCGTCGGTGTACAAGCGCTTTCAGGACCTCAACGAGTTCCGCGAAGAGATCGACCGCCTTGCCCGCGAGCCGGTGAAAGAATGACCAGCGCCGCCGAGCAGGCCATCCTCGACGCTCACTTCATGGCGCGCGCGCTGGAACTGGCGCGCAAGGGCCACTACACCACGCACCCCAATCCTCGGGTTGGCTGCGTGGTTGTGCGCGACGGGCAGATTGTCGGCGAAGGCTTTCACGAGCGCGCCGGCGAACCCCACGCCGAAGTCCACGCCCTGCGCGCTGCCGGTGAACTGGCCCGGGGCGCGACGGCTTACGTCACCCTTGAGCCGTGCAGCCACCATGGCCGCACGCCGCCGTGTGCCGATGCGTTGGTCAATGCCGGTGTCGGCCGGGTGGTCGCGGCGATGCGTGATCCGAACCCGCAGGTTGCCGGGCGTGGCTTGCAGCGTCTGGCTGATGCCGGCATCGCCACCGAAAGCGGGGTGCTCGAAGCTGAAGCGCGCCAGCTCAATCAAGGTTTTCTGAAGCGCATGGAACACGGCTTGCCGTTTGTGCGGGTCAAACTGGCCATGAGCCTGGACGGTCGCACAGCGATGGAAAGCGGCGAGAGCCAGTGGATCACCGGCCCGGCCGCGCGTTCCGCCGTGCAGCGTTTGCGCGCACAGGCCAGCGTGGTACTGACCGGCGCCGACACCGTACTGGCTGACGGTGCTCGCCTGACCGTACGCGCCGATGAGCTGGGGCTGGATGCCGAACAAACCGCGCTGGCCCTGAGCCGTCCGCCACTGCGGGTGCTGATCGATGGGCGCCTGCGGGTTCCGCTGGATGCGCCGTTCTTCAAGGCCGGCCCGGCATTGGTCGCCACCTGCATGGCGGTCGAAGAACAATATGCCAACGGCCCGGAGTGCCTGATCGTGCCGGGTGACGACGGTCAGGTCGATCTGCATCAGTTGCTTATCGAACTGGCCAATCGTGGCGTCAACGAAGTGCTGGTCGAGGCCGGCCCGCGACTGGCTGGTGCGTTTGCCCAGCTTGGTCTGGTCGACGAATTCGTGATCTTCATCGCCGGCAAGTTCCTCGGTTCCACGGCGCGTCCGCTGCTGGACTGGCCGCTGGCCTATATGAAAGACGCTCCCGAGCTGAAAATCACTGAAATCCGCGCGGTTGGCGATGACTGGCGAGTCACTGCGACGCCGGTGCTTTCGGCGAGCGTATAATTCCCGGCCATCGCCTTAGCGCTGGCTTCGTTCTCAAGGAGAACCCCATGTTTACCGGCATCATCGAATCCATCGGCAGTATCCGTGCACTGACCCCCAAGGGCGGTGATGTGCGGGTGCACGTCTCAACCGGCAAGCTCGACCTGAGCGACGTCAAACTCGGCGACAGCATCGCGGTCAACGGCGTGTGCCTGACGGCGGTTGAGCTGCCGGGCGACGGCTTCGCCGCCGATGTCAGTCGTGAAACCCTCGACTGCACTGCCATGAATGACCTGAAAAGCGGCAGCCCGGTCAATCTGGAAAAAGCCCTGACCCCGACCACCCGTCTCGGCGGGCACCTGGTCAGCGGTCACGTCGACGGTGTCGGCGAAATCGTCTCGCGCAGCGACAACGCCCGCGCCGTGGAATTTCGTATTCGCGCGCCGAAGGAGCTGGCCAGGTACATCGCCCATAAAGGCTCGATCACTGTCGACGGCACCAGCCTCACCGTGAACGCGGTCGATGGCGCCGAATTCATGCTGACGATCATCCCGCACACCTTGAGCGAAACCATCATGGCGTCCTACAAGCCAGGTCGCCGGGTGAACCTGGAAGTCGACTTGCTGGCGCGTTATCTGGAGCGCCTGCTGTTGGGCGACAAGGCTGCAGAGCCAACGTCCGGTGGCATCACTGAAAGCTTTCTGGCCCAAAACGGCTACCTCAAATCCTGAAGCTCTAAATTCGAAAGAAGGGGGGTGCCTTGTGGCGCTCAATAGCATCGAAGAACTGGTTGAAGACATCCGCCAAGGCAAGATGGTCATCCTCATGGATGACGAAGACCGCGAGAACGAAGGCGACCTGATCATGGCCGCCGAATGCTGCAAGGCCGAGCACATCAACTTCATGGCCAAGCACGCTCGTGGCCTGATCTGCATGCCGATGAGCCGCGAGCGCTGCGAACTGTTGAAGCTGCCGCTGATGGCGCCGCGCAACGGTTCCGGTTTCGGCACCAAGTTCACCGTGTCGATCGAAGCCGCCGAAGGCGTGACCACCGGTATCTCCGCCGCTGACCGCGCGCGCACCGTGCAAGCGGCTGCCGCGAAAGACGCGAAAGCTGAAGACATCGTCAGCCCGGGCCACATCTTCCCGCTGATGGCCCAGGCCGGTGGCACCCTGGCCCGTGCCGGTCATACCGAAGCGGCTTGCGACCTGGCGCGCATGGCCGGTTTCGAGCCGAGCGGCGTGATCTGCGAAGTGATGAACGACGACGGCACCATGTCCCGTCGCGCTGAGCTGGAAGCGTTCGCGGCCGAACACAACATCAAGATCGGTACCATTGCCGACCTGATTCACTACCGGATGATCCACGAACGTACCGTTCAGCGGATTGCCGAGCAGCCACTGGACAGCGAACTGGGCCAATTCAACCTGGTGACCTATCGTGATTCGGTGGAAGGCGACGTGCACATGGCCCTCACTCTGGGCACCGTTTGCGCCGAAGAGCCGACCCTGGTTCGCGTGCACAACATGGACCCGCTGCGCGACCTGCTGATGGTCAAGCAACCGGGTCGCTGGAGCCTGCGCGCCGCGATGGCCGCGGTCGCCGAGGCCGGCAGCGGCGTGGTGCTGTTGCTCGGTCACCCGCTGGACGGTGACGTGTTGCTGGCGCACATCCGCGAAACCGGTGATCAGGCGGCGGTGAAAAAACCGACCACCTACAGCATCGTCGGTGCCGGTTCGCAGATCCTGCGTGACCTCGGTGTGCGCAAAATGCGCCTGATGTCGGCACCGATGAAATTTAATGCGATATCCGGTTTCGATCTGGAAGTTGTAGAATACGTGCCCTCCGAATAATGACCGGTTGTTTCCGGCCCCGAATTCGCGGCAAATAAATCACTGAGGGACGCGAAACAGACGCGTCCCGGCTCTTTAAGAGATCTGACGAATGACCCTGAAGACCATCGAAGGTACCTTCATCGCCCCTAAAGGCCGCTACGCTCTGGTAGTGGGCCGCTTCAACAGTTTCGTAGTTGAAAGCCTGGTCAGCGGTGCAGTGGATGCCCTGGTTCGCCACGGCGTGAGCGAAAGCGACATCACCATCATCCGCGCACCTGGCGCCTTCGAAATCCCGCTGGTTGCGCAGAAAGTCGCCCAGAAAGGCGAGTTCGCAGCCATCATCGCCCTCGGCGCGGTCATTCGTGGTGGCACTCCGCACTTCGAATACGTGGCAGGCGAGTGCACCAAGGGCTTGGCCCAGGTGTCCATGGAGTTCGGCGTACCGGTCGCTTTCGGCGTCCTGACCGTTGATTCCATCGAGCAAGCCATCGAACGTTCCGGCACCAAGGCCGGCAACAAAGGTGCTGAAGCTGCCCTGTCCGCTCTGGAAATGGTCAGCCTGCTGGCGCAGTTGGAGGCCAAGTGATTAGCGACGATAGCGATCGTTTCAACCCGCGCGATCCAAAACCTGCGGCCGCCGGCAAGCCATCGAAGAGCGTCAAGCGCCGCGAAGCCCGTCAGCTCGCGACGCAGGCCCTGTATCAATGGCACATGGCCAAGCAGTCGCTGAACGAGATCGAAGCGCAGTTCCGGGTCGATAACGATTTCACCGATGTCGATGGCGCTTACTTTCGCGAAATCCTGCACGGGGTTCCGCAGTTCAAGAGCGAAATCGACACCGCGCTCAAGCCTTGCCTGGACATCGAAATCGAAGAGCTGGACCCGGTTGAACTGGCGGTTCTGCGCCTGTCCACCTGGGAACTGCTCAAGCGCGTCGACGTGCCGTATCGCGTTGTGATCAACGAAGGTATCGAGCTGGCGAAAGTCTTCGGTTCGACCGACGGCCACAAGTTCGTCAACGGCGTACTCGACAAGCTGGCTCCGCGCCTGCGTGAAGCTGAAGTCAAGGCGTTCAAGCGCTGATCAGCGCTTGATATCGCAATGGGCGAGTTTGAGCTGATCCGCAACTTCTTCGCCGCCGCGCCTTGTGCGCAGGGCGGCGAGGGCGTTGCACTGGGGATCGGCGACGACTGCGCCTTGCTGGCGGTTCCCCCCGGGGAACAGCTGGCGATTTCCACCGATACGCTGGTGGCCGGCGTGCATTTCGCCGATCCCTGCGATCCGTTTCTGCTCGGTCAGCGCTCGCTGGCCGTCGCGGTCAGCGATCTGGCCGCCATGGGCGCCACGCCCGTTGCCTTTACCCTTGCCCTGACTGTACCGACGGTGACTGCCGATTGGCTGCAAGCCTATGCCCGCGGTTTGAACCGCATGGCGCAGAGCTGCGGCGTGGCACTGGTCGGCGGCGACACCACGCGTGGGCCGTTGAGCCTGACGGTCACGGTGTTCGGTCGCGTTCCGTCCGGCCAGGCCTTGACCCGCAGCGGTGCGCAACCAGGGGATCTGCTGTGTGTCGGCGGTGAGTTGGGCAATGCCGCTGGTGCCTTGCCACTGGTGCTCGGTCAGCGTGAAGCGGATGCTGAGATAGCCGAGCCGCTGCTCAGTCATTACTGGTCACCGCAGCCACAACTGGCGCTCGGTCAGGCGTTGCGCGGCAAGGCCACTTCAGCCCTCGACATCTCCGATGGCCTGCTCGCCGACTGCGAGCATATCGCCCTGGCCTCGCAAGTGCGGCTTGAGGTTGAACGTGAGCGCGTCCCGTTGTCGAACGCCTTAGTGGCGTTTCTCGGCCAGCGCGGCGCGGAGCGGGCGGCGTTGAGCGGCGGCGATGACTACGTACTGGCCTTCACCCTGCCGTCCGTCGAGTTGTCGGCGTTGCTGGCCGATGGCTGGCCGATTCATGTGATCGGGCGGGTGGCGCAGGGCCAGGGTGTGGTGCTGCTGGATCGCGAAGGACACGACATCACCCCGCAAATCCGGGGTTATCAACATTTTCAGGAGACACCGTGACAGATCACCCGAAACAGGTTCCGGCCGAATTCGTTCCGCCGTCGGTCTGGCGCAATCCCTGGCATTTTCTCGCGTTCGGCTTCGGTTCCGGCACCTTGCCGAAAGCGCCGGGCACGTGGGGCTCGTTAGTTGCGCTACCCTTTATCCCGTTGTGGCAGATGCTGCCCGACTGGGGTTACTGGCTGATGCTCGGGATCACCATGCTGTTCGGCTTCTGGCTGTGCGGCAAGGTCGCCGACGATCTGCGGGTACACGACCACGAAGGCATCGTCTGGGACGAGATGGTCGGGATGTGGATCACCCTGTGGCTGGTGCCGGAAGGCTGGTACTGGTTGCTTGCCGGTTTCCTGATGTTCCGTTTCTTCGACATTCTCAAGCCATGGCCGATCCGCTGGATCGACCGGCATGTCCACGGTGGCGTCGGCATCATGCTCGATGACGTGCTGGCCGGCGTGTTCGCCTGGCTGGCAATGCAGGGACTGGTGTGGATTTTCGCCTGATCCGGATCGTCAGGGTTAAGTGAGGAGAGTAGGGATGGCTCGACGCTGGCTGGCGCTGGTGTTTCTGACCTTGCTGGGCACTGTTGCCAGTGCGCAGGAAGCTGCGCCGACGCCTGCGGTCATCCACCTGGCCAGTGAAGAATGGGAAGATTACACCGCCGCCGACGGTCATGGCCTGGGCTGGGACGTGCTGCGCAAGGTGTTCGAACCGGCCGGGGTGAAGCTCGACATTCGCAGCGAACCGTATACCCGCTCGGTCGGTCTGGCCGAGCGCGGTGAAGTTGACGCCTGCGTCGGCTCCTATCATGACGAGGCCAGTGATCTGCTGTATCCGCGCTGGAATTTTGATACCGATCACATCTACGCCCTGGGCCTGGCGAGCAATCCGCCGCCGAGCCAGGACACCCTCGGCAGCTATCGGCTGGCCTGGGTTCGTGGTTATGACTATCAGAAATACCTGCCCAATGTGCGCAACTACAATGAGGTCATCCGGCGTACCGGGATCCTGTCGATGCTCACCCACAACCGCGCCGACTATTACATCGATGCGCAGACCGAAATCGACTACGTGGTCGGCCGGGCCAAGGATCCGACGCAGTTTCGCAAGACCCACATCGCCGAGTTGCCGTTGTACCTGTGCTTCGCCGACACGCCGCAGGCACGCACGTTGATGGCGCTGTTCGACAAGCGCATGGAGCAGTTGGTGAAGAGCGGCGAACTGAAACCGGTGTTCGAGAAGTGGCAGCAGCCGTATCCGTTCGACGCGAACTGAGCGCAGGTCTTGTGTCCAGCACTGCCCCCCCCCTGTGGGAGCGCGCCTGCTCGCGAAAGCGCTGGGTCAGGCAACACAGAGATTGAATCTGCCGACGCCTTCGCGAGCAGGCTCGCTCCCACGGGGATCTGCACTGGCCGGGTGTTATCAAACTTTTTGATCGTTATGCCCGATAATTCAGCCTAAGCGTCTGCAGGCACCTGCTGTTACAATGCCGGCCTGCGAATCTTCAGACTTTTTAGATCAGGAGCACACCGGTGCCTGTCGTTTTTGTCGCCGCTTCCAAGCTGCCAACGCCTTTTGCGCAATTCACCATGCACGGTTTTCTCGATGAAGCCACCGGCCGCGAGCACGTCGTGCTGAGCCTGGGTGAAATTGACGACGGTGCCCCGGTCCTCGGTCGGTTGCACTCCGAGTGCCTGACCGGTGACGCTCTATTCAGCCAGCGCTGCGACTGCGGCTCGCAACTCGAAGCGGCGCTCAAGGCCATCGCCCGTGAAGGCCGGGGTGTGCTGCTGTACCTGCGCCAGGAAGGGCGTGGTATCGGTCTGTTGAACAAGATCCGCGCCTACGAGTTGCAGGATGGCGGTGCCGACACCGTTGAAGCCAACGAGCGTCTGGGCTTTGCCGCCGACCAGCGCGACTACGCCATGTGCCTGCCGATGCTTGAGCATCTGGGCGTGAAGTCCTTGCGCCTGATGACCAACAACCCGCGCAAGGTCAAAGCCCTGACCGACATGAACATCGTCGTCGCCGAGCGCGTACCGCTGCACACCGGCCACAACCCGCACAACAAGCTGTACTTGGCGACCAAGGCCAGCAAGCTCGACCACATGATGGGTAACGAGCACCAGGGCGAGGTAGACCGGGCGTGACCCGCGGGCAGGTGCGACGCCGTCTGGCGATCGACTGGTGGAAATATCTGGCGCTGGCGCTGGTGCCGTTGTTCGTGCTCAATGCACTGTTCGGCCAATATGAGGCGTTGCTGCCGGTGCTGACCATGCCGATGTTCATTGCCGGTGTGGCCTCGATGTTTGTCAGCCTGAAATTTTTCGGTGGCTACAAACATGCATTGATCGCCACCCAGAAAGCCCTCGATACGCCTGGCGAACCGGCGGCCTGGATTACCCTCGCGGCCCGCCGCCGCACCGCGTTTCTGGCGGCAGCGCTGCCGGCGTGGATCGGCGCCTTGGCGGTATTCGTCGGCCTCGAAGCGGTGCCATTGATGCTGCTGGCGTTGTCCACTGCCGTGCTGTTCTACCTCTATCGCATCCCGCGTCAACTCGGCTGATGCGTCGTCTGTGGCTGGCGGTTCTGCTGCTGGCCTGCGCCGGCCCGGTGCTGGCGAGCCTGCGGGTGGTCAGCCTCGCCCCCTCTCTCTCTGAAATCGTTGTTGAACTGGATTCGGCTGATTTGCTGGTCGGCGTGCTCGACGCTGGTGAGCGTCCTGTTGCGCTCAAGGACCTACCGTCAGTGGGGCGCTACGGCCAGTTGGACATTGAGCGCCTGCTCAGTCTCAAACCTGATTTATTGCTGCTGTGGCCCGGCAGTGTCGGCCCGTCGCAACGCGATCAACTCAAGCGCCTGAACATTGCGACTTACGTCGCCGAACCGCATGATCTTGAACAGCTGTCGGCGCAGATCGAGGCCATTGCCGCTCGACTGGGGCGACCTGAGCATGGGGTGACACTGGCGTCGGAGCTGCGCAGCAAACTCGACGATCTGCGCCAGCGCTATCGCCGAGACGCACCGCTGAAAGTCTTCTACCAAGTCTGGGACAAGCCGTTGTACACCGTCGGCGGCGGGCAGATCATCAGCGATGCGCTTGAGGTGTGCGGCGCGCGCAATGTATTCGCGGACCTGAGCTTACCGGCACCGCAGGTCAGTATCGAGGCGGTGTTGCAGCGCAATCCCGAGGTGATTCTGGCCACTGATCAGGCCCAGCTTGATGCATGGAAGGCCTGGCCGCAGGTGGCTGCGGTAGCGCATGGGCAGTTGCTGTTGGTCAGCGACAAAGGCCTGGAGCGGCCGAGCGGGCAGATGATCGAGGCCACCGCCAAGCTCTGCCATTCGATCGCGCCAGACCGCTGAGACCGAGGTGAATTGTTCGCGAGCAAGCCCGCTCCCACATGGGATCTGTGTTTTGCCAGAGTTTCAGGGCAAGCGCCGATCTACTGTGGGAGACCGAGGTGAATTGTTCGCGAGCAAGCCCGC
>NZ_AYMJ01000008.1 GCF_000633255.1 Pseudomonas sp. H1h
CAGGCTCACTCCTACAGTTTAAGCGGGTGTTGTCAGAGCCAGTAGCTCACCGCGTACCAGCCCAGCAGCCCCATCACCACGGTGTATGGCAACGCCATCCACACCATCCGGCCGTATGACAGGCGCACCAGCGGCGCAATCGCCGAGGTCAGCAGGAACAGGAACGCCGCCTGACCATTCGGGGTCGCCACGCTTGGCAGGTTGGTGCCGGTGTTGATCGCGATCGCCAGAGTTTCGAAATGCTCGCGGCTCATGTGTCCGGAGAGGAAGGCCTGTTTCACTTCGGTGATGTAGATCGTGGCGACGAACACGTTGTCGCTGATTGCCGAGAGCAGGCCGTTGGCAATGAACAGCATGCCCGGTTGTTGATCCGCTGGCAGCGCGAGCACCCACTGGATCAGCGGGGCAAACAGTTGTTGATCGTGAATCACCGCGACCACGGCAAAAAACACCACCAGCAACGCAGTGAACGGCATGGCGTCGCGAAACGCATTGCCCAGGCGGTGTTCGTCGGTAATGCCGGTGAAGGCAGTGATCAACACGATCACCATCAGGCCGATCAAGCCCACTTCAGCAACGTGAAACGCCAGACAGCCAATCAGAATCAACGCCGCAGCACCTTGCACCAGCAGGGCGGCACGTTGACGCGGTGTGCGTTCGGCATTGTCTTCAGCGGCGAAGTTGGCCAGCACGGCGCGCACGTTGTCCGGCAGCAGAGTGCCGTAGCCAAACCAGCGCAGTTTTTCCAGCAACACGCAGGTCACCAGACCCGCTACCAGCACCGGCAGCGAGACCGGCGCGACTTTCTGGAAGAACTCGCCGAAGTGCCAGCCCATTTCATGGCCGATCAACAGGTTCTGCGGCTCGCCCACCAGGGTGCAAACCCCGCCAAGTGCGGTGCCGACTGCGCCGTGCATCAGCAAGCTGCGCAGGAAAGCACGAAACTGTTCCAGATCATCATGGTGCAGGGCCGGCAGGTGCTGGTCGTCGCTGAACTCGCTGTCCTGACGCGGATCGTTGCCCGAGGCCACCCGGTGGTAGACCGAATAGAAGCCGACGGCCGCGCTGATGATCACCGCCGTCACGGTCAAGGCATCGAGAAACGCCGACAGAAATGCCGACAGAAAGCAGAACATCAGCGCCAGAATCGCCTTGGAGCGCACGCCCAGCAAGAGCCGTGAGAACAGAAACAGCAGCAGGTCCTTCATGAAGTAGATGCCCGCGACCATGAACATCAGCAGCAGGATCACCGGGAAGTTGTGCACCAGCTCATCGTAGAGGGCTTGCGGGGTGGTCATCTTCAGCAGCAGGGCTTCGATCAACAACAAGCCACCGGGCATCAACGGATAGCACTTGAGGGCCATCGCCAAGGTGAAAATGAATTCGATCACCAGCAGCCAGCCGGCGGCGACCGGGCCAACCGTGAACAGCACCACGGCATTGAGGATCAGGAACCCGACGAGGCACGCCTTGTACCAGCGGGGCGAGTGCCCGAGGAAATTGTGCGCGAACGCCTGGGCCAGTGAACCGGACATCGGTTGCTCCTTGTATTAAGAAGCGCGCAAGTTGCCGCAAGTGCCAGGCAAGTTCAAGTCTTGGGTATTACTGATTCAGATAACGCGCGACCATGGCCCGGTAGTTGCCGTCCAGTGAATAGCCGCCGACCAGAATATGTCCGTCCGCCTGCAACGCCAATGAGTTGGCGGTATCCAGGCTACGTCCCAGGCGCGTGCGCAGCCAACCGTGGCCGTTGCCGAACTGTGCGTCGAGTTGCCCGTCGGGCAAATAGCGCGCCACGATGAAATCCGCCTCGATACCGCCAATCGTCGCGCCCACTGCGATAATCCGTCCGTCGGCCATGCACTGTGCAGCGCTCCACTGGCAGCCACTGGGGCCGATTTCCAGCAGATGCGGGTGGCCCGCGTTGTTGCGCAGTTCCGGGCGCCCGTTGGGGTGCAGGCTCAACGCCAGGCAGCGGATCGGATCGCGACTGCTGCCAAAGCAGTGCAGATGCTCCATTGATTCGATGATCTGGCTGACCATCGCGCTTTGCCCGTGAGCCTTGAAGGCGAGGAAACCGTCTACCGCAAAGCGCTCGTCCAGGCGCCCGTCAGGCAGATAGCGCGCAACCAGGCCCTCCTGAGGGAAATCAATGGAGCCGGCGACAACGACGCGCCCATCCTTCTGCAGCAGAAGGCTGCTGAGCCAGGTATTGAGCAACAGATGGCGAATCATCACAAAGCCGCGACCATTGAAGCTTGCGTCGAGCGCGCCGTTGGGCGTAAGGCGGATCAGCATGCCGGCATGGTCGGCCAGTTCGAAGTGGTGATTGGCGATCAGCAGAATGTGCCCGTCGTCCTGAACGGCAATGTCGCAGGCTTCTGCACCGGATATACCGGGCGGTAGCCAGATATCGCGCGAACCGATGGACAAATCGCCCGGCAGGCGCACGACTTGTCGGCCGTTGTCGCCAAACGAAGTGTCAGGTGAACCGTCAGTGTTGAACAGGGCGAGGGCGGGCAAGGTGCGATGAGCATTTTCATAGTGCAAGCCGGCCAGCAGGATTCGCCCGTCCGCCAGTACCTGCACTTTTGCGCCCATGGCTTCGAAACCGGGAGCGAATTCGCCGATCACGCTGCCTTGAACACCGAAGCCCAGGTCGGCAGAACCGTCGGCAAGCATCCGCGCGAGCCCGAAACGGCTGCCATCGGCAGTGCCGACCTTGGCGGCCACCAGCACCCGACCTTGCGGGTCCACGGCCAAACCCTGGGTCATGCTGGATACGCTGTCAGCGAAATACACTTGAGCAATGCCGGAGTGGGCAAAATGTCTGTCGAGTTGCCCGGCGTCATTCAGTGGTGTCGGGAGCGCAAAGGCGTTCTCGGTGGTCATGCATGCCTCTCCTTGCGAGTTGACCAGGCCCGATAGGGCGGGTAACTGCATGAGCGAAACATTCAATCCCTGAATACATCGAAGTACAACTGACATAACTAACAGGTGGAGGGTCGCACTGTGCCAGAACAGTGTCTTTTTGAACCAAATGAAAGCGTGACAAGCAATGGCGCCTGACGCTTTAAAAGAAGTTGTACAAAAGTACCGAAGATAAAAAGTAACGGATAACTAAAGATGCAGAGGGCGGATGACGCCAACGTCATCCGCATTGCCCTCTTGTCAGTCAGGCATCGACCACGATTGCAGCAGGTAACCTTCTTCGCTCAGTTCGGCGCGTGCCTGTTGCAGCAGTTGCTCCAGTTGCGCCGGATCGGAGTAGGCGCTGCTCGGAATCTGCTTGCGGCCGATGTGCGAGTTGGTACGGTCGATGACGGTCAGGTTCAGTTCGCCGTTGCCGTCTTGTGGGGCCCAGGCCACGCACTGGAAGGGTTTAAATGCGTGGTTGGCAATCAAAAGAGCTTCGTTGATACGGAGCGGGGCGGTCATGGGGTCTTCTCTCTGTCGTGCCCAATCAAGTGATGTGCCGTCGGTTGGGCTGACCGTTCGGCTGGTTACTTGTACTGATGCACGCAACCCCGTGGCAGGTCACACATGACACAAAGAAATTTCAACTTTATTGCTTATGCTCAGGCAGCAGCCCGTTTTTGAAAGCTGATTGAAAGATTCAACTCGATAGCTGACTAATAAACTTGCTTCTTATAACTCGTTAGCTTGTACATCTATAAGCAATCGATACAAGGCCCTGTCAATTTCTTGCTAATGTTACAGTCGGGTCTGCCAAATGACTGTTTTTACAATAATTTCCTTAAATTTGGCGCCAAGGAACAGTCATGATCGAAGTGCCAGCGTTACGACGTTTATTGGTAGTCGACCCCTGTGACGACTGTCATCGCCTGTTACCCGGTTTGCGTGCCGTGGGCTGGGATGTCGACAGTTGTACCCTGGAAAACGCCGCCGATCGGACATGCGATGTCGGACTGCTGCGACTGCAGCCTTTTCACCTCGAACGCCCCGAAGCGGTCAAGGAACTGATCAGCCGCAGCGGCACCGAGTGGATCGCGGTGCTGAATCAGGAAGTTCTACGGCTGCAGAACGTCGGCGACTTCGTCTGCGAATGGTTTTTCGATTTCCATACTTTGCCGTTCGATGTCTCACGGGTCCAGGTCACGCTTGGCCGGGCGTTTGGCATGGCGCGCTTGCGCGGGCAGGGGACGATTCACATCGATCAGCCTGAGCATGAGTTGCTCGGCGACAGCAAGCCGATTCGCGAGCTGCGCAAGTTGTTGAGCAAACTGGCGCCGACCGAGTCGCCGGTCCTGATTCGTGGTGAAAGCGGCACCGGTAAAGAACTGGTCGCCCGCACCTTGCATCGCCAGTCCCAGCGCCACAGCAAGCCGTTTGTGGCGATCAATTGCGGGGCGATTCCCGAGCACTTGATCCAGTCCGAACTGTTCGGCCACGAGAAAGGCGCCTTTACCGGTGCGCATCAGCGCAAGGTCGGGCGTATCGAGGCGGCCAATGGTGGCACGCTGTTCCTGGATGAAATCGGCGATCTGCCGCTGGAGTTGCAGGCCAACCTGCTGCGGTTTCTTCAGGAAAAACACATTGAACGCGTCGGCGGCAGTCAGCCGATCCCGGTTGATGTGCGCGTCCTGGCAGCCACCCACGTCGACCTTGAAGCGGCCATCGAGAAAAAGCGTTTTCGCGAAGACCTGTATTACCGGCTCAATGTGCTGCAAGTGGTGACCGCACCGTTGCGCGAACGCCACGGTGATCTGTCGATGCTGGCCAACCATTTTTCCCACTTCTACAGCCACGAGACCGGTCGCCGTCCACGCAGCTTCAGTGAAGACGCGTTGATCGCCATGGGCAAACACGATTGGCCGGGCAACGTTCGCGAGCTGGCCAACCGCGTGCGAAGGGGGCTGGTACTGGCGGAGGGACGGCAGATCGAGGCCCGTGATCTGGGATTGATCAGCCAGCATTCGATGACCACGCCCATGGGCACGCTCGAAGACTACAAGACCCGCGCCGAACGCCAGGCGCTGTGCGACGTGTTGAACCGGCACAGCGACAATCTCAGTGTGGCGGCAAAGGTGCTGGGGGTGTCGCGGCCGACGTTTTATCGCCTGCTGCACAAACATCAGATCCGCTAAAAAGAACGCCGTGGGTGCGGCGCCTGTGCAGTGAAGCGGCAGGCGCTGCGACCACGGCGTTCTTTTTGCATGAAAGCCCCGCATCGGCGGGGCTTTCATGCGTCAGAAGTAGTACGGGAATTTCAAGCTGAAGGAGAAGTCCGGGGCGTCGTCGGTCATGCCGATCGACAGGTTGGGCACGATGGTCAGGTTATCCGTGGCGGCAATGGTCATGCCGACGTTGAAGTAACCGGCGTTGGCGTCACTGGACACCACCGATTGCCAATCCTGGCCATCAGGTTTGAGCTTGCTCTTGCGTTGCACCAGATCGGACACCGAGAACGACATACTCATCTTTTCGTTCAGAGCGAACGCAATACCGGCGCCGATCTGGAAGCTGTCACCGATACGGACCTTGCCCGGGGTGGTCTGGTTGACGGTCGAACTGATGTCGTCAAACGACTCTTCCAGATTGTGGGTGTAGGACAAGCTGCCGAACAGCACAGCCGGGTCGAACGTCTTGACCAGCGAGATGCCGGGGGTAATCGACCAGACGCCGTTACCGGTGGGCAAGGTGTCAGGCACGAACAGGTTGGAGTTGGCGTCGGTCTGACGCAGCTTGATCCCGAACGGGTCCTTGCCGGTGGGCGCCTTGACCCGCAGGGTGACTACGGCATCCGGGGTGTTGACCGACTCGTCGAGGAACTTGTACGCGATGCCGAAGTTGACGTCGCCGATGGTCGGATCACGTGATACGTCCTGTTCCGTGGTCACGTTGGACGCACCGCCATTGCCGCCGCCGGACTGGTAGGTCGAATCGCGGTAAACCACCGGCACGTTGACGTCGAACTGCCAGCGGTTGTCGAAGTTGTAGCGGCCGGTCAGGTCCAGCGTCCAGGTGTCGGCCTTGATCCGGTCGAGGTTGATGTTGCCCAGGAAGATCGAGTCCAGGGCCAGGAAGCCGTTGAGGATCAGTTGGCGTGTGTCGTAACGCGAGTAGGTCACGCCGGTTTCGAAGCTGAATTTACCGCCACCGAAGAAGCCGCTGGCTTCATCATAGAGGTTGGACACACTCTGCGCCGGTTGCGAATCGTCGGCCAGTGATTGCCCGTAGGAAGCACCACTGCCCCCGGCTGCGCCCCCCGACGCTGCTGCCGCGCCAACGCCGGGAGCCCCGGTGGTGGTGGCGACTTTTGGATTGCCTTTCATGTCGGCTGGCGACTTGGCCAGACGCTTGGGTTGCGGGGCCGCCGGTTGGTCTTCGACCTGGCGGACCCGTTGTTCGAGCACCGCCAGGGCTTTTTGTTGTACATCGTAGCGTTGCTTCAGCTCCAGAAGCTCCTGTTTCAGGGCTTCTACGTCGGCGTCCGGTGCCGCTTGCAGCATGGCTGCGGGTAGAAGAGTACTCAAACATACAGCGGCACGCAGTGATACTGATCGATACATGAATAAGCCGTCCCTTTAAGCCCAATGATCGAGACTCAGCGTAGTTCAATATCCGATATTGCGTAGTGCCCTGAGTTGAGTCAGGTTGCAGTCCAGTGCGCCGGGGCTGATGCCGTTATTGTTAAGCACAACATTGAGTTGGGTCATATTGTTGACCACATTGGCGCTGCCCAGCAGGCGAGTGTTCTGCAGCAGGCCGCCCTGGGCGACTTGTTGCAGGGCCGTGCCTTGATTCCCCGAGGCTTGAATAGCCATCTGCACGCCACTGCTGGTGGCCGAAACGGCGACGCTGCCGGCGGCATTGCTGGCTCCGATCGTCTGCCCGGCCATCAGTGCCTGACCTTGTGCAGGTACCAGAGGAGGAGGGGTATTGGCTTCCTGAACATTGATCGCCACATTGTTGTTGGCGGTGTTGCCGTCGCCGGCGGCGCGTACGCTTTGGGTCACGCCCTGGCTGCTGTCGAGCCCCGAACCACCGATGACATTGCCAGTGCCCGGAGTCGGGGTGCTGCCATTGCCCTGTTGCTTGATGGTCGAGACATAGAATTCCGGTTTGATGGTGGCGGCCTGAATCTGCATCGAAGTCGCAGCCCCGATCAGATCACCGCTGGCATTGCGCCAGGTACTGCTCATGACAATGCCGAAGCTGATGATCCGCCCCGGCATGACATAACGACCGCGTAGCTCGGCGAGCTCCTGGTCCTGGATTTCGATAGGTTTGAACCCTGCATTGGCATAGCCTGACGCGCTCGCTGCCAGGCAGGCGGCGGCCAGCCAGTATGAGGTTTTCATCTGCTGCTCCCGGGACATCCAGTCCCATTCTTTATAATCGGCGATTAAAAGAAGTCGCTCTGTATGAAACCGAAGTCCATCAATTCAGCATCTTTGACAGGGTTGAAAGTATCGAGCTTGTTCTTGGCGGTCAGCGGTGCCGGAGGACTGCGTAGTGCATTGGTTTTGTCGTATCCGGGGCCGACGATGGCGAAGACAATGCCGTTCCAGCCTTTGACAAAGTCATCATGGGAGTAGCGTTTGTGGCCTAGAACCGGGTCTCCGATGTAAACCCAATCCTTGTCCGAACGCTGCAGCACCACGAAATGCTTGTAGCCGCGAATTTCCATCAGTACCACCACCGGGATCGTGACTGCGTCGAGCTTCTCCGGCGGAATCTTGTAACCCCTGGCGCGCATGCCGATGCTTTCTATGTAGCGCTTCATGTCCAGCATGGAAAAACCTTGAGTGCGAACAAGGTCCTGGTCAGCGTTGACCAGCATGCCTTTGATGATGTGCTCCTCATCGACGTCGAGCCAATAGGCCTGGCGCAGTACCGTGGCCAGTGCGGCAGCGCCGCAGCTGAAATCGGTTTTCTGTTCGACGATGTCGGCAAACTTGCGTTCACGGATGCTTTGCACGTTCTTGTAGACGAGTACGCCGCCGGGCAGGGCAGCGACGGGCATCTGGGCAGCCTGGGTCAGGCCGGACAGGCAAAGCAGGGCGATAAAGGCAGTCTTACGCATGATCGATACGCCTTTGCGGACTGAGGAAAAGCCCCGTTTCCGGGGCTTTCGTTTCGATCGCGATTACATGCAGGCTTTGCAACCTGCAGCGATGGACAGCGAGTTGCTTTGTTGGTTGCCAACACCGGAGGCGTTGTTGAAGCCACCGTTACCCGACCAGTTGTTGCCTACGTTGGTCATGCTGGCAGTGTTGGTGACAGGGTTTTTCCAGCCGTCTGGAGTCAGCACTTGTTGAGTGGTTACACCAGCCAGACCGAAGGCACCCACAGCTTCGAAGGTAGCTTTCTGATCTTTGCTGCCGCCATTGCCGCCATGGCCTTTGTCGTCATTGCCGTAGCCGCCACCGCTGTGGCTGTCACCTTTGATGGTCGCTTCGCCCACGGCGCCGAATACGCCGACGGCGGCGACAGTGCCAGTGAGGGTGTCTTTCTTGAAGGTCTGAGTGCCGTTGTTGCCGACTTGCAGACCGGTAGTGCTTTGGTTGGCCGCTGCTGCAGCTTGCGCTACACGACCACCGGACACGGCGATTGCCAGGTTGTTTTTCTGTTGGTTGAAGTTGCCGGCAGCGTTGTTCACGCCGATGTTACCCGAGCCACTGTTGCCGACGTTGTTCATAGCGGCGTTGTTAGTGCTGGAGTAGTTGCCAACGGTGTTGTTGCTGTTCACCTGAGTAGCGCTGGAAGCAGACACCGCAGAGCCGAAGATGAAGCTTTCGTCAGCGGTTGCCAGAGCAGCGGCGTTGTCTTGTTGGTTGCCGTCGCCGGCCACGTTGTTTGCACCGATGTTGCCGTTGGCGCCGTTGAGCGAGCCACTGATGCCGGCGTTGTTCTGGGTGCCCTGGTTCAGGACGGTATTACCGCCGTTGTTTTGCACGTCGAGCACTGCGGCACCGGCACCTGCGCCGATTTGCAGCAGCTCTTCCAGGGTTGGACCTTTTGGTGGAGGAGGGTTGTGACCGTGACCACCATTGTTACCATGATCGTTGCCGCCTGCTTGAGCCGCCATTGCCATTACTGCTGCAAGAGCGAAAACCAGTGGTTTGAGAGCCATTGTAGTTTTCATGGTGTTTCTCCGTCGTGCTTATTAGTTGGTTAAGTGTTGGTACTTTCTAATTGCACTGCTTCTTGTTTGGGTCAGTCAGCGACCCGGATGCTCAGGGTGTTAGCCATACGGTTCCCCACCCCGGCACTCTGGTTCACCTGAATCACCCCTCGGCTGCCGGTGAAGGCCTGATCACTTGTCGTGACCTGGCGACTGCCGGGTGAGGTGCCAGTTGCTCCTGAGCTCGGTAAAAGCGCCACGTTCTGTTGCGACAGGGCGCTGTCGTCAACGCTTTGCGGGGCAGCACTGATGCTGACGCGCGTCACGTTGGCCATCTGGTTGTTGGCCCCGGCGCCCTGGTTCACGCCCAGGATTCCGTTGCCATTACTGAAAGAGTTACCGCCAATGGTGGCGCTGGCGTTCATCGACGGATTGGCAGGTGTATCGAGCTTTTGCCTGACGATGGTTGAGGCGCTGGCGTTGGTGCCGATAGCGATTGCCTTGGTATTGGTCTGTTGCATCTGGTCGCCGGCTGCCTGGTTGACGTTGAAGTTGCCGCGGTACTGCACACCGGTGTCCTGAATGTCTGCGTTGTTCACTGAACTGGGATCGGCCATCACACTGGCGCAGCCGAAGAGGGCAAGCAGCAGAAGGGAACGATTCATTTCATTGGCCTCCAGCCATGCGGGTCAGCGGTGCCAGACCGGTGCTCAACGAGCGATTGATCGTGTTGGAGATCGTGCCGCCACCCCCGCCACCGTGACCGGCACTCATGCCTGGCAGGCCGTTAGGGTTGGTCAGAACGTTCATGCCGGGCATGTCCGAGTTCGGTGTGATGATGTTGCTGCGGATCGAGGAGCCGCTGGCTACACTGGCGAAGTCACCGTCATTGAGTTCGGTGCTGTTCATCGCTTGATTGATTCGATCGGAAGGATTGGCATTGACCGTGGTCGGGTAGGGGTCTTTGCCACCGCTGCGTCCGATGGGAATGGGCTGGACGTCGCGGTTGAGAACGATCACGCCATTGCCTTCGGCCTGAACGTTGAAACTGATGAATGTGCTGGCTGCTGATCCGATCAGCAGAAGGCAGGTCAGGCCTTTATTGAAGTTCCCCACGGCGGCAATTCCTTCTTCAGTGGGCTGGCTCTTGTCAGCGTTGGGAAGGAGAGAGCGAAAGCTGTGCCGGTTTTGAGTTGTTGTTGATTTTCAACGGGTTGGCGATGAGCCGTGTGGCGCTGATACACAAGCTGTTTCAGCGCTGAAACAGTCAGGCAGGCAACCACCCGGTCAATGTCGGCGCAAAGCTCTGGAACAAGGGTT
Source organism: Pseudomonas sp. H1h (assembly GCF_000633255.1). Taxonomy (GTDB): domain Bacteria; phylum Pseudomonadota; class Gammaproteobacteria; order Pseudomonadales; family Pseudomonadaceae; genus Aquipseudomonas. The sequence continues at coordinate 10,412 of NZ_AYMJ01000008.1, forward strand.
TGCCGGGGACTGTTTCACGCGCGTAACAGATATTCTGACAAAACGATGAAGGCCATTGAAATGGCTGCTTTGCGCTGGAGTGGGTGTTTCAGGAATGGACACTTGTGCCCCGAGAGGGGCTGTTCGCCGGGTCAATCAGCCAATAAATCAGCGACCGCCTCGAAAGCCTGCGCGCGGCGCTCATCCCAGTTGCCCTGAATGATCTGCAGCGTTTGCCCATGCTGTTCAAGCCAGTCGCGGGTGGCTTGAAAGAACGCCATGCGCTCGCTGAGTTGCGGTTGGCAACGCTGGCCATCGTCGGTCCAGTCGATCTGCTCCGGCGACAACACCAGGTGCAGGTCGTAATGCCGCGCCAGCAGTTCGGGTTCCAGCCATGCCGGGCAGGCGCCAAACAGAGTCTGGCTCCAGAGGATATTGCTCAGCAGGTGGGTGTCGAGAATCAGTAGTTCGGGGCGCTGCGCCCGGGCCTGATCTTCCCACTGCAACTGCCCACGGGCGATGTCGGGGATGTCGTTGAGGCAGGTATCGCGCGGATTCTGTTCGATGAACCAGCGCACGTATTCATCCACCCGCAAACCACCAAAGTGTGCCTGAAGGCCGGCCGCCAGCCAGCTCTTGCCCGTGGACTCCGGGCCGGTCAGGACCACGACCTTCATGGCTGCAACGCCGGATCGGCGCGCCATTCACGCCAGCCTTGCAGCGCAATCAGGGTGAACAGGGCATACAGCGCGGCGGTGAGGTAAAGCCCCTTATAAAGAAACAGACCGACGAAAATCACGTCCAGCACGAACCACAGCGCCCAGCATTGCAGGCGCTTCTGCGCCATCCACAATTGCGCGACGAGGCTGAACGCCGTCAGTGCGGCATCGAGCCACGGCTGTGCGGCGTCGGTCCAGTGCGCCATGGCCGCGCCGAGCAGCAGACTGCCGAGGGCGCCCGCGCTCAGGCCGAGCAGGATCGAGTGCCGGTCCAGACGCGTGACGTCGCGCCCGTCGTGCATTGTTCCGGCACGGGTCCATTGCCACCAGCCGTAAACTTGCAGTGCGGCGTAGATCACTTGCAGCAACATGTCCGAATACAGCTTCACGTCATAGAAGATCCAGCTGTACAGCAACACCATGACCAGGCCGATCGGCCAGCACCACGGATTCTGTTTGACCGTCAGCCAGACGGCGATCACGCCGAGGGCGGCGGCAAACAGTTCAAGCCCGGACATGTGGCTTCCTTGGAGGGAGTTGAGGAGGGAGCGGATTGTACCCAAAAACCTGTTGGAACGAGCCTGTTACCGATTTTTACGGAACCGATTAACCCAGTGGGAGCGAGCCTGCTCGCGAAAGCGGTGTACAGCCACATTGAGATTGACTGACACGACGCCTTCGCGAGCAGGCTCGCTCCCACAGGTTATGGCTTAGACGCGGAACTGGCGCAACAACTGGTTCAACTGCTCACTCAACTGCCCAAGCTTGACGCTCGCTGCACTCGACTGCTCCGCCGCCAGCGCCGTGCTGTGGGACAGGCCGGCCGCCTGGGTGACGTTCTGGTTGATGTCCTCGACCACATGCGCCTGTTGCAGCGTGGCGCTGGCAATCGAGGCGTTCAGGCCGTTGAGATTGCGCAGCGCCTGGCCGATGGCATTCAGGCTGGCGCCCGCGAGGCCGGCCTGTTCGATGGTCAGTTGCGAAGCCTTGCTGCTGTCGCCGATGACCTTGACCGCCGCTTCGGAGTGATTCTGCAGGCGTTCGATCATGGTCTGGATTTCCGCCGTCGACTTTTGCGTGCGCTGTGCCAACAGGCGAACCTCGTCGGCCACCACCGCAAAACCCCGACCCTGTTCACCGGCGCGCGCCGCTTCGATGGCTGCGTTGAGCGCCAGCAGGTTGGTTTGCTCGGCAATCGAACGAATCACTTCCAGCACACTGCCGATCTGCGTGCTTTCCGCCGCCAGCGTGCGAATCACTTCGACCGCCTGATCAATGGTTCCGGACAACTTGTCGATCTGTTGCAGGCTGCCGTCGATGTTGATCTGGCCCTGTTGCGCCTGAGCTTCGGCATCGCGCATTTCAGCGGCGGCGTGCTCGGCATTCTTCGCTACATCCTGCACGCCGTAGGTCACTTCATTGATCGCGGTCGCCACCAGCTCCATCTGCTGCGATTGCTGCTGGCTGCGTTGCTGGGCCTGGGTGGCATCGTTGCCCAGTTCGCTGGACGACTGGCCCAGTGCGCTGGCCGAGACCTGCAAGTCACCGATGACCCGGCGCAATTTGGCGGTAAAGGCATTGAAGTGATGGGCCAGTTGCGTGACTTCGTCCTGGCCGTGAGTGTCGAGGCTGCGGGTCAGGTCGCTTTCGCCGCTGGCGATGTTGGCCATGGCGTTCACGGTTTCCTGCAGCGGGCGCACGATACTGCGGGCAATCAAAATCACCAGCAGGGCCATGATCACGGCAATCGCCAGACCGATCACCGTCGCCTTGATCACCTGGCCGCGAAACTCGCTCTGCACATCATCGATATAGACGCCGGACCCGAGCACCCAGCCCCACGGTTCGAACAGTTTGACGTAGGAGGTCTTCGCCACCGGCTCGCTGGCGCCGGGCTTGGGCCAACGGTAATCGACCATGCCTGCGCCCTGGCTTTTGGCGATCGCAACCATTTCGTTGAACACCGCGAAACCGTCCGGATCGCGGATCGCCGAGAGGTTCTGGCCCTCAAGCTTGGGATTGGTCGGGTGCATGACCATCACCGGTGTGAGGTCGTTGATCCAGAAGTAGTCGCTCTGGTCGTAGCGCAAGCCACGGATGGCGGTCAGCGCCTGCTTTTGCGCGGCGTCGCGGGTGAGGGTGCCGGTGGTTTCCAGGTCGTGGTAGTAGGTCAGCAGGCCGCTGGCGGTCTGCACCACATGCTGGGTTTTCTGCGCCTTGGCGTGGTACAGGTCATCGTGGATCTGCTTGAGCATCAACACACCCAAGGTCAACAGCATGACCACGGCCACAACCAAGATGAGCCACAAGCGTCGGCTGATCGACACACTGCGCAAGCTGTTCATAACGCTGTCACTCCGATTTCTTTTTCTTGTAATAAATCAACGCCAGCATCCAACCACGTTTCGGTGGTCGGGCATACGCGACCCAAGTCGTATAACGCCGCAGCACTATTAAGGCTTGTCTGTTAGGATTTCGGCCCCGCGCATGAAAACCTGAATCCAAGTTGATATTTCACGGAATTTTGACCGTTTCGTGTGGATCCTGTGCGCGCGGAATCGGTACAGCAACAAACAGCTACGCTGAACGCAGTGAACGTTAGAAAAATATTATCGGGGCATGCCGGCGTGCATCGCTCTTTGGGGGATTGATGGATCTTTGGACCGCCTTGCAGGCACTGATTCTTGGAGTTGTAGAGGGGCTGACGGAGTTTTTGCCCATTTCCAGTACCGGACACCAGATCATTGTTGCCGACCTGCTCGACTTCGGCGGCGAACGGGCCATGGCGTTCAACATCATCATCCAGCTCGGCGCGATCCTGGCGGTGGTCTGGGAATTTCGTCGCAAGATTCTCGACGTGGTGATGGGCTTGCCGACCCAGCCGAGTGCGCGGCGCTTCACTGCCAATCTGCTGATCGCCTTTCTGCCGGCAGTGGTGTTGGGGGTGATATTTGCCGATCTGATCCACCAATACCTGTTCAACCCGATCACCGTTGCGACCGCGCTGGTAATCGGCGGGGTGATCATGTTGTGGGCCGAACGCCGGCAGCATGAGGTACATGCCGAAACCGTGGACGAGATCACCTGGAAGGACGCGCTGAAAGTCGGGTTCGCCCAGTGCCTGGCGATGATTCCTGGCACCTCGCGCTCCGGCTCGACGATCATCGGTGGTCTGCTGTTCGGCCTGTCGCGCAAGACTGCGACCGAGTTCTCGTTCTTCCTGGCCATGCCGACCATGGTCGGTGCGGCGGTGTATTCCGGTTACAAATATCGTCATCTGTTCGTGCCGGCAGACTTCCCGGTGTTCGCCATCGGTTTCATCACCGCGTTCATCTTCGCGATGATCGCCGTGCGCGGTCTGCTCAAGTTCATTGCCAGCCACAGCTACGCAGCGTTCGCCTGGTACCGGATTGTCTTCGGACTGGTGATTCTGGCGACCTGGCAGTTCGGCTGGGTGGACTGGTCGGCGGCCAAGGCATGAGTGATTCACGCGCGCGTCGCCCGGACGGACGCCCGTCCGGTGGCGGCATTCAGCATTTGAAACTGAAACTGGCGGTGTTGCTGATCGTCTGCGCATTGCCGGCATTCGGCTCGCTGTCGATGTGGCTGCGCGGGATCTCGCTGGTGCCACTGACCGCCTACGGTGTGGTCAGCGTCTTGACGTTCTTCATGTACTGGACGGACAAACGCAAGGCGCGCGCCGATGCCTGGCGCACCCCGGAGAACATCCTGCACGCACTGGAACTGGCGGGCGGCTGGCCCGGCGCGTTGATCGCCCAACAGGTGTTCCGGCACAAGACGCGCAAGGTGTCATTTCAGATTCTGTTCTGGGCGATCGTGGCATTGCACCAGGTGTTCTGGATCGATCAGCTGTTTATCGGCTCGAACCTGCTTTCACTGTTCTAAAGCACCACAAATCCCCTGCAGGAGTGAGCCTGCTCGCGATAGCGGTGTATCAGTCGACATCTCTTTGACAGATACGACGCCATCGCGAGCAGGCTCACTCCTACAGAGATGGTGTCAAAGCAGTAATCCAACCTGGGTTTTCTTCGGCAGCTTGCTCGCCACCAACTGATGCGATCGCGTCAGCAATCCTTGCAGCTCCTCGGCGCTCAGCGGGTAGGGCGGATGCATGATGATCCACTGCGCCCGCGCCAGATAAGGCGCCGGATGAATGCCCGGGCGGTCGCAATGGCCGAGAAACAGATCCTTGTCGACCTTGAATGCCAACGAATCCCCGCGCAGCCCCTGCAAGGCGAACATCTTGTTGCCGGCGATCGAAAACACCCGCACGCCCCCCCATTTGTAATCCTCCTGCGCGCCCGGCAAGGCCAGGCAGAAGGCGGCGACATCCGCTTCGTTCATTTTTCCCTTGGTCATAACAGTCGCTCCCCACACGCATTGAACGATTCGACCAGATGGTCGATCCACGCCCGCACCGCCGGCATCACCCCGCGCCGATGCGGATACACCGCCTGCAACCAGCCGCCAGGCAACGACCACTCGGGCAGCAATTGCACCAGCGCGCCACTTTCGAGATCGGCTTCGCAATACATCATCGGCAGCAGGGTAAAGCCCTGGCCGGCCAGCACACAGGCCTTGCGTACGATGAAGTCATCGATGCCCAGCCGCGCTTCCATGTTCAGTTCGACACTGTTGCCCTGTTGATCGAGCAAGCGTACGTGCACCATACGGTCGGCTTCCAGCGCGCCGAGCACCGGCAGGTTCTTCAGGTCCTGCGGGTGGCTGATTGTTTTGCCTTCGACAAATGTCGGGCTGGCCACCACGACCATTTGCGCCTGGCGCAGACGGCGGGTTACCAGCAACGGATCTTCATCGCCGAGTTCCCGCACGCGCAGTGCCACGTCGAACCCTTCAGCGACCAGATCCACCCGGCGATTGAGCAGCACCACCTCCAGTTGCACCTGAGGGAATTTGCCGAGGAATTCGCTGATCACCCATGGCAACATTTCTCGCGCCAGGCCGGTCGGGCACGACACACGCAAGCGGCCGCGCGGCTCGCTCGACATGCTCGCGACCGCTTCGTCGGCCATTTCCGCTTCGAGCAACATCGCCTGACAGTGGCGCAGGTAACGCTCACCGACAGCGGTCAGGTTCAGTTGACGGGTGGTGCGTTGCAGCAGGCGGGCGCCCAGACGCTCTTCGAGTTCGGCAATGCGCCGTGACAAGCGTGATTTGGGAATGCCCAGCAAACGCCCGGCCGCCGCGAAGCCACCGGCCTCGACCACCTTGGCGAAATAGTAGAGATCGTTAAGATCCTGCATGAAAAGTCCACCGTTCTATCAGTGGGACGAACTATCGCATTGTCGGCGGCTAATCAGCTATTGGTTTCTTCCGTAGGATTGTCTCCATTCCGTCGCCGCCGGCGATTCTTTCCAGGAGATTCCACATGAAACTGCTGCACATCGATTCGAGCATTCTGGGCGACAACTCGGCTTCCCGTCAGTTGAGCAGTCAAGTCGTCAAAGCCTGGCAAGCCGCCGAGCCTGCCGCCGTCGTGACCTATCGCGACCTGGCCGCCGACGCCATCAGCCACTTCTCGTCGACCACCCTGGTCGCCGCCGGCACCACTGCTGAACTGCGCAACGCCGCACAACAGCATGAAGCTGAACTGAGCGCTTCGACCCTGGCTGAATTCATCGCTGCTGATGCCGTCGTTATCGCCGCACCGATGTACAACTTCACCGTACCGACCCAGCTCAAAGCCTGGATCGACCGCGTGGCCGTTGCCGGCCAGACTTTCCGCTACACCGAAGCCGGGCCTGAAGGTCTGTGCGGTGGCAAGAAAGTGGTCATCGTCTCTACCTCCGGCGGCATCCACGCCGGTCAGGCGAGCGGCATCGCTCACGAAGAGTACCTGAAGCTGGTTCTGGGCTTCCTCGGCATCACCGACATCGAAATCGTGCGTGCCGAAGGCCTGGCTTACGGTGATGAAGTGCGCAACAACGCGATGAGCGCTGCTCAGGCGAAGATCAGCGAGCAACTGTTCGCTGCTGCGTAAGCATTGCGTAAAGACCAGCTGCCGTTCAGGTAGCCTCTCAAAAAACTCTGTATTCTGGTTCTGCAAGGGCCAGATGCGGAGTTTTTTGTTTCTGGCTGTTGCATAATCTGGCCCGGGTTATGCAGTCAAACGATCAACGTCTGAGTGCAACGCCGCGCCGGATCACCGAACCACGGGGTTTCGGGCGTCGAAACACGAAGGATCTTTCGATTGAGTAACACAGGGTGGGCCATCCGATGATGCGTCTTTGTGCAACGTTACTGATTTGCCTGCTCGGCAGCCTCGGTTCAGTGCATGCCGCGCCCGGGCGTCACCCTGTCTGGAGCGTCGGATATCACGAGATGACGTTCCTCGATCCTCTGGATCTGCAGCCGATGCGCGCCATCGCCTTTTATCCCTCCAGCGACCGCGAACACACCAGCCTGCTTGAGGGCTACACCGTCGAGGCCGGCGCCGACACCAAGGTCGCCATTGGCCGCTTCCCGATGCTGATGTTGTCCCACGGCAACACCGGCACCCCCATCGCGCTGCATGACCTCGCCACTTCGCTGGCACGCAAGGGCTTTGTGGTGGTGGCGGTGATTCATCCCGGCGACAACTCCAAGGATCACAGCCGGCTCGGCACCCTGAGCAATCTGTATGGACGGCCGATCCAGATTTCCGAAGCGATCACCGCCACCCTCGGCGACCCGATGCTGTCGCCGTTCGTCAACGCCGATCAGGTCGGAGTGATCGGTTATTCGGCCGGCGGTGAGACCGCGTTGATCCTTTCCGGCGCGCAGCCGGACCTGGATCGTCTGCGCCGTTACTGCCAGGAACGCCCGGACGACCGCGATGCCTGCAACACCCAGGGCGAGCTGATCGTCGATCGGGATGACTTGCAGCCCGTAGCCGATCCGCGCGTGCATGCGTTGTTGCTGATGGCACCGCTGAGCCTGAAGTTCGGTCGTCACACCCTGGCGGATGTGCATGTGCCGGTGCTGCTGTACAGCGGCGATGGCGACAAACTGGTGGCCTTCGACAAGAATGCTGCGGCGCTGGCGCGCAAGCTGCCGACTGCGCCGGACTTCAAATTGCTTGCCGGGGCAGGGCACTTCGTGTTCATGGCACCGTGCAACGAAGAGCAGATCCGCGCCATGCCGGCGCTGTGTACCGACGCCGACGGTGTGGATCGCGAAGACATCCATCGCAACCTGATTTCCGAAGCCGGACAGTTCTTTTCGCGTACGCTTGGCAAACCGAGCCGGGCGGGGATGCAGACCGCCGATCAGTGAACGACTCAATTCCCCCCTGTGGGAGCGGGCTTGCTCGCGAAAGCGCCGTGTCAGTCAGTGCATCAGGTGACTGATACACCGCTTTCGCGAGCAAGCCCGCTCCCAAAAGGGACAATGTATTTCAGTCTTGAAAACTTGCCCGGCGCTTGAGCAACAAGGTCAATCCCAGCCCGATCACCGACAACAGCGCCGCGCTGAAGAAAATCCACGAATACCCCAGGTTCAACGCCACCGCGCCCATCAGCGGCCCGGCAATCGCGAGCGCCAGATCGAAGAACACCGCATACGCCCCCAGCCCCGAACCCCGGCTGGAATTGGGTACCTGCTTGATCGCCTCAACCCCCAGCGCCGGATACACCAGCGACAGGCCGAAACCGGCCAATCCCGCACCGAGCAACGCGAACGCGGTGGACGGCGCCAGCCACAACAGCACCAGGCCGACGGTTTCAATGGTCATGCAGGCGATGGCTGAGTTGAACCCGCCAAAGCGGCTGATGGCTGAAATGAACAGCAACCGCGAGAGGATGAAGCACACGCCAAACACCGTCAGGCAGTACGCGGCGCCGCTCCAGCCCCGATTGAGGTAATAGAGGGTGATGAAGGTGGTCAGCGTGCCGTAGCCGATGGATGCCAGGCTCAGAATGGCGCCAAACGGTGCAATGCGCCCGAACACCGCCCAAAAAGGCAGCCGCTCGCCGCGGACCACCGGCACCGAGGGTTTATTGCGGATCAGCACCAGAGCGCCCGCCGCCAATACCGACAGAGCGACGCCGAGACTGGCAAAACCGTAATCGGCAACCATCATCACACCCAATGGCGCGCCGATCGCAATCGCGCCATAGGAAGCAATACCGTTCCAGCCGATCGACCTCGCCGTGTGTTCGGCGCCAAGTTGGCCCATGCACCAACTGATGGTGCCGACCCCGATCAAGCCCTGCGCGACTCCGAGCAACAGCCGACCGGCGATCAGAATCAGCAGACTCGGCAACGGGAAGTCCTGCAGCAGCGTCGACAGCAGCGTCAGCAGCCCACTGAGCACGATCCCCGACAACCCGTAAACAATCGCGCGTTTGGTGCCGATGGTGTCCGACATGCGCCCGGCCATTGGTCGGCTGAGCAGGGTGGCCAGGTACTGTGAGCCGATCACCAGTCCCGCAATGATCGCGCTGAACCCCAGTTGTTCGTGCACATAGCCGGGCAACACGGCAATCGGCAGGCCGATGCACAAGAAGGCAACAAAGGTATAGAAAACGATGGAAACGATCTGCAGGGTGATCGCCATGGAGCTTTGCGGGGGCTGTTGCTGCGCAGACATGAGGGCTCGTTCGCGGGCGGCGGTAGGAGAGCCGGCATCATGGCTTGGCGCTGGAATAAAAGGAAGCAGGCTAACTATTTTTCCTGGCGCTGGCGGTGTATTCGAGGGCCTCTTCGCGAGCAAGCCCGCTCCCACATTTGGAATGCGGCCCCCTGTGGGAGCAAGCTCGCTCCCACATTTGGAATGCGGTCCCCTGTGGGAGCGGGCTTGCTCGCGAAGGCAGTCGCACCGACAAATCGTTCGCCCCTGAAATGCAAAAAGCCCCGTCACACAGACAGGGCTTTTCAATGCCAGCTTGCAGCTAAAGGTGTGTAGCGACCTTTAGAAAACAACACCCTGACTACGCAGGTAGTCATCGTAGGTGCCGCTGAAGTCAGTCACACCATCCGGGCTCAGCTCGATGATGCGCGTGGCCAGGGACGATACGAACTCACGGTCGTGGCTGACGAAAATCAGCGTGCCCGGGTAGTTTTCCAGCGCCAGGTTCAGCGCCTCGATCGATTCCATGTCCAAGTGGTTGGTCGGTTCGTCCATGATCAACACGTTCGGCTTCTGCAGGATCAGCTTGCCGAACAGCATGCGACCTTGCTCACCACCGGAAATCACTTTGACCGACTTGAGGATCTCGTCGTTGGAGAACAGCATGCGGCCCAAAGTACCGCGAATCATCTGCTCACCCTGCGTCCACTGACCCATCCAGTCGAACAGCGTCACGTCGTCTTCGAAGTCGTGAGCGTGATCCTGAGCGTAGTAGCCCAGTTCGGCGGCGTCGGTCCACTTGACGCTACCGGCATCCGGCGTCAGTTCGTTGACCAGCGTGCGCAGCAGGGTGGTCTTGCCGATACCGTTCGGGCCGATGATCGCCACGCGCTCGCCAGCTTCAACCTGGAAGCTGAAGTCTTTGAACAGTGGCTTGCCGTCGAAACCTTTGGCCATCTTTTCGACCATGACGGCCTGACGGTGCAGCTTTTTGTTCTGCTCGAAACGGATGAACGGGCTGACACGGCTGGAAGGCTTGACCTCGGCCAGCTGGATCTTGTCGATCGCCTTGGCACGGGAAGTGGCCTGCTTGGCTTTCGAGGCGTTGGCCGAGAAGCGGCTGACGAACGATTGCAGCTCGGAAATCTGCGCTTTCTTCTTGGCGTTGTCCGACAGCAGTTGCTCGCGGGACTGGGTCGCCACGGTCATGTACTCGTCGTAGTTGCCCGGGAACAGACGCAGCTCGCCGTAATCCAGGTCAGCCATGTGTGTGCACACGCTGTTCAGGAAGTGACGGTCGTGAGAGATGATGATCATCAGGCTGTTACGCTGGGTCAGGACGTTTTCCAGCCAGCGAATAGTGTTGATGTCCAGGTGGTTGGTCGGTTCGTCGAGCAGCAGCACTTCCGGATCGGAGAACAGTGCCTGAGCCAGCAATACGCGCAGCTTCCAGCCTGGCGAAACTTCGCTCATCGGGCCGAAATGTTGCTCGATGCCGATACCCAGGCCTAGCAGCAGCTCACCGGCGCGGGATTCGGCGGTGTAGCCGTCCATCTCGGCGAACTCGGTTTCCAGCTCGGCCACGGCCATGCCGTCTTCTTCCGACATTTCCGCCAGCGAGTAGATGCGGTCGCGTTCTGCCTTGACCTTCCACAGCTCTTCGTGACCCATGATCACGGTGTCGATCACGGTGAATTCTTCGTAGGCGAACTGGTCCTGACGCAGCTTGCCCAGGCGCACGTTCGGCTCGAGCATGACCTGACCGCCGGACGGATCGAGATCGCCGCCGAGGATTTTCATGAAGGTCGACTTGCCGCAACCGTTGGCGCCGATCAGACCGTAGCGGTTGCCCGCGCCGAATTTGACCGAAACGTTTTCGAACAGCGGCTTGGCGCCGAACTGCATCGTGATGTTAGCTGTAGAAATCAAGAGTTTTTCCTGCGAAGCATTCTGAGTAGCGAGGGTGCGGCCGGAGCGCTTGGCCCGAGTCAAAGTGCGCTGAGGCGGGGAGAGTCCCGGCATCAACCAAGGGGGGCGCGTAAAGTTTGGCGGCGATTGTACTGGTCTGGCGCTTTAAACGATAGGGCGATGACGCCGCGACTGCCGTTTGGCAGATTCAGCGGACAGTTTTTCACAGATGAGGTTCACCATTGGTTACAAAGTATGGCTAAAATGCCATCCGATAACCCAAGAGCCGCTAACGGCATGGGCTCAAGGAAGTGCCACCGGGACAGTATTTGTATTCATGCCACTGCATCAGACCCTGGGCCTCCGGCCGGCAGGCGCGCAGTTTGTTCACTTTTGACGTGTGACGATTTCCGTGAAACTCATCATTGCCGCTATTTATGTCATTTCGATTGCATACGTTCACCTTCGTGGTCGTGTGCGTCACAAATTGGGCCGTCAACTGAGCGATCACTCGACGTTTCTGGCTCCGATCAACTGCTTCCTCTACCTGTTTTCGAAGAAGCCGAACAAGCCGTACCTCGATCCATCGGAGTTTCCGGACCTGAGCCCGTTGCAGGCGCACTGGGAAGAAATTCGCCAGGAGGGTCAGGATCTGCTGCGCGCCGGTGAGATCAAGCGCTCGAATCAGTACGATGACGTCGGTTTCAACTCGTTCTTCAAAAGTGGCTGGAAACGTTTCTACCTCAAGTGGTACGGCGAGAGCCATCCGTCGGCGATGAAGCTGTGCCCGCGGACCACCGAGCTGGTGCAGAGCATCGGGTCGATCAAGGCTGCAATGTTCGCCGAGCTGCCACCGGGTTCGAAACTGGTGCGTCACCGCGACCCGTATGCCGGCTCCTATCGCTACCACTTGGGGCTGGACACGCCGAACGACGCCGGTTGCTACATCAATGTCGACGGCGAGAGCTATCACTGGCGCGACGGCGAAGCGGTGATGTTCGATGAGACCTACATCCACTACGCCGAAAACACCACCGACAAGAACCGCATCATCCTGTTCTGCGACATCGAGCGCCCGATGAAATACCGCTGGGCGGCGGCGTTCAACGCTTGGTTCAGCCGCACCGTGATGTCGGCGGCCGGTGCGCCAAACGATGCGGGCGACCGTACCGGCGGGATCAATCGGCTGTTCACCAGGATCTACAAAGTCCGCCTGCGTGGCAAAGAGCTGAAAAAACGTAATCGCGCCCGCTATTACATGGAAAAGTGGGCGATCTTCGGCGGTTTGCTGGCGATCTTCATTCTGATCTGACCGCATCGCCAACAGGCTAGCTTCCAGAGAGGATGATTAATCCTGAGGGTTACATTCCCTTAGAAAGAAATGCATTCCAAATGTGCGAGCGAGCCTGCTCGCGAAGAGTCTCTCAAAGCCAACCTGTCCACTTCCTGACAGGAACCGCATCTGATTATTCCCCAGAAGCTTTTTTGGTCTTTCTCGCCGGTGCAGCCTTGCTGGCCGGCTTGGCTTTCGCCCCGGTCTTGGCCGGCGCTTTGCCGCCCAGACTGCGTTTGAGCAACTCGGTCAAATCGATGACATCCGCCGTTTTGCGCTCTTCCTCGCCACCCACCGTCTCGACATCTTCGATCTTGCCTTCATGGGCCTTTTTCTCGACCAGGGCCATGATCTTGTCTTCGAATTCGTCCTTGTAGTCCTCGGGACTCCAGTCTCCGCTCATGTCCTGCACCAGGCGCTTGGCCATATCCAGCTCGCCCTTGGCCAGTTGCGGCTTGGTCACCTCGCTGCCCAGTTCCAGTTCATCCAGACCGCGCACTTCCTGCGGCCAGCGCAGTTTGACCAGCACCAGCGCCGATTCCAGCGGCATCAGTGCAGCCAGATATTGCCGGGTGTGCAGAACGACACGGGCAAGGGCGACCTTGTTGGTTTTACTCAGGGTTTCACGCAGCAGCGCGTAGACCTTGCCGCCGCGTTTGTCCGGGGCGAGGTAGTAGGGCGTGTCGATGTTCTGTAGCGGGATCTGCTCGGCATCGACGAACGAAAAGATGTCGATGGTCTGGGTCGATACCGGATGTGCCGAACGGATTTCTTCCTCGCTGAGCACCACGTAGCGACCTTTTTCATAGGCCACGCCTTTGACGATGTGCTCCTTGGTGACTTCCTTGCCGGTCACCTTGTTGACCCGTTTATAGCCCACAGGATCCATGCTGCGGCTGTCCAGCCAGTCGAAGTCGACACCGTGCGAGGACGTTGCCGACACCAGCGCGACGGGGATGTGCACCAGTCCGAAGCTGATCGCGCCTTTCCAGATTGCCCGAGCCATGGTCAGTTCTCCGAGTGATGATCAGGTGACCTGCGGCGCGCGGCGAAAGTTTCCAGTGATTGCGTGGACCCCAAGGGTTCTGGTCAAGCCGTGTTACATGTTGTTTAAAGGCCATGGGTTAACAAATCCGAACCGGCGGCGTAGCGTGGACTCGAAGGCTCTATCCCCTGTGCATCGTGAGGCTGACCCATGAACCGAATTCCGCTAGGCATCATCGTTCTGCTTTTTGGGGCAGGTCTGGCGCATGCTGATGTCGGGGCACCGTCCGCGCCGCTGTTGCTGGCGCAAAGTCCCACGGGCACCAACAACAATCCCTACAACAGCCCGATCCGCCGGGCCAATCCCAACAGCATGCAGGGCACACAGCCCAGTGCGCCGGTGATTCGCGGGCCAGGCACGGTGCCGGTGCCGAGCACGCCAACGGTCGGCAACGGCGGCATCGGCAATGGCCAGCAGCAACGTTCAGTACCGAGTACGCCGCCGAAATTCATTCCCAATCCACCTCCACGAGACGGAGACAGCAACCGTTGAACGCCAGGCCTGAGCGCCTGCAAGCCTTTCAGACGAACAAAAGGAATCGTGCATGTTGCGTAAAACCCTTCTAGCCACGCTGTGCGCCGGCGCGCTGGTCAGCGCTCCGGTGTTCGCCATTGCCCCCAAAGAGCTGCAAAGCGAACAGGGCACCCTTGAGGTCACGACCATTACCCAGGGCCTCGAACATCCCTGGGCACTGGCGTTTCTGCCAGATCGCCAAGGCATGCTGGTAACCGAGCGTCCGGGCGCCCTACGGGTGATTGGTGCCGACGGCAAACGTTCGGAGCCTATCATCGGCGTGCCCAAGGTCTGGGCCAAGGGGCAGGGTGGTTTACTCGATGTGGTGTTGTCGCCGGACTTCAAGCAGGATCGGCTGGTCTACCTGTCGTACGCCGAGGGCGGTGGCGCCGGGGACAAGGCCGGAACGGCGGTGGGCCGTGGACGGCTCTCGGATGACCTGCGCACCTTGAACGACTTCAAGGTGATCTTCCGTCAGGAGCCGAAACTGTCGACCGGCAATCACTTTGGTTCACGGCTGGTGTTCGACCGCGACGGTTACCTGTTCATCACCCTGGGCGAAAACAACGACCGGCCTACCGCGCAGGATCTCGACAAACTGCAGGGCAAGGTGGTGCGGATCTTCCCCGATGGCAAGGTGCCGGATGACAACCCGTTCGTGGGGCAGTCCGGCGTGCGTCCGGAAATCTGGTCATACGGTCATCGCAACCCGCAAGGCGCGGCGCTCAATCCATGGAATGGAACACTCTGGGAGAACGAACACGGTCCCCGTGGTGGCGATGAGGTGAACATCATCGAACGCGGCAAGAACTACGGCTGGCCGCTGGCGACCCACGGCATCAACTACTCCCTGCAACCGATTCCGGAAGCCAAGGGCAAGAGTGTCGAGGGTGCCGTTGATCCGCACCATGTCTGGGAGAAGTCACCCGGCGTTACCGGCATGGCGTTCTACGATGCCGATCGCTTCAAGCCTTGGCAGCAGAATCTGTTTATCGGCGCGCTGGTCAGTCAGGAATTGATCCGGTTGCAGTTTGAAGGAGACAAGGTGGTGCACGAGGAACGCTTGCTGGGCGATCTGAAGCAGCGAGTTCGTGATGTGCGGCAGGGGCCGGATGGCTATCTGTATGTGCTGACGGATGAGGACAATGGCTCGTTGTACAAGGTCGGCCTGAAGTAACCCTCGTCCTGGCAGGCGGATAATCCTGTGGTGAGGGGGCTTGCCCCCGTTCGCCTGCGAGGCAGGCCTGGTTAAAACAGGGGCCGCTCCGCGACCCAGCGGGGCAGGCCCCCTCGCCACGGGTTTCTGAGCGCGAAGACTTATCGAGGTGACAAGACCACCGCCGCGCGCAATTTCCCTCGCCCAAACCGGCTCATCTTCTCAAACTCCCCATGGCTGACCGGCACGTGCTGGCAATCCATGGGCTGACGATGCTGGCTGTGATCGACGTCGGGGTCATGCAGGTACACAAAATCTTCGTCGCAATCGGTAACCACCACCCAGTGCGGTGACTTGGAGCGGGTCAGGCGATAGCTGCTGATCAGCACCAGAGGCTGACCGCCAGCCCCCAGCAGGCGCGGCAGATCGAGATGGGTGCCAATCATCCGTTCAATGTCGGTCTCCTGCAGTTGCACGCTGAACTCCTCATGCACCAGGCGCATGACGTCTTTTTTATGCTCATCGCGCACGCCGTCGAGAAACAACGGCCCGGCCATACTCAATTGCAAACGTACGCGAAAGCCCCGGCGCCATGCCGCCAGCGCCAGACCCTGCGGGCTGCAGCCGCCGTGACCCGAGGTCATGAACACGGTGGTCGCTTCTCGCCAGAGTTGCAGTTCTTCACGCCGCTCCAGCAAACGCCCGGGTTGCAGCGCGCCCATGGCCATCAACAGGCATGCCGGGCCACAGGTGAACTCGGTGGTTTGCGGGTAGTAGGGCACCTTGATGCCGAGTGAGTCACGGTGCTGCACGATGCGCTTTTCCAGACGCAGCGCGTCGGCATGGTCTTCGTAGTAATCGTGAATCAGCGCAAAGCGCCGATAGCCGTTGCGCTCGTACAGGGCAATCGCGGCGGGGTTGTCGATGCGCACTTCCAGGCGCAAGTACGCACAATCGTGCTCCACCGCGCAGGCCTCGATACGTTGCAGCAACTGTTTGCCCAAACCGATGCCCCGCGCTTCGCCGGCAATGGCGATGGAGTACAGCCGCGCCAGCGACGTGCCGCGATGAAACAGCACCAGCGCGTAGCCGAGCAATTGCCCCTCATGTTCGGCCACCAGCAACTGCGCATGGGCGCGGGTGATCATCCACTGGAAGCTGCGGCTGGTCAGCCGATCGGTGGTGAAACATTGCATTTCCAGAGCCAGCAGCGCCGGCAGATCTTCAACTACCGCCAAACGAAAAACAGCCTTCATATGACCACCGTAAAAGTTGCGTAACGAAACGGGACTTTCGAAAAACTTCGTGCTTAATAGAAATGGTCTTGTTCTCCAACGGATCAATCTCTATGTCAGCGGTACAGGGTCATTGGCGCGAAGTATCCGAGCAAAGTTTGCCGGCGGCAACTTTTTTAAATCCAGCCATCAGAACTTCCAGTCAAGTGTTGATCATCGTCGAACGCAAGGAAGACTGGGCCTCATACTTTCCTAGCGAGGACATCGTCACCGCGCAGGAATACCTTGAGCAAACCCGTGACAGTGAGCCGGGCAAGCGCGTGCAGGTGATCAATCTGTGCCGCAGTTACAAGTACCTGGGGCACGGTTACTATTGCTCGTTGCTGGCGGAAGCCCGTGGGCACAAGGTGATTCCCTCAGTACGCACCATCAGCGAACTGACCAGAAAATCACTGTACGGACTGGCGTTGGATGACCTGGATAAAACCCTGGAAAAAGCCCTCAGTCATCATCTGTACAGTGATACCGAAGGTTTCACCCTGACACTTTATTTCGGCAAGACGCATATCGAACCGCTGCAGGATCTGGCCCGTCAGTTGTTTGAAGTGTTCCCGTGTCCGATTCTGTTAGTTGAGTTTCGTCGAACTAACGGTTGGCACATCGAAGGCATAAAATCTGGCGCCTTGCACAAGTTGCGTGACGATCAGGAAGATCAGTTCGCCAATGCACTGGACGGTTTCAGCCGTAAAGTCTGGCGGGTGCCGCGCTCGCCACAGGTAGCGCGTTATGACCTGGCGATCCTGCACGATCCGCAGGAAGCGCTGCCGCCGTCAAACCCCAAGGCACTGGAGAATTTCGTGCGAGTCGGCAAGCGCATGGGCATCGACGTCGAGCTGATCGAGCGCAAGGACTATGCGCGGCTCGCCGAGTACGACGGCCTGCTGATTCGCGAGACCACCAGCGTCGACAACCACACCTACCGCTTCGCCAAGAAGGCTGAAAGCGAAGGGCTGGTGGTGATGGACGATCCGACGTCGATTCTGCGCTGTACCAACAAGGTTTATCTGACTGACCTGCTCAACAGCCATCAACTGGGCATGCCTGCCACCGAAATCCTCTACAAGGAACGACCGGAAGATTTCGAACGGGTCGGCGAGCGCCTCGGCTTTCCGCTGGTGCTGAAGATTCCCGACGGCTGTTTTTCCCGTGGGGTGATCAAGGTTGAAAGCCAGCAGGCGCTGCTTGAGGCCACCGCTGAACTGTTTGAACACTCGGTGTTGCTGCTGGCCCAGGAGTTTTTCTACACCGAGTACGACTGGCGCGTCGGCGTGCTTAACCGCAAGCCGATCTTTGCCTGCCAATACTTCATGTCCAAGGGCCACTGGCAAATCTACAACCACAAGGCGAAGGGCCAGGACATCAACGGCGAGTGCCGCACTATGGCCGTTCACGAAGCGCCGCGCGCGGTGGTGGAGTTGGCGGTGAAGACCGCGAACCTGATTGGCGACGGCCTCTACGGCGTGGATCTCAAACAGGCTGGCGACAAGGTGGTGGTGATCGAGGTCAACGACAACCCGAACCTCGACGCCGGCATCGAAGACGCTTATTTGCAGGACGATCTGTATTCACTGGTACTGGAAGAGTTTGTGCGACGGCTGGAGCTCAAACGTCGCGGCCAGGCCTGGTGAAGCGCCGATGATCAGCAGTTTTGCATTGAGTCATGGCGCGTTGCAGCGGGTCGAGCGGCTGGACGCCGAGGTGATGCTGTTCAGTCAGCCCGATGCTGCCGAGCGCGACTTGCTCCACAGTCACTACAAGGTCGATGAACACGCGCTGGCCTCGGCGCTGGACCCGGATGAAGTCTCGCGAATCGAGTTTCACCCCGATCACTTGTTCCTGATCTGGAAACGCCCGGAAAACTATTCCGGCGGTGGCAGCCTGGCATTTGAAGTGTCGTCCTGCGGCTTGCTGTTCTCACCTGGGCAACTGCTGGTAATCGCCACCGACGACACGCCGCTGCACGGCATCGGCACGCGCCAGCCGCTCAACGCGCCGCTGGATGTGTTGCTCGATTTGCTGTTCAACAACATTCACCACTACCTCGGCCATCTGAAGGTAATCAAACTGGTGGCCCGTGAACTTCAACAGAAGTTCAACGCCTCGATGCAGAACCAGCATCTGGTGCAGATGTTCAATCTCAGCGAAAGCCTGATCTATTACATCAACGCCCTGCACAGCAACGGCGCGGTGCTGACGCGGCTGCGTAATCATGCCGACAAACAGCATTTCGGTAGCGAGGCGATCGGGCTGATCGACGACCTGATCATCGAAAACAACCAGTGCTACAAGCAGGCAGAGATCTACTCCACGGTGTTTTCCGGGCTGATCGATGCGCGTGGCAACCTGATGAACAACAGCATGAACAACCTGCTGCGCAAACTGACGTTGATCAATGTGGTGTTTCTACCGTTGAACCTGATTGCGAGCATTGGCGGGATGTCGGAGTTCAGCATGATGACGGCAGGCACGCCGTGGTGGATTTCGTACCCGGTGTTTCTGCTGGTGATGTTGTTGGGGGCAGGGGGGATGTTGTTTGGGCTGCGGCGGTTGGCCAAGTGATTGATCGGTGCCTGAGCTGACGCCTTCGCGAGCAAGCCCGCTCCCACATTGGATCTGAGTCTGACGCATAACCCCTGTGGGAGCGGGCTTGCTCGCGAAAGCTATTTCAGCAGCACTGGAGCTCGGGATCAGCTCGCTGGATCCGCCACAACCACCTTCCTGCGCTCCCGAACCCCACGCACCACCAGATACAACAACGGCCCAACCGACACAAACACCGCCGTCAGCAGCAAATACGGCACCACCGACCACACAGACATCCCCCGCGCCCGCGCATCCTTGACCATCCACACCCCGGCCAGCGTCGCCAGCAAATACAGATCAATCACCACCTGCGCGGTATCCGGACGCGACATCAGACTGATGCCGAAGTCGATCAACGACTGTTCAGCCTGGAGCATCACCGACACGGTGTAGCCAGTAAACGCAATCAACGCAGTGAGGGGCAGGGCGACAGACATCATGCATTCCTTCCTTGGGGTGATGAGCAGAATCGCCAGCCTATAGCGCCGGCGCCAAATAAGCCATTGACGCGCGCACCGCCGTCGGGCTAATTTCAGGCCCATGACTTCCACCGTATTGCGCTGCCAGCCAAGCATTATTACCGCCATTCCTCATTTGGCGGGCTAGCTCACGACTGCAGCACCCAACCCGCCCTAGAGGCGGGTTTTTACTTTCTGTCTCCGGGGTTCTGATCAAAACGTCAGGAGACGACCATGCCGCACAGCCCCGACCAGCAAGCCCTGCTTGAGCAGTATGTGAAAAAAATCTTGGCCGCGCCGGTCTACGACATTGCCGTGCGCACGCCGTTACAGGCGGCGCCCGCACTGTCCGAGGCGCTGGGCAATCGGATCCTGCTCAAGCGCGAAGACCTGCAACCGACGTTTTCCTTCAAGATCCGTGGTGCCTACAACAGACTGGTCCAGTTGAGCGATGCGCAGAAAGCACGCGGGGTGATCACCGCCTCGGCGGGCAATCATGCGCAGGGCGTGGCGCTGGCGGCGCGGGAATTGGGGATCGCGGCGACCATCGTCATGCCCTCGACCACACCCGAACTCAAGGTGCTTGGGGTGCGAAGTCGTGGTGCCGATGCGCTGCTGCACGGCGAGAGTTTTCCGTTTGCCCTGGCCCATGCGCTGCAACTGGCCGAGCAGACCGGGCGCACCTTTGTCTCGCCGTTCGACGACCCGGACGTGATCGCCGGCCAGGGCACGGTGGCCATGGAAATCCTGCGTCAGCATCAGGGGCCGCTGGACGCGATCTTCGTTCCGGTCGGTGGCGGCGGCCTGATCGCCGGCATCGCGGCGTACGTCAAATACCTGCGGCCGGAGGTGCGCATCATTGGTGTCGAGTCGGAGCACTCGGCCTGCCTGAAGGCGGCGCTGCAAGCGGATGAACGGGTGGTGTTGCCCAGTGTCGGGACCTTCGCCGATGGTGTGGCGGTGGCGCAGATCGGTGCTTATGGTTTTGAAGTTTGCCGGTTTTGCGTGGACGAGGTGGTGACCGTCAGCAACGACGACCTCTGCGCGGCGATCAAGAACATCTACGATGATACCCGCTCGATCACCGAGCCTTCCGGCGCACTGGCGGTGGCCGGAATCAAACAGTACGTGGCCCGCAGTGGTGTTCGCGAACAGACTTTCGTCGCGATCGACTCCGGCGCCAACATCAACTTCGACAGCCTGCGCCACGTCGCCGAGCGCGCCGCGGTGTGCGGCGCCCCGGCGTGATAGCGGCTACGGCAGCAGTGGGCGCAGGAAACTGCGCTCGTAGCTGATGATGAACTTCTTCTGCACCAGTGATTCCACCAGCGCCGTACTTTCCGGGTCGGTCAGCGCGATGTGCCGGTAGCTTTCGTAATCGGCCAGCGATGGAAAGCTGAACAGGCAATAAGCGATGTTGCTCGCGCCCTCGGAGGGCAGGAAATAGCCGTGATGAGTGCCGCCCAACCGCTCGACGATGCCCAGCCAGGCCTTGGCGTAGGCCTCGAATTCGGTCAGTTGGTATGGATCGATCACGTATCGCACATGGCAGGTAATCACGTTTGAAGCTCCTTGTTCAGGTCATTGCGCGATGGCAGTGCCGACCTTGTCCGACGCCGACCAGATGCGGTAGCGCACCTCGACATCCTTCGGGGCGTAAATCACCAGTGGCAGCTTGCTGTTGTAACGCAGCATGAAGCCGTCACCGACCACCGGGACAAAGGCGCGCTTCTTCTGGCTGCCGGGCAGGCAGGCCATCAGAGTGCTCATCGGGCCGATGACTTTCTCCAGGCGGTAGAACGGGTAACCCCAGCCTTCGAGGTTTTTTTCGTCCAGAGCACCGCCCAGACGCTGGCGATTGCAGTCGACTTCCAGGGTCTTGCCGGCGAGCACTTCGACCTGGAGGTTTTCTTCCTGATCCTGCTTGGGCAAGTAGATAACCTGACGGGTAAAGCCGTTTTCCGCCTTGGGATACGGCGCGACGTCTTCGAGCTTGGCCGCGTGGGCGAGGGTGGACAGGCCGGCTACGAACAGACCGATTGTCGCGCTAGCGCGTAAAGAACCCATGGAAGCCTCCTGGCGGGTGTAGGGTGGATGACGGGCATTCTCACTGTCATCAGCGGTGAATGCAAACCGGCGTCGACTTGCAAATTGCAGTGCCGAAGTGGGCCTGTCTTGCATTTTGCAACTGGCTAACTAATGGCCACGGCGCCAAGTGCTTGATTTATAGAGGGTCAAAATGACCCGATGAAAGGCATGCTTTATGCGTCTATTTGGTGCGGCGCACCGGGTTCGGGCGCCTACACTCCAAGAGGCATTTCGCAGTACAACCGTTTGCCGCACCAGGGAATCAGCGGGGACACACCCGTGCAGGCGCAGCAAAAGCGGTCAACGTGAAGAGTTGATTGGCAGTTTCATCAATAAGGAGAGGTTCACCATGTTTCTGTCTGCCTTGGAACTACGCAATATCATTGAAAGCAGTTTTTTGCCTAAACGCTGCCAGTGCACGCTGTCGCCAGACTTGTCGATGACCGTTAAGGTATTCGGCGATCACCAGACTGACCAGGTTGATCTACATGTCAGCGGTATCGACGCCAGCCATTTGAATGGCTGTCGCGAAATCAATGAGTTGATCGCCGGGTTGCGCTCGGATCTGACCAAACAGACCACGAGCACGCATTACAGCCCTCGATCCAGAGCGGTTTAACTCACCGTTTCACCCAGTTCGACCGTCACGCGCCGGGCCTGCACAAAGCCAAGGCCCAGCGCGAACTCGACCAGCACCGCGAGCAGAATCCCGGGGCCGGCATGGCCGTTTAGCCATTCGCCGAAACCCAGCACCGCCAAACCAAAACAACCGACGATAAACCCGTTGCTCAGGGCGTTGCGCCCCAGCGACGGCGGCGCGTTGCGCACCAGATAGAACATCACCCCCAACGCTGCAAACAGCACCGCACTGCGCCGCGCAACAAACCCGGCAGCGCTCGAATACTCAATGCTCCAGATCGCCAGCAACACCTCCGGGAAAAAGCCCCAGGCCAGCGCCAGTACAAAACACAACGAAGAAGTGATGATCGACAACGTGCGAAACGACAACTGCATGGCGAGTCCCTGCGGCAGTGAGGAGAGGCCCGAGCATAACCCGCGAACCCTCCAGCGCCTACCGCAAAGCGGCAAATCAGAGCCTTCTGTCAGTTCTGGTCGCTACAGGCATCAGACATTTTCCGGTAGGTGATTTCCTCGGGCTTACCGGCATTGTCGATGTATTTCATGTCAGCGGTGATGACCTTGCACTGGGAAGTCTGCGGCTCGGTCATCGAGATCACTTTGCTGACGTGCAGCGGCATGCCGTATTCGTAAGGCACAACCTTGGTGTTGGCGGACGTGTCATTGGCCTGGGCCAGCCCGGCAAACGCGGTGCAGGCGAGGGCTGTGGTGAGCAGGAACGGACGAATGTTCATAATGGACTCCGGTGCGACGGAAATTGAGTTCGGCGGATTGCCAGCCAAACGTGCCGCACTCGGCGTCAGCCTGTGGCTGAGGGTGTGCGGTTCAGTAGAGTTTTTGACCGCGGCGTTAAGCGATGGTTAACCGGGCTGAACGCCGGCTGTCTGGGCGGGGATTGTTTCGTGGGGGAGTCTCGGCGGATTCCTACAAGGGTGGATGCCTTGTCTGCTTTCGGGGGCTGGAGTGGGGCGGTTATGGTTTGGCGTCGCTGCAAAATCAGCGACTTAGGTTTGGTCACCTAAAATAACAGCCCTCACAAGTGTGCCATTATTCGCTCCGTGGACATCTATGTCCTCGAAGTGCATTGCAGTGGCGGCTGTGTGCAGGGTCGCCTTCGGGCGTGCTGAGTTGGGTTGTTCTCGGTTGACCAAACCTGCGCACAGTCCGCCTCCCCATCGTTTGGTCACGGTGTCGGCGGTTACTTACAACCTAATCGAGTAACTCCAATGCCAATCCTGAAATTAAGCTCCGCCCGCTACCTCCCGCTCAACAGCGGCGTCACCGACAGCGCACCGCTGGTCATCGACACCCAAGCCAACCCGAAAGACCTCTTCGAAGCCGCCGTGCAACGCATCCGCGCCGCTGCCGACCTGCTCGAAACCCTGCACTGCCTGTGCTTCAAACACGCCGACGTCCAGGACATTCCCCACATCACACATGCGCTGTACCTGCTGACGCAGGATGGCAGCGATTTGCTTCAGGTTGCGCAGCAGAAAATGCTGAACTGGCAGGCGCCGGTTTGATGCTGTAAGTAAAAAGCGGAAGGAGTGAGGCATCAATGCACTTCACTCTTTCCGCTTTTTCTATACGCGACTTCCGAATTCCGTGGGAAAACTTCGAACTAGTTTCCAAGCTTGTCAGGGAAAAAGGAGAGAGGTGGGTGAGAGTCCTTCCACTCTTTTGCCACAGTTTTCGACTTTTCAATTTGGTCCGGCGTCATTTTTTCGGCGATTTTTTCGATTTTTTGTTTCGCGTATTCTCTGACTCCGCCATTGCCATCTAACTCTTTCAGAAGGGAGAATAGCGCATAGCCTTTTACGATATCTAGTGGATAACCAACCTTGTCTGGAGTGTGCGAAATATAAGCCCCATAATTGCTCACCGCCTCTTGGTCGCCAGTTTCAGCTGCGACTTCAAGCCAATGGCGAACACTTTCCATGTTTCCTTCTTCGTATAGAATTTCAAGATAATCGTTCATTGCTTTTGGATAACCACCTTCAGAAGAAAGCTTTAACCAGTTTCGAACGGATGCTTCCCGTTTTCCTGGAATAAAAAAGTACCCTCTCCCTTGTCGTTCACCCATGGCCATCCAATATTGCGCGAGAGGATAACCAGCACGCGCGGACTTTTCTAACCATTCGCGATCCAGTGTCACTTCGTACATTAAATACAAAGACTCGGGATCACCTTCATTGGCTTTTGGAAATGTTAAGTCTTTGGCTTTTTCAACCCATTCAGCCGGACTTTTCTCGCTTGAGGGGCAATTTTTCATTTGTTGACAGAGGTCGTGGCTACTTCGCCCCAGCTGGATCATCGCGTAAATGTTGCCGTTATTTGCAACTGCTTCATACCAGTGTTGCGCTTCGGAAGTCATATAGCGATTGTGCTTCCTTAGAGCCTCACCCAAGTAATACTGTGACTCCACGTTTCTCGATTGTGCTTCCTTTTCCAGCTCGGAGATGGCTGAGATAATTTTAAGCTGGTTATACAAGCTCACGCCTAAAGTTGGCCCGCTTGCTTGTGGGGTTGCCAAGCTGGTCGCAGCATAGGCGGCAATGGTTAATGCCAAAACAAGGTGGCGTATCAGCAGCACTGGTGTTAGTTACCTAGTTTGTCAGGAAAGAAAGAGAGTGGCGGGTGGGTGGCTTTCCACTCCTTTGCCACGGCTTTTGACTGTTCAATCTGCTCGGCAGTCATCTTGCTTCCAATCTCTTCGAGTGTATCCTGCACGAAGTCCTGAATGGCACCGCCCCCATCCAACTCTTTCAGTAGACTGATTAGGGCATAACCCTTGACTTGATCCAATGGGTAACCAACTTGGTCAGGCGCATGGGCAATGTAAGAGGCATAGCTACTGATTGCTTTTTGATCTCCCGTTTCAGCTGCGGCTTGAAGCCAATGTCGAACCCCCTCAAGATCACCTTTTTTATAAAGAATCTCAATGTAGTCCATCATCGCTTTAGAATTTCCACCTTCTGAAGACATTTTCAACCAACGGCTAACGGCCTGCTCGCGGCTTCCCGGTATAAGGAATAAACCCTCACCCTGTCGATCACCGATGGCCATCCAGTATTGTGCAGGCGCGTAGCCTGCATTTGCAGATTTTTCTAACCAGTCACGATCGAATGTTATTTCGTACATCAGATATAAGGATTCTGGATCTCCTTCATTTGCTTCCTTTATAATCTTGTCTTTGGCCTCTTTTAACCACTCTGCGCTTGAATGCTTGCTAGGGGCGCAATTATTCATTTTTTTACAGAGGTCGTTATCCTGTCGGCCTAGCTGAATCATTGCAAATACGGACCCATTATTTGCGGCTTCTTCATACCAACCTTGAGCTTCATTGGTCATAAAGCGATTCCGCTTTCGTAGAGCTTCGCCTAAATAGTATTGGGAATCTACATTTCCAGCTTTGGCCTCTTTTTCTAGTTGCGGAATAGCGGCGTCGATTTTCAGTTGATTGTATAAAATTATCCCGAGGCTCTGGTTGGAGCCCTGTTGGATATTTGAGTTTAAGTTGTTCGTTTCGGTGCTTTGAGCTTGTAGGGGCGCAAAAAGCAGTATTATTAGCAATAGGATTGGATTGGAAATCTTCATTTTTTTTGCAATGCTCATTAGTAGCTTCTAAGGAACGGTGACGCGCCGCTACTGGAGTAGCTAGGACGAGGGATGAAATTTCTTTGGCAATACTCCGAAAGGTTTGCGCCGAGAAGTTTCACGTGTTTTTTGTAACGGTCTCTCGCGCTATTGCTTTGTTTGTCTAGTAAATTCTGAGCGCCCTCTGCCATAAAGCTATCCAGAGCAAATCGATTCTTGCAGTAGTCTTGCTCTGAGTCTGTGGTCTTTATCCCAAACTCATTCATAGACATACATGCTATCTCAAACTGACTTTGTGCTTTGTCAATCGTGTTGCTCTTTTCTGCATTTTTAACTATCCAACCTAGAATTCGCTCAATTGCTTTCTGCTGAAGCGCATGAGCTTCCGATTGCGAATATGTTCGTTTTGACCCTTCGCTATTTACAGTAAATGCTTCAGGTGGGCTAATTAGCGTTCTAAGTAGTGGGCCCAATGCACTAGGGATTGCGTTAATACACCAATCTTCTAGCTCGCTCTGGTTGCCGTACTCAACAACCGCATCCGCGATCGCCCCCCCCTTGCCGCTCCGAGTCAACGCTTGATACAGACTCATCACAACATCCCAACGCATCATGTACGCCATCGCCACATTCAACCCAGCAGCGCCCAATGCGTTGAGCGCTGAAGCATATTCGCTCGCTTCAGGGTCCATCCATTCGACTTTACGGCCTTTGGTTTTATGCAGTTCTTTGCGATACAAGTTGATGATGTCAACCACCGCCTCATAACCAATCTCGAACTTAAAGCTGCCGTTAGCACCTGGGCCCAGCACTACCGCAGCCTTCAGATTGAGAATAAAGCGGCCCTTATCCACAGAAATTTGTGCCGTTCCCTGGAATCCTGCGCCCAGCGCAACCCCCACAGACCCACTCAACTTGGCAAGGGTTAGCCATGGATTCGCTTTTTTCGCGTCTTTATCGTTGCCGATACCCATCGTTGGAGCGGTGCGCAGTGCGACCAGTTCTTTAGGTGGTGCCCAGTTCAGTGCGCCGCTGAGTTCAATGGCGGCTTGCAAGCCTCCGAAAACATTGAAATTCGCTTTCGCTCCGTTTTCGATCTGGACATTCGCGGCACGCCCGGTCAGCACTTGGTCTGTGCTTTTGGTGCTGGCAACGGTGCCGGATTTGGACTTGTGTTCAAGATCGGGAGTAGGGCTGTTGTCGCCGCTGTCGGCTTTGGCTTTCTTGGCCGCGTCGTGATCTGCACGTTCTTCTTTGGCTGAGGCGTCTTCTCGCTGTGCGCGTTTGACCGGGCTGAGGGAGGCGCCGTATTTGACGTTGCCGAGGATGGGGCTCAACTCCACGCTGCCGGCTAGCAGCAACGATGCTCCGGCGTAGCCCCATGCCTTCACACCAAAGTGGAAGGAGAAGCGGCCGAAATTCATTTTTTGCGGGCTGCCGTCCAGCAAGTAATCAAGCGTAATGTCTTGAGCACTGGCTTTGGCAGGCATGTCGACTTTCAACAACTGAACTTCGCCACGGGCCAGGTCCAGGCTCAATCCCATCTCGCCAGATATCTGGAAGCCCTCGGCGGCAGACATTTTCGGGCCTTCGAGCTTCACTTCACCGTGAATGCTTGGCTGTGGCGGCGTCAGGCAGCGAACCAATTGCGCCTGGGGACTGGCATCAAAAAGCCTAACTTTGCCGCGCACACTTTTCTTGAACACCAGTTGCTGAAGGTGATTGCCCCAGTTGGTCAGCGCCGCGTCGTCCTCCAGCTCAGTGACCTCATAGCCTTGCTTTTTCAAGTAAGCATAAAAGTCTTTGGCTTTGAACCAGCCTTTTCCATCAAAACAGTCGCCGACTTGATCGCTGAACTTAATGGCGCCCTGATCTAGAAGCCATTGGCGGAACGAATTGATTTCACTGTTTTTATCGGAGCCTTCAGTTGCGTCCGCGGGCAAACTTTGAGTGACCTTTTTTACTGAGCCGGCCGCTTTTTTTGAATCCTCTTTCATGATCTTTTTTGCGTCTTTCAGGTTCGCCATGCTGAACCAGCTCAAGGGCGTGCCTTTGGCGTCAGAAAGACTGACTTCACGCAGCGGAAAGCCCGGTTTCACCATGCGGTCCACCGGTTTTGGCTGGAACTCTTCCGGTTCCCAAACCAGAAAACGCCCTGGTTTGCTAGTGCTGACATTACTTTGGGCTGTGGCCTGAAGGTCGTCTTTTATTTTTTGCAGGCGATCCCATTCGGTACGTTCCGCATCAACCAGGCCTGCTGGCGCTTGGGCATTCTGGCCTGTTGCCTCGATCCAGCGCTTGTATTTCTCCTGAAGCTGAGCTGTAACTTCCGCCTGCTTTTTCTCGGTATCCAAGTACAGTTTGAACTTCTCGATACCCGATGGAAGGCCGTCACTAATCAAAGCGAATTCTGGAAGTGCGATGCCGTACTCAGACGCTTTGATAATGGATTCAGTGTAGGCATGGTAATCAAGCGCATCGGCGTTTTTGTAGAGCGTATAAACATAGCCGACGAGATCGGCGGTGCAGTCATTCATGCCGCTGCAGATGTTTTCGTAACTTTTCTTCTTTTCCGCCAAGGCTTTGGCAACGTCTTCCAGCGGAACCTGCTTGAAGTCTTTGTTGCCTAGGAGTTTTTTGCGAGCCTCCAGATAAGCTTGCACGCGTGCGCGTGCTTCGATCGCCTCTTTGGAGTAGAGCGAGCCGCTTTCGTAGGTGTAGCCTTCTAGCTTCGCAGCCGCTACCGCTTCTTTTTTCAGCGCATGCCACTCAGCTCTTCGCTTGTAAAAATCGGCATAGGCGTTGTGGACGTCTTGCTGAGTAGCTAGATCTGCCGTTAGACGGTCCATACGCGATTGCGCGGTGTCCTCTAGCGGGGACTGCGCAGGAGCCGTTGCCGGTTTGTTTCCGTTAGCTTCGTTTTGCCTCTTTTTGGCGGTGGCGGGATCGATTTCGATCTCATCCCCCATCGCTTCAAATTCTTCCATGCGCGTACGCTTCGCACCCGTGAGGAAGTTGCTCAACTTGGGTTCAAGGAAGTATTCCAGCAAACCCGATTCCTGCAGCCCGTTCAGACGTGCATCACGTGGTTTGCTGGGGGCAATCATTTTATCCAGCGCGAACATCGATTCTTTGATGGCAGACTTTGCCCGCTCAGGGAGCAGCCAGAACTCCTGCTCCTCGGTGGCATAAATCGCGCTGGCAAACTTTTTAGAACACGGAGGTGCGTGGGGTTTGAAGGTCTTTGAGCTCTGATCCGGAGTGTCCTTGACCGGATCCAGTTCAACCAGATCCTCAGCGGAACACTGAGTGGCGGCTTCCGGGGTCGCCTGCGCAGGCGCTTGAGGCGCTACGGGTGATTGAGCGGCAGGCGCAGCGGTCGCTTGCGTGCTTTTAGGTACGCTCAGGTTCCATCCGACTTTGACGTTGTTCGGATTGGTAATGAAGGGGTTGAGTTGGCGAATTTGCGCCACGGTGCTGTTGTAGCGCGAGGCTATCTGGCTCAGGGTTTCGCCGGGCATGACGGCGTGATTCGTGATTTCCATGGTGATTCCGTTCTGTTGTCGCGTCGCCGTTAACGTTGGGCGACGGCGGCTGATTCCAGGAGCCGATCTACTTTGATAAACGACTCGTCCTTTGATTGCAGGATCGCCATGATCTCCGGCTGTGTTTCAAACAGTGGGCCGTTCACGGCATGACCAAGCTTGAGCAGGTGATCACCTTCATAGATGTTGCTCTTGAGCAGAAGGTCGAGGTTGTCGGCGATATCGTTCAGACGATCATCATTCGGCTCTTCAAAAGCTGTGTATTCCTCATCCACCCAATACACCCAGCCGAGGCGTGCTTGAACTTGCGCGGCTGCCTCCGGAAGGTTGAAGAGTACTTTGTCACCAGGCCATGTCGATTCTTTGTTGGCTATCCAGGCCAACCATGGACCACGTTGCTCGCCGAAGTTCTTTGGCGCGGGGGAGTAAACGGCGCTCCAGCAGCCCAGTAACTGATCAAAGGTTTTATCAGCGGTGTAGGCCAATGCTGCCCACAGGCTTGGTTTGTGGTAACTCAACAAACTCTGCCCCCCAGAACCGTCGTTAGCTCTGAGGAGCCAGCGTGCGTGAGCCAAGGCTTTTTCCGGGTCATGTGTTGAGATTGCAATTCCCGAAAAGTGTTCCTCACAAAGTTTTGTCGCTTCTGCGGCCAGTTTGCTAGCTCTGGGGGCGAGCAACCACAACGGCCCCTCAGGAATCTCTGCGAAGTCAGTACCGAAGAACAGCCCTTGGGAAACAATGGGTTCACCGACTCGATAGAGCCGGCTCAAGGCTTGCGGCTGGAGGCCCTGATCGATGATGAAGCACAGCGATTCGCTTGCAGCCGGCAGATCCGAGAAGTTGTAGCGAGGCTCTGCCAAGAGAGCGCTCAGCGCTTTTACATGCATGTGCAATCCTTACGGCTGCAAGCGCCGTTACTCTGTTTGCCGCACAACGGTGTGATGCCTGATTCATTGAGACGAGCGGGGAGCGGTGCTTTACCCGCCTTATCCGCATCCGCCACTTTCATCGGCCCCGGCAGCAATGGCGCTGCCGGCGTACCTACGCCCGGTGCGCCGCCAGTGTTGATCTTCACCTCGGCGCCGCTGATGGTCACGCCACCGGCGTCGACCTTGACGAAGCTGCCGCCGGCTTTGGCGGTCAGTTCCATTGCGCCTTCGACCACGACCTTCTGGCCGGCGTAGTAATGGATTTCGCTGCCGGCTTCGACGAATTGCGCTGTGCCCACCTTGAGGTGCTGGGTGACAGCAACGGTCAGGTGATCATCCGCCCGCATTTCACTGACACGATTCAAATGGGTGATGCGGTGCTCTTCGACTTTGAATTCGCTGTAGGCATTGGCCTCAACCGTGTCATGCCGCTCATTGCCCACGCGGATCTTCTGGTCGTGCTCGATGTTCTCGTCCCAGTCGCGCTGAGCGTGGATGTAGATCTGCTCGACGCCCTTTTTGTCTTCGATGCGGAACTCGTTGTAGCCCTTGCCGCCCGGTGAGCTCAGGGTCTTGAAGGTGCTGCGGGTCTTGTTGGCCGGCAGGTCGTAGGGGACGACGTTTTCCTTGTGGTACAGGCAGCCGGTGACGAGTGGCTGGTCGGGATCGCCTTCGAGGAAGGTGACGAGGACTTCCATGCCGATGCGCGGGATGGCGATGCCGCCGTAGGCGGCGCCGGCCCAGCCGCTGGCGACGCGCAGCCAGCAGGTGGTTTTGTCGTCGGCCTGACCGTCGCGGTCCCAGTGGAACTGGACCTTGATGCGGCCGTACTGGTCGCAGTGGATTTCTTCACCTTTAGGGCCGGTGACGACGGCGGTCTGGCTGCCGAGGACTTTGGGTTTCGGGTGTTCAAGGGCAGGGCGGTAGTGCGCGTCCCATGGGGTGGCGAGGAAGCTGTTGCGGTAGCCCTGGTGGAAATCGCTTTTGTTGTCGGTGACGTCGCTGGTGACGTTTTCGCCGAGTACCTGCGGTTGTTTGCCTTCGTGGAAGACTTCCAGCAGCAGCCACAAGTCGTTCCATTCGCCGCGCGGGTGTTCGGCCAGGGTCAGGAAGTGCCCGCTGGTCAGGGTTGGTTCGTCACCTTTGGCTTCGGCGAGTTTGTAGTCGCTGCGATGGCGTTCGAGGGCGCGGGTCGAGAGGAATTTACCGCGCTCGCGGGTGGTGAAGCGGCCGGGGTAATCGTAGTCTTCGAGGTCCGGGGCGAACTCGGACTTGACCGCGCCTTCGGGCAGGATCTTCGGTTTTTCGAAATCGTAATCACGGCGGCTGACGCGGGTGGTGCGGGTTTCCAGGCGCAGGTTGAAGCGTTTGATCACCGGTTTGTCGGCGCTCATGCCGGAGTCTTGCTGGTAGCTCACGGCCTTGAGTTTGCGGAACACCGTCTGATCGTCGCCGAACACCAGTTTGTGGCCGCTGCTGCTGTGCTGGAAATGGAAGTGGATGCCTTCCTCTTCGCACAGGCGCTGGATGAAGTGCAGGTCGGACTCGTCGTACTGCACGCAGTAATCGCGTTGCGGGTACTCGGCGCCAAGCTGGAAGCTGTAGGCGTCGGCCAGAATGCCGCGATCCTCCAGCACTTGGGCGATGATCTTCGGTACGGTGAGATTCTGGAAAATCTGCTGGTCATGGTTGTGCTGCAGATAAGCCAGCTGCGGTACCAGGCTGATGCTGTAACGGGTCAGGGTCTTGCCGGAATCGCCTTGCTCGATGCGGTACACCAGGCCGTGGATCTTGCCTTCGCCGGTGGCGCCGAAAGTCAGTACGCCGGGCTTGTGCAGCAGCTCTTCGAGTTTGAGGTCGGGGCGGGCGCTGACCAGTTCGAGGTCGAAACGGAAAGGCTCGTTGAGGGCTTCGCGACCGGTGAAGCTCAGCACTTGCAGGTCGGCGGAGGCGCCTTCGAGCGTAAGGGTAATGTGGGTAGCGTTGGCGTCCAGCATGCCTTGAATTCCGTCCGTTGAATAAGCAGGTGACGGATGATGGAGGATTAAACCGCCTCGTTCAAGGCGCAAATGCCGTAGGTACGGGCTCCGCGGCGCATGGGGGAAACCCTTAGGCAGGTGGTTTGGCCTAATGAAACCGGGGGCTTCGCAGTCGTGAGCCACTGGTCGACGCTCGGCTTGAGCCCATCTCGGGCTGAAGAATAGCCGGTCAGTTTCAGACTAAAGTCGCCTTCAACCCGTCAAAGCCATCTGCCATCATTGCCCCTCACCCCTGCGTGTCCACTTCTTCCCGGCTCTTTATTGACCCGGGACGGGAGCTATTTTTCTGGCTAACTGCGCCCCGGCGCAAACGCTGTACTGTTGGAGTTTTTCATGCGTCCCCCATTTCCCCTCATCACCCCGCGCCAGTCGTTTGGCTTCGGAGCCGTTGTGCTGTGCGCAGGTTTTGCCGCGCAGGCTCAGGCCAGTGGTTTTCTCGAAGACACCACGGCGAAAATCGAATCGCGCACGGTGTATTTCAACCGCGATTTCCGTGATGGGCACACCGCCAGCGACCAGGGCGCTTCCAAGCGTGAAGAGTCGGCGCAGGGTTTCATTCTCAATCTGCAATCGGGCTACACCGAAGGCACGGTCGGCTTCGGTCTCGATGCGCTGGGCATGCTCGGTTTTCAACTCGATTCCAGCCCCGATCGCAGCAACAGTGGCTTGCTGCCGTCCAGCGGCGAGAACCCGCGCGGCTCCAAGGGCCAGTACGCGAAAATGGGCCTGACCGCCAAGGTCAAGGTCTCGGACACGGTGTTGAAGTACGGTGCGCTGCTGCCGGATCTGCCGCTGCTCAAGTACAACGACGGTCGTCTGCTGCCGACCATGTTCAACGGCGCCATGCTGACCTCCAAAGAGGTCAAGGACCTGACCTTCATGGCGGCGCGCCTGGACAAGTACACCGCGCGCGATTCCACTGATTCGCAAGACATTCGCGTGCACTGCAAGAACAAGCGCTACGCCTGCAACACCACTGCCGACCATTTCGACATGTACGGCTTCGACTACAAGATCAACGATCGCCTGACCGCGCAGTATCACTACGCGGAACTGGAAGACATCTACCGCCAGCACTTCATTGGTTTGCTCGGCAATCAGCCGTTGGGCGACGGTGTGCTGAAGGCCGATCTGCGCGTGATCAAGAGTGCCGACAGCGGCGCCGAGCGAGCCGGTTCGATCGACAACCGTGCGTTGAGCGGCATGCTTTCGTACGGCATCAGCGGCCACACCTTCAGCGCCGGCTGGCAGCGCATGAACGGCGACAATTCGATGCCGTACCTCGATGGCAGCAATCCGTATCTGGTCAACTACGTGCAGGTCAACGACTTCGCGGCGGCGCAGGAGCGCTCCTGGCAACTGCGTTACGACTATGACTTCAAGGCCATCGGCATCAATGGCCTGAGTTTCCTGACCCGCTATGTGAACGGTGACCATATCAAGGTCCCGGGCAGCGATCAGGCAGGCAAAGAGTGGGAACGCGACAGCGAGCTGAAGTACGTGATCCAGACGGGCACGTTCAAGGATGTCAGCCTGCGCCTGCGCAATGCGACTTACCGCACCAACTATGAGAAGTTTGCGCGGGATGTGGATGAGACCCGGTTGATTGTGAGTTACAACTTTTCGCTGTTGTAACCCATAGAACTGTGGCGCCTGATCGATTGCTTTCGCGAGCAGGCTCGCTCCCACGGGGGGACCTTCAGTGGACACAGGCTATGTGTTCGACGCAGATCTCAATGTGGGAGCGAGCCTGCTCGCGAAGGCGTCTTTGCAGTCAGCGCTACAACCAATGCCAGAACCGGCTCCAGAAACCGCGATTCAGGTCTTCCTTGCACCCGGCATACTGCCGCGCATACACGTCGGACCGCGCCTGCACCTTGCGTGCAGTAGGCATCAGCCAGGCCTTGCCGGCGTAGGTCTTGTTGCGGAAACCGCCCCAGCCTTCGTGGTAGTTGAGGTACTGGTTATAGGCGTCGTATTTATACACGCCGTTGATCGAGGTGGTCTTGTCCATGTACCAGCCAACGAAGTCGATAGCGTCGTCGAAGTCTTCGCGGTCGGCACCGTGTCGGCCGGTGCTTTTCTGGTAATCGGACCAGACTTCATCCTTGGCCTGCGCGTATCCCGATGCCGTTGTAACCCGACCCCACGGGATCACCCACAACAGGTATTTGCGTGGCGTCTTGGCGTCGTAACGATAGCCGGACTCTTGATACATGATCGCGAAGGGTACCTGGATCGGGACGCCCCAGCGCTTCTGCGTGACTTGTGCCGCGTCGTACCAATCGCTTTTCTCGCGGAAGATTTCGCAGATGTCTTCAGGCGAGCGGGGCGGCGAGGTGCCGCAGCCGCTGAGTAATCCCGCCAGTATCAAAAGTCCCGCCGTGCGCCCCGAAATCAAACTGTCATCCCCATGCGTGCAAAAAGGGCGACAGTCTACGCGCTCAGTTCAACTGGTGACGATAGGGCAAATCCGGACCGGTCTTGCTGCACGTAAGGGCGGCCGCCTGTACGGCAAACCTGAGCATCGCGTCGATCTGCTCGCGGCTGAGTTGTTGCACACCCTCAACCGAGTCCAGCCCTTGCTCGGTCAGCCAAGTGATCAATGCCGCCTGGAAGGTATCGCCAGCACCGACGGTATCGGCGATCTTCACTGAACACGCTGGCACCGACCACGAACCATGCGCGCGGCTGAACGCGGTCGCGCCTTCACCGCCACGGGTCAGGAACACCACCTGGCAGCGATGCTGCAGCCAGCCTTCGATGACCCGCTGTGGGTCTTGCTCGGGGTACAGCAGGCTCAGGTCTTCATCGCTGACCTTGATCATGTCGGCCAGTTGCACCAGGGCCGCCACGCGCTCGCGCCACAGGTCGATGTTCGGCTCGGGGTTGAGGCGCACGTTAGGGTCGAGGGTGATCAGGCGCTTGCCGCTTTCGCGCTGCACCAGAGTCAACAGGGTGTCGGCAATCGGCTGCACCACCAGCGAGAACGAGCCGATGTGCAGACCGCGCACTTGCGCGCCCAGCTGTGGCAGATGCGCAACACTCAACTGGCGATCAGCGCAGCCTTCACCGCGAAAGCTGTAGTGCGGCGAGCCATTGGCGCCGACCGCGACCATCGCCAGGGTGGTGGGCGCGGCGAAGTCCACCAGGTAGTCCGGGCGCACACCTTCTTCGCGCAGCACTTGCTGCAAACGCCGGCCCAGGTAATCTGTGGACAGCCCGGCAAACAGCGCCGAATCCACACCCAAGCGGCGCAAACCGACGGCGACGTTGAACGGCGAGCCGCCGGCAATCGCCTTGAAATTCACTTTTGAGGCCAGACCGCTGGCATCGTCTTCGCTGAAGAAATCGAACAGGGCTTCGCCACACACCAAATACATAATTGTTTGCTCTTTATAGGGTTGCGACATGCTGTTGATAGCGTTCATAGGCCTGCTGGAACGCCGCGACATTGGCGGCAACCGGCAGGGTTTCGCTGCTCAGATCAAGCTTCACGCAGCGCTCGCACAGGGTCGAAAGGGTGTCTTCGTGGCCGTTCGACCATGACTTGCACCATGCTGCCTGAATCGCGGCGCCAAGGGCTGCAGCTTCGCTTTGTTCGGTGCAGATCACCGGGGTGTTCATGATGTCGGCGACGATCTGCCGCCACACCACGCTGTTGGAGCCGCCGCCGATCAGGCAAATGCTGCGGCTTTGTAAACCATTGTGGCGCAACAGATCCAGTCCATAACGCAAACCGAACGTGGTGCCTTCGACCACGGCGCGACACACGTTGGCCTGGGTCAGGTTGCTCAGGGTCAGGCCGTGCAGGCTGCCGGTGGCATGGGGCAGGGCGGGGACTCGCTCGCCATTGAAGAACGGCAGCATGCTGACGCCTTCGGCGCCGATGGGCGCTTGGGCGACGAGGTCGTTGAACTGTTCGAGATCAAGGTCGAACAGTTCGCGGATCGCACCGGTGGCGTTGGTCAGGTTCATGGTGCAGATCAGCGGCAGCCAGCCTCCGCTGGAGGAGCAGAACGTCGCGACCGAGGCGTCCGGGCTGACCTTCGGTGTCTCGGCGTAGGCATACACCGTGCCGGAGGAGCCGAGGCTCATGGTGATCGCTCCCGGCTGGATGTTGCCGGTGCCGATTGCGCCCATCATGTTGTCGCCACCGCCGCTGGCGACCAATGCATTCGGGTTGAGGCCGAGCTGTTCGGCAATCGCCGGTAGCAGGGTGCCGACCGCCTGATGCGCATCGATCAGCTCCGGCAACGCCGCTTGCAGGCGCCCCGTGGCGTCGATGTCGCGCAATAGTTGCAAGTCCCACTGACGGCTGCGCACGTTGAAATAACCGGTGCCAGAGGCGTCGCCGTACTCGCTGCAGGCGCGGCCGGTGAGCCAGAAGTTCAGATAGTCGTGGGGCAGCAGGATGCGTGCGATTCGCGAGAACAGCGCCGGGTGCTGTTCCTTGGTCCACAGCAGTTTGGACACGGTGTAGCCCGGCGCGATGACCACGCCGAGGCGCTCCAACGAACCTTTTTCGCCGCCCAGGTGTTTGAGCAATCGGTCGTTCTCGTCAGCGGTTTCGGTGTCGCACCACAGCTTGGCCGGGCGCAGCACCTGGCCCTGTTCGTCGAGCAGGACCAGACCGTGTTGCTGGCCTGAGACGCCGATGCCGAGGATCGTCTGACCGTCGACATGGGCCGCGAGCAAGGCGCGGCGAGTGGCGAGCGCAAAGGCGTCCAGCCACTGTTGAGTGTCTTGTTCGCGGCGGCCGTTGGCGCTGCTGATCATCGTGTGCGCAGCGGCGCCCTGGCCGAGCACCTCGCCGCTGATGGCATCGAGGATGATCGCTTTGGTGCCCTGGGTGCCGCAGTCGATGCCGAGGAAGAGTTGTCGGGTTGTCACAGTGAGGTCCTCAGGGTGTCAGGTTTGCCTGGGTGAGGCTGCCATTCGCGAGCAAGCCCGCTCCCACATTGTGAAATTCGTTCTCCTGTGGGAGCGAGCTTGCTCGCGAAGGCGTCAGTCGTCTCAGCGCTGGACTCAGGCCAACACCCGCTCCAACGTGCGCGTCACACCCACCTCGCGCAAACTGTCGCAGCACCACTCGAACGCCGCAACAAACGCCGCCGACCGTGGAATCGCCGTGCCGAAAATCTCTTCCACCGCCAACAAGCGCTGAGTCATCAACGCATCGTCCACCACCAGCCCTTGGCAAAATTCCGCCCTTGGATCGGGAATCGCATAGGTGTCGCCGTTCTCGTCCACGCCTTTGAGGTACAACGCCCAGGCCGCCACCACCAGCGCCGCGCGTTTGGTCTCACGGCCGTCGGCAATCAAGCGATTGATCGTCGGAATAGTGAACTTGGGAAACTTCGACGAGCCGTCCGAGCACACCCGTTCCAGTTGATCGGCAATCGCCTGATTGGAGAAACGCGCCACCAACGTGTCTTTGTAGTCGGTCAGGTCGATGCCTGGCACCGGCGCCAGTTGCGGGGTGACGTCGAGGTCCATGTAGGCGCGCATGTAGCGCACGAACAGCGGGTCGTTCATGGTTTCGTGGACGAAACGATAGCCCTTCAGAAAGCCCAGGTAGGTCAGCGCCAGGTGGCTGCCGTTGAGCAATTTGATCTTCATTTCTTCGTACGGCGAAACGTCATCGGTGAACTGCACGCCGACCTGTTCCCAGGCCGGGCGACCGTTGACGAATTTGTCTTCCAGCACCCACTGCACAAACGGCTCGCAGACCACCGGCCAGGCGTCGTCCACCGCGTGTTTGTCGGCCAGTTGCAGGCGATGCGCGGTGCTGGTCATCGGCGTGATGCGGTCGACCATGGCGTTGGGGAAGCTGACGTTCTGCTCGATCCAGTCACGCAGACCCGCGTTTCGCAGAGTGGCGAAGGCCAGCAGCGCCTTGCGGGTCACTGCGCCGTTGTGCGGCAGGTTATCGCAGGACATGATCGTGAACGCCGGAGTGCCTGCGCCACGGCGCTTTTCCAGCGCTGCGCAGAGAAAGCCGAACACGGTTGTCGGTGTGTCCGGGTGCCTGAGGTCGTGCTGGATTTGCGGCAGGTGCGCCATGAACTCGCCGTTGCTGTCGTCGATGCAGTAACCGCCCTCGGTGATGGTCAGCGAGACGATGCGGATCTGCGGATCGGCGAGTTTGTCGATCAACGCCTGTGCGCCGTCTTCGGCCAGGAGCATGTTGCGAATCGCGCCGATCACGCGGACTTCGGTGTCATCGCTGTCGCCGAGTTCGAACAGGGTGAACAGGTAGTCCTGCTCCTTGAGGTCGTCGCGGGCGCGACGGTCTTCAGCGCGCAGGCCAACCCCGCAAATCGCCCAGTCCAGTGCCTGGCCGGTATTCATCAGCGCATCGGTGTAATACGCCTGATGCGCGCGGTGGAAGCCGCCAACGCCAATGTGCGCGATGCCCTGGCGGGTGTCGCTGAGGCCGTAGGCCGGCAGTTGCACTTCAGGGGCAAGGCGGTGCAGGTTGTGTCTGTTCAGTTTCATCGGGCAAGTCTCGCAATTCAGGCCGCGGCGCGCAGCGGGCGGGTCAGCGCCACGCCGTCAGCGTCGAACAGGTGGCAATGGCTGGCGTCCAGGTGCAGGTTCAGTTGTTCGCCGTAGCGGCTCGCCAGATCCCCGCGCACGCGCATGGTCAAGGCTTCGCCGGCGTTGGTGGTGACGTGGCAGAAGGTGTCGCTGCCCAGCCGTTCGCTGACGTCGGCGGTGACTTGCAGGGTGCAGTCGCCCGGTTGAGCCAGTTCCAGATGTTCCGGGCGAATGCCCAGGGTCACGGCGCTGCCAACGCTAAGGTTTGCCGCGTTGAACGGCAGGGTGATGCGCGTTCCGGCATCCAGCGAGACTTCGCAGCTCTGGCCATCGACACGGGCGATCTGGCCCTTGAGGAAACCCATTTTCGGTGTGCCGAGGAACCCGGCGACGAACAGGTTGGCCGGGTTGTGATAGAGGTCCAGCGGCGAGCCGACCTGTTCGATCTTGCCGCCATTGAGCACCACGACCTTGTCGGCCATGGTCATCGCTTCGACCTGGTCGTGGGTCACGTAGATCATGGTCGCCTGCAGGTCCTTGTGCAGGCGCAGCAGCTCCAGACGCATCTGTACCCGTAACGCGGCGTCGAGGTTGGACAGCGGTTCGTCGAACAGGAAGATCTTCGGGTTGCGCACGATCGCCCGGCCGATGGCGACACGCTGGCGCTGCCCACCGGACAATTGCTTTGGTTTGCGCTCCAGCATCGGCCCGAGTTCGAGAATGCGCGCCGCTTCGCCGACTTTCTTCTCGACTTCGGCTTTCGGCACGCCCGCCAGATCAAGAGCGAACGACATGTTTTTCTTCACGGTCATGTGCGGGTACAGCGCGTAGGTCTGGAACACCATCGCCAGATCGCGCTTGGCCGGGCTGACCTCGGTAATGTCGCGGCCATCGAGTTCGATGGTGCCGCCGCTGACTTCTTCCAGGCCGGCAATCAAGCGCAGCAGGGTAGATTTGCCACAGCCCGATGGACCGACGAAGACCACGAATTCCTTGTCGTTCACCTCAAGGTCGATGCCCTTGATGATGGAGAAACCTTCGAAGCCTTTTTGCAGATTCTTGATTTTCAGGTTGGCCATGAGGGGCCTCCGCTTAAGTTATTTCAATTGCGCCGGGCAGGTTTTTGGTGGGAGCGGGCTTGCTCGCGAAGGGGCCGTGTCAGTCACCAGTATTGTTGGATGACACTCCGTTTTCGCGAGCAAGCCCGCTCCCACAGGGGAGGGTGTTGAATGGGCGATTTTCATTTCACGGCGCCGAAGGAGAGGCCGCGCACCAGCTGTTTCTGGCTGATCCAGCCAAAGATCAGGATGGGCGCGCAGGCCAGGGTCGAGACCGCCGACAACTTGGCCCAGAACAAGCCTTCGGGGCTTGAGTAGGAGGCGATCAGTGCGGTCAGTGGCGCCGCCTTCGAGGAGGTCAGGTTCAGCGACCAGAACGCCTCGTTCCAGCACAGGATCAGCGACAGCAGTACGGTCGAGGCCAAGCCACCCTTGGCGATTGGCAACAGCACGCGAACCATTTCCTGCCACAGGGTGGCGCCGTCCAGGCGTGCGGCTTCGAGGATGTCCTTGGGGATGTCCTTGAAGTAGGTGTAAACCATCCAGACCACGATCGGCAGGTTGATCAGGGTGTAGATCACGATCAGCGCGATGCGTGTATCGAGCAGGCCAAAGCTTTTCGCCAGCAGATAGATCGGCATCAGCACGCCCACCGGCGGCAGCATCTTGGTCGAGAGCATCCACAGCAGCGTACCTTTGGTGCGCTGGGTTTCGTAGAACGCCATCGAGTAGGCGGCGGGCACCGCGATCAGCAGGCACAGCGCCGTAGCGCTGAACGAAATCACCACCGAGTTCCAGGCAAAACTGAAGTAGTCGCTGCGCTCGTTGATGTGCAGGTAATTCTCCAGCGTTGGCGTGAAGATGAACTGCGGCGGCGTGGCGAACGCATCGATTTCGGTCTTGAAACTGGTCATCACCATCCAGAAGATCGGGAAGAAAATGATGATCGCGATAGCCCAGGCCAGGGTGCCGAGCAGCAGGCTTTGCAGCCGGCGGGATTGTTGAAGAGTCATGGCGGGCCTCAGGCTTTGTCAGTCAGGTTTTTGCCGATCATCCGCACCAGAATGATCGCGGCGATGTTGGCGATGACCACGGCTATCAGGCCACCGGCCGAGGCCATGCCGACGTCGAACTGCACCAGCGCCTGGTTGTAGATCAGGTAGGCGAGGTTGGTCGAGGCGTAACCGGGGCCGCCGTTGGTGGTGGTGAAAATCTCGGCGAACACCGACAGCAGGAAGATCGTTTCGATCATCACCACCACGGCAATTGGCCGCGCCAGGTGCGGCAGGGTCAGGTGCCAGAAGATCGCGACGGGGCCGGCGCCGTCCAGGCGGGCGGCTTCTTTCTGTTCCTGATCGAGGGACTGCATGGCGGTCATCAGGATCAGGATCGCGAAGGGCAGCCATTGCCACGAGACAATGATGATGATCGACAGCAGCGGGTAATGCGCGAGCCAGTCCACCGGCTCGGCGCCGAACAGCCGCCAGACGTAGGCGAGGATTCCCGAGACCGGATGGAAAATCAGGTTCTTCCAGATCAACGCTCCCACCGTGGGCATGATGAAGAACGGCGAGATCAGCATCACCCGCACGATGCCGCGGCCGAGAAACTCACTGGCCTCAAGCAACGCACTGATCAGCACGCCGAACACCACGCTGATCAGCAGTACGCTGCCGACCAGCAGCAAGGTGTTGGTGGCGCCGGGCAGGAAGCCGGAGTCGGTGAGGAAGTAGGTGAAATTCTCCAGCCCGACGAATTCGTTCACCCCCGGATCGAGCAGGTTGTAGCGAATCATCGAGAAGTAGATGGTCATGCCCAGCGGTACGATCATCCACAGCAGCAACAGGGCCACCGAAGGGCTGACCAGAAACCAGCCCGGGTTGGCCACACGGCTTTTGCGCTGGGGCCGGGACAGGTCGATGTGGGCTTTGGCAGTTGAAGTATTCATGGCAATCACAACCGAGTCATGCGGACCTATGGAGATCCCCTGTGGGCGCGGGCTTGCTCGCGAAAGTGGTGGATCAGTGTCATGTGTATTGGCTGACACGACGCCTTCGCGAGCAAGCCCGCTCCCACAGAAGTCAGGAGCGAGCTTTGCGGGTTACTTGGGATAACCGGCGCGTTTCATCTCGCGTTCGGTGGTTTGCTGTGCGGCAGCCAGGGCTTGATCGACTGTGGTCTGGCCGATCAGCGCCGCCGAGAACAGCTTGCCGACCTGGGTACCCACGCCCTGGAACTCGGGAATGGTCACCAGTTGAATGCCGATGTAAGGCACCGGTTTCAGCGTCGGCTTGCTCGGGTCGGCCGCTTTCAGCGATTCCAGCGTGACCTTGGCGAACGGCGCGGCCGTCATGTAGGCATCGCTGTAGGTCGAGGAGCGAGTGCCTGGTGGCACGTTGGCGATGCCGTCAGTCTTGGCCACCAGTGCGCCGTATTCTCTGGACGTGGCCCAGGCGCTGAATTCTTTCGCGGCGTCTTTGGCTTTGGAGCTGGTCGGAATCGCCAAAGCCCACGAATACAGCCACGCTGAACCTTTATCGGTGACCTGATGGGGTGCAAAAGTGAAGCCGACATGATCGGCGACCTTGCTCTGGGTCTTGTCGGTCACGAACGAACCGGCGACGCTGGCGTCGACCCAGATTGCACACTTGCCGCTGTTGAACAGGGCGAGGTTTTCATTGAAACCGTTGCTCGATGCGCCCGGCGGGCCGGATTTCTTCATGGTGTCGACGTAGAAGTTCAGCGCGTTTTTCCATTCGGGTCCGTTGAATTCCGGCTGCCATT
This sequence comes from Pseudomonas sp. H1h, assembly GCF_000633255.1. Classification (GTDB taxonomy): domain Bacteria; phylum Pseudomonadota; class Gammaproteobacteria; order Pseudomonadales; family Pseudomonadaceae; genus Aquipseudomonas. The sequence goes on from NZ_AYMJ01000008.1 coordinate 53,213, forward strand.
TCTCATCGAACCAGCGCGCGCCATAGGCGTTGGCGACGGTGGTGATCAGCGCCATGTTTTCGCCCCAACCGGCCTTGCCGCGCAGGCAGATGCCGTACTGCTCTTTATCCTTGTCAGTGAGCTTCTCGGCGAACCCGGCGATCTGCTCCCACGTCGGGCGCTCGGGCATGGTCAGCCCGGCATCCTTGAACAGGTCGGTGCGGTAGTAGGTGATCGAGCTTTCGGCGTAGAACGGCAACGCATACAGCGAGCCCTTGACCGAGAGGCCTTCGCGCACCGACGGGAAGACATCATCAAGCGCGTAGCTGGCCGGCAGATCCTTCATCGGTTCCAGCCAGCCCTTGGCACCCCAGAGTGCCGCTTCGTACATGCCGATGGTCAACACGTCGAATTGACCGCCCTGGGTGGCGATATCGGTGGTCAGGCGCTGACGCAGGACGTTTTCTTCCAGCACCACCCAATTGAGCTTGATGTCCGGATGCTCGGTCTCGAAGGTTTTCGAGAGCTTTTGCATGCGGATCATGTCGCTGTTGTTGACGGTGGCGATGGTCAGGGTCTGGGCGCCAAGGCTGACGCTGCTGAGGGTCATGCAGGTGAGGGCAAGCAGAGCTTTTGCAGTGGGTTGCATCGTGCACTCCTTTTCTGCACCCGGCGGGTGGCAGAAGGACAGTTATTGTTTTTGTGTCTTCCGAATGCAGGAAGAATGTGTGCTGATTACAGCCCTCAATCGACAGACTGACAAATCATCCGTCGCACTCAAATCAATACTTTTTTGCACTGGGGATTGCTGGGGTTAACGCAGGGAAGGGCTTTTCAGCGGGGAAAGGTTGGCGAATGTGTACAGGTTTCATCCAAGACTGTAGGAGTGAGCCTGCTCGCGAAGGCGGAGGATCAGTTGGCAAATATGTCGCTGACACACCGTATTCGCGAGCAGGCTCACTCCTACAGGGAGGGGGCTGTTGTCAGTTGTGGTTCTGTTCGGTCAGGCGTTGTACGGCGAGGCGCCGATAGTGTGACGGCGTCATGCCCTTGAGCTGCTGAAAACGTCGATTGAAATTGGAAATGTTGTTGAACCCCGACTCGAAGCACACGTCGGTCACCGGTTTGTCGCCATCGGCCAACAGTTCACAGGATTTGCTGATGCGCAGGCGATTGACGAACTCGATGAAGTTACGTCCAGTGGCCTGCTTGAACACGCGACTGAAATAGGTCGGCTTCATCCCCAGATGCTCGGCGACTTCTTCCAGCGTCAACTCGCGGGCGTAGTGAGTGAAGATGAAGTCGACGGCGCGGTTGGTGCGGTCAATGTTGTGTTCGTCGGCCAGTTGCGTATTGGTAGCGCCGGACAGCAGTTGATAGTCGTCAGTCGCCGCCAGCAGTTCCATCAGGATGAAAAAGTGCCCCAGGCGGGTGATGCCGCGGGTGTCGGCAATTTGCTGCATCAGGGCCGTGGCCTGACGGATTGTGTCTTTGTCACGAAACTCGATCCCGTACTGCGCGCGCTCCAACAGTGGCGTCAGGCTCTTGAGTTCGGCAAACACCTGATGACCGCTGTCGAACAACTCGTCGGTGAAGTTCACCAGCATGTCGCGCTTTTCCACCACCTCGTCTTCGGCCACCTGGCTGATCCAGTTGTGCGGCAGATTGGGGCCGGTAAGAAACAGCGTTTGCGGATAGAAGTTGCCGATGTAATCGCCGATGAACACTTTGCCGGAGCTGGCGACAATCAGGTGCAACTCGTATTCCTTATGGAAATGCCAGCGCACCAGCGGGCATGGGAAACCGTGCTGACGGTAGATGATGGACAACCCGTTATGGTCGTCCATCAGCTCGTAGGAGGGGTCCGTGATTCTGGTTGCCCGAGTCATGTCCGCTGCGTTCTGTTGTTATGTCGGGTGTTCATCATGCACGCCCGCCACCGACAGTTCCAGCGCCTCAGCCGCGGGCTTTCCTCAGCCCTTTGGCGTGGTTGATCTGCTGGCAATAGTCGGGCAGCCGAGTGGCACCGACAAAGTCGGCATTGATAATGCTGCACTTCGGTGCCCATCCCGATTCCGGGCCAAACCATTGATTGAGTTCGTTGGTGATGCGCTTGACGCCGGCCAGCTCGCCGTAGCTGGTCGCCGATAATGACCAGAGGCTGCCGGTTGCCCGAGGTTTGGCCAGGGTTCGCGTGATGTGTTGTTGCAGTTGCTCGGGAGAAGTGATGTCTGTGCCGCTCCATTCGTGGCGGATCTTCGGCCAGTACAGCGGCGAATTGAACTTGGGATGCCCATCACTTGCCAGCACCACTCGCTGTAACGGACTGGCTCTTTTAAGTTGCTCAAGGGTCAGGTGACGGTTGTGTTCGGGGATTAGCCGCGGCGCCAGTTCAGTCATGATGACTTCATGGAAACCCTTGTAGTCAAAGGGTTGATCGTCGACACCCTTGAGTTCATGAATGTCGAGGATGATGAACTCGTCTCGATGTTCATTGAGGAATACGTCCAGGCTTCTGAACAACTCACTGAGGGCGCGCCCGCGGAACAGTTTAAGACCATGGAAGGTATGGAATTTTTTTATCCCCAGCCAATGTTCATCCGAGTGCAGGCGCAAGTCGAAAGCGCGGATGCCTTCGCTGAGTTGCTGAATGAAAGGACCCTCCTGACAAACAAACCAGTGAGTGGCGGGCTGGAGGTAGGCGGGATAGGAAAAATCGTGATCCAGCCCGGAGTTATGGGCTCCGGGCCAGACCACTTCGCCGATTGTCAGTTGGCTGATAGCCGGCGAAGTTGTCATCCAGTTTTTGTAAGGGTAGTTATTCATGGCGCATTCCGTTGCAGATAAGTTGAGTTGTCACTGATCAGTTAAATAATGAGATCAGATCGAAAACATTCTTGGCTGCAGTCGGATCAAGTACAAGGCAATACTGTTTTCAACGTATTGGCAATGTACGATTGCAATTATAAATAATTAGTTTGTCTGGTTTTTCGCTTCGATCCATTGCGACATGTACTGCGTGCTTTTATGCAAGTGATGGCGCAACATGCCGCCGGTAAAGTTGTTGCGTCGCAACGCTGACAAGTTGTCGCGGCAATCCTGTAAACGTTCGATCAATGCCGGCCCATGGACGCGTTGCCGGTATCGCTCGTTTAACAAAGTGACGCCGGCCTGTTGCGCACCCGTCCAGCGCAACTTGTCTTCGTGCAGTTTGACTGCCGCATCGGCCAGCGCCTGCGCGGACAGTGCCACGTCACCGGGCCATGGTAGCGCTCCGCTCATGCCTTCTGCGCCGATGGGCGTGGTGACGTTGGGGGTACCACAGAGCATGGCGTCGACGATTTTGCCCTTGATCCCCGCGCCGAAACGCAAGGGCGCCAGGCAAACCCGAGCCTGCGACATCACTTGCAGCGCATCTTCAGCCCAGTTCATCACGTGAAAGCCCTGCGCCGCATTGTGCAAGGCGGTGGCCTTGGGGGGCGTGTAGGCGCCGTAGACATGCAGTTGGGCACCGGGCAATTGCTGACGGATAAGCGGCCAGACAGCAGTCTTCATCCACAGCACCGCGTCCCAGTTCGGCGCGTGGCGGAAATTGCCGATGCTCAGAAAGTGCGCCCGGTCCTCGAATGGCACAAAGGTGCCACGCGGCGGTTCGAGCATCAGCGGGCACCAGTGCAGCAGATCGCGGGGCATCCGGAACTGCTCGATCAATAGCTGGATTTCCACTTCGGAAATCATCAGGTTGAGGTCGCAACGATATAGCGCAGCGATTTCCCGCTTGGCCAGGTCGGTGTCGGCCATCAACGCGAACTCTTCACCTAGCGCCGGGGCGAACAGCGCCGTGAAGTCCTGATTGTCCGGATCGTCCTTCAACCGCTCCTTGAGCCGCTGGTGACGGGCGTGTCGCAGGCTTTGCAGGTCGGATGTCTCCAATACCCGCAAAGCGTTCGGGCAATGTTTCTCAACGCGCCAGCCGAACTGTTCTTCCATCATGAACTGATCGAACAAGACGATATCCGGGGCCAGTTCACTGACGAAAGCGTCGAAGCTGCTGCTGTTGAGTTCTATCGGCACTTCGCGGATGCCCAACTCGGCCAGGTCGGCCTTGTGTTCGCCGGGGCCGGCCGGGCTGCTGAAGGTGATGTCCCAGCCTTGCTGCAGGAAGGTTTCGAGGATCTGCATCACATGCCCGCTGGCGGCCGAGGACTTGGGTTCCGGCCACACGTAGCCGATGACCAGAACTTTGGTGGCAGGGAGCTGACTCATGATGTGGATCCTTGATGCGCGGGCGCGGGGCCTGGAAAAAAGCGCAATTAAACCACACCGCTTGCCGGTGCCGCGCAAGGATCGCGGCACCGACAATGGGTCAAACAGGGTTGAGGTGCACCAGCACCTCCCAGCCGATGCGCTGGCTGGTTTTTTGTTCGATTGCCTTTTTCATCGCTGTGATGTTCTGTAAATACATGTCCTTGTCATGGGTCAGTTGGTTGAGCAATGAGGTGGTCAGCATGAATGACTCGGCATTGTCGAAAGGGCTCGCCGGTTGGAGCGTGTCGAGGTCTTTGATATGTCCCGCTGCCAAGTCGAGCAACTCTCTGACATCCAGCCGTTGATAGTTGCCCTGGCGACCGGATGCCGGGGTACGGGCGTAGGCATGGTCAATGGTGTCGGGCGCTCCGTGAAAAAGCTCATGTATCAGATCGTCCGCCAGCACATCGTGACTGTAACCCTCTTCTCGGAACTGGCTGTGGAACTCGTCCGTATAGATATTCATGAATTTTTTCTTGCTCGCTTCACCCGGCGGTAAAGCCACCCACTCTTTGTAGTAAATCTGATTCAGTGAGGCGAGGGACGATCCTTTGGCCTTGGCGATGGAAAAATTATCGGGCGTGACCTTCGAAAAATCACTTTTGACGTTTTGAAGATGACCGAGAAGTCTGGCTCTGGCGTTTGCCGAATTATCGCCCATGAGCAGTTTCACCGCGTGGCCCGAATCTGTTGTAAAGCTCGGATCCGTCAGCGCTCGGATTGCAGTGTCAATTTTGTTTCGGGAAACCGGCAGAGCGTCCTTGAGCAGCTTCCGGGTGTAGCTGGCCGGCATCAACTTATCCAGGTTGAACAGGTGCCATAGCTTGTGCGGCTTGAAGTGGTGGAGCCTCGGCCCCCAAGGTTTACCCTGGCGACTGAGTGCATACCATTGTCCGTTGTGGCGAATGCCCCAGATGCTGAAAAGGTCTGCCGAGGCAGGCGTCTGACGCCATTTGCCAAGCCGAACCAGTTCAGGATCGACCACCGTGCGCAGGCCACCATACGGTGCGCTCCCGGTCAGTTTGCGCAAATCAGAAACAGCGGTTAACAGTGTGGTGTTGTGGTGAAAACGGTGGACGCCCCGATAAAGCAGCTTGGCACCCCCCCGCAGTAAATCAGGCACGCCGTCAGCGGGATTGAACAAGCCGTTGAGCAACAATATGCCCGCTTTCGCCATACGGGCGGCCTTTGCAGCAGTCGTTCCAGCCTTTGCGGCAATCAGCGCGATTCTGGCCACCACCCCGACTACCAGCAGGACGGTCATGGCGGCCTCGATCACACACATTCCCAGGCCTTCGCGTCGACGATCCGGATCGTCCGAGCTGAGGTCTTCAATGCAGGATTTGAAAGGCACGATGATGTTGAGAAACGTGTCGAATTGCTCTTCGCGGTCCTGGCGGCGTTTCTCGAGGCGGGTTTGTCCCCAGCACTCCTTGACCAGTTCATCGTAGGTGGCGATGGGCCGATGTTTCAGCACAAGGTTGGCCAGCCGATCAAACTCACCGGCGTAGAAGCACTCGTAGTAGCCTGTGTTTTTGAGGCCTGCCGAGCCAGTAACGGCGGGAAGCACCGCGAGTTTTTCAATGACCCCCCAACTGGACGAGATCAGGCCTGGGGTTACACCGTGGGTATAGCATTCCAGATTGGTGGGCAGTTGATAAACGGGCTGCGGCGTAAAATTGCGCGTCATGCTGTCGAAAAAATGCTCACGCGCTGGCAGTTTTAAAAGACCTTTGTCCTTGATCAGCTCAGCCAGTTGCGGGTTTTCCCGGCATTCCCCGTGCAACGTGAACAACTCGTAGCAATAAAGCCGGTTTTCGTACTCGCTGCACATCACCACGCCGTAGCGCCCTGTTGCGGTGTCCTTTGCTTTCTGGTTTTCAAGGAAAATCAGGTCACGCAGATCGCCGGGCGGGGCGATGATCGTCCCTATGAGGTCCGGCAGCCCGGGGGAGGCGACTGATGGACGTAAGGTAAAACAACTCACTTTGCCCCGCAGCAGGCGTGTGCGATCAACCAGCGGCAATGACGACAGCGTCAGTTTCAACTGCGTAGCCATTGAGTCGGTGTAAGTGACATAAGCTCGGTTGAACTGCAGATGAAAGACCTCATCCGGTGGTGCGAGGCGTGATTGCAGGTGCGTAAATTGTGCGTAGACACTGTCTGCGCGTTTCAAGTCCCAGTCGCCAGCCGCCAGGTCGTTGGACATATGCAGGTCAACCAGAGACATCGCCAATGGTTCGGCATTGACGTCCTGATAGGCAAAGTTTCTTTTTTGATAGAGCACGTCCTCGTCCAGATAATCACAATCCGGCGCGGCAAACGCCAGGATGCTCCGCGCAACGGCTTTGCGCGTTGGCAGTGGCACGGACAAGGCTTGCGCCGTTTCAGCCGCCTGTTGCGAGTGGCGTTTGTAGGCGGCCAACGCGGTTTCCAGGGCCTGATTGATGGACGCGTTGACTTCCTCCATCGTGACAATGCTGTTGAGTAACGCCCAGTCGATAATCGGGTCCACTGCGGCCAGTGCATTGAGGGTCTGTTGCGGTTCGCTGACCGCATCGTACTTCATCAATTGCTGGAGCCGGGCATACGTCAGGGTGCGCGAAGAGCCTGGGGCGTTGATCTCGACGACGGACACGGCGCGGCAGAAATCCACCCACTGCGGTGTACCCAGTAACAGGTCGGCAGGCAGATCCCGCACCAGAAACTCCGGTGTCGAGCCTGCGAGCAGCAAGTGCCCGGCCAGCGCCACGTTCTGCTCAGAGACGCGATGGTGTCTGACCAGATGCTTTTCCAACCTGGTCTGGACGGAGGCAAAGGATTGTTCGATATGGTCGGCCGAGTAGAGATTGAAGCCCAGAACATGGTTGCGCGGTTCCGGCGCTTCGATGCTCGGGTGCAGATCCAGCAGCACTGCCGTCAACAGCACCTGATGCAGTTGCTCATCGGCTATCGGCTCATTCTCATGGGCGCCGTACCAGTCCAGATCCTTGATGTACCCCCTGGCCCAGATAACGCCGATCGGACTCGAGACGATCTGGTGCAGAACATCATTCGCTTCTGTGCGCTGAAAGGGGAAGTGGCGCCCGCCGACCACGGCGCCCGACAGCATCTCCAACAAGGACTCACCACCCGTGTAGCGTTTGGTCAATGCCCGGATCTGCGAACACTGTTCCGGGTTCAACAGGGCCGTACTGTCGGCGGTTGCCAAGAGCATTTCCCGGTAATTACCGCTCGGCGGACTTGCCGGATATTCAAGTTGCAGGAAGCCAAGAAGCGTTTGGGCATCTGCAGCGGTCTGCGGAATGCTGTAACGATGAAACTTCAACCATTGCACCAGTTCGATGCGATCACTCGAAGTAATCGTACCGCCGGTCAAAGTTGCCATCTCGATCAATACGACAGCGTCCTCAATCAAATCGGCGTTGGGCAGGGCCGTATGGCTGAAACTTTGACGACGCCCTGCAGTTTCAATAATGATTTCGCCTTGCCCGGTCATGTGTAGTACCGAGTGGCCGGTCAGCCTGAGTTTGGCCAGAAATGCCTGGAAGTCGGGGTTTTTTTTCAAACTTTTTCAGGCTGGCGATACCCGGCTGGAGCGCTTGCTCAAGTGACGAGCCGGATTCAAGCGTGAGGCTCGTGCCCTCAAGGTTTAACGAGTCTTGAGGCGCTATGTGGGCCGTGCGTTGCTGTAATTTGTAAATGACTTCCAGGCGTTCGCGATGGTCGCCGGTATGGCTTTTATCTTCGTAAGGAATGGCCGTAAACGGCCGGGACAGCAACCTGTGAAAGTTGTTTTTTAAGTTCGCATCACTCATATCAAATCCATTTGAGGCTAGGTTTAAAGTGATGCGAATCTAGGTGAGGTGTTTTTAAACGACAACGTATAGAGTGTGTGGGGCTGTTGCTCTTGTGGCCAAGTTGTCACTGCGCAGTGAAGCTTGAAGTTGTGGTGGATGGGCGCTGTTGCGTTACAGCGATTATTAGTTGCCCAGAACCTGTTTTACTTTGTCACGTAGTTGATCAATGGAAAACGGCTTGCCAATGACGTGCATGTCGGCAGGCACATCAATATTTTCGGCATAACCGCTGGCAAACAGAATGGGCAGGGTGGGTCGCAGTGCCCGCGCCTGATTCGCCAGTTCACGACCATCAATGTCCGGCAGGCCGAAATCGGTCATCATCAAATCGATCGTGTGGCTTTCGTCTCTGAGCGTCTCAAGCGCCTGCTCGCCGTCGGCCGCCTCCAGCACAGTGAATTCCAGCTCCTCCAGCACATCGACGATGAGCATGCGCACGATGTCGTCGTCTTCTACTACAAGGATGGTGGGGGCTGGGGTGGACATAGTGAAAGCTCTCAAGAAGTGAATTCGGGGACGGCGACCGCTCGAAAATGCCGGGCTCTTGCATGAGTAAGTGGCGCATAGCCACAAGTTCCCGATTCGATAGAAAAAAGATTAGCTGCAATCCGGGCAGCAAGGATAACTGTTGGCTGATCGGGAAGCGCAGCAAAAGTAGGAAATTGCCGGAAAAGCTGTGAGAAAAATGGATCCATGCCGTCGTTTTGGGGCAAACTCCCGGGTTTCGACCGTTCGACAAGGCCGCCCCATGTCCACTCCGTCTACAGTAGATGAAACACGGTTTCGCAAACTCCTGACCCGCAACATCGCGCTGCCATTGGGCGTTGGTGCGATCAGTGCCGTGTTTTTCGTGGCGCTGATCACTTATCTGCTGTCCGTGATTCAGTGGGTGGAGCACACCGACCGGGTGATCAATAACGCCAATGAGGCGGTGAAACTCACCGTGGATCTGGAAACCGGCATGCGCGGCTTTCTGCTCAGCGGTGACGAGCACTTCCTCGACCCGTATGAAACTGCCAAACCTCGGATCAACGTAGCACTCAATACCTTGCTCGAGCTGACCGCCGACAACCCGGTGCAGATCGACCGTTTGCGGCGTTTGCAGGCGTTGCAGACCGAGTGGAGCAACTATGCGCAATCGATGATCGATCTGCAGCGCTCCAGCGGTGACTATAAAGCCGCAGTCAAGGCCGGACGCGGCAAGCGCCTGACTGATGAAATCCGCAAACAGTTCGAAGATGTGATCGACATGGAACAGCAGTTGCGCACCACGCGTAACGAAGATGTGCGCCGCACCACGATCTGGAGCATTTCTCTTTATCTGCTGTTTATTGCCGGCATCAGCGGTTTGCTGGCGTATATAGGCCGACGTGATCTGGTCAGTCTGTCTGACAGCTACAGCGCCAACCTGGCCGCGCAGCAAGCCAGCGCCGAGCGTCTGGAGCGTCAGGCTTGGATGCGCAGCGGTCAGACCGAATTGGCGGAACAGGTGTTGGGGCAACTGACGCTCAATCTGCTGGGGCGCAACATCTTGCAGTTCTGCGCGCAGTACCTGGGCACCGCAGTGGCGGCGCTGTATGTGCGCGAAGAGCACGGTGGCCTGAAGCGGGTGGCGTCTTACGGATTTTCCCGCGAGCAGGAAGAACAGGATCAGTCGATCTACAGCGGCGAAGGCATTGTCGGTCAGGTGGTTCAGCAGGGCCGTCTGATTCGTCTGGATTCGGTGCCGTCGGACTACTTCAAGGTCAGCTCCGGTCTGGGCGAAGGCCTGCCGCACAGTGTGCTGGTGGTGCCGACCAGTGATGACGAGCGGGTCAACGGCGTGATCGAACTGGGCTTCCTGCGCCCGCTGACTCAGCGCGACGTTGAATTGCTTGAGCTGATTGCCGGCAACATTGGCACCTCGATCGAGGCGGCGCGCTATCGCCAGCGTCTGCAGGAAGTGCTGGCCGAAACCCAGCAGCTCAACGAAGAGTTGCAGGTGCAGCAGGAAGAACTCAAGACCGCCAACGAAGAGCTGGAAGAGCAGTCGCGGATTCTCAAGGAGTCCCAGGCACACCTGGAAACCCAGCAGGTCGAGCTGGAACAGACCAACGAGCAACTGGCGGAACAGGCGCAGACCCTGGCCGAGCAACGCGACGCCATGGACCTGAAGAACACCGAGCTCAATCAGGTGCAGGTGCAGCTCGAGGAGCGCGCCGAAGAGCTGCAGCGTTCGAGCAAGTACAAGTCCGAGTTCCTCGCCAACATGTCCCACGAACTGCGCACGCCGTTGAACAGTTCGCTGATCCTGGCCAAGTTGCTGGCGGAGAACCCGCAGGACAATTTGAGTGCCGAGCAGGTCAAGTTCGCTGAATCGATCTATTCCGCCGGCAACGACCTGCTGAACCTGATCAACGACATTCTCGACATTTCCAAGGTCGAGGCCGGCAAGCTCGAAGTGATCCCGGAAAACACCAGCGTCGCGCGCCTGGCGGACGGCCTGCGCAGCGTGTTCGAACCGCTGGCGGCGGACAAACAACTGACGTTCAGCGTCGATCTGCAACCGGGTGCGCCGGCCATGCTGTTCACCGATCGCCAACGTCTGGAACAGGTGATCAAGAACCTGCTGTCCAATGCCGTGAAGTTCACCGAGAAAGGTACGGTCAGCCTGACCATCAGCGGTCAGCCGAACGAGCAGATCGCCTTCATTGTGCGCGACTCGGGCATCGGCATCGCGGCGGACCAGCAGGAAAGCATCTTCGAAGCATTCCGTCAGGCCGATGGCACCACCAACCGCAAATACGGCGGCACCGGGTTGGGCCTGTCGATCTCGCGGGATCTGGCAGCCTTGCTCGGCGGCTCGATCAGTGTCAGCAGCACGCCGGGGCAGGGCAGCGTGTTCACTCTGGTGTTGCCGCAGCAATACAGCGAACAGGGTGATGCGCCGCGCGCACCGCTGACCTTTACGCCGCCGGCATCGTCCCCGGCACCGCTTGCGACGCTTTCGATCGCCGTGTCGCCAATGGCGCCGGTGCATATCCCGCGCTTCGCCGATGACCGTGGCAAGGCACCGTTCGCCACCCGCTGCATTCTGGTGGTGGAAGACGAGCCGAACTTCGCGCACATTCTTTATGACCTGGCCCACGAGTTGGGCTATCAGTGCCTGGTCGCCCATGGCGCGGATGAAGGCTATGACCTGGCCCGTGAGTTCGTTCCGGACGCGATCCTGCTCGACATGCGCCTGCCGGACCATTCCGGTTTGACCGTGTTGCAGCGTCTGAAGGAACACGCCGAAACCCGGCACATTCCGGTGCACGTGATTTCCGTTGAAGATCGCGTCGAAGCGGCCATGCACATGGGCGCCATCGGCTATGCGGTCAAACCGACCACGCGCGAAGAACTGAAGGATGTATTCGCCCGTCTGGAGGCCAAGCTGACCCAGAAGGTCAAGCGCGTGCTGCTGGTCGAGGATGACGATCTGCAGCGCGAAAGCATTGCCCGCCTGATCGGTGACGACGACATCGAGATCACCGCCGTGGGCCTGGCGCAGGAGGCGCTGGAGAAGCTGCGCACGACGATTTATGACTGCATGGTGATCGACCTGAAATTGCCGGACATGCTCGGCAACGATCTGCTCAAGCGCATGTCTACCGAGGATATCTGCTCGTTCCCGCCGGTCATCGTCTACACCGGACGCAACCTGACCCGCGATGAAGAAGCCGAGTTGCGCAAGTATTCGCGCTCGATCATCATCAAGGGCGCGCGCTCACCGGAACGCTTGCTCGATGAGGTGACACTCTTTCTGCACAAAGTCGAATCGCAGTTGTCCCATGAACGGCAGAAGATGCTCAAGACCGCCCGCAGCCGTGACAAAGTCTTCGAAGGCCGCAAGGTGCTGCTGGTGGACGACGATGTGCGCAACATCTTTGCCCTGACCAGTGCGCTGGAGACAAAAGGCGCAGTCGTGGTGATCGGTCGAAATGGCCGTGAGGCGATTGAGAAGTTGAATGAAGTCGAGGACATTGATCTGGTGCTGATGGACGTGATGATGCCGGAGATGGATGGTTTTGAAGCCACCATCGAAATCCGCAAGGATCCGCGCTGGCGCAAACTGCCGATCATTGCGGTGACGGCCAAGGCCATGAAGGACGATCAGGAGCGCTGCCTGCAGGCGGGTGCCAACGATTACCTGGCTAAGCCCATTGACCTGGATCGCCTGTTCTCGTTGATTCGCGTGTGGTTACCGAAGATGGAACGCATTTAGTGGAAAGCAGTCACTCCCTGGAGCGCAACAGCGAAATCGAATTGCGGTTGCTGATCGAGGCTATCTACCTCAAGTACAGCTACGATTTTCGCGATTACTCGGGCGCTTCGATCAAGCGCCGGGTGCAGCACGCCTTGAGCCAGTTCGAATGCGCGACGATTTCGGCGTTGCAGGAGAAAGTCCTGCACGACCCGACCGCGTTCATGCAGTTGCTGCAGTTGCTGACGATTCCGGTCAGCGAGATGTTTCGCGATCCGTCGCACTTCTTGGCGATCCGCAAGGAAGTGGTGCCGCTGCTGCGTACCTATCCGTCGCTGAAGATCTGGATCGCCGGCTGCAGCACCGGTGAGGAGGTCTATTCGATGGCGATTCTGCTACGCGAAGAAGGCCTGCTCGACCGCACGATCATCTACGCCACCGACATCAATCCGCGCTCGCTGGACAAGGCCAAGCAGGGGATCTTCTCGATGGAAAATGTTCGTGCCTACACCGCCAATTACCAGCAGGCCGGCGGCCAGCGCTCGTTTGCCGACTACTACACAGCAGCCTACGGTTATGCGATTTTCGACAAGACCCTGTGCGAGAACGTGACCTTCGCCGACCACAGTCTGGCGACTGACAGTGTGTTCTCCGAAACGCAGCTGATTTCCTGCCGCAACGTACTGATCTACTTCAACAAGAAACTTCAGGACCGTGCCTTCGGTCTGTTTCACGAATCGCTGTGCCATCGTGGTTTTCTGGTGCTGGGCAGCAAGGAGACGCTGGATTTTTCCGGCTACTCGAATCAGTTCGAACCGTTGGTCAAACAAGAACGGATCTACCGCAAATTATGAACCATGCCGTGGATTTGCCTCGCGTCGAGGCCATCGTGGTCGGTGCGTCGGCCGGTGGGGTCGAGGCCCTGCTGACGCTGCTCGCGCCGCTGCGCCAGGGTTACGTGCTGCCGATCATTGTCGTGTTGCACCTGCCGGAGGAGCGCCGCAGCCAGTTGGCCGAGGTGTTTGCCCGGCGCCTGATGCTGCCGGTGGAGGAGGCGACGGACAAACAGGACATCGCCCCCGGCACGGTTTATTTCGCCACACCCGGTTATCACCTGTCGGTGGAGCAGGATCGCAGTCTGTCGCTGAGTCTTGAAGACCGCGTGCACCACTCTCGTCCGTCCATCGACTACCTGTTCGAATCCGCCGCTGACGCCTATGGCGAGTCTCTGGCCGCGGTGTTGCTGACCGGGGCCAATCACGATGGCGCTCGGGGCCTGGCGCAAGTCAAGCGGCGCGGCGGACTGACCATCGTTCAGGACCCACAAGATGCACAGGTCGCTACCATGCCTCAGGCTGCGCTGAAAATTCAGCAGCCCGACCATGTCCTACCCATTCACGGCATCGGCCGTCTGCTTGTCGAGCTGGAACGAATCGCATGCTGAGTAATATCCAGGCCAAATTGCTGATCGTCGACGATCTGCCGGAGAACCTGCTGGCTCTCGAAGCACTGATCAAGCGCGAAGACCGCACCGTCTACAAGGCGCTGTCGGCGGACGAAGCACTGTCGCTGTTGTTGCAACACGAGTTCGCCATGGCCATCCTCGACGTACAGATGCCGGGGATGAACGGCTTCGAACTCGCCGAGTTGATGCGTGGCACCGAAAAAACCAAGAACATCCCGATCATTTTCGTCAGCGCCGCCGGCCGTGAACTGAACTACGCGTTCAAGGGCTACGAGAGCGGGGCGGTGGACTTCCTGCACAAACCGCTGGATATCCACGCGGTGAAGAGCAAGGTCAATGTGTTCGTCGACCTGTACCGCCAGAGCAAGGCCATGAAGCAACAGGTCGAAGCACTGGAGCAGGCCCGCCGCGAGCAGGAAGCGCTGCTGCAACAATTGCAGAGCACGCAGTTGGAGCTGGAGCAGGCCGTGCGGATGCGCGATGACTTCATGTCAATCGTCGCCCACGAAGTGCGCACGCCGCTCAATGGCCTGATACTTGAAACCCAGTTGCGCAAGATGCACCTGGCGCGGGACAACGCCGCCGCGTTCACCCTCGACAAGATGCACGCGATGGTCGATCGTGATGAGCGCCAGATCAAAAGCCTGATCCGTCTGATCGAAGACATGCTCGACGTCTCGCGGATTCGCACCGGCAAGCTGTCGATCCGGCCGAATCGTTTCGATCTGTCGCAACTGGTGGGCAATCTGCTGCAAAACTTTGCCCAGCAAATCGAAGCGGCCGAGACCGAGGTCAGCTTCACCGCGCCGGAGCCGGTGGAGGGGCATTGGGACGAGTTCCGCATCGAGCAGGTGGTGTCCAATCTGCTGACCAACGCCTTGCGTTACGGTGGTCGCAGCCCGATCCAGGTGCGTGTGTACCGTGAGGGCGACGAGGCGCGGGTCGAGGTTCAGGACCGTGGCATAGGCATCAGTGAAGAGAATCAGAAGCGTATTTTTCAGCAGTTCGAACGGGTTTCCGCCAAGACGGTAGTGGCTGGTCTCGGACTGGGTCTGTTCATTTCCGAGCAGATCGTCGCCGCCCATGGCGGTTCCATCGTCGTCGAGAGTCAAATCAACGAAGGCGCCCTGTTTCGCGTTTGTCTGCCAATCCAGGAAAACGGCACATCCGACGCAACCTCTGAGTGACCGCACGGTCGTATCAGCAGCTATTGACCGAACAAAGGCTTCCCATGAGCGTAGATGCACAAGATGTAGTACTCGTCGTCGAGGACGAACCGGTTATCTTGATGGTCCTGACCGATTATTTGTCAGGGCAGGGGTATCGCGTGTTGCAGGCCGAAAACGGCGAGCAGGCGTTCGAGATTCTCGCGAGCAAGCCGCATCTGGACATGTTGATCACCGATTTTCGTCTGCCGGGCGGAATCTCCGGCGTGCAGATCGCCGAACCGGCGGTCAAGCTGCGCCCCGACCTCAAGGTGATTTTCATCAGCGGCTATCCGCAGGAAATCCGCGAGACCGGCAGCCCGATCACGCGCAAGGCGCCGATCCTGGAAAAACCTTTCGATCTGGACGTTTTGCAGGAAAAGATTCAGGAGTTGCTAGCCTGATAACGTTGTCAGGGGATCAACTGATTCAGTGATAAAGCTGATCTGCCGGGTAGAAGGCGAACAGCGCATCCTGAGTGGGTGTGGCCGGCAGCACCATTTGTATGATGGGCACGATCTGGCCACCGCTTTTCTGGTAGAAATCTCTCTGATCATGCTGGGCAGCCGCAACGCCTCCCGGGCTGTAGAGGTAGAAAAATGCCTCGATCGGCAACTCCTTCGGAATACTCTGCGGCCATGTGGCCAGAATCAATTCGTTGTATTGAACAAACCAGGCGTTACCGAGCATGGCCCTCGCGCGGATGGATTGATAGAACGAGTCGGCGGCCAGGTGATTCATGTTGTCCCGCACATCGAAACTGCACTGGCGGGCGGGGGCTGCTCCACCGGCGTACCAGTGCTGCATCCATTGCTCGGCGGTTGTGATGCCGATGGTCTGACAGCGCAGGCTTTGTGTGGGGTAATAGGGATGGGCGCCGCATCCCGGCTTGTCGCGTAATTGGGTCCAGCCATCGATGGGAAAGGCGCACAGAATTTCAATCCTGCGTTTGCCCGGTGGCGTGGCAAGCACCGGGTAGAAGATAAACCCGCTGATCTGGCCGAAGGCCAGTCCCTGGAACTTGGCATCCTTGCGTAAGTAGGAGAATGACACCCCACCACTTTGCTGGGAGTGAGGGCTGGGGTTCCAGGTCGAGTAATCATTCGACGGCACGGTTGCACGCATGACCAGTCCGGAGCACAGGAATGCGGGCATCGAGGCGCTGCCACAATTCAGGCGAACATCGTTGTAGCGCGCCTTTATCGCCGCTAACGTGTTGAGCCCACGTTGATCGGCAGTACTGACGCCTCTGATCACGCTGAGCGGTGCGGACATCGGTGCCGGCGACTGTTCTTGCCTGACCTGGCAACTGGTGAGCAGTACCGTAAGACCTAGCAGGATCACGCATTTCATTGCCTGGTATCCCCGAGTGAGACGCGCCCCGGCTAACGGGACGATGTACCTTCAGGGGGATTTAAGCGCTTACCTGCATGGCTGAATAGCTGTCAGAGTTGACAGGTGACGGGCACTGAATAGCGGCACAAACTGCGCACTTTGCGCCAGGTTTGGCCAATCATTGTCATGCTCGGATCATTTCGCGCACTTTCGCCGTCAGTAGATCGAACGTGAATGGCTTGGTGATCATCTGCATCCCCGGATCGAGAAACCCACCGCGTACCGCTGCGTGCTCGGCATAACCGGTGATGAACAGTACTTTCAGCCCCGGTCGGTATTGCCGGCCGATTTCTGCCAGTTGGCGGCCGTTCATGCCGGGCAGGCCGACGTCACTGATCAGCAGATCAATGCGCTGCGCCGAGTTGAGGATCGGCACCGCGCCGTCGGCATCGCCGGCCTCGACAAACGCATAACCCAACTCGCTGAGCACCGCGCTGACCAGTACGCGCACGGCGGGATCGTCTTCGACAATCAGCACGGTTTCGCCATCCAGCGCGTCCGGGGCCTGCTGGATATCGGATACCGGCTGGTCCAGTTCTTCGCCACGAAAACGTGGCAGGTACAGTTTGACCGTGGTGCCCTGATCAATTTCGCTGTCGATCGAGACATGGCCACGGGACTGTTTGCTGAAGCCATAAATCATCGACAAGCCCAGCCCGGTGCCCTGGCCGATCGGCTTGGTGGTGAAAAACGGATCGAACGCGCGGTTGATCACGCTCTGCGGCATGCCACTGCCGTTATCAGTGACGCTGAGCATCACATAATCGCCGGGTTCGAGGTTGCTGTAGGCATCGGTGAACTCCGGTGCAAGCACATGGTTACTGGTCTCGACCACCAGTTTGCCGCCATCTGGCATCGCGTCGCGGGCGTTGAGCACCAGGTTGAGCAGGGCGCTTTCCAGTTGATTGGGGTCGGCTTCGGCTACCCACAGTTTGTCGTTCAGGCGCATGTCCAACTGGATGCTTTCGTTGAGGCTGCGTTGCAGCAACTCGCCCATCGACAGCACTAGCGTGTTCATCTGCACGGCTTTGGAATCCAGCGATTGCCGGCGGGAAAAGGCCAGCAAACGGTGAGTCAGACCGGCAGCGCGGTTGGCTGAGGTCACGCCCAGATCAATCAGGCTGTCGAGGTCTTCGGTGCGTCCGCGAGCCAGCCGGCGGCGCAGCAGTTCGAGGCTGCCGATGATCCCGGTCAGCATGTTGTTGAAGTCGTGGGCGATGCCGCCGGTGAGCTGGCCGACCGCTTCCATTTTCTGCGACTGGCGCAACGCTTCTTCATTGTGCCGAAGCTGCGCGGTGCGTTCCTCGACCTGTTGTTCAAGGGTTTCCAGGGTCGATTGCAGGCGACGTTCGCTTTCACTCAGATCGATCAGGCGGTCACGCGCCTCGTACTGTCGTCGTCGCCCGCGCAGTGCGGTGGAGACCAGGCTGATCAGGGTCGCGGGGTGAAACGGCCGCTCAAGGAAAGTGACATTGCCCAGCAATTTGCTCAGGCGCGAGGAGGGGCCTTGTTCCGGCCCTCCGTGGTGGGTCAGCAGGACGATCGGCAGATCCGACCAGGCCGGCTGCTGTTCCAGATACAACAACAGCGTTTCCAGCTCCGGTCCGCGCAGGGCTTCCGCAGCAATCAGCAGGAGGCCGGCACCGGGCTCCAGTTCGGTGCACAAGGCACCGAGATCAGCGGCGATCACCCCACCAAAACCCGCTTCATTGAGAATCATCAGGGCCACCTGGCTGTCACGACCCATGGGCGCCAGAATCAGCGCCCGTTCCGACAGCGGTACGGTGACCGTCACAAGGTTTCTTCCCGCAACAGTGGATTGCTCGCACCGAGATAGGTCGGTACGCCACGCAATACGCCCTGGAAGGCTTCTAGCGGTTCCCCGATGGTCATGCCCTGGCTCGAAATGCGGTATTCACGGATCGTCGATTCGTGGCTGCCGGTGCGTTTCTTTATGATGGAAATGGCCCGGCGCACCTTGCCGATGGCTTCGAAATAGCGCAGCAGGATCACCGTGTCGGCCAGGTAAGTGATATCGACCGGCGCTTGCATGTCGCCCACCAGCCCGTGTTGGGCGACGGTCATGAAGGTCGCCGCACCTTTACGGTTGAGGTACAGCAGCAGCTCGTGCATGTGCAGCACCAGCGCGTTCTCTTCCGGCATCGCGGCCTGATAGCCGTTGATACTGTCGATCACTACGGTCTTGATGTTGCCTTCGTCGACGCATCGGCGCACCCGGTGGGAGAACTCGCCCGGGGACAGCTCGGCGGCGTCCACTTGTTCGATCAGCAGGTTGCCGGTGGCTTGCAGGGCCTTGAGGTCAATGCCGATGTTTTTCATGCGTTCGAACAGCAAACCCAGTTCTTCATCGAAGATAAACAGCGCGGCTTTTTCACCTCGAGCCACGGCGGCAGCGGCGAAGATCATCGAGATCAGCGATTTGCCGGTCCCCGCCGGGCCGAGAATCAGCGTGCTGGAGCCGGTCTCGATGCCGCCGCCGAGCAGGGCATCCATTTCAGGAATGCCGCTGGTCAATTGCAGACGTGGATAATCGCCACGGTGTTCAGCCGCGACCAGCCGCGGGAACACATGCACACCGTCACCCATGATGGTGAAGTCGTGGAAGCCACCGCGATACTTCTGGCCGCGATACTTTATCACCCGGATGCGTCTGCGCTCGGCGCCATAGTTAGGCGTCAGTTCTTCGAGACGGATCACCCCGTGGGCCACGCTGTGCACGGTTTTGTCGAGGGACTCGGTGGTCAGGTCGTCGAGCAGCACGACGGTGGCGTCATAACGCACGAAGTAATGTTTGATCGCCAGAATCTGCCGACGATAACGCAGCGAGCTCTGCGCCAGCAGGCGAATCTCCGACAGGCTGTCGAGCACCACACGGGTCGGCTTGAAGCGCTCGACCACTTCGAAAATCTGCTTGGTGGCTTCGCCCAGCTCCAGATCGGAGGAATACAGCAGGCTTTGCTGATGCTCGGCGTTGAGCAGACTTTCCGGCGGGGTCAGCTCGAAGATTTCGATGTTTTCGTTCAGTTCCCAACCGTGGGACCGTGCGCCCTGGCGCAGCTCACGCTCGGTTTCCGACAGCGTGATGTACAGACAGCGTTCACCGGCACGGGCGCCGGCCAACAGAAAATGCAACGCGACGGTGGTCTTGCCTGTGCCGGGTTCACCCTCGAGCAAAAACACATGGCCCCGGGACAGTCCGCCGGCGAGGATGTCATCCAGGCCGGTGATGCCGGTGGCGGCTTTTGCACTGATCAACTCGTTGGACGTAGACAAAGAATGCCCTCTCATGACTAGGGGAATCGAGGCCGCTGACTGAATTGAACGACCTGAATTACTTGACCCCATGCCTTGATGGCGGTTCCGCTTTTTCTTGCTGGCGAGAGGAAAATCCTCTCGCCAGGGGTTTTAGAGTCCTTGTTGCAAAGCCGGGTCATCGGGGTTCATCTGTTCCAGTTGCGCCAGCAAAACCTGCACGTTCTGCAACTGGCCGCTTTCTTTCCAGTAATTGATCAGCAGCACCCGGGCCTTGCGGTCGGCGGGGTGGCGCTGCACGACTTCCTGCAATTGCTTTTGCGCCGCTTCCAGTTCTTCGGCGGCGTGCAGGGTGGTCGCCAGGTCGTAGCGGTAGTCCTTGTTGTCAGGCTCAAGCTCGACCGCTTTGGACAAACCGAGCAGGGCGAACTCGCGCTGGCCGTGGTGCAGCAGCCACAGACCCAGTGCGTGCTGCAGGTAGGCGGAATCCGGCTGGGCCTGCAACTGTTTCGCGAGCAGCTGGCGGGCAGCGTCGCTCTGGCCCTGGCGATCGAGGACATCGATCTGCATCACCAGCGCCGGCAGGTTACCCGGCTCCAGACGCAAGGTGTTGTCGAGCGCTTGCTGGGCCTGTTTGAGTTCAGCGTTGTGCAGATACAGACGCGCCAGTTGCGCGTAGGTGGCGGCGCTTTCCGGTTGGCCAGTGAGCACCTGCTCCCAGCCATCGATCGCCTGCTGCAGGGGGGCGAAATACAGGCCGAGCTCGTCCGGCGTCAGACCCAGCAGGGCGTTGATCGCGGCAAAACGCACGGTTTGATCTTCATCCTCCAGCATCGGCCCGAGCAACAGACTGCGTTGTCCGCCGGGCACCAGTCCCACCACACTCTGAATCGCTGCCAGGCGCACCTCGGGTGCCTCGTTTTGCAGGTGCGCGTCGGCCAGTTTCAGCGCCTGCGGGCTCGGGTAGTTGGGCAACTCGGCCAGCAGCCAGACGCTGCGCTTGACCGACAAGTCCGGGCGCGCCAATTGTTGATAGAGCTGACGCGCCGCCCCCGGTTGACCGGAGCGGGCCGCCGTGAGGGCTTCGCTGTAGCCGCGCTTGATCGCCTCGGGCACCACCGGGGTGGTGGAGCGCAGGGACAACCAGGCCACGACGATGAGCAGTACAAGGCCAAGGCTGATAAGCAGGTAGCGGCGGGACTGAGGCATGCGATTTCCGTGAACGGGTGTTCTTTAGCAGAGGGGCAAGCTTCGGTCAGCTTGGCCGTTGAGTCAAATTCGCCAGTCGATCAATTGTGGGGACGCGTCTGCTCGCGAATACGGTATGCCCGTGCGTCTGGATATCGACTGATCCGGCGCTATCGCGTGCAGGCTCGCTTCTACAAGGGAAGCAGGCACAAAAAAGCCCCGCGACCGAATGATACGCGGGGCAAAAAATTGGTTGGTTGCGGCCAACCAAAGGAGCGCTTGAAAAATGTTTACTTGCTGGCGACCGTCTCTGGCTGCCAGCCACCCCCCAGGGCCTTGTAGATCGCGACGATGCCGCGATACAGATCGACTTCGGCCTGGGCCTGGCTGTCTTCGGCGTTCAGGCGTTCGCGCTGAGCGTCGAGCAGTACCAGGAAGTCAGTAGTGCCTTCGCGGTAGCGGATTTCCGCGAGATCGGCAGCCTTGCGGCTCGATTCACTTTGACGGATCAGCGAAATCAGGCGTTGCTGACGTTTGCCGTAATCGCTGAAGGCGTTTTCCGATTCTTCCAGGGCCAGCAGCACTTGTTGCTCGTAGGTCGCCAGTGCGCCTTCGGCATCGGCATCGGCGCCGCGCAGGCGGGCACGCACGCTGCCAAGGTCGAACGCCGCCCAAGTGATACTCGGGCCGAGCGCCCAGGCGTTGGCCGCCGAGGAGCCGATCTGCGAACCGCGCCCGGCCGTCCAGCCGAGGAACCCGCTGAGGCTGACCCGCGGGAACAGGTCGGCCTTGGCCACACCGATCCGCGCAGTGGCCGAAGCCAGCTTGCGCTCGGCGCTGAGAATATCCGGACGACGTTGCAGCAGTTCGCCCGGGTCGCCGATCGGCAAGGCTTTGGCAATGGCCGGCAAGTCTTTGGGGCTCAGGTCCACGGTCAGTTTGTCCGGACGCTCACCCAGCAGGGTGGCGATACGGTTCTTCTGTCGAACCTGTTCGGCCTGGAGTTGCGGCACGCTGGCTTCGACCGAGGCCAGACGCGCATCGGCGCGTTCGACGTCGAGCTGATCGCCCACCCCGGCATCACGCAGGCTGATGGTGATCTTGCGCGACTCCTGCTGGTTTTCCAGGTTGGCCACCGCGATCTTCTCGCGCAGTTGCGCACCGCGCAGTTGGCCGTAGGCGTCGACCAGTTCGGCAATCATGGTGACTTGCAGTTGGTACAGGTCGGCCTCGACGGCTTGCTGCTCGGCATCGGCCGATTCCAGATTGCGCTGGATGCGCCCGAACAGGTCGATTTCCCACGCCATGTCCAGTCCCAGGTCATAGCGCTCACTGTTGACCCGTTTGGTGGTCTGGCCGGGGATTTGTCCCTTGGCCAGATCGCTGCTGGCGCGGCTGGTGATGGTCGGCATTGCATCGTTGCTGACGTCATCACGGATCGCCCGGGCGGCTTTCCAGCGAGCGAAGGCCACGCGCAGTTGGCGGTTGCCTTGCAGCGATTGGGTCACCAACTGGTTGAGGGTCGGATCGTCGAATTGCTGCCACCAGATGCCTTCGAATTTCGATCGGTCGAAGTTCTTTTGCCCGGCTGCGCCGTCGGTGGCGGTCGTGATATTGGCCGCCTCCGTGGCTGGGGTCTTGTAGTCAGGGCCGACGGCGCAGGCGCTCAGCGCCAGCACCAGCAGACTCGGCAGGAAGACTTTCAGACTCA
This sequence comes from Pseudomonas sp. H1h, assembly GCF_000633255.1. Classification (GTDB taxonomy): domain Bacteria; phylum Pseudomonadota; class Gammaproteobacteria; order Pseudomonadales; family Pseudomonadaceae; genus Aquipseudomonas. Next base: position 75,822 of record NZ_AYMJ01000008.1, read on the forward strand.
TTGTTGCGCCTCCAGTGGCTTTTGAAGATTGTGCGCCTTGGCCGCTTTGCGGGCTTCGCCGCGCTCGACGAAATTACGAATCAGCACATAGAACACTGGCGTCAGCAGCAGACCGAAGAAGGTCACCCCGAGCATCCCGGAGAACACCGCCACACCCATCGCATGACGCATCTCGGCACCGGCACCGCTGGAGAACACCAGTGGCACCACACCCATGATGAACGCGAAGGAGGTCATCAGGATCGGCCGCAGACGCAGACGGCAGGCTTCCAGTACCGCCGCCAGCGGATCGAGGCCTTCCAGCTGTTTATCCTTGGCGAACTCGACGATCAGAATCGCGTTCTTACAGGCCAGGCCCACCAGTACAATCAGACCGATCTGGGTGAAGATGTTGTTGTCGCCGCCAGAGATGATCACCCCGGTAATGGCCGACAGCAGAGTCATCGGTACGATCAGGATCACCGCCAGTGGCAGGCTCCAGCTTTCGTACTGAGCGGCGAGCACCAGGAACGCCAGCAATACGCAGAGCGGGAACACGAACAGCGCGGTGTTGCCGGACAGAATCTGCTGGTAGGTCAGGTCGGTCCACTCGTAGGTCATGCCGTTCGGCAGTTCATCCTTGAGCAGTTTCTCGATGGCTTTTTCGGCCTGGCCGGAGCTGTAGCCGGGCGCAGCGGCACCGTTGATTTCAGCAGTGATGAAGCCGTTGTAGTGCATCACGCGATCCGGACCCGAGGTGTCGCTGACCTTGATGAAGGTCGCCAGCGGGATCATTTCGCCCTTGTTGTTACGCACTTTCAGCTGACCGATCTGGTCGGATTCGAGGCGGAACTGTTGCTCAGCCTGAACGTTGACCTGATAGGTGCGCCCGAAGCGGTTGAAGTCGTTGGCATACAGCGAACCCAGGTAAATCTGCAGGGTGTCGAAGATGTCGCTGACGGCTACGCCGTGGGTCTTGGCTTTTTCGCGGTCGATGGCGGCATCGACCTGTGGCACGTTCACGGTGTAGCTGGTGAACAGTCCGGCCAATTCCGGCACGCTGCGGCTCTTGGTGATGATGTTCATGGTTTCTTTGTACAGCTCGTCGTAACCCAGGTTGCCCCGGTCTTCGATTTGCAGGCGGAAACCACCAATGGTGCCCAGACCTTGTACCGGTGGTGGCGGGAAGATCGCCATGTACGCTTCCTGAATGTTCGCGTACTGGCCGTTCAGGGCCCCGGCGATTGCACCGGCAGACATGCTCGGATCTTTACGCTCGTCAAACGGTTTCAGGGTCACGAACACGATGCCGGCGTTCGGGCTGTTGGTGAAGCCGTTGATCGACAGGCCCGGGAACGCTACGGCGCTTTCCACGCCTGGCTGTTTCAGCGCCAGGTCGGACATACGCTTGATCACGTCTTCGGTGCGATCCAGGCTTGCGGCGTCCGGCAATTGCGCGAAAGCCACCAGGTATTGCTTGTCCTGGCCCGGTACGAAACCGGTCGGGGTGCTGGAGAAACCGAAGAACGTCAGTACCATCAGGCCTGCGTACAACAGCAGGGCGATACCGCTGCCACGGATGACCCGACGCACAGTACCGACGTAGCCATGGCTGGCCTTGTCAAAGAAGCGGTTGAACGGACGGAACAACCAGCCACCGAAGATCTTGTCGAGGATTTTCGAGAAGCGGTCTTTCGGCGCGTCATGCCCTTTGAGCAACACGGCGGCCAGTGCTGGCGACAGGGTCAGCGAGTTGAACGCGGAGATCACGGTCGAGATCGCAATGGTCAGCGCGAACTGCTTGTAGAACTGCCCGGTAAGGCCGGAGATGAACGCCGCCGGTACAAACACCGCACACAACACCAGCGCTGTCGCAATGATCGGGCCGGTCACTTCACGCATGGCGCGCTTGGTCGCTTCGACCGGCGTCAGTCCCAGCTCGATGTTCCGTTCGACGTTCTCCACCACCACGATGGCATCGTCCACCACGATACCGATCGCCAGTACCAGGCCGAACAGGGACAGGGCGTTGAGCGAGAAGCCGAACAGGTGCATCACCGCAAACGTACCGATCAAAGATACCGGCACCGCCACCAACGGAATGATCGAGGCGCGCCACGTCTGCAGGAACAGAATCACCACCAGCACCACAAGGATCAGTGCTTCGAAGAGGGTGTGAACCACTGCCTCGATCGAACCGCGCACGAAGATCGTCGGGTCATAGACGATGCTGTAGTCCATGCCTTGCGGGAAGCTTTTCTTCAGCTCTTCCATCTTGCCGCGAACTTCGTTCGAGATCTGGATGGCGTTGGAGCCTGGACGCTGGAAGATCGGGATCGCTACCGCCGGCTGATTGTTCAGCAACGAACGCAGGGCGTATTGGCTGGAACCCAGTTCGACGCGAGCGATGTCCTTGAGGCGCGTGATCTCACCGTTATCGCCTGCGCGAATGATGATGTTCTCGAACTCTTCCTCGGAGACCAGACGACCCTGCGTGTTGACCGACAGCTGGAAGCTCTGGGCATTCGGGGCAGGGGGCGCACCCAACTGACCGGCAGCGACCTGACGGTTCTGTTCACGAATCGCCGTCACCACATCGGTGGCGGTCAGGTTGCGCGAAGCGGTCTTGTTCGGATCGAGCCAGACCCGCAGCGAGTAGTCGCCCATACCGAACAGTTGCACGTCACCGACACCGCCCAGACGCGCCAGCTCATCCTTGATATTGAGGATTGCGTAGTTGGACAGGTAGAGCATGTCGTAGCGTTTGTCCGGCGAGGTCAAGTGCACAACCATGGTCAGATCGGGCGACGCCTTGTCGACGGTGATACCGATGCGCGTCACTTCTTCGGGAAGTTTCGGCTCGGTACGGGTCACCCGGTTCTGCACCTGCACCTGCGCGTTGTCCAGGTCGGTGCCCAGAGCGAAGGTGATGGTCAGGGTTATCTTGCCGTCAGCGGTGGACTGCGAGGACATGTACAGCATGTTCTCGACGCCGGTGATGGCTTGCTCCAGCGGAGCGGCCACGGTTTCACCGATGACTTTTGGGTTGGCGCCCGGGAAGTTGGCACGCACCACCACAGTGGGTGGCACGACTTCCGGGTATTCGCTGATCGGCAGCTGGAACAGCGAGATCGCACCGGCGATCAGGATCAACAGCGAAAGCACCGCTGCGAAGATCGGCCGTGAAATGAAGAATTGGGAAAAATTCATCGGAGTTATCGTCCCTTAACCGCGTGGGGTCGCAGCGGCAAGCTTCACAACCGATCCCGGCGCGCCTTTGGCAGGTGCGACTTTGGGCAGGTTGCTGGCTTCCAGCGCTTGTCGTTGTTGGGCCAGGGCGGCAATGGTCTGCTCGCTGGCCATCGGGATCACTTCAGGGGTCACCGGCGAACCCGGACGTACCCGCTGCAGGCCCTTGACGATGATCGTGTCGTCCTTGTTCAGCCCGGTGCGCACGATGCGCAGGCCTTCGATCTTCGGACCGAGTTCAACGGCGCGGTACGCGGTCTTGTTGTCCGCATCCATTACCAGCACGAACTTCTTGCCCAGGTCGGTACCGACCGCTTCGTCGTTGATCAGCATGGCGTTGTAGGTGCCGCTGCCGACCAGTTTCAGTCGTGCATACAGACCCGGGGTGTAGGTGCCGTCGCTGTTGTCGAACACGGCGCGACCACGGATGGTGCCGGTCTTCGGGTTGACCTGGTTGTCGACGAAGTTCATCTGCCCCAGGTGCGGGTTGCCGTCTTCGTTGGACAGCCCCATGTACACCGGAGTGGTGGCGCCGCGTTGGCCGTTGCGGGCGAGTTGAGTGTATTTGAGGAACACCCGCTCATCCGCGTCGAAGTAGGCATAGACCTTGTCGGTGGAAACCACGCTGGTCAGTGGTGTGGTGTCGGCGGTCACCAGGTTGCCGGCGGTGATCTCGGCACGGCTGACGCGGCCGCTGATTGGCGCGGTGACACGGGTGAAACTCAGGTTCAGCTTGGCCAGATCCAGTTGCGCTTGCAGGGCACCGACGGCGGCGCGCGCCTCTTGTGCAGCGCTGGTGCGCGAGTCGGCCAGTTCGGCGGAGATGGCGTTGCTGGCACGCAGGCGTTCACCGCGGCCGGCTTCGTTTTCACTGCGGGTGGCGTTGGCGCGCGATTGTGCGACCAAGGCTTCGAGGCGGCGCACCTCAGCCTGGAATGGACGCGGGTCGATCTGGAACAGCAGGTCGCCTTTCTTCACCAGTGCACCTTCGGTGAAAGCTACCTCGTCGATCTGGCCGGAGACCCGTGGACGAATTTCAACGGTTTCCGGCGCTTCGAGGCGCCCGGTGAATTCGTCCCACTCGTTGACCGGTTGTTCCAGCACCTTGGCCACGCTGACTTTGGCAGCGGGCATAGTGGCGGCAGTCTCCGGAGTCTTGCCGCAAGCGCTCATCACCAGCACGGCCAACAGGGCCAACGGGAAGCGCAAATGTTTGAGTGACTGTTCCATGGAATCATCCGCCAATGTATTGAAGATGGGCGGATGATGCTCGGCGGGCTGTGATGGCACGAATCGAATGAAGCAAAGGTAACTATCATTCGGAATGATATAAGACCGATTCGAGCCCTCTAGCATGCACCTTTCGTTAGGGTGCTATCAATCTGTTTGATGACAAATGTGTGTTGCGTGACGGGTAAAAGTGCAGCGGCCTTTTCAGCGGCGGGTAGCACAAACAAAGAGACGGCCATGAAGGCCGTCTCGATCAACAGTTACAGGCTGACTCAGTTGATACCTTTACGGTTCGGCCCGAAACGGTTTGGACCTGGCTGGCTGTCTTGCACCAGAAATACCAGGTTGACGATTGGCAACAGCAACCACCAGCCACTGCGGTCGGTGTCATGCATGCGGCGAGCGCCGACGGCAATGCTCGGCAGCAACATCGCCAGACTGTAGAGGTTGTAAAGGACGCCCTTGGTATTGAGCATGGCATCGAGTACGCCCATGACAATGCAGATACCCAGGTTGATCAGCACGAACATCCAGTACTCGCGGCGAGTCGCGCGGCCTTTGAATTCTGCGTAGTTCTTCAACGCTTCCATGTATGGGTTACCCGTCGTGATGGCGGGGCCGCTTGCATAAGTCTGTTGAGTCGCCTGAGGCGCGCCGCACTGTGGGCATGCAACGGCCAGACTACTAATTTCCTTGGCGCAACCGCGGCAGAAAACCATGCTCATATTCTTTCCCTAAAATTATTCAAATCGATAGACAGGACAAAACGAACGCGGCAAGGCCTGACAAAATGATGCCGGCGATCGCGAGGTTTCTTCCTGGGTGGTGTTGGTTGATACAGACGATGCCGCAAGTAAGGCCCGCAAGGCTGAGGATGCCCACACCGACAATCGAATCCCTGTCCCATTCGGAATCATCAAACAGGGTGAGTGCGCTGATAATTCCGAGGATCAACGAAACGATGGCCAGCCAGGGTATTTCGGCTTGCGTTTGCGGCACGGTGGCCTGTTGGGCAGCCCCGCATTGGGGGCAGGTGAGCGCCGTTTCATGGAGCTCCTTGGCGCAAGCACGACAATAGACCATTGCCATCGTTTTCCTTAACTGAGTGCGATTGCCCGACCCTCCATCGGTCGGGGCGGCGGTAAGTTAAACTTTATTGCCGGATTTGTCATTATCACTTTGCCATCATGATGGCTGTAGATTTGCCGACACAGTTTTGCGCAGGGCTGTGCGGAATCGCCAGAAACCACTTGAATCCGCCACGCAACTACTTCCTCGGCATGGTCGAGCGTTTTACCGGACCCTTGCTGCTCAAAATACGCCGCGCGGCATGTACCGCGCGCTCGGAGAGCATCTCCATGCGCGGTGATTGCAGTTCCCAGGCGTGCCAATAAAGCTCTACATCCGTGAAATGCCCCGGCGCGACATCCACCAGTTCGCGGCTTTTCAGCAAATCACTGACCTGCATCTGCGGCACCATCCCGTAGCCGAGGCCACGGCGTATGGCTTTCAGGCGTGCCTCTGGAAGTGACAGGTAGTGCGTGGGATAAGCGTCGGCGGTCAGACCGAAGCGCGATTGCATGAAATCCGACTGCAAGGTGTCCTTGCGCGAATAGGCAAATACTGGCGCCTTGCGCGCAGACGTGCGGGTCAGGCCCTTGGCAAACCAGCGCTGCTGAAACGAGGGCGATGCCACCCATTGGTAACGCATCGAGCCCAGCAACTCAGCAAAACAGCCGCGCATGGGCTGGGAACGCGTGCCGATGCAACCGATGACCTGGCCACTTTCCAGCAGGGCATAGGTGTGGTCCTGATCGTCGACCACGACGTCGAGCAGAATATTCTCGCTGACGAATATCTCGGCCAGTGCCGGGAAGAACCAGGTCGCCAGCGTGTCGCCATTGACCGCAATCACCACGCGCAGGTGATCGTGTTCATCGCCGGTCAGATCGTTCAGCAGTTCCTCTTCGAGCACGGTTGCACGGCGCAGATAGAGCATCAGTTTCCTTCCCGCCTGAGTCGGCTCGCACGGGCGCCCGCGCACCACCACCGAGTTGCCCAGACGCACTTCAAGCGCGTGTATGCGTTGCGACACCGCCGACGGCGTTACGTTGAGACGTTCCGCAGCCTTCTCGAAACTGCCGCTGTCGACCACGGCGAGGAACGCCTGCATCTGTTTTGCGTCGAGTTGCATGGTCGCCACTCTCGTTAAGTATTTCTAATGGAGACTGAAAGATACTTCGTTTTTCTTCACCTCGATATGCAACTGCCCAATCATTACCCCAAGGCGACGTGCAGTGGCGTTGATCGGCACGGCACGCCGCCCCAGGCGTCATCGAATCTTCGGATGACAGGATTGAAGCGTTGTTGACCCCGCAGGGTGAGCGTGATGAAGAATGGAATGTCCAGCGTCCGATACTTGCCATGAAGCTCAATATGATTATCGCGCTGAGCGCCATTGCATTGGTCGGCAACTATGTCTGGCAATCCCACGACCTGAAACTCGGCCCTTACGAGTACCAGGTCGCGGCCAAAACACTGCAGTCCCGACACACTCACTCCGAGGCCCGTCGGCTGGCTCTGAACGGCGCCGAGAAAAAGTGCGCATCGCTCGGCAAGCAGGTCGATGTGTTCGATGTGCAATCGCGCGTGCCGCTCGATCCAGTGAATGAAGTGACCCATGTGACGTTCGTCTGCAAGTGATTTCCATCCCGGCAATGCCAGTCATCCAGGCGCATTGCGACTTTTAATTTATCGGCGGTACACACCATGAAGTTATTGGCTATTGCGTTGCTTGCTACGTTGTTGAGTGCCTGTGTGACCTCAGTTCATGACTGGTCCAGGCCGGGCGCAGGCGCGGCTGAAATCCAGCACGATAAAGCGGAGTGCCAGTACCAGGCCAAAGCGGCAACTGCCAGCTATCACTCAACCCCTGCTGCAAACGACAAAACCCACGGCATGGGCAGTGCCGTGGGGGACGGGATCGTTATTGCGGAAAAACAGATCGACCTGACGAATGATTGCATGCGCGTCAAAGGCTATGCAGGCCAATGAAAAAGGCTGTCGAATCTTTCGTCGCTGGTTGTGAAGCACCCCTGCAACCGCTTAACGTTGCGCCAGCGCAGAACGTTACAAGACACCCACTGATGGACACAGATCGAGTGCGCGCGATCATCGAAGAGTAAAACGACGTTTAAATGAGTGATTCTACGGCGACAAACAACGGCAACTGGTACGCGGTGATTGCACTGGCACTGGCTGCATTTGTGTTCAACACCACCGAATTTGTACCTGTGGGTCTGCTGAGTTCGATCGGCAGCAGCTTCGACATGTCGACGGCGCAGGTCGGCCTGATGCTGACCATCTATGCGTGGGTGGTGTCGCTGACGTCATTGCCGATCATGCTGCTGACGCGCAACGTCGAACGACGACGACTGTTGATTGTGCTGTTCGGAATGTTTATCGCCAGCCACATCCTGTCGAGTCTGGCGACCAGCTTCGGTGTGTTGCTGGTGAGCCGGATCGGCGTGGCGTTGTCGCATGCGCTGTTCTGGTCAATCACCGCGTCTCTGGCCGTGCGCCTGGCGCCCCCGGGCAAGCAGGTTCAAGCCCTGGGCTTGCTGGCAACCGGTACTTCGCTGGCGATGGTGCTGGGGATTCCCCTCGGCCGCTTGTTGGGCGAGGCCATGGGCTGGCGCACCACGTTCATCGTGATTGCAGGCTTTGCGGCGGCGCTGGTGTTCTGCCTGGCGAAGGTTCTGCCGTTGCTGCCCAGCCAGAATTCGGGTTCGCTTAAAAGTCTGCCGGTGTTGTTGAAACGACCTGCGCTGGTGGCGATTTATGTTCTCACGGCATTGGTCGTGACTTCACAGTTCACCGCCTACAGCTACATCGAACCGTTCGTACTGACGGTGGCCAACATGAGCGGCGATGTGGTGACGCTACTCCTGCTGTTATTCGGTGGCGCCGGTATTTTCGGCTCGCTGCTGTTCAGCTACCTGCACAGCTATAACCCGCAGCGCTTTCTGATCACCTGCGTATCGGTGCTCGCCCTGTGCCTGGCTTTGCTGTTGCCTTTGAGTGGCAACGTCTCGTACCTCGGCGTGCTGAGTGTGTTCTGGGGCATGGCGATCATGGGCTTCGGGCTGGCATTGCAGTCGAAAGTCCTGGTGCTGGCGCCGGATGCCACCGATGTGGCGATGGTACTGTTTTCAGGCATCTACAACATCGGCATCGGCGGTGGGGCACTGGTGGGAAGCTGGGTGGGCAGCCAGTTGGGCTTTGCTTACATCGGGGTGGTTGGCGGCACGTTGGCGGCAGCGGCGCTGTCGTTTTACTGCCTGTCGATGTATCGCAACAGCCGGCCCGTGGCTTGAGTTTGAGCGGGAAGATTCGCCGCTGGGGGGATTTTTAGTTCGAATGCTTGGCCTGTCTCTCTTTGCAGCCTGCTTAATGCGCAGGCAGCTCAAGACTGTCTGGATCGCCGAAGAACATCTGAATCCGCGACCGCAACCAACGCTCGCCCGGATCGTTATCCTGCGACCCGCGCCACGCCATGTGCAGCTCAAACGTGCGCGTCGGCAACGGCGGATCTTCCGCGCGTACGCCACCCGCAGCCGTCAATGCGTCGGCGGTGTAATCCGGCACGGTCGCGACGATGTCAGTGCCCGCGAGCAAGGTGCTCAAGCCATTGAACTGCGGCACGGCCAGCACTACGTGCCGCTTGCGGCCGAGTTTCTCCAGTTCTTCATCAATAAAGCCACTCAGGTCGCCAGCGAACGACACCAGTGCATGCGGACGCGCGCAATAGTCGTCAAGGCTCAGCGGGCCCGGTACGGTGTCGGCGCGCAACAGTTTCGGCTGGCTGCGGCGCAAGACCTTTCGCTTGGCGTTGGCCGGCAGGTCGGTGGTATAGCTGACGCCGATGGAGATTTCGCCCGAAGCCAGCAGGCCCGGCATCAATATGTAGTTGACGCGGCGCACCACCAGCACGATCCCCGGTGATTCGGCGCGAAGGCGTTTGAGCAGCATCGGCAGCAGGGCGAATTCGACGTCATCGGACAGGCCGATGCGGAACACCGAGGTGCTGGTGGCCGGGTCGAACTCTGCCGCACGGCTGACTGCTGTGGAAATGGAGTCGAGGGCGGGCGAGAGCAGGGCGAAGATTTCCACCGCGCGGGCGGACGGTTCCATGCTGCGTCCGGTGCGCACGAACAGGGGGTCATCGAACAGGCTGCGCAGGCGCGAGAGCGCCGCACTGATCGCTGGCTGACCGAGAAAAAGCTTTTCGGCGGCGCGGGTCACACTGCGTTCGTGCATCAATGTTTCGAACACGATCAGCAGGTTCAGGTCGACACGACGCAGGTCATTACGATTCATCTGGAGTCCTGGCAGAGTCATCAAGCTTGACGAGAGCGGCCATATGAGAACAATGGCCGGCATGAATATTACGGGGAAAGGCTGGTACTCTGCACCGCTAAATTCAGGTTTGCCGGGTCGGTGGCAGCATATTTTTCATCGATTTTGCCCATGCGGTCCATACTGCGGAATCAATGACAGGCATGTCGACTATTAATAGCCACTGATAGTCTTGGGTCAAAAGCCCAGATAGAGTTCAGGGCATTAGAGGTTACTTTGACGAGGTTTGCGATGTCCCGCACGATCCGTTTTCACAAGTTTGGTCCGGCCGAGGTGCTCAAATGCGAAGAGCATGCGGCCGCTCAGCCAGGTCCTGGCGAAGTGCAGGTGCGTGTCGAAGCGATCGGCATCAGCTGGTACGACATTCTCTGGCGTCAGAACCTGGCGTCGTCCCAGGCACGTCTGCCTTCTGGCCTCGGCCATGAAATGGCCGGTGTGGTGACTGCCGTCGGCGAAGGCATCGACGATCTGTCGGTCGGCGACAAAGTCGCCAGTTTTCCGGCCCAGAGCCCGAACGATTATCCGGTGTACGGTGAGCAGATTGTTCTGCCACGTACAGCGGTGACCCGTTATCCGGATGTGCTCAGCCCGATCGAAGCCAGCGTGCATTACACACCGCTGTTGATCGCCTATTTTGCCTACGCCGATCTGGCGCGGGTCAAGCCGGGGCAGTTTGCCCTGGTCACTGATGCCAGCCACTGCGCCGGTCCGTCCTTCGTGCAGTTAGGCAAGGCGCTGGGTGTACGGGTGATTGCGGCGACCAAGACTGCCGACGAGCGTGAGTACCTTTTGTCCCTGGGCGCCGAGAAAGTCATCGTCACCGAGGAAGAAGACCTGTTGATGCGAATCAACAAGATCACTGACAACCGCGGCGTCGACGTGGTGTTCGACGGTCTTGGCGGCCCGCAGATGTCGTTGCTCGGCGATGTGCTCGCACCGCGTGGCAGTCTGGTCCTGTATGGCCTGCAGGGCGGCAACCAGACACCGTTCCCGGCCTGCGCGGCGTTCCAGAAGAACATTCAGTTCTTCGTGCACTGCATCGGCAATTTCACCGGCAAGCCCGAGCTGGGCATTACTCAGGACCATGTCGCGGTGCAACGCGCATTACGAGACATCAACCAGCTGACCGCTGACCGCGTGTTACTGCCACTCAAAACGCGGGTCTTCCCGTTCAGTGAGTTCGTTGAAGCACACCGCTACATGGACGAATGCCCGTGCCGCGAACGGGTCGCCCTCCAGGTCGAACCCGCGTAACTCCTTCCGATCAGAGTCCGTGGCCCCACGGACTCTTGCGTTGTACTCCCTGCAAATGACGATACATGCCAGGCCCGGCGCCTGGCCTTTGTGTATCTGAACCGGTTTTTGCCCGCTATCTGTATCTTCTAATCGTCTCGTAAGCACTGATAATTGAATGATTACTTTCATCTCAAGGAATGAGCCATGTCTGTGCATTCTGTTTTTCTAGCGCTGTTTAAAGAAAGCTTCAATGAGCGGAACACCTATTTCTGTTTAAGGGTTGTAGGGGGTTTCCTATTTACGTTCTGCTTTTCTTGTACTCAATATTCGTGGGACGTTGTAAGAAGTTTCCTCAGATATTTTTATGAAAGAAAAACATCAATAAAAACAGATGGATGCGGAGATAATGGGGGCGGAGCTGTCAGCTTCTTCGTGTCATGTGTTTCAAATAACTTCAAAAACATAAGTGTTAGTATTTGATCGTCTATTACTTATTGATGAATTTATTGCGCCTGCCTCACCGCTGGAGCGCGATATGAATTTTTTACGCCGGGTAAAGTACTGATGAGCACGATCCATGATCAGGCAATGAATTATGTCTACCAGCAAGTACTGCAACGATTGCTGAGTTTTTTTTCCAGAGCCGAGCGCACAGCGCTGCAGTTGCTGATTCAGCGGCTGGTGGTCGCCGCCGGCGGAATGGAACGCATCGGTGACTACAAGGTAATGGTGACACCGTCCGGCACTCGTGACAGTTGCTATACGCTGGCGTTGTTGCGAGCCGCGCAGCTGAGTATTGCCGGCCGGGCTCCCGCGACTTTCCATTTACGTGTCGCCACGCTGCGCTGGAGTGGAATGGGACCGGCGACGCTGGACAATCTGCACCGCAGCTTCGGTGCGCTGTTCCTTTACGACGATCCCAGGGTCGAGTTGCTGATGGTGGATCATCGTCAGGTACTGCCGTTCAATCACCTGGCTCCTCTCGACAAGGAGAACACCGATGCCAACCGCACCGACGTTCTGATGATGGGGCACCGCCGGGCGAGGGACGAGGCCTTTGTGTTGTGGGATGACGCCTGCCTGGCATGGGCCGGTTTTTACGGCCAGATTGCCCGCTGGGGCAATGGTGTCGATGCATGGGTTGCCAGCGAGTCGCTGCATCGCCAAAAGCAATTCATCGACAATCTGGACCGTGCCGTACAGAAAGCCGGAATCGGTGCGCTGGCGGTCAATGCCGGAACTTTCGATGAATTGTTCGCCTTGCTTGACGGACTGGGAGGTGACTTGTATCGCGGTTTCTACAGCGAATCCGAGCGGCTGTGCTGGCGCCCCGAAGACGGATTCGAGTCCTGCCGCCGGACAACATTCGTCGACATCCATGACATGGTGGTGGGCAAACTGGAAGAACGCTGGCCGTTGCTCAGCGAGTTCCTTGGGTTTCAGTCAGAGGAGTGGGCGTTCAGTCAAGGAATGGGGGAGTACGCAGACCCTCTGATCGAGGCTCATTTGTGTGGCCTGACGGCAGAATTCATTGACGGCCGCCTCTATGAAAGCGGCTTTTCGGAACATGTCCAGCGCACACTGGCGCAGATGCAGCACAAACAGTTGCCGGAGCCGGCCTGCGAACAAATGATCACAAGGTTCGGCCATCTGCAGGCGCTTGATGACCTGCGCGAGCAAGCGGCGAGCAGTCTGTACAGAACTTACGGCTTGAATGAAGCGCAATCGGTCTGCCTGTTGTTCACGCCATTCATTGAGCGGGGAGCCGGTCTCGAACGATTCCTGCGCAGCTGTCATCCAGGCATGCTGGTGGCAATGCCCGATTTGCATCGAGCCATGCAAGGGCTGCACGGTCCGGAACAAGTGCTGCAATGGATGGTGGATGTCAGTGGGTTGCCGGTCAGACTGATAAGCCGACTCTATTCCATGGAACCCTTGCCAATGTGTGGGACTGCCGCGCGCGCATTGGAGCCTGCACTCGACACGGCGGGTCTCGATGGCCTGGGTGCCGGCCTGGGTGATCGGTCAGCGGAACGTTGAGGTGAGTGATCGATCCTTCGGTTTATCTCTATCCACGGTAGCCGGTTCATGAAGGCTGCAGGGGAACCGGGTTTTGCTTACCAGGCTGTCTATCGCTACCTGATGCGATTGATGGCGGAGCCGGCCGGCGACGGCAATCTCAGACTGCCTTCGTTGCGTCAGTTGGCAGATCGTCTGAACGTATCGATCTCGACCATTCAATACGCTTATTCGTTGCTGGAGAAGGAAGGGCGGATCTACTCGGTTGCCAAGTCCGGGTACTACGTCCGGGCCGTTGTAGGGTTGACGCCCCCAGCCGTTGGCAATGATCTGCTCGAAACGGTCTACGTCAATGCGCGGCGCCCGGGGATGCGCTTACTGAGCGCCGAAGATCCGGTGTCGGTGCAATCGCTGGACAGCCCCTTGCTGCTGTTGGAGCGCGAATTGTTGCGTCAGTACCCGCGCCAGCCATCGTTGCTCGACCAGCCCTGCGGTGAACTGGAATTGCGCACCGTACTGGCGGCCCGTTACACCACCTCGCCGAGCCAATGCTGGCACGCCGAAGATGTCTACATCGGTGCGGACTTGCGTGGGGTACTGGAAATCCTGGTTGCCGTTCTACAACTCAAGCACGCAACCGTTCTGGTCGAGTCGCCCTGCGACTGGGTGATACTGCGATTGCTGCAGGCTGCAGAGGTGCGCGTGATCGAGCTGCCGTTGCAGGCCTGCGGTGGCCTGGAGCCGCAATGGCTGGAAACACAGCTCAACACCGGGAATGTGCGGCTGGTGTTGCTGTCTTCGGGCTTGTGCATGCCGCGCGGTACGCAGGTTCCGGCGGATAACCGCATCACCATCGCCAGACTGCTGCGCGAGCATGGCACCTGGGTTCTGGAAAACGATTGTTACGGCGAACTTGGCGAAACAATGGATGGCGAGCGCTTGCGTGATCGGCTCGATCCCGACCGGCTGTTGGTCTTCTCCACATTCGAGAAAATCATTGGTATCGAAGCGCCTTACGGCTTCGTCTTGTCGCGACAATGGAAGAGCGAGATGCTGCGGCATTTTCTGATGCGATCATTCCGACTGTCGCCCATCCGCCAGAAGGCTATTGCCCGACTGTACCGAAATGGTCGGATCGACCAGCACCTGCAGGTACTTCGTCGGCTTCTGAAGGAGCGTCGAACGCCAATGATCCACTTGCTGCGCGAACGCTTGGGCGATGCGTTGCAGGTTGTCGAACCGCAAGGCGGGGCGACCGTCTGGGTGCGTTCAGTGCGTCCGGTGGACATGCGCGATGTGTTTCAGCGCATGCTCAGGCAGCAGGTCCTGATTGCGCCGGGTGAACTGTTCAGCCTGCAGGGATTACACGGCCATCATCTGCGTTTGAGCCTGCTGGAGCAGGGTGAACACGGCCTGGTCGGGATCATCGGAATGCTGGGGGATGCGTTGCGCTTGGCGCCTCTGGAATGAACGTTGAAATCTGTCGGATAGATCCCGTCGCGCTGCGGTCAAACTGCCAGTAAACTGCGCTGTATTTCCTGGACCACTCTATCTCAGAGGTTTTGCATGACTATCAGTCCTTTTGCGGGCAAACCGGCACCGGCAGAATTGTTGGTCGATATCCCGCGACTGGTAACGGCTTATTACACCGGCCAACCGGATGCTTCGATTTCCACCCAGCGCGTGGCGTTTGGTACGTCCGGGCACCGCGGCAGCTCCTTCGACTTGAGTTTCAATGAGTGGCACGTTCTGGCGATCAGCCAGGCGATCTGCCTGTACCGCGAAGCACAGGGCATCACTGGCCCGCTGTTCGTCGGCATCGATACCCATGCGCTGTCGACCCCGGCCGGGGCGAGCGCACTGGAAGTGCTGGCAGCCAATGGCGTGACCGTGATGATCGCCGAAGGTGACGAGTACACACCGACGCCGGCGATCTCGCACGCGATCCTCTGCTACAACCGTGGCCGCACCTCGGGGCTGGCCGATGGCATCGTCATCACGCCGTCGCACAACCCGCCGCAAAGCGGTGGCTACAAATACAACCCTACCAATGGCGGCCCGGCCGACACCCACATCACCAAGTGGATCGAAGCCAAGGCCAATGAACTGCTCACCAACAAACTGGCCGGCGTCAAGCGCATCAGCTACGAGCAGGCGCTCAAGGCCAGCACCACCCACCGTCACGACTACCTCAACACTTACGTCGCTGACTTGATCAACGTGATCGACTTCGATGCCATCCGTGATGCCAAACTGCGTCTGGGTGTCGATCCACTGGGTGGAGCAGGGGTGCGCTACTGGTCGGCCATTGCCGAGCACTACCGTCTCGATCTGGAAGTGGTGAATCAACAGGTCGATTCGACCTTCCGCTTCATGACGGTCGATTGGGACGGTCAGATTCGTATGGACCCATCGTCAAGCCATGCCATGCAAGGTTTGATCGGCCTCAAGGAACGTTTCGATGTGGCATTCGCCTGCGATCCGGACCACGACCGCCACGGCATCGTTACCCCTTCGGGCGGTCTGCTGGCACCGAACAACTACCTTGCGGTGTCCATCGACTATCTGTTCCAGAACCGCCCACAGTGGCGCGTCGATGCTGCCGTGGGTAAAACCGTGGTCAGCAGCGGCCTGATCGATCGCGTGGCCAAACGTCTGGGACGTCGCCTGTACGAAGTGCCGGTCGGCTTCAAATGGTTTGCCGATGGCCTGTTCGACGGTTCGCTGGGTTTCGGCGGTGAGGAGAGTGCGGGTGCGTCGTTCCTGCGCAAGGACGGCGGCGTGTGGAGCACCGACAAGGACGGTTTGATTCCAGCTCTGCTGGCGGCCGAAATGACCGCCCGCACCGGCCGTGATCCAAGCCAGGCTTATCGCGCACTGACCGATGAACTGGGCGAACCGTTCTCGGTACGCGTCGATGCCAAGGCCAACCCGGAGCAGAAGGCCCTGCTGAGCAAGCTGTCGCCGGCACAAGTGACATCGACCGAACTGGCAGGCGAGAAGATTCAGAGCATTCTCAGCCATGCCCCGGGCAACGATCAGGCCATTGGCGGCTTGAAAGTGATGACCGAAAACGGCTGGTTCGCTGCGCGTCCTTCGGGCACCGAAGACATCTACAAAATTTACGCCGAAAGCTTCATTGGCGACGACCACCTCAAGCAACTGGTGGCCGAAGCGCAGACCCTGGTGGATGGCGCTATTTCCACGAAATAGTGGCAATTACCTCGCCACAAGGTCGGCAAGGTCAATGTTAAAAAAGGGGTGATCCAATGGATCACCCCTTTTTCATGCCCGCAACTTAAGCCAGATCCACCAATACGATCTCGCTGTCCTCAATCGCGGTCACTGTCAGCACTCGCTCATGCGCCACCGCTACACCGTCTCGAGCTTGCGCGCGCAAGCCGTTGACTTCAATCACTCCGGTGGCCGGTACCAGATACGCCCGTCGCCCCGCATCCAGACGATACTCCGCCGTTTCGCCAGCCTTGATATTCGCCGCCACCAATCGTGCATCGGCGCGAATTCGCAGGCTCTGGTCGTCGCCGTCCTTGCCGCTGGCAAGCGTTACAAAACCTTCGCGCTGACCTTTTGGAAATGGTTTTGCACCCCAGGATGGCGGCGCGCCAGTTTCAGTCGGCAGAATCCAGATCTGAAAAATCCGCGTTTCCTGTGCTTCCAGGTTGTACTCGCTGTGCGCGATACCCGAACCAGCGCTCATGACCTGCACATCACCAGCCTCGGTGCGGCCCTTGTTGCCAAGATTGTCCTGGTGAGTAATTGCACCTTCACGCACGTAAGTGATGATTTCCATGTCACGGTGCGGGTGCTGCGGGAAGCCAGTGCCAGCGGCAATCACGTCATCGTTCCACACCCGCAGATTGCCCCAGTTCATGCGCTGCGGATCGTAGTACTCGGCGAACGAAAAGTGGTGATGGGCGTCCAGCCAGCCGTGATGAGCGCCGCCCAGCGTGTTGAAAGGTCTGAGTTCAAGCATGATCGTCTCCTCAAAAGGCTCGTCATGGGGCGCAGCGCCTGAGCCACGAAGCGAGACCGTCGGTTAATGACGGGCATCATCCATCAGTCAACAATCGAGAAAAAGCGTAAAAAATGCGGCATTCCCATCGAATCCGCTGATGAAAAACCGGTTCGAAACGATCTCATCCGACTTTCAGTTCATCGCCTAAACCAATGACCTGTAAGCATTTCGCTAGAACTCGTTGGCA
Source organism: Pseudomonas sp. H1h (assembly GCF_000633255.1). GTDB lineage: Bacteria > Pseudomonadota > Gammaproteobacteria > Pseudomonadales > Pseudomonadaceae > Aquipseudomonas. The sequence continues at coordinate 93,176 of NZ_AYMJ01000008.1, forward strand.
AATACCGCCACCATAGCCCCAACAGCCTCACACACTGGAGTCCCTCAGCGTGGCGCAACACACTCCCGATCTTCCTCCCGAACTCCGTCCCCTGGCCGACATGCCTTGGTTCAAGCGTCTGGCCGCGCGCTTCTTCGGCCATGGCCTGACTCGTTTACGCGCGCAGCACCGCGCTTCATGGCTGCATGGCCAGGCCGACGGTTTTCGCAGTGGCCATACCGCTGGTGTCGAGTACGGTTTCAAAGAAGGCAAACTCGAAGGTCTGGAGGAAGGCCGGCAGGTCCTGTTGATCCGTGACAGTCGCAGCACCGAGCATCGTCCGCCGAGCGTCGACAACTATCTGTTCGACGACTGGCGTCTGCCACTCAGTGCCGAGTTGAAGAAGCGCATGAAGGCCGATGTTGCACGCCTTTTGCCCGAGCATGCTCAGCCAAGTGCTGCGCAATGGAAAATGATCTTCAGTGATACACCTTCAACGTCGGTGATCGCCGGTGCCGGTGCTGGCAAGTCGACGACGCTGGTGCTGCGCATTCTGTTGCTCACGCACTACCTGGGGTTTGAGCTGGATTCGATGACGGTGGTGACCTTCACTCGCGAGTCGCGCAAGGACTTCATCAACAAGCTGATCGAGTTGTTCGCGCTCTGGGGTCAGACGTTGAGCCTCAAGCAGGCGCGGGAACTGGTGCGCACCTTCCACTCGCGAATTTTGCCGATGGTTCGCAGCCTGCCGGGATTCGAGCGCTTGCAAGCATTCGAGAACCTCAATGATCGGCCACAAGGCGCTGACGAAGAGGTCGACAGCAGCCCGTTCGATCTGCGGATCAACGACGCTCAGCGTCGGCAACTCAATGCCTGCTATCACCGCTTGTTTAATGAAGACGAGCGTTTCCGCCAGTTGATTCAACCGTTGGCCAAGGCTGGTTTGCAGCTCAGGGAACTGGAGCGCGATCACCCGGATGTGCAAAAGCGCATGGCGGTGACCGAATTGGCAGCCAAACGCGATGAAGAACTGTGCGACGCCATCGAAGACTTGTGGTTTCGCGCCGCAGCGTGGCCGATCAAAGGCATTGAGCCGAACCGGCAGACCTTCGAGATCAACGGTTCGACCTTTCATTGCCATGGCTACATTCCCAGCCTTGATGCCTGGGTGGTACTCGGCTTCGATCCCCGGGAAAACCCGCAGATTTGCCGGCCCAATGCCAAGCTCAGCGTGCGCGCCGAGTGGGCGGTAAAGCGCACACTGTTTCAAGCTTTCTGTCGTAAACCATTGATCTGGCTGGATAGTTACGAATCCTCAAAGCGGGTTCTGGCGACGCTGGCGGCTGACGCCAGCGCCGGTCCAGGCTTCGATTACAAGGTCAAGGGCGAGCTGGCGTCGGCGCCATTGCTGGATTGTTTTGTCGCGGCGGCAGGCTTCATCGAAAACCTCGGGCTGGATGTGCCGGAGGCGGTCGGGCGCATGAGTTTTGCCAAGGACGACCCGGACCGGTTCTTCTTTGAGGCGCTGAGTCTGTTCTGGCGTGCGCTGGAGGATCATCTGCTCGATCAGAAACCGCCGGTGATGACTTACAACCGGATGTTTGCCCTGTTCAGCGAGCATTCGCCGGAGAACCTCAAGCTGTTGGGCGACGAATTGCTGCGGCCCATGGCGCATTTGATGATCGACGAGTTTCAAGACGTCTCGCCACAGATCGTCTCGTGGATCCGGGCCAGTCTCGGGGAAATCCGCAGTCGCGGACCGGCCATGCACGTCGGGCGGGGTGCCCAGCGCTCGTCGTTGCTGTGTGTGGGTGACGACTGGCAGTCGATCTACGGCTGGCGTGGCAGTTCGCCGAGTTACTTCATGGAGTTCAACAAGGAATTCCCGTCACCGAGCACCACGCGGGTGATGCTCAGCGATAACTACCGCAGCCATCAGTACATCATCGATGCGGCCGAACACATTGTGCGCGCCGCGCCGGCGATCCCCGGCAAGAAAGCCAAGGCCAGCGGTGCAGCCAGGCCGGTGCAACCAGTAAACGTGCTGGAACGCGATGATCAGGCCATGGGGCAACGCCTCGCCGAGCACTACAATCGCGGCGATTCAATCTTGATGCTTTATCGAAAAAGTAGCGATAAGTCATTGATAGAACAATATATTCAGCCTGTTATTAATGTTGATTCAAGCTTGCCGTACGAAGCGCGACGCCTGAAACAGCTGACTTACCACAGCGCCAAAGGCCTGCAGGCGGATGCCGTGTTCCTGCTCGGCGACTGCCAGCACTTGACCAGTTCGCCTTACAAGAATCAGGTGTACCGCATGGCCGGCCTGGGCAAGGCTGGCGACAACGAGCCGTACGACACCGCGCAAAAGGACGAGATTCTGCGCCTGGCGTACGTTGGGATTACCCGGGCGGTCAGCCATTGTTATTGGTACGTCGAGCCGCAGGACGCCCAGGCGGTGAACATGCCGAGGGCGTCTGACAGGGTTGTCCAAGGCAAGGCGTTCTTTGCCGATCACCGCGTCAAAGTGCCAGTCGAGTAACGGTCACGCACAAAAAAGCCCGCCATCATTGGCGGGCTTTTTCATATAAAACAACAGCTTATGCGTAACTCTTGAGAGACTCTGGAGGAATGAAAGCCTCCAGCTCGTCTTCCACGGCTTCGATAATTCGTTCGACATCGGCCGCGTTCATCACCGTGGCACAAGGAATGCCGGCAATGGCGATCATGGTTTCACCGCTGGCACGATCGAACAGACGGGCAATCATGCTGCCCGGCGCATCCATCGTCGCTTCGAAACCCATGGGGTGAAAGTGCCAGCGCATCAACTGGCACGCGTTGGGGAACGTGACTTTACTGGAACCTTTATTCATGTGTAGCCCGCCTTCATCATCGAGCGCTTCCTTTTGCTCATGCTAGGTGGGAAGAGCCTTCATTGGCTCAACCGGTCAGTGACGTTAAAAGTAGCATCCGGATGTGAATTTTCCGTGAGATTTTTCAGTTCATTTTGCGATTGCTGCGCATTTTTTGATGTAAGTCACGCCCGTGCCCGTCATCGCCAAAAGGCCAGCATGGTTTAGCCGTTGATCGAGATGCCGAACTTGGGCAAGCTCGGTTCTTTTGCGCCGAGCCCTTTATGCACGCCGACGATGACGGCCCCGAACAGACCCCGGCCACGGCGGCCACGGTCATGCGCTATCACCTGAGCTGGAAACACCGCGATCTGGACAGCGTCATGGCGTTGTATCACCCGCACGTCCAGTACAACGACTTCTTTCAGAACCGCGTGCTCGGCCTCGACGAGTTGCGCGAGTACGTGCGCGTCAGCATGCCGCGAGAATCCGACGAAGCGCTGGAGCATTGCGACCGGATCCGTGTAGACGGCAACACGGCGTTCATTCAGTACGAAGTGACCCTGCGCGGTGGCGACGGGCTGGTGTCTTTCCGTTCCAGTGAGGCCATAACGGTCAAGGACGGTTTGATCTGGCGGGTCAACGAGTACGCCTCACTGGTGCGCGCGCAAACCCAGGGTGCCGCCGCTCCCAGTCAGCGCCCGGCAGTCAGTCGCCTGGGGTTATCACCCCGCCAGTTGAGCTTCATGGCTGAAGACCTGCAGCAATACTTCGAGCGGCAACAGCCGTACCTCGATCCGGAGCTGGACCTGCAACGGGTGGCGAAGGAGTGCGGGTACAGCCGCAATCAGATTTCCTACTTGCTCAATCAGGTGTTGGGCCAGAGCTTCTACCGCTACGTCAACCAGGCCCGCCTGCAACATTTGCTCAAGTCGCTGGACCTGGCCACGCCGCCGCTACGCATCGACGAGCTGGCATTCGCGGCGGGATTCAACTCGCTGTCGGCGTTCTACAGCTGTTTCCGTCAGCACACCGGCCAGTCACCCAAGGCCTACGCCAAACAAATTTCTTTGCGGGCACGCGCGCAAGACATCCGCTGAAGCCACGCACTAGGATCGACGCCATCGAAGTTTTCAGTGGCGGAGTCTTGCATGCCGGCGTGGCGCACTATCAGTTTGTGGATGGATCAACTCGACGAGCCGCTCACCGCGCGGCCGGCGCTGGAACAGGATCTGGATGTCGACGTGGCGATCATCGGCGCCGGTTACACGGGGCTGTGGACCGCGTACTACCTGAAAAAACTCGCGCCGGGGCTGGATATCGCCATCGTCGAGGCGCAGACCGCCGGTTTTGGTGCCTCCGGGCGCAATGGCGGCTGGCTGATGGGCAATTTGCTGGGCGAGGATCGCCTGCTCGCCGGGCTCTCGCCGCAGCAGCGTCGCGCTTCGTTTGATCTGCTGCACAGCATTCCCGATGAGGTGGAAGTCGTTCTCGAACGTGAGGGTATCGACTGCGATTACCGCAAAGGTGGGGTGCTGTACTGCGCCGCCCGCTACCCGGAGCAGGAAGCCAGCCTGCGCGAATACCTCGACAAATTGCACGCCCAAGGCCTGACCGAGGACGATTACCGCTGGCTGAGCCCCGAGCAACTGGCGCAGCAGATTCGCGTCGCCAAGCCCTATGGCGGGATCTACGCGCCGCACGTGGCGACCATTCATCCGGCGAAGCTGGTGCGCAGTCTGGCGCGTACCGTGCAGAACATGGGCGTGAAAATCTACGAAAACAGCCCGGTCACGCACTGGCAGTCCGGCAGTTTGCGCACGGCCAAGGCCAGCGTGCGCAGTCGCTGGATCGTGCCCGCTGTCGAAGGCTATTCAGTCACGCTGCCGCCGTTGGGTCGCTATCAGTTACCGGTGCAAAGCCTGATTGTTGCCACCGAGCCATTGTCGGCCGCCACCTGGGATGAAATCGGCCTCAACCATGGCCAGGCTTTCAGCGAGTTCAGCCGTCAGGTCACCTATGGCCAGCGCAGTGCCGACAATCGCCTGATCTTCGGTGCCCGCGGTGGTTATCAGTTTGCCGGCAAGCTGCGCCACAACTTCGATCTGACCCGCGATGAAGTAGAACTGCGTCGCTATCTGTTCGGCGAACTGTTCCCACAACTGAAAAACGTGCAGATCACGCACGCCTGGGGCGGCAACCTCGGCATGTCCCGGCACTTCAAGCCGCACATGCTCTGCGATCGCGCCAACGGTATTGCGTTGTCCGGTGGTTATGGCGGGGAGGGTGTCGGTGCCAGCAACCTGGGCGGTCGCACACTGGCCGATCTGATTCTGGAGCGCGATACCGAGCTGGTTCAGCAGCCGTGGGTGCTGCCGGACGGCGGTATTCATGCGCTGCGCGCCTGGGAGCCGGAGCCGTGTCGCTGGCTTGGCTACAACGCGATCATCAAAAGCTTCGTCCATGAAGACCAGACCCTGGCCAACCCGGCCACCGCACCGTGGCGGCGCAAGCTTGCCAGTCAGGTGGCGGGCTTCATGGAAGGTTTCATGCACTAACCGCCGTTTTCTTCAAAAGACAGGTCCCACCATGAGCATTACGCAGTTCAAGAACACCGCCACCCTGCAACTGGACGAATCCAGCCCGGTGGCCGTGCCACTCGGCGAGCCGGTCGCCATTGCCTCGACCACCAGTGTCGAGCGCGACGACGGCGTCGAAACCGGCGTCTGGGAATGCACCCCGGGGCGCTGGCGCCGGCAGATCACCGCGCAGGAGTTCTGTCACTTCATCTCTGGCTGTTGCACGTTCACCCCGGACAACGGCGGCGAAACCCTGCACATACAAGGTGGCGACGCATTGATGTTGCCGGCCAACACGCTCGGCATCTGGGACATCCAGGAGACCGTGCGCAAGACCTACGTCCTGATTTTCTGACGCTTTGATCCTTTGATCCTTTGATTGCCTGCCAACAAAAAAAACAGCCCACACAGGAATCGACCCATGATCCGAAAGACCCTCGCACTGGCACCCTTGATGTTCGCCGTCTCCCTTGCTCAGGCCGCGGATACGGTGAAGATTTACAACTGGTCCGACTACATCGCGCCGGACACCACGAAAAACTTCGAGAAAGACACCGGCATCGGCGTCACCTATGACGTCTACGACAGCAACGAAACCCTCGACGGCAAGTTGATGACCGGCAAATCCGGTTACGACGTGGTGTTCCCGTCCAACCACTTCATGGCCCGACAGATCCAGGGCGGGGCGTTGAAGAAGCTCGACAAGAGCCAGTTGCCGAACTGGAAGAACCTCAACCCGGTGTTGCTCAAGGCCTTGCAGGTCAACGACCCGAACAACGAGCACGGCTTCCCGTACCTGTGGGGCAGCACCGGGATCGGCTACAACATCGCCAAAGTCAAAGCGGTGCTGGGTGACAACGCCCCGGTGGACTCGTGGGACCTGATCTTCAAGCCCGAATACATGGAGAAACTGCAGAAGTGCGGCGTAGCCATCCTCGACAATGGCCCGGAATTGCTGCCGGCGGCGCTCAATTATCTGGGCTTGCCGCCGCACAGCAAGAACCCCGAGGACTACAAGAAGGCTGAGGCGCTGCTGATGAAAGTGCGGCCGTATGTCAGCTACTTCCACTCCTCGAAGTACACCAGCGATCTGGCCAACGGTGATATCTGCGTCGCTGTCGGTTTTTCCGGCGACATCCTGCAGGCGGAAAACCGCGCCAAGGAAGCGAAGAACGGCATCGACATCGGTTACGCGATTCCCAAGGAGGGCGCGGCGATCTGGTTCGACATGGTCGCCATGCCGGCCGATGCGCCGGACGAGAAGGCCGGTTACGCGTTCATGAACTATCTGTTGCGCCCGGACGTGATGGCCGGCATCAGCAATTACGTGCACTACGCCAACGGCAATCAGCAGGCTGACGGCCTGATCGACCCGGCGATCAAGGGCGACACCAAGGTCTACCCGAGCCCGGAGATGATGGGCAAGCTGTTTGCGCTGGAAGCGATGCCGCTAAACATCGACCGGATTCGTACGCGGGTGTGGAATAAGATCCGGACCGGTAGCTGAAATTTTCAACACACACAAAACCCGTGGGAGCGAGCCTGCTCGCGAAGCGTTCAGTCATTCAACAGGTTGTTGTCTGGGCGGACGACTTCGCGAACAGGCTCGCTCCCACATGAGTCATGCAGTCGTCCGAAATTACTTTAATTGATTGATATCAATACACTGGCATTGCACTAATAGAGTGCAGGAAAGTGAGACGCGTCTAACAAAAAACAACTTACCGATATTTAATATTTAAATAGAAAATCGTCAGACAATTGGACCCGACGTAACCCGCTTAAACATTCTTTCGCCCCCGCAGGCTTTGTTTACGGCAGTTTGCCGGAGCAGTTCAATTTGACCTCAAAAAAACGCTAGACGACAGATTTCAAATTGTGTCAGGTTTCTGATGCCTTCATTGGGCGAGTGATAGGACGATCTCGCCAGGGATTGTCGCTATCTGACAAAAACTGTTCCATTGCTAAACAAGGAAGTGTGTTTATGTCGAAAGTAAAAGCTAACGCTATTGATATCACCGCAGACACATTCGTGCCTGTCGGCGCAGTGCAATCTCTGGCTGCAACCAGCTCCGCCTGGAACCAGATCAATAGCTTCAGCCATCAGTACGACCGTGGCGGCAACCTCACGGTCAATGGCAAACCCTCCTTCTCGGTGGATCAAGCCGCCACACAACTGTTGCGAGACGGTGCTTCCTGGCACGATCTCGACAACAGCGGCAAGATCGAACTGACTTACACCTTTCTGACCGCCAAAACCGCTAACTTCAGCGGCCTGGGTGTCACCGGTTTCAGTCAGTTCAGTGCCCTGCAAAAAGCCCAGTCTGTGCTTGCCATGCAATCCTGGGCTGATGTTGCCAACGTTACGTTCACCGAAGCTGCCCGCGGCGGCGATGGTCACATGACGTTCGGTAACTACAGCGGCGGCCAGGAAGGCGCAGCGGCGTTTGCTTTCCTGCCAGGCACCGAGCCAGGCTATGACGGTCAGTCCTGGTACCTGACCGGCAGTGGATACGACGTCAACAAAACCCCGGGGCTGAACAACTACGGGCGTCAAACCCTGACGCACGAAATCGGTCACACCCTGGGCCTGTCACACCCTGGTGACTACAACGCCGGCGAAGGCAACCCGACCTACAAGGATGCTTCCTACGGGCAAGACACCCGCGGTTACAGCCTTATGAGTTACTGGAGCGAAAGCAATACCAGCCAGAACTTCAGCAAGGGCGGCGTGGAAGCCTATTCCTCTGGCCCGCTGATGGATGACATCGCTGCCATCCAGAAGCTCTACGGCGCCAACATGAACACCCGTACCGGTGACACCACCTACGGCTTCAACTCCAACGCCGGTCGCGATTTCCTCAGCGCCTCGTCGTCGAGCGACAAGCTGGTGTTCTCGGTGTGGGATGCGGGCGGCAAGGACACCTTCGACTTCTCGGGTTTCACCCAGAACCAGAAGATCAACCTCAATGAAGCCTCGTTCTCTGACGTTGGCGGCATGATCGGCAACGTGTCCATCGCCAAGGGCGTCACCATCGAAAACGCCATCGGCGGCTCGGGCAATGACCTGCTGATTGGCAACAGTGCGTCCAACGAGCTGAAAGGCGGTGCCGGCAACGACATCATCTACGGCGCCGGTGGTGCGGACAAACTGTGGGGCGGCTCGGGTTCGGACACGTTTGTGTTCGCGGCCAGTTCCGACTCCAAGCCGGGTGCGATCGATCAGATCCTCGATTTCGTCAGCGGTCTGGACAAAATCGACCTGAGCGCCATCACCAACGGTGCAGGCCTGCACTTCGTCAACAGCTTCACCGGTGCAGCCGGTGACGCGATCCTGACGTCGTCGGGCGGCAACAGCCTGTTGTCGGTGGACTTCTCCGGGCATGGCGTGGCGGACTTCCAGGTCAGCACCGTTGGCCAGGCAGTCACCAGCGACATCGTGGCGTGATGTGAACAGGAAAGCGGCGCTTGATGCGCCGCTTTCTTTACTTGCATCCATTTGGCCGCTGGGCAAGGCTACGTGCCGGAGCGAATTTTCTCATGATCTGCAAAGCTTTTACCTACAAGGCAATGGCGTGGCTTTCGGCGGCGTTCATCACGATTTCTGGAGAAACAACCATGGCAAGCAGCCTCAGACTCGAAGATCCATCGGTTTTTGCCGGGCAGTGGCAGGCCGTTCTGACCGCACCTGACGACGTCCCGCAAGCGCAGTCCTTGCAGGACAAGCCATCGAATACGTGTCTGATCGATCTCGAACCCAACCAGACGCTGGGCAAAGGCGCTGAATGCCTGGGGGCGTGGCTGGAGCAAACGCCGGTCGGCTGGTTTCCAGACCCGGACGGCCTGTCGATTACTGGCAAGGAAGGTTCAAGAATCCAGTTTTTCAGCCGACAACGTGACGGGCTTTATCTGAGTACTTTGAAGTCGGGCCTGGTGATTACGCTCGAGCGCAACGCGCACAAGCCGTGAGTATCAGCAACGACTGACAGTTGAATATAAGGTGCCACGTTGCAGTTATAAGCGTCACGCCAATACAACGAATAACCGGTTGTATAACGGAAGTTGTGATTGAAGTGCCAATGCAAAGTTGCAAGCGATATTCCGGCATGCGCACGGATAATTAATAGAAGCGCCTCGCCAAAGAATGGCGGGGAAATTATTTCAGGAATAATCAATGAAGATGGCGAAGGCCCCAGCCACCGCTCCCTTATTCAAGGCTTTGGGTGACTATAAAAGCATTCTGATCAGCGTCGGGTGCTTTACCGCACTGATTAACGTGCTGATGCTGGTGCCCTCCATTTATATGCTGCAGGTCTACGACCGCGTGCTGTCTTCGCAGAACGAAACCACCTTGGCGATGCTGTCCTTGATGGTGGTCGGGTTCTTTGCGTTCATCGGCATGCTGGAAGTGATCCGCAGCTTCATCGTGATCCGCATCGGCAGCCAGTTGGAGCGCCGCTTCAACCTGCGGGTCTATCAGGCGGCGTTCGAGCGCAACCTGTTCAAGGGTGAGGGCAACGCCGGGCAGTCGCTGGGCGACCTGACCCACATCCGCCAGTTTGTCACCGGGCCAGCGCTGTTCGCGTTTTTCGATGCGCCGTGGTTCCCGGTCTATCTGTTCGTCATCTACCTGTTCAACGTCTGGCTGGGTGTGCTGGCCACGGCCGGTGCGCTGTTGCTGATTGCGCTGGCGTGCCTCAACGAATACATGACCAAGAAGCCGCTGGGCGAAGCCGCCGGTTTCTCGCAGAAATCCAGTCAACTGGCGACCAGCCACCTGCACAACGCCGAAACCATTCAGGCCATGGGCATGCTGGGTGCGCTGCGCAAGCGCTGGTTTGGTGTGCACTCGCGGTTTCTCGGCCTGCAGAACCAGGCCAGCGACACCGGTGCGGTGATCAGTTCGATCAGTAAAACCCTGCGTCTGTGCCTGCAATCTCTGGTGCTGGGCCTGGGTGCCTTGTTGGTGATCAAGGGCGACATGACCGCCGGCATGATGATCGCCGGCTCGATCCTGATGGGCCGCGTGCTGAGCCCGATCGACCAGTTGATCGCAGTGTGGAAACAGTGGAGCGGGGCGAAGCTGGCCTACCGTCGTCTGGACTCCTTGCTGCAGGCGTTCCCGCCGAGTGACGACGCCATGGCGTTGCCGGCGCCGAAAGGCCAGATCACCTTTGAACAGGTCAGTGCCGGCCCTCCGGGTCAGCGCGCGGCAACCTTGCAGATGATCAATTTCAATCTGGGCGCCGGCGAAGTGCTCGGCGTGCTCGGTGCCTCCGGTTCCGGCAAGTCGACCCTGGCCCGCGTGCTGGTCGGCGTGTGGCCGACCTTCGGTGGCACGGTGCGCCTGGACGGCGCCGACATCCATCGCTGGAACCGCGACGAGCTCGGCCCGTATGTTGGCTACCTGCCACAAGACATCGAACTGTTCAGCGGCAGCATCGCTGAGAACATTGCCCGCTTCAGCGAGGCCAATCCGGAAAAAGTCGTGGCCGCCGCGCAACAGGCCGGCGTACACGAAATGATTCTGCGCTTGCCGCAGGGCTACGACACGCAACTGGGCGAGGACGGCAGCGGCCTGTCTGGCGGTCAGAAACAGCGTGTGGCCCTGGCCCGCGCGATGTATGGCGATCCAAGCCTGGTGGTGCTCGATGAGCCGAACTCCAACCTCGACACCGTTGGTGAAGCGGCATTGGCCAGCGCCATCGCCCAACTCAAGGCCAAAGGCACCACGGTGGTGCTGGTGACACATCGCTCTTCGGTATTGGCCCAGGCTGACAAGCTGCTGGTGCTCAACGACGGGCGTTTGCAGGCGTTCGGCGCCAGTCAGGAAGTCCTCAAGGCGCTGTCTGGCGCCCAGGAACAGCAACGGGAAAAATCTGCGCAGGCACCGGGCGGGCTCAGCATGAGCCGGCAGTACCAGCCCACGACAAGGAATTCGGGTGTATGAGCAGCGCCAGCATGAATACTGAAAACGAAGCGAGCATGGAACACGCGTATGTCACCGAGCGCCCGGAGCGCGATGCGAAATTTTTCGCACGCATGGGCTGGATTCTGGCCATCGTCGGCGCCGGCAGCTTTTTCACCTGGGCCGCACTGGCGCCGCTGGATCAGGGCATTCCGGTGCAGGGCACTGTGGTGGTGTCGGGCAAACGCAAAGCCGTGCAATCGATGAGCAGTGGTGTGGTCAGCCGGATCCTGGTGCGCGAAGGCGAGATCGTCAAACAGGGCCAACCGCTGTTCCGTCTCGACCAGACGCAAGTGGCTGCCGATGTGCAATCGCTGCAGGCGCAATACCGCATGGCCTGGGCCAGCCTCGCGCGCTGGCAGGCCGAGCGCGACAACCTCAAAGAGATCACCTTTCCTGCCGAGCTGAGCAACGATCCGGATCCGCGTCTGGCCCTGGTGCTTGAAGGCCAGCGCCAATTGTTCAGCAGCCGCCGCGAAGCGTTCTACCGCGAACAGGCCGGCCTGCGTGCAAGCATCGAAGGCGCCACGTCGCAACTGGCCGGCATGCGTCGCGCGCGCACCGACCTCAATGCCCAGGCCGATTCCCTGCAGCAGCAACTGAGCAACCTGCAGCCGCTGGCGGACAATGGCTACATCCCGCGCAACCGCTTGATGGAGTACCAGCGTCAGCTCTCGCAAGTGCAGCAGCAACTGGCGGAAAACACCGGTGAAAGCGGCCGTGTGGAGCAGGGCATTCTCGAATCGCGCCTGAAGCTGCAACAGCATGGCGAGGAGTACCAGAAGGAAGTGCGCACGCAACTAGCCGACGCGCAGCTCAAAAGCGTGACCCTGTCCGAGCAACTGACCTCGGCCGGTTTCGACCTGCAGCACAGCGAGATCGTCGCTACCGCCGACGGCGTGGCGGTCAACCTCGGCGTGCACACCGAAGGCGCTGTGGTGCGGCAGGGCGAAACCCTGCTGGAGATTGTCCCGCAAGGCACCACGCTGGAAGTGGAAGGGCATTTGCCGATCAACCTGATCGACAAGGTCGGCACGCATTTGCCGGTGGACATCCTCTTTACCGCGTTCAACCAGAGCAAAACCCCGCGCGTGCCGGGTGAGGTCAGCCTGATTTCCGCCGACCAGATGGTCGACGAGAAAACCGGCGTGCCGTACTACGTGCTGCGCAGCAACGTCAGTGATCAGGCGATGGAGAAACTCCACGGTCTGGTGATCAAGCCCGGTATGCCGGCGGAGATGTTCGTGCGCACTGGCGAACGTTCGCTGCTCAACTACCTGTTCAAACCGTTGCTCGATCGGGCCGGCTCCGCGTTGACCGAAGAATAAGGATGTTCGGCTGTATGAATAAGCTTTCGATGTTGGGAGCAGCGTTCGCGCTGCTCGCAGGAAACAGCGCGCTGGCGGCCATGGGGCCATTCGAGATCTACGAGCAGGCATTGCGCAACGACCCGGTGTTCCTTGGCGCAATCAAGGAGCGCGACGCGGGTCTGGAAAACCGCATCATCGGCCGCGCCGGGTTGTTGCCGAAGCTGGGTTACAACTACAACCGCGGTCACAACACCTCGAAGGCCACGCAACTGACCAAACGCGGCAACCTGACCGAAGACCGTAACTACAACAGCTACGGTTCGTCCCTGACCCTGCAGCAACCGCTGCTCGACTACGAAGCCTACGCGGCGTATCGAAAAGGCGTGGCGCAGTCGTTGTTTGCCGACGAGGCGTTTCGCGGCAAGAGTCAGGAGCTGCTGGTGCGGGTGTTGGATAACTACACCAAGGCCTTGTTCGCGCAGGATCAGATCGACATCGCTCAGGCCAAGAAGAAAGCCTACGAGCAGCAGTTCCAGCAGAACGAGCACATGTTCAAGCAGGGTGAGGGCACGCGCACCGACATTCTCGAAGCCGAGTCGCGCTATGAACTGGCGACGGCCGAGGAAATCGAGGCGCGCAACGAACAGGACGCCGCGCTGCGTGAGCTGGGTGCGCTGGTGGGCGTGCCGACGGTGGACATCAGTGAGCTGGCGCCGCTGGATCAGAACTTCCAGACCTTCGCGCTGATGCCGGCCAACTACGATACCTGGCACGAACTGGCGATCAGCAACAACCCGAACCTGGCTTCGCAACGTCAGGCGGTGGAAGTGGCGCGCTACGAAGTGGAGCGCAACCGCGCCGGGCACCTGCCGAAAGTCAGTGCCTACGCCTCGATTCGCCAGACTGAATCGGACAGCGGCAACACCTATAACCAGCGGTACGACACCAACACCATTGGCTTTGAAGTCAACGTGCCGCTGTATGCCGGTGGCGGGGTCTCGGCCTCGACCCGTCAGGCCAGCCGCACCATGGAGCAGGCCGAATACGAACTCGACGGCAAGACCCGCGAGACCTTGATCGAGCTGCGCCGCCAGTTCAGCGCCTGCCTGTCGGGCGTCAACAAACTGCGCGCTTATCAGAAGGCACTGACCTCGGCTGAAGCGCTGGTGGTGTCGACCAAGCAAAGCATTCTTGGCGGTGAGCGGACCAATCTGGATGCACTGAACGCCGAACAACAACTGTTCACCACCCGCCGCGATCTGGCACAGGCACGCTACGACTACTTGATGGCCTGGACCAAGCTGCATTACTACGCGGGGACGTTGAACGAACAGGACCTGGCGCGGGTGGATGAGGCCTTCGGACAAGGCCCGAAAAGCAACACGAACTAAGGTCTTGCACTGACCTGTGTTGATTCCTGGGTGATCGGCTTAACAACTCTAAAAAAACAAAGAAAGTGAGTGGTGAACATGGACGTACGCATCAAGCCGGCAGCGGTCGGCACCCTGTTGCTCGCAGTTTCTATCGCGCAAGCCAATGCGCAGTACCTTGAAACCGGCAAACCCGGCGATCCCGCCAGTTGGCGCAGCGCCGAATTCCAGCGTGACTGGGGCCTTGCGCGGATGCAGGCCGATCAGGCCTACGCCGTCGGGATCACCGGCAAAGGCGTGAAGATCGGCGCCCTCGACTCCGGCTTCGATGCCGCCCACCCTGAGTTCGCCACCGACCGCTATCACCCGGTGCTGGCGTCAGGCAGTTACGTCGACGGTTCGCTGTTCAGCGTCAACGGCACCCTCAACCCCAACAACGACTCCCACGGCACTCACGTGGTCGGCACCATGGGCGCGAGCCGTGACGGCAACGGCATGCACGGTGTGGCGTACAACGCGCAGATCTTCGTCGGCAACACCAACAATAACGACAGCTTCCTGTTCGGCCCCAAACCCGATCCGCGTTATTTCAAAGCGGCGTACGACGCCCTGGCCGATGCCGGCGTGCGCGCAATCAACAACAGTTGGGGCAGTCAGCCGCCGGATGTCAGCTATCGCACCCTGGCCGATCTGCACGCAGCCTACGCTCAGCACTGGAACCAGGGCACCTGGCTCGACGCGGCGGCGGATGTCTCGCGACGCGGCGTGATCAACGTGTTCAGCGCCGGCAACAGCGGTTACCCGAACGCCAGCGTGCGCTCGGCGTTGCCGTACTTTCAGCCGGATCTCGAGGGCCATTGGCTGGCGGTCTCGGGGCTGGATCAAAGCAATCAGCAGAAGTACAACCAGTGCGGCATCGCCAAATACTGGTGCATCACCACGCCGGGCGCGAAGATCGACAGCACCATCCCCGGTGGCGATTACGCGATCAAGTCCGGCACCTCGATGGCCGCGCCGCACGCCACCGGGGCACTGGCGCTGGTGATGGAGCGCTACCCGTACATGAACAATCAGCAGGCCCTCGAAGTGCTGCTGACCACCGCCACGCAACTCGACGGCTCGGTCACCGCAGCGCCAACCGACCGGGTCGGCTGGGGCGTGGCCAACCTGAACCGGGCGATGCACGGGCCGGGACAATTGTTGGGGGCATTCAATGCCAATCTGGCCGCCGGGCAAAGCGATGTGTGGAGCAATGACATCTCCGACAAGGCCTTGCTCCAGCGTCAGGGCGAAGACCTCGCCGAACACCGTGCCTGGCAGCAAACCCTGCAGGACAAAGGCTGGCAGAACGGCGTTGCGGCCGGCGCCAGTCAGCAGGATCAGACTGACTACGCGGTGGGCATGGCCCGTGATGCCGCAGCGACGACGCGGGTCTATCAGGGCAGCCTGATCAAGTCCGGAGCAGGGCGCCTGCTGCTGACCGGCGACAACACCTTCCGTGGGCCGACCACGGTCAATGGCGGCTTGCTCAGCGTCAACGGTTCGCTGGCCTCGGCGGTGACAGTCAATGACAGCGGCACAGTGGGCGGGTCCGGGCGGATCGGCTCGCTGACTGCCAACAGCGGTGGCCGCGTGGCTCCGGGCAATTCGATCGGCACCTTGAACGTGGCCGGTGACGTGACCTTTGCCCCGGGCTCTACGTACGCGGTCGAGTTGTCGCCGACCAGCAGCGACCGCATCGTCGCCGGCGGTGCCGCGAGCATCAGCGGCGCCACCGTCAGCCTGTCGCTGGAAAACAGTCCGACCTTGCTCAGCACCACTGAAACCCGCAGCCTGCTCGGTCACTCGTACGACATTCTGCAAGCGGCCGGCGGCATTCAAGGTCAGTTCGGTGCGGTACTGCCCGACTACCTGTTCATCGGTGGCAACCTCGACTACACGGCCAACGCGATTGAGCTCGACATCCAGCGCAACGCCACCTCGTTCGCCAGCGTCGGACAAACCCCGAATCAGCGCGCGGTGGCGGTGGCCGTCGAGGGGCTGGGCGCCGGCAATTCGGTGTACGAAAGCCTGCTGCTGTCGGCAGATGCCGCCTCCGCGCAACAGGCATTCCAGCAACTGAGCGGGGAAATCTACCCGGCGCTCGGCTCGATGCTGATCAATGACAGCCGCCAGTTGCGCGATACCGTCGGCGAACGTCTGCGCGATGCAAGCACCACGCAAGGCAACGGCTGGGTCAAGGCACTCGGCGCCTGGGGCTCGACGGACTCCGGTTCTGATACCTCGCGCTACAGCACCTCGATCGGCGGCTTGCTGGCCGGCGTCGATGGCGCGCTGGACGAGCAGACCCGCATCGGTCTGGTTACCGGTTACAGCGACAGTTCGCTGAACATGGGCTCGGGCACGCATTCGTCGGCTTCGGTCGACAGCTATCACCTGGGCGCTTACGCCGGTCACGACATTGGCGCTTGGCGCCTGAGCACCGGCGCGGCCTACAGCTGGCATCGCGCCGACGTCAAACGCGATCTGCAATACGGCGACGTCAGTGCGAAACAGAAAGCCAAGGTCGATGCAGCCACCACTCAGGTCTTCGGTGAAGCGGCTTATCGCCTGAATCTGCAACCGGTCGCACTGGAGCCGTTCGCCAACCTCGCTTATGTGCATGTGGATACTGACGGCTTCACCGAAAAGGGCGACGCAGCGGCGCTGAAAAGCTCTGGCGAGCAGCGGGATGCGGTGCTCAGCACCCTCGGCGTGCGCGCGGTGAAGACGTTCAATCTGTCGACGCAACAATCACTGGACGTCAGCGGCCACCTGGGCTGGCAGCACAGCTTGAGCGACATCGACGCCGAACAGCATCTGCGTTTTGCCAGCGGCAGCACACCGTACGCGGTAGAGAGTTCGGCGCTGGTACGCGACGCCGCACTGGTCGGCGTGCAGGCCAGCCTGGCGTTGAGCAAGGACGTGCGGGTCAACCTCGATTACAACGGCCAACTGGCCAATCGCGAGAAGAGCCATGGCGTGGGTCTGAGCCTGAACTGGCAGTTCTGAACAATCCCGGCAGGCCCCGTGAACGCATACACACACATTTGTGGTGAGGGGGTTTATCCCCTCGCCACAAGAGTTGATTCCCAGGCCCAGGTGAGGGGCTGGTAGACGGATTTTTCGCAACAACACTAAGGAAGGTCGCTGGATGAATAAGAATAATACCCCCGCGCAAACGGGTGGTCGCTTCGCCATGAAAACCCTCAACGGCGCCATGCTCTGCGCGCTGGCTACCTGGGGCACTGCATACGCTGCGCCTTACGTGGAGAACGGCCGCACGGGCGATCCCGCCAGTTGGCGCAGCGCCGAGTTCAAGGCGGAATGGGGCCTGGGCGCGATTGGTGCCGATTACGCCTACGCCGCCGGCTACACCGGTAAAGGCGTGAAGCTCGGGATCTTTGACCAGCCGGTGTACGCCGCGCATCCGGAGTTCTCCGGTAGCAACAAGGTCATCACCTTGGTCACCAGCGGGATCCGCGAGTACACCGACCCGTACATTCCGGTCAAAGCCGGCGATGCGTTTCGTTATGACGGTTCACCCTCGGTCGGCTCCGACGGCAAGCTCGGTGCCCACGGCACCCACGTCGGTGGTATCGCTGCCGGCAGCCGTGACGGCGGGCCGATGCACGGTGTGGCGTTCGGTGCGCAGATCATCAGTGCCGACAACGGTGACCCAGGCCCGGAAGACGGCATCGTCCGTGGCAACGACGGCGCGGTGTACAAGGCCGGTTGGGATGCGCTGATTGCCAGCGGTGCGCGGATCATCAACAACAGCTGGGGCATCGGCATCACTGACCGCTTCGACCTCGGTGGCCGCGACCCGGCGCATCCGCACTTCACCGTCAACGACGCGCAATTGCAGTTCAACGAAATCCGCACCTTGCTCGGCACCAAGCCCGGCGGTGCCTACGACGGCGCCATCGCCGCCGCCCGCAGCGGCATCGTGACGATTTTCGCCGCCGGCAACGATTACAACCTGAACAACCCGGACGCCATCGCCGGCCTCGGTTACTTCGTCCCGGACATCGCGCCGAACTGGATCACTGTCGCCGCGTTGCAGAAGAACCCGGACCAGGCCAGCGCCAACCCGTACATCATGAGTACGTTCTCGTCACGTTGCGGCTATACCGCGAGTTTCTGCGTCTCGGCGCCGGGCACGCAGATTTACAGCTCGATCATCAGCGGCACCAACGCCGACAACCTGACCACCGGCTACAAAAACTACAATGGCACCTCGATGGCCGCGCCGCATGTGGCCGGCTCGATGGCGGTGCTGATGGAGCGCTTCCCGTACATGACCGGCGATCAGGTCGCCACGGTACTGCGCACCACGGCCACCGACCTCGGCGCACCGGGCATCGACGCCTTGTACGGCTGGGGCATGATCAACCTGCGCAAGGGCATTGATGGCCCGGCGATGTTCGTCACCGAGAAAGACATCCCGCAAGAGTTCCGCATCCAGGGCGCCTACGGCTCCGGGCAATTTGTCGCCGACTTGCCGGGTATCGGCGCGATCATCGACAAGGGCAAGCCCACCGAACGCGTGTGCAACGACATCACCTGCGGTCTCGACACCTGGCGCAACGACATTTCCGGTCACGGCGGCCTGACCAAACAGGGCATCGGCACACTAGTGATGACCGGCAACAACACCTACAGCGGCCCGACCCTGGTCAATCAGGGACGTCTGGCGATCAACGGTTCGCTGGCCTCGGCGGTCACCGTGAATGAGAGCGGCATCCTCGGCGGTAACGGCCATATTGGCGCACTGACCGCGAAAAGCGGCGGTACTGTCGCGCCGGGCAACTCCATCGGTACGTTGAACGTGGCCGGGGATGTGACCTTCGAGCAGGGTTCGACCTACGCGGTGGAAGTGTCGCCGACCAGCAGCGACAAAATCGTGGCCGGTGGCAAAGCGGTGATTGATGGCGCGACCGTCAGCCTGTCGCTGGAAAACAGCCCGACGTTGCTGACCACCACCGAAGTGAAAAGCCTGCAGGGCGCTCAGTTCAACATTCTGCAAGCGGCCGGTGGCATTCAAGGCCAGTTCGGGCAAGTGTTGCCGAACTATGCGTTCCTCGGTGGCACCCTGGCGTATTCGGCGAACGGTGTGCAACTGGACGTCGGGCGCAACGGTGCGTCGTTCGCCAGTGTCGGCCTGACGCCGAACCAGCGTGCGGTCGGCGCGGCTGCCGAGCGTCTGGGCGCGGGCAATGCGTTGTTCGAAACCCTGCTGCTGTCGCCGAATGCGGCCTCGGCGCAACAAGCCTTCCAGCAACTGTCCGGTGAAATCCACCCGGCCATTGGCACCCTGCTGATCAACGACAGCCGCTACCTGCGTGAAGCGGTGGGCGAGCGTTTGCGCGAGCGTGATCTGTTCAATGCCAACGCGCCGACCGACGATCGCAGCAACGCCTGGGTCAAGGTCCTCGGTTCGTGGGGCAAGAGCGATGGCGGGCATGAAAATGCCGACTCCAACAGCTCTATTGGCGGCTTGCTGGCCGGTGTCGACGGCTTGATTGCTGAAGATACTCGTCTGGGTTTCGTTACTGGTTATAGCGACAGCTCGTTGAACATGGGGGGCGGCACGCATTCGTCGGCCTCGGTCGACAGTTACCACCTGGGTGCATACCTGGGGCATCAGATCGATGCATTGCGCTTGACTGCCGGTGCGGCTTACAGCTGGCATCGCGTGGACGTGAAACGTGATCTGCAGTTCGGTGGCGTCAGTGGCAAGGAGAAAACCAAGCACGATGCCGCAACCACCCAGCTGTTCACTGAAGCGGCTTACGATCTGCGCCTGCAACCGATGAATCTGGAGCCGTTCGCCAATCTGTCGTACGTGCACCTGAACACCGAAAGCTTCACCGAGAAGGGTGATGCGGCGGCGCTCAAGGGCGGTGAAGACAACCGCGATGTGGTGCTGTCGACCCTTGGCGTACGCGCCAAACGCACCTTTGCGCTGTCGGAAAAACATCAGCTGGAACTGGGGGCCACCCTCGGCTGGCAGCACAACCTGAGCAGCGTCGATGCTGACAGCCACCTGGCTTTCGCCAATGGCAACAGCGCGTTCAATGTGCAGAGTGTGTCGATGGATCGTGATGCCGCAGTGGTCGGTGCGCGCGCCGGGCTGGCGCTCAATCGCGATGTCCGGGTAAACCTGGATTACAACGGACTGATCGGTAACAACGAGAAAGACCACGGTGTGGGTCTGACCCTCGACTGGCAGTTCTAAGGGAGTACTGGCAGCCCCGCAGGGGGCTGCCGTTTTTGAAGGAAGAGAGAGCACAACATGGGATTGTTCGATTACAAAAAAGCCGATGGCAAAGCGTTGTACAGCGACGCCATTGCGCTGACGCTGTATGCCTACACCCCGACGGGCCAGCCCTTGCCGGCGACCGCCTGGAAGCCGGTTGCCGCGACGGCGCTGGGCTACCAGGGCAAGGTCGGGGCGCAAGGCACGTTCTTCGGCGAGAAGGACGGTTTCACCAGCGCCGAGGCTGAAGTGCTCGGCAAGTACGACGCGGCCGGCAAGCTGGTCGGTATCGGTGTGGCTTTTCGTGGCACCGGCGGGCTGGGCTACAGCGACACTTTCGGCGACATGAAGAACAACCTGCTGGCCGCCATCGGACCGTCGGATTACGCGAGTCAGTACGCGAAAAACGCCTTCGACAACCTGCTCAAGGCTGTCGCTGCGTTCGCCATTGCCAATGGCATCGCGGCCAAGGACGTGCTGTTCAGCGGTCATAGCCTCGGTGGTCTCGGGGTCAACAGCGTGGCCGAGTTGAGCAGCAGCAATTGGGGAGGCTTCTTCAAGGACGCCAATTACATTGCGTTCGCCTCACCGACCCAGAGCAGCACCGGCAACAACGTGCTGAACATCGGTTACGAAAACGATCCGGTGTTCCGTGCGCTGGACGGCACCACCTTCAGCAGCGGTTCGCTGGGCAAGCACGACGGACCGCACGAGTCGACCACCGACAACATCGTCAACTTCAACGACAACTACGCGTCCACCGCGCAGAATCTGGTGCCGTTCAGTATCGTCAATCCGCTGAACTGGTCGGCCCATGGCTCATTGGGCTATGCCGATGGCCTGAACCGGGTGATCGATTCGACGTTCTACAACCTGACGCACAAGGACTCGACCATCATCGTCTCCAACCTGGAGCAAGCGTCCCGGGGCAAGACCTGGGTCGAGGATCTGGGGCGCAGCGGCGAGCCGCACACCGGCAGCACCTTCATCATTGGCACCAACAGCAACGACTGGCTCAAGGGCGGGGCGGGTAACGACTTCCTCGAAGGGCTGGGCGGCGATGACCGCTTCCGCGATGACGGCGGTTTCAACATCCTGCTCGGTGGCCAGGGCCACAACACGTTCGAACTGCAGAAACCGCTGCAGAACTTCAGTTTTGCCAACGACGGTGACGGCACCCTGTACGTGCGCGACGCCTACGGCGGCATCAGCATGACCCGCGACATCGGCGCGCTGGTGAGCAAGGAGTCGGGTTCGTGGTGGGGCAGCAAGGAAATCACCTGGGGCGTCACTGCCAAGGGCCTGACCAATGGCAGCGAACTGACTCAGTACACCCATTCGCTCAACGGCGATGCGTACGGCAACGCGCTGCACGCCAGCGCTGACGGTGACTGGCTGTTCGGTCTGGGCGGTGATGACAAACTGATCAGCGACAAGGGCCACGTGACCTTCGTCGGTGGCGCCGGCAACGACGTGATGACCGCCGTGGGTGGCAACAACACCTTCCTGTTCAGCGGCGCGTTCGGCTTCGACGCGATCAATGGCTACCAGGGCAGCGACAAACTGGTGTTCATGGGGGTCGAAGGTGCGGGGCAGGGCTATGACTACAAGCAGCATGCTGCGCAGTCCGGCGCTGATACCGTGCTGAAGATTGGCGAGTATGCCGTGACCCTGGTCGGGGTTGGAGTGGCTAACCTGTCGGACGCGTCTTTCGTCTTCGCCTAAGCAACAAATGTGGGAGCGAGTCTGCTCGCAAGTGCGGTGTGTCAGTTGAAGTATTCGTACCTGATACACCGCCTTCGCGAGCAGGCTCGCTCCCACAGGTTTGACGTGTAAGTAGTGAAAATGCTCCGGGGCGCGCCCGTGAGGGGCGCCCTGGCTGTGAGCTATCTCTGACAATTCCAACAAAGAGAGAGGCAATAGCAATGGGTGTGTATGACTACAAGAACTTCGGCACAGCCGATTCCAAGGCATTGTTCAGCGATGCCATGGCGATCACGCTGTATTCCTACCACAACCTCGATAATGGCTTTGCCGCCGGATATCAGCACAACGGTTTCGGTATCGGCCTGCCCGCCACGCTGGTCACGGCGCTGCTCGGCGGCACCGATTCGCAAGGGGTGATTCCCGGTATTCCATGGAACCCCGACTCGGAAAAACTCGCCCTCGATGCGGTGAAAAAGGCGGGCTGGACACCCATCACTGCTTCGCAGCTGGGTTACGACGGCAAGACTGACGCCCGGGGAACCTTCTTCGGCGAGAAGGCCGGTTACACCACCGCGCAGGTCGAAATCCTCGGCAAGTACGACGCCCAGGGGCATCTCACGGAAATCGGCGTGGCCTTTCGCGGCACCAGCGGCCCGCGGGAAAACCTCATCCTCGACTCCATTGGCGACGTGATCAACGACCTGCTGGCAGCCTTCGGCCCCAAGGATTACGCCAAGAACTACGTCGGTGAAGCGTTCGGCAATCTGCTCAACGATGTGGTGGCGTTCGCCAAGGCCAACGGCCTCACCGGCAAGGACGTGCTCGTCAGCGGCCACAGCCTCGGCGGGCTGGCGGTCAACAGCATGGCCGACCTGAGTGGCGGCAAGTGGGGCGGGTTCTTCGCCGATTCCAACTACATCGCCTACGCCTCGCCCACCCAGAGCAGCACCGACAAAGTGCTCAACGTCGGTTACGAAAACGACCCGGTATTCCGCGCCCTCGACGGCTCGACCTTCACCGGCGCCTCGGTCGGCGTGCACGATGCGCCCAAAGAGTCGGCCACCGACAACATCGTCAGCTTCAACGATCACTACGCCTCGACGGCGTGGAATCTGCTGCCGTTCTCGATTATCAACATCCCCACCTGGATCTCGCACCTGCCCACCGCTTACGGCGACGGCATGAACCGGATCATCGAGTCGAAGTTCTATGACCTCACCAGCAAGGACTCGACGATCATTGTCGCCAACCTGTCGGACCCGGCGCGGGCGAACACTTGGGTGCAGGACCTGAACCGTAACGCCGAAACCCACAAGGGCAGCACCTTCATCATCGGCAGCGACAGCAATGACCTGATCCAGGGCGGCAGCGGCAACGACTACCTCGAAGGTCGCGCCGGCAACGACACCTTCCGTGACGGTGGCGGCTACAACGTCATCCTCGGCGGCGCCGGCAACAACACCCTCGACTTGCAGCAAACGGTGAACAAGTTCGACTTCGCCAACGACGGTGCCGGCAATCTGTACATCCGCGACGCCAACGGCGGGATCAGCATCACCCGCGACATCGGCAGCATCGTTACCAAGGAGCCAGGCTTCCTCTGGGGCCTGTTCAAGGACGACGTGACCCACAGCGTGACGGCCAGCGGCCTGAAGGTCGGCAACAACGTCACGCAGTACGAGTCCAGCGTGAAGGGCACCAGCGGCGCCGACACGCTCAAGGCGCATGCCGGGGGTGACTGGCTGTTTGGTCTGGAGGGCAATGACCACTTGATCGGCGGCGCCGGCAACGATGTGTTTGTCGGTGGCGCCGGCAATGACCTGATGGAGTCGGGGGGCGGGGCGGATACGTTCCTGTTCA
This sequence comes from Pseudomonas sp. H1h, assembly GCF_000633255.1. Classification (GTDB taxonomy): domain Bacteria; phylum Pseudomonadota; class Gammaproteobacteria; order Pseudomonadales; family Pseudomonadaceae; genus Aquipseudomonas. The sequence continues at coordinate 117,105 of NZ_AYMJ01000008.1, forward strand.
ATGGCGCATTCGGTCAGGACCGGGTGGTCGGTTTTACGTCCAACGACAAACTGGTGTTCCTCGGCGTGCAGGGCGTGTTGCCGAACGACGACTTCCGCGCCCATGCCGCGACGGTTGGACAGGACACGGTACTGACGTTTGGCAATGACTCGGTGACGCTGGTCGGGGTGGCGCTCAACAGTCTGCACGCCGATGGCATTGTGATCGCCTGAGGCTGAGGTGGCGCCGGTAAGGGCCTCTTCGCGAGCAGGCTCGCTCCCACACTGGATCTGTGTCGTTGACATAGACCCTGGGGAAGCGAGCCTGCTCGCGAAGGATTTAACTCAGTATTAGAAGTGACTCGACAGCCACTCCTTGACTCAAAAGCTCTGCAAACAGCAGAAGCGGCCTAAAGCCAGCACGTGCACACACGTTCTATAGCTAGCCGCCATTGAGTACAGGAGATGCACACGTGAGAAGGTTCAAGGGGTATGTCGGGATTGTCGGACTGGCGCTGTTATCGGCCAATGCCTGGGCCGATCTGCCGCCGACCTCGATTCTGAGCCGTTACGGGATCAGCAGCGATCAACTGCCCAAGCCGGCGAAGACCGAAGCGGTCGAGCCGGTCGAAGAGAAAAGCCTGTTTCAGATCCAGCCCGAACAGCCATTCGTGACGTTTCGCCGGGGTGACGACAAACAAGCGCAAGCCACCGGCAACCTGAGCATCGACCGCATGACCCAACAGGATCTGGAGCGCTGCCGACGTCTGCAAACAGAACTGGCGCGCCGGGGCGAACAGTATTTCAGCTGCGATAACAGCATCGTTGGCCTGCCTGCTTTCGATTAACACCCACAATGCTTGTCGGATAACGCTCCCCTGTAGGAACCTTCGGCAACTCCTACAGGGTTATCGGGTGGTCAGTCTTCCTTGCGCACCGTTGCCACTTCATCGGAGCGGACCTTCACTTTAGCCCCGGAAATATCCTCGAACTCATAGAAACCGTCCTTGTTCTTGGTTTTCGGCATGTCCTTGGTCAAATACTGGGTGCCGTTCTGCAAGGTCACGACGGTCGGCGTCGAGCAGCCGGCCAATGCCAGCAGGGCCGCTACCGCTAGGGGAAGACCCAGAGTCTTGATGTTCATACCCACCTCAAATACCTCATTGCATATGAATTGACCGTCTTTGGTCTCTAACGCGGTTGGTGCCATCCAGCCGGGAAAAGTTCGATGGCACCCTGAAAAAATTCCGATTGCCGCTGCCATTGATCTTTTTCCGTTTGCACGCGACGGGGCAGAGCTGGTATCTGTACGCATAACCAGTACTCGCTCGCCATGGCCCTGAATTCCCGTGACTGCCAACCCCCTCGACGATCCGTTCTATTACCTCAACAACTTTCGCCAAGTGCTTGATTGGCTTGAGCTTCGCTATGCCGATGTGATGAGTGAATCCGAGCACGGGTTTATCCGCGACTTCAAGACACTGGCACGTCCCTCACAGGGTTTGCTGGTGCGCATGGTCATGCGCAAGGGCGTGCATTTTCGCCTCGGCAAGCTTAACTACCCGGAAATCGGTGACATCAACGACGCCGCGCAACCGTTGCTGAGTCACGGCTGGCTCGACGATCAGGCGTTGTTAAAGGTGGCCGAGGTGTTCGACGTGCTGCTCAAGGCCGAACTCCTGCAGGCCTTCGGTAGCCTCATCGAGCAACCCAAGGGGCGCAAGGATGACTGGCTGCCGATACTGGCCGAGCAGTTCAACGAACCGCGCAGTCTGTGCGACTGGGCGCCGACGCTCGACGAGCGCTTGTTCAGCCTGTCCATCATGGACCTGTGCGACCGCCTGCGTCTGATGTTCTTCGGCAACCTGTATCAGGACTGGTCGGAGTTCGTGCTCGCCGATCTCGGCATTTTCACCTATGAGAAAGTCGATTTCTGCGCTGACTCCCGCGGCCTGCGCAGTCGCGAAGACGTTGACGCCTGCCTGTTCCTGCATCACTGCCAGTTGCGCTTCGAGGCCGGCGAACCGCTGGAAACCATCGTCGAACAGGTCACTGCGCTGCAGTTTGCCAACCCGTGGCTGCAACGCCGGCGCGGCAAGGTATTGTTCCAGATCGGCCAGTACTGCGAACGCATCAGCGAATTTGCCCTGGCCCTGAGCATTTACCGCGAGTGCGCCTACCCCGGTGCCCGACAGCGAATGATCCGGGTGCTGGAGCGTTGCGGCGAATACGCACTGGCGCTGGAACTCGCCACCCTCGCCGAGCAGGCACCGCAAAGCGCCGCCGAGCAGCAGAGCCTGCAACGGATGCTGCCGCGACTGCGGCGTAAACTCGGCGGGCCGCCGCTCAAACGGGCAGCACCGCGACCGGTTGAGCGCCTCGACCTGCAACTGTCGCGCACCGACCCGGGGCTGTCGGTGGAGTACTACGTGCAGGCGCATCTGCACGAAGACGCCGGCCCGGTGCACTACGTGGAAAACAGCCTGATCAACTCGCTGTTTGGCCTGTTGTGCTGGCCGGCGATCTTCGCGCCGCTGCCGGGGGCGTTCTTTCATCCGTTTCAACGCGGGCCGGTGGACCTGCTCAATGAGGACTTCCAGCAACGCCGCGCCGATCTGTTCCGGGCCTGTCTCGACGAACTCGACGACGGTCGTTATGCCGCGACCATTCGTGAGCGCTTCGTGGCCAAATGGGGCGTGCAGTCGCCATTCGTGTTCTGGGGCGCGTTGAACGAAGAGCTGCTTGAGCAAGCGCTGGCCTGTCTGCCGGCCGAACACCTCAAGCACTGGTTCAATCGCCTGCTGCTCGACATCAAGGCCAACCGCGCCGGCATGCCGGACCTGATCCAGTTCTGGCCGCAACACAAGACCTACCGGATGATCGAGGTCAAAGGTCCCGGTGACCGCTTGCAGGACAATCAGATGCGCTGGCTGGAGTTCTGCCACGAACACCAGATGCCGGTCGCTGTGTGTTACGTGCAATGGGCGGAGCAGAGCGCTTGAGCTACAGCATTGCGGTGCGCGCGCTGTGTGAGTTCACCGCCAAGACCGGCGACCTCGACTTGCGTTTTACCCCCTCGCCGACGGCGCTCGAAGGCATGCTCGGGCACCGCACCGTAGCCTCGCGGCGCAGCGACAAATACCAGAGTGAAGTGGCGCTGGAAGGCGAGTTCCTGCAACTGAAGGTCAAGGGCAGGGCGGACGGCTATGACCCGGCGCAAAACTGCCTGGAAGAAGTCAAAACCTATCGCGGCGACCTGAGCAAACAACCGGCCAACCATCGCCTGCTGCACTGGGCGCAGGCGAAAATCTACGGCTGGTTGATGTGCCGCAAGCTTGCGCTTGAGCAGATCAACCTGGCGCTGGTGTATTTCGACATCGTCAGCGAAAAGGAAACCTGTCTGGTCGAGGCCTTCAGCGCGTCCGCCTTGCAGGGCTTTTTCGAGCAACAGTGCCGGTTGTTCCTCGACTGGGCCGAACAGGAGATGGCCCATCGCGAGGCGCGGAATCTGGCCGCGCAGACATTGGCTTTTCCCCACGCGGACTTTCGCCCGGGTCAGCGGCATCTGGCCGAATCAGTGTTCAAGGCCGTCAGCACCGGCCGCTGCCTGATGGCCCAGGCGCCCACCGGAATCGGCAAGACTCTCGGCACGCTGTTCCCGCTGCTCAAGGCGCTGGCGCCGCAGCAACTGGACAAGGTGTTCTTCCTGACCGCCAAGACCCCGGGACGCAAGCTGGCGCTGGATGCCAGCCAGGTGTTGTTCGATCAGGGTGAAGACTTGCCCTTGCGGGTGCTGGAGATGGTCGCCCGGGACAAGGCCTGCGAGCATCCGGACAAAGCCTGTCACGGCGATTCCTGCCCGTTGGCCCAAGGCTTTTATGATCGACTGCCCGCCGCCCGGGAAGCAGCCAGCCGGGTCCGTCTGCTCGATCAGGCAGCGATGCGCGAAGTTGCCCGTCAGCACAGCGTGTGCCCGTATTACCTGAGCCAGGAAATGGCCCGTTGGGCCGACGTGGTGGTCGCGGACTACAATTATTACTTCGATTTCAGTGCACTGCTGTTCGGTCTCGCCCAGCTCAATCAGTGGAAAGTTGCGGTACTGGCCGACGAAGCGCACAACCTGGTCGAACGTGGGCGGTCGATGTACAGCGCCAGTCTCGATCAGGCCGCGCTGGCCAGCGTGCGCAAATCGGCTCCCGAAGCCCTGAAGAAATCCCTGCAACGGGTCAACCGTGAATGGAACGCACTGCATCAGCCACAACTGGCCCCGTATCAGGCCTACGACAAGGCCCCGGAGAAACTGCTGCAAGCGGTTTCCCTGTGCAGCGCGGCCATTGGCGATTACCTCAACGATCATCCGCAGGGACTCGACAGCGCCCTGCAGGCCTTCTATTTCGACATGCTGCAGTTCGGCCGGGTGGCGGAGCTGTTCGACGAGCATTACCTGTTCGACATCAGCAAACGCGACCTCGACCGTAAACGGCCGTTGTCACACCTGTGCCTGCGCAATGTGGTGCCGGCCGCGTTCATCGGCCCGCGCCTGAAAGCGGCGCGCAGCAGCGTGCTGTTCTCCGCGACGCTGAGCCCGCGGCACTATTACGCCGACTTGCTCGGCACGCCCGTCGACACGGTATGGATTGACGTTGAATCACCGTTCAGTGCCGAACAGTTACAGGTGCAGATCGTCAGCCGGATTTCCACGCGCTTCAACCACCGCCAGGCGTCGCTGGAGCCGATCGTCGAACTGATCGCCCGCCAGTTCAGTGAGCGCCCGGGCAATTACCTGGCGTTCTTCAGCAGCTTCGATTACCTGCAACAGGTGCTGACACTGCTCGCCGAACGCCATCCGCAGATCAACCTGTGGCAACAGTCCAGGGGCATGGCCGAAGGGCAGCGTCAGGCGTTTCTCGACCAATTCACAGCCGAGAGTCAGGGTATCGGGTTCGCTGTGTTGGGGGGGGCATTCGGCGAGGGTATCGACTTGCCCGGGGCACGTCTGATCGGAGCGTTCATTGCCACCTTGGGCCTGGCCCAGCTCAACCCGGTCAACGAGCAGTTGAAGCGGCGCATGGCGGCGATTTTCGGCGCCGGTTACGACTACACCTATCTGTATCCGGGCGTACAGAAAGTGGTGCAGGCTGCCGGCCGGGTGATTCGCACGCGCCAGGATCGCGGTGTGGTGATGTTGATTGACGACCGGTTTGCCGAACCGCGTATCCAGCAATTGTTGCCGCGCTGGTGGTGCCTCGGCGCGGACTCTTCCTTAGATCACGCCGTGAATTGAAGCGCGTTTGCACCTTCCCAACGCGCCGGATTGCCGCATACTTGTACCAGGAAAAAAACAGCGGTGAACCTGATGAGTGAGAACCCGAGCAAAACCGCCGCGATCGAGGAGATGCGTTTTCGTCTGCTGATCGATGCGGTGGTCGATTATGCGATTTACATGATCGACCCGGACGGCATCATCACCAGTTGGAACTCCGGCGCCAAACGCTTCAAGGGCTACGAAAGGGAAGAGATTCTCGGCGAGCACTTCTCACGTTTCTACACCGAGCAGGATCGCGCGGCCGGCTTGCCACAACGGGCGCTGGACACGGCAATCGGCGAAGGGCGATTCGAAGGCGAGGGCTGGCGGGTACGCAAGGACGGCACACACTTCTGGTGCCATGTGGTGATCGATCCGATCATCGATCCGGACGGGACGCTGCTGGGTTTTGCCAAGATCACCCGCGACCTGACCGACCGCAAGATGGCCGAAGAAACCCTCAAGCGAAGCGAGCAGCAGTTCCGTCTGCTGGTGCAGGGGGTGACCGACTACGCCCTGTACATGCTCAGTCCTGACGGTCGGGTGTCGAACTGGAATCAGGGCGCGCAGCGGATCAAGGGGTATCTGCCGGAAGAAATCATCGGCGAGCATTTCTCGATCTTCTACACCGCACAGGACCGTGAGCGCGGCGAACCGCAACGGGCGCTGGAAATCGCAGCCCGCGAAGGTCGCTTCGAAAACAAGAGCTGGCGGGTACGCAAGGATGGCAGCCGGTTTCTAGCGCATGTGGTGATCGATGCCATCCGCGGCGACACCGGGACCCTGCTCGGTTTCGCCAAGATTACCCGCGACGTGACGGAGGCTCATCAGTCGCAACAGGCACTGGAAAAAACCCGCGAAGCATTGTTCCAGGCGCAGAAGATGCAGGCCATCGGCCAACTCAGTGGCGGCATCGCCCATGACTTCAACAACCTGTTGACCGTGATCCTCGGCAATCTTGAAATTGTGAGCAAGCGTGTTGGTGATGACCCGAAACTCAAGCGCCTGCTGGAAAATGCCACCCAAGGTGCCTTGCGTGGCGTGTCGCTGACCCAACGCATGCTGGCCTTTGCCCGGCGTCAGGAGCTGAAGACCGAGCCGGTCGATGTCGCGCAACTGGTGCAAGGCATCACCGGGCTGTTGCGCAGCTCACTGGGGCCGGGGATCAAAATCGAAACCTCCATGCCCGCCGACCTGGAGCCGGTGCTGGCCGATACCAATCAGCTGGAACTGGCAGTGCTCAACCTGGCGACCAATGCCCGGGACGCCATGCCCGAGGGTGGCAGCGTGGTGATCAGCGCACGACCGGAGGTGGTTCTTGAGCAAAGCCATTCGCCGATGGCGGCAGGGCGTTATGTCTGCCTGAGTCTGATCGACACGGGTGAAGGCATGGACGAATTGACCCTGGCATCGGCCCGGGATCCGTTTTTCACCACCAAAGGCCTGGGCAAGGGCACCGGGCTGGGGTTATCGATGGTGCATGGCTTCATCGAGCAACTCGGCGGCCGCTTCATTCTCAAGAGCCAAAAAGGTCATGGCACTGCGGCAGAGCTCTGGCTGCCGGTGGCGGCGGGCGGTGTGAGCACGCCATTGGTGTATACGAATGCTGAACCGGTGGCGGTGCCACGGCTCAGTGTACTGGTGGTGGACGATGACTCGTTGGTGTTGACCAGCACCACGTTGTTGCTTGAAGACCTCGGCCATCGGGTGGTCAGTGCAACCTCCGGAGCCAAGGCTCTGCAATTGTTCGATCAAGGCGAGGTCATCGACCTGTTGATCACGGACATGGCCATGCCGCAGATGAGCGGCGCGCAACTGGCCCACGCGGTGCGTTTGCTCAAACCGGATCTGCCGATCATCCTGGCCACCGGATACGCCGAACGCCTGGAAGGCTTTGCGGCTCAGCTGCCGCGTCTGCCCAAGCCGTTCACCCAACTCAATCTGGTGGAGATCATCGCCCAGTCGATGAAATGAACGGGCCACACATCCGGCTGAACTAGTGCGTGACGGGGTGCTTCTAAACACTTTCCCTGCCCCGGAGCATGCGTCCCTTGCCTCGCATCCTGACCCAGCCCACTGCCGAAGACGTACTGACCGAACACAACGCGAAAATGTTCGGCTCCCCCAAGGAACGGCTGGATTTCTATCGCAAGGAAATCCAGTACGAAACCAGCATTCTGGCCAACCGCACCGATGCCTATCTGGCGGCGCAATCGTTTCTGGTGATTGCCTTTGCGTCGTGCATGGCCAATCTCAATCCGGAATGGGGCAAGCTGTTCACCCTCGTCGTGCCGCCGTTTCTGGCGCTGCTCGGGCTGCTCAGTTCGCTGAATGCCTGGCCGGGGATACGCGCGGCCTACGACATCATCGACCACTGGCACTACAAGCAAAGCGAGCTGTTGCGCAGCGAGCCGATCATGGGCCTGGCCTACGACGAGTCGCCGCTGTTCAGTGAAATGGAGTCGAGCCACAAGGGCTATCGCAAATCGCTGTTGTTTTCGGTGCGCACACCGTGGATTTTTGCCACGTTCTGGATGCTGCTCGGGATTTATGCGGTGTACATTCAGGTGACCAACCCCGGAGGCTGATCGCCGGCCAAAGAAAAAGCCCGGACTTTGCAGCCGGGCTTTTTCGTGTGCGGTTTATTCGACGGTTTCAAGCTGCCGACGCAATTCCTGCGAATGATGCGGCGACATTGGAATCGGCGGGAAGTCCTCGTTGAGAACGCACAAATGGTCGATAGCTTCCTCGAACTTCGCATCGGCTTTGCGGCGCAGCGCTCGATAGCGCTCAAATTGCTCGATATCCAGATTGTCCGCCTCCAACAGCTCGTGAGCCGTTCGGTTGAGGGTGTGGGCGTCTTCGAACAATTGACGATTGCGTTCCAGGGCCAAAGCCCTGCAAGCCTTGATTTGTGCAGGAGTCGAGCATTCTTTCATGACCGTAACCTTGATATTTTCAAAGATTCCTTTGCATGGGCTGCAAGCCGCAGGGGAACCGAACCTGCCGGACCCCGCCGAGTGCATCCAGCGAGGGGTTATGGTTGTGACTGCCGGAATCTGCAGAGGGATCCATTTATTTTTAGAAGAAAGTTTGATGGGTTAACCCAACAACATGCGCTGGAAAAATCAGGTTTTTCGTTTTTGCCGTTGTTCGTAGCGGGCGAGGATTGGCTGAGTACTGATGCCGTGCAGCAAAATGCTCAGCGCCACCACCGACAGCGTGATGTCGGTGCACAGCGTGGTGAGCGGGGCGCTGAGGCCATGGTTCAAGGCATAAAACAGGTAGAACAGACTGCCGATCCCGCGAATGCCGAACCAGCCGATCAACAGCCGCTGACGTGTGTCGAGCAGCGCGCCCCACGGCATCAGCGCAACGCATGCCGGACGCACCACACAAAACAGCACCGCGCCCACCAGCAGCGCCCGCCAGTCCCAATGTGCCACCAGCACCACGCCGAGCAGGGTCACCAGAAACACTTCCATCGCCCGTTCCACCAGACTGCCGAACGACAGCATGTCGCCCATCATGATCCCGGCGGCGACCTGACTGCTTTCCAGTCGTTCGGTATCACCGTGTACAGCGTGCTGCGGTTCGATGTTCTGATGGCCCACTACCGGCTGCACCAGATGTTCGGCAGGCGGCTGGCTGGCGCCCGTTGACTTCACCTCTTCCTGACGCAAGCCCAGGCCAGCGGCAAACACCGCCAGAAACCCATAACCGCCGATGGCGTCCGCGCCGACGTAGGCCAGGGCAATCAGCGACAGTGCCAGGTAATCATTCGGGCTCAGCGTACTGTCGTCGTTACGGATGCGCAGCGAGAGTGTCACCCGACCAATGCCGCGTCCCATCCAGTACCCGGTCAGCAGTCCTGCGGGAACCGCCCATAACACACTGCGCAACACCCAGTCCTGCCACTCGCCGGGGCTGCCTTCGCCATGAATCAGCAACAACCCGAGAATCACGAACGGAAAGGCAATCCCGTCGTTCAATCCGGCTTCACCGGAAAGGCCAAAACGCACGCTGTCGACGTCCCGCGCATCGTTGACCTGCACCAGCGCGGCGAGCACCGGATCGGTCGGTGCCAGGATCGCGCCGATCAGCAGCGACGGCCCCCAAGCCCATTGCAGGCCCCAATGCAGTAACAGGCTGACCCCGGCGATGGTCAACACCATCACCGGCCCCGCCAGCCCGAATGCGATCCGCCAGCGCTTATCGCGCAGCGGCAGACGCAGCTTGAGTCCGCAGACGAACAGCGAAAACAGCACCGCGACTTCCGTCAGGTGCTCCATCCACACAGCAGCGTTTTCCACCGACAGTTTCAGCAGATCGAGGCCGCTGGGGCCAATGCCGATCCCCAGCAACAGGCACACAGCCGAGGTGGTGACCGGCATCCAGCGCAGGTACGAAGAGGTCAGCGCGAGGGTCAGCAATACGGCACCGAGCACCGCGACCCAGATGACAAAGCTCATGGTTGATCACAGCATCGGCTTGCCACCCGTCACGCCGTAGCGCTGACCGGTGATGTAACTGGCTTCATCCGAGGCCAGCAGCACATAGATCGGCGCCACTTCCACCGGTTGCCCGGGGCGGCCGAGCGGGGTGTTGCCGCCAAAATTCTGCACTTCTTCATCCGGCATGGTCGAGACGATCAATGGCGTCCAGATCGGCCCGGGAGCCACGCAGTTCACGCGGATTTCCTGCGGCCCGAGCAATTGCGCCAGTCCGCCGGTGAAGTTGGCAATCGCGCCTTTGGTGGTGGCGTAGGCCAGCAGTGTAGGTTTGGGCAGGTCGGAGTTGATCGAGCTGGTGTTGATGATCGACGCGCCGGGGCGCATGTGTTTGAGCGCCGCCTGGCACAGACGGAAAATTGCGGTGATGTTGACGTCGAAGGTCATCACCCATTCTTCGTCGGGAATTTCTTCGAAGGTTTCGTGGGTCATCTGGAATGCAGCGTTGTTGACCAGCACGTCGATGCGCCCGAAGCGTTCGACGGTCTTGTCGACCAGCGCCTGGCAATGGGCCTTTTGCGCAATGTCGCCGGGCAGCAGCAGGCACTGGCGGCCCGCCTGCTCGACCCAGCGCGCGGTCTCTTTGGCGTCGTCATGTTCGTTGAGGTATGCCACGGCGACGTCTGCACCTTCGCGGGCGAAGGCTATCGCCACGGCGCGACCGATGCCGCTGTCGGCTCCGGTGATCAGCGCGATCTTGCCAGCCAGTCGCCCGGAACCGACGTAGCTTTGTTCGCCGCAATCGGGGGACGGCTGCATTTTGCTTTGCGAACCGGGCACCGCTTGGGCCTGGGCGGGGAAGGGTGGTTTTGGATAGTCGGTCATCGCGGGTCTCCGAGGTCTCAGGGCTGGTATGGGCGGTTGACCCGGACGGTTTGCCGTGAGTTCGATCGGATGTTGGATGACCGCAAAACCAATGTGGGAGCGGGCTTGCTCGCGAAGGCGGTGTGTCGGTAAACGATGATGTCGCCTGACACACTGCTTTCGCGAGCAAGCCCGCTCCCACAAGGGATTATCTGAGGGGTCAGGTATTGCGGTGAGTCAGGGCACGCTCCATGCGGGTAATGCCTTCTTCGAGCAGCGAGCGCGGGCAGCCGAAGTTCAGGCGCACGAATTGCTGGTGTTGATCGCCGAAGTCGAGACCGGCGCTGAGGCCGACCTTGCCCTGTTCGAGGAAGAACTGCTGCGGGTTTTCCAGCTCCAGCGCCGAGCAATCGAGCCAAGCCAGGTACGTGCCCTGCGGCACATTGATGGTCACGCCCGGCAAGCGGCTGCGCACCGCATCCACCAGCCAGTCACGGTTGGCTTGCAGGTAGGTTTTCAGCTCGGCGAGCCACGGTGCGCCTTCACTGTAGGCGACGCGGGTCGCTTCCATGCCCAGCGGGTTGACGCTGTCGACCATGCCGCAACGGGCGTGGTTGACGCGTTCACGCAGGGCAGCGTCCTGGATGATCATGAACGAGGTCTTGAGGCCGGCAATGTTGTAAGCCTTGCTGGCCGACATCAGGGTGATCGTGCGCTTGGCGATTTCCGGGCTCAGGGAGGCGGTCGGAATGTGCACGCGGCCGTCGAAGCACAGCTCGGCGTGGATCTCGTCGGAGATGATCCAGGCGTCCTGTGCCGCGCAGATATCGGCTACGGCTTGCAGCTCTTCACGGCCGAACACCTTGCCGATCGGGTTGTGCGGGTTGCTCAGGAGCAGGGCGCCGCCACCGTTCAGCGCGTCGCGCAGGCTCTCCAGCGGGGTGGCGCAGGTGCCGTCGGCCTGGGCGACGAATTCCAGTTCGACCTTGTTCAGCCCCCAGTGGCCCGGCGCATGCCGCAGCGGCGGGTAGTTCGGCACTTGCACCACGACGTTCTGCTGCGGCTGCACCAGCGCTTTCAAAGCCATGTTGAAACCGGACTCAACGCCTGGCAGGAAGATCAACTCCTGCGGTTTGACCTTCCAGGCGAACTTGTTCCACAAGTCGGCGACGATGGCCTCACGCAGGTTGTCCTGAGCCACGCTGTAACCCACCAGCGGGTGCAGCAAACGCTGCTGCAGAGCCTCGATGATCACCGGCGGCGCAGCGAAATCCATGTCAGCGACCCACATTGGCAACACATCGGCCGGGTAGCGGCTCCACTTGGTGCTGCCAGTGTTGTGGCGGTCGAATACCTGATCAAAATCGAAAGTCATGCGCGGTCTCGTGAAGGCGGGTTGTTCATGGCCGCCATGATAAGCCGCAACCCATGCAGGAGCGAGCCTGCTCGCGATTGCGGTTTTAAATTCAACATTTGAGCAAGCTGACCCACCGCTATCGCAAGCAGGCTCATGCCTGCAACGAGCGGTGTGAATACAGTTCCGACAAACGGCCGACGGTCGGTTTTCACACAGAGTGTGTGGTCTTTGTCTACAGTGAAAAAGTCGGCAGCCTTTCTGCCGTCACCGTGTTTGTCCAGAAAAAACCCGGCACCAGTACCGGGTTCCACCTGATCAGGAGTGCACGATGGATCTCAGCCGTCGTCAATTCTTCAAGGTCGCCGGTATCGGCCTTGCAGGCTCTAGCCTGGGCGCGTTGGGCATGGCCCCGACGCTGGCCTTCGCCGAGCAGGTGCGTCACTTCAAGCTCGCCCACACCCATGAAACCCGCAACACCTGCCCGTATTGCTCGGTCGGTTGCGGATTGATCATGTACAGCCAGGGCGACGCCGCGAAGAACGTCGCGCAAAATATCATCCACATCGAGGGCGACGCCGACCACCCGGTCAACCGCGGCACCCTGTGCCCGAAAGGCGCCGGCCTGCTGGACTTCATTCATAGCCCGGGCCGCCTGCAATACCCGCAGGTGCGCAAGCCCGGCAGCAGCGCATGGACCCGCGTCAGTTGGGACGAAGCGCTGGATCGCATTGCCGACCTGATGAAGGCCGACCGCGACGCCAACTTCATCGAAAAGAACGCTACCGGGCAAACGGTGAACCGCTGGCTCACCACCGGGTTCCTCGCAGCGTCGGCAGCGTCCAACGAAGCGGGTTACATCACCCAGAAGGTGATTCGCAGTCTCGGCATGCTGGGGTTCGATAACCAGGCGCGTGTCTGACACGGCCCGACGGTGGCAAGTCTTGCCCCGACGTACGGCCGTGGTGCCATGACCAATACCTGGACCGATATCGCCAACGCGAATCTGATCCTGGTGATGGGTGGCAACGCAGCAGAAGCGCATCCGTGCGGCTTCAAATGGGTGACCGAGGCCAAGGCGCACAACGCCGCCCGGCTGATCGTGGTCGACCCGCGTTTTACCCGGACCGCTTCGGTGGCCGACTATTACGCGCCGATCCGCACCGGCACCGACATCGCCTTCATGGGCGGGCTGATCAATTACCTGCTGACCGAGGACAAGATCCAGCACGAATACGTGCGCAATTACACCGACGTCTCGTTCATCGTCAAGGCCGGCTATGGCTTTGAAGACGGTATTTTCAGCGGCTACGACGCGGCCAAGCGCATCTATACCGATAAGTCCGGCTGGGGTTACGAGCTGGGTGAGGATGGTTTTGCCAAGGTCGACCCGACCCTGCAGGACCCGCGCTGCGTCTATCAACTGATGAAGCAGCATTACAGCCGTTACAACATTGATCTGGCGAGCCAGATCTGCGGCATGCCGGTCGATGCCATGCAGAAAATCTGGGATGAGATTGCCACGTGCTCCACGCCCGGCAAGACCATGACTATTCTCTATGCCCTGGGCTGGACGCAACACTCGATCGGCGCGCAGATCATTCGCAGCGCGGCGATGGTGCAATTGCTGCTGGGCAACGTCGGCATGCCGGGCGGCGGCGTCAACGCCTTGCGCGGGCACTCGAACATTCAAGGCCTGACCGACCTCGGGTTGTTGTCGAACTCGCTGCCGGGTTACCTGACCCTGGGCAGCGATGCCGAGCAGGACTACAACGGCTTCATCAAAAAACGCACGCAGATGCCGTTGCGTCCGGGGCAATTGTCCTACTGGCAGAACTACAGCAAATTCCACGTCAGCCTGATGAAGTCGTGGTACGGCGCCAACGCCACGTTTGAGAACAACTGGAATTACGACTATCTGCCGAAGCTCGACATCCCCAACTACGACGTCCTGAAGATGTTCGACCTGATGAGCCAGGGCAAGGTCAACGGCTACATGTGCCAAGGGTTTAACCCGATCGCCGCGCTGCCGGACAAGAACCGGGTGATGGGCGCACTGGCCAAACTCAAATGGCTGGTGGTGATGGACCCGCTGGCCACCGAAACCTCGGAGTTCTGGCAAAACGTCGGGCCGTACAACGACGTGAAAAGCGCCGAGATCCAGACTGAAGTCATTCGGCTGCCGACCACCTGCTTTGCCGAGGAGGACGGCTCGCTGGTCAACAGCAGCCGCTGGCTGCAATGGCACTGGAAAGGTGCCGACGGCCCGGGCGAAGCGCAGACCGACATCCGCATCATGAGCGAGCTGTTCCTGCGCCTGCGCAAACGTTATCAGGCCGAGGGCGGCAAATTCGCCGATCCGCTGCTGAAACTGTCGTGGCCGTACAAGATTCCGGATGAGCCATCGCCGGAGGAGCTGGCCAAGGAAATCAACGGCAGCGCCATGGTCGACTTCACCGACGCCAGCGGTGCGGCGGTCAAGGCCGGCTCGCAACTGGCAGCGTTCGCGCAGCTCAAGGACGATGGCAGCACCGCGTCCGGTTGCTGGATCTTCGCCGGCAGCTGGACCGAGGCCGGCAACCAGATGGCCCGACGCGACAACGCCGACCCGTACGGCATGCACCAGCACCTGGGCTGGGCCTGGGCGTGGCCGGCCAATCGGCGGATCCTCTACAACCGTGCATCGGCGGATGTCTCGGGCAAACCGTGGGATCCGAAAAAACGCCTCGTATGGTGGAACGGCAAGGCCTGGGGCGGCACCGACGTGCCGGACTACAAGGCCGATGTGCCACCGGAAGCCGGGATGAACCCGTTCATCATGAACCCCGAAGGCGTGGCGCGGTTCTTCGCCGTCGACAAGATGAACGAAGGGCCATTCCCCGAACATTACGAGCCGTTTGAAACGCCGATCGGCATCAACCCGCTGCACCCGCAAAACAAGAAAGCCACCAGCAACCCGGCGGCGCGGATCTTCGATTCGGTCTGGGAAAGCCTCGGCGAAGCCAAGGACTTCCCGTACGCCGGCACCAGTTACCGGCTGACCGAGCACTTCCACTTCTGGAGCAAGCATTGCAAGTTGAATGCGATTGCCCAGCCCGAGCAGTTCGTCGAGATCGGCGAAGTGTTGGCGAAGGAGAAGGGCATTGCGGCCGGGGATCGGGTGCGGGTCAGCTGCAAGCGCGGGTTCATCGAGGCGGTCGCGGTGGTGACCAAACGCATCCGGCCGCTGCAGGTCAACGGTCAGGTGGTGCATCAGATCGGTATCCCGTTGCACTGGGGGTTCACCGGTCAGACGCGACACGGTTACCTGACCAACACCTTGGTGCCGTTTCTCGGCGATGGCAACACACAGACCCCGGAATCCAAGTCATTCCTGGTCAACGTGGAGAAGCTCTGATGGAGAATCTATAGATGGCCAGCCAAGACATCATTGCCCGCTCGGCCACCACCACGGTGCCGCCCTCGGTGAGGAATCAGCAGGAAGTCGCCAAGCTGATCGATACCACCAAATGCATCGGTTGCAAGGCCTGCCAGGTTGCCTGCTCGGAATGGAACGAGCTGCGCGACGAGGTCCGCCACAACCATGGCACCTACGACAACCCGCAAGACCTGAGCGCAGAAACCTGGACCTTGATGCGCTTCACCGAACACGAAACCGACGCCGGCAATCTGGAGTGGCTGATCCGCAAGGACGGCTGCATGCATTGCGCCGAGCCGGGTTGTCTGGCGGCCTGCCCCAGTCCCGGGGCGATCATCAAGCATGCCAATGGCATCGTCGATTTCGATCAGGACCACTGCATCGGCTGCGGCTATTGCATCACCGGTTGCCCGTTCAACATTCCGCGGATTTCGCAGAAGGATCACAAGGCCTACAAATGCACCTTGTGTTCGGACCGGGTGGCGGTGGGGCTGGAACCGGCTTGCGTGAAAACCTGCCCCACCGGGGCGATTGTCTTCGGCAGCAAGGAAGACATGAAGGAACACGCCGCCGAACGCATCGTCGACCTGAAAAGCCGTGGCTTCGACAACGCCGGTCTGTACGACCCGCCAGGCGTCGGCGGCACCCATGTGATGTACGTGTTGCACCACGCCGACACGCCGAAGATCTACGCCAACCTGCCGCAGGACCCGAGCATCAGTCCGTTGGTGGGCTTGTGGAAAGGCATCAGCAAACCGCTGGGCCTGCTGGCGATGGGCGCGGCGGTGCTGGCCGGATTCTTCCACTACGTGCGGATCGGGCCGAACCGCACCGAAGAAGATGACCATCCCGCGCCGCCGGACACTTCGGTGCACGTTGTTGATCCGGCGGTGCACACCTTCGATCCACGCGGGGAGGACCGGCCATGAGCAACAAGACGATTCTGCGTTACACCGCCAACCAGCGCACCAATCACTGGTTGGTGGCGATTCTGTTCTTCATGGCCGGGCTGTCGGGGCTGGCGTTGTTTCATCCGTCGATGTTCTGGCTGACCAACCTGTTCGGTGGCGGGCCGTGGACGCGGATTCTGCACCCGTTCATGGGCGTGTTGATGTTTGTGCTGTTCCTTGGCCTGGTCTTCCGCTTCTGGCGCTCGAATTTCTTTATCGACAACGACTGGAAGTGGATGCGCCGCATTGATCGGGTGTTGGTCAACGATGAAGAAAGCGTGCCGCCAGTGGGCAAGTACAACGCCGGGCAGAAGATGCTGTTCTGGACTTTACTGCTGTGCATGCTCGGGTTGCTGTTGACCGGGCTGGTGATCTGGCGCGCGTATTTCAGTGCGTATTTCGGCATCACCGTGATCCGTTGGGCGATGCTTCTGCATGCGCTGGCCGGGTTTGTGCTGATCCTCAGCATCATCGTTCACATCTACGCCGGCCTGTGGATCAAGGGCTCGGTGGACGCGATGCTGCATGGCTGGGTCAGCCGTGCCTGGGCGAAGAAACACCACGAACTCTGGTACCGCGAAATCACCCGCGATGAACGTAATCCGGACGTGCCGGTACGACCGATCACCAAAAAGGGCTGACCTTTGGCAACCATTCTTGAACCCGGGGAAATCGAAGCGGCGGCCAGTTCGCCGCCGTTTCTGCACCTGCCACCGCACAACCTGTTCACCTTGCGCGCGCAACGTCTGGAGCAATTGGCCCAAGGGCATGCGCTGGCTGACTACCTGCGTCTGATCGCCGGGTTGTGCCGGGTGCAGCAGCAGGTTTTCGACGATCCACCGCTGACGGCGCCGTTTGATCAGCAAAGGATTGAAGCCTGTCAGCAACATGGCTTGCCGCCGTTCGCCGCCGATACGCTGGTGCGTGAAGAGGGTTGGCAGGCTTATCTCGGCGCTTTGCTAAAACGCTATGAGCCGGTTGAACAGCCCGCCGTTGTTGATGCGCTGAATACGCTGCAGGGCGCAAGTTCGGGCCAGTTGCGCGCATGGGCGGTGGCCTTGGTCAGCGGCCAGTACTCGATGGTGCCGGCGCAACTGGTGCCGTTTCTCGGCGCCGGGCTGCAAGTGGCCTGGAGTCACTGGCTGCTCAGCGCACCCAACCTGCAACTGAAACCCGGTGACAGCCTCAGCCAATGCCCGGGTTGTGGTTCACCGGCGATGGCCGGGGTGATCCGCCATCGCGGCAAACACAACGGCCTGCGTTATCTGGTGTGTTCGCTGTGCGCCTGCGAATGGCACGTGGTGCGGGTCAAGTGCGTGTATTGCGAGTCGAGCAAAGGCCTCGATTACCTGAGCCTTGAAGATGATCGGCATGCAGCCAATCAGGCGCCGATTCGGGCGGAGGTCTGCCCAGGCTGTAACAGTTATCTGAAACTGCTGTATCTGGAAAACGATGCCGACGGCGAAGCACTGTCGGCGGACCTCACCAGCCTGCTGCTCGACATGCGTCTGGCGCAGGATGGATATCAGCGTCTGGCACCGAATCTGTTACTGGCGCCGGGAGACGAATGACCAGAACGTCTACACTCCTGAAAACTTGTGGGAGGGGGCTTGCTCCCGAAGGGGCCGTGTGAGTCAGATCATTTGTAGCTGACTCACCGCATTCGCGAGCACCTCCTCCCACAATGGGGGGCCGGTGTGCTGTGTCTGGACGCGTAGCGTCAGGTCATGCCGGAAAGTCTTTTGTTTTCGGGAGTGGCTGATGTCCGCAAGTGTTGCCCCGCGTTTACCGTCCATTGATGGTTTGTTGCGTCACCCGGCCTGTGTGCCGTTGGCCGAGCGTTATGGGCGTGAGTCGTTGCTGGCCAGTTTGCGCCAGTTGCTCGATGAGTTGCGCTCTAGCGTGTTGAACGGGCAATTATCAGCCGTCGAAATCAGCCCAGACGTGCTCGCCGGGCGAGTTGGCGAGCGCCTGGCGCAACAACAGCGCAGCCACGTGCGGCGGGTGTTCAACCTGACCGGCACGGTGCTGCACACCAATCTTGGCCGGGCGCTGTTGCCGGATGAAGCCATCGAAGCAGTGCAGATGGCCGCGCGATATCCGCTCAATCTCGAATTCGACCTGGCCAGCGGCAAGCGCGGTGATCGCGACGATTTGATCGAAGGCCTGATCCGCGAGTTGACCGGCGCCGAAGCGGTCACCGTAGTCAACAATAATGCCGCTGCGGTGCTGCTGACCCTGAACAGCCTCGGCGCGCGCAAGGAAGGCATCATTTCGCGCGGTGAGCTGATCGAAATCGGCGGTGCGTTCCGCATCCCCGACATCATGGCCCGCGCCGGCGTGCGCCTGCACGAAGTCGGCACCACCAATCGCACGCATGCCAAAGACTACGAAGCGGCGATCAGCCCGCGCAGCGGTTTGATCATGCGCGTGCATGCAAGCAACTACAGCATCGAAGGCTTTACCGCCCGCGTGCCCACCGCCGAACTGGCCGAGCTGGCCCATCGGCATGGTTTGCCATTGCTGGAAGATCTGGGCAGCGGCAGCCTGCTGGACCTGACCCGTTGGGGCTTGCCGGCCGAGCCGACGGTGCGTCAGGCGCTGCTCGATGGCGCGGATATCGTTACGTTCAGCGGCGATAAATTGCTCGGTGGGCCGCAGGCCGGATTGATCGTCGGGCGCAAAGAGCTGATCGCGAAGATCAAGAAGAACCCGCTGAAACGTGCGTTGCGGGTGGACAAATTGACCTTGGCGGCGCTGGAAGCGGTGCTCGGCTTGTATCGCGATCCGGATCGCCTCGCGGAACGTCTGCCGAGTTTGCGGCTGTTGACTCGCTCGCAAGCCGACATTTTCGCCCAGGCTTCGCGTTTACAACCGGCGATGGCTGAGTTCTTGAGCGAATCCTGGCAGGTCAGCGCCGTTCAGGCCTTGGGCATGATCGGCAGCGGCAGCCAACCGGTGGCGCGATTGCCGAGTGCGGCGCTGTGTTGTCGCCCGCAGGTTTCAAAGCGTTTGCGTGGGCGTTGTCTGCTGAATCTGGAAGCGGCGCTGCGCGGTTTGCCGATCCCGGTGCTCGGGCGCATTGACGACGATGCGCTGTGGCTCGATCTACGTCAGCTCGACGATGAAACAGCGTGGCTGGCGCAATTGCCGCAGTTGCAGGTCGAATCGTGATCGTCGGCACTGCCGGGCACATCGACCACGGCAAGACCTCGTTGCTGCAGGCCCTGACCGGGCAAACCGGCGACCGCCGCCCGCAGGAACGCGAACGCGGGATGACCATCGACCTCGGTTATCTCTACGCGCAGCTAAAACCCGGTGCCGGGCTGACCGGGTTCATCGATGTGCCGGGCCACGAGAAGTTCACCCACAACATGCTCGCCGGGGCGCAGGGCATCGATCTGGTGTTGCTGGCGGTGGCTGCGGACGACGGGGTGATGCCGCAGACCCGCGAGCATCTGGCGATCGTCCAGTTGCTGGGCATTCCCCGGGCGCTGGTGGCGATCACCAAGTGTGACCGGGTCGAACCGGGCAGGGTGGAAGAGGTTGAACGCCAGGTTCTCGATTTGCTGGAAACCGGGCCGTTTGCCGATGCGCCGACGCTGGCGGTGTCGAGCGTAACCGGGCAGGGCGTCGATGAGTTGCGTCAGCGTTTGTTGCAAACCCAGGGCGAAGTGCATGAGCGCAGCCGCGAAGGTGGATTCCGTCTGGCCATCGACCGCGCCTTCAGCGTGGCCGGCGCGGGCACCGTGGTCACCGGGACGGCGTTGTCGGGTACGGTTAGCGTCGGGGACAAACTGGCGCTCGGGCCGTCCGGAAAATCGGTCAGGGTGCGTGGCTTGCATGCGCAGAATCAACCCGCCGAACAGGCCTTCGCCGGGCAACGCGTGGCACTGAATATCAGCGGGGAGCGGCTCACGCTGGAGCAGATCCATCGCGGCCAATGGCTGTTGGCCGAATGGCTGCACGCACCGACGCAACGGGTCGATATCGAGTTTCAGCTGCTGCCCGGCGAGCGCACGTTCGAACACTTTCGCCCGGTGCATGTACACCTCGGTACCCAGGACGTGATCGCTCGCGTGGCTTTGCTCGAAGGCCCGCGCTTGAACTCCGGCCAGCGCATGTTCGCGCAACTGCTGATCAACGCCCCGGTGCATGCGGTGAAGGGCGATCGGGTGATCCTGCGTGACCCGAGCGCGCAACGCACCCTCGGCGGTGGCCAGGTGCTCGACCCGTTCGCCCCGGCCCGACAACGCCGCAGCCCGGAACGGATGGCGCAACTGCAAGCCTTGGTGCGCAGCGACAGTCTTGAGCAAGCGCTGCCGGTGTTGCTCAACCACAGCGCCGGTGGCCTGGATCCGCAGCGGCTGGAGCGTCAGTTCAATCGTCAGCGTGCAGACTGGTCACTACCGTCCAACGTGCGCCTGATCGACACCCGCCAAGGCCCGGTGCTGTTCAACGTGCAGCGTTGGGGACAACTGAAGTTCACCGTGCTGGAGCAACTGGCAAAACTCCATGAGCTGGAACCCGACCAGATGGGCCCGGATCGCGACCGTCTGCGGCGCTTCAGCGGTCTGGCGCTGGAGCGTTCGACCTTTGCCAGCCTGCTGGACGAATTGCGTGCCGCCGGATCGATCAACGCCAGTGGGCCGTGGCTGCACCTGCCGGATCATCAGGTACGTTTGAATGCCGAAGACGAAACCCTGTGGCTGCGCCTGCAGCCGCTGTTCGAACAGGCCGGATACGATCCGCCGTGGGTGCGCGATGTCGCAAAAATACTCGGTGAGGACGACGCGGCAGTGCGCCTGTTGCTGCGCAAACTGGCGCGCCTGGGGCTGATGCACCAAGTGGTGCGTGACCTGTTTCTGCCTGACGTGCAACTGCGGCGCATGGCCGGCGTACTGCTGCAGCTGGAACAGGAAAATCCACAGATCCAGGTGACAACGTTCCGGGATGCGCTAGGCTTGGGACGCAAACGCTGTATTCAGTATCTGGAATATTTCGACCGCCTTGGCCTGACCCGACGCATCGGCGAATCCCGCGTGATCCGCCACGACAACGCGCTGGCCAGTGCCGACGCACCCTGAGTTCAATGGAAGGCAATCGCGCCCGGTGGCGCGGCCGGGCTTCAAACCCGGTTGGGGACGGCATCCGTTCCCGGGCAGGTTCGACTCCGGCTGCCTTCCGCCAATTACGCACTATTCAAAAAGCCTCTGTGGGAGCGGGCTTGCTCGCGGATGCGGTGTGTCATTCAACATCTGTGTTGAATCATCGGCCGCCTTCGCGAGCAAGCCCGCTCCCACAATGGGTGTCGGTTTACAGGCGGCCATACTCGCGAGCCGTGCGATCGACGGCGATGCGAGTCTTGTCGACCAGTTCATCCAGTTCTGCGCGGGTGGCAATCAGCGCCGGGGCCATGATCATTCGTCCCAGCGTCGAACGAATGATCAAGCCTTCTTCAAAGCCAATGGTGCGGCAGCGCCAGGCGATGTCGTTCTCGTTGGCGAAACGCTTGCGGGTGGCTTTGTCTTCGGCGAACTGCAACGCGGCAACCAAACCAACGCCCTGAATTTCACCCACCAGCGGATGGTTGCCGAACACCTCGCGCAGGCAGTTCTGCAGATAAGGCCCGGTATCGTTTTTCACTTGGGTGACCACGCCTTCATCGCGCAACGCCTTGAGGTTGGCAATCGCCACCGCTGCGGCCACCGGGTGCCCGGAGTAGGTCAGGCCATGGGCGAACACGCCGCCTTTTTCCACCAGCACTTCAGCCATGCGCCGCGACAGGATCAGGCCGCCCATGGGGATGTAGCCGGAGGTCAGGCCCTTGGCGATCGACAGGGTGTCGGGCTCGAAACCGAAGGCCTGATGCGCAAACCATTCGCCGGTACGGCCGAAACCGCCGATGACTTCGTCGGCGCACAGCAGCACGTCGTACTTTCGGCAGATGCGCTGGATTTCCGGCCAGTAAGTGGCAGGCGGGATGATCATGCCGCCGGCGCCCTGAAACGGTTCAGCGACGAACGCGGCAACCTTGTCGGCGCCCAGTTCGAGAATCTTGTCTTCCAGTTGTCTCGCTGCGCGCAGGCCGAACTCTTCGGGGCTGAGGTCACCTTCGTGGGCAAACCAGTACGGTTCATCAATGTGCGCCACGTCGGGGATGGTGCCGCCCATTTCGTGCATGAACTTCATGCCGCCCAGCGCCGTCGCGGCCAGGGTCGAACCGTGGTAGCCGTTCCAGCGGCCAATCATGATTTTCTTATCGGGTTGGCCCATCACCTGCCAGAACTTGCGCACGGTGCGGATCAGCACTTCGTTGGCTTCGGAGCCGGAGTTGGTGTAGATCGCGTGGCTGTAGTGCTTGGGCAACAGGCTGAACAGCAGTTCCGACAACTCGATCACCTGCGGGTGAGTGGTGTGAAAGAACATGTTGTAGTAGGGCAGTTGTTCCAGCTGTGCCGTCGCGGCGGCGGCCAGGTCCTTGCGCCCGTAACCGAGGTTGGTGCACCACAGGCCAGACATGCCGTCGAGATAACGATTGCCGTCGTTGTCCCACAACGCCAGGCGATCACCGCTGACCATTACCCGCGGGCCTTCCTCGTTGAGTGCTTTCTGGTCGACGAACGCATGAATGTGGTGGGCGGCGTCGGCGGCCTGATAATCGCGGGTACTGCGGGTCGGATCGAATTCGGCGGACATGGCTGATCTCCAGAGAATGGGGCGGGTGAGTGCGTTCATTCCAGCGCTGCACGGCTAATATTTGTCACTTTAAAATATTTTTGTAAAGAAAATATTTGTCGGTGAAAAAAGATATCCGTAGGCTGAGCGCCATTGGCAAGGATCATCAGAGGCAACATGAGCGGACTCAGAGAGCGGCAGAAGGAACAGCGCCGGCAAGTGATTGCCGAAGCGGCACTTGAGCTGTTCAAGACCAACGGCTTTACAGCCACCACACTGGACCAGATTGCGGTGCAGGCCGGGGTGTCCGCGCCGACGGTGGTGAATTACTTCGGCGGCAAGCAGGAGATTCTGCTGGCGTTACTCAAGCAGCCCGACGAGCAGGCCATGCGTGATGCGCGGGCCAATCTGGATGACGACAGCGATCCATTGGAGGCGCTGTGCGAGTTCGAAGGGCTGATGACCGATTACCAGCTGCAGGCAATGCCGGCCTCCCTGTGGCGCGAACTGGCGCCGTTCCTGCTGACCGGTGAACTGGCCCAGGCCTTGAGCCCGTGGAATGTGGCAGTGATTGAAGAGACCAAGGCGCTGCTCGGGCATTTTCAGGCGCAGGGCAAGGTGCGTGCATCGGTCGATCTGGAGGTGGCCGCGACGCTGTTCAACCAGTACGCGAACATGGCGTTCATTCGTCTGGCGACCCAGGAAGTGCCGGATCGACCAGCGCATGCCTTGCACATGCGCGGGGTGCTGACGCTGTTGTGTCACGGCATGCTGGAGAGGTGAACCTGGCGTGCAGAGCTTGCGCGCAGCAGCCGGACGGTAGAGGTACCTGTCAACTCTGACAGTTATGTCGGCGGCCAAAGCGACTTACGCTCCTGCTCTCCCTTGTGTCCGGGAGATAACCCAAAGGGGAGCCGCGCAATGAAACCTGAAAAACTGCACAACACCCGTGGCAATGTCCAGGCAACGATTGAGGACAGAGACGGCAAACTGGCATTCATCGCTAGAACAGAACTGGAAATAAGGGAGACTGCAGAACAGTTCAGGATCAGCGCCACCATGAGGCACGACGTCCAGACTTTCAGGGTGATTGAACTCTGGTTTCCCAATACCCTTTCAAATGACGGCACGGAAAACCGGTTTTCGCTGAAACCCTCGCCCGACAGCAAAACACAAGGGCGCTATTCATACTTTCCAGAAGGCGTTTCCCTGGGCTCATACGAGGGTGTGCTTACAGTGCACTACGACTGGAAAACCGCGCGCATGTGGGGTTCGTTCGATTACAGGGTTCACTCCGGCCCGGACGAGATTATTTCCGTGAGCGCAGGCATCTTCGATCTCACCGGCATTACCGTTGCACACCTGGCAGGTAAAGGGACATTCGAGGGGACGGTCGACAAGGAAAACTTCAAAGCCGTTGAAGTCGGTATTCAACACAAGGAAGTTGACGGTAAACCTTATCTCGAGGTCGTTGGCCGCACTCATCCGCCCATTGGCGCAGAACATATCACCCTGATCATCGATGCTGATTTGCAGGGCCTGACGCACCCACTGGGAAGGTCAGACAGCAAGGTTCAAGCGCTTTACTTTCACTCTCCATTCGGATTCTTTTACGCAAGAAGCGGCGAAGTGACCTTTGCCTCCTTGCCCACGCAAACCCACGCAAAAGGCACGCTAACCGGCGCCTTCCAACAAAACGAAGAACCGCCCCGCAAGGTCAACTGCACGTTCGATATCACCGAAACCCCAACCCGATAATCCCCGCCCCAGAACACCGGCCGCCCCGCAGGCAGCCGGTTTGCGGCTTCCGTGGCGTTACCAGCGGCGGGGCAATTCGACGTTGCGCTCGGCTGCTGCCAAGGCGTGGACCAGGCCGGCCTTGTCGAATGCAATGCAATAGGCCGGTTTGGCCCGCTCGAATCGCCAGCTCTCATCCAGGTTTCCTGCGTCGACCGCATCAAAACCGATTTCATCCAGAAGCTGACTGACGAGTGCCTTGGCCTGCGCATCATCAGCTGCAATTGGCAACGCCCGGCGCTCGTTCGAATGTGCCGGCCGTGCGTCCTTGAGCAGATCACCGGCAAGGATGGCATTGAACACCTTGACCACCGTTGCCCCGGTCAGGTGCTGCGCGAGCAACCGGCTGGTGGTGCTTTGATGATTATCAAGGGCCGCGATATGGCCGTCTCGATCGGGGTAATAGTTGTTGGCGTCCAGCACGGTTTTGCCCACAAACCATGCGCTTGGCAGGCTGGGGTAGTGCTCGAACGGAATCGCCACCAGCACCACATCAGCAAACTGCACCGCTTGTTCGGCGCTGCCGATCTGGCAGCCGGCGATACCGCTGAGCACGCTGCTCATGGTTTGCGGCCCGCGCGAGTTACTCAGCATTGCTTCATGCCCGGCGGCAATCAGCAATTGCGCCACGGCGCGCCCTATGAATCCGGCTCCAACAATTCCAATACGCATCACGTGCTCCTTGATCGGGTTTGAAGGGCCTATGATGATTGCTAACCAGATGCTGATAAATTGCGGTTTGTTACTTGCTTTCGATAACAGGAGTTTCGAATGGATCGTCTTGGCAGCATGGCGGCTTTTGTAATGGCTGCCGAAGCAGGCTCTTACGCCAGTGCCGCTCAACGCTTGGGCATGTCGGCGCAGATGGTCGCCAAGCATGTCGCGGCGCTTGAACACAGGCTGGGTGCGCGGCTGCTTAATCGCACCACGCGCCGGCAGAGTCTGACCGAACTGGGCAGTGCGTATTACGAGCGTTGCAAGCACATTGTGGCTGAAGCCGAGGCCGCCGATTCACTGGCGCAAATCATGAGCGACACACCGCGTGGAAAACTCAAGGTCAGTGCGCCCGTGACCTTTGGTTCCTATAGCCTGATGCCCTTCGTGACCGGGTTTCTGCGGGAGTTTCCCGAAGTGGAAATCGACCTGCATCTGACCGACCGCGCCGTGGATCTGGTGGAAGAGGGCTTTGAGGTGGCTTTCCGGATCGGTCCCCTGGCCACCTCCAGCCTGACGGCCAGACCCTTGGCCCCCTATCGACTGGTGGTCTGCGCGTCGCCCGCGTATCTGGCGGCGCGCGGGACACCGCGTGTGCCGGAGGATTTGCAGGCACACGAGTGCCTCGGTTACGCCTATTGGTCGCGGCCGGCTGATCGTGAGTGGCAGTTTTTCAAGGGGTCGCAGGCGTATAGCGTGCCGGTGACCAGCCGTTTGCACGTCAACGAGAGCAAAGCCTTGCTGTCGGCGGCGGTGGATGGTTTCGGCATCGTGCTGGGGCCGGCGGATTTTCTTCAGCCGGCCTTGCGTGCGGGAGCGTTGGTTCAGTTACTTGAGGGTTTCGAGGCGCCCAGCCGAGCGATGCATCTGCTGTACACGGCGAACCGGCAGAAAACGGCCAAGGTTCGCCGGTTTATCGATGCGGCCGTGAAGCACTTTGCGCAGTGAAGCAGGACATGGGGTTAGCGACGAATCGCCGCGTATGACTTGCCCAGATCACTGGCCCAACCGTCCAGCACGCCTTTGACGTCATCGGCGGTCAGCACCTGCTTGTCGTTTTCCAGTGCCAGGCCAGTGCCCTTGCGTACGACTTCGGCGACCACTTCGCCGGTGGAGCCGTCTTCGAACGAGACTTCGGTGGCGATTTCACTGTCCTGGTCACGAATGCCGGTGGCGGTGCTCACGCCGGCGGCGACCAGGGTCACCGGTAGCCATTCATAGAAACGCAGGCTCTGCGTGCTGGCGGACACGCGGGTGATTGCGGGTCTGACGGTCAGGGTATTCGGGCCGGGTCTGGACACCAGGTGCATGACCTTGCCCAGTTCGAGTCTGAGGGCCGCGTCGTAGTACTCGGTGACGCCCGACAGCGTGCTCAGCGGAATCCGCTGCGTCGGCTCGACGCTGGGGTAGAACTGACTCGGCGCCAGATAGACCTGGGTGTAACGGCCGCGGGCCAGCGCAGGGCTGACCCAACCCAGAACCGGCAGGCCTGATGGCGACTTGTGTTCGCTGAGCACGCTGTAATCATGCAGGAAACCGCTGTATTTCTCCGGTTCGACGGTTTTGCTGCTGCAACCCGACAGGCTCAGAGACGCTGTACACAACAGTGTCATCAAGCAATGGCTTCTCATCATGCGAATCCTTGTTTTGCGCTTTGCACCCGCGTCGTTCAAGCGCGGGCGGTGGTTGGGGAGGAGAGCGGCGGGGTGTTGTCCGAGCACTCGATGCGCAGTTGACCGTGGGTCATGATCCAGTGGATGAGATCGGCGGTCGGGATCGAATGCACGTACTCCACCCATTGCGCCTGGGAAGGCCCGTATTGTTCGAAATAGCGGCGCAAGACGATGCGGCTTTGATCATCTGACAGGCCCAGGCAGAACTCCTGGAACAGCAGCGGCGTATCGTGCTCAGGCGCCGTGGTGCGTTGGCTGAGAATCAACGGATAACGGGCGTCGTGTCCCTCGGCGGTATACCTGCTGTGCAAAGCCTTCATGAAATGCCCCCTGTTTTGGAAGGCGTGCAGGGTGGCAGAGGGTTTTTGCCGCACAATGTCCGCTTGATGTCCGGGACGACGGAATGTTGCACGATTGAAATAAATGACCCGGGCGCCGGAATAGTTTTAGATGCGTTCTTTTTTTGGCCTTGGGATCCTGTGAACGTGAGCAGACTGCTGATCGTCGACGATGACGTGGAAATTCTCGCCTTGCTGAAGAAGTTCTTCGTCCAGCACGCCTACGAAGTCGATGTGGCCGTCGACGGCGCGGCGATGTGGGCGGCGATTGCGCAACAGCGCCCGGACACGATCATTCTCGACCTGATGATGCCCGGCGAGGGTGGCTTGAGCCTGTGCCAGAAAGTGCGGGCGCAGATGGGCATTCCGATCATCATGCTGACCGCCATGGGCGAGTTGAGTGATCGCATCGTCGGCCTCGAACTGGGTGCGGATGACTACGTGACCAAACCGTTTGCCCCGCGTGAACTGCTGGCCCGCTTGCGCGCCGTGCAACGCCGCGCCGGTGAGCAGGTCGGCCCTGCGAGCGAGCCGTCACGGCCGGTAGTCGCTTTCGCCGGTTGGCACCTGGACATCACCTGCCGCGAACTGCGCTCGCCGCAAAACGTGATGATTCCGCTGTCCGGTGGCGAGTTTGACCTGCTGGTGGTGTTTCTCGAGCACCCGCAGCGCATCCTTACCCGCGAACAACTGATCGACCTGTCTCGCGGCCAGGGCCATGACGCCTTTGATCGCAGCATCGACGTGCAGGTCAGCCGCCTGCGGCGCAAGATCGAACCGGACAGCAAACGCCCTGACCTGATCCGCACTGTGCGCAACGGCGGTTATATGTTCACGGCCAAGGTCACTCGTTCATGATTCGCCGCTTCTTGCGCCGTGATCCGCTGAGTCGGCGTATCGCCCTGACCATCGTCGCGGCCATGCTTGCTTCGCTGGCGCTCAACTTCCTGTTCGTGGAGGTGGCGGGAACCTGGGCGCGGCCGCCCATTGAACGCACCGGATTGCTGGAGCAGATTGCCGCTACCGTCAAGGTGATCGAGGCCGCACCGGCACCTTTACGCCGGCAACTGGCGCAAGCGGCAAACGGCCTGACACAGGAGGTGATGTGGAGTGCGCAACGCGACGACCTCGGATTGCCCTCGGGTGGTACGCCACTCACGGCAGGCAAGACATCGGTGTTGCATCAGTTGTTGGGCGATGATCGACAGATTCGGGTGTTCAACCCCGCTGACTGGCCGAGCGGCAGCCCGCTGGGGCGCTATGCGGCGCTGATTCAACTGCCCGATGCCAGCTGGTTGCTGTTCTCTTCGCGCGAGCGCTCCTGGGGACTGGACATCGGCACACGCATCGCGATCATCATCGCCCTCGGCCTGATCGCCACGGTGCTGGTGGCCTGGCTTGCCACACGGCAACTGGCCCAGCCGCTGCAGCGTTTCGCCAGCGCTGCCCGACGTTTTGGCGGCGATCTGCGTGCGCCGCCGATCAAGATCGAAGGCCCGGACGAGATCCGTCAGGCGATCATCGCCTTCAACACCATGCAGGCGCAGATTCAGCATTACATCAGCGAGCGCACGCACATGCTCGCGTCGATCTCCCACGATTTGCGCGCTCCGCTGACCCGGATGCGCCTGCGCAGCGAGTTCATGGAAGATTTTGATCATCAGGACAAACTGATCCGCGACATTGAAGAGATGCAATCGATGATCAACGCCGCACTGGCGTTCTTCCGTGAAGACACCCAACCGGAGCAAACCACCGCGTTCGACCTGTCGGAGTTGCTGCAGACGATCATCGACGACTACCGCGACCAGAATATCGCCATCGGTTTCAGCGGCCCGGCACATCTGGTGTATGAGGGACGCCCGCTGGGGATCAAACGGGTGATCGTCAACCTGCTGGAGAACGCCGAGAAGTATGCGCAGCAGCCATGCATTGCGCTGAGCAGTGACGGTTACAGCATCTGTATCGACGTCAGTGACGACGGGCCGGGAATTCCCGAAGCATCGCTGCAACGGGTATTCGATCCGTTTTTCCGCCTGGAAACCTCGCGTAACCGTGAAACCGGTGGCGTCGGGCTGGGCTTGTCGTCGGCGCGGGCCATTGTCCGGGAGCAGGGCGGGGAGCTGACGTTGAGTAATCGCAACGGGGGTGGCTTGTTGGCGCGGGTCGAGCTGCCTTTGTAATACTTTGAAACATTCAGCCATGGCGAGCGGTCAACAGGACACATTCACTGCAAGAAGCGTCCATGAAAACCCCACGGCCCTCCGCACGCCTTGAACCGCTGTCACAACTTCGCAATCTGAAAATGGCCCGCTCCGCGCACGCTTACGTGCGCGGCAGTACGGTGCAGTTTTACGAGTGGCTGCACAGCCAGCCGGGACGCCGCCTGCCGCAAGGGCCGGCAGTGTGGATCTGTGGCGATTGTCACGCCGGGAACCTGGGGCCGACGGGCGACTTGAAAGGGCGCATCGATATCCACATCCGCGACCTCGACCAAACCGTTATCGGCAATCCTGCGCATGATCTGGTCCGTCTGGCCTTGTCCCTGGCCACCGCCGCCCGTGGCTCGGATCTGCCCGGCGTGGCGACTGCGCGGATGCTCGAAGAAATGATGCGCGGCTACGAGCAGGCGTTTGAAGAAGACGTCGATAAAGAACCGCCACGCCCCGCGCAAGTGAAAGCCGGGATGCGCAGCGCGGTGCAGCGCACCTGGAAGCATTTGGCCCAGGAGCGCATCGAAAACACTAAACCGACTATTCCGCTGGGCAAGCATTTCTGGTCGTTGTCGCGCGAGGAGCGCAGCGCGTTGAAGACGTTGTGCGCCACGCCAGATCTGCACACGTTGGTGACGTCACTGAAGGGCCGCTCGAAGGATGATCGAGTGAAAATGCTCGACTCGGCCTATTGGGTCAAAGGCTGCAGTTCGCTGGGGCTCAAGCGTTATGCGGTTTTACTCGGGGTGGGCGATGGCGATGACGAAGAGTATTGCTTGCTCGACATCAAGGAAGCGGTCGCCGCTGCGGCCCCGCGGGTGGCCCGGGCGGCAATGCCCAGAGACAACGGCAAGCGGGTCGTCGAGGGTGCGCGGTTTCTCTCGCCGGGCCTTGGCAATCGGATGATTGCGGCCCGGGTGCTCGACCATGGCTTCTTCATTCGTGAACTGCTGCCTCAAGACATGAAACTGGAGCTGGATCAGTTGAGCCAGACCGATGCGATGTTGGCCGCCGGGTATCTGGCCCGCGTCGTGGGACTGGCGCATGCCCGGCAGATGGACCTGAGCACACGGGCCTCGTGGATGCGCGAACTGCAAGCGTGTCGCTCAAAGACCCTGGATGCACCGTCGTGGTTGTGGTCGAGTGTCGTGCAGTTGGTGGGCAGGCATGAGAAAGGCTATCTGGAGCACTGCCGGCGTTATGCGCTGGAGCACTGATCCCGCTGGAGGACTCAGTTGTCTGTTGCCGATATGAAATTTGTTCTGTAGATTTTCATGAAAATACAAGAACAGAATTTCACGAGGCCGCCAATGTTTCAGCAATCCCAGCGCCATGTCGACAGCTACTACGCTCACAGTTGCGCCGATATCCTCACCCAACGACCGGTGCTCGAAGGCGCGCAGGACAGCGATGTGGTGATCATCGGCGCGGGATTCAGTGGTTTGCACACGGGGTTGCGCCTGGCACTGGCGGGCAAGCGCGTCACCGTGCTGGAGGCCAGTCGCGTGGCGTGGGCCGCATCCGGGCGCAACGGCGGGCAGGCGATTCTGGGCTGGTCGTGCGACATGCCACCGCTGGAAGCAGCGCTGGGGCATGAGCGGGCAAAGCGCCTGTGGGGCGGCATGCGCTGGGCCGCGCAGGAGTTGCGCGCACTGCCCGGGCGTCACGGCTTCGATTGCGACTATCGCCCGGGGCATTTGTGGACGTCGGTGATGCCGCGTCGGGTCAGCCTGCTGACTGAATGGCAACACGAAGCCAGTCACAAGTGGGGCCACGACGGCCTGCAATTCATTCCCCGTGAAGATCTGCCGCAATGGGTCGCCAGCGAGCGCTATCAGGCCGGGCTCTACGATGCTGAAGGCGCACACCTCAATCCGCTGAAACTGGCCCTCGGGCTGGCCACCGCCCTTGAGCGTGCCGGCGGGTGCATCTACGAGCAAAGCAAAGCATTGAGCTATCAGCCTGAGGGCGATGGTTTCCAGGTCAACACCGCACGTGGTTCGGTGAAGGCCGACGTGCTGGTGCTGGCCTGCAACGCCTATCTCGATGAACTCGACCCGCAACTCGCCAGCTGCATTCTGCCGGTCGGCACCTATCAGGTGGCCACCGCGCCGCTGAAACCGGAGCAAGCCACGGCGCTGCTGCCGAGCAACGTCTGCGTGACCGACAACCAGTTTGTCCTCGATTACTTCCGCCGCACGCCCGACAACCGCTTGTTGTTCGGGGGCGGCTGCACCTATCTGGGCGGCATGCCCAAGGACATCGCGGCGGCGACCCGGCCGTTTCTCGAGCGCGTATTCCCGCAGCTCAAAGGCGTCGGGCTGCAATTTGCCTGGGGCGGGCACATCGACCTGACGATCAAGCGCACCCCGGACATTGGTCGCGACGGCCAGCGCTATTGGCTGCAGGGTTACTCGGGCCACGGTGTGCTGCCGACACTGGCCGCCGCCCGCGCAGTGTCGGACGCCATTCTCGGTAAAGACGATGAGTTGGCGTTGTATCAGGGCCTGAGCAATGGCAGCTTTCCCGGCGGTAAATACCTCGCCGCACCGCTGGAAGCCATCGGCAAGGCCTGGTATCGACTGCGCGACAGCATTTGATGAAAAATTTTCTGGAACCCCGGCCATGAACAAGCAAGAAGAAATCGCTGCGCTGGCGATCCTGATCCACGACCTGCGCAAGCACAAGAAATACACCCTGAAAGAACTGGCCGACAAAATCGGCCGTTCGGTGGGCTTTCTCTCGCAGGTCGAACGCGGTCTGTCGCGGCCGACGGTGGCCGACCTGACCGCGATCAGCGAAACCCTGGGCGTGCCGACCACCTATTTCTACAGCCTGCCCAAACCCAAACAGGTGCCGTGGGTCACCCGCCCCGACGAGCGCCGCACGCTGTATTACGCCAACGGCATTACCGACATTCTGGTGTCGCCGCAGATGCGCGCTTCGTTTTCCATGCTCGAAAGTCATCTGGAACCGGGCGCTAGCAGCGGCGACCGGCACCTGAGCGACAGTTCGGAGCAGGGCGGCTATGTCCTCGAAGGCGAACTGACCTTGTGGCTGGGCGATGACGAGGACCCGGTCGCGCTACGTGCCGGCGACAGCTTTCAATTCGACAGCCACACCCGTTGCCGCTACGGCAACCTCACCCAGCAGCTCACGCGCGTGCTCTGGGTCTACACCTGACAACAACAAAAGGAACACCGACGATGGACGCTGTCTGCTCTGACCTGCTCGCTGAAGTGCGTGCGTTTCGCCAACGCTACCCCGAGGTGCGTTATGTCGACCTGATTTCCCTGGACATTCCCGGGCATTTCTACGGCAAGCGTTATCCGGTGGACATGCTCGAAAAAGTCGCTGCAGGCAGCGCGCTCAAACTGCCGCAAAACTGCGTGTTGCTGGGCGTGCAGGGCGGCCTGTTCAAGATCGGCGATTACTGCTTCAACGACGGCGACCCGGACGCCGCGCGCCGCCTCGTCCCGGGCACACTCAAACCGGTGACCTGGGAAGCACAGCCGCTGGGGCAGATGCTGATCACCTCCGATGGCACCGCCAAGCCGATCGAGTTCGAACCCCGTGAAGTGCTCGCACAGGTGCTCGATCGCCTCGCGCGCAAAGGCATTCATCCGGTGGTGGCGTTCGAGCTGGAGTTCTACCTGTTCGACAAGAAGCTGCGCGACGGCCTGCCGCAATTCCCTCGCGACGAGCTGAGCCACGATGCCGATGATCAGCCGAACATGCACATCGAGCGCCTGTCGCGTTTCGCCCCGGTGCTGGATGAGATGGTCGAAGCCGCGCGGACCCAAGGCATCGACGCCACGGTCATTACCGCGGAGCTGGGGCCGGGGCAGTTCGAGATCAATTTTGGGCATCTGGACGACGGTCTGCGTGCCGCCGACTGGGCGGCGCTGTTCTGTCGCAGCACCCGTGGTGTTGCGCTCAAGCACGGCTACCGCGCCAGTTTCATGGCCAAGCCGTACGTCGAGCATCCGGGCAGCGGCATGCACGTGCACGTCAGCCTGTATGACGCGGCAGGCAATAACCTGCTGGCCGCCAATCACCAACAGCCGCTGCGCCATGCGGTGGCCGGGTGCCTGGACTTGCTGCCGCACAGCATGCCGATTTTCGCGCCGAACCAGAATGCCATGCGTCGCTTGAGCGGCACGGTGAACACCGCGACCAAGGCAAGTTGGGGTTACGAGGACCGTGACGCGTGCCTGCGCATTCCCGAGTCGGACTCAAAAAACCTGCGCATCGAATACCGTCTGGCCGGCGCCGACGCCAACCCGTATCTGGTGCTGGCGGCGATTCTGGTGGGCCTGGAACACGGGCTGGAAACCGGCAAGGAACCGATCCCGCCACTCAACGACGACCGCAACAGCGGCATCGCTTTCCCCAGCGAAATCCTCGATGCCGTGCGCGCCCTGCAGAATCAACCGCAATTGCGCGCGGGACTGGGCGCCGAGTTCATCGACGTGTATTGCGAGAACAAGCGCCAGGATCACCTGGCGTTCATGCAGGAGATCAGTGCGCGGGAGTATCGCTGGTATCTCTAGTGTTATATGACGCGGCCTTTCTTCGGCGGCGAATGATCGGCCGGCTCGGCTCTGGCACTGTTCAGCAACTGCGCGAACGCCGCCTTGTCGATCGGCCGACTCATGAAATACCCCTGAACCTCGTTGCATTGGTCCTTGCCGAGAATGTCCAGTTGTTCTTCGGTTTCCACGCCTTCAGCAGTGACGGTCAGGCCCATGGCCTTGCCGAGACCGATGATTGCCTGCACCACGGCGCGATCGTTGGCGCCGTGGCTGATCGAGGCGATGAAGCGCTTGTCGATCTTGATCCCGTCGAACGGATAGGCGCGCAGGTAACCGAGGGATGAGTAGCCGGTGCCAAAGTCGTCCATGTTCAGGCGCACGCCCAGTTGCTTGAGCGCATTCATGGTGGCCAGCGCGCCGTCGGTGTCGACCAGCATCACGTTCTCGGTGATTTCCAGTTCCAGGCGACTGGCCGGAAAACGCGTCTGCACCAGTGCTTCGCGCACGTCTTCGACGACATCGCTGAGGGCGAACTGCGCCGGCGACAGGTTGACCGACAGCAGGATGTCCGACGGCCAGGTGAGGGCGGTTTCACAGGCTTCGCGTAACACCCAGCGGCCCAGTGGCACGATCAGGTCGGTCTGCTCCGCCAGCCCGATGAACAGGTCCGGCCCGAGCAGCCCCTTGGTCGGATGCTGCCAGCGCACCAGGGCTTCGACCGAGACGATGTGCTTGCCGTCGACCGTGTAGCGCGGCTGGTAGTGCAGGACGAATTCGTCGTTCTTCAGCGCGCCGCGCAAGTCGCTTTCCATCTGCCGGCGCGTCTGGATCTGGTCGCTCATGTGTGCTTCGAAATAGCACCAGGTGTTCTTGCCTTCGGACTTGGCCTGATACAGCGCGATGTCGGCGCAGCGAATCAGCTCACTGGGCACAAAGCCCTGACGCCGGCTCAGGGCAATGCCGATGCTCGCGCCCACGTGCAGCGGATGATGTTCGAAGATC
Source organism: Pseudomonas sp. H1h (assembly GCF_000633255.1). Classification (GTDB taxonomy): domain Bacteria; phylum Pseudomonadota; class Gammaproteobacteria; order Pseudomonadales; family Pseudomonadaceae; genus Aquipseudomonas. The sequence continues at coordinate 152,375 of NZ_AYMJ01000008.1, forward strand.
AGCGGTTGGTGCAGGCTTTCGACCAGCCGCGTGCAGAACCGGTCGACCTCCAGACGGCTGTCCATGCCATTGAGGACCACGACGAATTCGTCGCCACCCAGACGCGCGACAATATCGTGCTCGCGGGTGCATTCACGCAGGCGATTGGCAACCTCCTGCAACACCGCATCACCGGCCGGGTGGCCCAGTGAATCGTTGATCGGTTTGAAATTGTCCAGGTCGATCATCAGCAGCGACAGCGGTGGCGCGTGTTCCTTGAGCAGCAGTGCGTCATCCAGATAGCGCGCCAACTGGTTGCGATTGGGCAGGCCGGTGAGGGCATCGTGCATCGACAGGTGCTGGATTTGCGCATGGGCGGCGACTTCGTCGGTGATGTCACTGGCAGTACCGCGATAGCCGCTCACGGCGTGCTTGTCGATGATCGGCCGCGCCGACAATCGGCAGTGACGCTGCTGCCCGGCGTGATCGCGGTAGGTGCAACGCAGGTCGCTGGCATTGCTGTCTTCGCTGAGCTTTTTCAGCCACAGCTCCAGCGGTGTGGTGTCGCACGAGACCAATTGTCCGATGCCTTGCCCCAGCCACTGGGCTTGCGGGTAACCGGTCACCTCGCTGAAGCGCGCCGAAAGATAGGTCAGGCACAAATGGTTATCGACTTCCCAGATCCAGTCCGACGCCGCTTCGGCCACCGCGCGAAAACGTTCTTCACTGGCTTCCAGCGCATGATTGGCCGCTTCCAGTGCCTGATTCGAGGCCTGCAGCGTGCTGAAACTCTGGTCGACATAGGTTGAGGAACGCAACGCGTGGCGCAAGAAGTACGCGGTCAACAGCATCAGCACCACCAGCACGCCGCCGAGCGTCGGCAGCAACGACCACAACAGTTGCTGGCCGGGGCGTTCGAGGTCCGCGCTCAGGCTGTAACCGATGTTGCCCAGCGGCACCCGAGGCTGTTCGTCAGCGAGTGTGTCAGCCTGTGTGAGGGCCAGGTTCTGCAGGCCGTAGGCGGTGCTGATCGCCTGGAGTTTGGCGGGTGTCAGTTTGTCGACAAATACCAGCACCGAGGTCTGCTTCGGATCGCCCAGCGGGCGCTCGTCGTTGGGCAGGATCGCTGCGGCCGTGACCAGTGCCGGCCAGCCGTCGAATAGCGAGTAGGTGTTGATCGGCACAGTCAGGTCGGCCTGACTTTGCACCTGATCAATCAGCGATGCGGCAGACACCTGGAGCAGACCGCTGATGTCCACGTCCTCGAGTTGTCCTTGCACGACGGCGTATCTGGTTCGGTCCCGATCCAGCACAAACACACCGTCATAGCCGTCGCTGGTGAACAGGGTCTTGCCGATGTTCTGCTGTGTGTAGGCCCAGTCGATGTCGACTTTGCTGTGCAAGTGTTCGTAGGCCGTGGTCCAGTCGGCGTAGCTGGTGATGTAGCTTTTGGACGCGGCGATGCGGTTTTCCAGCGCACGGGCCGTGTAGAAGCGGGTTTGCTCGACATCCTCACGGTCCAGGCGAGCGGCAATCCCGATCAAGGTGCCGACGGCGGCCATCACCCCGACGATAAACAGCGCGCCGACTGCAAACGCCAGGCGGCGGGTGATTGCACTTTGCCGAGGCGGAACAGGCGCAGCGGGCGTGAAGATATCCATAGGCTCGTCCTTGATTCGCTATCTGAATCATCTGGAACAGCGGCCAGCGCGAAATGTTCAAGGTTTTTGTGATGATTGCGCCGAGGCGAGTTCTCCAAGCGTAGTGAATGCCTGGGGATTTTGCCTTGAAGCAACGCTATTGCGCCCTGAGCAACTGCCCCAACGCCTCCAGCTCAGCTTTCTCCACATCCGACACCAACACGAAACGCATGTGAGCGGCCTGCCACGACACCACGTTGAACCCGCGAATGCTTTGGCTTTGCACGGCTTTGTCGGCCTCGGTCGTGGGCAGGATGAATACGTTGATGATGTGCTTGGCATGCCCGTAGCTCAGGGCGGCGGTGGTCTGGTGTTGCAGATAATCCAGACGCCCGCCGAGCAAGGGAAAGCCTTGCGCCGTGTAGTCGAACACCGGGGGCGAAAAGTCGAGCTTGCCCGTAAACCACGGTTTGACCGTGTGGCGGTCGGAGGACACCACGTCATTCAAGTGTTCGCCCATCAACGAGCGCACATGGCTGGAGACGGCCTCGTCGATCAAGGGTTGCTCGCTGCCCGGGGTGGCGACATACAACACCATCGCCAGGGCCAGCGCTGTGGCGGAAAACGTCGGGGCCAACCAGTTTCGCCAACGCTGCATCAAGCCGGGCGCGGGTTTGTCGGCGGCGAATACGCTGGCCGCCAGTGAGGCCGGGGCCGGGTAATGCGTTGCATGGCGCTTCACACTGATCTTGAGCAATTTCGCCTCATCATGCAGCCGCGTGCATTCGGCGCAACTGCTCAAGTGTGCTGCCACCCGCGCAGTCGTGGCCGGATCCAGTTCCTGATCCAGATAGCCGTGCAACTGTGTCTGGCAAACCGTGCAGTCGAGTTCATTCATGATCGTGCAACTTCAGTAGTTCGAGCTTGAGCAGGGCACGCGCCCGGGCCAGTCTGGACATGACGGTGCCGATGGGAATATCGACCACCAGGGCGATGTCCTTGTAGGGCAGGTCTTCAAGTTCCTTGAGCACAATCACCTCGCGAAACGCCGGTGGCAGGGCGCACAGCGCTTGCTGCAGCAACGCGGCATTTTCCGTGTGAATGGCCAGCAGTTCCGGGGTCTGGCTGTGGCTCAGGGGACCTTCGCCAGCCGCCATCTCGTCATCGATGGCGACCCAGCGATGCCCGGCCGAGGCCTTGAGCCAGCTGTAGCTTTCGTTGCGCACAATAGTCAGAAACCACGCCTTGGCGTTGCCATCGGCAAAGCGCTGCAAAAACCGGAAGGCGCGCAGGGCACTTTCCTGCACGACATCGCGCGCGGCGCTGTCGTTGCCGGTAAGCCAGCGCGCAAGGTTGTAGGCCGCGTCCAGATGCGGCGCAATCAGTTCCTCAAATCGCTTCATGGTGGGTTCCGCACCGTCACACCCCTATAACCGTGCTGCAGCGGGTTTTATTCGCGCAAAAAGATTTATTTTTTGACGTGGAATAAAGCATCGCGCCGCAAGGTTTAACTCGTGTCAGCTACCTCACTGTAGTTCGCCCGCGAGGACACACCGATGGACATTCAAGCAAAACACCCACTGCGCACCGACGGCCCACTCGATCCGGACCGGCGAACCCTGCTCAAATGCTCGGCGTGGGCCGGGGCCGGGGTGCTCTGGGCCCTGAGCGGCGGCATTCCCAAAGCCTTTGCGCTGGATGAATCGGGCAACGTCAGCGATCCCAAGGCGTTGGCCAGCACCTTTCACTTCGTGCAGATCAGCGACTCGCACATCGGCTTCAACAAGGAGGCCAACCCGGAGCCGGTCAAGACCTTGCAGGTGGCGATCGACAAGGTCATCGCGCTGCCCAAGCGGCCTTCGTTGATCCTGCACACTGGCGACATCACCCACCTGTCCAAAGCCGAGGAGTTCGACACTGCCGCGCAGTTGCTCAAAGGTCTGCCGTCCACCGTGCATTACATACCGGGCGAGCACGACACCCTCGACGAGGGCGGCGGCAAGCTTTATCTGGAACGCTACGGCAAGGGCACCAAAGGCAACGGCTGGTACAGCTTCGATGACCACGGCGTGCACTTCATCGCGCTGATCAATGTCTTCAATTTCCAGGCCGGCCATGAAGCCACCCTCGGCGCTGATCAACTGGCCTGGCTGGCCGATGATTTGCGCGCGGTGAGCACCAGTACCCCCGTCGTGGTGTTCACCCACATCCCGCTTTGGACGATTTATCAGCCGTGGGGCTGGGGCACAGAGGATGGCGATCAGGCGATCGCAATGCTGCGCAAGTACGGCTCGGTAACGGTGCTCAACGGCCACATTCACCAGGTCATCCAGAAAGTCGAAGGCAACATCACCTTCCACACCGCCCGCGGCACGGCGTATCCGCAACCCGCACCGGGTGCGGCGCCGTCACCGGGGCCGATGACCGTGGCGGCAGATCAACTGCGCAATTACCTGGGGATCACCGAGGTGCGCGCGACCCAGGGCGATCACCCGCTGGCGTTGATTGATTCGACACTGGTTTAACGGAGGGCGGACCGATGAAAAGACGACTGTTGGCGCTGATGGGCCTGATGCTGGCAATGCCGGTGTGGGCGGCGGAAGTAAAGATCGACATCAAGGAATTCATGTTCGGCCCCAAAGACCTGACCGTGGCCGTCGGCACCAAGGTGACGTGGGTCAATGACGATCAGATTCCGCACACGGTGGCTGAAACCCACAAGGTGTTTCGCTCGGGGGCACTGGACACCAATGACAGTTTTTCCTGGGTGTTCGATACGCCGGGGGAGTTTGAATATTTTTGTGTGTTGCATCCGCAGATGATCGGGAAGGTGGTGGTGACGCAGTGAGGTTGGCATCTTGTTGAAAAGTTGCCCCTGATATATGAGGTGTGGCAGTATGCCATTTAATTCGACTTCAAGTTTTTACAGAATAAGTCTGTGAAAAGTTGATGCTAAAGATTAAGACAAGGAGTTGGGTTTTGAGGGAAGTGGTCAGGGGCGATTTCGAAATTCCTTCTGCATTGCAAGTAGAGAATCTGGCATCCGAAATGTCGGAGTTGAAAAAACACTACGATCTACCGGAATACTCTCGCTTAACTCGAAGGCCTAAGCTTAATGCTGAGATCTGGAGGTCGAAAAATATAAGAAGTGCTTTGTTTCGAGTGTTTAAAGGGAAGTGTGCTTATTGCGAGTCGTCGATTGTAATGGAAGGGGTTGATGTTCATCATCACCGTCCCTTGATGAACGCGAAAGGTGATGCGGGTAACATGCTTAAGGCCAGTGCCGATCATTATGCCTGGTATGCTTACGAATGGAACAATCTGATCCTTTTGTGCATGCAATGCTCAAGATTCAAAGCTAACCTGTTTCCTACCGTGAAAGATCGAATACCACCGTTCACTCCATGGGAGGACGCTGATCAAGAGGAACCTCAACTGCTTGATCCATGTCGTGACAATGTCTTTGAACATCTGTCTTTCAAACTGGGTGGCCGGTGCCTTGGCAAGAGCCGAAGGGGTAAACACACGATCAATATTCTGAAGTTGAACAGGAGTGATCTGGTTTCCCATCGTGAAGAGTCTTTTTATGAGACTTTAACGTTGTTAGGGACCTTGAGGGGGCTAGACTACGTAGAATGTTTGAGAGTAGTCAAGAAGCACCTGAGCGAAGGAAAAGTCTATATCGGAGCCACAAAAACATGGATTTCTGAAGGACTGATAGAAGTTTCAGGTAGTAAAAGCCCATTGAAGCGCGGACAGTTCGAAACTGAGTTGGCCGGTTTTGTTTCAATCTCGGATGAAAAACGCTGGAAAGATTTTTGCGTTGCGCTTACAGGGAAAGATTTTATTCCAGTAAAAAGCATGCGGAGTGTCGAGGTGGAGCTGGAAGATTATGAGTCCAACAACAAGCTCTCCAGAATCAGCTCACTTTCAATAAGCAACTTCAAAGGCATTGGCAAACTTGAAATGAGTTTTGCATCCGACAGTTCGTCCAGAAAGGGTGTCGCGCCTGCGGCGGTACTTCTGGGTGAGAATTCGACAGGTAAAAGCTCAATACTGCAAGCGATCGCCATTGGGCTGATGAGTCCAAAGTTAAGAGGGCAGTTGAATGTCGATTTCAATTTTTTTCGCAAGCGTAATGGGCCGTTATCGTCCGAAGCGAAATTCTCCGAATTCAATTCAGCTGAGAATGAAACATTCATTGAAGTAACGTTTGATAGTGGTCGCACGAGCAGGGTGAACATACGTCTCGATGGATCGGTTGTAAGTGATGACTCTTTGAATGGACTCGTACTTGCCTATGGTGCACATCGTAATTTTGGCGATGAGTCAAACTCCACCGGTTATTTTAGACGTGCGTCGAGTGTCGAGTCACTGTTTGACAGGAGTAAGTCGATTCCCCATTCGATGAACTGGCTGGAAACCGTAGACGAAGAAAAATTTGTACCCATCGCGAGAGCCATGCGGGAGATTCTGGATCTGAAAGGAAACCAAGAGATCGTTCGTTTGGAATCCAAAGAGATATTCATCAGTTCACCCTCTGGCGATGTTTCCTTGATGGAGTTGAGCGATGGTTATCGAGCGTTGTTTGCAGTGGCGTTAGATATCATGAGAAACATGATACGTGAGTGGGGGAATCTGGAGGACTCGCGCGGGACTGTACTCATCGATGAAATCGAAACCCACCTCCATCCACGATGGAAGATGCAAGTGGTTGGTGCATTGCGTCAAGCCATGCCACAGGTCCAGTTTATATTTACCACCCATGACCCCCTTTGCTTGCGCGGAATGCTCAAGGATGAAGTGCATGTTCTTGTAAAAAATGAATCGGGAGTGGTGAATGAAATGACTGGCTTGCCGGATGTCACCGGCATGAGGGCAGAACAGTTATTGACGTCGGAATTTTTCGGTTTGGCTAGCACCTCTGACCCTGCAGTTACCCGTGAGCTGGATAGAAAGATACTGTCCGGCTCTGGTGATACAAAACATCTTGAGCGATTTTCTGAACAGCTGGCCAGCTTCTCGCTTATTGGTGACACTCCCGAGCAACAGGTAGTCAACGAAGCGTTACGCCTGCATATTATCGAAGAGTTGCATTCGAAAAAACTTGATCGCGCCAACGTTCGAAAGGAGGCTGTTGAACTAATATTGCAAAAGCTCCGGGCACACAGTGCGAAGGGGGTCAAATGATATTCGTTGATCGCAACGGTGTTAAGCCTCCCGCTTCATTGACAGTCGCTGGCAAGGCGGGTGATAACGAACGAAAACACGCAAAAATATATTATGCACTGCCTATTCAAGATCGCCCCAAACGTAAAAAAAAGGCTAAAGGTAAAGTTGATGAGCCAGAGGAGGAAAAAACCATAGCTTTTACTTTTTCAGCCTACAAAGGTGAAGATGTAAAGGAGGCTCTTGAAGTTCTTTTCAATAAGAAGTGTGCGTATTGCGAGTCTAGCTACAAGTCAGTCATTTCCGTCCAGATTGAGCATTTTCGGCCTAAAAAACGAGTGGCAGAGGATCCAACTCATGAGGGATATTGGTGGCTGGCATCTAGCTGGAGCAATCTTCTACCTAGCTGTGTGCATTGCAACGGCACAGAGTACCATCTGACAGAAATGCTGGAAAACGAGCCGCCTTATTCTCAAGAGTTCAAGAATGGAGCGTACAGACTCGGTAAATATGATTATTTTCCGATCGGCGGAGCCAGGGCATGCTCTGAACAGGATGATTTGAAGCTGGAGAAGGCTTTCCTCATAGATCCGACGGAAAGGAACCCAGAGAATCATCTGCAATGGATTGTGCAAAACAGTTTAAGCCTGGTCGCACCTAAAAAGATCGGAGAAGATTGGGATATATACGGGTTCACGACCTATAGGGTTTTCGGCCTTAATCGCAGGAATCTGGTGGAAGAACGTACCGCGCTCATGCGCCAGGTTGAGAATGAGCTAGGCAGAGTTCGGGATCTATTATATATAGCCGCGAAGTTGGAGGCGGATGCCACTAGGGACTCGCTGATAGACGTGGCATTTCGTGCTCTCGCAGATATGAGAGAAAAAGCATCGCCATCACAACCCTATTCGATGATGGTGAAGACGTTGCTGGAGGACGAGGAGGCCAGGTTAATGGAGGAGTTTTCGACGATTTTTGAATAGGCAGGCCAGTAAGCCATCATCCCGCCCAGTGTAAATGCATTACGTGGGCGGGCCAGGCATCTCAGCCTCTCAAACCACGCCATCTATGAGTATATGCGGCATCCCGCGGCTGCACTGCTCGATCCTCGCCTGAACCTTGTACACGTCGCGCAGCATCCCTTGCGTAATGACTTCACCGCTGGGGCCACTGCCTTGTGTGGTGCCGCCAGCGATGACCAGCACCTGATCGGCAAAGCGCAGTGCCTGGTTCAGGTCATGGATGGCGATGAACACGATGACCTCGCGGCGCCGGGCCAGCGTGCGCATGAAGTCCAGGACCTGTACCTGGCGGTGCATGTCCAGAGCGCTGGTCGGTTCGTCCATCAGCAGAACCTCCGGCTCGCGCACCAGCGTCTGCGCAATGGACACCAGTTGTTGTTGCCCGCCGCTGAGTTCGCCGAGGTTGCGAAAGGACAGGTCGCTGATGCCCAGTGCCGCGAGAATCTCGTCGACCAGTTTCAACTCGTCATCGTTCACCGCCCACCCCGGGGTCAGTTGCTTGCGGGCCAGCAACACTGACTCATAGACCGTCAGGCGCGCACTGGCATTGAGCCCCTGCGGCATATAGCTGATGCCTGCCGGACCTTTTTTCGAGTCCTGCAGAATCACTTGCCCGGGGCCGTCGATCAGCCCGGCCATGCGTTTGAACAGCGTCGATTTTCCCGCAGCGTTCGGCCCCACCACGGCCACTACCTGACCGCCGAAAAACATCGCCGTCGACACCTCGCGAATGATTTCGCGCTGGCCGTAACGGGCGCCGATATTGTCCAGTTGCAGCTTCACCATGAGTTTTTCTTCCCGCCCAGAATCAGAGATATGAAGAACGGCACGCCGATCAACGAAGTGACCACGCCAATGGGAAAAATCGCGCCGGGGATCAGGGTTTTGCTGACCACGGAGCTGGCCGACAGAATCAGCGCGCCAGTCAGCAGCGAGGCGGGCAGGAAGAACCGTTGGTCTTCACCGATCAGCATGCGCGCGATGTGTGGCCCGACCAGCCCGATGAAGCCGATGGTGCCGACGAAGGCCACGGGGAACGAGGCGAGCAGGCTGACCATGATCAGCGTCTGAAAACGCAGCCTGCGTACGTTGATGCCGAAACTGGCGGCCTTGTCGTCGCCAAGACGCAGGGCCGTCAAGGCCCACGCGCGTTTGGCGAAGATCGGCAGGGTGATCAGGATCACCACGCAGATCACCCCCAGTTTTGGCCAGGTGGCTTTGGTCAGGCTGCCCATGGTCCAGAACACCACGGCGGCTACCGCCTGTTCGGTGGCGAAAAACTGCACCAGTGCCAACAACGCATTGAAGGTGAACACCAGCGCAATGCCGAGCAACACGATGGTTTCGGCAGTGACGCCACGACGCATGCTCAGGAAGTGGATCAATAACGCCGAAAGCATGGCCATGATGAACGCATTGAGCGGCACCATGAATTGCGCCGCAAGCGGAAACAGCGCGACACCGAACGCCAGGCCCAGTGCCGCGCCGAAACCGGCGGCAGCGGAAATGCCCAAAGTGAACGGGCTGGCCAGCGGGTTATTGAGGATGGTCTGCATCTGCGCACCCGCCAGTGACAACGCCGCACCTACGGCCACCGCCATCAGCGCGACGGGCAGACGAATGTCCCACATCACCACACGCACCTGCGGCGAGGCGCTGTCCGGTGAAATCAGGGCACCGAGGACTTCGCCAAGGCTGTAACTCGCCGGCCCCAATGCCAGGTCGAGCAGCACACTGCACAGCAACAAGAACACCAGTGCTGCGAGGATCAGCCGTTTGCGCAGCACCAGCCGACGATAGGCTTCGCGCTGTACGACCACCGCGTCAGTCAATGAGCTCATGGCTTGACCTCAGGCGCACGCAGGCTGACAAAGTAGCCAGACTCATAAGGCACCGGCAGGAAGCGCTCATGCAGTTCGCGAAATGACGCGTCGGGATCGAGATCGGCAAACAGTTCGGGGTGAAACCATTTCGCCAATTGCTGGATGGCGACGAACTGATACGGGCTGTTGTAGAACTGATGCCAGATGGCGTGAAAGGCTTGCGTGTCTTGCGCCTTGATACCGGCATACGCTGGCCGCTGGGTGTACCAGGCCAGTTTCTTGCGCGCCTCGGCCATGTCCGCACCCGGGCCGACGCCGACCCAATGACCTCCAGGAGCAAACGCTTCCCAGTTGGCGGTGGTGACCACCACGTGGGCCGGATTGGCGACGATCACTTGCTCGGGATTCAACTGGCCGAACGTGGTCGCAATGATGCGCCGGGCGATGTTGTTGCCGCCGGCCATATCGACGAACAGGCCGAAGTTCTCGTTGCCGAAACTCAGGCAGCAATCGTCGGTGTAACCGCCGATGCGCTCGATGAACACGCTGGGCCGGGCCGGGTGTTGTTTTTCGATGACGTCGGTAACGCGGTGGATCTGCTGGTTGCGAAAGTCGACGAACGCTTGCGCGCGTTGTTCTTTGCCAAACAGTTGGCCGAACAGGCGCATGGTCGGTTCGGTGTTCTGCATCGGGTTGTTGCGAAAGTCGACGTACACCACCGGAATCCCCAGTGCGTCGAGTTTTTCGATATAGCGCGCATCCTCGGTGGCGTGCTGCGCCTCGACATTGAGGATGATCACGTCCGGGCGCTGCGAGATCGCCTGCTCGATGTCGAAGGTGCCGTCTTCAAAGCCGCCGAAGGTAGGGATTTTGGCAATGTCGGGAAACTTGCGCAGGTAGGCGTTGTAGGTGTCCGGGTCCGACTGAATCAGGTCCTTGCGCCAGCCGACGATGCGTTCGACGGGATTTTGCGTGTCGAGGGCGGCGACCAGATACAACTGCCGTCCTTCGCCAAGAATGACGCGTCTGACCGGCAGGTGAACCTTGACCTTGCGCCCCAGCAGGTCGGTCACCTCGGTGCGTGCCGCATCTGCTTCGGCGGCGTGCGCCGTGCGCGGCACCAGAGAAAACAGAGCCAGCAGTCCTGCCATCAGCAGCGCCGCCAGCGCGTAGCTGCGTCGATCGAAAATCACCATGCTCAAAGCCTTTGCAAAGTCAGTTAGGCCAACGGTTCACACCGCCACCGGACTGAACGTTTCAGAAATCGACTGTTGCCGACAGTAATAAAGTGCGCGGTGAGCCTTGGGAGAACGCGCCATAGGAGGCGACGCCCGACCAGTACTCGTGATCGAACACGTTCTGCACGGTGGCGCGAAACGTGGTCGGTCGTTCGTCGATTCGCGTGGTGTAGCGCGCGCCGACGTCGAAGCGGGTCCAGTCATCGAGTTTCTGCGTGTTGGCCTGGTTGACGTACTGACTGCCGGTATGGATCGCACCACCGGTGAGCGTCAGCCCCTCGAGCCACGAGGTGTCCCATTCGGCCCACAGGTTGGCTTGCACCTCGGGTACGCCCACGGGTTTGTTGCCACGGTTGCCGGCCACCGAGGTTTTGGTCAGTTGTGCATCGAGCAGGGTCACGCCACCGAGCAGTCGCGTGCCCGGCACGACTTCGCCGAACACATTCAGCTCAAGCCCGCGATTGCGTTGCTCGCCCTGCACCGAAAACACCCCGGAAGCCAGTTCGCCGCTGGGTTTGGTGATCTGGAACAGGGAGAGGGTGGACGTGAAGGTGCCGTAATCGGCCTTGACCCCGAGTTCGTGCTGGCGGGAGATGTAGGGGGCAAAGATTTCGCCGGCGTTCGATGCCGTGGAGGGGGCAATGTCGCCCTTGCTCAGGCCTTCGATGTAGTTGTAGTAAAACGAAACGTGGTCCCAGGGTTTCACCACCGCGCCATAGAGCGGCGTGGCCCGGCCGTCGTCGTAGGACGTGGTGACAACCCCGGCGGCGTTGTAGTTGTCGGACTTGATGTTCTGCTGGCGTACGCCGACGGTCAGTTGCACCCGGTCTTCGAGTACCGACAGGGTGTCGGCCAGTGCCACGCCTGTCAGTTCGCTCTCGGAGACTTTCGGTGTGTCCGGCTTGGGGATGTAGGGTTTCGGGCGCTCTACCGGGTGATAGATATTCGACAGGATCGGTGCGCCGGAAATGATCCCGCGCGACAGCACATCACGATAACGGCTGACCTGCAGCGATGCGCGGTGACTGATCGGCCCGGTGTCGAATCGCAGGCGCGCACCGGCGTCCACGGTGTAGCGCTCGACTTCGAACTTGTAATAGCCGGGAGTCGAGGAGGTATCGCCGGCAGCGTTGATGATGGTCGGGGTCTGGTCGGACATCCGCGCGACATCCGACTTGCCGCCGCCGGCGTGGGCGAACACCGTGAGGGCGTCGCTCAGGTCGTATTCGCCACTGAGCAGGGCGGATTTGTCACGGGTTCGCGACCAGCCCCAGTCCTGGCTGACATTGATGCGGCCATTGGCTGCCGAAGGAATGTCCACGCCGGGGGCGATCAAAAAGGGCCGAGAAGCGGCGTCGAAGCGTTCTTCCTGATTGAGCCAGTCGAAGCTGGTGCGCAGGCGTTCGCCTTGATAATCAAGGGACAGCGCGCCGATATCGACATGCCGCGATTGATCGTCGATGGCCGTGTCGCCCAGTTGCGTGCTGCCATTGAGGCGCACGCCGAACCGCCGCTCCTCGCCAAAACGCCGGCTGACGTCGAGGTGGCCGCCCAGCTGCGAGTTCATGGCGTAGCTGGCGGTGAAACGGGTCAGGTCTTCATCGAGGGAACGCTTGGGCACCACGTTGATCACGCCGCCGACCGCGTTGTTCGGCGACATGCCGTAGAGCAAGGCGCCGGGGCCCTTGACCAGCTCGATACGCTCGGCGTACTCGGTAAACACCCGGTAGTTGGGTGCCACACCGTAAACGCCGTCGAATGCCAGTTCACCGAGGTTGCCCTCACCGACGGGAAAACCACGGATGAAAAACGAGTCGACGATGCCCCCGGTCTGGCCTGTGGAGCGCACCGATGAATCGCGCTCCAGCACATCCCCCACGGTGACCGCCTGTTGGTCCTTGATCAGCGTTGAGGTGTAGGTGCTGACGCTGAATGGCGCGTCCATCACATCGGTATTGCCGAGGATCCCCAGGCGCCCGCCATTGGCCACCTGCCCGCCGGCGTACACCGGAGGCAAGGCATCGGTGGTTTTTTCGCTGCCGATCACCGCGGTTTCGTCCAGCGTCAGTCGGCGCTGTACCAGGGTGTAGCTGCCGTCGCTGCGTAACACCATGCACAGACCGCTGCCCTCGAGCAAGCGATTGACCGCGTCCCGGGTAGAGAACTGGCCGATCAGCGCAGGGCTGTTCAGGCCTTCGGTCAACGATGGCTGAAACGACAGGGCAATACCGGCCTCCACGGCAAAACTCGACAGGGTCGCGCCCAGCGGCCCTGCGGGAATGTTGTAGGCACGCACCGCAACAGTGTCCAGTTGCACTGGCACAGCCGCCACCACCAGCGGGCTGACGGCCGCGATCAGGACAAGGCTGAGCAACGCACTGCGAACAACTGGTTTGAACTGACGATCCGGACGCAGATGGCGTGCAGCGAGCATGAATGGATGGACCTATAAACAGGACGGTAGAGTGCTTCTCCCTACTAGCCAGTCGAGATCAGAAAAAGTATCACCGGATCGGTAAATATTTTTTTGATTCAGGCGGGGGAAAGCATGACCCAGAAGCCATTCAAATGGCCGCTGACAAGGATCGGGTAGGTTTGCGCGAGCATGTTCAAGGTGCGCTGGGTGTCGCTGACGGGGTAGGCACCGGACACACGCAGATCGGCAATCGCCGGGTCGAGGCGCACAAAACCACGGCGATAGCGCGTCAACTCGTCGACGAAGTCCGCCAGGCGCATCTTGTCGGCCATCAACATGCCCTGCGCCCAGGCGCCGACGTAGCGGTCGGCGATGCTGACCTGGCCGAAGGTATGCGCCGAAAACTCGGTACGTTGCCCGGCATTGACGATCAGTGGTGTCCCCTGACGATTTTCCGCCAGCTCGACTTTTACCGCGCCTTCGAGCACCGCAAGGTGAGTGCGCGACTCCAGCTCTCGAACGGTGAAGCGCGTGCCCAGCGCCTGCATGCGGCCTTGCCGGGTGCTGACCAGAAATGGACGGGGCATCGGCGAGTTGTCCGTTGCGGTCTGCACCAGTATTTCGCCTTCGCGCAGATGAACGAGCCGTTGATTGGCATCGAACAGGACGTCGATGGCGGTGGCGGTATTCAGGGTGATTTTCGAGCCGTCGGCCAGGGTCAGTTCGCGTTGCTGGCCGACAGCAGTGCGATAGTCGGCCGACCATTGCTGAGACTCCGCCAGCTTCCAGCTGCCCCAGCCGGCCGGCAGGATCGCCAGGATCATCGCCAGTTTGCCCAGTGCCGCACGGCGCTCGGGACTGCTCGGACGATCTAGCGACGACATCGCCAACGACGGCGGCAACCCACCGAGTTTGCTTTGCAGCAACTGCGCCCGCGCCCAGGCGCGACTGCGTTCGGGGGTGCTGGTTTTCCAGTATTCCCATTCGGCTTGCTCAGTGTCGCTGAGCTCGCCTTCACTCAAGCGGATCAGCCAGTCGGCCGCTTCCTCTAGGGCTTGTTGATCGGGATGAGGCTGACTGCGCAGGGTGAGCATTCACTCCACCAGCAGCAGGCATTGCACGAAGGCTTGCTTCATGTAGCGTTTGATGGTGATCAGCGACACGCCCAACTCTTCGGCGATGTCGTCGTATTTTAGGCCGCTGATCTGCGAGAGCAGGAACGCACGCTTGACCAGTGGCGGCAGCGCGTCGAGCATCGCGTCGATTTCATGCAGGGTCTCCAGCACCATGAAGCGCAATTCCGGCGAAGGTACTTCCTGCGCAGGCACGTGGGCGAGAGCGTCCAGATAGGCGCGTTCCAGCGCCTTGCGCTGATACCAGTTGACCAGAATGCCCTTGGCCACGCAGCTCAGATAGGCCCGCGGTTGCTCGATGACGGTGACTTGCGAGGCCAGGATGCGCGTGAAGGTGTCTTGCGCCAGATCCGCCGCATCCATGGCGTTACCCAGTTTTTTTCTCAGCGTTGCGTACAGCCAGCCGTGATGGCCGCTGTACAAGGCTTCGATCGCGCGCAGGTGATTGTCGTTGTTCGCGGGAAGGGTTTGGCTCATGGCTGCAGGCATTCATGCAATTGAGAAGTATTCCCAATGCTAGTTTACAAACTGGCTGTGACGCAAGCGCCGATTGGTGTCCGGTTCAGACTGATGGCAGTTGGCGCAGAGCCGCGATCATGGTGTCGATTTCCGCCTCGGTGTTGTACGCGTGCAGTGACGCGCGACTGACTTCCAGCAAGTCTCTTTGCTGCATGTCGAGCATTGTCGAACGGCAGGTCGACGTTGTGACGTTGATGCGCTTGCCCTGAGCGGCCAGCCACTGCTGAATCTGCACGGCGCTGCTATCGCGATGAGTGAAGGTGACGATGCCAGACTTGATCGCGCCAAGGTCTCGCGGAGTGACGCCCGGAATCTCCGTCAGTTGCTGGCGCAGGTACTCCGCCAGGTGTTGAATTCGTAACCACATCGGTTCGATACCTTGCGCCAAGGCGTATTCCACCGCTGCACCAAGGCCCAGTTTGGCCGCGACGTTGCATTCCCAATTTTCGAAACGTCGCGCGTCCGGGCGAATGGTGAAACTGTCAGCGGTTTGCAAAGAGGCCGCATGCAAGTCGAGGAAGGCCGGTTCAAGGTTCTGACACAGCCCGCGTTCGACATACAGAAATCCCATGCCACGCGGCCCGCGCAGGTATTTGCGACTGGTGGCGGCGAGCATGTGGCAACCGATCTTCTGCACATCGATCGGCATCTGCCCGACGCCCTGGCAGGCATCAAGCAAATACAGCACGCCGGCCGCACGGGCGAGGGCACCGATCTGTTCGATAGGTTGCACCGGCCCGCCATTGGTGGCGATCACGGGCAGGGAAATCAGTGCAACCCGATCATCGTCGAGCATGTCCTTGAGCGACGATAACGAGACCTGGCCGTGTTCATCGTTGGGCATGATGCGAATCTCGATGCCACGCTGCTGTTGCAATTGCAGGTATGGAATGTAGTTGCCGGCGTACTCGGTGGTCGAGGTCAGCACCACATCGCCCGGTCGCAAGGGCAACGAATAGAACGCCATGTCCCAGGCGCGCGTCGCGTTTTCGATGACTGCGATTTCATCGGCTTGCGCGTTGATCAAGCGGCCAATGGTGCCATAGACACTTTCCACCTCGGCTGAGCACTGCCCGGCGGCCTCGTATCCGCCAAGATTCGCTTCAAGCTGAATGTGCCGGGTCATGGTTTCGATCACCGGCGCGGGCATCAGCGCTGCGCCGGCATTGTTGAAATGGATCAGGTGCGCGACAGCGGGTGTGTCGGCACGCAGTTGTTCAATGTTCAAAAGCAGACTCCTTGATCAGTCCCCCGGTGGGGCTGCACTCGGTTGCATCACCGCGGGCCAGTAGCGCAGGGCGATAATCGGGATCAGCGCCACCACGTAGGCCAGGCAAACGAACAGATAGGTGTATTGCAAGCCGTAGACCTGACTGAGCAAGCCACCGGCAGAAATCCCGGCGATCGAGGCAAACTGCGCAGTGCCCTGAGCGATGCCCAGCACATGACCCTGCTGTGAGCTGTCAGCGGTTTTCGAAATCAAGGCCATCAGCACGGGAGTGGTAGCCCCCAGCAATACGCCCCAGATGAAGTAGGCGACCACAAATACCAGCGGATTACGCGTGACGCCCGCCACAGCAGTGAGCGCGATGCAGCCGATGACGATGTAAGTGATGCGGTGCAGGGTGTCCTGCTGGCTCCGGTGTTCGAAGTAACGCGACCAGGCTGTGGCCGACAGAATAAACCCCAGTGCCAGCAAGCCGTAGCACAGGCCGACCACCGAGTTGCTGACCTCGAACACCGAGCTGACATACAGCGAGAACGAGGTCTGCGGCAGCATCCGCGCCAACAGCAGAATGCCCATTACCCCGAGCAGCGACAGCAATGGCGAACCTTGCCAGAGACTGCCGGAACGACGCGCAGGGGCGGCGTTGTCCGCGACCTGCGTTTTCTTCACCGGCGGTACGTCCGGCAAGGTCACGGCAGCGATCACCGTGCACACGGCGCACAGTACCGAGGCAATGATGTTGATCCAGAAGAACGTCGCGTAATCGAGGATCAACCCGCCGACCACCGCGCCGAGCAACGAGCCGACATTGGTGGAGATTTGCAGGATGGCGAACAATCGCGCTCGCCGCGAAGGGGCCTCGATGCTGACTCCGTAAGCCTGTGCCGGGGCAATGTAGCCGGCGAAGGCGCCCTGCAGAAAACGCAGAATCAGAATGACCCAGATATCACTGAAGAGGGCCAGCCCAAGCTGGGTCAACGACAAGCCGGCGAGGGCGCGGATCATCATCAACTTGTGGCCGTAGCGATCGCCGATACGGCCCCAGAATGCACTGGTCAGAATAATGCCCAGCATCGGCCCGACATACACGGCGATGCTGGCGAAGCTGAAAACCGCCTCCGACGTCGTCAGCCCACGCAGGTGGACAGGCCAGAACGGCCCGCTCATTTCCATCGCGCCCATCGACACTAACTGGATCGCGAATAGAAGATAAATCAGGATTCTTACTCTCGAACCCTGGATGACACCTGCATGGGACATGAGTCTGCCTCGGTTAAACGCTAGCGAGCGGGTTGGTCAGGGTGTGCTGCAAACGATAGTTGCTGTACTGCATCATGTGCATGCGCAACAACGAGCGGGTTGGCCATGGATCTTCGACGAACGCCTTGTGCTCGACTTCCCACAGCGCTGGCGCGACACGATCGCGCACAGCCTCGAAGGCCAGGTCGGTTTCCTCGCGCAATACCTGCCACAACCGGGTGTTGTTCAAGCCGTATTCCTTGGTCAGCCACAGGGCCATTTCGTGCAGATGCGTGAGGAACGCCGCATCCAGGACGAACATGCGCACCGGCTCGATGTCGCCCGAGAATACAGTCGGCAGAATGCCCGGCTGCACATGCGGTTGCAGGCTGTAGCCACGTTCTTCAAGCAGCGGCGCGTAAGTGCGGCCATCGCCGAAATCGCGGATCAGCAGACTACGTGCTTTGCCGTCAGGGGAAAACAGCACCATGGTGTTCTGCTGGTGGGCTTCGAGGGCCACGCCGTACATCAGATAGATCGCCACCACCGGGTGAGTGACCACTTTCGCGTACTCGCGGAACCAGCTCTCGACTTGTGCAACGTTGGCCCGCACGCCATCACGATCGATGAGATCGGTGAACAACGGACGACCACTGCCCGGTAAACGGGTGAACAGCGACGCTACGGTAATTGGCAGGCAATCGTCGCGTCGCTCGAACGCAGGGGCACTGGCGCGATACACCACGGACAAGTGCCGGCCCGGATGATCGTCCTGAGTGACTGCGTTTTTGTAACGCACGCCGATTTCTTCCGGGAAGATTTCCAGGCGCTGATCAAAGCCGTTTTCAACCTCAAGAATCTTGCTGATCACGGTGCTGATGCGCGGCCCCATGTGAATCGATTTGGCTTGCAGGCTGCGCAACTCACTGGTCATCCACACGGCAATCGGCAGCTTGATCAGCGGCGCGCATTCATCCAGCACGGGCATCATCGTGCGGTACGACATGGTCGGTAGCGTTGGAAGGTCGGGGCCGTCGGTAATCAGAATGCCGTCAGCGATTTCTTGCGCGAAATTCTGCAGCACGTAGGCCTGCAAATGCCAACCGTGGATTGGCAATGGCAACCAGTGATTTTCGTCCAGCCCCTTGTTGTTCAGCGAGGCTTTCCATTGCTCCCATTGCGCCGGGAAGTTCTCGGCGAACCAGGCGCGGTAATCGATCACGTGCGGCATGCTTTCGCTTTTCGCGTTGTCGGCGCGCAGCGCGGCGATGCGCAGCGGTACTTGTGCATTGAACTCGGGTGACAGTTGTTCGACTTCTTTATCGGTCAGGCCCGGGCGGGCTTTCCAGGTCGGGTAATACGGGTGACCTTCCAGCGAACCCCACTGATCCAGAAGAATGGCAGCGTCCTTGGTACTGGCGTGCTGGCGCAGGTAGTCGGTGAAGCTGTCTAGCCCGGCATCCTTGGCAGCCTGCTCCAATCGGGCGTTCCAGCGCTGGCGATGCTGACGGGCGTGAGCGTCGTTGGTCAGGCTGTTTTCCATGTCGGCCTTGAGCCCGGCCACGCCTTCGTCAGTCGGTTCGAAGTCGAAGCTGTCGCGCAGCACATCGAGCATGTGCTGATGGCTGGTGATGACCTGGCGTACGCCTTCATCCGTCACCAGCACCACGTCACCGTCGTTGACCACCGTGTCGGCCGGGCCTTTGGCGATATCGGCAAAGGCCAGATGAGCGCGGCCGCCCTTGAGCGGGTAAGTGGCCTGGTTGCCCTCGGCGCAAAAGCTCAGTGCCGAACGCTCGAGGATGTTTTCCGCAAAAAGGCAGCGAATCAAGCGGCGCATGGCGTTTTTACGGGAGTAGGCGATCAGTGTCTTGAAGTCATCCATATCAGCGGTCTGCTCGTCGAAAATTGAATAAAGAGATCACGCGGCGGCGCTTGTCGTGCGAGGCCAGTGGCTGGGGAAATAGTCGAGTGCCGAGTCGCGCAGGCCCTGCATGTAGCCAACGCTCCAGTGCAAGACTTCTTCGATGTAGGGCACCTTGAGGTCGAAACGCTTGGCCATCTCCACCAACAGCACCAGGCCGTAGGCAACGTCTTCGTTGAAGGCACGGCTCTCGCGTTCGATCACGTAACCGGCGCGGTTGTCGGCGGCGGGCACCATGGGTGCAAGAATGTCGTTGTAGGCCTGATTGGTGCGCAGAATCGACAACATGCTGCTCTGGTCACGGATCTGTTCGCCGTAGGCCTCGACGATTTCCTGTTTCAGTGACTTGACCGAGGACAGGTCAACGCCCATGCGCTGGCTGATGACCGCACACAACGCCAGGCTTTCCTGGTCCATGCGCTCGAGGAAGTAGGCTCCCAGTTCCGGGCACTCGGTCCACCAGCACATACGCTGCGGAAAAATCTTGCGATGCCACTGGCCGTAGGGGCCGATCAGTCCGTAGATCACCGAGCTGTGCATGATCGGGTTGCCAGGCGTCAGGGTGATCTCCAGGTAATTGTCCAGCATCGTCACGCAGGGGCCGTACAGCCTGGTGAGTATCTTCTCCAGCTGTCGGCGGGCGGTTTGCGGCTCCCGGGCGTGGGTCGCAACATACAGTTGGCTTTTGCCGCCGCCCATTTTGATCGAACGGCCCGGCGTCAACTCGAACGCGGTGTGCGGAACATCCTTCATGCCCCAGATCACCAGGTTCGGGCGGTCGGGGAGGGTGGCTTCGGCCAACCAGTCGAAACCGCAGAAACCGGGAATCGCACCGATGTACACCGGTTTGCTCGCGTTCAGATGCGGGGCGATGTCCTTCAGGGTTTGCGCGCGGGCATGGGCCGGTACGGTGATGATGACGATGTCGGCATCCTCGACGGCAGCTCTGGCATCGGTGGTCACCCGATCCAGTCGGGCACTCAGGGTCGAACCGTCAGGCAGCAGCGCCTGCATTGGCGTCTGACGGGCGTGTTGTTCGATGATTTCCAGGTTGCTGGTAAGCATCGAAACCTGAACATCGGGCAGCTGTTTGAACAGGATGGCGTTGAGGTGACCGGTCCTGCCACCACCGCAAATGGCGACTTTCAACAGATTCATCGAGAGGCGTTCCTGTGTGAAGGGTGGGTCATGCGACGCTCAGTTGCAGCGGCGCGGAAACGGATTCCAGCCATTGGGTCTTGCCCAGCCAGGCGTCCAGTTGCGGGGCGATGCTTGCGTCGATCAGGTCGCGTTCCTGCAGCCATTTGTCATCGAACACGGTGTGCAGATATTTTTCGCCACCGTCGGCAATCGGCACGACAACGTTGCCGCTCAGCACGCCTTTGTGGATGAGTTCGAGCGCCTTGAAAATCGCACCGCCGGTCGAACCGCCCACCAACAACGCGAAATTGCGCGCGATGTAGCGGGCCGTTTCAAACGCTTGAGAGTCGGTGACCTGCACCCCCAGATCGATGCAGCTGTAATCGAGCACCAGGCCCACGGTGTCGCCAGCTGGCGTGCCGGTGCCCGATTGATAATAGGGATAGCCGGGATGGCCGAAGACGATCGAACCGGCGGGTTCCACCGCGACGGTGACGGTGTCCGGGTTGTGCACTTTCAAACCGCGAGCGATTCCGGTCATCGAGCCGCCGGTGCCGACACAGCCGACATAAGCACCGATAGCGCCTTCAGCCTGAGCGACGGTTTCGCGGACGAAATCGCTGTAGCCGCCGGCGTTGGCTGCGTTGTCGGACTGGTTCATGAACACGGCGCCGGGAATCTCGGTCGCCAGTTGCGCGGCCATCTGTTGGCGCTCGACCACCGCGACTTCGTCCTCGCGATAGGTGCCTTTGACGAAGCGAATGTCGGCACCGAGGGCTTTCATCACGGCAATCTTGTCTTGCGCGGCGTGATGATCGACCACCGCAATGAAATGCAGACCGAACTCGACCGCTGCCATCGCCAGACCGATCCCGGTATTGCCGGACGACGACTCGACAACCACGCCGCCGGGTTTCAAACGACCGGACTTGAGAGCGGCCAGCACCATGTTGCGCGCCATGCGGTCTTTGATGCTGCCGCCGGGGTTGTTCTTTTCAATCTTCAATAACAAGCGGGCGTTGGTGTCCGGAACATCTATACCCAACATCGGTGTATTACCGATAAGGTCCGATACTTTATTCAATATCATTTTAATTGTTCCCTTTAGTAGTCAGGTGAAAATACATAGTTACCTTCCGTACAGCAGGTCGCCGTCAACCGCCGGGGCAGGGGGTGGCGATGAAACTCGTTCTCCAGCAGGTCCATCTGATAGCCGGCAGTATTGACGTAGATCAATAAGTCGCCGGCCTTGGGGGCAGTGGCAAATTCGATCAGGCGATGGGTTATTACGTCATCGTCCAGACAACTATGGCCGGCGATATAGGCTTGGGTGGGGGTGTCGGTTAGTTCTTCGGCACTGAGCAGTATTGGGTCGACCAAGTATTCAGAGGCGAACCATGTTTCACAGGCACTGAAACTGCTGCCCTCGACAAACAGAACGGTTTTGTTATCGGCCAATTGTTTGCTTCGGGTGACGCGAAATATCGAAATGGCCGCTTGATCGACAAGACTACGGCCTGGCTCGAGGGCCAGGGTTATATTATGAAGCTTCAAGTAGTTAGCGATGGACAAACCCTGTGAATGCTCGGTTTCGAGCAATAATGCCAGCCATTGTGGTGCCGTCAATTCACTGCCATAGGGATAATAAGCGGTCGGAACTTTCTGGCTGTGATAGTTGCCGGGGTTATTGTCGTTCTGAAGGAACCGGGCATAGGCCTGCGGCTCGACATAGCGGATCGGCAAGCCTCCGCCAATATCGATCATCTGCGGATTCAGGCCCATTTCTCTGGCGGCTTCGACGAAGCCGGTCACCTCACGAAAGGCTTGTGCACGGGATTCGTATCCATAGCCGCCGAGATGGAAGTGGAAACCTTCGAAATGGAAAAACGTGGGCTGCCCGGTCAGGCGTTGCAGGCATTCAAGCACGTCTTCCGCGCCCATTCCAAATCGGCTCTTCTGACTGTTTTTCGGCCTGTAACGCAGTAAAACACGGGCCTTCGTCGTCGTTGGCTGTAAGGCGAGCACACGGGTCAGGTGATCGAATTCTTCCAGCGAGTCCACGCAAATCAACGAGCCGGCGCTGACCAGCGCCTGGTGAAACGCAACGGTTTTGGCCGGTCCCGTGGCGCAGATTTTGCCTGCCGGTGTACCGGCCCGCAGTGCGGCGTGCAACTCGTGGATACTCGATACATCGACGCCGATGCCCGAATTCGCCGCCGCGCCGAGCAGGCTCTGGGACTTGTTGGCCTTGGCTCCGTAGAAGAGCGCGTGCGCCACGTTGTATTGCTTTAATACCGCCAACAACGCCTGTGCATTCAATTCAAAAGCGTGGGGCCAGACCACATTCAGCGGCGAACCGTGTTGTTTAACCAGGCTCTCAAGCTTGCTCGGAAAGTCATTGATAAATGTGGAAATAAACGGGTCAATCAACGGCTTTAACAGTTCCGGATGATGAACTTTATTTCGCTGTTCAACAGGTGCTGCATTTGTTGTAGGCATAGTTGGCCCCTGGCGTCGAAAATAATCTCGCCATTGATGTTTCGATAACCGATCGTTATCGATGAGTGTCGTATTTGTTACTCGTCAACTGCGAGTATTTAAATGCGATGCTGGCGGCGGCCAGATAAAAAATGAAGATAAATTCGCAGCATCGATCGTAATAAATGGTTCACCAAACAATTGCATGAGAACCCCATTCCCTAAGGCTTGTACGGATGTGCTAATTGACCGCTAGTTGTCGGTCAATTCCGGTTTTTGAACAGTAACTGACATTCAAATGACATCACTGACATGTACTTCCCGTGACGCTGACTACCTGCTTTGGAACGAGGATAGTTCCTCTTGGCGGCGTGAACAATATTGCGAACAGGAACGATTATCAAGTAAGGTTTTCAAATATTTTTGAATAAAGACCTGCGAAAGGCGAATCAATGAACGTGTATTTACACGCTCAAGGACACGTTCGCCCTGAGATAAAAAAGTCCCTCGATTCCTTGATCAACAAGGCGTTGAGGGTTGTTGCGAGAAGCCCTGGCAGCGCCTCGAAAATCGCTGTCGGCAGGGCCTGAAATTTTTCAGAAATCATGACTGGTTCACGCCAAGGAGCAACGCCATGCAATCCGATCGACTCAGCCGCAAAACCCCACCCGCGATCAGCTACCTGTTCGTACCGGGCAACCGCCCCGAGCGGTTTTCCAAAGCCGTCGAGGCTGGCCCGGACGCGATCATTCTCGACCTCGAGGATGCCGTTCACCCCGACAGCAAAGCCGCCGCTCGCGCCGCGATCCGCGCATGGCAGGAGAACACGCCGAAGGTTGCCTGCGAGCGATACATTCGCCTGAACAGCGTCAGCAGCACGCTGTTTCGCCAGGACCTGGCCTGGCTCGGCGACATGCGCCACCCCGAACGATGCGACGGGATATTCCTGCCCAAGGCCGAATGCCCCGAAACCCTGGCGCGGGTGGTTGAACACTTGCTGGAGTGGCAGCCACGACTGCAGATCGTGGCGATCATCGAGACCGCCAAAGGCCTGCAGCAGGTCGAGGCGATTGCCGCGATTGCGGGCCTGGCGCGGCTGGCGTTCGGTTCGCTGGATTTCTCGCTGGATATCGACTGCAGCCAGACTCCCGAAGCATTTCTGTTCGCCCGCAACCGCATAGTGCTGGCTTCGCGGACAGCGGATTTGCCGTCACCGATCGACGGCGTTACTCCCGCCATCAGCGACCTGGCGTTGGTCACTCAAGACTCGCAGTACGCACGCTCGCTGGGGTTCGGCGCCAAGCTGTGCATCCATCCCGCGCAACTGGTGTCGGTACAACGCGCCTTCCTGCCGGATTCGCATCAACTGGCCTGGGCCGGTCGGGTGATGAGCGCGGTCGCCACGGGCAGCCACGCGGTGCAAGTGGATGGCGAGATGGTCGACTTGCCGCTGATCGAGCACGCCCAGCGGCTGCTTGATGTGGCCAGCCAATACGCGCCGGTTCCCCGCGCCGACGCCTGCTGAAACCCGCTCAATCAGGAGATCCACCATGGAACACGGTTATCAGATTGCGTTGCGGCCGCTGTGTGACGTGCAGCAGTCGGAGCAGGTCGATCCGGCCAATGTGACGATGCTGCGCGAGTCGATTGTCCGCGCCGGCCATTGGCTGGAACCGATCATCGTCGAGCGTTCGCAAGGCATCGTCATGGACGGCAATCACCGCTTCAACGCGGCGTTGCAATTGGGCCTGAAGCGCGTGCCGTGCATCCAGCTCGATTACGCCGATCCGCGAGTGTGTGTGCGGCACTGGCAGACCGGACAAGCGTTCGAAGTCGCGCGGATTTTCAGCACCATCGCCCGTGGCGAGATCTTCCCGTACAAGACCACCCGACACGCGTTTGACCCCGCGCTGCCGTTGGTCGCGATCCCTTTGGAACGCCTCTACGACTGACCCGGACCGGATCAAAACCAAAAAAACTTTGACGGCAGGTGATACTTTTTCGCAGGTCGACTGGCAATAGGAGTGATTACCATTTTCTCTCGATGAAAGGATCCTCTCGTCATGCCTGTTGTCAGTCGTCCTAGCGGTGAGCGGGTGTTAACACTCGCCGTGCGTACCGCCATGTTGAATTTCGTTCTGGTCGCAGGAAGCGCCAACGCCTGGGCCGCCAGCGCCGAGCAACAAGACGTTGCCGCCGATAAAACCTCGAACGCGCCAGTCTCTCTGGCCGACGACAGCACGGACGCGCTGACCCTCGACACCACCAACGTCAACGCCCGTTACAACGCCGCCACGGCCTTGCCGGAAACCCTCGCCGGTGGCCAGGTTGCACGGGGTGCGCGGCTGGGCATGATGGGCAACAAAGACGTGATGGACACACCGTTCAGCGTCACCAGTTACACCGCCAAAACCCTCGCTGATCTGCAAACCGTCACGGTCGCGGACGCGCTGGAACGTGATCCCTCGGTGCGCTCCACCGGCCAGACGGGCGGCATCGTCGACTCGTTTTTCATCCGTGGCTTCCCGATTGGCGAAGGCAACCTGGGAGAGCTGGCGTTCGACGGCGTGTATGGCGTCGCGCCCAATTACCGGGTGTTCACCGAGTACGCCGAACGGGTCGAAGTGCTCAAGGGGCCGGGTGCGCTGATGTACGGCATCTCACCGAACAGTGGCGTAGGCGGGGTGATCAACATCGTTCCCAAGCGTCCGCTGGACGAAGACCTGACACGGGTCACTACCACCTACGCGTCGGATTCCCAGGTCGGCGGTCATCTGGATCTCAGCCGTCGTTTCGGCTCGGAAAACCAGTTTGGCGTGCGCTTCAACGGCAACCTGCAAGGCGGCGACACGGCCATCGATGATCAGCGCCGTGATTTGGGTATCGGTGCCATCGCCCTGGATTATCGCGGTGAGCGCTTGCGCCTGAACCTGGACTACATCAGCCAGAAAGAAAGCTGGGAGGGCGCTTCGCGACCTTTCACCATCGCACCGGGCGTCGCTGTACCGTCCGCGCCGAATGGCCGCACCAACCTGCCGCAGGATTGGGGCTGGTCGGACACCAAAGAGCAGTCGGCGTTGCTCGGCGGCGAATATGACCTGAGCGATACGGTCACCGTATTTGCCCATGCCGGTGGCGGCAAGTCGGACGTCAAGCGCATGTCCGACCAGGTGCCACGCATCCTCAACGAGGCGGGGGATACCAGCAACATCCCCGGTTACTACAAATTCAACGTTGATCGTTCCACCGCCGATGTCGGCATTCGTGGCGTGTTCGCCACCGGGCCGATCACCCACACCACCACATTGATGGCGACCCAGTACCAGGACGAGTTGTCCCGCGGCATCAACAACGGCACGGAAATCCGTTCGAACATCTATCACCCGATCGATGTGCCCAAGCAATACATCAGCTCGCCGAAGGTGCTGCGTGTTTCCGAATCGGATCTGTCCGGCGTTGCGTTCACCGACACGCTGTCGATGCTTGACGACCGCTTCCAGTTGACGCTCGGCGTGCGCCGTCAGGACATCGAGTCGCGCAACTACAATGCGTCGGGCTCCGTCAGTTCGAAGTACAACGACAGCGCGACGACGCCACTGGTGGGTGTAGTCGTCAAGCCTTGGGACGACGTTTCCCTCTACTACAACTATGTCGAAGGCTTGAGTAAAGGCGACATTGCCCCCGGCACAGCGGCCAACGCTGGCGAGACATTCGCCCCTTATGAATCCAAGCAGCATGAACTGGGTGTGAAGTACGAGCACGGTACGTTCATGACCTCCCTGGCGTTGTTCCAGATCGAGAAACCAAGCGGTGAAGTCGGCGCCGACAACGTGTTCTCGGTGCAAGCCGAACAACGCAATCGCGGGATCGAATTGAGCATGTTCGGCGAAGTGGCACCGGGCACGCGCTTGATGGGCGGCGTGACGGTGCTGGATGGCAAGTTGACCGATTCAGCGACAGCGGCCAACAAAGGTAACAAGCCAGTGGGTGTGCCAGACGTGCAGGCCAATCTGTGGGCTGAATGGGATACGCCATGGCTGGAGGGTTTCACCCTGACGGGCGGGGCCATTTACACCGACAGTCAATACGTCAACCAGGCCAACACCCAGGAACTGGATTCCTGGACCCGTTTCGATGCCGGCGCACGCTACGCAACGAAAATCGAAGGCCGGCCGACGACCTTCCGCGCTACGGTGCAGAACGTGTTTGATCGTGAGTACTGGTCGGGCGTTGCTTCTTACGGCGCGTTCTCGCCGGGCTATCCGCGCACCTTGCAGCTGTCGGCTACGGTCGATTTCTGATGCGCGAGGGCAGGCACAGCCGGTTGGCTGCTGTCTGCCATTTTCAATGGGCGGGCAGGAGTACTCGCATGCTGGAAAATCCGGGATGTACCTCGACAATCAAGTGTCGCCCGATTCAAGTCACGACTCACCAACTCCCCCTCGAATTTGATTGCAGCGGCAATCGCCACATCCGCGAGATGTTGCGGGTTTACGGGCTGCGCACCAGCCTCTTTCGTTTGAAGGTGATCAACGCCCTGATCCTCGCTGCGCAAGAGGGACGCCTGATCGGCGTCCCCGGCGTGCATGCCTATATAGAAGCGTCTTTTCCCCAACTGCCGATTGTCAGCGTGCGCGAAGTACTCAAACGTCTTGCCGAGGTGAGTGTGATCACCGCTCAATCGGACAGAAGCTACCGCTTTACTCCCCAGGCGCAGGACATGCTCAAACCGTATCTGGGATAACGCGCCTTGAACCGTCGGATCCCGACGACTGCGCCGTACCGCTGCCTCAATTCGCCTGCAATGTCAGCACCGTAAACGTGTCCGGATGGAACACCGGGTCCGGTCTGGGTTGATCCTGACTCGGGGCCGGCTGCGTGAAATCGGCACTGAACAGGTAGGCTTGCCCGCGCTTGGCATCCAGTACCATGTTGTGTGCCCAAGGCCGTGTGCCGATCGAACCAAGCAAACGATAGCTGCCCTGAGCGCTGCGCTGAATCACTGCCAGACTCGCATCGGCGCCGCTGGGAGCCAGCAGTTGGTCGCGTTGATGGTCGTAGGCCAGCGTGTTGACCGCATGCCCGATGGGCAGGGTATCCAGTAACTTGCCGGTCGCGAGATCTGCGATGACCAAGCGAGGCTTGTCACCCCGGCAGGCCACGAACAAACGCTGATGCACCTGATCGGCGGCGATCGCGCCGGGCTTACTGCAGCCTTCGAAGGTCCAGAATTGCTGCTGCGCCAGCGTTGCACCGGACAGCACGGCCACTTGGTCTTCATCCCGCATGGGGACTAAAAAGGTGCCGTTATCCAGCACCAGTGGGCCATCGAGCTTTTGTGCCGGGACATCGACCGAGCCCGTCAGCCGGTCGCTTTTCGGGTCGATCAGGTAGAGCGTCGAATGATCCCCACGGCGACCGCTGGTGACAATCACCCGGTCGCGACTTGCGTCGTAGAGCAGATTGTTCAGGTTGCCTGAGTCCAGTTCCAGCCGCTGCAGCACCTGCAGCCGATCCAGCGCCACAATGCTCAGCGAGCCGTCCATGTTCGCCACATACAGGCGGTTATGCCGAGGCACGAAGGTGACGGCATTGGCGCCGGCGGAATTGTCGAGTGTTTTCAGCAACCGTTGCCGCTCGACGTCGAACACCGACAGCCCGTTTTCCCTGCGCGCAATGAACAAGTAAGGCCGTTGCGGATCAAGTGCGCCAAAGCCCCAACTGTGGCCTTCACCCGCCAAGGCCCGGGTGGCGCTGACGGTGTACAGCAACGGTTCGCTGGCCTGGGTCATCTGGACGCTGAGCAGGCAGGTAGCAAGGCTCGCAAGGGCCAGCAGGTTTTTTCGCAACGGCATCAATGTTCTTCACATTCCAAAGGTGTCTGGAGGTCTGGGCTCGGCCCGGGGGTCAAAACGGGGGGCATCATAGCAATCACGCGAGGGCGTTTGCTCCGGTCTTGCCGAGCAGATCGATCCGGCAGCCCGGAGACGCATCGCTGACGCTGAGTTTCATATCATGCAGGCGTGCAACGGCCGCTACCATGCTCAGCCCCAGGCCGTTGCCCGGTGTATGACGGCTTGATTCGGCCCGGTAAAGTCGGCGCAACACCGCTTCACGTTCCGCCGGCGCAATTCCCGGGCCGTTGTCCGCTACCTGAATGCCTGTCGACTCCTGATCGGCGATAACGCTCAGGCGTACCTGGCTATGGTCCGGGCTGAACTTGATGGCGTTATCCAGCAAGTTGCAGACCGCATCGAACAACAATTGCGCATCGCCGGCGATCATCGCCGGAAGCCGGCTTTCAGTCAGCGTCAGGCTGATACCGCGCTCTTCGGCCAACGGCTCATAGAGCTCGGCGGCGTCGGCGCAGATCAGGTTCAGGTCCAGCGTCGCGAAGTGACTGCGGCGTGCACTGTTTTCGATTTCCGAGATGCGCAGCAGCGCCTTGAACGTCAGCAGCAGCGCCTTGGCTTCAGTCAAAGCGGCGTTGATGCTGGCAGCGTATTGCGCTTCATCCAGTCCGCGCCGCTGGGCACGTTCAAGCCCGGCGATCAGCCGGGTCAGCGGTGTACGCAAATCGTGAGCAATGTCGTCGCACACGCCTTTGACTTCGCTCATCAGGCGTTCCAGCTCATCCAGCATGCCGTTGACCACATCAGCGAGGCGGTCGATATCGTCGTTGGTCCCTTGAATGGGCAGCCGTCCGGTGAGATCGCCTTCGATGATGCCCTTGATCGAGCGACTGACTTTGTCCAGGCGCCGGTGAGCCGAATACCCCAGGGCGACCGCTCCGCACAGACCGACAACCAGTAACAGCACACCGCCGGAAATCAGCGCATTGATCAGCAGTTCATCGAACTCGCGGATGTCATGAACATCTTGCGCCACCATCAGGAGCTTGCCGTCGGCCTGACGGTGCACGATGAACCGCACAGGGCGGTGGTGACCGTTGGCCTTGAGCCAGCGAAACTCCTGCGGTTTGTCAAAAGCGGAGTAGGGCGGCAGTTCCTGTATGGCACCGGCGATGAACTTGCCCTGCGCATCGAACAGGCTATGCGGCAAACGCGCTTCGGCATCCTGCACGGCATGTTTGCGGATTTCCTGGAGCTGCAACTCGGGGGGCTGCGCACTGCGGTTTTCCACCTGGCGATACAACGCCGTATCGGCTTCGGTTTTCAGGTAGAACGCGGTTTGCCAATAGATGTAGCCGAACAACGCCAGGAACGAGGCGCCGAACAGGCCGAGAAACAACAGCCCGGTGCGAAAGCTGATGGTGCGCGGAATTTCACTCAGGTGAACGTAAAACATAACCGGCTCCCCGAATGGTATGGATCATCGGCAGTTCGCCTTCACCGTCGATCTTGCGGCGCAGACGACTCATGTGAACTTCAATCACGTTGGTACGTTCGTCGTAGCTGTAATTCCACACGGCCTCGAACAGCATGGTGCGCGTGACGACCTGACCGGCGTTGCGGATCAAGTGTTCGAGCAGGGCGTACTCGCGCGGGACCAGATCAATGACCCGCTCACCGCGTCGCACGGTCCGGCTCAGCAGGTCGACTTCCAGGCTGGCAACCCGCAGACGGGTTTCGCGGGCCTGCGTCGGCACTTTGTTGCGGCGACGATTCAAGGCATCCAGGCGAGCGGTCAATTCGATGAACTCGAACGGTTTGGTCAGGTAATCGTCACCACCGGCGCGCAGGCCACGGACTCGCTCATCGAGTGCACTGAGGGCGCTGAGAATCAGCACCGGCGTGGTCACACTCGCGGCGCGCAAGGACGTCAGCACGCCCAGGCCGTCGAGGCCACCGGGCAACATCCGGTCAAGCACGATCAGATCGAACGGTTCACTCAATGCCTTGAGCAAGCCATCGCGCCCATTGTTGACGCAACTCACCGTAAATCCGTGATCAGACAGCGCCGCTTCGATTTCACGGCAGGTAGGCAAGTCGTCCTCGACGACCAGAACATGGGTCATGGCAGTTGAACCGCTCACATTGTCAGACTGAGATGGCATAGTGTGGCAAAGCTTGGCGGGGCGCCACGTTCCCACCAGGTAAATAAAAGTTCAGGTTCGATCGATGGAGAGTTTTCCTTGCGCATTCTAGTGGTTGAAGACGACGCTCAGACGGCGGCTTATCTGGAGCGCGGATTGAGTGAAAGTGGCCACGTGGTGGATATCGCCAGCGATGGCAACAGCGGTCTGGACATGGCCCTGGAGCGGATTCATGACGCCTTGATTGTCGATCGGCGCCTACCCGGCCTGGATGGCATTGGCCTGATCAAAGCCATCCGTGCACAACAGTTGCGCGTGCCGATCCTGATGCTCAGCGCGCAGTCGACCACTGCGCAAAAGGTTGAAGGGCTGCAAGCCGGGTGCGATGACTATCTGGGCAAACCCTATGCGTTCGCCGAAGTGCTGGCGCGTCTGGATGCCTTGTTGCGTGGTCGCGATCAAGTCAGCGGTCCGGCGCGGCAACTGGCGGTTGGCGAACTGCAACTGGACTGCGCCACGCGTACCGCCGTGCGCGGCGGGCGGGTCATTGCCCTGCAGCACCGCGAAGCCTTGTTGCTGGAAAAACTGATGCGCCACAGCGGGCAGGTGGTAACGCGCGACATGTTGCTCGACAGTGCCTGGAACTACGATTTCGACCCCAACGACAACGTCATCGATAAACACATCCACCGCTTGCGCCGCAAACTTGATGAGGGCTTCGCGTACTCGCTGATCAGGACGGTACCGGGCGCCGGGTACAGTTTTCAGGTCGCGCCGGTCGAGGAGTGAAGCCCGCGTTCGGGGCAGTTAAATAAAAGTTTATCTGCCGGCGAACGCTCTGGCAGGCGCCCCTCGCTATCTTCCCCGCATTCGTGGCGCAGGCCACAGAGGCTCAAGCGGGGGATAGCTTGCCCATGTCAGTTACAACCTTGCCGACGCGCCGTGTACTCCGGGCGTTGCATTTATTTGTGATGTTAGTGCTTGCCGGCGCGATGACGATCGGCGGATGCTCGATGGTGCCCGAATACCGGCAACCGGATTTACCACTGGCTCGGCAATGGGACGGCGTTGCTGACTCGTCTTCAGCGGGAGGAGGGCAGTGGTGGCTGCAGTTTCACAGCGCTGAACTGGACGCGTTGATCGCACGGGGCCTGACATCCAATTACACCCTCAAAGCGGCGGCCAGCCGCATCGACGAAGCGCGAGCATCGGCGCAGGTGGTCGGGGCCGGGCAGTACCCGGCGCTGAACCTGGGCGGCAACTTCCAACGCCAGAACAATTACGGCACCACACAAAAACGCAGTGTATTTGCCGAGGCCACTTATGAAGTGGACTTCTGGGGCAAGCAGCGCGCTGCCGCCGATTCTGCGGATGCCCTGACCAAAGCGACGGTATTTGATGCCCATACTTTGCGCATGAGCCTGGGCGCGAGTATCGCCGACAGTTACTTTCAGGTGCTGTCCCTGGAAGATCGGCTGCGGTTGGCGCAGTCGATTGCCGACGATGCGCGGCAGGTTCTGCAACTGGTGGAAGTCCAGGCCAGCCAGGGCTCCGTGTCGAACCTCGAAGTCGAGCAGCAGCGCAACGCCATGCAGACGTTCGAAGCCGCCATGCCTGCGTTGCGTCAGCAGCGCGATCTGGCCCTGTATCAATTGGCGGTGCTGGTAGGCGCGCAGCCTCAGGGTTTCCATGTGCAAGGTAACGGTCTGGGCGCTCTGCAAGTGCCGCACCCGGCATCGGGGCTGCCGATCGGTCTGCTGCGCCAGCGTCCGGACATTCAAGCTGCCGAGGCGCGGCTGGTGTCGGCTAATTTCGATGTCGGGGTGGCTCGCGCGGCGTTTCTGCCCAATCTGTCGCTGGACTTGCTGGGCGGTATCGACACGATCGCCGGTGGAAAAATCTGGAGCGCCATCGGCACCCTCAGCCAGCCGGTATTCGCCGGTGGTCAACTCAAGGGGCAACTGCATTTTGATCAGGCGCATGTCGAGGAGCTGACCGCCAGTTACCGCGAGTCGATCATCGAAGCCTTGCAAGACGTCGAAACCCAGCTCAGCGCCGCGCGCGAACTGGATAAAAGCTACGCGCTGAACCAGTCGGCGGTGGCGTCGGCGCGCGAAGCGGCGCGGTTGGCGCAAGTGCGTTATCGACTGGGGGCAACCGATTTCCAGACTCTGCTGATCGTCGAACGCACTCAATATCAGGCCGAAGACACGCTGTTGCAGGTACACCTGCAACACCTGCAAGCCGCCGTCGGACTGTTCCGCGCGCTGGGCGGGGACTTCGCGCCGAACACCCTCGCTTCTCTCTCTCCTGCCCAGGTGGCTTACCCATGAATGTTTCCCGCTTACGTCGTCCGATTGTGTTGGGCAGTCTGCTGTTGGTCGTGCTGGCCACTGTCCTCGGTACTGCGCAATGGGTCCGCCGTGCCCAGGCCACACCGGTAAACACCGAGGCAGGCGCGGTGCCGGTTCAAATGGCCCGGGTCAGCGTCGAGGACTTGCCGATCTGGATCAGTGCCATCGGCAATGTGCAGGCACTCAACAGCGTCAATGTGCGGGTGAGGGTCGACGGCGAGCTGCAGAAAGTGCTGTTCGCCGAAGGGCAGACAGTCAATGCCGGCAGCCTGCTGGCGGTGATCGACCCGCGCGTCTATCAAGCCCAGGTGGCTCAGGCCCAGGCGCTGGTCGCCAAGGATCAGGCCCAGTTGGCCAACCTGCGGGTCAATCTCGAACGAGCCGGGAAACTCGCCGCCGCCAAGGCCGGGCCGACTCAGGACGTCGACACGTATCGCGCGGAGTTGGCGGCCCAGCAGGCCACGGTACAGGCCGATCAGGCGGCGCTGGACACTGCGCGCCTGCAGCTGGAGTTCACTCAGGTCAAGGCTCCGCTGACCGGCCGAACCGGCCAACGCCTGCTGGATGTCGGCGCGATAGCTCATGGTGCGGAAGCTTCCGGGCTGGTAACGATCACGCAGATGAATCCGATCTCCGTGGCGTTTGCCGTGTCGCAGGACGACCTTGCAGAGATCCTCGAAGAAAACGCCAAGGGCGCGTTACAAGTGGTTGCGATGAGCCGCGACGGTCAACAGGAAATCGCCCGTGGTCAACTGAGTTTCATCGACAGCCAGGTGACCGCCGCCAGTGGTCAGATCCAGCTCAAGGCCCAGTTCGACAACAGCAGTGCAGAACTCTGGCCCGGTGAACTGGTGAGTGCGCGCCTGTTGGTACAAACCCGGCGCAATGTAGCGGTCGTGCCAGCTGAAGCCGTGCAGTTGGGACGTCAGGGCCATTTCGTTTACGTGGTCGATGCGCAGCAACGCGTGCAACCGCGACAGGTGGATGCAGCGACCGTGGTCGGTGGCAAACAATGGATACGCCAGGGACTGACGGCTGGCGAAACGGTGGTTGTGCAGGGTCAATCCCGCGTTGCGCCGGGACTGAAAGTCGTGCCGGTCAAAACGGATGCCAATGCTGATCTGGCGCAGGTGAATCCATGAACGCCCTGGCCGGTTTGATTCAACGACGGGTGGGCCTGAGCCTGTTGGCACTGGGCGTGATGCTGCTCGGTGCTTTTGCCTACTCTCAATTGCCGGTGGCGCCCTTGCCGACGGTGGATTTCCCGACCATTCAGGTCACGACCAAGCTCTCCGGCGCCAGTGCAGAAACCATGGCGTCGTCGGTTGCCACGCCGCTGGAGCGCGCGTTTGCCGCTGTGCCGCAAGTCGCCTCGATGACCTCTTCGAGCGCCGCCGGCAAGACCCAGATCGTGCTGCAATTCGATCTGTCCCGAGACATCGATGGCGCTGCGCAGGACGTGCAGACGGCGATCAACACCGCCACTCCCAACCTGCCCAAGACCATGTCCAGCTTGCCGACCTTCAACAAGGTCAACCCGGCCGAAGGCACTGTGTTGTCACTGGCGGTCACTTCGCCAACGCGCACCTTGCCGGAGCTCGATCGCTTCGCCGACAACTACATCGCCCAGCGTCTGTCGCAGATGCCCGGGGTGGGCCTGGTGGATTTCCATGGCGAACAGAAACCGGCGGTGCGCGTACAGATTGATCCTGATGCACTCGCTGCCCGGGGGCTGACCCTTGAAGACGTGCGCAGCGTCATTGGCGTCAGCACTCTGGATCAGCCCAAGGGCAGCCTCGATGGCCCAAGCCGTTCGATCACGCTGGGTGCAACCGATCAGTTGCTGGACCCGCAGCATTATCGCGATCAGGTCATCGCCTACAAGAACGGCATGCCGATCAAACTGGGCGATCTCGGCAGGGTCATCGCCGGGGCCGAGGACACCCAGCAGGCGGCGCAATTGGGGGCCGACCCGACCGTCATCGTCGACATTCACAAGCAACCGGGTTTCAACCTGCTGTCGACCATTGCCACGATCAAGGCCAAATTGCCCGAGTTGACAGCCTCACTGCCGCGCGATGTGCAAGTGCAGGTGGTGGGTGACCGCACCCAGACCATCGAAGCGTCAGTCAATGACATGCAGTTCACGTTGCTGTTGTCCATCGCCCTGGTGGTCGTGGTGATCTTTGTCTTCCTGCGCAAAGCCACGGCGACACTGATTCCGAGCCTGACCATTCCGCTGTCGCTGGTGGCCACGTTCGGCGTCATGTACCTGCTGGGCTACAGCCTCGACAATCTGTCGATCATGGGCCTGGCGATTGCCGTCGGGTTCGTGGTGGACGACGCCATCGTGGTCATGGAGAACATTGTCCGGCATCTGGAAATGGGTAAATCCCGACTGCAATCGGCCGTTGACGGGATGCGGGAAGTGGCCTTCACCATTGTTTCGATGACGGTGTCGCTGATTGCGGTATTCCTGCCGATCCTGCTGATGTCGGGAATTGTCGGGCGCCTGATGCGTGAGTTTGCGGTCACGGTCAGTGTGGCAATCAGCATGTCGTGCATCGTCTCCCTGACCCTTACGCCCATGCTTTGTGCCTGGTTGCTCAAGCCTCATGACGACCAGGTGGAAGGACGTTTTGCCCAGGCCTGCGAACGAGGGTTCGCGCGCATCCACAACGGCTATCGCCGCAGTCTGGACTGGGTACTCGATCATCAGCGAACGACCCTGGCCGTGGCCATCGCGACCGTAGTCGCGACGGCAATCCTGTATGTCGGCATCCCCAAGGGCTTCTTTCCACAACAGGACAACGGCTTGATTCAGGGCGTGGCCGAAGCGGCGGCGGACATTTCTCCGCTCGCCATGCGCGCCCAGGTCAATCGCGCCGCGCAAGTGATCGGTGAAGATCCGGCGGTCGCCCGAGTGTACTTCTGGATCGGCCCGAATCCGACCGTGAGCCAGGGCAAGTTGATGATCAACCTCAAGCCGTTCAGCGAGCGCACCGTCAGCGCCGCTGAAGTCATCCGGCGCCTGCAACCGGCGCTCGACGCGTTGTCCGGGATCAAGGTGTACATGCAGGCCAATCAGGATATCCAGATTGGCGGCCGGGCCAGTAAAACCCAGTATCAATACACCTTGCAGGATCCGGACAGCGCCGAGCTTGATCATTGGAGCGCGGTGCTGCTGGCCAAACTCAAGAGCCTGCCTCAGTTGCAACATGTGACGTCCGACCAGCAGCAGGCCATTGCACAATCGACCCTGGTCATCGACCGACCGACGGCGGCACGCCTGGGGGTGACGGTACAAGCCATCGACGATGTGCTGTATGACGCGTTCGGTCAGCGGCAGATTGCGACGATGTTCACGCAACTGGATCAGAACCACGTGATTCTGGAACTCGATCCAGCCTGGCAGACATCCACTGCAACGCTTGCGCATCTGTTCGTCCGCGCCGGTTCCGGAGCGCTGGTGCCGCTGAATCTGCTGGCCAGCGTCAAGACCGAGCAGGTGCCGATCATCATCAACCATCAGGGCGTATTCCCGGCCATTACCCTGTCGTTCGATCTCGCCCCCGGCCATGCCTTGAGTGACGCAGTCAGCGCAATCAACCAGGCATCCCTGGCGGTCGCGCTGCCCGATACGGTGACGGGCAGTTTCCAGGGCACAGCCCAGGCGTTTCAGGACTCGCTCAAGTCGCAACCCTGGCTGATTCTGGCGGCGATCCTGACGGTCTACATCGTGCTTGGCGTGCTGTATGAAAATGCCATCCACCCGCTGACGATCATCTCCACGCTGCCTTCCGCCGGGTTTGGCGCGCTGCTGGCACTGATGCTCTGTGGCCAGGATCTCTCGGTATTGGGCATGATCGGGATCATTTTGCTGATTGGCATCGTCAAGAAAAACGCGATCATGATCGTCGACTTCACGTTGCAGGCGCAGCAGCAAGGTCTGTCAGCCCGCGACGCCGTCAGGGAAGCCTGCCTGCTGCGCCTGCGGCCGATTCTGATGACGTCACTTGCTGCACTTCTCGGGGCTGTTCCCCTCGCGTTCGGGCATGGCGCCGGGTCGGAACTGAGACAGCCATTGGGTATCGCGATCGTCGGTGGCCTGACGGTTTCGCAGGTGCTGACGTTGTACACGACACCTGTGGTCTATCTCTGGTTCGAACGCCGGCGCCGCGTAACCGGGCTCGACAGCGAAGGTATTGCGGTCTGAGCATGACAGCGGAGCCATACAGGAGGCGGGGGTTCAAACTGTTCGCAGGACTGGACTGATGAACGTCCACCATCGTGCAAAACACCCCTGACATCCATTCAATGGCAGAATCTCCCTGACTTGATTGTTTTGGAGAACACCATGCTTCGTGTGTTTGAACGAAGACTCGACCCTTTCCCGCCTGACGAGGTACCACCGCCGCCCAATGGCCTGGCAAAATTTCTCTGGGCCTGCACCCGGGGTGCCCGCGGTTACATTCTGGCGTTGGTGCTGCTCAGTGCCGGCGTGTCGATTTATGAGGCGTGGCTGTTTTCCTTCCTCGGCCAGGTCGTTGACCTGCTCTCGACGTGGCAGGCCGGCGGTGAAGCGGCGGTGCAGGAAAGTCGCGTGTTGTGGGGCATGGGCATCGTCATGGTGTTCAGCGTCGGGCTGGTGGCGTTGCGCACCATGGTCCAGCATCAGGTGTTGGCGATTAACCTGCCGCTGCGCCTGCGCTGGGATTTCCATCGGTTGATGCTGCGGCAGAGCCTTTCGTTTTTTTCCGATGAGTTTTCCGGCCGGGTCACGACCAAGGTGATGCAGACCGCGCTGGCGGTGCGCGACGTGCTGTTTACCATGATCGAGATCTTGCCGGGGATCGGCGTGTATTTCATTGCGATCATTGCGCTGGCCGGCGGCTTTGCGCTGAAACTGATGCTGCCGTTCCTGGCCTGGGTCGTGCTGTTCGGTCTGGCCATGTGGTACTTCGTGCCGCGCCTGGGGAAGGTCGGGCAGGAGCAGGCCAACGCGCGCTCGATGATGACTGGGCGTATCGCCGACGCCTACACCAACATCACCACGGTGAAGCTATTCTCCCACTCCAATCGGGAAGCGCATTTTGCACGGGCCGCGATGGAGGATTTCAAGCAAACCGGCTTTCGCCAGATGCGTCTGGTCAGTCTGTTCGAAATCGTCAATCAGGCACTGGTGGTGGGGTTGATCATGTCGGCCGGGGGCTATGCCCTGTGGCTGTGGCACCAGGGGGATGTCGGCGCCGGCGCCGTGGCGGCGATCACCGCCATGGCGTTGCGGATCAATGGCATGTCGAACTGGATCATGTGGCAAATGACTTCGCTGTTCGAAAGCATCGGCACCGTCCAGGACGGCATGGCGACGCTAACCCAAGGCACCAAAGTGCAGGACGCGCCTGACGCCGGTGAACTGGTGACCTCCGGTGGCGCGGTCATCTTCGACAAGGTGCGTTTCAACTACGGCGGCGAACGCCAGGTGCTCGATGGCCTGAGCCTGAGTATCCGCCCGGGCGAAAAAATCGGTCTGGTGGGCCGCTCCGGCGCCGGCAAATCCACGCTGATCAACCTGCTGCTGCGCTTTTATGACGTCGACAGCGGGGAGATTCGTATCGACGGGCAAAACATCGCGCACGTGACGCAAGACAGCCTGCGGAGCGCCATCGGCATGGTCACGCAGGACACTTCGTTGCTGCACCGTTCCATTCGCGACAACATCGCCTACGGCCGACCCGATGCAACCGACGCGCAGATCCGCCGCGCGGCGGCCAATGCTCAGGCCGACGAGTTCATCAGCCAACTCAGCGATCGGCAAGGCCATACAGGCTACGACACGCTGGTGGGCGAGCGGGGGATCAAGCTTTCGGGCGGCCAGCGCCAACGTGTCGCGATTGCCCGGGTCATGCTCAAGAATGCGCCGATCCTGCTGCTCGACGAGGCCACCAGCGCGCTGGACTCGGAAGTCGAAGTGGCGATTCAGGAAAGCCTCGACGAGATGATGCAGGGCAAGACCGTGATCGCGATCGCCCACCGCTTGTCGACGATTGCCGCCATGGACCGGCTCATCGTCATGGACGACGGACGCATCATCGAACAGGGCACTCACTCCGAACTGCTTGAGAAGAACGGCGTCTATGCGCGGCTGTGGCAGCATCAGAGCGGCGGGTTCCTGGGGGAGGACAAGGGCGTGGTGGAGGCCTTGGATCAGGCGTAATCATCGCGCACAAAAAAACCGGCCTTGCGCCGAATGCCGATCAGTCAAGCGAAGCCCCTTTGTGGGAGCGGGCTTGCTCGCGAAAGCGTTGGGGCAGTCAACGTCAATGTTTGCTGGGCCGACGTCTTCGCGAGCAAGCCCGCTCCCACAATTGATCTTCGTTGCTTTGAGCATTGAGTTCACTTGACTGATCGGCATTAGGCCTAGCGCCGGTTTTTTTGCATCGCATGCCTCAGAGCGCCGCTTTCACCTGCAATCCCAGCACCAGCGCATTGTCGATGTCTTGCCCGGAAAACGCGCCCGGCTCGATGATGTATTGCACATTCGGGCGCAATGTCAGCCACGGGGTGGCCTGATAGCCGTAGCCGAGTTCGATCAATTGCTCGCCACTGTCCAGGTTCGGGAACGCTGCGCCATTGGCCAGCGCGGCGTCCTGCTGCACGTCGCGGCTGCGCGGGTTGGGCACGGCACGACCGTAGCCCAGGGCAACGGTGTCACGCGGGCGACCCTCGAACGGCTTGTACAGAACCAGACCGGTGCCATACCACTTGCTGAACGGCGAAGCCGCTTCACTGGCCGCCGAATACTGGCCGAAGGCGTGCAGGCTGCGGCCCTCGGACGATTGCGAACGCCACACGGCCTGATCGATCAGCAGGTAATGACCGCCACGGCCGGACACTTCCTTATCGCTGCCGATGCGTTTCACGTCGGAGCTGTCGTAGTAGTAACCGACCTTGTATTCGCCGGGCAATGGGCCCGCGTGCTTGTACACCAGCTCGATCGGCACCACGGTGCCGGTGGTGTGTTTCGGGCCTAGATGCCAGGCACGGCTGGAGTTGCCGTTGCTCTCGGGATCGACATTGAATGCGGCCACACGCAGTTGCCAGGACGGCGACAGGTCGTACTTGACGCGCACACCCAAGTGGGCGTTGGGGTAGTTGGTCCAGCCGCTGCCGCCGGACATGTTCAGCGGATGGCCGCAGAAACCGGCGTTCATGAAGTTGCAGAGAATGCCGCTGTCCAGGCCGCCGAGGTCGTTGCCCATGGCCATATAGCCCAGCTTCACGTTGAGCGCCGGGGTGAAGAGGCTGCGCTCGTAACTCAGTTCGGTCAGGCGGGTGTAGAGCCCACCGTAGTTTTCCTGGATTGGCAGACGGTTGCCAACCAGGTCTTCGGAGGCGCTGTTGCCGCGTCGGTCGTTGATGGTCAACTGAACCTTGCCCGCGTTGTCCACGCCGTACAGTTTGCTCAGGTCGAACTGCACGCCGAGCTTGATGTTCTGCGAGTAGCGCGCCGAACGGTGCAGGCCACCCTCGGCGTTGTAGGCGGTTTCGCCGCTGTAGTCGCCGGTGAACTTGATGCCGTCCTCGTCCATCTGGTGACGCAGGCCGCCCCAGTCGCCAGTCAGGGTATTACGGGTCAACAGGTTTGAATCGGTATCCGCGAAGGCGGGCAGGGCGGCACTGCAGGTCAGGCCCAACAGCACACCGTTGACCCAGGCCGATTGAGTAAAACGAAACATGGAGATCTTCCTGCGCAAATCTATAGCGATATCGGAAAGCGGCGCCGCACCCGCAGGTGCCGCGCACAGAGAGCATGCCCGCCAGCGAGGCGGGCACTGCGGCTTACGGCAAGGCGTAAGCCATCACGTAGTCGCCGCGATCGGTCGACTGGCGCGCACCACCGGCGGTGATGACGATGTACTGCTTGCCGGTTTTCGGCGAAACATAAGTCATCGGGCCGCCCTGACTGCCCACTGGCAGACGTGCTTTCCAGACTTCTTCACCGTTGCCGCTGTTGAAGGCGCGCAGGTAGAAGTCCTGAGTACCGGCGATGAAGATCAAGCCACCTTGCGTCGACAGCGTGCCGCCGAGGGTCGGCAGGCCGATCTTGATTGGCAGGTGCATGCGGATACCCAGAGGACCGGTGTCTTCAACGGTGCCGACCGGAACCTGCCAGGCGATTTTCTGCGTCTTCATGTCGATGGCGGTCAACGTGCCGAACGGCGGAGCCTGGCAAGGAATGCCGGCGACCGACAGGAAGCGGTTCTTGTTCACCGCATACGGCGTGCCTTTGAGCGGCACGGCGCCCATGCCGGTGTTCAGCGCTTCGCCACCGGAAGAGGCCTGAGCCTTGTTCTGCGACGGGATCATCTGAATCCACAGCCCCAGGCGCATGTCATTGACGAAGATGAAACCGTGGACCGGGTCAGTCGAGAGACTGCCCCAATTCATGCCGCCCAGCGAACCCGGGAAACTCAGCGATTTGTCGGTGCCCGGCGCGGTGTACAGGCCGTCATAACGCATCGATTTGAAATCGATCCGGCACAGCAGCTGATCGTACGGCGTTGCGCCCCACATGTCGGATTCGGTCAGGTGCTGAGCACCGATCTGCGGCATGCCCAGCGATTTCGGCTGGGTTGGCGAGTAGGGCTCGCCAGGGATGTTCGCGGCTTTGACCGGCACTTCTTTAACGTCGGTCAGCGGTTTGCCAGTGGCACGATCCAACACATAGATCTGCCCGGCCTTGGTGCCGATGACCACTGCTGGTACGGTTTTGCCGTCCTTGTCGAAGTCGATCAGACTCGGCTGCATCGGCAGGTCGAAGTCCCAGAGGTCGTTGTGCACGGTCTGGAACACCCAGCGTTCATCGCCAGTGGTGGCGTCCAGCGCGAGAATCGAGGCACCGTAGGTGTGATCGAGTTTGCTGCGCTCGACACCGTAGATATCGGTGGACGAGCTGCCCATCGGCAGGAACACGGTGTTGGTCGCCGGGTCGTAGGACATCGGCGCCCAGCTGTTCGGCGTGCTGCGCACATAGGTGCTGCCGTCGGCCGGGGCCTTTTTATCCTGCGGGTTGCCCGGGTCGAAGGCCCAGCGCATGGCACCGGTAATCACGTCGAAACCACGGATCACGCCGCCCGGCATGTCGGTTTGCACGTTGTCGGCCACGCGACCGCCAACCACCACGGTGGTACCGGCCATCAGCGGCGCGGAGGAGAGCTGATAGTAGCTGTCCGGAACATCCCCCAGACCGGCCTTCAGATCAACCTGGCCGTTGGTGCCGAAACCTTGGCAGAACTCACCGGTATCGGCATCGACCGCAATCAGACGCGCATCGATGGTGTTGGTCAGCAAACGGCGCTGGCAGTTGGCGGCCGGCGCGGGTTTGGCTTCGATGATGCTCGAATTGCTGGGTTGGGCGATGGTTTTAGTGGCATCAAAATAAGCCATGCCACGGCAGCGCTGCCAGACTTTCGACTGGGCGTTGATCGGGTTTTTCCAGAGTTCTTTGCCGGTGTCGGCATCCAGCGCAATCAGGTTGTTGTGCGGGGTGCAGATGAACACCTTGTTGCCGATCTGCAGCGGGGTGAGCTGGTCTTCAGCGCCGTTGCCATCGCTCTCGGCGATGTCGCCGGTGTGGTAGGTCCACGCCACTTTCAGTTTATCGACGTTGTTGCGGTTGATCTGGTCCAGCGCAGCAAAGCGGCTGCCGCCTTCGGTATTACCGTAGTGCGCCCAGTCTTTTTGCGCGTTTTCCGGCTCAACCGGAGTCAGGCCCGGGCCTGTGCCTGTGGCGGCGACAGTCGGGTGCGCGACGAACATGTTGCCGGCCGCGACAGCCACACCGATAGCGAGCACAGCGGCCAGCGCATAAGCGCCGCGCCCTGGAACGCCGCCGTTGGCACGCTTGAGCAATGGATACACCAGCGCCACGACCACGCCGATGGCACTGAACATGAATAGGCGCGAGAACACCGGCCAGAACACCAGCCCGGCGTCGCTCACCGCCCAGATCGCCGTTGCGACCAGGAACGCTGCGAACAACCACGCACCGGCCGGTTTGAAGCGCGCAATCAGCAGGCCGGAAACGGCCATCGCCAAGCCACCCAGCAGGAAGTACCACGAGCCTCCCAGGCTGACCAATTTCACGCCACCAGCAGCGAGTGCCAGACCGAGCAGGGCGATGACTACGCCCAGCCCGACCAGAATGAATGTTGATATGCCCGAGAGGCGTTGACTCTGCTTCACGTTGAATGTCCCGTTGAAATGAGACGCGCATTATATAGATAGGTAACTACCTAGTTAAATCACTAATTCAGTAATGAACTGTTGTTCATTGCGAAATCCCCTTCATGAGCGGGGACTTGCGCTTTCAACGGGCTGCAAAGACATTTTTGAAAGCCTGCCAAAGAGAATTTTTGTCAGGAAAAATGTGATTTATGACAGCTGGCGTTCCGTGCCACGGTTATTGCGCAGAATCGAGAAATTCAACGCCGCAGCCACACACAGCCAGGCCAGGTAAGGAAACAGCAACAACCCGGTGATCACGTCCAGGCGCAATGCCAGAACCACCATCACCGCAACAACCAGCCACAGCAGCACAAGAATGATCATCGCCGCGACA
This sequence comes from Pseudomonas sp. H1h, assembly GCF_000633255.1. Taxonomy (GTDB): domain Bacteria; phylum Pseudomonadota; class Gammaproteobacteria; order Pseudomonadales; family Pseudomonadaceae; genus Aquipseudomonas. Next base: position 196,297 of record NZ_AYMJ01000008.1, read on the forward strand.
ATCCGCTGCGCACCGAAGAACACCGGCGTCCACAGCGTGTTCAGGGCGATCTGCGCCGCCCACAACGCCAGCACCTGTTGTCCGCCGGGAATGAGCGTCAAGCGGTAGCCCACCCACGCCAGCAGCAGATAGATCGTCGTCCAGGTCACCGGAAACACCCAGTTGGGCGGGGTGAACGCGGGTTTGTTGAGCCCTGCGTACCATTGCCCGGGTTTGAAGATCATCCCGGTGGTTGCCGCCGCACCGCAGGCGATCAGAAAGATCAGAAAATTCACCATGTGTCGCTCCTTGGCCGCAGCCAGTCTGCTTGGGTTGCACCGCCGCAACGGCTGTTCATTCGGTTTTCGACGACATCAGATCACTGACTCGCGACACCAGCGTGTCGACGGCAAAGGGCTTTGTCAGCACTTGCATGCCCGGGCCGAGCTGCCCGGCGCCGATCACTGCGTTCTCCGCATACCCGGTAATGAACAGGGTCTTGAGGTTCGAACGGACTTCCCGACCAGCGTCGGCCAGTTGCCGACCGTTCATGCCGCCCGGCAAGCCCACATCAGTGATCAGCAAGTCAATGTGCACATCGGATCGCAACAGTTTCAGCCCGACAACACTGTCGGCGGCTTCAATCAGGGTAAAGCCCAGATCACCGAGCACTTCGGTCAGCAGCGCGCGCACCGTCGGTTCGTCATCCACCACCAGGATCGTCTCGCCGGCCTTGGGCAATGCCGCCGGCGCGGTGTTTTTGTCATCTTGATTTTGCAGCGGCTCCCCAAAGTAACGAGGCAGGTAGATGCACATCTCGGTGCCCCGACCGACCTGCGAATGCACGCGCACCTGACCGCCGGACTGTTTGGCGAAGCCGTAGATCATCGACAGCCCCAACCCGGTGCCCTGGCCCAGCGGTTTGGTGGTGAAGAACGGATCAAAGGCCTTGGCGATCACATCGGCGGTCATGCCAGTGCCGGTGTCGGTCACGCACAGGCAAAGATATTCGCCCTCGGGCATGTCCAGCGTGTGGGCAGTCTCGGCATCCAGCGTACGATTGGCCGTCTCGATGGTGATGCGTCCGCCATCGGGCATGGCATCGCGGGCGTTGATGCACAGATTGAGCAAGGCGTTTTCCAACTGGCTGGCATCGACCAGCGTCGGCCAGAGCCCGTGAGCGCCACGGGTTTCCAGGAGAATGCTCGGGCCGACCGTGCGCTGGATCAGTTCAGTCATGCCGATCATCAGCATGTTGACATCGGTGGGCCGTGGATCGAGGGTCTGGCGTCTGGAGAACGCCAGCAGGCGGTGGGTCAGGGCAGCGGCACGTTTGACCGCGCCCTGTGCGGTCACCATGTATTTGTCGACTTCACTCAGCCGGCCCTGGTGGATGCGCGCGTCCATCAACTCCAGTGCGCCGGAAATACCGGCCAACAGATTATTGAAATCATGCGCGAGGCCACCGGTGAGCTGGCCGACGGCTTCCATCTTTTGTGACTGACGCAGTTTTTCCTCGGCTTGCATCAACTCCGCCGTGCGCGATGACACGCGCTGCTCGAGGGTGTCGTTGAGCGCACGCAATGCAGCGATAGCACGGTCACGCTCGGCTTCGACATTGCGCCGCTCCTCGACATCGATTAGCACGCCGGGAAAGCGCAGCGGCGTTCCATCCTCCGCACAGTCAACCCGTCCGTTGGCCTCGATCCACTGGTATTTGCCGTCCGTACGGCGCACGCGGTACTGGTGCGAATAGGCGCCACCGCGGCCAATGGCTTCGTTGATCGCGGCAGTCAGGCCGTCGCGATCATCGGGGTGCACGGTGGTGATCACTTGTTCGAGGCTGAGCCCTTCGCGGCCCAACGCCGGGGCAAGATCAAACACCCGGGCGAAGGCTTCGTCCACGGCAAAGCGATCGGTGGGCAGGTCCCAGTGCCAGGTGCCGATAATGGCGCCGGCCGCGAGGGCCAGTTGCACGCGCTCCACGTTTTCCCGGGCAATCGCCTCGCTGGCCCGCAAGCGCTCTTCGGCGTCGCGGCGCTCGGTGACGTCGTTGAAGAGGATCGCGATCTGCCGGTCGGCCGGATCGCCGACACGCACCGCGCGCACGTCGAACCAGCGCTCGAAGGTATTGGCGTAATTCTCGAAATTTGCCGGTTCGCCGGTCTTGGCCACATGGCCGTAGGTTTCAAACCAGAAGCTTTCCAGGTTGGGTGCGAACTCGGTTACCCACTTGCCACGCAAGTTGACTCCGCACTGGTGTTCGAACGCCGGGTTGGCCTCGACGAAGTAGTAGTCGACGGGCTTGTCGTCGGCGTCGAATTTCACTTTGACGATGGCAAACGCCGATTCGATGGTTTCCAGAATGGTGCTGAAGCGAGCCTCACTGCGGGCGAGCGCATCCCGACTGGCCTGCAGTTGCGCCGCCATATCGCGCTCGATGTCGATCGCCCGTGTGGCGACCTGAGCATTCTCGAGTGCCGCGCGTAATCGCCTGGCCTCTGACTCAAGCGCTGCGCGATCAAGATGTTTGAGGCTGTCCATCACACCTGCTTTTCCAGTTTTTTTGGGAGTTGGTCTCATGGCGCGCACCGAGGGGTTGTTCACGCCGTTCATCCGTTGACCGGGTGGGTCATCGTTAAGTTTCACCGCCAGCGCACAACGCTTGCAGGCGCAGGTTCAAATTCAAATCGACTGCCCGCTATCGAGCCGGGCCAACAGGTCTTGCCCGCGCTGCCACAGCGCCTGCTGTTTGCTCTGCGGCATGCGATCGAGGTTCTTGTACATCATCGCCATGCGCTGATTGCCGCGCAGCAGCTCACCGTGGCGCATCAGGAAATGCCAGTACAGCGCGTTGAACGGGCAGGCGTTGTCCGCCGTGCTTTCGCTGACTTTATAAGCGCAGCCACGGCAGTAATCAGACATGCGATTGATGTATTGGCCACTGGCGCAATAGGGTTTGGAGCCGAGATAACCGCCATCGGCATGCATGACCATGCCCAGCGTATTGGGCAGCTCCACCCAGTCGAAGGCGTCCATGTAGATTGCCAGATACCACTCGCAGATCTGGCTCGGCGCGATGCCGGCGAGCAAGGCGAAATTACCGGTGACCATCAGCCGCTGAATGTGGTGCGCGTAGGCGTGCTGCAGACTCTGCCCGATGGCCTGACGCATACAGTTCATCTGCGTATCGCCGTTCCAGTAGAACTCGGGCAGCACCCGGCTATTGCCGAAGGAATTGCCCTGCGCATAGTCAGGCATTTTCAGCCAGTACACGCCCCGCACATATTCGCGCCAGCCAATCAGTTGCCGAATGAAACCTTCGGCGGCATTCAGTGGCACGCTCCCGGCCCAATACGCCGACTCCACGTCGCTGCACAGTTGCCGCAAATCCAGCAAACCAATGTTGAGCGCAGCGCTGATGCGCGCATGAAACAGGAACGGCTCATCACTGGCCATGGCGTCCTGATAATCGCCAAACCCCGCCAGGCCATAATCCAGAAAATACGCCCACAGCGCTTGCGCATCGGCGTGGGTGACCGGGTAATTGAAATCGTCGAGCGCGCCGTAGTGATGGCTGAAGCGCGCCTTGACCAGCGCCAACACCTCAAGGGTGATGTCGTCATTGTGGAAGCGGGCCGGGTAGGGGGCTTTCACGCCTTTGGGCAACGCCTTGCGATTCTCGACATCGAAATTCCACGCGCCGCCCACCGGCGAGCCGTCGCCATTGAGCAACAAGCGGCTCTTGCGGCGCATCTCGCGGTAGAAGAACTCCATGCGCAGCTGTTTTTTGCCTTCAGCCCACGCGGCGAACTCCGCGCGACTGCACAGAAAACGCGTGTCGACATGCCAGTGGATCGGCAAGCCACAGTCATTGATCGACTGCTCCAGCCGCCAGTCCCCGCATTCGGTGACGTGCACTTCTTCGGCCTGCAACAGCGCTTGCCAGCGCTGCAATTCACCCGGCACCGAGCCGCTGTTGTGCGGATCGTCCAGGGTGACGTATTCGACGTGCACACCACGCTCTTGCAGTGCCTTGGCGAAATGGCGCATGGCGCTGAAGATCAGGGCAATCTTTTGCGGGTGGTGCGGCACATGGCTGGCTTCTTCCATGACCTCGACCAACAGCACCGTGTCGCGCTCGGCATCGAGCGCCTGCAACGAAGGCAGGTCAAAGGACAGCTGATCGCCCAGCACCAGGCACAAACGGGGAATAACGTTCATTCAGTAAAACTCGGCCTCTGGTCAATCAAGGTCAGTAACGGGTCAGCGGCAACGTCTGCCGGACGGGCGCACCATTGGCGCCGATCACCAGCGCGTGATATCCGTCGCCGAGCGAAGTCATGCGCAACGAAGGATTCATTGGCGTGCTCCGGCAGCCTGACGACGGAAGAACAACGTCACCTGGCCAACCTCTACGCCGAGCTTGGACATGCGGGTGCGGTTGATCAGCGTGTCCTCGTCCATCAAGTACATCCAGTCGTCCATGCTCATTTCGTAGGTCGAGTCATCGACCGGCAGGTTCAGGCGATAACGCCAGTGCAGCGTGTTGCCCGCGAGCTGGCCCTGGGCGACTCCCACCACATCATTCGCGCGACCGCTCCAGCGTCCTCCGCCCTCGGGTGTGAGGGTCCAGACGCGGCGTTGGCGAGTGCCGTCGCTGTACAGGAAGCGCTCGTCGAGAATCAGGTTTTTGCCCTCACGACGGCTGACGATGTTGACCTCGAACCGCTTGACCACCTCACCGCTGCGCTTCTGAAACATCCCCCAGGCTTTGACGGGCTGGCTGAAAAAACGCTGTAAATCGAATGCCGGTTGCTGGTCCGCATAACGGGCGACATCCACGCTGCCGCAGCTCGCAACGCTGAGTACCAGCGTCAGTAACAGCAAAAGTCGGGACATTGCCTTACTCCCTGAGTGCAAAGCTGATGAGGGTGAAATGCCGAACTCTGGTCTTGTACAGTGAGCAGGCTCTGTACATGTTTATCGTCGACCAATGCGCGGCAGAAACGCCTGACGCGCCGACGAGCTTTTGCGAAAGGCACTCAGCATCACCGAGGACGTCATGTTCGAATTCCGCTTCTCTACGCCGCGCTTCGACGTGCCCAAAAGCGCCTTCGCGCTCAGGACTCTGGCCAACACCGACGAGAATTTCACGGTAATGGCAGGCAAGTAGCGGGTTCATTCCGGGTTCTCGCGGCGGTGCCGTGCGTGAAGACCAATCCATAGCTCAAAAGTTATACGTACTTTTGTATCTTGTATAGGTTTTACTCAAGATAGGCTGAAAGAAACCACCTGACAATGAATCGGCAATCTTTTTTGTGCAGATGCGAAAACCTCGCAGCGCGGCGCGCGAGGTTGTTGGTGTAGCGGGGAGGAAAGGGTGCGCTCCCGAGGAAGTGGGAGCGCGGGTGTGCGTCGGGGGATTTATTCGCCGTAGATCGGGTAATCCACATAGCCTTCGGCATTGCCGCCGTAGACCGTGGCCGGGTTCAGGGGATTGAGTGGCCAGTCATTGGCGATGCGCGCCGGCAGGTCCGGGTTGGCCATGAACGGCCGGCCGAACGCCACCAGATCCGCCAGACCCGATTCAAGCAATTGCGCGCCGGACTCGGCGTTGTAGCGCCCGGCATAGATGATCGCGCCACTGAACGTATCCCGCACGGCGCGACGGAAAGTGTGTGGCATCGCCGGCGCATCGTCCCAGTCGGCTTCGGCAATCGAAAGGTAAGCAATGCCCACGTCCTCAAGCACTTTGATCGCTTCAATGTAGGTGGTGTGCGGGTCCTCTTCGACCAGGCCCAGATAGGTGCGCGCTTCGTCTGTGGTGGTGAACAGCGGGGCGAAACGTACGCCAACTCTTTCTTTGCCGATGCACTCGGCGACGCCAGACACCACTTCACGCAGAAACCGCAGGCGATTGTGCAGAGAGCCACCGTACTGATCGGTTCGCACATTGCTGTGAGCGGAAATGAACTGGTTCACCAGATACCCGTTGGCACAGTGCAATTCGATGCCGTCGAAGCCGGCGTCCATGGCATTGCGCGCCGCTTGAATGTAGAGCTGAACCAGTTCCTGAACTTCATCGGTGCTCAGCGCTCGCGGGGTTGATGGCGCAACCAGCTCGCCGGCACCCGGAGCGGTTTCGATAAAAACGCTGACTCGATCGGTGGCGATAGCGGAAGCCGACACCGGCGCCGCGCCATTGGGTTGCAGCGCAATGTGGGATACGCGGCCTACGTGCCACAGCTGAGCGAAAATCACCCCGCCCTCGGCATGCACGGCCTCAGTGACCTGGCGCCAACCGGCAATTTGTTCAGCGGTGTGAATGCCTGGAGTCCAGGCGTAGCCCTGGCCGCGTGGCTCAATCTGCGTGCCTTCAGTGACAAGCAGCCCGGCGCCGGCGCGTTGCTGGTAATACTCGGCCATCAATGCATTGGCAATATTGCCCGGTTGCGAACTGCGCTGGCGGGTGAGGGGAGGCAAGACGATGCGGTTCTTCAAGGTGTGCAGGCCCAAGGTGACGGGGGTGAAGAAAGGGCTGTTTTTCATGTGATTCCTGTTCTGGCCTTATTAGACCAGTCGACTATTAATGCGGTAAAAAAAACACCGTGCAGGACGTGCACGGTGCATGGGACGTTGATTCGCTAGCCGTCAGGCGAGCATTTTCAGCAATTGTTCGGCGACGGCCGCCGAACTCGCAGGGTTTTGACCGGTTACCAGTTGCCCATCAGCGACGACATGAACCTGCCAGTCCGCCACTTTCGAGTAGCGACCGCCGAGACGTTGGAATTCATCCTCGATCAAGAACGGCACGACATCCGTCAGGCCGACTGCCGCTTCTTCAGCATTGGTGAAACCGGTCACGTCTCGGCCCTGAATCAGCGGCTTGCCATCGGCGGCAACCACGTGTCGCAGCACGCCCGGCGCGTGGCAGACGAAACCATGAGGCTTGTTGCTGCGGTCGAAGGCTTCGATCAAGGCGATCGAATGCTGGTCTTCGGCCAGATCCCACAACGGGCCATGACCACCCGGGTAGAAGACGGCATCGAAATCGTCAGCGCTGACCTCCGCCAAAAGCCCGGTATTGGCCAGTGCCTGTTGGGCCGCAGGGTCGTTGCGAAACCGATCGGTTTCGGCGGTTTGCGCACCGGGCTCATCACTTTTCGGATCGAGCGGTGGCTGGCCACCAGCGGGGGAAACCAGAGTGATCTGCGCGCCGGCATCCTTGAAGGCGTAGTAGGGGGCTGCAAACTCTTCGAGCCAGAAGCCGGTTTTCTTGCCGGTGTTACCGAGCTGATCGTGGGAAGTCAGAACCATCAAGATTTTCATAGCGCACCCTGGGTTGGTGTGGTGTCGGTGAAGCTGTTCACGTTCGACACCGTCGGAAGGATTGACGGGGCACAGCATAGAATCCAATTAGACCGGTCGTCTAGTAAATTCTTTCGACCGTGTTTCCGAGTGTTCGCTGTGGCAAACTCCTGCCCATCAGAAATATACGACGGGTCTATTGTTTGGTATTTTGCGCCCCATGAAACCGACCTACGACGACACTCGCCAACACCTGCTCGATACTGGCCACCGGATGATGGCCGAGAGGGGCTTCACCAGCGTTGGCCTGAGCGACATCCTGCAAACCGCCGGCGTGCCCAAGGGCTCGTTCTATCACTACTTCAAATCCAAGGAACTCTACGGCCAGGCTCTGCTCGAGGACTATTTTGTCGGCTACCTTGCCGACATGGAGCGCCGCCTGACACTGCCCGGTCTCAGCGCTTATGAGCGGCTGATGGATTACTGGCAGGGCTGGCAGAACCGCTGCACCCTGGAAGGCCATGGCGATGAATGCCTGGTGGTGAAGTTGAGTGCAGAAGTGGCCGACCTGTCCGAATCGATGCGCCTCACCTTGCGCGACGGCGCCGAACGCATCGTTGCGCGGATCACGACGTGCCTGGAAGAAGGGCAGCTGGATAAAAGTGTGCCGAAGACCGATGCGCGCGAACTGGCCGAAACCCTTTATCAGCTTTGGTTGGGGGCCAGTTTGTTGAACAAGTTGCAGCGCACGGGGCAGTCGCTGCAGACGTCGATGGTGATGACGAAGCGGCTTTTGCAAAGCTGAGCGCACCCACTTCATCGACCCGGATGGCTATGAGCAGGCCGTGTGATCAGCGTCTTCGTGATGCCTAGCCGCTTGCATCAGCTACCGCCAAACCAGTTATAGCCCTGATCTTCCCAGTAGCCACCGGGATAGGTATTGGTGACGAAAATCGCCTGAATGTGTTTCGGGTTCTTGTAGCCCAGCTTGGTCGGCATGCGCAGCTTCATCGGGAAGCCATATTGACGCGGCAGTACGGCGCCGTCGTAAGTCAGCGTGAGTAGCGTTTGCGCATGCAGGGCGGTGGGCATGTCGATACTGGTGTAGTAATCGTCGGCGCATTTGAAGCCGACGTACTTGGCATCGGTGTCGGCGCCAACGCGTTTGAGGAAATCACTGAAGCGTACGCCGCCCCAGCGGCCGATGGCGCTCCAGCCCTCGACGCAAATGTGCCGGGTGATCTGCTCGGTCTGCGCCATCGCCCGCAGCTCCTCGAGCCGCCAACTGTGCTTGTCAGCAACCAGGCCGGTAACTTCCAGACGGTAGCTGTCTTCATCGACGACCGGCGCTTCGTCGATGCCGTAAAAGGCATTGAACGGAAATGGCCGCGTAATCATCGACTCAGGGTAAGTGGGGGCCATGGCGTTGGGGTTGAACAGCCAGCCCTGGACCCTGTCATTGAAGCGCGACATGGACGACAGGGCCGTTTCAACCTGATCGTTATCGGAGATGTTGCAGCCGGACAACATGGCCACGCCGCCGAGGGTCAAGCTACGCAACAGGAAGGCGCGCCTTGAACGATCTTCGATTTGCCGCGAAATGATGTTCCGTGCGTCCTGCAGAATGGCCGATTTATCCAACGCTGGGCGCTTGCTCATACACGCTCCTTGTGGCCGACAATCATGGCCCATAACGTCTTTGGCACCAGTGCGACCATCAGCAGATGCACGGCAATAAACGCCACCAACAGAGACATGGCAATGAAGTGCACATGCCGCGCACTGTCGTAGCCGCCGAGCAGTTCGCGCAGCAACGGAAACTGCACTGACTTCCACAAGACCAACCCGGAAATCACCAGCACCGTCACGTCGAGTATCACAAACAGATACGCCACACGCTGCACGTGGTTGTAATGGCTAATATCGTCATGCCCCAGCCGGCCATGCAGCGCAGACCAAAGGTCATGAAAAAAGCCTTTGGGTGATACAGGAAAAAATCGTCGTGACAACCGACCGCTAAAAACATTGAAAAGCAGGTAGATAAGGCTGACGACGACCAGCAGCCACATCGCCGCGAAATGCCATTGCAGCGCGCCGCCCAGCCAGCCGCCCAAGGTGATCGAATTGGGAAAATCGAAGCCATAAAGAGGCGAGGCGTTGTAGATGCGCCATCCACTGGTGACCATGAGCACTATCGCCAAAGCATTCAGCCAATGGGCGAGCCTCAACCAGGCAGGATGGCTGTTCTGCGTATCGGAACGGGTAGTTTCAGGTGCAGATGACATTGGAGGAGACTCCAAATCCGAACAACGGCATAACCTACTGTCCAGTGTAGACGCTAACCCGAACCACCATGCCTCCCTGCAATGCCATCTCCAGCTAGGCTTGTTAGCTGAGGCGCGAGGTGAGGAGGTGGTTATGCCAGTGGCGAAAACAGCGCTTGTCCTGGCCGGTGGTGGCAGCCTGGGCGCGGTTCAGGTCGGGATGTTACAGGCGCTGGTTGAGGCTGACGTCGTATTCGACCTGGTGGTTGGCGCGTCGGTCGGCGCCATTAACGGTGCCTACTTCGCCGCCAGACCGAATGCCAAAGGCGTGAGCGAACTTGCGGACTTCTGGCGCAGCCTGCGCAAGTCGGATGTGTTCCCTTTCTCTGCGCTCGACACCCTCAAGGGCATTCTGAATCGTCGCGGGCACTTGCTGAGTGCATCCGCCTTGCACCGTTTAGTGAGCAGATCCCTGCCGGTCAAACGGATCGAAGACACCGAGTTACCACTTTATATCGTCACCACCAATCTGCTCAGCGGTGCCGAGGAGCTACTATCCAGCGGCAGCGCCGAACAGGCACTGCTCGCCAGCGCGGCGATTCCGCTGGTGTTTCCCAGCGTGCGAGTCGGAGAAAAATTTTTGGTCGACGGCGGCGTCAGCAGCAACACACCGATCGCCAGTGCGGTGGCATTGGGCGCAACACGGGTTCTGGTGCTGCCCACCGGGTTCGGTTGTGCCTGCCCCTGTCCGCCCACTGGACTCGTTGCGCTGGCCTTGCACACGCTCAACTTGATGAGCATGCGTCAACTGGTGCGTGACATCGAGCTGTACCGTGCACGTGCAGCCATCCATGTGGTCCCGCCGCTGTGCCCACTGGACGCTTCAGTGTTCGACTTCAACCAGACAGACCAACTGCTGCAACGGGCTTATCAGTCAACTCAGACCTGGATGGAGGAGGGCGGATTGATCCGCGACGGAATACCCGATTCGCTGCTGGCGCATACTCATCATTTTGCTGATGAGTGATCTCGGAATCACCCAGCGACCGTCGTCGCGAGGTGTTCGCCAATAAAGAGGCGTTGGCTGCTGATGACTGCATTCCCGTCGGGAATGCAGTACATGAAATCGACCGAGGCAAGATGAGTTAGTCAGCCATCACTTCGTCGAGTGCCTGCTCAAGCAGGCTGACCGTACGTTCGATATTCTGCAGCTTCTCGAGTCCGAACAGCCCGATGCGGAAAGTCTGGAAGTCGGCCGGTTCGTCGCATTGCAGCGGTACTCCGGCGGCGATCTGCAGGCCGTGCTCGGCAAATTTCTTGCCGTTCTTGATGTCGCGATCCTCGGTGTAGCTCACCACGACGCCGGGAGCCTGAAAACCGGCAGCAGCCACGCTTTTGAAGCCTTTGCCGGTCAACAGGGCGCGTACATGATCACCCAGCGCCTGTTGTTCGTCGCGGATCTTGTCGAAACCGTAGGCTTGCGTCTCTTTCATCACATCGTTGAACCGCGCGAGGGAATCGCTGGGCATGGTCGCGTGGTAGGCATGGCCGCCCTGTTCGTAGGCCTGCATGATCTGCAGCCACTTTTTCAGGTCGCAGGCGAAGCTGCTGCTTTGCGTCTGTTCGATGCGTTCGAGGGCCCGCGCACTGAACATCACCAGGGCGCAGCAAGGGGAGGCGCTCCAGCCTTTCTGCGGCGCGCTGATCAGCAGGTCGATTGCGCATTTGTGCATATCAACCCAAATCGTGCCCGAGGCGATGCAGTCCAGCACAAACAGACCGCCCACCGCATGCACGGCGTCGCCAACCGCCCGCAAGTACTCGTCGGGCAGGATGATCCCGGATGAAGTTTCAACGTGGGGCGCGAAGACTATCTGAGGCTTATGTGCCGCAATGGCTGCCAGCACTTCGTCCAGAGGAGGCGGGGCATAGGCCGCGTGGCGATCGGTGTCGACCGGTCGGGCCTTGAGCACCGTGGTGGCCGCCGGAATGTTGCCCATCTCAAGGATCTGGCTCCAGCGATAACTGAACCAGCCGTTACGTATCACCAGGCATGGCTGGCCGGTGGCGAACTGCCGCGCCACCGCTTCCATGCCGAAAGTGCCGCTGCCCGGGACCACCGCAACCGCTTCGGCGTTGTAGACCTGTTTCAGGGTCTTGGAAATGTTCTTCATCACGCCTTGGAAGGATTGCGACATGTGGTTGAGCGAGCGGTCGGTGTAGACCACCGAGTACTCGACCAGTCCCTCAGGATCGATACCGGGATAGAGCTTTGACATGGCGGAACTCCTTTGGCAGAGATGTAGTGGTATCGACCCTGCCTCAAGCCGTGGCAAATGACAAGGTTGCCCGGCTGGTCAGCACTTGCGTTCAATCACAGCGGCACAAGACGAGAAGGGAACAGTGATGCACAATCATTCTCCAGCCGGATCAATGTGTTTATCGACTTTCTGATCGAGACGCTCGGTCCGGCGGCCACAACCAAGCGATGTGAACAATGAATCGTCCGCTGTTTGTTTCTCTCGATGGGCCCAAGGGCACCGGTAAAACCACACTGCTGGAGGCGGTTACAAAGACACTGAGGGCAGCCAACAAGAAAGTCATCAGGCTTTGCGAGAGAAAAAGCGATCCTTTTCGGGGTGAAACCATGGCCCTGATAAACACGCTTGCCAGAAATCCTTCGGCGGATCTGGAATGGGCTGTGTGCCAGCGCCTGGCTGATAGCCGTCGCTGGATCTCCCGTCACGTACTGACGAAGCAACCGTTGGACAGCATTGTCCTGATCGATCGCTGGTATCCGTCTGATGCCGCGTTTCGCCAAACCATCCCGTTTGCCGAGATTCTCCAGTTGAACCTGGACCGAGACGTGCGAGTGCCGGACCTGCATGTCGGCGTCGTTACTGATCCGGATATTTCATGGGCAAGGGCTGCGGCGCGATCTCGAGGATTAGGCGGCACTGTGATCCAACAGCATGCAGAACATGTGGCGTGTACGGTGATGTTCGAGCAAGCGGTCAAGGAACATGGTTGGGTTCTATGCCGTAACGAGGGAACGATTGAAGACGCTACGATGCAGGTGGTTTCTGAGATCTACAGGGTGCTGGTGTGATCGTTGGAATGGAGACAAGTGTCGTCGGTGATCTTCTGAATTGAGAATTCACCAACGTTAGAACGGGGGTTATAGGTTATTTAGGTTCACTAGATATGAGAAGCTTTTGCATTAGTTTTGAGAGTTAGCTCCAAACGAGTCTTCAGAATCGAGGCGTAGCGCTGGCAATAGGTCGGATAGCTGATGCGCTACCGCGCTTCAGGTTCATCCAAGCGTGTATAAATCGGCAGAGCAGTGCTGGCTTTTTGCTAGTGAGCGGTGCGGCTGTGCGCTAGAGTGGCGGTGCCGTTGTCACCTTCAAAAGGATGTGTTTGATTCATGCGCGCCGCTTCGTCCATCGCCAAAGACAATTTCAAACTCGTTGAATCGACCCTCAAGGATGCCACTGAAGAGATGGCATTAGCCGTGCGACAAGCACAGGACAGACGTGATCGATTGCCGCTGGTGCAATCCACGACTGAGGTCACCGCACTCGACAATTACCTGCGGCCAGCCACGCAAGCGATGCAGCGGGCCGAACAACACCTTCTGGCCATCGAGGCTGAAAGCCGTTGGGGCAAGCCCATCGCGAAGTTTCAGGCTAAGAGGGTGGTTGCTGCGGCTGCGCAGTTTCTGGCCGAGCAGCAAGGCATCGCCGCGAGTGTCAGCGAAACGGCGCTTCGCGCGCGACAGGTCGCTATGCACAATGACCACGTTGCCGAAGTGGCGCGGCAGCGCCAGCAACTCGGTCAGACGATTGATCATGGTACACAGTGGCTGACGTCGAGCAGAAATCTACAAGCACAGTTGAGCCTGTTGAAACAGACGCTGTGGCGCCATGGCTGGGTTAGCGCTAACACCGCGGCGGTGCTTGAGCAAATGCATCATCAACTGGTGCAACACGACGTCTTTACGGCGTTCGAGGAAGGCAAAAAGCTGATTTTTCAGGTGATGCCTGCCCCGCAGACACTCGCAGAATGGGGGGGAGAAGCCCAAAGCTTTCTGAAGCAAGCGCGCAGCGAAGGCGCGGTAGGGTTCACGGCATTGGCCTCTTTCGGCGCCATCGTGAGCGATGCCACAGCGCTGGTACTGGCAGGTTGCACCTCGTCTGTTCGAAAAGCCGTGCTGCAAGACCAGGAACCGGTGGATCGCTGGTACCACCTAGCGGACCAATTAACCCGCCCTGAACAGGTCGTGCACTGGCTGCAATGGGCGGTGTACTGGGCCTGTTTTCAAACCGCTCAACGGTTTGCCAAGGACATGTCACTGGCCGAGGCGCACGAGGAGCATTCTACAGGCGCCTTTCTGCACAGCTTCCGCTCGGAAGTTGAGCGATGGGCGGGTCCGAAGATCGACGCCATGGGTTTTCCGCAGGTGACGTCTTTCATGGGAACGCTGGCGTTGGGTGGAACTGCGGCCGAAGCCCGCCTGGGGGCGGATTTCGGCATTATCGTGGAAATTAATGTCGGCGGGCTGGTAGTGCGTAAGGTCGCCTTGGTACAGGGCAAGGTCAGCAAAAACGGTATAGCGGACATTGGCAGCCCACCCAGCGGCCCGCTAAAGCTCACCCAGTTACAAAAACTGAATGACCCTCAGCGAGACTTTTATGTGTTTTACCACCGTGGATTGCGCCAAGCGAGTGTCCCCTGGCCGACGCTGAACCGTGTGAGCACATTGGTCTCGCCGGCCACTGATTTCAAAGCTGGGTCCATCAAGGTTCCGACCCGCGAACGCGGTTGGGACTGGCCCGCTTTCATTGCTTTTGGTTTGTGCAGCGATACCAGTGGTGTAGGGCGCCTGCTCAAAGACGATGAAGACGCTCTGGATGTTCTGAGCGGTGGCCATCGCCAGCTTCTCCCCAGTCGACTGATCGTGGTAGCAGCGGGGGGCGGGGACTACAGCCTGGATCTTCAGCAGCGAGTACATCAGCATTACGCCGATCTTGGTACCAACTATCAACGCGCCATGGAGAAGGATGACGGGCCTGAAATGAGAGGGCCAAGCTGACAGTTTGGGCTCACACGGAGCATACCCGACTGATTTCAGACTCATTAAACCGCCGGACTTGGGCGATCAGGGGCGAACCTGAGCATCTCAACCGGCAGACGCCACCGCGGGAACAGGGAGAGCGCCTTGGGCGTGAAGATCAGCTTCGACAATGAATTGGCCGTTGCCAGCATCCCGCTGGCCGGTTGGGCTCCGCCGCTGGTCGAGCACCTGGCACGTTACTTTGATGTGCGCGAGGGCATACTTCGGCTGGATTATGCTCACTTGTCTGCCGAGAACACCCGCGTTGAGTGGGATTGGCTGGTAACGTCGACCACCGAACGCGAGAACTTTACGGTCAAGTTCGATCACGCTGCACGGCAGGGTGCCATAACACTGACCCTTGCCATCCTCGGGCACGGCTCCACCGGGATCCAAGGTTCATCGTCCATCTTGGACAAGGATGCCTACGGGGGGGCAGGAGCGGCCTTCAGGATGGACGCGCTTGAAGTCGAATCTCGGGCCTTGCGCGAAATTATCACGGCGGCGATCGCGCCCCGTGAGATATGGGTGCGTTGGCTGCTTGATGCTCAATCCTCTGATCGGTCTCGGTTTTTGGACGATCGGGAGATCATGGCGGCCCTGGTGGCCAGTGTATCGGCGGATGATTGCTTCGGTGGCCTTCAACTGGTCGCCCCCGGTCAGGGTGAAAATGGCTGGGCTTTCGAGCAACTGGTCGAACAGCATTGGCAGTATATACGCGCCTGTCTGGAGGCCAGTGTCGATTCAGGCTCCAATGTGCCTGATGTCGTCTTCTTGCTGTATGCGCATTCACCGAAGGTGCAGGCGTCACGATGGGCCTGCGAGCTGGTTCTTAATCGAGTCGATCCAAGAGCGTTTCCTCGACTGGTCCAGCATTGCCACACGATCGTGGCGGACGACGTGCGCAGTCTGTTCCTGCGCTGGCATTTCCATCCCCATACAAAAAAGAAAAACGACGTCAGGGAATGCGTCGGCCAAGCCTACTCGACGCTGGCTAGGTTAATGACGGACGCCATGCCTTCGGACCTTGCGCTTGCCGCAGTTTGGCACGAGGTCGGAGACCCGCCGCGCGCCGGACAGCAAAGCGTTGCCGCAAGCCTCAAAGAGTTGCCATCCGGGGGGTGGGACCGCGAGGCGTTGTGGAGCCAACTGGGACCTGCCGCTCGCGAGGCCTGGCGACAGGATCTTTTCGACCAAGTGACGGGGGAGCCGGAGCTGGCTAAAGGTTTGCTCCATTTTGCCTGCCTTTGGCTCGAGCAGACGGCGTTCGGAGAAATCGAGCCGGTGCTTCTGCGATTGATGGATGACGAGGAACACCTGGCTTTTGCGGACTGGCTCGCCAGCGCCGATCCGAGGCAGTTGCAATTGAGGGCGAAGGGGCTGATACGGTCCAAGCAGGGGGCACTGGATCTGGACGGTCCAGTGGATCAAAGCGAGGACGCCACTGCGCTGCCCAGTGTCGGCGCCCGAACCTGGTTAGGCGACCCGTCCGTGGAGCGCGTCATCCATAGGGCGCTCAGCCAGATCGAGGAAAAGTTTTGCCGCGAGTATTCGGCGAGTTGGGGAGAGGACGAGGAAGCTCATACTGCGCGCCTCCTGACCCTGACCCAGGAGGCCGCTAGCAACGCCAGCCGCCAGTTGCGCCAGCTCTCGTCCACGACGCGGGCGACGTACCCGACCCTGTCGGTGACGGTGCGTCAGCCCAGCAAGCGGGAAGAAGGGGCTAGCACGGCTGCCGGTGTCCCTCTGGCGGCGGACGTGCTGTTCCTGACCCGTATTGTCGACGAGGACAAAACGGTGATCCAGCGGGCCACTCTTGTGCAAGTGAAAAAGCGCAGCGGCACTGGGTCGGGGAAGGCTTTCAGTTCGACGATAGGCATCGACCTGCGGCAATGCGAGGACATGCTCACTCAGTCAGAGCACGCCTATTACCTCTTTGCGACACCGGTTTCGCTGCGCCCAACGCTCTGGGTTGCCCCGGCCCGGCTGGTCAGAAACTTGACCCAACTGCACACGAGCAAAGCCTCGATCGTGGCGATGCAGGTGCGAGACGCTAGCTGCTCCTATGCGGATTTCTTCCTGCACGAACTGGTCGGTCTGTGGGCAGGCGACGAACTGGAGGGCATCGTCGCCGTCGCCAATGGTGATCCCCGACTTGGAAGAACGCCTCGCCACATCGTCGACATCGAGGTTCGCCGCCAACCGAATGGATAGGCCCGGCAGTGAGCCGTAGTGCCATTACATTCCGCCCCGACTCCCATAGGCCGAAAAGAACGCGGGTTGGTGATGGAAATATCCATTTGTCACAATATTCATTTTGGAGCCACCGTCGCTAAGCACTGTGTACTGAGCTCTTGATGAAGGAAATAACATACCAAACTGAGCTCACGCGAGCGAGTGTCCGTGCTCGGTTGCACTGCAATCAGACGCCCGCTGCTTGTTGAATATCTTGTGATTGGCGCTGCTGGCGGTGAGGCGGCCTTAAGGATGCTCGAACTGTCGATGAAGAGTCGCCCCAATTAAGCCTTCTCCGGGCATTAAAAAATGCTAAAGCACTTTTCCGTTCTGGGCTCCGTGGACGACTGCTTTCGGCCAATAGCTGCCATTCCGGACAGGCGGCAATCGACCCAAAGCGGACAGTCGCGACTTGCAGTAGTTAACCAAAAGCGGACTTTGCGAATACTTTAAATAAATCTGTGCCCTTATCGCTGTTTCGACATCGACGCTCGAACGGTTAGCAAACTGCCTAGGGCGCACCTGCTCGTCGTGTTTACGCAGCGCCTCGGTATCGAGCTTAGCCGTCCGGGCATTGACACGTTGATTTGCCTCCATCTGCTCAGCTACGTGATATAGCCACCGACGGCATTCCTGCCCCGACGAGCATCGCCCTCTCCAGGTAACGATATTCCCAGCCTTGCAATGAACTCTCGAAGGCCTGTCACTAGATCTGGCTTCATCCCATCACCTTCTCCATGGCAAAAGTGAATTCGCGTCCTTCACGCATTATTCGTTTTTTTGAGAGTTCTACTAGACAACCATCATTCACCCATCTAGCTTCTAGGTAGTGGCTTTTTGCCAAAAAAACAAAATTTGCTACAAAGTCATTTTATCAATCGAATTAAGTGCCTCAATTTCAGATGATAGAGGCATTTCACCAAGCTGGATTTTTTTGTATTTGAGGAGCGAAGATTGAAGAAAATTGACCTCCATATGCATACCATCTCCACAATCAGCGACTCATACTTCGAATTCTCACTAGAGAAACTTAAAGAATATGTTGAGATAGCAGAGTTAGATGCTATCGCCATAACGAATCATGATATTTTTGATCTTGCTCAGTTTAATGAAATTTGTGAAGCACTAAACTGCGCTGTCTTTCCCGGCATTGAGATAAACTTAGACGCCGGGCACCTCCTTCTAATTTCAGAAAACCATGACCTTGAAGGCTTTCAACTTAAGGCGAATGAAGTAGCCAAGAACGTGGTAGCAATCGGCGACTCAATCAATGTCGATGATTTGATACGAATTTTTGGTGACCTTAACAATTATTTGCTGATCCCCCATTATGAAAAGAAGCCAAGTCTTCACGCAGAAACTATTAAAAGACTTAAGGATGTAATCTCTGCAGGTGAAGTCGACAGTCCTAAAAAATTTGTTCGCATGTCAAAAGATGAAACCGAATTTACACCAGTAATCTTCAGCGACATGCGATTTTACGTGGGGATGACTAAATTCCCAACAAGGCAGACTTACATCGATTGCGGGGATATATCATTAAAATCGTTGAAGTTTGCCTTGCGCGACAGGAGCAAGGTGTCTCTTTCAAAGCTTGATGGTAATTCAATTTTCCAAGTATTTGAGGATGGGCAATGTCTTTCAACTGGCCTAAATGTAATTCTTGGCGCTAGATCTTCGGGAAAAACCGAAACCTTAACCCAGATAAACAATAGCTGCGAAAACGTAAAATACATCGCTCAATTCTCTCTTGTACAAAGAGACGATGCCAACTATGAAAAAGAATTCAATGCAGATGTAACGCGCAAGAAAAGTATTTTTTCAGACAAGCACCTAGCTCCCTTCAAAACGGTATTAGACGATGTATTGAGTATCGATACTGAAACCAACAAACGAAGAGTCGCAGATTACTTAGACACTCTAATGAAATCGGCCGAAGAGGCACAGAAATTTGATTCATTTTCCAAAGCCTCGTTATTCAATGAAACCTTGTTCGATTTAGGTGAACACACATCGCTCAACGAACTTGTCGGCTCAGTAAGGCAGCTGATAGAAAATATTGAATTTAGAGATGTCATAGACAGGTATATCGATACAAACGCCCTAAAGGCACTGGCCTGCGAATTAATAGTCATCTTGTGGTCCAGAGCCTACGAGAGAAAAAAGAAAAGCTTGGTGAATGACATTATTCGCGAGATTAAAAGCAAACTCCAACTAAAGACCTCAGCAACTCAAATCAAAGATGTTGACCTTTATCGAGTCATGTTCGAACACAAGAAACTTCTGAAGTTTAGCGAAATCGCCAAGCTGCTTCAGGAAGAGAAAACAATATATCAAGAAAGCTTTCAAGGGTTTAAGATCGTCTGTAAACAACGTGCGTTTCAAGGTCCAGGTGAAATCAAAAATGTTAGCGGCCAAAAGGTTGCTTTTAGTGATGCATTCAGAGATTACGTACATCCGGCAAAATACCTCTCCAGCTTGAAAGCAAACGAAGCATTCACTCCTTCAGAGTTTTATAAATATTTTGCATGCATTGAGTATGAAATTTTGAATAAAGATGGCTTTAAGGTTTCTGGCGGAGAGCGTTCTGAATTTAGACTATTGCAAGAAATAAAGGATGCTCAAAACTTTGACTATTTACTTATCGACGAGCCAGAGTCTTCATTTGACAATCTCTTCCTAAAGAGTGAAGTCAATCAGATGCTCAAGGAAATATCAAAAAGCATGCCGGTAGTTATTGTAACTCACAATAGTGTCGTAGGTGCATCCATCAAAGCCGACTACATAATCTATACTGCCAAAGAACTTGAAGAGGAAAAGATAATATATAGAAGATATTCTGGGCATCCTTCGAGCAGAGAATTAATTTCAACCGACGGTAAAAAAATTAATAACTTTAAAGTCACCATGGACTCTCTGGAAGCAGGCGAATCCGCTTACATGGAAAGAAAGGCAGGATATGAAAATATTAAAAATTGAAAAAAGCCAAGGATACTATCTAGACGCCGAAGGAAGTTACGAAACCATTGATAAAATTGATAAGTCTGTCTTATTGTCACTCGTCAACCTAGCTCTTTCCGACGATTTTGAAATTGATGAGTACAATGAAGAAAATCTAAAAAACCAAGCTCACCAAATAATTTACAAAAGCATCAGCAGCAAACTAATAGATTTGCATCGAAGGCGAAATCAATTTCGTGACGAGTCCGAGCGACTATATCTAGAAGAGTACGAAAAATACAAGGCTTGACCGTGCCAGATTTGTCTCATTGCAAAGTTATTTTTTAAAAAGCGCGGCGCTATGCGCCGCGACTCCAATAGAGGCATTGCAGTAAAATTACAGATTTGTATCTTCTGGCCATAAAGAACAAGCTCCATGTTTAGGACTTATTTTGGTTCTTCGCCTATATCTTGGCCCACCCGCTGCCTCGCCAACTCATGCAATACCTCACCAAGGGGTTTCTGAATCGCACCGAAGATAGCCCTCTTGCGCCTCTTCGGAATGAAGACGACGTGACACTTACTGTCCCACTTCGTGTAAGCAAGGCTCCATTTCGTTTAACCGATCTCTTAGTAGTGACAGAAGGTTTCCGATGACCGCATCACACGATCAAATCTCAAGAAGTACCCCGGCTTAGCCGGGGGATTCTATGAGTTTGCAGTTCGCTTCTGGCCGATTGCTGCTGCAACTGACCATCAGCAAAAGGGCGGCGTCCGACTCTCGTCTCTTCCCTCGCACACGGTATTTTTTCATTGCGTCGCTAGAGAATGCCTTCTTCAGTGTCCGTATCTCAGTGGCGACCAAGTCTCACATTCTGTCAGTTGAATATCACCACGTTTAAGAATTCTGCCTTACAGATTGGCAGTTAATTTGCTCTATGCGGAAAAGTGCACTACAAAGGAAGGGGACGCATTCCGAGAATGATCATACGGCCGCGATGGCGCTGAAATTGATATTTTCGAATATGAAACACTATAAGAGTCATAGGTATGGATCACAGTTACGATGGACTGCATGCAGCAATTCGCAATCATGGCTATGTTTCTTTAAATGCTAGACCTTCCATGTCAGTTTCACAGACTATGCAGGAGCTCGCTTTGTATATGGGAGGTTCGGTTGTAGCCGGGCGAAATAGAAAGGTTTTAGAAACGTTGAAGACGCTGAGAGCCGATGAAGCTCCTCTAAGCTCGTTAAGTCGCTTTTCTGGAGCAGGTGCTCAGCCTTGGCATGTTGATGGATCACATCTGCCGATACCACCACGGTATTTGATTTTAGGCTGTCACTCGATTAACGGAGGTGGAGCACCCCCAACGCAGCTTTTGAAAGTCAAAGATGCAGGGTTTCCACTTCTCGCAAGTCGCCGCGAAACTTTCACAGTAAAGAATGGACGTTCAAGCTTTTATTCCACGATAGCCAATACGGATCGAACGTGGATTCGTTTCGATCCGGCTTGTATGACTGCACATACAGAAGAGGGGAGTACTATATTCGAGGAATTAGAGTCACATTCACTTCAACCGTCTTTGAATCTGGAGTGGACAGCCGGTGTAATTCTTATAGTTGACAATTGGACGGTACTTCACCGCCGGGGTAATGCCTCTGGTATCGGTCATCGCACCCTTTTGCGCATCTCATTGAAGGATTGGATATGAATACAACTAGACGTGGAGCGACACGAACGATTCCGCCTGCACTTTCAGATGATGCGCTTTATGGCAAAGCAGCGCTGTACGCCCGGCGCGCGCTTGAGGCTAAGGAAGTTGACGCGGAGGATGCATACCAACTATGGGCAACTTTGGCTCTTGAGTTGCTTGGTAAGTTCGCACTGGCAAGGATCCACCCGAGCCTGGTCGTGGACCCTAAAAACTCTAATAGCATGTTGGAAGCTTGCGGTATATCGACGGCTACGGCTGTTCGAACCATTGATGCCAATGAAGTGTTCCTGCGCCTTAAACATGTCATTCCAGGATTCAACTCCTTAGCTTATAACTCATGCAAAGATTTGGCCGATCGCCGCAATGCCGAACTTCATTCAGGGCACGCTGCATATATTGGGATTAGCTTGGAAGTGTGGGAGGGGAAGTTGTGGCATGCAGTGCGATTAATTTTGCAGGCAGCGAATAAAGATCTTGAAGATTTTATTGGCGGTGCGGCTGCAGAGAAAGAAGAACTTATAAATCATTTGTCTCATCTCAAGTGTCAATCCGCATTGCAAAAAATTGAGCATGCGCGAGACAATTTTAGCAAAGACGCCGATGGCAAGAGGCGGGCTCCAAAAACATTGGAAGATCAAAGATCTCAATCCGGGGAGCGCTCTTGGTGGCATCTTTATCGCCTAACAAGTGGAAGGTACGCTCGATATTGGACTCGCCAATGTCCAGCTTGCCAATGCACTGCAGTGTTGGGCGGGGACAAAGACTATGAAGAGCTGACGGATGATCAGGAGGAAGTGAGTCCTGGTTATGAAGAGGTTGAGACAACCTATTCTCCAGTTGAATTCATTTGTGATCAATGCAATTTGCACCTTGTGGGCACTGATGAGCTTTCAGCTGCCGGTTTGAGTGAGGAAATTGTTGAAGTTGACGAGCGTGAGATTAGCTACGAACCAGACTATGGAAATGACTGACGCTTGTCTCCTGCGTCTGCTGTTTGCGGGCGGGAGCGGTAACCATGAACGGCTGCTTTTGGCCGAGAGCGGACGTTTTGGGTTACCCCTCGCTCCACTAGATACCTGCATGAGACGCTTCGACCTCAGCAGACCTAATCCTGCAGTGCGGCGTAACTCACTTGTAATGGACACGCTCAGTGCGAATCGAGTAGTGTTTCAGAAGACTTAGCTTAATCGTTATGGACAATTTGATTCCGGAAAAGGAGTGAAGAAATTAGAAATTGGTATATCTATATTTTGAAGCTTGAGCTGAACTCATGGTATGTGGGTACAGCTAAAGGGTTGAGATCAAGGCTGCGAAGCCATGGTAAAAAAAGCCCTCACTCTACATTAAATAAAAATGGCGCCATCAAATATATAGAGAGCGGCCTCACGGGAAAGAGAAAAGCAACTCACTTACATGCGGCCTTTAGATCAGTTGGTGATTGTTTCTGGGTGACAGAGATTGAAAACACAATCACTGTAGCTCTGGGACAAAAGTATGGCTTCGATAAAGTTAGGGGTGGCTCTATAATTCACGCCTGGAATCACAAGCTAAGTGATATTAAAGTGGAGAACCTAATTCGACGATTTAGTTGTAGTGATATTAGACTTAAATACAAGCTAAACGAAATAAATTTAACTCAAGAAAAGCCATTTGTCTTCCCGCTTACTCGGCGAAGGAATACATAGCAAGGCATTCAAGCCCGCTCGCCGGACGCGCTTTCAGCGCGCCAGCCCAGTCCCAGTGAGACTGTCCGCTTTTGGCCGAAAGCGGCCATAGGCAAGATATTGGGTGAACATTGATAATCACAGGAGTTTTGGAGCAAGAATTTCTCCTTCACCCCCACATTCAGGAAAACACAAACCTATGATTTTCCTAGAGAAAATCGGTTATTTTGGCGTCTGAAAAAGGCCATATTGGCCTGAGATGGACTGGGGTTCAATTTTGGTGCACAAATAGAGCTTACTGAATGAGTGATTTGCTTTCGCCGGCGATGTGATGAACTAGGCTTTTCCGAACCCGACTCAAAGGACGAATACCATGTCATATAAATCAGACTCAAACATTGCCACGGCAGATGCTCTGACACTCCTGCTGCACAACCAGCATGCGCTGGGGGCAGCGATAGAGGAGGTCACAAAATGGCTTTCACAGAATGGCGTACAGAGTGTTGCAGAGAGTGCATTCATGGCCATTGAGACATTGGATACAAATGCAAATGCGATTACAGACGCTATTACGCGACTCCGGCGGCTTTAGGGAGCCGTCTTGATAGGCTGCAATCGGCCAAAATCGGACGGTCGTTATCAGCCCTTTATCTCAGATGTCAGCTGGGCGTTATAGTGCTTGGAAATGGGATGTCGTTAATCCGGCTGGTTCCAGATTTCAACGGCTTTGGGAGCTGGACAGCGCGGTCGTGGCAATCCAGCGCTAGCTATGCTTCTTTTCTTGATCTATTCGGTGAGAAATCAGTATGGGCAACGCCGCGCGAGCAGAGCATGATTCAAAGGGAGCTCGGGATTTTCGTCATGCCAGCCTAAGGCCAGCCCACCTGATTACCGAACGACTGGATATCAACAGAAGACCGATTCCAATCACCGACCTTGCTCAATAGCAAATTGCAGCAACATCTACACCGAGCTGGTACAACTCGAGATGTTGGGGTGGAGTCCCCGAGGGGTCAATACTCTCCGGGGATAATGACCGCTGCGTTATTAGCGCGAACCTCGTCCAGTGATTCCGACTCCAGATTCAGCGACACGTCCACTTCAGCAGCGCCGATCTCCGGTATATTCAGCGCGATACGCGCTTCGCGGTTAATAATGTCCAGAGAAAACTGCGCGGCAATGCCTGCCCCCTGAGTGGCGTTCAGCTTTTTGAACGAATCCTGCACGGCCTTTAGTTCATCCACCCAGTCCCGGGGTGTCGATTTGGGCGAATTTTGCGAACCGTAGGTGGGGTGCGACGATGGGGTTCTAGGATTGGTGCCGTAGAAGGCAAAATAGGCACCCTGCGTACAGATCGCCCGAGCATAGGTTTTGGCCTGCAGATAATCAGCCTGGAATTCGGGTGACTCCTCCTCGCCACGATGAATGGCCGCCATGGTCTCCACCAGTAACTTCGCGCCCAGGGTGAATACAGGCAATCCGTTTTCCAGCGCCTGTTTGATACGGGCACGTATCAGCGTTTCATCCGAGACTTCATCCTGGAGCATAAAGGCTGCAGAAACGATGGCGGCGTCCGATAGGTGAGGAAATGAGGTCACTAGGTTTTCCATCCAGTCCCGACGCTGGTCCAAGAGGCGCAATTTAAGCAATACATAAGCGCCTGCCACGGCACCCACAGGGTCCTGATATTTAGCTTGCAACATCTGATCGGCGGTTTGCCATGCGTCGGCGAGGCTGCTGACTTGCTCCATGGCGCCGCGCGCCAGGTAGGACATAATCAGTTCGTTGTCCGCGTTGCGGCGTCCGATGGTGATATCCATCGAATTACCGATTTCCTTGTCACTGGGGGTCAGCGCCACACGAACCTCCCCAGCAGGTGGCAATGAAATGATTCGCCAGGCAACGTCTTCGCCGCCAATTTGCAGCAAGTGTGGCTGGTTGGGCACATCGAACCAGAATTGCTGGATATTGCCTTGTTTTTCCGTTTTCGACGGTTGGAGGTCGGCATCTATCCACTGCCCATTGTCCAGGGTCCAGACCAACATCCAGACCTGTCCGACTCCTCGAAGTGGTGCTGCGGGCGAGAATTCGACCTGCACCGTGGCGTTGAGGTGATCCAGAGAGCGAAACGGCCTGAGCCAATCCAGCCAATCGCTTGGGCTGTTGGTACTTTGCAAAAGAGTCACATGGCCTTGGCCGTTCTGCAGTTCAGCAACCTCCTGTATCTGCTTGCCGTTTGGCAGTTTCGCCAGTACGTAAACCCGCCCGGATTCCGTAACGCGCCCATCGCGCAGTTCTATCCTGGCCGGTTGGGCGGGGGAGGCGGTGCCTTTGCCCAAGCGCTCCCCACGGGTTGAAAACACTTCGAAAGGTAACGTCAGGAGCCGTGAATCACTCTCTTGGCCTGCGACAAAAACGGTCAATATGTTCATGTTGTTTCACACGCTTTTGGCTGTGAGATTGTCACGAAAAATCACCCTGCTCATGTAGCGGTGTTTCGGCGTGACTTGATAACCGTCCTGATTGAATTCAGCGCCATAATGCCATTCACCTCGCGGCACTCTGAACGATGCAGGACCATCGATGAGTGTCTTGAGTTGACGAGGTGTCACCGCGTTCTCAAGGTACGCTTGGGATATCTCGCGCAGCACCGCTGGATCTATGTCCATTTCAACCAGTACGTCTGGAATTCGATCGAGGACATTCAACGCGATCAGGTGCGTTCCCTCGCTTTCAAAGGCGACATGCTGTTGCAGGTTGGGTTGCAGGAGCAGTAGGTGATTCAATAATGCGGCCGTCGCCATTTGTAGTTCCGAAGGTCTGACATCGAATACGCCTAGGGTGCTGTCGCGCTCTTCCCCGCAGTATCCACGCAGAGCCTGGAGCAGCGCTTGGGTGAAATAGGTCACACCTTCGTCGGGCGTGTAAGCCAAGCGGTTGGCGGAAGTGGAACGTAGAATTGCTGAACCGGCGCAAGTGATCTTGCCTTTTTTGGTGCCCTCGGTAAGTCCCCGGGGAATGTCCAGTTGGTCCAGGACATCGTCACTGAATTCCCGGCAAGCATCGATCACATAAACGATCCGCGCGCTCGTCGCGCGGATCGTTGCCTGATGGGTATTGGAGACGTGGAAGGTGTTGGCCCATGTGACACCGTCTTCACCGAAGTCATCAGCGATAAGAAATTGATTAACACCATCACTGACCCCATGCCCGCAGAAATAAAACACGCCGACACTCTCGGGGTTGGCTCCCAGTCGTTCATGCCACTGTCTGTAAGCCCTGCGGATATTGGCTAGCGTGGGTCGCTCGCAAGCAACATTGCCTCCTGCCGGGGTTAGAATGTTGATTGAAGGAGAGACCAGAGCCATGAGTGATCCCAGCGGTGCGTCTGGGTTAGAAAATGCTTCGTGAGGTGGTTTTTCCATACCGGCAGGCATGGCGTGTACTCCGCCCAGATACCAATTCACCATCTCCTGAACAGAGGTATGCGGTGAATCCAGCGGTTGCACACTCGAATAGTCCGTTTGTCCCATGGCCGGATATTCTCCGCAACCGACGAGTAAAACGTGGGTTGCCGTCGACTCGGGTTTGTCTTTTACCGCTTGCGAAAGAAATAGAGGTTCCATGTCATTTGCCCTTCAGGCATACGGCAAGTCGTTTATAGAAACTGGGCCTGGCGAAATAACCACCATGTGCTTCCAGGAGCCCGTAACCGGTATCGAACTTGTAATCCTTCACGCCATTGAAAACTCCTTCTGCCCGGAAGGAAAAGATGTCGTTCGTGTCGAAGATGTTGACCCACTTTTCGACATTTGCTGGCGTGTTCAAAAGGTCCTTAGGAGGGTTGGCAGGCACGCCTTGCTGGCTTGCGCGGTAGAGCGTCATTTCTTCAAACACAGCAATCTGCGAGCCAATCGTGGCAAAGAGATCGACTTTGATGTTCGTATCAAAGTACGTGAGAATGTCGTAAAGAATGACGCCGCCTAGGCTGTGGCCAATAATGATCAGTTTGTCATCGCCCGGCTTGCGATCTTCATCGGCTTTCCGCAAAGCGTCCATGACCACGTTGACAATGGCGCCCGGTGCATTGGCTCCTTGATGTGAGTTGAGGTAGACGAAGATATCGCCCAGAAACCGAGTCGCCTTGGTATGTAACGATTCGCGAGCCCGGGCCAGGGCCAGGGCAGTGACCGCGTCGTTGGGTGCCGAGCCCAGCCGATTGACAGCTTCGCCCAGTGAAGCCCACCAGTCTTTGAACCCCATTGTCTGAACCGCCAACGCACCCTGCGCGCTTAGCAGTGGGGCAATTTCCTGATTGAGCTTGTCGATGAACTGTCGATTGGTCAGTGGCGGCTGCTGGATTGCCCAAGCCGGGATATTTGCTGCATATTTGCGCGACGCCTCATAACGCTTGAGTACTTCCCGATACTCTTCTTTGGTTTGGGCGACGATTGAAGCCGCATCCCACACTAGGTCCACCGCTTTTGCAAAACCCTTGTCTTGCCGGCTGATATCGCCCAGTACCACGGGCTTTCCGCCGTTTTGTGTCTGTACTTCCTGTATCCACAGTTCGTATTCAGCAGCCTGTAAACCGGTGAGTTTGAGGCTCAGCGCCTTGACGATGGTTTTGCTCGACGGAAGCGATGCCTGATTCCAACGGAACTTCACGCCGTCACCACCCCAGTAAGGGAAGGAAACGCTCAGTACCTTCGTATCAATACCCAAGTCAGGTGCCAGGATGCTGCGCAGGGATTGCTCGATTCGAGCACGGGACGGTTCGTAGTCCACGTCCTCCTTTCGATTATTGACCCCGTGGACAAAAACAATCGGCATGTTGTCACTTCCTTGAGTCGAGGGTGTTTAAAGCACAGGCTATGGGTGAAGCTATAGTCGAACCTCAGCGTTTTGGTAGCCAAGGTCGATATTTTTTGAAAAAGGCAGGATGAACGGATCAGAGTGATTCAGGGTTTAAACACTCTTATCGGTTCGGTCACCACAAACACATATACCTATCGTTTTGTAGGCACTTGGCGCAGTCGAGCAGAGATTTCGGGATGATCGTGCGGGCGTTGGTCAGGGTGTAGCTGTAGGTGAGGAAACGCCCGTGCTGTTGTAGGACCAATGCGGTTCCTCGCCGCGGCCGTACCCACTGCTCGTGGTAAAGACTCTGGCCTCTATGAGATCACTGCTGAATCAGGCGTTGGCGGATGTCGAGCGGAAACTGCAATTTCGGCGTCAGGCAAGTCCATCGGCACGTGAAGTTACGATAATTGCAACGTGGCTTTTGCTTAAAAGTTAGGATGAATATTGGCGGAGAAACATCTCTCTTTTCGGACCTGAAATATGATGTTTTGTATTGTTAATTAAACTGCACGTGCGATTCTCACAGCCTGCCAAAGCAGTTCTTGTTTCGCCGTTTTATATCAAGAAGTCATATACTGAATCTAAGGTCGACTGAAAAATTCAGACGCGGAGGCGCGATCATAAAATTCAGGTCCTGCGGGGAAAGTGTTTTTCTGTATACAATGCGCACTCAAAAGACAGGTTATTAAACCAGTGGGCAATTTAAATATTTTGCTTAGCTCATGTAGTAGAACGTATCGATCAGCGAACTTTTCGGTTGAGGACCGATCTATGACGTCAGGAAGCTGTAGTTGAAAGGCACGAGTTGGATCAAGGTTTTTTAACCACCCTTGACTAAGTAAACTATTAACTGAGGACAGTGGACACTTTAGGAAAGCAGCTGCTTCGTCCTTGGTAAGTCCATCCGTGCTAGCGGAGCGTTCAGCGCCGGATGAATTTTCGGCATTCATCTTACGTATGATTTCGCATCGTGGCGGACGAGTAAAGTGAGAAGGGGTCTGCTGCTCCATCCAGCCTCGAACTGCAAAGTTATGAGCTTTAATTACCAGCTTCATGTCGTCAAATATTGCCGTCCTTGCATTATTGCGATCGATTGTTGCGAATCGGCAACAGTCGTCCAAGCATGGCTTGCTGTCGGTGCGCAGACGGTTTAATGCACGATCCGCAAGCCAGGCGACGGTGAAGTCGCCATAATTGTCCCAGGGAGCCCTATGTAATGACTTAATAAATCCCGGATATTTGTTCACCTGCGCGGCGACGGTCCTATCGATGTGATTGATAACCTTCAAAGGCAAATCACAGCAGTTATGATTATCATCATGCTGCCGAGCACCCCAGAGAGACGCGCAGACCTTGGCAATGGTGTACTTGTTCCGTATCTCTTCTACTACTTCCGGTGACTGGAACGGATCGAGCAAGCAGGGCACAAAATTGGATTGGGCTTGGTCGGCTGTTCTCCGCTCGAATCCACATACGCAGTGGAACAGTTTGGCACTGTGCCAGCTCTCTGTACGCATGCATTTAGGGCACCGGATGACAAGCTTCGAGCCGTGAACCGGGCACACTCCTATGTCAGCGACATCGTGAAATACAAGCGACTTTGAAGATTCAATACATACGGGGCAATACAAATAATTATCTGGGCAAGCTTTGCGAAGCAGGTAGACATTGTTCGCCTTGATAAAATTCGCACTGTCTTTCGCTACGCTGTAAAAAGCCTTGCGCAAGTCGTCGGCCAGGGATGGCGCTTGTTTAGAGACGAGTTTCAGCACAGGGGAGTGCTGACCGAGCGTGTCAATCCATCGACTCGGGCTGATAGCAAAATACCCGAACATGTTTCTCACCGTGCCGAACCCATTGTAATGCGCCATACGCATCAACAAACTTTTGGGCCCCTCAAACTCGGTCGGTTTAGGAAGATAACAAAGTTCTCGCATATCTCTTTCTCAGCGCTGCATGCAATTCTCGACTAGAGAGACGGAACGGGTTGTGGGGTCGACAGAAATCGAGATCGTCCGCGGCGCAGGCGAAGTCCTCAAGGGTGAGCGTGTCGCCCTCGCGCGCCAAGGCGTGAGTCAGGCTGTCATTCAGCAGGATGTTTAGATGGCGCAAGCTGCCGTTGGTGGCTAAGCAGAGTCCCGCGAACAGCAGATCTTCGGTAAGGAGAACTCGTTCAGCAAAGCCCGCAGGTTGAATGACTTTGAGCTCGATCAATTCAATGACTTTCCGAAATTGCGCAGTCGCCGCCTTATCGGTGAAGTTGAAATACCTGAGGTGGGCGCGATAGGGATATCGATCGCTCAGTTCTGCGATAGTGTCGATCAGCGTTTCAATTGTTGGCAGTCCTGCGAGCACGATAGGGATGGTTGCTTGGTTGAGGATCTGATTCACCCATCGGCATACCATTTTTTTTGTTGCGGCCGCGCCCTGATCAAGGATTCGATGAAATTCGTCCAGAATAATCAGCCGTGTCTGCATGGTGATCAGACGTTGCAGGATGAGCCGATTCAGAGACGCACTGCCCATTTGTTCAAGGCGGCCACGGTTCTCAAGACCCAGTTTCGTCAGGAGCTCTATCGACAAGGTTTTGATGGTGGCTTGGGGAGGCACTTCGACAAGCAGGCAGTGTTTTATGCAGCTGTGGCTGCAGTCAGTATCGTATTCTGTATCAATATTGAGCTCCCGTTCGATGCCCTCGCATAAGGTGGATTTGCCAACCCCCGTGTCGCCGATCAACATCATTGACGCAGCCGCGTGGCGATCTCTGGTCGTGGTCATGCTTTTTCGGGCAAGTTGATGGGCATGAGCAAAGCTGGGGTGCCATACCACACATTGCTTGAGCGCCTCGAGCACCTTGGCTTGGCGTTGCGAATTGGTGGTCATATGCCATCCACCCGCCACGGGCTTGTAATGTCCTCCGCCCAAGGTTCTTCAGCATTCGCGGCTGCCATGTCGGGGTAGGATACTTCAGTCCTTTCATGAGTTTTGTGGGCATTCTTACGCTTGCTTGCCATGAATCTATCGTGATCCTCGCTCATGCGTTGACGCAAATGCCGCAACGCGAGGTGCGCATCACTGTCATCGAACTGCTTGCCGTCAGCCGAAAGCTTGGCTTGGACTAGACGATGGTCAGAGAGGGTCAGCCCTTCCTGGTAGGCTCTCTTTGTTCCACTGGCGGGCACCATGTCGCGTGGTGTGTCGGGGGCCGCGACCCAAATCACTCCGAGGTCAGTCGGATCGTAGTAACAAATCGCTTTTTGATTCTTGTGAAGTTTGGCCTTCACTGCTCCCAGACCGGGGCCGGTCCACATCAGGTTGAAGAAAGCGGCGCGATTGCCACTGAGTGCGGAATATGCGATTCCGCGATACAGCTGGTCCAGCGCCTCAGAGGAAAATTTTCTCGGTGGCAACTGGTTGTGCATCGCGCGCTCCCAGGCCACCCGAGGCGGCATATTCAGCGTCTCATGCTTGGTATTGTGGTAGATGTCCTCCAGCCATTCGCGAAAATAATCCACCAGATTTTCTATGGTGTAACAGGCGTGGCGCGCCGCATCGTAATCCCGACACGCCTGCGGATTTGAGAAAGTTGTGCCGTACTGCTCATGTACCCACGACGCGAATGTCCTGAACAAACGCTCAATGCGCGGGCGGGTATTGGGGCTTCCGGGCGGTGGCAACGTCCACTTGATGTCCAGGCGATCAAGAACAGTGTGTACCATGCTGTTGGTATTCTCAGGCCCCCCGTCGCTGACCAGGTGTATCATTGCTCCGCGCTGGTATTCCTCTCCGGGAACGGCTTCAAACGCCATGCGAAGCGCTCTTAATGTCTTTTCCGCACAGGGGTACGTCAGCGAAAGTTCCCAGCCAATGACCATTTCCGAGTGCAAGTCGATGATGGCGGTGAGGTAGGCAATCGGGCC
Organism: Pseudomonas sp. H1h; assembly: GCF_000633255.1. GTDB lineage: Bacteria > Pseudomonadota > Gammaproteobacteria > Pseudomonadales > Pseudomonadaceae > Aquipseudomonas. Next base: position 228,305 of record NZ_AYMJ01000008.1, read on the forward strand.
CAGGACGTTGTGCTGGTCATCAACGATCATCAGATCCACAGGGTAAGTGTCAATCTCACAGACATCCAGCGGTGCACTGGGCCGACTCTGCTCACAGCTAAACTGGTGCCTTTTGTAGGCGGCTTCGGCCCCAAGGTGCGCACGATCCGAGTGGTAGCCGGTGCGTTTGGCGATGGCGCGTACCACCGTTGAGCGGCAGGGTCGGCGTAATAGCGGCTGCAGGGACACGGCACGTTGTCGATTGAGCAATAACACGTGGCCGTCCAGCAATTGAAAGACACGTTGTACGGTAATGCGCTCGTCGCGCGCCATGTATTCGTCGTCAATGAGTGCCTTGAGCTTGATCTGAATCTCCGCGGCGAGTTTGCGTCCGCGGGGCATCGGGCTCGGCAGTTTGTACAAAGAAAACTCATCGTTGCCGTGAGCTCGGTACCGCGCAACCCAGCGGCAAAGCGTCGAGTAGCCCGGAGCATGACTGTCCTGGGTTTCGCTCGCTATCCGTTGGATGATGGCCTTAGTGGGCTTCTCGGGCAGCTGGTTGTGCAGTTCGCTCAGTGTGGTGCGGATGTAGCGAAACTTGCGTTTCGCCTCGATCACTTTCGGATCATCAGGAAAGGCAAAAGCGATGGCGTTGGAACCATGCCCAGGCTTGTCGGCAAACAAGGTGATGTTGCGACGCTTGAGATCGCTCAGGAACGAACCGAGGGCGATGCCTATAACGCGCAGGTGGGTAAGCGTCGACAGCGTGACCAGTTCGTCATCGATCTCTATGACTTCATAGACGAGGCCGTCGATCAGGTACTGAGCCCCCGTTACCGGCAGCGGTCGTTCATTAGCCACGGTCTTCAACCGTGCATGGGCCCTGGATAAGCATATCCAGGTCTAGGGCCTGGCTCAGGTCAGCCACAAGTTGCCCTGAAAATAGGCAACCGCAGAGCGCGGCGAGGCAGGGCGACGGAAGGGCGTGCAATAGCTCCCTGACAGTCGCCGGCCAAACCAACCCGGTCAAGTGCCTCAGACAAGCCGCGTATTCATCAGGGGTGGTGTCCTGACTGCGCAGGTACAGTTTCTGCAGCGTGGCAAAGCTCGGCGTGTGCACGGTGGTTTCAGCTATACGGGAAAATTGCCAGCCCCGCTCCCGGCACAATGCGTCAAAGGCGGACCGGGTGGCGCCTTGCTGCGCGGTCATGCCTGTAAGGCTTGTTTGTACTGTGCAATAGCACCCACCGCCATCATCATTCTCCACCAGGAAATGCGGGGCATAGCGAAATTTGCTCGTACCTTCCGTCCACTTGAACACGTGGGGCTGCGCCCAATATCGTCGCACGTGCACGTCCTGTTCCAGCCATACGCAAAAGTCAGCCTGCAAACGCGTCCCACAGCGAAGCGACCGTCGGTTTTTTTGAGAAGGAAAGGTCGTGGAGAAGTTTCGGTGGCCGGGGTTTGGCCAAACAATAGCAGGGAGGGGGTCACAGGGCATGGTGCAGATGCTGGCAAACATTTTCAGCCTCCTGAAGAAGCAAATGTCTGGATGGATGGCACTGTTGATATTATTTGACGGTTCGTTCTACGACGCCAGCCGACTTTATTAACCTGAGCACATCCCTTGCCGCTCTATTGCGTACGTTTCAGCCTTACAGAGGTTTGTGCATTCACCACGTAGATAAAGACGACCACCCAACTTTCGGCGAACTTCCTCGGATAGGTCCATCATGAGATACGCAGTGATGGCACATTCAGAGGCGCTTGTGCGATGTCGTATATCAAACCTGTTCGTCGACTGCGGGCCAGTTTCTTTGGCCACGCGTTGACTGTTGCCGCCGGCTGCGCGGCCACCGGGCCCGGACTTTCTCGCTGGGGAGACGCGTGGTGGGCGAAGCGAAGAGGGCGTGCGATGCCTGAGACGTTGAATCACAAGTGGCCCGACTACCTCACGGGCAGTTTTCCAAGGCAAGCGTTGCGCACGGCGCTGATTGAGGATTTTCCCTGCCTGCAGAGCGTGCTGGACGATCCACTCTGGCCATTATTGCAGCGCCTGGTTCATCCGCACGAAGACACTGGTTGTTGGGCTGCACAACTGCGTCTCAACCAATGTCCGTTTCGCTACTTTTCCGCTGCGCGCTTGATGCGCCTTTGCGGGATACCGGATTGGCGAAGGCTGGCAGGACTGCTTGCATTGATGGGCAGCGAGCGTCCATGTGACGCCCGTGCCCAGTCGTGGTTGCGTGCCGTATTCACTCATTACGTACTCTGTGTATGTCTTGATCTGCCTGGGCAGGCCGATCCACTGGGCCTCTACCGGATCCTGGAGGCGGCGAACCGTCTGGATAAGTTTGGCCCCCTGAGTGCCTGGCCAAATTCTCCGGAAGGCTTCCAGCGCAAGCTGTACCATTTGAAAAGGCTCAGGGCGCGTTTACAAGCCAGGGGATGGATGGTTGGATGGGCCTTCAGGGAGCGTTTGCTGTTTTGGCATCTATTGTGGGACCGACCCATGTTGGCCCGATTGCTCAGTAGTGCAGCGGTCGAACTCACCCGACGTGATCTCATCAGCCACACACGTCACAGGTTTCGCCAAGCCCAACGTGATCGTGTCAGCTTCACGGAGGTTTCGCCGGAGGCCTTGAGCTGGTGCGATCCCGCGCGAGGCAATACGCTGCCTTACGGGTGGAACCTATCGTGGGGCGGATTCAGCTCAGTCCGCTCAGGCAGGTTCGGCAATGATCCAGCCAAGTGATGAGGACATCTATGCCGCGGCCGATGCGGTTCTGGCCAGCGGCCGCAGTGCCACTGCCGAGCGCGTGCGCGCACACTTGGGGTGCGGGGACCCACAGCGTATTGGAGCGCTCCTCGATCGATGGTGGATCTGTCTGCTCGATCGCCTCCAGAGGAATACGCTGCCCGCCCCGATCAACCATGCCTTAAGCATGTTGTGGGAGCAAGCGACAGCGCAGGGGCGCCAGGAGGCTGAGCAGGCTTTTTCGGCACAGCGACAAGTCGGGGTCGAGAAGGCCCACAACATGGAGAAATCCTTCGCGAAGCGGCGTCAACAGCTTGAGGGGTTACTGGCCAAGGAACGGCGAGTATTCACCAATCAGCGCCAACGCTTACTGGACCGCAACGAGCGGCTGCGCGAGCAGCTTCGACAGTCACGCACAATCATCAAGGAAGCGAAGGTTGCCGTGCGGTTTGCGGAGCAAGAACTCAACAAGATGCAGCGGCATTTAGGTCTTTACGAAGTAATCGATGCGCAGCGCCGCCGGCATGCCCATAAGCAGGCGCTGGAGTTTGATGCGATGACGCAGGAACTGTGTCGTCTTTTCACCTATGGTGCCGATCCCTCCGCAATATCCGCATCCGCATCCGCATCCGCATCCGCATCCGCATCCGCGACAAAGGACGCCGATTGTAATCTGTGGCGTGACTTTGCGCCGCTGTTGGAAGCGGCCCAGCACAGGCTGACGCCGTGGCTGGATGAGTTGCGCCGCCAGTTAAGCGTGGCGCCTGTCCAGGCGCTCGAGCCAGATGACTATCAGCGAGCCCGAAGCTTTGCTCAGGCGCAGGTGCTCAAGCAACTTCTCGACGAACTCCGCCTGCAGGCCGTTGGCTACAGCGCCGCAGTTGATGAGCTTTTTTTTCAACTCATGCCGCTGTACCTGCAGGCCAGGCAAACACTCAAGGATTGACGCGTCTGATTTCCGTGCCGTAGCCGGCGGACGTGCTAACAACACGGATGCGTGGGGTTGCTGGTGGCTCGGTCTTGCACTGCACGCTTGAAAACGTGGTTTGTCCGGTTGCCGCCTTCGCCTGTAGGCAAAGGATGTCGGGTTACTCGGGGCCGGGGGACACCTCCTGATCGTCGTCCTCCAGCAGTCGGGTGGCTCGGCTGGACAGCAAGGCGCCGGCCTGGAAATAGCCCATGACGGTGTTAACGCTGCGGTGTTCGGTCATTGCCATCACTTCACCTAACGGGACACCTTGGCGACCGGCTTCGGTGACGAAACCAGAGCGCAAGCTGTGCGCCGCCCAATCGCCCTCTAGACCGGCCAGCTTCGCCCGGCGCTTGATCATCCGGGCCACCGCATCCCCCGACAGGGCGGTCTCGGTTATCTGGCCATACTTGCGTATCCGGCGGAAAATCGGCCCGGTAGAGCAGGGCGCAGCCTTGAGCCAGGTATCCAGGGCACGTGCCGCGGCGCCACGCAACGGTTTTTCGCGGACCTGACCGCTGGTCTCGGTTTTGGTCGCGCCGAGCGCATACAGCCAGGTTTCTTCATCCAGGCGGCGCAAGTCTTCTATTCTTAAGGTCACCACTTCAGACCTTCGACGCCCGCCGCCACTCCATGCAAGTAACAGCAGGGCTTTGTCACGAAGGCCGCGTAGCCCATCGCTGCAAGTCGCCAGCAGCGCCTGCAGGGGTTCGCGAGTAAGGGCGGTTTTCTTACGGACGCGAATGCCTTGACGAACCTGAGCCTTGCCTGCCTCCCTGAGCAACGCGGCGACCGCGGGTGCGGCGCAGGGGTTGTCCCATTGCTTGAGTTTGTGCCACTTGCCCAGGACGGCTAAGCGATGGCTGACGGTGCTGAAGGCCAGTGGTCCGGGTTTGCCTTTAACCCCAGCCTTGCACAGGGCCAGGTCGGACTCGATGGGCAGCAGATGGTGCCAGGTCCCGTCAGCGGCGGGGCGCGCCAGATGGTCAACGATGAACTGCACAACGACCGGCACGGGGATGGCGTCATCGCCGAACACCCTGTCGTAGCGAAGCTGCAGCCAGGCTTGCCAATAATTCAAGGCGCTGCGGTAACTGCGCAGCGTGTTCTCGGCGGTACCGGCGGCAATAAAAGCCTCCGCGGCGGCCTGGGTGCTATGCGCCAGCACCGTGGGGTCTAAACGCGTTTTTTTGGCTGAAATCGGCTGAGCCGTTTTATTTAATACGTCCACCGTATTTTCCTATGTGCCTTAGGTCGGATAACATTTAATTATCAGACCTAATATACGCCGAGGTGAGTCATGGCAGTAGGGGTACCGGAACACGAGGTATTTGCCGCCGCAGACGCGGTGCTGGCCCGGGGTGAACGGCCGACGGTGGAACGCGTACGCCTGGAACTGGGACGCGGCAGCCCGGCGCGCGTGGGTGGGCTGCTGGATCAATGGTGGGCACTTTTGGCCGAGCGGTTGAATGGCGAGACCCGCCTGCCGACGCTGCCGGGTGAGGTGTCGCAGGCCTTTGTCGCTGTATGGCAACAAGCGATTCACTTGGCGCAGGGTGTCGTCGAGCAGAGCTTGGCCGAGCAGCGCCAGGTGCTGGATGCCGAGCGTGAACGCGTAGCGGCTGAGGAGAATCGGGCGCGCCAGGATGCGGCGCAGTTCCGCCAGCAGACGACGGACGCCGTGGCGGGGCGCCAGGCGGCGGAGTTGCGTTTGGCGGACCTGGAACTGCTGCTGTCCCAACGTCAGACCCAGATCGATGACCTGCACCAGCAACGGGAGAGCCTGGCGCACGAGCGCCGCGAGGCCCAGCAGCATAACCAGCAATTGCAGCAGGAGCTGCAGGCGTTGCGACTCAAGGCCGAGCAGGTGCGTGTCGCGCAAGAGACCTATGTGCGCGGCGTCGAAGATCGTGCACATCGCGAGGTCGACCACGCGCGGGAGCAGAGCAAGGCCATGACCGTCCAACTCAAGGATGCTGGGCGGCAAGTCGAGCAGCTGCAACGGCGGCTGGAGTCGATTCAGACCGAGCTCAGTCAATCCCAGCAACGCGCCGCTGCGCAGCATGCTCGTGCCGATACGCTGGAGCAGCAACTAACCAAAGCACGCCAGGCTTACGCGACCAAACGTAAACCTGGAGCCCGAAAACCCGCTGCATCAACGTCTGCCCCCGGAGGGTAAATTCGGCTTCCGGGGGCGAATTGCGCAAAAACCTCAACAGGTCGTGCGTTCCCTACCAAGGACTGTAATCGGCCAGAATCGGTCATCCAGGTTGAGCGCTATCCAGAATGACTTTGGCCTCGATTTCAAATCTACGTAACAGAGCGTCGCCATTTGTTACACCAAGAATCTGATCGATCGCGGCTATTTTTCGGGTTGCTTGGTCGAGCTGAAAGTCAGCGTTGCTGTATGCAGCCTCCGCTTCATTGTGGAGTGCGTAGGCCATATGCGCCGCGACACGGACGCTCATTGAAGCATCGACATCGCTGCCCAGATAATCAGCAAGTAATGCCCTGATCTCAAGGAAGGCGAGGGCGATTAGCCTAGTCTGGTCACTATGCATAAATGGATCCTGGATATTGCAATGCGTGTGCAAAACGAATTTCGCGAGGCTACCATCGGGTCAATTTTTTCTGGCCGTCCACACTTTACGTAGGCTCCCGAGACCCTAATCAGAACTCCCCTCCTAAACGCTGGTAGCGTCGCTCAAACGCCTCCGAGCCTCCCTCCATCACCTGGCAAACCTCTTGCCGCATGTCCTGCTCCTGTAGTGAGCCAGTCTGCTTCACATGACACTGGTTGTTAAAATCCAGCACATGAAGGTTCGTCGGAGCGGTTACATCACGCGCCTTGACCTTGCGCTGGCATTCCAGAAATTTCGGTTAGTGGGTAGGCCACAAATTTGATCAGCGTGGCGACAAAACAGGGTGAGTCTCTTTCAGTTGCCAGACGGCAGTCGTCAGTTCCGTGTACTGAATGAATTCAACGCTGATTTTAGGCTCAGTGAACAGCGAAAGGCGGTTAGCACCTTTAGGCCAGAAAAAGAGGCTCCAGTCCCATATCAGTCCCATATGGGCATTTTTCAGACGCCAAAAACCACAAACCCGAGATATTATCTAGTAAAATCAGTGGCTTGCGCATTCATAATTTGACGGTGAAGGAGAGATTCGAACTCCAACAAAAGTTTGCCATTATCAACGATCTTCGGAATTCATCGTTACTGTTCGCTCATAGCCGATAGTAAGCCTCGCGGATGAACGCTTTCGGCCAACAGCTGCCGGTCTGTACCGGCAAAATCGACCCAAATCGGCCATTGAAGAGCAAAGCTTTTCGATCTGAATCTGTCAGTCGGGATCTCGCTGTGACCATCTCGCACCTGAGTGGAGGAGTCGAGTGATGGCCGTCTCGGTTGACGGGCCGATGAGAGTCGGTGATCGAAACCAGATCTAACTGGGCGGCTGGGCGTTACTGCGGCGTGTCAGCGATGATGTTGTTGTTCGGCGCGGGCCTGTAGATCTGGACAGCGGGCGCCCTGGGTTGCCTGACCGCGATGGCCGGCGCCGATGTCGCCATCGGCTTGTATGAGCGCTGGGTGGCCAAGCGGCTGGATCTGAGCGAGGTCGAGCCGAAAGTATGAGCCGGACAGGCGGTAGGGTGCCGATTTCACGGGGCCTCCCTGAGGGCCGCCCCCTACACGGCTTATCGAACTCGCGGATTCTCTCTAGCTGAAACCTGCACAGGGATGTCCGTCTTTCCAAATGGAATAACGAGCTCAGAACTGATAACGGTCACGGATGTGCTTGTTGTAGTACGAGCCTTTGGACACGGCGACCATCAAGCCGCTGTATATGTCCAGAGGGACATTGTAGAAATCGTATGAGTGGCCCTGTTGAAAGCTGATCCTCATTCGTTTCGTGCCAGCATCGTAGCCAACAGCGGTTATCGCTCTTGAATACACGGCAATCATTTCCATGACTTCTCTCCAGCAGACGGATCGCCACCGGATACTAGCCGAGTTGCCGGGCTCTGCGGTCCGGTCTGCCGAACGGCGCCGGGGACCCCTGGGGATTTCCGATGGTCATGGGGTCGGAAACCCGCGGGATCGTGTTGGTGGGAGACCCGCCAGCTTACTGAAATTTCAACCCACTGAAATCTTGAAAGAATTAATTGAAAAACCGCTGAAAAGGAGGGCTTATGAACGCAGTCACATACCTGTCCAAGAGCACCTTCGCCGCGCACATTGGTCGCTCACCAAGTTACATCACCTAGCTGAAAGAGAATGGCCGCCTGGTTCTGTCACCCAATGGCAAGCAGGTCGACGTACTGGCCACCGAAGCGTTGATTCGCGATACCGCCGACCCAAGCAAGGCTGCCGTCGCTGCTCGCCACCAACAGGACCGGCTTCAGCGTGATATGTACACAGCCACGTCGCAGCTCAATCCGAGCCGACGAACATGGCTGTGCCGCCGCCCGCTGATGCTGCGCAAGGGCAGACTCCGGACTTTCAGAAAGCGCGTGCACATCGCGAGCACTACTTGGCGCGGATGGCTGAGATGAAGTTTCGCAAGGCGCAGGGTGAACTGGTGGAGATCAGCTCTGTGCAGAAGGCTGTGTATGAGACGGCACGCTCGCTCAACCAGTCGCTGATGAGCCTATCGCCGCAACTGGCACCCCAGTTAGCTGCGCTGTCGGATCCATGGGAGGTGGAGCGGCAGCTAACCGCTGCGCTTCGCCAGCGACTCAACGAAGCGGCTCAAGTCTCCGGTGACGACTTCGGACTGTGCTTAGGATAACTACATGAGCGGTGCAGCTTGAACGCTATGCAGAGTTTCAGGTGTCTTCATTTTTCGTTCGCTGGATAGAAAAGCGTGCTGACGCTAACCCGATGTCGCCTTAGGAAGAGAGTTTGCACTGACGTTGGATTAGCTTGAAAAGCTCGCGCTTGCAGTAACGGGCGATATTGCGCGAACACGGCAGGGAATCGATCTTGAGCAACAGCAGATGCGGCGGTTGCTGCCGAGAGTCAGGTAGCCATTTGAAAACACTGCATAGAGCCGCTAATTGGTAGGGCAGGTCAGCGAAACACGCTCATAATTGAGCGCCTTGTCGCGCTCAGGCAATGAATAGCTGGCCTGACATTGCTTGCCTGCCCACTTGATCGTCAGCGTGGCACTCTGTTCCTGAACCAGTGCCAACGCCTTGCCGGAAGGATCGGCGATCGCAATCTGCTTGCCGGCCGCATCTTCGAGCATCGCGCCAAACGGCAAGCGGTTGTGCTGCGAATCAAACAACTCGAACTGCACCCGGCGACCGGTCTGCGACGGGTAGCGCACCAATACGGCGGCGCCGCGGCGTGGCACGACTTGCTGGGTGGCGTTTTCAATTTCTACATCGGCACCCAGATCTCGAGTGTCGAGACTGATCCAGTTCACCCGATACGGTTGCGTGTTGGGAATCACCGCAAAGCCATTGTGACCGGTTTGGGTGCCGCTGAAGCTGCTGATCTTGACCCCGCCCGGTACCCCCGGCACTTCGGCCAGGGCAAAGGTTTCACCCAAGGTTTGCCCCAGATTGATACCGCCCGCGTGCGCCACCACCGAACCGGCAAGGCTCAAGTTCTGCGAAGTGTAACCACGCCCCTGGCTGTAACCGGCGTTGACGTCGACAAACGAGGTGCGCGAACTGATGCTCGCCGAGCCTGAATTGCCGCCGGTGCTGCTGTTGCCGGCCTGCACGGAATAGTAGGTGTCGCTGTTTTCCGACAAATAGCCGTTCACGCCCAACTGCGTGCTGTCGCTGGATTTCTGCCGACTGGTCGAGACAAACGCTCGCGGCGCGCGCGGTTTGGAACCCAGTGGAAATGACAGCGAAAGGTTCATCTGCGAGTCGTTGTTCGCCGGGCCGGAATTGCCCACGTCCTGGGTATGCGTTACGCCAAGGTTGTAAGTGACGTCGCCCCAGTTGTTGCTGTAACCGGCAGACAGGCTTTGTGAGCCGCCACGTCCCCAATACCGCTGATCCGTTGCGTTGAGGTACAGGCTGCCGAATTGCTGGTTGCGCCCCAGACTCTGGCTGACGGTCAGGTCAGTGCGGGTCTTGGAGTTGCCACGGCGCTGCTCCCCGGCGCTTTGATCCTCGATGTGCTCATTCAGGGTGCGATAGCCCTCGGTCGAGTAACGATAGGCGGCGAGGGTGAAATTGGTGTCGGTGCCGGTGAAGGTTTTGGCATAGAGCATCCGCAGGCTATTACCTTCGGTGGTCTGCCCGTGCGCCTGACTGGATGAGTGCGTCAGGTCGAATGACACCGCACCAAATACCGTGTTGCGGCCCATGCCCAGGGACATCGCCTTGAAGCGGTCTGTCGCCTGCACACCAAGAATCCCGGTCATGTTGCTGGTCATGCCATAAGCAAGAGTGCCGCTGAAAAACTTCGGTTCGGCCAGACCCTCTGTATTGCTTTTGTATTGCCCCGCCGAGAGGCTGTAGTTGACCTGGCCTTTGCGCACCATGATCGGCAGGCTGGAAAACGCCTGCCGGGTTTCATGCCGCGTGCCGTCGGCCTCGATGACGATCACCTGCAAGTCGCCGTTCGAGCCACTCGGATAAATGTCGCTGATCTCGAACGGGCCGGGTGGCACGTTGGTGCTGTAGAGAACGTAGTCGTTCTGGCGGATTTCCACGGTGGCGTTGCTTTGCGCCACGCCGCGGATGACCGGCGCGTAGCCGCGCTCACTGTCGGCGCGCATGCCTTCGTCGGAACTCAACTTGAGGCCACGGTAACGCACGCTGTCGAAGAGCTGCGAGTCGGAGAAAATATCGCCGGCGCTGAATTGTCCCTTCAGCGCTGTGACATCGTGCTGCACATAGCTGCGGTTGCTGGTGAACGTGTTGCGCTCGCCGGTACGGCTGCTGAAGTTCGATTCGTTACGCAGCCGCCAGGCGCCGAGGTTGATGCCGTTACGCAAACCGAGGTTGTTGGAGATCGTCGTGGCAGAGTCGGTGCTGTTGCGGTTGCTGCTCAACTGGTAATTGATGAACGCCGCCGGGACGCCGGCATCCCACAGCGCAGGGTCGACATAACCGCGCATGCCGCGTTGCATGGCGATTTGCGGCACGCTGATCAACAGTCGCAGGCGGGTAGGGTCGTAGCTGACGCTGGCCTGGTCAATCAAGGTTGGCAAGTCGTAGCACGTGTCGGGCGCCTCAGGCTTGAGCTGGCCTGCCGCTTCCAGCGTGCTCATGTTGATGCCCAACTGCTGCAGCATGTCCAGGGTCAGGCACGCTTCGACTTTGCCGGTTTTCTCGGCGCGACGAAAATCGATATCGCGCCGCCCGACCAACACTTCGTTGCTGTAAACGTCGACTCGATAGTTGCCTGGCAAGACGCTGTTGGCTGAGAGCAGCAGATTCAAATCCACCGACGACCCGACACCCTGCAGAAACGAAGTGTTGAACTCGGCGAGTTGATCTTGCTCCGGTGCAGCGACGGCATCACTGGCATTCGCCATGTAAGGAAGACCCACTAACATGGCCAGATACAGCGCATTGAATCCCGAGAGTTTCGGGCAGGATTGTTCAGTCAGCGAATTGAAGTTGCTGCGCGGGAGTAAAGACATACCCAGCCCTATACGGCTACAGAGAACGAAGAGTTAATTCATTATTAGAATCAAGAGAGGGGGCAAACTTTCGGTGCAGGTGCTATTGCACGGCTTTGGCATTCACTGCGGCGGTACCCGAAAAAGTTGCACTGTAACGATCCTGTGCGCCGTAATCGTTAATGCTTGAAAAGTTGAGACTGGAATAAGCGGAGTTGTTTGTTCCTTTAAGCGCGATGATCTTGCTCTGGCCCGGAGCAATCATCATCGAATCGACTGCTTTTTCCGTTGTGGCACCCGATTGCACCGAGACTTCTGACAACGAAACATGAGAGAGGCTTGGGTTGTTGATTTTCAGTGCGGCATGCCCGCCTTGCTGATCGATCTGCCATAGCAGTTGAGTCGGTGCGAGGTAGGCCTGGCTGGCCAGTCCGGCAGGTCGGAAAAACACTTTGATGCGTTGACGCACTGCCAGTTGCAGAGTGTTTTGCGTCTTGACGACCTGAGGAATTTCCTGAACGTTCAGCCAGACCACGGATTCCTTGTCAGAAGGCATGCCGGTGCCTTCGTAAATCACCCGCAGCAGTTGCTGCTCCTTGCCGAGAATCCTCGCCAGCGGCGGCGTGACGGCAAAAGGCACCGAAGCAATGCCGGGCTCATCGCTGTCGATCCATGACTGGATCAACAGGTCATCGCCATTGTTGCGGACCTTGATGCTGACTTCTTTGTGCTCGCCATCAAACACCAGACGGGTTGCGCTCAGAGAGATGCCGGCGTGTGCCTGCGTCGCCAGCAGCGCGCAGTGCAAACCCATGCACAGGGAGAGAATGTGTCGATTAAACATGGAAAACTGCCTGAAATTGAAAAAAGGCGGGACGATTGCGTCCCGCACAGTGTCAGCCCCGAGTGCGGTTTACTCGTATTGCAGAGTGAACGGCAGGGTCGCGTCACCACGACCGGCGACCGCGGTTTTCGGGTCGGCAGTGGTCACGTAGGCGGCGGAGAATTTCAGGGTGGTGCTGCCGTCTTGCAGGGTGTTTTCAATTTTGGCTGCGGCAGGCGAGCTCAGGTCGATCTGATCGCCATTGGCGTCGAGCAGGGCGATACCGATGTTTTTCGCGGCGCCCACACCGTCGGTCAACTTCAGCACCTTGGTACCGGTGACGATACCCGAACCGGCGCCTTTGGTTGGTTCGAAGATCATCGAAACTTTGGTACCGGCGTTGCAGTTGATCTTCATGTCGAAGTTCTCTGCACTCAGTTTGCCATTGCCCTTGGGCGCTGCAGCGGTACCCATGTCTTTGATTGACACTTCGCCCATCGGTACGGAAATGGTTTTATTCAAGCCGGCATCTTCGATAGAGCAAGCATCGTTGTTGATGATGCCGGTGAAGTTGATAGTGCCGCTACCCGCTTTAGTTGGGGTTGCCGGCTCGCCTGCTGCAAACGATTGGCCCGCCACCGAAAGCATGGAAAGTGTCAGCAGTGTCAGCGAAAGCTTTTTCATGTCGATATCCATTAGATCGTGATTAAGTTGTGTTGGAAAACACGATCCAGAATATAGGTCCGAGTACAGTACTCAGACCATCAGACGATTCTTATAAGGTTGGGGTATTTATTGCACTTCGTCGAATAATTACAGGTTATTGAAAAACGTTGTTCTCCAGACAATACGTCAACAGATCCTGATCGCTGGATACCTCAAGTTTGCGCATCGCCGAAATCTTTTGCGTGCTGATGGTTTTCGCACTTCTGGACTGGCTGCGTGCAATTGTGGTGACACTTTGCCCAGAGACAAACATGCGCAGTATTTCAAATTCCTTGGGCGACAGTCGCGACAGTCTTTCGTCAAGCGCCACGTTAGGCTCCAGGACGCTGACAGGCTCGGGTTTGGCACTCTTGAAGGTGCGTCCGTTGGCGATGGAGGAGAGGGCCAGTTGAATATCGTCGTGCAACTGGTTTTTCTGAATCACCCCCACCACCCCCAGTTCATGCAGGCGGGTCAGGATCAACGGGCTGGAGATCATGGTCAGCACCAGCACTTTCACCTGGGCAAAATGCCGGCCCAGGTATTCCACCAGTTTCAGGCCATCGCCGTAGGGTGAATCCGCCGGCATGTTGAAGTCAGTGATCACCAGATCCACAGGCTGGTTGTGCAGCAACTCGATCAGCGCGTTGGAGCAGACCGCTTCGCCCACCACGCGAAAGCGCTCATCACGCTCTATCAGCTCACGTACGCCCAATAAAACGATGGGGTGATCATCGGCGATCACGACGTTGAGTATTGCCATGTTCGGCTATCCCTAGTGTGTTGTTGAATTCAATCGGGTTACGCCAGAGCATCGAGCATCGCGGTCAGTCGCTCAAGCATAGCGCTGATCTCGCGGGCCAGAACGGGCGTGATGACGCGACCTTGCAGTTGGCTTTCCAGACGCACGCACGCCTCCGCCAGACCAGTGGCCTGCACCGCGCCAAGGGCCCCGGCCATGCTGTGCAGCTGTTGAGCAAGCGCGGGGGCGTCATTGATCTGGAGTAGGGCGCTGACTTTCTCGATGTCCTGTTGCAGGGTACTGAAAAACAGCGCGCGCATTTTCGGTGAAAGCTGTGGCTGATCCAGTGGTTGCGGGTTGTCGTGTGTGGCAACTGCGTCATCGGCCAGCGCCGGCTCAAGGAGTTGGCAATGCTTGAGCAACTGCGTTCGCAACGTGTGCAGATTGAGCGGTTTCACCAGCCAGGCATTCATGCCTACCGCGGCGCAACGCTCACCTTCGTCGCGCAGGGCATTGGCCGTCACGCCAATGATCGGCAGATCCGCATCGTTTTTGCGCAAGGCCTTGGCCAGTTCATAGCCATTCATGACCGGCATGTTGACGTCGGTCAGCACCAGATCGAACACCCCCGGCAGCCATTGATGCAGCGCCTGTTCGCCATCGGCGGCGGCGACCACCGAGCAGCCCAGCGCTTCCAGCTGTTCTTTGATGATCGCCCGATTGATCGGGTTGTCTTCGGCTATCAGGATGTTCAGATCAAGGCGTCGCGCCGGCGCTTTGATCGCCGGGAGAGCTTGCGGGTCGGCGCCTTGTTGCGCGAAATGGACAGCCCAGGCCACCGCGCGAATATCGTGGGCATCGACTGTCCAGCCTTCGCCCGTGTATTCCGGCGGGTTGGCGCCGGCGGCCGTGGCGATGACGCGCAGCCCTGGCCAAAAGGATTCGTCCGTTGGTGGCCGAACGTCCAGCAGCAGCGATGCAGAGGAGGGCAGATGTTTTGTGTCTGCGCTGATGATTTGAGTGTCCTGCCCAAGTCGGTTGAGCCAGCCGCAGAAATGTTGCGCCAACTCCGGGGCCTGCGCCTGCACGTAGAGGGTGGGCGTTTGCGGGGGGAACGCTGGGCAATCGTTCAGCGAGCCTTCCACGCGATCGAGTTCCAGTTGCAACGAAAAGCTGCTCCCGAGCCCTGGCTCGCTGACCACTTTCAGTTGCCCCTCCATCAACTCACACAACCACCAGCAAATCGCCAGCCCCAGACCGGCGCCGGCTTCGCTGGACGCATCACGCACCTGATAAAACGGGTCGAACAGCTGAACTTGCTGGGCCTGGGAAATACCGATCCCCGAGTCGCTGACCTGCCACAGCAGGGTGACATTGTCGGCGGATTCCTGCACAACTCTGGCGCGCAATACCACCCGGCCGTTGTCGGTGAACTTGATCGCATTGCTGAGCAGGTTATTGAGGATCTGCCGGATGCGCAGGGGATCGCCGCGCACCCGGTCGGGAGTCGCCGGGTCGATGCAGGCGTAGAGCTGCAAACCTTTGGCCTGAGCAAATGCACTGTAGGCGCGCAGCGAATCCTCGGTCAGTTCGAGCGGGCAGAAGTCCTGCGCTTCGATGGTCATTTGCCCGGACTCGATTTTCGACACGTCCAGTACGTCGCTGATCAATTGGAACAACGTCGTCGATGAGCGCTGAATCGTCCGCAGATATTCTTGCTGCCGAGGGCCAAGTTCGGTCAGGCCCAGCAACTCCAAAGTGCCAAGAACGCCATACAGCGGCGTGCGGATTTCGTGGCTCATGGTCGCGAGAAAACGGGTTTTCGCTTCGTTGGCCGAATCGGCTTCACGCAGAGCATTTTCCAGTGCCGCGGCGTCATCGATATGCCGGGTCACGTCGTGGAATGCGCAGATCCAGACGTGTTCGCCGTGATAGCGCGCATCGATGAACCCGACGTGGTAATGCCGTCCTTCAACTTCAAGATCGGTCTGGCCCGCTGCCGTCAGCGGGTGTTTGCGGATCAGCGCTGTGATCAGTTGATCACTTTGTTGCCACTCCTGAATGCAGCGGTTTTCGAGGAGGATCCGGTGATCACTGCGGCGTACGACACACAGGCCCGTCGGCGCGGTGTCGATGATCGCGCGGCTGAAGGCTTCGCTTTCAGCGATGCTTTCATGGGCCTGATGTGCAGGAATCACCACGCGGGCTTTATACCAGCGATTGAACGCCCAGCCACCGCCAATGCTGGTCAGCATCAACGTCAACAAGCCGAGCAGCGGCCACCAGGCATAGTCGATGAAACGCTTGAAACCGACGACGTAGACCGCCGTCCACGGCTGCGCACCGGCGCTGGAAATCTTGAACACCAGACCGTCGAGACGAACGTTGAGGCCGTCGCTGAAGTCCTGCCCGGCGGGTTTTGCACCGATCAATACGGTGCCATTGGGTGCGGTCAGGCTGAAGCTGTCGTAGATCGACCACTTCATGATTCGCTCGATGTTGTTGATCTGCGCCAGATTCAACAACGACGCCACGACCATCCAGGAACTGGCGCCCTCGATATTCAGTTGCGCAGCGGGCATGTTGACATTGACGTAGGCCAGCAGCGCAGGCGGGCCTTTGTTATCCGCTTGGGCGTTATAGCGGACCCAGTGAACTTCACTGTCCAGCGGCTTGGGGTTGGCATCATGCAGCTGTTGCACCACCTGCTTGATGACGTCAACGAAGGTGCCGCCCTGAATCTGCCCGGTAGCGCGCAACTGCCCGGCAGCGGGGACGGCGATGTCGAAATTATCGGGCACGTTGAACAGGAACACCTGCGGGGATTGATAATGCGAGGCCGACCAGAAAGCACTGTAGTAACTGGCCAGGTGGGCGCCGAGGGCGAAGACTCGCGCACGTTCACTGGTTTCAATCGCCGCCGGATTGATTTTCACGCTGTACGGCAGGGATGAGGAGAGCTCCTGCGCCTTATAGATCCCGACTCCCTCATCGGGCAATGGCGTCTGCTTGAAGATCTGCACGTGTGTATTCAACGGCAGGCCTTTGTCGGCTTGCTGAACAATGGCGCTGAGGAACACGTCCTGTTCGCCGATGTTCTCCATCAGCCGGGCGAAATGAAACTGCACCGTGTCGCGCTGCTCTTCGACCATGCGATACAGACCCCAGATACTGAGGCCCACCAACAGCGAGGCGAGGCCGCATAGCACCACCAGCCCGGCGTTCATGCGCAATGAACTGTTGGTCAGTTTCTCCATCGGAGCGCTTGGATGAGTCATTGAGCAAGCCTGCTGAAAGTGCCTGGATAAGCGTTGAACAACGCTGCCTCTGAACAATGAACGACTGATCAGTCCGTCAACGCGGGGCCGTCCTGCGTCAGCAACTGCTGAAAATCCTGTGACGATACGGCGTGGGAAATGATGAAACCCTGAACCTGAGTGCAGTTGATTTTACGCAACACCGCCAGTTCTTGCGCCGTCTCGACGCCCTCGGCCACCACGGTCAAACCCAGTTGTCGGCCGAGGGCGACAATACTTGTCAGTGCTTGCGCCAATTCTTCGTTGTCGTTGCAGCCCTGCACCAGCGCCCGGTCAATTTTCAACTCGGTAAAGGGCGTCGAGACCAGGTTCATGTAAGAGCTGTAACCCTGCCCGAAATCATCCTGCGACAGGCCGAAGCCCTTCATGCGCAACCGGCACGCACCGGCGTAGAAGTTGCTGATGTCGTCGGGCATCGAACACTCCATCAACTCGAAACAGATCATTGCCGGCACACCGTGGCGCTCAAGGACAAAGGCGAGAATCCGGTCGGCAAGGTCGAGGCTGTTGAGCAGATGCGTCGGCAGATTGATCGACACCGGAATCGCATAGCCCTGAGCGTGCCATTGCTCCTGGGCCTTGATCGCTTGCTCCAGAATCAGCCAGAGCAAACGCTCTTCCAGATTGAAGGCCTTGAACGCGGGCAGAAACATGCCCGGCAACAAGACTCCCTGTTCAGGGTGAAGCCAGCGCACCAACGCTTCGGCGGCGACGATGCGGCCGTTGGCCAGTGATTTCTTTGGTTGGAACCAGGCCTGTAATTCACCGTTGTCCAGCGCATCGAGAATGGCCAGATGATCAATCTGCGGGCCGGGCAGGGGCAGGGGCAGGGTAGCCTGACGCAAATTGCCCAATTGATCAGTGAGATTGCGCAAGGCTGCGGTCTTGACCGGTTTGGAAATCAGGCCGATGACTTTCACGCCCAGATTGCGCGCGGCGAGGCTGGCACTGGTCAGCATGCGGCGCGAGGCGGCGCTCATGATCGCCAGCGCCGGGCGCGAACCCGAGGCGGCAAGACCCTGGATGAACTGCACGCCGTCCATGCCGGGCATCAACAAATCGGTCAGCACCAGATCGAAGTCGTGACGTTTCAGGCAGTCCAGCGCGGCGCTGCCTTCTTCGGCAAATTGCAGATGAAACTGGCCGATCTGGCTGAATAGATTCTGCAAGTACAGCTGCTGGAACGGATGGTCTTCAACGACCAGGATACTAATCGGTTTCATGGAGTGTTCTTTCGTAGGGCGCCAACTGCTGATGCAGGGCCTGTAGCGTGAAAGGTTTGACCAGACAGTCGTTCATTCCGGCGGCCAGGCACAGCGCTTCTTCGCCGCGCATGGCATTGGCGGTCGCGCCGATGATCGGCACCGTGCAACCGAGGCGGCGCAGTTCGCGGGCCAGTTCATAGCCGTTCTTCTGCGGCATGTTGACGTCGCTCAGGATCACGTCGAAATGCCCCTTGCGCCACAGCGCCAAGGCTTCCTCACCGTTGCTCGCCAGCTCGGCGGTACAACCCAGCTCCTGCAACTGGTCATGCAAGATCAATTGATTGATGGCGTTGTCTTCGGCGACCAGCACATGCAGATGCAGGGTTTTCAGTTGCCGCTGTGGCGCATCGATTGCGGGTTTGCTCGCCGACAACCCCTGAGCACGACTGACCGCTTGATGAATGGCGTGCAGGTGATTGATGTTCACCACCCAGCCGTTGTCGCTCCAATGCGGTTCGTTGTAGCCATCGCCCGTGGCGATCACCCGCGAGCCGGTCCACTCGGCGTCCAGACGCTGCTCGAATGAGCCGGGATGCAGCTCCAGCAGCACATGCTCAGCGTTGCAGGCGCCTCGCGAAGGCCGATCGAGTTGCGGCCGTGCGCCCCAGCGGCGCAACCAGCCATTCATCGCTTCGGCCAGTTCGCGGATGGGCGACACCACGTAGACCGTTGCCGGCAACAGCGGCGTAAAGCTGCTCGGCAACCTTGGCGTTGAAGGCTGTTCCAGCGCCAGGCTCAGGGAAAAACTGCTGCCCAGGCCCGGCTCGCTGACCACGCGAATATGGCCATTCATCAAGTGGGTCAGGCGTTGACAGATCGGCAACCCCAACCCGGTTCCGGCGATCACATTGGTATGGCCCCGCGACTGATAAAACGGCTCGAAAATCCGCGCCTGATCCTCCTGGGTGATGCCTTTGCCCGTGTCCGACACTTGCCAGAACAGGTTCACCCGCTCAGCGTCACGCCCAAGCAGCTTCACCCGCAGCACGATGCGCCCGGTATCGGTGAATTTGACGGCGTTGTTCAACAGGTTGTAGAGGATCTGACGAATTCTCGACACATCGCCAATCACCTGTTCCGGCAGCTTCGGGTCAATCACCGCGTATAAAGCCAGGCCCTTGCCATGGGCCGCCGCCGCGTAGCCTTGAATCACTTCGTGGATCAGCTCATGGACGCAGAATTCACTCAGCTCAAGTGCCAGTTGCCCGGCTTCGATCTTGGACACGTCGAGGACATCGCAGATCAATTGCAGCAGCGTCGCCGACGAGCCTTCGATGGTGCGCAGGTAGTCGGTTTGCTGTGCGTCGAGTTCGGTTCGCCCCAACAACTCCAAGGTGCCCAATACGCCATACAACGGCGTGCGGATCTCGTGGCTCATAGTCGCCAGAAACAGGGTTTTCGCTTCGTTCGCAGCATCGGCCAATTGCCGCGCCTGTTCCAGCGCCTCTTCGATTTGCGTGCGCGTGCTGATATCGCTGAAGGCACAGAGCAACACGTCCTCGCCCTTGTAGCGAGTCGGTGCGCAGCTGAGGTAGAGATGGCGGCCGTCGGCGGTTTCGAAGTAGTCGGTGACTTGCGGGTCCAGCGCATCAAACGCCTGATAGATCCAGCGGTGGCTGAGCCTTTCTCTTTCGCCGCTCTGGCCCAGCCATTGTTGCGACAGGGTATTTTCCAACACCACTTGGCCGTTGGTGCGGCGCAACACGCACAGGGCCACGGGCGCGGTTTGAATCACGTCACTGCTGAACAGTTCACTCTCCACCAGCGCCTGAATTCGACTGATGGTCGGCGCGATAAAGCGATATTCGAGGCGTCGGATCAGTATCCACACGAGGCTGATACTCAACAGGCAGAACAGCAGCGCACCGATCAGTCGAGGCGACAAGGCGACTACGACATCCCGTAGGTTGATCGAATAAACCAGTTGCCAGTCCGAGGACTTCAGTTGTTTGCGCATCACCAGATGATCCGGCAACCATCCCTCGCCGACGAAACCAAAGAAGTTCTGCCGCTGGATCTGCAGCAGGTTCTGGCTGAGTTGCGCAGGCTGGCTGTTGCTGAACATCAGCATTCCGTCGGAGTTGAACATCATGAACTGCCCGGCACTTTGATCATCCAGTGCATGGGAGACTTCGCGGCCGTCCATTTCCAGGCCGAGCCAGCCCGAGTCGACGTCGCGCTCATCCAGGCGAATGAACATGTACAGCCGTGAGTGACTGGGCGACTGATTGGTCAGCCAGAGTTCTTCCGGCGCAGCGGTGTGGTCACGTTTGAGCGCCTGCAAACGATCAAGCATCGCCGGAAGAAAGTCGGCGACTGTGGGTGTCGCCGTGTAGAGCCTTTTGACGCGCCCGTCGTTGCCACTGCTGACGTAGAGCAGATTGACCTGTTTGCTCACCAGATACTGCTTGATGCGCTCCGTTAGCCAGATGCTCCACTGCTTGCCCTGCGTGTTGCCCAGCAATAGGTGAACTTCTTCGGGTGAGACCTGGGGTTTGACCCCTTGAGGCTTGCGGACGGCCGACAGACTGAGGCTTTCCAGTAGCGCCTCGCGGGTAGTGAAAAAGGTGTGCGCCTCGGCGATGGCGCTGCTCATGTGGCTTCGTCGACGCGACACTTCAGCATTGAAAGTCAGCAGCAGAAAGCTGTACACGCCGCTGAGGATACCAATCAGGAGCACGAGGCCAAAAAATCGCAGCAACCGGCGAGCGGCGTTGGGCGTAGAGAGCAGGGGGTTGATCTGGTGAAGGTAGTTCTTCAGTTTCATCCGGCCACCCTAGCGAGGCATGAGCCGGGCTGACATCAGACGATTCTTAAAGGCGCGTTACTCATAGGTAATCGTATAGGTCGCGCTGCTGTTCGCTGTGCCTGATTTCAGGGTTTCAGCGCTTCGGTAGTAGCGCGCCTTAAGTGGAATGGTAAAGGTCCCCGTCGCGCTCTGAGTGCCGATATCCAACGCCTTATCGTAAGTGACTGGAGAATCGTTCGACAGTATTTGGATTTTTACCCCTTGGGCGGTATCGGTTGAGGCCGCGTCGGCGAGATTGAGCAGACCATTGGCGTTGTCGTAAACGCCGGCACTGCCGGCGCTGAGGGTCATTTTAACCTTGGTGCCGATATCGCAAGTCAGCGGGATAGCAAACGTCTGTTCTGCCGCAGTGTTGCCCGGACGCGTCAGTTGTTTCATCCCCACTTCGCCCAGCGGTACTTTGATTTCGACTTTATCGACAAAGCAGCCGAGAGCGCTCACGGTAAATCCGGAGGATCGCACCTTCGCTTCTGGGTATACCCAGTCTGATTGGTTGTTTTTCAGTGCAAAACTACCCACCAGCTGTGGCGCTTGCTTACCGGGCGAGACGGCGCCTATCTTGTAGAACACCAGTTTCATGGCACCTTGCACAGGTTGCGCTGTGAATGTCCCGTTTACAGCACATAGCGTGTAGGCATTAACACCACCGATATCATTTGAACCGGTGATCGGTTTGAAACCCTGGCAGGTTCCAACGGACTCACCGTACAGCGCATAACCAATGCCGGCAGCACCGGTTCCAATTTTATAGATGTTCATGCCATTAATTTTCGATGCGGCCGATCCATATCCCTTGACGACGAATTGCTGGTACGTAAAGCCTGGTGTGCAATTAAAGGTATCTATGGGAGCGCTTACGACTGAATAGCCGATCTCAGCCCCAATGGGCGTATCGTGTCGCACGGTCATATCGGGAATAGTCAGCACTGTCTCGGCTGTGGAGTTGGTGCAGCTAGGGGTGGCGCCAGAAGCTGCCGTTGAAGAGAAGAATGTCAGCGCAAACAATGCGGGGAAAAGTTTTTCTAAAGAATTTCTCTCTAACTTCATGTGCTTTAGATGTCGCAAAAAGGATGAAAGCAAATAGTGATAAGTCCGTTACATGGATGCCATAAGAAAATTCCTAAATTTCCGATGAAGGATTCTGGCGACTAAATTAGAGTGAGTTGCAGTTAAAAAAGTGCACCATTCAGGTCCGCAGTAATCAGTACCGGCTCGAATCGCATCGCTTTTGTTAGCGTCCGAGGCAGGACATTTGCCAATTTCCCTGGCATGGCAACGATTATTTCCTGCTCGCAACGAATCACTGTCCTGGCGAATGTCCAGCGTAAGACGGCGAAATCGAAACGCTGAAAGAGATTCTGGTTCAGGATAGATGGGTCTCTTTATTACTCTGCATCAGAAGCAGATGTCCAGGAGTAGAGCGCGAGAAAATCGACTCTTTTAGTTGACTCATTCGACACTTTCACTAATGTCCGTTCCTGGCCAGTTCGGATATTCGTGAGCGGCAGGTATCGGCCAAAACGGGCGTTCGCACGCACGCTATAGGCCAATAGTAGTCCCTCAGGTGTAACGGTGTAATGAATTAAACCCGTTAAGTTTTTTCTCGGCCTGAGCCGGCGCCAGCACACCGTTGAACTGATGGGGCCGAATCCAGTTGTACCGACACATTAGATAATGATCTGGATGTGTCGGCGCGCTTCTCGAGCCGTCATGTAGCGCACGGTCGATATCCAGTCATTTTTTCAAACTGCGAAACACGTCATCGGCGCATTAACCCAACAGTTTCCACGACGGCCATTCTTTAGCGCATGCGGTAATATCTACAGCCCTTGCCGGCTGGAGGCGGGCAAGGGTCATTTGACCACGGTCACCGGCCTATGGTCGTCGCAGTGATCGCCATGGGGATGGTGCAGGTGGCCGTCGACCAGATAATCGACATGGTCGCCGTGGGGTACCGCCTCATGGCCGCAACCCGGGCCATGAACGTGGTCGGCGGCATCCCCGCCACATTGGTGGCCGGGGGTGCAGCGGTCAGGGTTCTGGCCGTTGGTTTCCAGTGAGTGTTCGACGACATGATCGCCATGCACGTGTCCGTCATGCAAGTAATCGACATGTCCATTGTGTTCGATTGCCGTATGGCCGCAGCCCGGCTTGTGCTGATGGTCATGGTGTGGATGCTGGTTGCAGGTACCCATTTCGTACTCCTTTAACGAATGCCGAGAATTCAGGGTAGCTGCCGAGCGGGGCGGCGTCTAACGATTGGGTCGACTGTCGATCTTCTGGCGGCGGAGTATCTGCCGTGCCTCGGCCAACATGGCCGAGGCACGATGCAAGTGTTACTCGTGGTGCGGCTCCCCTAGGAACGTCAGCGAACTGAACAGACTCTGCTGGGCCACGGGGCCGCCTTCTGTCAGTGGCAGAGTGGCCTGGGCCGCGATGATGTTGAGGCCCTCGTTGCGTACAGTGATGCGTGCCTTGCCTTGCTTGTCAGTGGTGGCGCTGACGTGGTGAGGCGCGCCTCGGTAATCACCTTGCAGTGGTATATCCGCAGCCGGTTTTCCATCGAGCAGCACCTGCACCTCCAACGTCTTACCTGGCCCAACTTGCAGGGGGGCGCTCAGGGGGACGATCGCCAGACGCAGCATGTCCAGTTTCGGCAGGCGGGCATCGCTCTGGTAAATGGCCAGACTGTACTTGAAGCTGTGGGTGGAGGCGATCGCCGCAGCGTGTAGTTTACGAGCTTTCACCCCGTTTGCCTGACCAGGCAATCATCACGAGTGACTCGGGCTCCTGTGCCAATTGGTATGCACGCGACCTGAAGATCCGCCGTGGGATGAAGTGTTCATTGTCCGGAGGGTTGGCTTCGATGGGGGCAGCGGTGCCGTACGCGATTGCGGCAAAGTTTGCATTTCCCGAGCGCCCAGTCATCGCGTTGGTTGGCGATGGCGCAATGCAAATGAACAACATGGCAGAACTCATCACCGTCGCCAAATACTGGCGGCAGTGGGACAGTCCGAAGTGGATCTGCGGTGTGTTTAACAACGAAGACCTCAATCAGGTCACTTGGGAGCAGCGGGTAATGGAAGGCGATCCGAAATTCGAGGCCTCTCAAAGTATTCTAGACGTGCCCTATCATCTGCTCGCCATCTCGATTGGCCTCAAGGGGATATTCGTTGACCGAGAAGAAGATGTTGCTACGGCGTGGGAGCAGGCATTGGCTTCGGAAACACCAGTGCTGATTGAGTTCAAGACCGACCCCAACGTCCCACCTTTGCCACCGCACATCAAGCTTGAACAAGCGAAGAAATTTGCCGGAACTTTACTCCAGGGCGACCCTGATGAGGCGGGAATAATTGTGCAAACAGCCAAGCAGGTATTGGGAGCGATGCTACCGACAAAAAAATGAGAGCGGCCTTTCTGGAGCCGACGCATCAGATGCTGGAGTGTGGGACTGTGGAAGCCAAAAATCGCGACGCTGTCGCGGATAGCGCGCAGCCGGGGGAGTATTAGGCCGAACGCCGGCGCGCTCGAACGAGAAAAGGAGAAACCGATGAAAAGTTATCCTAAACCCCCATTCAAGCCTCAGCAGCAGGCGGTACCTGGGAAGCAGGGTGCGATGGATCCCTATCCTGATTGCGGTGAGAAAAGTTACAAAGGCAGTGGCCGTCTTACGAATAAGATTGCGCTAATCACCGGAGGAGATAGCGGCATCGGACGCGCTGTAGCAATCGCCTTTGCGCGTGAAGGTGCTGACGTTGCAATCACCTATCTGGATGAACATGAAGATGCGAAAGAAACAGCGCGGTGAGTGGAGGCTTCTGGAAGGCAATGTCTTCTGCTGCCGGGTGACCTTAGTGATGTCGCACACTGTGCCGCGATCGTGAATGACACGGTAGCCACATACGGTCGTATTGACGTGCTGGTGAACAACGCTGCTTTCCAGATGACCACGAGACGCTAGAAGAAATTCCTGACGACGATTGGGTCAAAACCTTCGATATCAACATCTCTGCTATTTTTCGTATCTGTAAGGCCGCTCTTCCTCACATGGCCGAGGGGAGCTCGATTATCAATACCAGCTCTGTCAACTCCGACTCTCCCAACCCTACGTTGCTGCCTTACGCAACAACCAAGGGTGCGATCGCGAACTGTACCGCCGGACTTGCCCAGATGTAGGGTAAACGGGGTATTCGAGTCAACAGTGTTGCGCCAGGGCCTATCTGGACATCCCTTATCCCCTCAACGATGCCAGAAGACACCGTGAAAAATTTTGGTGCCAACGCACCTTTGGGTCGACCAGGACAACCTGTAGAGGTCGCCTCAATCTATGTGCTATTGGCGTCTGATGCCGGTAGCTACATTTCTGGGGAGCGTTACGGTGTGACAGGCGGTAAGCCAATTCTTTAAAGGATGGGGCAGCCAAGAAATTAACCATGCCCATAAATCAGGGGAATGAATTGTTCTAAAATCATCACCCCTGATTTTCTCCGATCAACTTTTCTCACCATATGATTGCCGTGAGTTAGAGCTGTCACGCGTACGTCAAAATGCGAGTGAGCGGTCATCAAAAAGCACAACACCGGCGCAGGCCGGTGCTGTTTATGGGTTATACGAATCCGGGAGGCGAGGGGGACTCGCCAATTTATTGGTACCTTAGAAACGGTACTTCGCGGAGGCTGTGATACTGCGTGGTGCACCGTAGGCATCAAAGATGTCTAAGTATTTCTTGTCAGTGACGTTATTAGCGTTCAGCTGTGCCGAAAGATTGTCACTGATCTCATAGCGCGCCATCAAGTTGACCAGAGCGTACGCATCCTGCTGTATTTTTTCGCGATTCGGATTGGTGGCGTAAGTGTAGATAGAGTCCTGCCAGTTAATCCCGCCGCCAATGGTCAGTTTGTTGAAAACCCCTGGAAGGCGGTAGGTCGTGAATGTGCGCAATAGCTTGGTCGGATACAGCGTGTTCACATTGTCACCCTTGGCATCTTCAGCGGTGAACTGTGTGTATCCCAAGGAAGCGTTCCAGTCGGTCGCAAGCTCGCCAGAAACTTCCAGCTCAAAACCTTTGCTGGTTGCGCCTTCGCTCGCTTCATATGCGTACCCGCCGACCGAATTTGAAGGATCGATCAGCACGCCGGTGCTTTGGCCCAGGTTGCGCTGGTTGGTTTCAGATTGCTTTTTCAAATCGCGCTGAAGGATATATGGATTCTGGTCGCCACCTTGTGGACGGTGACTACCAACGGTAAAGGAATGAAATCGATCAAGGTGGGTGCTCAAAGGGGGTGGGATCAGACTGCATGTTTATTAGCCTCGCGGATGTCTGGATTGCATGCCTGATTGTCGTGCGTTGTCCTCTTTGTCTCAGTGAAGAAAATATATTTTTTGCCCCCCCCTTGAAATTTTTTTTGCGCGACGGATCTTTATATCTGAGGACAACACAAAAGCAGCGATCTTGGCGTCTCACCCTTCGACGGTCTTCCTGGCCGACCTATGTTTTTTCTTTGCTGCTGTGCTCTTGCTTCTGGCTTTTCCTAGCGACTTATCTCGGCTGGCGCCGGTGTATGGCTGCCTCATGGGGGACAGCGAAATCGTCCTTTAGCGGCTCAAGGCCGCTGCTAACCTGTTTGATTACAAATTCATTGCGTTTTTTTTAAAAAATACTCGTCCCGGACAACGTCTGTCGGGGACAAAAGTGGAAAGGGAGTTTCGATGCACCGTGAGCTTGAATCAGTCGTGTGGCTCTTAGTCCAAGAAGCGTGTGATGCTGCGGCATTCGAGGCATTGATTCAGCAAGCCGTGGACAGTTTCAAGAGAGAGCCAGGGTTTGACCCTTTGGTGCGGTTACATACGTCCGATATTGGTGCTGTCGGTGTGCGAGTGCTGGCGAAAGCGCTGCTGCAACGGGGATTTAAAATTGAGCCCTTTACGGATGTCTGCGGTTACCTTCAGTTGAGGTCTCGACTGAGTGATCACATATGTTCGTCACTTCAGGAGTACTTGGTGAACGGCGGCTTTGCAACCGAAGAGATCCAAGAGGATCAACTTGCTAGAGATTTAGGGCTCTAAACACTTTATTATGTAAGCCCACTTTACGTAATTTCATTAAGGAAGCTCCCTATGTCCCGTTTGGCTGAATATCGAAAACTCGAACAGCAACTGGCTGCTCAAATGGCTGAGCTAGAGTCGATGAAAAGCGATTCTGGTTTGAAGAAGGAGATTGAGTTCGAAAGCAAGCTTCGTGACCTGCTGGTTGAATATGGTTTCAGTCTGAAAAACGTGATCAATCTCCTGGATCCGCAAGCTGGTCGTCGTCCTGCGGCGCCTTCGCCAAAGCAGGGCACCCGTAAGGCTCGTTCAGTGAAGACTTATAAGAATCCTCATACCGGGGAAGTGATTGAGACCAAGGGCGGCAATCACAAAGGGCTGAAAGAATGGAAAGCTAAACACGGTTCCGACACCGTTGAGTCTTGGCTGACCAACTGATCTTGACGTGACTCTAAGGGCCCTAATCGGGCCCTTTTCAGTTTCAATGGCGGTAAAACAATTCAGCTATCGGTGTTAAATCCTGCGATTGGTAATCGACGCAAGGAGTTAAAAGAATGGTTAGCCCTTACCCGCGTTTTCCGGCAGTGAGCTGAACCATTCGGCATAAGGGGATTTGCTAACCGAATGCCTGTTTAGGTCAGGGCTGCCATCTTCCCACCACACAGGGCCTCGTTCACCGAGCGCTACTTTTGCTTTCTTTACTCTCTCCCGAGCCCGTCTCATACGCAATGTGTCGTGGGAAGCCTTAGCCTCCTTTATCTCGCGCCGAGCAGCCATGAGCTCGCTTACGAGACTTTGTCGAAGCTCTTCGTCCAGAGATGGATCGCTGCAACGCCACAGCTTCCCTTTGACAACGAGGTAATGACCGTCTGGTGTCACTATTTTCATCCCTCACCCCCGATCTGGGTAATAGGTAGAGGAAGAGATAGGCGGGACGTTCCCATGGGATGGCCAAAGGGCATGAGGGATGTCGACAATCGGTACGCCAATAAATCGAACGCCCCTATTCGCAAGCTTCTCCAAGCTACATACCCCCAACATTGCGGGTATTGAGAGGTGTGTATGAGCAATGATCCGAGACTACAAGGCGGTAGGGGTGAGGATGACCCGATGCCCACATCACCAGACCCATTGAGTCCTAGTCGCACGGAAGACGACCCAATGAAAGAAACACGAATTGATGAATTGCCGAATAACGAAGGCGAACGTCCGCTTGATGACGACGACGTCGAGCTCGATCCTGATCGAGTAAAGGAAGAAACCGATAATGCTGTGATGGATCAACAGCAAGATCCCCGCTGAAAGCGAACCTGCTATCTGGGGAAGCCATCAAAATGGCGTGTGTAGGCAACCAGCACAGGTTGCAACGCGCACGGGCGCGGGGGAGAAATGCTTCTCGTGATTGCACCCAGAGGTTTTGCCAATAAAAGGCCCGCAAGGAGTGCGGGCCGGTAAGCGACCAAAAGGAGCTTTCGTAAAGGTACATCGGGAAATGTGAAATTAATGTGACGAGCGAATCAGCTCTTTTTCTAAAGGAAAGTTCACCAGTGTCGGTGAGGCAGGGCTCTGAGAGGAATTCTTGAGCTGGTCTTCCAAGGATGGAAGGGGGCTGACGATGGGTGTCCAATCGGTAGCAAAATCAAAATTTTGTGCGGGAGGAGCGAGCTTTTCATACAGATATTCAATCTGCTCTCCTACAAAACGCGCCGAATAAGCTGCGGCTGAGGCTGCCACCGCAAACGTGAGAATGGCAGTCACCCGAATGGCTGGCATGTCACTTCCTTATGGGTAAATTCCATTCATCATAGTGCACGTTAGGGAAGCGAGTCGCACGTGTTGGAAATTGTCCAAAAATGGTGAGTCAGCGAACCTAAAGGATATGCCTTGGGGGCGAATCAAAAAGATAGCTTTCGGGGGAGGGGCCATGTCATTGGAACTGATTTCGACCTCCTGCCTTAGCCTCATAGAGCGCTGCATCTGCTGCTTCCACCAGCTGCTGTGATTGGGTCGGGCCTCCATACTCGGCAACCGCAATGCCAATACTTACCGTCACTCGCCCGAAGGGGCTGCTGGGATGGTAAATGTTTTCTTTCAGAAGCCGATTCAAAATCATTTTTGCTACAACCGTAGCACCCACCCGATCGGTGTGGGGCATGATAATGCCCATTTCTTCTCCACCATAACGTGCGACCAAGTGCGAGACCTGCGTATTTCCATTGCAAGGGTCTCATCAAAGCAGCGTCTGTTCGCGAGTCCTGTCAACGCGTCTTTCATTGCCAGCAATTCCAGCTGTCGATTCGAAGAGACAAGTTGTTGCTGAGCAATCCGCAATTCCGCTTCCACTTCGATCCGTCTGTGAATATGCCTAATCAACATGCAGCAGATAATCGCGGTGATTACCATCAGGCTTCCCACCACTGCAAAAGACAACATTGCCTCCATACGCCAGGCAGCCAAGGCCTCACGCTTACCCAGAGCGACGGTGGTGATCAATGGTTGTTCATCGCTTTTGCGAAAAGCATAAAGCCGTTCCACACCGTCCAGGCTGGAGGTGAACGAAGCCGTTCCTATGGACTGATCCACCAGGTAGCGTACATATATCGGCGAATGCGAAAAATTACGCCCCATGTCCTCTTCGCGAAATGGATAACGAACCAAGAGTGTGCCGTCAGTGGAGGACAAACCAATGGCTCCATCTCGCCCTAGATCGATTGTTCCAAAAAGCTTTAGAAAATTTTCAACGCCTAAAGTCACTGCCACCACGCCAGCGAAGTGACCGTGAGCGTCGTTGAAACGGCGACTGACGGTAATGACCCATTCTTGATTTGAACGACTGCGAATTGGCGAACCAATAAACGTTTCACGCGATGGATCAGAGCTGTGATGAATGAAAAAAGCTCGATCGCTGCTGTCGGCCCCAGCGGGAATGGCCTTGTTCGAAGATAACAACCAATGGCCTTGCCGATCGTAAATGGTGACGCCGCTTAATTGGGGCATTAGCGGCTGTTGCCGTTCAATGAGAGCCCTCAGTCGCTGGATTTTAGCTGGCTCGCTTCCCTCCGCTTCAAGCCTCTCCACCAGACCAAGCAAAAGCAGTGAGCTCTGTCTAACAACACTTTCTGAGTAGGTGGTCAGGGCCTGCGCGAGATTCAAACCATGAGTATCAGCCTCTCGCAAGGCCCGTTCCCTCGACGCCCCCACTTTCCAGATGGTCAGTGACACAAGAGAGAGGCCGATGATGGTTAACAACAGAATAACGAGGTGGACGTCACGCTTCACATCATTTCCTTATGAAAAAGCTTGTCTGGGTAAAATAGCGTGGTCTCGGCCAATCGTCAGCATGGCAATAGAGATATTGCACGAATAATTTGATGTTTTTAAGCTGTCCGAATTTAAAGTTTTGGTTTGGTTTGAAGAACGGTTAAAGATTTCTGGTATGAAAAACTTCAACTTGATTTGCGAATTTTTAAGTGGCCTCAGTGTTAAGTCGGGAGTTCGAGCCACAATCATCGCGCGTGTATCAAGATTTTAAAACGAGTCGCGCGATATGTGTTTTTTGCGTACGTTCGGCTTTAAATGTGCGCGGTAATGCGTTGGTCAATATCACGAGTTTTCGAGCAGTGACACGCTATAATCATAATAGGAGATATAGGGCATTGAATTGTCGAGTCGAGCTTGTTCTAACCAGCTTCTGGTGCTTGAAGTATTGAAGCCCGATCTTGTAGAAAGCAGGTGCTCAACTAACTTTGTCGAGATGCGATAGCTTCCACACCCATAATTGCAGTGAGTCTCGACCCATTTATTTGACTTTACTTGCATAACTGCATCGGCGTTACAAACTAGACATTTCATATTTGCCCTCCGTGGTTCCTGTGCAGTGTAGTAGACAAACGGGAGGGCGAGCGGTCTAGAGCTCTACAGCGATGCTCGCGTCAAGAGGATTATTCGTCTACCTCCATAAGCTGGAAAATGGCACTGTCGCTTTCACGAATGAGCAGCCCATCCCTGAAACGAGCATTCTTACTGCCGTTGTAGCGAAAAAATTTCCCGTCGAACGTACCAGTTACGGTTGAAAGATCCGGCCCTTCGCCACGCTCCCAAGCATCGTAGGGCCAGTCGTAGTATTGCCCTGCGATTATGCGACCGATAGGAACATGCCCTGACATCACATCGTAGGTTGCGCGTTTTTTGTAGCTAAATGGCATTGAAAACTTCCTGAGATTAGAACAAATGCAGGGATCGAGATAATTTCTCAAGCATGCCATGCGTTTGTACGAGCCGCGACTCATGTTAGGTAGCGCGCTGCTTTCCTTGCCGATCATAGACAACAGTGGCTTTGGGTTGAGCCAGTTCTCCGATGTGCCTTCCAGGCACAATCGTTTTGTCGGTCTAGAGTTGAAGGGCCTCATCTGTTTGGTGAGGTAATTCAGTGTCAAAAACAGACAGACGAGGTAATAACATGACCACCCAAAATGGAATGCTAGACCCAGACGATGCTGTCATTTTGCTCATCGACCACCAAAGCGGTTTATTTAACACTGTACGAGATGTGCCCATCCCCGATCTTCGTAATTACGTGATAGCGATCGCAAAAACGGCGACGCTGTTGAACATTCCAGTGATCATCACAGCGTCGGTACCTGACGGGCCGAACGGCCCGCTGATCCCAGAGATCCATCAGCATGCTCCTCACGCGGTGTATGTACCGCGGACAGGCCAAATCAACACGTGGGACAATCCTCTATTTGTTGAGGCGGTTGAGAAGACTGGTCGAAAGACACTCATCATCGCTGGCACGCTTACAAGCGTTTGCATGGCCTTTCCTGCAGTCAGCGCGGTTCAAGCGGGTTACAAAGCATATTGTGTTTGACGCTTCTGGGAATTGGAGCAAGCTGGCAACCGACACCACGATCGCCCGCGTCGTTCAGGCCGGGGCGATTCCCACTGATACGTTTGCCATCGTGGCTGAATTGATGCAGAAATGGAACCGGGCCGAAGGTTCGCGTTTCGCTGAAATCCTCGCTGATCATGTATGCCCGGAATACAAGTGCCTGATGGAAAGCTTTGGTAAAGCGCAGGCGGTGGTGAAAGAGGTCGCAGATACTCACTTGGACAAATACCAGTAAAAATTGCTTCCGTTGAAATACCGGGACGGCTTATCTAAAGAATGTTCGGATAGCGGGGCGCTTCGGCGCCCTTTTTAGCTTCGTGATGACATTGATGAGACTGGGCAGTAGAGGTGTCCTCCTCGCTGGTCGCTTCAGGGACGAGCTGTTTGGGCTGCGACCAGCGAGGTGAACGATGAAATCTTAGCTCACACCATAGAATTGCGCTTTACACACCTAGCCCCCAATTCATGCCGCTGAAGTGAGCCGCTTCTGAAAAATGTCGAGACATTGCTTACCGCTGCAGATCATTCATATCTGATTCAAGCTTGGGTGACTGAGTGGGATCAGCGACGGCCATTGGCTGTTCTGCTGCGACAGAGTCAAGATTGACCTGCTCATCCTTCCCGAGGGAGCTGTATCGTTCTCGCAGCTTGCGCAAATCTCTTGAGCCCATTTGTTCCAGGCATAGAGCCGCGTTTTGCGCGTCCTTGGTGGCGCGTATCAGTTCGTCAATCTTGAGATGCAAAATGTCGTTGTCGCGGTTTTGGGTGTTCTGAATGAGGAACACCATCAGGAAGGTAATGATGGTTGTAGAGGTATTGATGATGAGTTGCCAGGTGTCGTTGTAATGGAAGTAGGGCCCGGTCAGCCCCCAAACGACTATCAAGGCCATTGCTGCAAGGAATGTTTTTGAGCTGCCAGCCCAGTTCGACAGGGCTTGGCAGAAACGTGCGAATTTCATGGTTGCGAACTCTATTGATTGGTATGAGGTAGACCATCTGCAACGCCTGAAATTCTTTCTTACAATTTAACTCTTCGTCGGATTCCCTTCAGCGCAATCAGTTGCAACGAATTTTGCATAAAACTGTGCTTTTTGAGTCATTACACCACTCGGCGATTCGCCTGACGAATTTCGCCCCAAGGGCTCCCCGGGTGACGCAGTAATTTACGCTCATCAACCATGTTGAACTCTCTCATTACCTGACCCGTCCTCTGCTTTGAGGGGCTCAGGGCATTTTTGCTGCGCAGTCCCGTCGACGTTTTCAACAGAAAGCGAGGGACAACATGAATACTTCAGATAGTACGGCTGGGGCTCCATCAGCTACCCCGGATGATGGGAAGTCTCAGGATTTTCAACATTTGAAGGACGATGTGGCCGAAGCGCTGGGTGGCGCAAGGCAGCATGCAGATGAGCAATTCGGACAGTACCGCGACACTGCCGCCGATCAGATTGAGGCCTTAGCCCAAGGTGCAAAAAGCTTTGTTTCCGAAATCGAGGACAAGGACACCTTTGGCATGTCCGATTATTTAACAGACATGGCGGAATCCATGACCGGCTTGGCGGGAAACCTGCGGGGAAAAAGTGCTGAACAGTTGCTACACGATGCAGCTGACCTGGCGCGAAACAATCCCGGATTATTTATTGCTGGCAGCATCGCCTTAGGCTTCGGCTTGTCGCGGTTTTTAAAGGCGGGCAATTCCGTCGCTGCGACTGTCCCTGCGAGTCAAGATCCTGCAGCGGGCACCTCGACACCGCCCACAACGGGATTTGGTGCTCACCGACCTTTCGAGACGTCCTCTCCATCGTCATCTGATCCGCAGCCTGGATTGGCTACCGGTATTACACCGAGCTCGCCAGGCGAATCGGATCATCCCACGGACTTTGCCGGGTCAACGACATCGGGTTCGCAAAACACGAAAGGAGAGTTGTGATGAACAGAGACGATTCAGAACTGCCGGGCTCAAGGCCGTTGACTCAGCCCGAAGATGCGTCCGTCGTTGGACTGCTGCGTCAATTATCCCGAGAAGTGCCCGCTTTGTTCACCAAGGAACTCGCTCTTGCCAAGGTCGAGCTTCAATCCAGCCTCAACACGTTGAAAGCTGGAATCGCTGCAGTAGCGGGAGGAGCCATTGTGTTCCTGGCGGGCTTCATCATCCTGCTGATGTCGGCAGTTTACGGTTTGAGCTTGTTCATGGCGCCGTGGTTGGCTGCTCTCATTGTCGGTGTTGTCGTGATGATCATCGGCTTTGCGATGCTGCAGTCAGGTAAAAAACAATTCGAGCCGTCACACTTCAAGCCTGACCGGACGCTGGACGCCTTGAATAAAGATCAGGAAGCGCTGCGGAGGAAAGTCTCATGAAAAGCGATCTGGAAATCGAATCCGAAAAAAGCCCTGAACAGATTGAGCGCGAAATTGATGCGCAGCGTGAAAGCATCGGCAATATCGTCGATAAGCTCGAAAGCAAATTCACACTCGGTCAGATGATTGATCAGGCGTGGGGCATGATGCAAAACAACGGCTCGACGTTCATCACGAACCTCGGCACCAGTGTTCGCAATAACCCAGTTCCTGCAGTACTGACTTCAATTGGGTTGCTGTGGATGATGATGAGTCAGAATCGCCCACCAGTTGCTCAACCGGTATATCGCACCGGGCCGGATCAGGACAGGGCTGGTGAATGGGCGGATGGCCTGGCTGAAGGGATCGACAATGTGCGCGATGGCCTTCACCACACTGCCGACTCCTTGAAAGAGGGATATCAGTCATTGAAAAGCAAGGCTAGTCAACTCGGGGACAATGTCGGCGCCGCCGGCGAAAATCTCAGTCATGCCATGCATGACGTAGGCGACCGGTTAAATCGTACTACTCATGTGGTGGGACAGCAGTTCAACCAAGTACTCAGGGAGCAGCCATTAGTAGTCGCAGCGGCAGGTATCGCGTTGGGAGCAATGATTGGCGCGGCATTGCCCACCACCTCAACAGAGCAGCGCTACCTGGGTCGTACCAGTGCCGGCTTGGTGGATAAGGTCAAGAAGCAAGCACAAGAGGGCTACGAAGCCGTGCGCGATAGTGTCACAAAGACGACGGAACAGGACATGGGAAGGGGGATTGAAACGTCAAAAAACTCTACAACCACAGCGAGTGCGGATATTTCGCGCGGATTAGGGACTTCATAAATCTTCGCAAACGGGAGCCCTAAAAGGGGCTTCCCGTTCGTTGCATTGCTCGGATTAGCTTCTTTGGAAACGGTTGAAGCTTTCTCAAAGCAGAGTGCTTATATGGAGATGCTGGTGAAGGCCAGTCCATCGGGAATCGATTGCCACCCGTGCACGATCAAGGATGCAAGGCGGTAATCAAGCAGAAACTCTGGAAAAAGAGTAATAAAGTTTCTCTAGCAGTGGTTTCGTCGCTGGCGGTTTAATAGGTTCTATTTCTTTTTATAGCTTGTATTTAATTTACGGAGGCACCTGTTTTGCCAAGAATTTTAACTTCCAAATTGAGTGATGCCGACTTCAACGCGCGGGATGCGAAGATGTTCGGCTCGCCCAAAGAGCGCCTCGATTTCTATCGTCGAGAGATTCAATATGAGACCGCCATCCTGTCCAATCGAACAAACGCGTATCTGACTGCACAATCGTTTTTGGTGATCGCGTTTGCCTCTAGTATGGCCAACGTCAATCCAGAATGGGGCAAGTTATTTACGCTAGTGGTGCCTCCCTTCTTGGCGCTTCTGGGGCTTCTCAGTTCATTGAATGCTTGGCCCGGCATTCGCGCCGCGTATGACATCATCGATCATTGGTACTACAAGCAGAGCGAACTGCTTAGAAGTGAGCCGGTGATGGGATTAGCCTATGACGAATCGCCTCTGTTTTGTGAGCGTGAATCCAGCCATAAGGGTTACCGTCAGGCATTGCTTTTTTCAGTACGTACCCCATGGATATTTGCGGCATTTTGGGTTTTGCTAGCCGGCTGGGCAGTCTACATTCAGTTCTCTAATCCTGGCGCATGATGGGTCATAGGCCGCATCATGGAATTTGCCACTGTCCGCCGTCCTCGACGGGGACGTTTTCTAAATCGAAGGGATTGACCCCCTCCAGACAGCCTACATTGAATCCAAATTCCGCGCGGTTGGTTCCTCTCCGATGGTGCGTGTGGATACCGCAATTGCGACAGAAAAAGTGTTCAGCGATCTCCTGACCAAATTTGTACATTGTCAGCGATTCTTCGCCCTGAACAATCCGCAGATTGGAGGACGCGATAGTTGCACCCACCGCGCCTTTTCGTTTGCAGAAAGAGCAGCCGCAGTGGTGTGGCGCCGGCATGCCTTGAGGCAGGTGGATTTGCAGGACAACTGCTCCACAATGACAGCTGGCGCGATGATATTTACGGATTAGGGTGTTTCCTATGTGCTTGAGCATCTGGTTTCACCTTCTTGCCATTGAGTCTTGCTGGAAAATTTGCTCCGACCGCGCACGATTATGCGTCCGTCCACTCCAAGGCCGCTGTTTCCCGCCATTTTACGTCTGTCACGCCGAATCGTTCGGCCTGCGGCCTCGACATGACTTTTAAGGGCGGTCTACCAGGCTTAGGAATCGGGGCTAATCCGGCGTCGCAGCTTGCCCAGTGCCATGCGTCCTCATTGCGCATTTTTTTTGCGCGAATGACGAACGACTTCGCTTGACCATGAAGCTTGTAGTCGACGACAAAAAGGTCTGTTTGGCTCATGAGTTCCTCCTTACGCTCATAGGCAAATGAGTAGTTCTAGGAGAAAAAAATTCCAATGATTTTTCGTTTCGTTTCAACGTGCCTTCTGTAGGGAGGCACACGTCACGAATGGGAGAAATTTTGCCTTGCAGGCAGACCATATTTGATTCAATCCGCACGGCCCAAAGGCATGTTATACGCCGCGTAGGGTCGGCTGAGCGCTGCAGCTAAAATGCTTCGTTTCAAGGAGGATAATTCCAAAAAGTTGTCAATAATGCTTCTTTCAATTCTTGACGGACTTCTGTTCTGAACAACAATTAATGAATATTGCCTCCTAGGATGAAACGTGATGATTTCCGTGCTTGAGCTCCGACATATCATTGAATGCGGCTTCCTGCCATTGTCCTGCTCATGCACAATGAATGTGGATGGTTCGCTCATGATCAAGGTTACTGAACCTGCGTCGGGTGAGGTCGAGTTGTTGGTCACGGGTGTTTCGGCGAGGCCACTCACGTCAAGTCGAGCGATCGCCAACCTCATTGGGGAACTGCGCAGCGAAATGGCTGCTAGTAAAACCAGCTTTCAATCGAGCGAGTCCAAAATTCGAGGCTTTTGAAAACCGGAAGCTAGCGCGGTTTATCTGGGTCGTTGATATCGCAGGTCACGCTTTCTTGATCGTATTGCCCGGCTGCAACAATCTGGCAATAGCGTTAACCAATTCATCTAATGCCCATGGCTTATGCAGATAAATACAAGAAGCTGGCACAGCTTCAGGATCTATCAAGTATCCCGAGGTCAGGATGGACGCAACTGTAGGCCATCGATGTCTTACGATTTTGATAAATTCAAGCCCTTTGATCCGGCCAGGGACACCATGGTCTGCGATTATTAAGCGACAGTTTTCGGCACCCTGAAGCAGATAGGTTAGCGCGTCATCCGCATTACCAAATGAAATCGCCGTTCCTCCAATTTCCGATACGATTTCCTCCATCAAGGCTCGCAAAGTCTGATCGTCTTCTATGACGATCACCGATCCATTGATGGGTAGAATCTTTTCCCATGTGACGGTCAATTTAAGGATTTCCCAGCCGGGCGAAGAGGCCGGCGCGTGATCTGTCAGTACCTGATTGTATGCGCGTTTTATCGTCCTGTGGTTTTCAATGCATTCTGAAGGAATCTAGGTGACAGATTTGCGCTCAAAAAAGGATCCAAGGTGGTAGGAGCAAATGGATTGCCGCTCAGGGCGATTTCTAATCCGCTATAAATGAAAAAGGACAATAATTCATGGCTCGGTACCGAGCCTTCTCGTCCTTTTCCTAGCGAAAGATCTATGTAGCAAGCACCGTCGCATTACCGTCATTGACGGGCAAAACTACCTGGCTATCACCGGGTGTAAGGATGACTTTTCGACAGTCCTCTTCCTTCCTATCAAAAATTTTATATCCCTCGGCAGCCTGCTCCAGCGACAGGCGGTGACTGATGATGACTTCTGGAGAAAGACGACCTGTCTCGATGTGGTTGAGTAACTCAGGGAGGAACCGATGTACATGGGTTTGCCCCATTTTGAAGGTAAGCCCCTTGTCGAATGCGTCCCCAAACAGGAAGCCATGGATGAACCCAGAGTAGACACCCGGGACGCTCACAATGCCCCCGCGTCGAACGGCAGCAATGCATTGACGTAACGCTTTACCGCTGCTTCCCTCCAGCTTGAGAGTTGTGAGTAACGTTTCTGTAGTACTGCCTTTAGCTTCGAATCCAACGGCGTCGACCACGCCGTCAACGCCACGCATGCCTTTCGTCTGCCGAATTATCGTATCGGCGGGGTCGTCGTCTTCATCAAAGTTGATCGGAATGACGCCATAGGTTTTCTGCGCATAAGCCAAGCGATAAGGATGATGATCGACCATAAAAATTTGGTCGGCACCTAGCATTCTTGCGCAGGCTGCGCTCAACAAGCCTACCGGGCCTGCGCCATAGATTGCGATGCTGGAACCCATGCCAATGCCGGCGTTCGTTACAGCTTGATAGGCGGTTGGGAGAATGTCTGATAGGAACAGTACTTTCTCATCCGACAGCGTGCCAGGGACTTTGAAGGGCCCAGTATTGGCTTTGGGTACGCGCACGTATTCAGCCTGCCCGCCAGGTACACCACCGTACATATGGCTGAAGCCGAAGAGAGCAGCTCCTGGTGGTATCGCTTTTTTATTGATGATCGCTCCGCGCCCTGTGTTTGTTGTCTCACAGGCAGCGAAAAGATCCATCGCACAGAAAAAGCAGTTACCGCAGGCGATGACAAAAGGAATGACCACTCGATCGCCCGCTTGCACGGCGGTTACCGCTGAACCTGTTTCTTCGACGATCCCCATGAATTCATGGCCGAAGATATCGCCATGCTCGACGGTCGGAATTTTTCCTCTATAGAGATGAAGATCAGAACCGCAAATCGCTGTTGCGGTGACGCGAAGGATGATGTCGTCGCTGGCCTCGATGACCGGATCTGGAACGGTGTCGACTTTAACACTGTGCGCACCGTGATACGTGAGTGCTCTCATAACGTCCTTTCCTTACTTTAGAGGGAGTTAAGGGAAGAGGAGTTATCGGGAGCGTAAGTTCACAAGGAAGAAGGCTCAAATGACTAGCGGTCATCATGTGAGCATTACCGATATTTTAAACCTATTGGAATAAGGAGAGGTCGACTGCTGGAGTCTGTAATTCTGGTAGCCGGAGCCTACGTTTATGATCGGTGTTGTGATACCTGCCCACAATGAAGAAAGCCATATCACTGCCTGTCTATCTTCCGTCCTGTCTGCTGCTTCTCACCCTGCATTGGCGAATCGCTCGGTCGCAGTGGTGGTCGTTCTGGACGATTGCTCTGACAAGACTGGTCAGATCGTCCTGGCTCAGGGCGTCAGTAGGATCAATGTGTCTTTTAAAAATGTCGGCAGGGCGCGAGCTACTGGCGCAGATTACTTGCTGGCCGCCGGCGCGCAGTGGCTGGCTTTTACGGATGCAGACACGGTCGTTCCACAAGATTGGTTGGCTAGGCAAATCGCATTCGGAGCTGAGGCTGTTTGCGGGACAGTTGAGGTAGATAGCTGGCAAGAACATGGTGAAGCGGTTCGCTCAAAGTACATGGAGCATTACCAGTTCGTCGAAAACCATCGGCATATCCATGGCGCCAATCTTGGTCTGAGCGCCGAGGCCTATCGGAGGGCGGGCGGGTTTCAACACTTAGCTGCACACGAGGATGTCCATCTGGTCTCAGACCTTGAGAGGATTGGTGCTCACATTGTTTGGACGGCCACCAATCCAGTGGTCACCAGCGCACGCAGAAACTTCAGATGTCATGGTGGGTTTGGTGAGTACCTGGCCAACCTTGGAGTATCCCTCGGGCTACCCGTGCTTGATACGCAAGTCAGTGCCGGCATCTCTCTTTGATGATCAGAGCAAGAAGGAGAGTCAGATGGAGTACATCGATTATGTGCAATGGCCAGCCATGCTAGCGACAGTGATCTCTGCCTGGTTCATTGGTTCACAGAGAGCCTACCGGCGGATGGTAGCATTCTGGGGGTTCATCCTGAGTAATGCATTATGGGTTATTTGGGGACTTCACGCCGATGCCTACGCGTTGATCATCCTAGAATGCTTACTCTTGGGGATGAATGCCCGAGGCTTTAAAAAGAATTTCGAAGGGCATCGTCAGTCCTGAGACTGCTCCTCAACCTTACCTCTCAGGTTTTTTCTGAGCCCCCTCAGGTTCATCAGAAAAAGACAGATCTGCAGGACGATCAATGCATAGGCTCCCGCGTATATCCCCCATACCACCCAGAGTGCGTTGCTTAGACTGAAGCATACGAATCCACTCATTCGTCGTCCTGGCCGTTGTGATCCAATCAGCCATGCGGCGACCACCGTCACAACCATCGCGGGCCATTGAACCCAATCCAGATAATCCAAAACCTCCTCCCTTTACGCTTGATCAGTTGATCAATACCGCTGTTTTTTTTAGCGGATAAGTCGCTGATTTGACCAGGTATATCCAGGGCCGTGCCATATACATCATGAAAAATGTGGGGAGGGGGGAGTTAAGCGCCACTCACCTTCCAATGCTTTATGTCATCGGCAAACACCATTTGCTTCATTTCGTGTGCAATACCATAGGCGAGGGACTCATGCGCGGCGATGACTTTTTCTTCAGCTGATAAGCAATGAAAAATATCAAGTTTTGTCGCAGCGTCAGCCGTTTCGAGAGCATAGATTTGAACGTAGCGGGCAAGGTCATTATCGAGGCTCGACAGGTATTCGCGCAGCCGTTGGTGGTCGACCGAGCTTTGACTGAAATACCAATTCATCGGATGAATGAGAAACCGGGAGTGAGGAGACGTAATTCGTCTCGCAGCAGCGAGAAACATGATGATGCCCATTGACT
The DNA here is from genome assembly GCF_000633255.1 of Pseudomonas sp. H1h. GTDB lineage: Bacteria > Pseudomonadota > Gammaproteobacteria > Pseudomonadales > Pseudomonadaceae > Aquipseudomonas. The sequence continues at coordinate 269,335 of NZ_AYMJ01000008.1, forward strand.
CAATATTGCCTGCATTTATGGCACACAGTGGAACTGGAAGTGATTTTAAGAATGTATAAAGTGTGAAGCCGAAATTGGTGCTTCCCCCCGACGTGGAGAGATTGAGCAGCAAAGAGGTGGCCCCTTCATCAATGGCCTCAAGACAACAATCTCTAAAGCGCTCAGAGGTATTTTGGTCAATCTGACAATGAAAGTGAACGATATGCTCGGTCATTTGGCCTCCCGCTGCCGTAAAGCGATTTAGAGTCCTTTAAAGCGTAGTAAAAAAATTAGGAGCTTTGTCAAACGGGTATCGTAAAAAACTGACTAGGAAACGTGTCGGAAATAGCCGAATGATAAGTAGGATCAATGAACTGAATGCTGATGTCCGCTCGTCGCTCAATGTGGAACTTCGTTCAAACTTTTAAATTCACTCAAGCTCCCAATTGAACGAGCCAATGCTCGTATACCAACTGTGAGGTGACAGAAATGGCTAACTCAGGAAAGGACAAGCCCGGTAATTTTGCCAATGATCGGGAAAAAGCCTCAGAAGCAGGCAAAAAAGGAGGTCAAGCTTCCGGCGGTCAACATCCCCATACTGCCGACAAGTCCACCAGTGGTGGCCAAGGCAGCGGACGTAGCGGCAATTTTGCTGATGACCGTGAAAAGGCGTCTGAAGCAGGCAAAAAAGGTGGGGAGCATAGTGGTGGAGGACGGAAGTCTTAATGAGGTGTGATTCCATTCAAGCTCCGGCTAATAACCGGGGCTTGTTTTTCAACAGGTGCTGGTTAACGCATGAGAACGACGCACTAAAGCGATTATATTTAATTGTATTGTGTTAAGTATCTATTTGAAACTCTATATCGCCATTATCTATTCTTCGAGTATGAACAATCACGCCGGACAGCTTTCCTAATGGGGTATCTATAGTCAAGTGGCACGCTTTGTGTAGGTCGCTTGGATACGGAGCAAAAATCTGTATTTGGAAAGCGCCTGGGGTGATTGGAGTGATTACAACACCACATTCAATGCTTTTCGATATGGGGCCTAAAAAAGTGTCCCTTAGATAGCTGATGTTGGTCATGTTTATATTCATGTAATCGCTCGGCTAGGCTTTTTTTATTGTCGCTCATTTTTGCGTGCGGAATAAGCGTTCAAATTCCTTTGTGGTTTTTATAGCAAATGATGACCTAGCAAGCTAAGGATTGAGAACGCTGCCCCCGTCACGATAATTGTTAGAATGAATGCCAATGTAAGCACGAACGGTTTGTTAAGCATGCTTGCTTGCTCAGGCAGGAATTATTGTGATGAAGTATAGTTGCGTTTTTTCAAAGGTGCCATTCAAAAGCGACTGAGGGATGCATACAATGTTTGGGGCTGTCAGTAGATATAGGTATTGCTGATACGCTTTCATCCTAAGCGTGTTAGCAGTGCGCGCTGATCATCACGTAAAACCCGTGAATCAAGCCAGGCGACAAGGCACTCAGCGGACATTGGTTTTGCGAACAAATAGCCTTGGCCTTCCGTACAGCCCCATTCCTTGACTAACCTCAGAACCTCTTCTGTCTCAATACCTTCAGCTACGATGCGATAATCTAATCGATCGGCGAGCTCAATTAGAGTTTTTACGAGACGTTGGTTTTTTTCATCTTCATTCAACCGTGCGGTCAAAGACTGATCTAGTTTAACTGTCGTAGCTGGTATTTGACGTAGATATGTCCAATTGCTGTAGCCTGTACCGAAGTCATCTATGGAAATTTCCATACCTAGATTCCGTAAACGCTGCAACTGGATAGATACTTCGGCTGCATTGGTTATCAGTTCGCTTTCCGTGAATTCTATTTCTATCTTATTGGCTTCCAAACCGAAAGAGTCCAGCAAGCTTTCTGTACAATCCACAAAGGCGGAGCTTTCGAGATCACTAACCGTTATGTTCATGGCTATCCGGAAGGTTCTACCCTCCAATTGCCACGCTTTTGCCTGACGTATGACTTCGTGTAGTATCCACTCTGAAAGTGGCTGCATAAGCGCAGTTTTTTGTACGAGCGGGATGAATTCGGCAGGATTCACCAGTCCGAGAACGGGGTGCGTCCATCTCAATAATGCTTCTACACACGTACATTGCCCTGTTTTTAGATCAATTTGTGGCTGATACATGAGCCACAATTGACCACTGCACTTCAATGCATTGGATAAATAGCTCAGAAGCATAAACGCTCTTTGGTGAGCTTCGTCGAATTTACTTTCGTACCCCGCCCAGCCCGTTTTACGATCCCGAGCGTTATCAGCGGTGCTAACCACCAGCCTTAACCAGTCTTGCGTAAGTTGATTCTTGCTTTCTAACGCTAGTACACCCACTCCCACCTGCATGAGTATAGGGATGCCGTCGCACTCAATTGGCTCCTTGAAGTCCTCAACTATTGGATTGCACAACTGAGGGAGCGGATGTAAGCCAGGGGATATAAAACCAAAGCGCGTGGGGCTTACTTTGTATAAATGACAGCGCTCAGGCAAGAATTTCAACAATCGATCCTTAATGGCAAGCACCAGATCCTGAGCAAAACTGTATCCTAGTGCCTTGACCATGTCATTGAGGAATTTTGGTGTTAGTACGTCAATTGCTACAAGTTGTGAGGTTTCGCCGTTGCGCAGTACTTCTCTAATATCTTCTTCTAGTCGAAGCCTGTTGAATAATCTTGTCGGCTGATCGACAAAGTTGCGTACACGGACGCCCATTATTCGCAGCATTACAAGCTCTGCGAAATAAACAAGCATGGACTTTTCACGTTTATTCAGCGCAGACCTGGGCTTTGTATCTATGATGCACAAGCTTCCAAGACTGAGGCCATCCTCAGTCATCAATGGGGCGCCTGCGTAATACCTGATAAAGGGAGGGCCTGTCACAAGGGGATTGTCCTTGAAGCGATCATCAAGGCGAGCGTCGAGCACCTCCAAAGGCTCCTTTGTGAGGACGGAATACGCGTAAAATGAAGTTTCTCGCGGCGTCTCATTGACGTCGATACCAACACGTGCGCGAAACCACTGGCGGTGTCGTTCAACAATGGTTATCAAAGATATCGGTGCATCGAAGAACTCTGCAGTCATCGATACGACCTTATCGAAGACCTCGTCTGAGTTGCTTTCAAAGGGGCATAAATCAGCGACTTTTGCCAAGCGTATGGCTTCTTCTGCTGGTAACGGGGCGCCTTTATCCATAATTCCCTCGATTTGGCACAATCGTCACACTGTACCGAGTTTCCGTCCCTATCGCTGAATCGCGCTTTCTATGATTCTGATAGAAAATGCCTCGTGTAGTTCGAATGATCGCTCAAGGGGGAGTGAAGGTGCAGGTGCTTCCGAAAATGGCTAAACCCCTCAGCAAACCGACCATTGGTATGCAAAAAAAACGAACGTCGAAAACACTTCCTCTCTCCAACCATCATCCCTCATTAAAGCAAAAGTCAATGGGCGTGTGCGTGGACACGAACTCGTTTGCATGTAGAGGTTGCTCAGTACGAGACATTGCCATTAGATCTAAATGTAAATTCCAATAAGAAATAACGGGGGTTGTTTATATGCGTGCTGATCATAAGCGAGAAATGTTAATAGCGTGGCGGAAGCTATTCATGAGCCCGCAAATCGATCTCAGTCCCGAGGAACATTACGAAAAGCTATTAAAAATGGCTGACAGACTTGAGCATAACGGAGTTATTTCAGCTACAGAATGGCGACAACTCATCCGTGAAGCAGGTAAAGTCATTGCTGAATCAAGATAAAGCTTTAATAGCTCAAAGCTTTATTCAGCAATAAAAAAATCTGAGGCGGAGCGCGTTGCCTTGGATCATTTTTGCGAAAAATGCATGTCTTTTCATATTGCTCGGCAAAAGCGATAATACCTGCTTACTTTTTTGTCAGCATTAAGACCAAAACAACAGTATCTGAACGCCGTTCGTCGCCTCGTTGAAGCGTTCTTATTCTCACCCAGTCAAAAAAATATCAGCTCATGCGGACTGTGAGATTTTGCGGGTCTTAAAATGAACGATATTGATGATTTTAGAATTCACTCCCATGAGTTGCTTTTGGAATTAGACGCAGCTACATGTCGAATGATGATGTTAGTTTCTGCTGGCACGACTTCGGGGCCACAATGGGCAGAGGCCGTCAGGGAACAACATGAATGCTTCGAAAGATGGATCATTTTTGTGAACCAAGATAGTCACCAGATTTCTCCTTAGATATTTTCAGGCTAGGGAAAATTGCGACGGTACCATTCTGCTTTGGCGTTCTCAGCTTCTACTTTGAGACGCGCCAGTTCTTCTTCTGTAATTAATCCGATCTTCCGAAGGGCCTGGCAATAACCGAACGCAGCCGGAGTTGGATGCTAGGAGCAAGAGCTGCCCGTCAGTGAGTCACCCGACTTGTGCCATTCACAGTCAAAATTTTCACCCGCTCTCCTGTTCGAAATACTTCATTCTCTTGTACCTGTTGAACGTAAGCTCGCATGCTACCGTCATCCTCTCGGACGGTAATCTCTACCCCTTGGGTGCGCATCAACCCTTCCTCAGTCGCAGAGCCTATCAATCCGCCAGCCACCGCACCTATGACCGCTGCGACGATACTGCCGCGCCCGCCGCCAATCGCGCTACCTCCAACACCACCGACAACGGCTCCTGCACCTGCCCCAATGGGTGTTTTGGTTCCTTCAATTTTGACCGGTCTTAAGGAGTAGATCGTGCCCATTCGGACTGTTTGTGCTGCACGCGTATCCTCCCTGGAATAAGAGTCGCCACCCAGGTCTTGAGCACAGCCTCCCACGACTAACACGCTGGTTAAAACAATCGCTACGGCGGGAAAAACGGACGTCGATTTCATTTGGAGCCACTCCTATTTGATAGATTGGACACCGCCTCCTGCGGGTTGTCACTCTATCCATTAGGTTGATTAGCACCTTAAATGATGGACGTCATACTGCGCTGGCATTACAGCTTCGCTTTCTAGAGTTTTTACTCCGGCGCTAAGAGTATGGCCAAGCTCATGCTAATGAATTCTTCGTTTCGATCTATCGCTTCCAATGCTCCTCGCACGTTATCGGCTACGTCTGCTGACCCGCGCTGTTCTACCCAATTGGACAGTTCCATGACTGCAGCCTCCAATGCGATTTGATTTTCGTTAATTTTGAAAAGTAGGGACGGGAGTAAATCTGCGTTAACCATAGAGTTTCTCCAAAGAGGGAATCGGCGTGCCGATGATTTTGCGCGGCAAATGACGAGGACATACAAAGAATGGATCAGTCGCATTTCATGGGAGGTACGACTCACAGGGTCATGCCAAAGTTCTCTCTCATGCCTCTCGGCTAACCTCAATTTTGGAAGCCCGAACACGGTTTTCCTGCGGTGGTGCACTAACCTGGAGAAGAGGCCTACGAAAACCTGAGTAGGTGGGTGGAAAGCTCGACCCTTACCGTTTCCGTGGATCGTTGAGGTCTTTCGTAAGGCGAACGGGCAGCGAAAGCGTAAGCAGCTTGCTTAACAGAACGTCTGGCAGTCGGTGGCAAGGATTGACGCCCGTTTGGCTAGTGGGTGAGGCAATAATAATTAAGCAAATCTTGATGAAACGGCAGCAAACTTTCGCGGTGAGAATCAGAATAATGGATTCGCAAACCGAAGGAGTCGAGAGGCAAAACAGTTGTTCATGGATGAGAATCCTGAACGTGATTGCGACTTGTTTGTGCTGAAAACGTCATCTTCCTGAACTTCAGCTCGCTTTTACCAGTCGAGAATAACTTGACCACGTCAACACGAACACGATGTCTGTTGATAATTCATGGCGAACGGCCAGCCTGGGAAAAGGACAAACGTAAAGGGAGGCATCAATGACCTGTCTAATCTGCGTGGGAGTCGCGGAACGTATCCAGTGCGCTGGCCCTTGGGAAGAAAGGAACTGTCCTGACTGTGGGCACTACCGGGTATCGGACGAGCTTCTGTTGGCTTTGATGGAGCAAGGGCAGATCTTCGATATCGGTAGAACAAGGCGTTGGCTTAAGGAAAGGCGAGTTGAAGATTTCGCCCCCTTGATCCAAGCGGACGAAGCTTTACTTGCGCTATGAATGGAAAGCGACATGACGCACCGATTTTTTGTCCTCCCCAATATCATTTTTACCAAATTATGCTTTCTGTCAGTGGTAGGGTTTAAGACCTTTTCTTTGAGCATCTGCAGGGAATGCGCGAATTCCTCCAATCTCCAACGTGCACATTCCGGGAAGTCGGCTAAATACCCCGTCTGATTGGATGAGCAAGATGTTCCGATCAGAAAAATTGAACGGCTCCTTGGTGGGTTCGCCTAATGATCAGCTAGTGGAAAAAACCACAGCCAATGTGCCAAGACCGGCATGCTCCGAGAGGTGGTCAACGTGGCTAAAGATGACAAAAAAAGCAAAGGGGATGACTCGAAAGCCAGCAAGGACTTGAAAGACAAAAAGTCATCATCCGCAAAGAAATCAGCTGCAGCTTCGACTCTTTCGAAATCTTCCGACAAGAAAGACAAGAAAAAAGATGCCGAGCCAAAGAAGTCGGCAAAAAAAGCTGATAGCAAGCCAGAGAAGGCGAAGAAATCAGACAAGTCTGCTAAGACGGCGAAAAAGAAATAGTGATGCTTGCAGACTGCTAGGGCTTTGCGCCCTAGCTCTCTGTATCGTGATGAGTCAACTCTCTGCTTCTGCAATGGCCGTCTATCCCAGGAATCACTAAGGAAATGGCCTGGACTTCAAGCTGTTACGCAAAAGACCGCCTTTAAAGACCACACTCTCTGGGATGAGCACGAAGTGACTTACCCAGCTCGTGTCGTGAACTATGCAAGATGCTTCGTGATTTCAGAATCGCGTTCCGAGTCTGAGCATAAGCGCATGAGATCTGGAGTCGTCCCCCAACCCGTAAGAGCCTTGATAGGTCACGCCTGTCGTCAACCCGCCTGGCAGGGCAACGTCAGCTCCCAGCGCGACGGTCATCAGGTTTTCGCTTTGCCCCTGGGTGGACACGCCATAGGTGGAGTCACTGATGTCGGCGTACCCCATGCGTGCCGTGCTGTCACCACTGAAAGTGTGGCTGTATTCGAGACGACCACGCAGGGTCAGCTCGGTCGGTTTCAGCGAAAAGCCGTATTGTCCGCGCAGGCCACCAGTTCCGGACAACACGTTCATGCGTTGCGCCGCGTATGCCAGATCGAATGCGCCGCTGCCTGACTCACGGAATCCGTCGAGTTTCGTCGATGACACGTCGATACGGCCATAGGGTGCAACACGCCAGGCGTCTTCCATGAATTCATAACCCGAGCTGAGCGAGCCGAAGAACTGATCGCCGTCACGCGAGCCCTTGGCGTATCCGCCGTTATCGGTCACATAGCGGCGACTGTCGAACGACAGGTTGCTGTACCCGAGCAAACCGTCGATGAATACGCGACCCGGGTGGAAACTGCCGTAGATTGCGCCGCTGAAGGAGTTTCCTTTGCTGTGGCTGCCTTGGGAACCGATATCGCTGGAGTCCCGGCCATACCCGAATCCGATGCCGGCGGTGAAGGAATCAAAGAAGCGATAGTCGACGCCGGCGCTCATGCCGACCATGGTGCTGTCGAGCTTCACATCGTCTCGGCGGGTATCACTGACGTTGACGTAGCCACCACTCCAGAACGACAGGTTCTCATCTCCCAGGAGTCCGTTGTTTGAGCCGGGCGCTGCGGACAATTGTGGGGAGGTTGTGCGATCGCTGCCACTGAGTGACGACAGTGCCTGGTACATCTCCGAGGCGCTGGTATTGCCGGTGCGTGACTGGCGTGATTGCGGCAAGCCGAGTTGCAAGTTGAAGCTGCTGCCACGACGGTTCTCTTTGTCGTGCAGTTGTTCGAGGCGGTCGTTGAAGTTGTCAATCTGTGCGCGGGCAAAACGTGCGGCACTTTGCGCTTGGGCGCCGAGCATGCCGATCACTTCCTGGTCTTTGCTCGGGTCGGAACGTCCGGCCACTTGCAGCGTCAGGGTGATGGGTTGCGACGCGCCCCAGCGATTGCTGAGGGTGTAACGGATGATCGCAGCGCCCGAAGCTTGTGCAGCAGCCACAAAGGTCATACTCGTCCCGCTGAGCGTCGTCTGTCCCATGGCTTTGGAAGGCGTGTCCACCAATGCCGCGCCGGTGAATGGCCCGCCGCTGATGCCATCGGCCAGGTTCACGGTGACGGCCTGCCCAGCGTACAAGGATGCGCTGCGGTCGGCGCCGCTTGGCAACGTGCCGCCGATGCTCAGGTTGTAAGCGACATTGAGCGTCGCACCGGTGGCGTCCTTGATTTGCACGGCAATGGTCGCCGAGCCTGCTTCCGAAGGTGTGCCGGAAATTATTCCGGAGGAGGCGTCGATGTTCAAGCCCGACGGCAGTCCGGTGGCGCTGAAACGATAGGGGTTGCTGCCACCGCTTAGGCTCAATGCTTGTGAGTAACGGGCACCGATTGTTGCCGCTGGCAGCTCCCCGGCGGCGGGGGAAACGATCAAGGTAGGGGCCGAAATCGTCAGATTGACCGTCGCTGCCGGTGAGGTGCCTGAGCCATTACTGGCGGTGTAGGTGAAGCTGTCTGTCCCGGAGAACCCGGCGACTGGCGTATAGGTGATCGTCAGGCCTCGGGCCATCGCACTGCCGTGCAATGGTGCCGTGACAACCGCGACCGACGTGGCTATTCCCCCCGCCAGTGACAGCGCAATGCTGCCGCTGCTATTGGCAGCGATGGCGGCGGAAACCGGGTTGGCCACAGGCACTGGCCCACCTGCAATGCTTAGTGTGTAATTGGCATTGCCGACGGCGCCATGTCGATCCGTCACGCTGACAGAGAGGTTGAAGCTGCCAGGACTGGTGGGCATACCACTCAGAACGCCGCTGGCTGTATCAAGGGTCAGCCCGGCGGGAACTCCGGAGCTTGTATAGCTATACGGCGCCGAGCCCCCGGTAGAGCTGAATGATTGACTGTAGGCCGTTCCAGCCTGACCGGCAGGCAATGCACCGGCAGCCGGGGTCAACACCAGTGTCGGCGCCGTCACCGTGAGCGTGACCGTCGCGGGGGAGGAGGTGCCCGACAAGTTGCTGGCGGTGTAGGTGAAGCTATCTGGGCCTGAGTAACCTGTCGCGGGGGTGTAGGTGATCGTGGTACCACTGGCAACCGCAGAACCGTGGAGCGGGGTAGAAGCGACAGCAACCGAACTGGCAACACCGCCAGACAGCGCGAGGTTCACTGGCGTACTGGCATTGGCGGCAACCGTGGCGGAAACAGCACCGGTGACGGGCAGTGCGCCTGCGACGATGTTGACCGAATAACCCGTGCTCCCCGTTGCGCCATGGCTATCGGTGGCCGTAATCGTGAAGTTAAAACTGCCGACACTGGTGGGTGTACCGCTCAACACGCCGCTGGCCGAATCAAGGTTCAAACCGCTCGGAACAGCCCCTGAACTTGAGTAACTGTAAGGCGCGGTTCCGCCCGCAGCGCTGAGCGATTGGCTGTAAGCCGTACCGATCTGGCCTGCAGGCAAGGAACCCGGGGTCACCGCCAAGGTTGGCTGTGTCACGGTGATGGATACGGTGGCTGCTGAAGAGGTGCCCGTCGTATTGCTCGCCGTGTAAATAAAGCTGTCCGTTCCCGAATAACCCGCAGCCGGCGTATAGGTGATGGAGGTGCCGCTAGCGGTGGCAACCCCGTGTAAAGGGGCGGATGCAACGGCAACAGACGTCGCAGTACCGCCTGAGAGGGCCACGGTGATCGGATTGCCGGAACTGTTGGCTGCCACGGTCGCGGACACATTGCTCGCATCTGGCGCAGCGACGGCCCGAGTGACCGTGATGGTGTACAGGTGCGTGGTGCTGCCGTCCTGGGCAGTGCCCATCACGCTGACGGTGTTCGACCCCGTGTTCAGGCTGATCGCTGGCGATGTAGCGCCGGAGCCCACGCTCATTCCGTTGACCGTGATCGTGGCGTTACTGTCGGAGGCCGTCGGCGTGAAGGTGATTGACGATACGTTGCTCGCGACCGCGACGTTGTAGGTACTGGTGCCCGATGAAAATGAAGGCGACAAGCTACCGGCTGAAGGGATCAGGTTCGACAGGGTGGCATCACTGGAAACCGCCGCACCACAGTTGATGGTCACCGTGCTCAGGTAGGTGCCGACCTTGATGCTGATGAACAAGCCATTAGTGAGATCCGCAGCAGATGCGGTACCAGTGTGGCTTCCTGAGCTTCCCGTGTTGCTGCGGTAATCAAAGTAGGGCGAGAAGGTGTTCGGATTGCGCAGGATCACATTATCGGCTGATGACGGATTGCTGTTACCGACGTTGCCGCCGTTGTCGCTGAACGTGACCGAGACACTCTCGCCGGCAGAAAAGGAACCAGCAGGATAGGAGCGAGAAAAGTTACCCGAACCGTTCAAACCGTTGAGCGTTGTGCAGCTCGCCGACAGTGCGTAGGCCGAAGAGGAATCAAACAGCAGACCGCAGATGGCGAGTGCCATGAACACAAAAAATCTGGAAACCCTGGATGAAACGTATCGACCGTTCAGTGGCGTTGTTTCGCAGACAAGCTTTTGTGTTGAGAACATGCAGAGAAACCTGATTCAGAGGCGGAGTGCGGGTTAGCCGAGCGCGCGCAATGCTGCCCATTCTGGCGACTTCTAAGGTATCGACAGAGCAGAATGGGTCTTTAAAGGTGGGGCTTTTTAGTTGGTTTGCGGGTTTTCGCCAGGCGCTGTTAGATCGCAAGTGGGATGATGGCAATATGGCATTCCCCGTAGGGAATCGCAATCTTCGTCCACAAAAGAATTGGGCAGCATAATTGGTGTGCGTTTAACCGACCGGGGATAGTTTGTAACTCAACCATTTGATAGGTTCGGATCCCGTCCACGTCTGCTTGTTGGATGGAGGTCAGCGTTTAGAAGAAATCGGTCTGGATAGGGTTGAGCTGGGTTCGAACTAAACGCTGTAGCTCATCGACAGTCTCAAGCGTTTCTAAATCGATTACCACAAGGCCACCTTCGAACGTTTTCATCCGATCAGGGTGAGTGCGAGTGGCCTTGGCGACTCCGACTCATCAATTTCATCACGGTGAATCGCCGCTAGTTCCGTAGGCGCCTCCAAGCCTAAAGGTGAGGCCAATTAGGAGGTGCCAGTCGTAACCAGCGCCATCCCAAATAATTCAAGCTCTGGGCGGTCTACCAAACAACCGAAAAGTAGCTCCAGCTTCCTGTCTCATCATGCGTTTATTGCTACAGTTTTTTGCCTGCGATAAAGAAGAGTTGTCGCAGTGAATCCGCACACGGCAGCGAACATTAGCCAATAAGCAGGGGATGCCTTGTCACCGGTGGCCTGCACGAGGATTGTCGACACTGCGGGCGTAAAGCCTCCAAACACGGCGGTCGCCAAGCTGAATGCTAGTGAAAACCCAACAACCCGCACGTTTTGTGGCATCACCTCAGTCAATGCCGCCACCATCGCACCGTTGTAAATTCCGAAGAAGAACGAAAAGTACAACAGCACGGCAAGCAGACGCTCGAAACTTGCTGCCGCGGCCAACCAATGCATAGCGGGGTAGGCGGTGAAGATACACAACACGGTAATTGCGAGCAGCAAGGGGCGACGGCCGATGCGATCAGAGAGCGAACCGCCGATGGGCAGCCAGATGAAGTTACTCAGGCCGACGAAGAGCGTCACCACTAGACTGTCGGTGGTGCTCAGGTTCAGCACCGTTCGACCGAACGTCGGTGTATACACGGTAATCAGATAGAACGTGGTGGTGGTCATCGAGGCCAGCAGGCCGCCCGCGAGCACCGTGCGCCAGTTGTCGCGCATCGAGCGAAATACCTCACTGGCACTTGGGTGATGACTGCGCGCTTTAAACGCTTCGGTTTCCTGGAGCGAGCGACGAATTATGAAGATGAACGGGATGATCACGCAGCCAATGAAGAACGGGATACGCCAGCCCCAGGCAGCCACTTCAGTAGCTTCCATAGACGCGTTGATCGCGTAGCCCAGGGCTGCCGCAAGAATGATCGCCACCTGCTGGCTGGCCGATTGCCAACTGGTGTAAAACCCGCGATGCCCTGGCGTGGCGATCTCAGCCAGATACACGGAGACCCCGCCCATTTCCGCACCGGCGGAGAAGCCCTGCAACAGTCGTCCGAGCAACACCAATATCGGTGCTGCGGTACCGATGCTGGCATAGCCAGGTACCAGGGCGATCAAGACGGTGCCCGCAGCCATGATCGACAGAGTCACGATCAGTCCTTTGCGCCGGCCTACCTTGTCGATGTACGCGCCCAGCACGATAGCGCCGAGTGGCCGCATCAGAAATCCCGAGCCGAATACGGCGAAAGTCATCATCAGCGACGCGAAATCGCTGCTGGCAGGAAAGAAGGTCTGCGAGATATAGGTCGCGTAGAACCCGAACAGAAAGAAGTCGAACTGTTCGAGAAAATTGCCGCTGGTGACCCGCAGGATGGCGCCCAGTTTCGATCCCTTGGATCGGCTGTCTTGAGTTGTTGTTTTCATCATGGCTACCGTGGTGATCAATATTATTTTTGGAATGGTTGGCAACGATCAGTCGCTTCCGGCATTGATCGGGTTGGGTTGGCGTTTTTCGATGGAGTACTTGAGCAGCGCGGCGCTGCGGAAGATGCCATGGGCGAATTTGCTGTAGGGCATGGTCAGAAAAAACGCCATGACCAATCCGAGGTGGATCGCCAGCATCAGGCCCAGTGCTGAAGTTTCACGAAATGCCAGGAGTGCCAGGCCGCTGGCGCTGACCAAAAACAGCAGCGCAATGAAACCGCGGTCCATGGGTTTCTGATTTTGGTCGCCGTGCTCAGGATTGCGAAGCAGGTTCAGCCACAACAATCCTGCGGGGCCGACCAGCAGACCGATTCCTCCTGCGATACCAAGCATTACTGGCACACTAAGGACGGGGTAGGGTGCTGACCAGTCCAGCAGGAAATGGTAGAGCGTCGCGACACCGGTGGCGGCGAAACACAGCAGGAAGCCGTAGAAGGTGAAATGGTGGAAACGACGCCGCCATAAGGTGAATTTATCATCGGCGTTATTGCAACCTTCGCCATGACCACCGTCCAGGTATTTGAGTCGGGCGATGTTGCCTGTGGCCTCCAATGCCGCAGCGGTTTTTTCCTGTGCCGGCGCATCGGCGGGTGATACGTTGCGCCAGAAATGCCGCACGCCGATCGTCAACGCCAGTACGGCGAAACAGAAGACCGCGCCGAACATCATCGCCAGGGTGTTATGCGGAAAAATTCCGTAGAAATTCCCACCGGGTATCGCCGTGAAGAGGTTGCCCATCAACAACAACGTGAGGCACAGGAACGACGCCAGCCCCACCCCGGAGGCCAGTGCCAGCGTCAACCCGTTGCGCCGATACAACTTGCCCATTGCCTGTGGCCAGGCGTACTCGGCGTACGTGTCGAGGCGAACTTTGGCCATCGCTTTTGGCACATTGATTTCGAATTCGTGGGGGGCTGCGTACTGACAGGCATGCAGGCACGCGCCGCAGTTGTGGCAGAGATTCGCCAGGTAGTGAATGTCCGCCTGGGAAAACTCCAGCCGCCGCGTCATGGCCGGAAAGACCGCGCAGAAACCCTCGCAATAACGGCAGGCATTGCACACCGTCATTTGCCGCTGCACTTCGCTTTCTTCGAGGTTGAGCACCGGAATCAGATTGCCGGGGGCATTGGGATCAAACAGCTGCATGTTGAAATTCCGTCGCTGAAGAAGTCATGAAACCGGCCGCTGCCGCTGCCTGCACACCGGCGATGCGCCCAAATGCAGTACCGATGGCCATGCCGATGCCGGCGGTGTAGCCCTTGCCGAGAACGTTGCCCGCCATCATTTCTCCTGCGACAAACAGGTTGGGGCTGGCCTCGCCGCTGAAGTGAACGGCGGCGGTTTCGTCGGTCGCCAGGCCCATATAGGTGAAGGTCACCCCAGGTTTGAGCGGGTAGGCATAGAAGGGAGGCTTGCCTAATGGGCGAGCCCAATGGGTTTTGGCGGGTGTGAGACCTTCGGTGTGGCAATCGTCCAACGCGGTGTGGTCGAAAGTACCGACATGGCAAGCCTTGTTGTAGTCCTCGATAGTTTTGACGAATTGCGCCACCGGTAGGTTCAACAGGCGGGCGAGTTCTTGCAGGGAGTTGGCCTTGGTACCCGGAAACACAGGTGGCATGAAACGACCGATCGCCTGCTGGTCGATGATGGAATATGCCTGCTGGCCGGGTTGTCCCGCCACCAGACGGCCCCAGATCGCATAGCGTTTCGGCCAGAAGTCTTCGCCCTCGTCATAGAAGCGTTCGCCGGCGCGATTGACCACCACACCCAACGACACGCAGTCGATACGGGTACAGATGCCTCCGTCGTAAAGTGGAGCGCGAGCGTCGATAGCCACCATGTGAGCCTGGGTTGGATCGCCAATGATATCGGCACCCAAGTCCTGCATGCGTCGCAGCAATACACCGGTATTAAAGCGTGTGCCGCGAATAAGGAAGTTGTCAGAGGGCCACTCGCCGCGCTCATTCTGGCCCCACGCCTCGCGCAGCCATTCACGGTTGGATTCGAAACCTCCGGCGGCCAGAACGCAGGTCTTGGCCAGAACTCGCTCGGCGGGAAAATGTTGCCCATTGACTTCACGCTCACCGATGTGGGCCGCGATAAATTTGCCATCCTTCAACTCGATGTCGGTGACTTGCGCGTTGTAGCGAATATTGACGCCTAAACGCTCGGCACTGCGAAAGTAGGCGTTGACCAGTGCTTTGCCACCGCCCATAAAAAACGCATTAGTGCGTGCAACATGCAGGGCTCCGGACAACGGTGGCTGAAAATGCACACCGTGTGAGCGCATCCAGCCGCGGCAACTAGACGACGCACGAATGACGATACGGGCGAGTTTTTCGTTGGTGATCCCGCCGGTGACCTTCAGCAGATCCTGCCAGTACTCTTCTTCGGGATAGGCGCCCACCAGCACATCCTGCGGTGCGTCATGCATGCAGCGCAGGTTTCGGGTGTGTTGTGAATTGCCGCCACGCCAGATTTTTGGGGAACCCTCCAGCAACATCACACTGGCACCTGACTCGCGGGCCATCAGTGCTGCGCACAGGGCAGCGTTGCCGCCACCAATTACTAAGACATCGATCATCATCGCTCCTCGGTCGCGAGGAGACATGAACGAAGGGCTCCTCGCGAGTGGGGAGACGGTAAGGCAGGTAGCTTGGCGTCGAAAGGTGCTGAACGAATTGGGGTGTTTAGTTTTATTAAAGGCTTTGCGCCGTTATTGCTGATCCGGGGTCAAGAGAGGAGGGCATTGCGACGGTCACGGCGCAATATCTTCGATCCACGAAGCTCCCGGCCATTGATGCTCCATGACCAACTGTCGAGCGACATCGGTGATGACCCGCCGTGCCGCTAGGGCGGCAGGCGATAACTCATCCTCAGCCAGCGTCGCCAACAGGTTTCGTCGCCCCACGTGTGCATCCGAAATTTGCACCACGGACAGACCTGACTCACCGCTGAGTGCCGCGGCGGCACCTGGTTGGATGGTTGCGGCGTGACCTGAGCGAACGGCGTTCATCAGCACGCCAAGACCGTCCACTTCCATGATGATGTTGGGCGCCATACCCAAACGTTCAAACGCAGCCATGAGCGTCGAACGCAAGCCGTGTTGTACGCTGGGCATCACCAACGGAAGCTGGCCCAGATCCACCAGCTGCACGCTGCTGCCCTTTGGCGCGTGGGATAGATGCGGGGAGGTGATGACAAAAAGTTTTTCATCGAGCAACGGTGTCACGCTCCATCGCTTGCCACCTTCGAGTTGAAACAGAATGGCTAAATCAATCTGGCGTGCATTGAGTTGCGCGGCCAAATGCCCGGATAGCATCTCCACTAGATGCAACTGAATATCTGGATAACGCTCGCGCATGGCGTTGATCAAAGGAAGGGCAAGAATGGTCGCAGTCGTAGGCGGTAATCCTACAGTCACGTACCCGCTCATGCGACCTCGATGGGCTGCCAAGATTGCATTGTCGGCTTGCCGTAGACACAACTGGGCGTGGTGTAGAAATGCCATACCGGCGCTGGTCGGTGTAACACCGGTGGTTGTGCGATTCAGGAGGCGGGTAGATAGTTCGTTTTCGAGTTTGGCGATCTGTTGGCTTAAAGCAGAAACGCCGACTTCCAGCTCAAGAGCTGCGCGTCCCAAGCTGCCTTCTTCGATTATTTTTACAAAATAGCGCAGTTGTCTTAGTTCCAAGAGTTGCAGCCCCATCTCAATTTCTATTGGAAGGTCTAGTGTTTGGATGGGCGAGAGCGTAACCGTCCCATCTATGTCGATTGAATTAATCACAGTCCACAACGAGTCGCTGAAAAAGTGGGTCTCTACATAGCCATCACCACTAGGGACGTGATTATCGATCTCGTACCTGCGCCACTCGATCATCGCTTGGTCATCAACCTAAACTGGCTTACGTTCGATGAGCCACGCTACCGCATTGAGAAATTGTCCGTGCGAAAAGACTAGGGTGTCTCGCGCCGGGTGCGTGACGAGGCAATTTAAGAACGATCGTGCGCGGCCAACAAACTCCAGAAACGACTCGGCACCTTCTCCATCAATGTAGGACGGATCTGCGTTCGCCTAATACTGTTCGACCCAAGTCGTTACATTCTGAAATTCACCTGGGATCGGTAAGCGTCCCCTTTTGGCCGTTTTGTGCCTTTCGCGAAGGTCAGTTGCCGACCCATAGCTGCCCTTCGCGAAAGGCAGCGAGCTCCATGAGCCGTCATTCAATGACTACGAATGGAGATGCTTAGCGCCCGTGTTCTTGTAACTTTGCGCATAGCATCACTCAGCGCGTGGACTTTTCAACTTAACCAATGTGCTAGCGAAAACCTTCTGTCTCGCCTGACCTCCTGATACCCAACAACGAAATCAGAGCTGGCATCAGCACTAATGCGCCTACCATGTTCCAGATAAACAGCAGTACCAGCAGCAAACCCATATCCGCCTGGAACTTCAAAGACGAAAACGCCCAGGTGCTCACCCCTAGGGCAAGCGTTATCCCAGTGAATGCGACGGATGTACCTGTGGTTTTCAGCGCTTCGAAATAGGCCTGTCGTAAACCCATGCCTTTGAGCAGGAAATGCTCCATACGGCTGTAAAGGTAAATACCGTAGTCGACACCGATGCCGACACCCAGAGCGATGACCGGCAGTGTGGCGATTTTCACGCCAAGCCCCATTTTTGCCATTACCGCCTCGCACAACACCGTAGAGAGGTAGAGCGGTGCCATAAGGGCAACGGTGACTTTTACCGACCTGAATTCCCACAGTACCACCATGGAAATGATCGCAAACACCAGCCCCAACATCAGCTTTTCGGAGTGCTTGATAACACTGTTGGTGGCGGCTTCTATACCGCCGTTGCCTGCTGCCTGAAGTATCTCAAACGGGACGGAGGCGAATTGCTGGTTGAACTGTTCGACGGCCTCACTGACCCGGCTCAGCGTCTGGGCCTTGTGATCTCGCAGATAGAGATTGATGGGTACCAGGCTGCAATTGCTATCGACCTGTTCGGCGGGGGCACCGGAGCGGGCATTGTTCATCACGTATGGGTCACGGGAAAGTTCTGCCCATTTTGGATTGCCTTCGTTACGCGCCACGATATTGAAGCGCATGGTGTCATACAGCGATTGCACAGATTCCACGCCTTCGACCTGCCGCAGTTGCCGCGCGAACTGATGGGCAAAGTCTGCGGCCGCAAAGCGCGAGCACTGTTCGGCGGGCGTCCTGAACATCACTACGTACAGGTCTGTGCTGGTCGTGTAGTGGGAAAGCAGATAGGCGTTGTCCTGGTTGTATCGGGAGTCGGAACGGAACTCCGGCGCACCTTCGTTGAGGTCACCGATCTTCAAGTCCTGCCGGGCCTGATAACCCACCGCCAGCAGCAACAGGCTGCCGAGAACCAGGGCGATGGCCAGCCGTGGTTCGACGACCGCCGCCAGGCGGCGAAACACCGGCCAGGAAGCCCGGGCTCGGGCATGTTGTCGGGCAATGGCGTAGGGACTGACGCCGACATAGGACATCAATACCGGTAGCAGGAACATCTTGGTGAAGATGGCGACGAATACCCCAATGCTGGCGGTGATTGCCAATTGCTTGATCACCCCGATATCGATCACCAGCAAGGTCATGAAGCCGATGGCATCGGCCAGCAGCGCCGTGGTGCCAGGGATGAACAGGGCACGGAAGGTGCGTCGTGAGGCTTGTGTCGCGTCGTACCCCTGGGCTGCTTCGCTGACCATCAGGTTGATGTTCTGCACCGCATGGCTGATGCCGATGGCGAATATCAGGAAAGGGATCAGGATCGAGTAGGGGTCCAGACCATAGCCGAGCAGATCAAGTATGCCCAGTTGGCCCACGACGGTCAGCAGGCAGGTCGCTACGGTCACCGCCGTACTGCGCCAGCAACGACAATAGGCGAAGAGCAGCACGCTGATCAGCACTACGGTGATAACGAAGAACAGCGCGATGTTTGCCGTCGCCGCGAGCAGATCGCCAATGATCTGGGCAAAGCCGATCACTCGTATGGTCACGCCACGATCCGCAAAGTGAGCGCGTATCTGCGTGTCCAGCGCTTGGCTGAACGCGCCGTAGTCCAGAGGCTGGCCCGTTTGTGGGTCGGTATCGAGCAATGGCACGCGGATAATGGTGGAGCGCAAGTCATTGGCCACCAGGCTGCCAAGCATGTTGGCCCGCAGAATGTTCTGCCGCACCTGGGCCAGGGACTGCGCGCTGCCATCGTAACCATCGGGGATCACCCGGCCGCTGCGCACGCCGTCGGTGGTGACTTCTGACCATACCGCGTTCGGCGTCCACAGTGATTTGAGTTTGCCCCGGTCGACCCCGGCGATGTAGAAGATCCGGTCGTTGACTTCACGCAGGGTATCGAGAAACCCTGGTGTCAGGATGTCGCCCTGTGGATTCTCTACAATGATGCGCAGCACGTTGCTTTGCGGGCGAAGCACTTCCTCGAATCGCAAGTAGTTCTTGATGTAGGGGTGGCTGGTGGGAATCATCCGGGTGAAGCTGGCATCCGCTTTCAGCGCCAGGGCTTTGTAGCCCAGCAGCAACGAGACCAGTACGAACAGGGTCAGCACGGCCACCCGATGTTGGAACAGCAGATGTTCCAGTGCGGTCATCCATCGCGACTCAGGGCTGGCCGAGCGTGCTTGTGTCGGCAGTCGTCGGCTGGCGGGGGCATTCATTGCAAGTACTCCTTGATCTCATTCGGTTCGAGCAGGCGCAACCCACGGTTACTTACCAGCGCCAGCGTCCCGTCAGGCAGCGCGGCCGCTCCCAGCCAGACGGATTTGTCGCGTACCTGCAAGACGCGCAATTGCTGCATGTCATGGCTGTAGATCAGACCGGCCTGGCCGGTGATCAACACACTGTCGTCCGGCAGTTGTTCGGCGCCGTACAGGTGGGACCCGTTCGACAGGCGACTGGCTTGCCACTGCTGGCCATCGTCCTTGCTGATAAACAGCGCGCCGCCGAAACCCATGGCCAGTACATGGCCGTCGCGCAGCTGCGTCAATTTGTAAAGCGATGCCGGCGTCAGCACCTGCGCTGGTTGCCACCGACCGGCAGACTGCCGATAAAGGCGTCCGCCTTCCCCGGCGATCATCAGGTCGCCATTGGCCAGCCCCAGCACCGTGTTCAAGTGCAGGCGATCAGGGTTGTCCAGCTCGGGTACATAGGCCCAGCTAATGCCGCCATCGGTAGTATGCAAGACGATCCCGTAGGCACCGACGACCCAGCCTTCGCGGGCGTCGCGAAACCAGACGTCCAGTAAGGGACGAGACGGCCCGGCGTCCATACCGGCGCTGATGTCGTCCAGGGCAAAACGAGCGTTCTCCTGCGCCGGCTCGGTTGCCGTCGTGTCGGCTTCCAGGCGTTCGACCTCACGTTGCGCCCACTCAAGCATCAACGCATTGATGGCCTTGCCATCGAGCTGTCGGGTCCAGTTGACGCCAGCATCGGCGCTATGAAGTACCACACCGTCGTGGCCTACCGCCCAACCCTGGCGGTCATCGACGAAGTGCACGGCTGTCAGTAGGAGGTCTACGGGTACATGAGCCTGTTCAATTCGGCCATCATTCGAGCGCAGCAAGATGTGGCCATCGGCACCGACCATAACCAGGTGATCGCCCACACGTTGCAGGTCGGTCAGGAGCGCGTTCTGTGCCCTGGCACTGAGAGGTGAGGAACGTTCGAGCCGATCGGTCAGTGGCGCTGCGCACGCTGTCGTGGACAGCATGCCGAGGCTCAGGCTCAAGAGAACAGCCCGGCAGGCAAGGTTAGGCTTATTCATCGCGTGACTCTCAAAATCGCGGGAGGATGGCCGCAAGGCCATCCCGGGGCAGGGGTCAGCGACCCGAGCGGCGCAGGGCCGAAGGGCTGAAGTCTGTCAACTTGGCGGTAATGCCGAATTGCGCACTGCGTTCTTCGTTCTCCAGGCCGTAAACCGCATAACGCCGTGCCTGCAGGTCGTAGACCACTTCGCTGATGTGCATGGCCGAGAGCACGTCGTAGCGTTGCAGCGAGTGGGCTTCCTGGACGCGCCACAACTCGCCGCGACCGTCATAGAGATCAGCAGCCAGGATGCTCCAGCTATCTTCATCAACGTAGAACACCCGTTTGGCGTAGATGTGCCGCTCGCCCGGCTTCAGGGTCGCTTCGACCACCCAGACGCGGTGCATCTCGTAACGCAGCAAATCCTGATTCAAGTGGTTGGGCTGGATGATGTCCTTGTACTTAAGCGAGCGGTTGGCCAGCTTGTAGGTGTTGTAGGGCACCAGCATTTCTTTCTTGCCGAGCAACTTCCACTGGTACTTGTCGGTGGCACCGTTGTACACGTCGATAGTGTCGTAGGTGCGCAGACCATCGGAGGTGCCCAGTGGTGAGTCATAGGCGGCTTCCGGTGCACGCAATACGCGACGCTGGCCGGGGTTGTAGGTCCAGGCCAGACGGGCTTCCCGGGTTTGGTCGATGGGCTCGTGAATCAGGGTCTGGCCGCCGGCCACGCTTTCCGGCGAGGTCACCTTGCCGAAGTAGTAATAGAGACGATTCGGTTCAGGGTTGCCCATGGACGAGGCCATGATGGCTTTGACTTCACGACGGATCGGCGTGAAGTTGCCATTGCTCTGCACCACCATTTCAGTGGGGTAGAACAGGTAACCACCGGTGCGATAGCGCACGAAATGGTTGAACAGTACCTCCACGCCCGTCTTGGGAATCGGGAAGGGCACGCTGCTTTTCTCATAGCCAACCAGGCCATTGCCGCCATCGGCAAGGCTGACGCTGGTCGCTTCCTTACGGATCTGCGCGTAGGCCTCCTGCGGCAGGGCTGCGGTCCGATGGCTGGGATAAACCGCCATCGAGAAGTCCGGGTATTTGGCCAGCATGGCCTGGTAACCCGGCGTCAGGTGCGCGGCGTATTGCTTCAGGTTGGCGGCATTGACGGTATACAGCGGCTGTTCGTTGGCGAACGGATCGACATAGCCCTGGCCCGGCGTAAAACCGCCCGGAGGCTGGGTCAGGCCGCCGGTCCAGGCCGGAATGCCGCCATCGGCGTTACCGGCTTTTTCGGCGCCGGTGGGGGTCAGGTCCTGGCCCAGTCGATTGACTTGGCTGGCCTCCAGCCCGGCCATCGCCAATGTGCTGATCAGGCTGAGCATGCTGCCCAGAGCGGCAGTGCGGAGCATTGTTGTTTTCATGGTAAACCTCAGGTTCAGAAGCCCACGCGCAGGCTGAGGGAAACAAAATCCTTGTCGGTGGCGGCGAAGGGGCTATTGCCGCTACCGGACCAGGACAGCTCTGCAGAATATTTCTGCAGGTAATCGAACTTGGTACCTACCGAACCGAGCAAACGGTCTTCGGAGAAAACGCCGTCATACGACCAGCCTTTGATGTCCTGGCCGAACGCGATGTAGGGCGAAACGTTGATCCCGGCCAGCAGGCCGGGGTAGTTCAGTTGCGCACGCATGCGGTAGCCCCAGGCGAACTTGCTGGTGTAGCCATCGCTGGAGCAGCCGAGCTTGCGGTAGCCGACCTCGGGCACACCGAGCAGGCAGCCTCTTGCATTGCCATTGGCAAGGTCCGACCCGAAGGTGTCGGCCTTGGCATAACGTCGGTCGTCGAGGCTCGGCAAGTCGTGCATGTACTTCATGCCCACCTCGCCGACGAGGTTGAGGCTGTCGGCACCCATGACCTGGGGAAAGGACTTGAGTGCGCCTAGGGACAGCTGCGAGATTTTGCGGCGGTCGTAACCGTTGTACGTCGAGCCTGGTGTGGCGTTGAGTGCATCCTGGCCCAAGGTAATGTCCTGCCCGATCAGCTGCCCGAGCTGGGTGGGGTTGCCGGCGAAGGCAGGGATCAGGTCACCGGTAGCCAGTTGCACAGGCTGGTTGGGGCGAAAGCTGTATTCGCCGAACACCGAAGTGCCCCACAGATTGGTCGAGAAGCTCAGGCCATAAATGCGGATGTCCTCGGGGAAGTCGGCAAAGTAGCGGCCATTGGTGGCTTGTTGATTGGGCAGCCAGCCAGCGCCAGTGTCCGGGCGCAGGTCGGTGATCAGGCTAGAGTAGGGCGTGCGTGCGTGAATGTTCATGGCATAGGCACCGAACTCGGTGTCGATGCTGTCGGCGAAATAGCGCAGGGCCGCGCCGAACTGGCCGGCGTCGGAGGGGTCGTTGTCGTCGGCACGCCGGATGATCTGGTCGTTGGCAAAACTGGCCGGGTCATTGGCGCCTCCTCGCGGTACCCCGTAGCAGCCTTCGGGAATGAAGTCGTTGGTGGAGAAATAGGTTCCGCAACCTTCCAGCACGGTTTTGCGCCATTGCAATTGATAAAAAGCTTCGAGGTTGAGGTTGTCGGTCACACCGAAATTGCCGTAGAGCATGGGCACCGGCAATAACGCTTCCTTGACCTGTGATCCCGGACGGCGCAAGGCAGCGACGTCGATCGGATTGATGGCGTTGATCCCGTTCTGAAAGTACAGGCCTTCGCCCCAGTTGATCACCTGATTACCGACCCGTGCGTTGAGCGGGTGATCAGCGATAGTGAAGTCACCGAATACATAGGCGTCCAGCAAGGCCAGGCCTTGAAACCTGGCCAGTTCGTCGAAGTGGCTGTCGTCCAGCTTGCTGTCGGACTTGTAGCCGTTGGATGAGTGACCAAAGTCCACTTCACGATTGTTCAGGGTGTAGTCGTACCAGGCCTTGCCCCGAACGAAGGCGCCGTAATTGCGCCAGTTCAGTTCCATTTCTGCCAGCAGGGTGATCGGTGACGACACAAGGTTGCGCTTGCGAAAGTTCAGGCGCCCGTCATCGCCGGTACGACCCCCACTGGCGTTGAAGTCACCCGGCTTGCCATAACCGATGGCGTTGGCATTGCCTCGGAAGATATTGTCGGCACTGGGTTTCTCCGCGCTCCACACGCCACCGACGCTGAGGCTGCCGTTGTAGCGGCCGCTGACTTCACCCCAATTGAATTCGGCGGCACTGGCGTAGTTGCAAAGCGCGCAGGCCAGGGGCGTGAGCAAAAAGCTCACCAGTGTTCGTTGTTGTGCTGCTGATTTACGACGGGCTCGTTGGGAGCTCATGGTGGCTGCCTCTTAATTATTTTTATAGGAAGACGCGCAGCACTCGGCGCAGCATCAGCCAGGTGCTGTTGAATCAACTGGGGTTGCAACCACCGGCCCGGAGGACCGGTCAAGGGATTCGCTAGCGCAAGGCCGGAATCAGAGCGCTGACCATGCTGTTGAACGCGGCGGTGCTGTCCGCCGCCTGACGCGGCACTGCCGGCGCCGTGCCAGCGCTGGTTGGCCGGGGGGCGAGATCCGGCGCCGAGGACATCTTGACGATGACCAGTTCACGTTTGGGGTTGATGTAGATGCGCTGGCCGAAGCGCCCGGCGGCTTCGATCGACCCGTCGCCATCGTTCTTCTGGTACCAGTAGTCATGGTAGGAGTAGCCGGTACGATCCCGAGCCTTGGCGCTCTGGGCGATCAGGGCCTGATTGTCCTTGGGGCTGAGAGCCAGTTGCACACCCTGGACGAAGGGCGATTTGCCGTCGGTTCTGGCCTGGGCAAGGCGAATGGCTTCGGCAAATCGCGCAGCATCGCGCAGGGTGCTGCTCATGCCGCCGCTGGCCATCTCGGTGCCCAATGCGTCGATCTGGGTGTAGGCATCCTCCTCGGCGAACTGCGACCAGATGCGCTCAGACACCAGTTGCGCCCAAGTCTTGCCGGTGATCTTACGAATGGCCCACGCCACGGCCTCCGGCGAGCCATTCTGGTAGTACCAGATCGGTGTGGCGCTGGCCGTCGCAGGCAAGGTGGCGGCTTGAAGGAAACTGTAGATGCTGTCGGGCATGCCTGGCTTGCGCGGCACGATCCCGGCTGCGGCAAACAGGCCGATGTCCGGTGGCACCTTGTCGGGGTAGACGGCCTCTACCTGCATATCGAGGTTTTGTTGCACGGTAGCCTCGCCAAAGGGTGTACCGACCAGTTCCGGCACATAGCTGGCCAGTTTTGCCTCGGGCGACATCTTGCCTTCGGCAATCAGGCTGGCGGCGAGTACGCCGGTGACCGATTTGGTCATCGACGCCCAGATATGCAACTGACCGGGACCGAAGGAATCGAGATAACGCTCGTACACCACCTTGCCGCCTTGCAGAACGATAAAACCATCGGTGCAGGTGTCGTGCAGATATTGCGCCAAGGTCAGCGACTGCTCACCGACACTGAACTGCAACGGGTCGAGCGCTGAATCGTCGCCAGCCTTGAGCATCAACGGGCTGGGTGCGCGCCGAATGCCCGTGGTCGCGGACAACGCCCTGGCGTTGCGCAAGGCCCAGCGCAGGTTGGGCATTTCGAAGGCATTCTGTCTGGTCACGCGCTTGTCCATAGCGGGAGGAAAACCTTGCATCACCCCCAAGCGGATGGGGTCGGTGCTGTCACTGGCGGCCTGGCTGTGGGCGCTGATGAGCGCCAGCAGCAGCGCTGGCAGCACGCGCTTGCAACCGGTGAGCGAGGTTGGGATTACGGGCGTTATACAACTCATTCTTGTTATCTCCTGACATTACAGCGTGAGGGGAGCGCCGATCCCCTGCGTTGCAGCTCGGTGGTGAGCCGACATTGATTCCAGTCTGAGAGCGGGATATATCTATGCGCAATGCATCAGCAGCTATAGATACATAGCCAAAAGGAATGCCATGGACGTTCGTGACCTTGAATACATCATTGCCGTTCAGCAGTACGGGACGGTCGGCAAGGCCGCGGATCAACTGGGTATTACCCAGCCGTCCTTGACCAAGGCCGTGCGTCGGGTCGAGACGCAGTTGGGCGTCATGCTGTTCGAGCGTACCTCGACCGGCATGCGCATGACCCAGGCCGGGGAGCTGTTCCTGGAGCGTGCCCGGCGCCTGAGCCGTGACTATGACGATGCCCTCGCAGAGATGCGCAGCATCCGCAACGGCGAACAGGGCGGTGTGCGAATTGGCTATACGCCGTCGCTGCCCGATGCGCTGGTGGTCGCCGTTTGCCGTCGGCTGTTGCGCGAGCGCCCGGCGGCGCGCTTGCGCATGCGCCGGCGCCTGGCCCGGGAGCTGCTTGACCTGCTGCGCGACGGCGAGATCGATTTGGCGGTCATGCCGATTTCGGCAGCCACCGATGAATTCGACACCAACGTTTTGTACGAAGATTGCCTGGCAGTGGTTGCCGATGCCGGGCACCCGCTGGTTGCCAGGGGGAGGGTGCGACTCAGTGACTTGCAGGACCAGCAGTGGTTGCTGCCCGAGGGGCATATCACCGTGCGCCAGGCGCTGGACAACGCCTTTATCAAGCAGGGTTTGCCGCCGCCAACGTTGCGTATCGAAGCCGATTTCAGCAGCGAAGCGCTGTTCGCTCTGATCGTCGGCACCCCCACCCTGACGCTGTCACGTTGTGGGCGAATGACCCACGCCGCAGGACTTGCGCCATTGGATCTGGACCTTGGAGGACTCGATCTGCGCCGGCGCATCGGCCTGATCACCCGCCCGGGCGGGCACCTGTCGCCGGTCAGTAACCGGCTCATCGAGCTGTTCCAGGACGAGTCCTGCGAGCGCAACATTCAGGAGTGGTTGTAGGCAGGCCATCCCATTTTGTTATGGGGGGGCGTGCAAGAGTTGTATTGGCGAGCTTTTTTTCTCCGCTTGTAAGATCGCCCACCACGTCCTGCTTCGGAGAATAAGAAGTGAACCTCGGAAAGTTACTGAGCCGAAGTGCGCGTTACTGGCCCGTCCATGAGGCTGTCGTCGACAGCCGCCAGCGCATTACCTACGCACAACTTGAAGCGCGCACCAATCGCCTGGCTTCGGGCTTGTTGAACCTTGGGCTCGAGCCCGGCGCCCATGTGGCGATCCTGGCGATGAACCGCGTCGAACTGGTCGAGGCGGAAGTGGCCTTCTACAAGGCGGCCATGGTCAAGGTGCCGATCAATGCCCGGTTGTCGCCGGAAGAAATCGTCAGCGTCCTCAACGACTCGCGCAGCGTCGCGGTAATCACCGGCAGTGCGGCGGCCAAAGCCCTGGGCGCCAATCGCGGGGCATTGCCGCACCTGAAGTGGATCATCGTCCTGGCTGAAGAGGGCGGTGACATTCCCTACCGTGAAGTCCTCGACATGGGGGAGGAGCGCGAGCTGAACAGTGATCCTCACGATGATCAACTGGCCGTGCTGCACTACACCTCGGGCAGTTCCGGTGTACTGAAAGCGGCGATGCTGACCTTCGGCAACCGCAAGGCGCTGGTACGCAAGAGCCTGGTCAGCCCGGTTCGCGGCGCCGGACCTGATGATGTCATGGCCCATGTCGGTCCCATTACCCACGCCAGTGGCATGCAGATCATGCCGCTGCTGGCGGTGGGCGCTTGCAACCTTTTGATTGAACGCTACGACGACGAACTGCTGTTGCGCACCATCGAACAGGAACGAGTCACGCGCTTGTTCCTGGTGCCGGCGATGGTCAATCGCCTGGTCAATGTTCAGGGGGTGGAGCGTTTCGACCTCAGCAGCCTGCGCCTGGTGATGTATGGCGCGGCGCCCATGGCTCCGACGCTGGTTACCCGCGCCATCGAAGTGTTCGGGCCGATCCTGGCTCAAGGCTACGGTGCCGGTGAAACCTGTTCGCTGGTGACGGTGCTGACCGAACTGGACCATCTGGAAAAAGACGGCCGCTTGCTGGCCTCCTGTGGCCGCTGCTATTTCGAAACCGATCTGCGCGTGGTCAACGAGCAGTTCGAGGATATTCAGCCTGGCGAGATCGGCGAGATCGTGGTCAAGGGTGACGACATCATGACCGGTTACTGGCAGGCACCGGAGCTGACCGCCGAAGTCATGAAGGACGGTTACTACCTCACCGGCGACCTGGCCACGGTGGATGAGCGCGGTTACGTGTTCATCGTCGACCGCAAGAAGGAAATGATCATTTCCGGCGGCTTCAACATTTACCCCACTGAAGTCGAGCAGGTGTTGTACAGCCTGCCGCAGGTGTTCGAAGCCGCGGTGGTCGGCGTACCGGATGAGCAGTGGGGGGAGGCGATCAAAGCGGTGGTGGTGCTCAAGCCGGGTGCCAGCCTCGACGAGGCACAAGTCATCGAGTACTGCGGCCAGCACCTGGCGGGCTTCAAGAAACCACGCAGTGTCGATTTCATCGATGAGCTGCCGAAAAACCCCAACGGTAAAATCGTGCGCCGCCTGGTTCGTGATGGTTACTGGAAAAACAGTCAGCGCAAGATCTGAAGCTGCAGGAGCAAAATCGAAATGATCGAACCAAGCGAAAAAGCCAAACGCATCATCAGCGACATGCAAGCGTTCATCCGTGATGAAATCATCCCGCTAGAAAAGAAAGAGCAGCTGCAATGGGGCGAAGCCCATCCCAAGGCGATTCTTGCCGACGTCTGGAAGCGCTCTTGCGAACTGGGCTTTTACAACGTCATGCTGCCAGAGGCCCTGGGTGGCGCGGGGCTGAGTGTCGTCGATCTGTGTTCGGTGAAGGAAGCAGCGATCCTTACCGGCTCGATGCTGGCGCCCCATGTGTTGGGTGAGCTTAGCGGTCCACCTCGTATCGGCCATCTGTTCAAGGTGGCCAGCGAAGTGCAGGTCGAGAAGTTCCTGCAGCCGGTGTGCCGTGCAGAGAAGGCGGTCTGTTTCGCTCTGACGGAAGCCGAGGCGGGGTCCGATGCCAGTGCGATCAAGACCAGCGCCCTGCGCGAGGGTGACCACTACGTACTCAATGGCGCCAAGCGCTACATCTCTGGCGCCCCCTATGCGGACTTCGCCGTATTGCTGGCGGTGACCGGGCCGGGGCAGGGCGCGGGTGGTATCTCGGCGTTCTTCGTTGACCTCAAGGGCCCAGACGTGCAAATCGACGCGGATTACCAGGTAATGTCCGGCGGCGGCAGCCACGGCAATATCCAGCTCGACAATGTCCGCGTACCGGCAGAAAATCGCATCGGCGAAGAGGGCGCGGGTTTCAAACTGGCGATGGGACGCATCACCCTGAACCGCTTGCTGCATTGCCCGACCATGCTGGGCATGGCTGGTCTGTCCTTGAACCTGTCGCTCGACTACGCCCGCACTCGCACCCAGTTCGGCAAGCCGATTGCCATGTTCCAGGCGGTCAATCACATGCTTGCCGACATGGCCACGGAGCTGCTGGCCGCGCGTAGCATGATGTACGCCACGGCGGCGTTGAACGATGCCGGTGGTGATATCCGGACCCAGGCACCGATGTGCAAGTTGTATGCGTCCGAGGCGGCGTTCCGCATCGTCGACCGCGCCGTGCAGGTCCATGGCGGCGCCGGGTTGATTCGCGGCAATCCGGTGGAGTGGATGTTCCGCGCCACGCGCATGATGCGAATCCTCACCGGTACCAGCGAGATTCAACGAAACACCATTGCCAAGGGTATCCTGATGCCTGCCTGAGCCCTCGCGTTTGCGCCCGCCTGATTGGCGGGCGTTTTCTTTCCATAACAATAATCAGAGGTATCCCATGCTCGGCAGCGAATCCACTTACCGCCCGAAAGCCGCCTGGACCATTGCGGCGTTGCTGGCGGTGATGATGTTGGTGAACTTCCTCGACAAGGTTGTCATTGGCCTGGTCGCCGTGCCCATGATGCAGGAGCTGGCATTGACTCCCGCCGAATTCGGCCTGATTGGCGGTGCCTTGCACTGGCTGTTTTCCATTTCGGCTGTGGTTGGCGGCTTTATGGCCAATCGCAAACCGACCCGCTTCCTGTTGCTCGGCATGGGCTTGTTCTGGGCCCTGATACAGTTGCCCATGCTGTTTGCCACATCGCTATGGACCATCGTTGCCTGTCGCGTGTTGCTGGGCATCGGCGAAGGTCCGGCGTCACCCGTGGCCACCCACGCCTTGTACAAATGGTTTCCGGACAATAAGCGCAGCCTGCCGGTGGCGATGTTGCATTCCGGCAGTGCGATGGGGTTGTTGGTCGCCGGCATGCTGATTCCCTGGATGAGCCTGCATTACGGCTGGCGCAGCAATTTCGCGGTGCTCGCGGTGATTGGCTTGATCTGGTGTGCGGCATGGTATCGCTTTGGCGAGGAAGGGAAACTGGACGGTATCCCAGCGGTCGATGCCCGTATACGCGTGGACCAGTCCCGGATCCCTTACCGTCGACTGTTGTGCGACCCTACAGTGATCGGTAACTACCTCGGTCATTTTGCCGCGAACTGGTCGTTGGCATTGACGTTGACGTGGGTGCCGGCCTACCTGGAAAAAGGCCTGGGCATGGCTTCGATGAGTGCCGGGCGCATGTTTGTGGTGTTCGTGCTCGTGACCACGCCACTCAGCCTGATCATGGCCTGGTGGTCGCAACGCCTGTTGCGCCGGGGGCTGCCTTCGCATGTGGCGCGCGGGGTATTTGTCTCGCTCTGTCTTATTCTCAGCGGCGTGCTCTCAGCAGCGTTGATGCTGCCGGAACTGCCCTTTGTCGAGCGTATGGCCTGCCTGACACTCAGTGGTGGCCTGGCGCTCGTGATGTATTCGATTGGCCCGGCGATGTTGGCGGAAGTGGTGCCCAGCAGCCAACGCGGCAGCATGCTGGCGATCGGCAACGCCTGCGGTTCCCTGGCCGGCCTGGCAGCGCCGGTGGTCACTGGTTTCCTGGTACAAAATGCCGAGGGTCTCAGTGGTCAAGGCTATGCCCATGGTTTTGCGGTGTGCGGTGCGATCCTGATTGTTGTCGGTCTGATCGGCCTGCTGACCATGAACCCGCAGCGGTCACGCAACCAGCTACGGGAACAGGCGGCGGATCTCGCGATGCGCTGACGGGTTCAGTCGTTCATGGGTCCAGAACGGGCTTGATCAACTCGCCTTTCCAGCGTCCTGTCTGCACCACGTCGATCAATAGCGCGCGCACCAGGTCGCGCATGCACGAGGCCGCAAAGGTCAGGGGTCTATGGGTCGAGTGGGCTATGGATAATGTCCTTCGCACACTCGGTTCGACGATGCGCCGGGCGACATGCTGCGGGTTTTCCTCCACCGCCGGCCAGTTGCAGATGGTCGCGGCCAGACCGCTGCGTACCAGGCTGGCCAAGCCTTGGGCGGTCTGTTGTTCGTACCGGACTTTGAGCTCCAGCCCGGCCTCGATCGCGGCCTGCTCCACTCGCCGACGCAAATGTGAACTGGCCCGTGGCGCCATCACCAGCGTGCTGGCTACCGCTTTGGCCAGGGTGATGCTGTCATCAGGGCATGGCGCTGCCTGCACGCTCAACCAATAAAGCTCTTCGGTGAAAATTGGCTCGGCATGAACATGCTCAAGCTCTTCGGCGTTGGGCACGATGCCAAAGTCGACCTTGCCCAACTCGATTGCTTCGCCGCCTTCTTGGCTCAGGCCGTCGCGCACGACCAATTCAATCCCCGGAAATTTTTCGTTGGCGCGAATGATGATCATCGGCAGGAGCAGCGCTGAAGCGGTCACCGGTATGGCGATGGCCACCCGACCCTTGGGGTTGCCCTTGGTCGACTCAAGTTCATCCTTGACGGTGTCGATGGTCTGCACCACCGAGCGGGCGATTTCGTACAGGCGCCGCCCGGCATCGGTGAGGCTCACGCCATCGTGCAGACGCTCCAGCAATTGCATTTGCAGCTCGCTTTCCAGCAAGTTGATCTGACGGCTGAGCGCCGGCTGGGCAATGTAGGCTCGGCGGGCCGCCGAGGAAAAACTTCCGGCTTCGGCAATCGCAATCAGATAACGCAGTTGTTTGAGTGTCATGGGATTCCGCGGCCATGCCGGCGTGTTATGGGCTGTATCGAAAGACGATATTGGTGGATGTAGCAGCGGCTTACTAGGATGGCGCCATCGCTTTTATATGACCTGTTTATTGTCCTGCTTGCAACGCCAGTCTGGTTATTTTTCAACATGTTGTGCGCATGTCCAAGGAGTTCTCCGCATGAAGCCCGATATAACTTCATCTGCCCTGAATCGGTTTTTACTGGGGAATGGGCAGGATCCTGACCCGCGTTTTACCTTAGCCAACGAGCGTACTTTCCTCGCCTGGATCCGCACGGCCCTCGCTTTGTTGGCCAGCGGTGTCGCGGTTGAAGCCTTTTCTCAAGGTGTGTTCGTAGCAGGTGCGAAACGCCCGCTGGTAGTCGGTTTACTGAGTATGAGTCTGCTTGTGAGCCTCGGCGCGTTCTGGCGCTGGTTGAGCGTGGAGCGCGCCCTGCGGCGTGAGTCGGCGCTGTTGATTTCACCGCTCACACCCTTGCTGTCGTTGGGCTGCGCCGTACTCGTCGGTGGAGTGATGATCGCCCTGTGGGGGCAGGGATGAGCGACACAGGATTGCAGCCGGAACGCACACTTCTGGCTTGGCGGCGAACGCAGATGTTGTTGGTGCTGGTGGCTTGCCTGGCGCTTCGCTGCCTGCAACATCACCGATGGCTGATGACTGGCGTCGTTGCCATAGCGACGTTAGAAGCGTCGCTGATAATGCTCGAACAGGGTCGCAGCTATGGTCGGGCAAGAAATGGCATCACCGGCCATGGGTTGGCCTGTAATACGTTGCCGCTGTTGGTCCTTAGCCTCTGTTCAGCGCTGTTGGCCACCTTGGTTCTGTATGCGGTAGTGGCGCAAAACTAAGTGTAGTTGGCGTTTTTCATGGGAGCCACAATATGAAGTCGGACTGGTCCTGCCTCAACGATGTAAAGATCATCGATGTCAGCCAATTGTTGCCTGGGCCACATGCTACTTCGCTGCTGTTGCAGCTGGGCGCTGACGTCATCAAGGTCGAGCAACCCGGAACAGGAGACAGTTCGCGAATGCTGGGCCACGCCGTGTTTGCCCAGTTCAATCGAGGAAAGCGTTCGATTGCACTCAACCTCAAAGACCCTGCTGACAAAGCCACCTTTCTTGAGCTGGTGCGAGAATGCGATGCGGTAGTGGAGGGCTTCCGGCCCGGTGTCATGCAGCGCCTTGGTCTGGGCTATGAGGACTTGGCCAGAATCAATCCCGCCATCGTTCTGTGCTCGATTTCGGGATTTGGCCAAAGCGGCCCATATGCCGACCATGCCGGTCATGACCTCAACTATCTGGCCATGGCCGGCTATTGGTCGATTCCGGTGCAAGTCGAAGACAAGATTGCCCGTCCGAAAGTACGCCTGTCGGACTACGCCGCCTCCGCCTATGCAGCGTTGTCACTGTCGGTGGCGATCATGAGCGCGCGAAAAGACGGCACTGGCCAGCATCTGGATGTGTCGGTGCATGATGCGATCCTATCTTGGACCGCTCACATGGCGTGGATGTCCCGAGACTACGAAGCCAATCCACTGGACTCGCCAACGGTAATGCCCGAAAACGATATCTTCGAGACTCGGGACGGCCGTCATTTGGCGATGGGCATTTTGGAGAACAAGTTCTGGATTACGCTGTGCCAGGTGTTAGGCGATGAATTTCCGCAACTGCGCAGCGAGTGTTTTGCCGAACGGCTGGGTCGGTTTGGCCGCAAGCAAGAGGTCAACAGCTTGCTCAAAGATATGTTCTCGACCCATTCACTAGCGCATTGGAGCGCAGTGTTTCGTGAACATGATCTACCGTTTTCACCGCTGATCACCGCCAACGAACTGTTCGACGACCCGCATGTCCAGGCACGCGCGACAGTGCAAACGCTGCCACAGGAACAGGCGATCGCTGTGCGTTTTCCAGTAAAGTTCTCCCGTGGCCTACCTGACAGCGATGTCGCGGTTCCAGTCCTCGGCAAGTACGGGTTCAAGGCGAGTAATTGAACCTATGCGTCAACTGACCGAAGTGTTTAGCCGCCTTGTCGATCATATTGTCGCTGTTTTTGTTGGTCGGTGGCTGCCCGCAGAAAGTTATCACCCGA
This sequence comes from Pseudomonas sp. H1h, assembly GCF_000633255.1. GTDB lineage: Bacteria > Pseudomonadota > Gammaproteobacteria > Pseudomonadales > Pseudomonadaceae > Aquipseudomonas. The sequence continues at coordinate 302,813 of NZ_AYMJ01000008.1, forward strand.
ATTGGACCTCATTCAGCATCCGCTTCTGGCCGATTGCCGCCTGTCACGAAGGGTAACCATCGGGCAATACGAGCACTATTTCCGCATCTTCAATCCTTTTACTGATCTGGCTCGTTATCCGTCCAAACTGTTGTAGTAGGTGTTTTGCGTTGTACTAAGGTTGTTTTGACGCAGATCGGCTTGGAGATCTTTCATGTCGCGAAGCGGCGCGTCGAACGTCGCAGCTGTATGGCGTAACCAATGTAGCGAGGCAGAGCGGAGTTGGTCGATTTCATCCTCACTCCAACCTTCACTTTGCATACGTTGCAAGGCGCGATCAAACACAACTTGAAGAAGCAACCGTACATGTCGGTCAGATAGACCACCGCGGCCTTTCAGTGTGGTAATAAGTGGCGTTTGTTCCTGTGGTGAGGGCAGGGGAGAGGGCTTTAGGAAATGGCGATATCTCACGAGATAACGCTCGATGTACTCGTCTCTCACACTGATCTTGGCCGCTTTATTACCTTACGTGGAACCACCAATTGCCCGTCGTATCCCTTCGCAAATCTCCCTTTGTTGGCCGCCAGTTGTCACGACCGATCAAGTCAGATAAGCGGAGGTACATGGCAAAAAGCGTCGCTACGACAAACAGTGTGCGCTCATGGGCTGGGTCTTCGTCTGCCATCTGTTCCGCGGTATCAATCACGAAGCTCCATTGCAGTTCCGTCAAGGATCGAGACGATACGTCCAGTGTGTTTCGCTGCTTATAGATCGACATCTGTTTGATGGCACGGAACGGATTTGCTTCCGTAAGCCCTTCATCCATCGCGTGTTGAAAAAAGCTGCCGCAGACAGCGAAGACCTGAGCCACAGATCCCTGGGCCATATGGTAAGCACGCGAGGAGAGATCACTCATCGTTTCAGCTGCCAGCTTGCGCTCACGTTTAGAAACGGTGGAGCTGAATGGGCGCCAATCAGGATTCACGATGTACTCATCTGATTCAAGCCGCTTGCGACCACCGATGCGTTTGAACCGAGATTTGATTACAGGGCCGACACAGTCCGCGGACGGGTTAAGACAGAACTCCATGAATCGCTCCGCATCGGAGCGACGCGGCTCCAGAAGAGGTTTACGAACCACAATCAGTGCCCAGAGCAGCAATCGTTCGACGTGCGTTCTGAAAGATTTGAAGGTTGACTGGTTGCTGGCGTAGGACTTCGAGAAACTCCGCACAACTAGATAGCTGTCAATGGCCCGGCAACTCTCATCGAAACCTTTGAGATATTGTTTGACAGTACAACGCTCGTTGCTGAGCTGGAGAAAATTGAGTTCCTGGAAGCACTCAAAGGTGTCGAACAGCGGCTGTAGGAGTTGGGTCATGCAATGGGCCAATGCGGTACAGGAATGACGCTAGCTTGCGTGTACCAGGCATGTTATGCAATATCCGGGTCTGACAGTTATCGGATGTTACACTTGGCTCATCCAATGAGAAGGGCTATGAAATACCTTAACTTATAACTCAACTAAATAGATGTTTAGTTGAGTTGGCTGTGTTCTCCATGCGGCAGGTGGTACATAGACTATGCTCAAAAGGCACAAATCACTCGTCAGACATGACGTGTCATGACGTGTCATGACGTTCTGATGAGCTCCAACCTAATCTACCGGGGTGTAAAAATTGGAGAAGTCCGCTGTATTTTCTACGTTTGAGCTCGACGTTTTATTGGTAGATAAGAAAAGGAAACACCTACCGAATTCGATGATTACGGTCGCTGCTGACAGTGCAACGCGAGCAATAACAAGTGTAAACATTTCGCCTGGCAAACCCCGGAGCTCGAACAGAGTTACGGAGCTTTGAATCCCGGGCGCGCCAGGCGAATCAAAGGCTAACTCGCAAGTTCAGTACTACTCTGTAAATTTATTTTTTGACTTGTTAATCACCGCAGTTAACAGGTCAAAATTGAAGATAACAAAGATGCCGGACTAGCGTTTTACTGAGCTTCTCATGTAGCTAGGTTGTGGTGAGCTTCCAGGGTATTTGGTGGGAGGAAAGTTTCACAACCTTCAAGCCTAAGCTATGCACCGCTAAACCGTCAGATTTTCCACGTAGGTCGAGGGCGAAATCTGGTGATGTCCAGTAAAATTTGCTAGACATCACTAGATTTCGCTAGATCTTCCTATATTTTGTTACTAGATATCGAGTCTGTCGCATGCAGCCATTAACACCGCACTAGGCCAAGAAGCCAATAGATTTCGGTTTTCGAGTCCATCTGGTCTCTAACTACGTGCCCCCTAATTCAGTTTCGCGTCGTATCCGTTCAAAGAGCAAGTTCAGATCAGCATCTGGATCCAAAAGTAGAAAGCACTCAACCAGGAGAGTCAACGGATGAATGTCCATCCTTCGTGCGAGCTCTGAAGCCTTCTCTAGCGTCACATTTTTGAGGCCGCGCTCGAGTGTGCTGAGATAGGTCCGGCTGCTCACGATCTCGAAGTCCTCTTGGGTCAAACCGTGTCGAACCCGGGTATTGCGTAACGCAATTGCGAACGCTTCCTTCAGCTCCATTTTGCTTTATCCACAAAAGGAACGATGAAGCCTTTTTGAACTCTATAGAGCTACAATCTATAGTGTTCATTTTTTGGAAAGCTATATGCCCGTACATCAGAATCGCGGCCACTCGTCATCGTCAGAGGGCAACGCGCCATCAACGATAGTGTTCGTAGCCGTAGCCTTCCGCGCTCAACCACATGAGCGTGTCGGTATAGTTAGGCGTCACTCAGGCCAGGATCTGATCGACCTTTTTCACGAAATGGATCGACCTGATTCAGACGAAGCTATCATAGGCGTCCAGCTAGCAATCTCTCCTGAGCTAAACGGCACTTCACGATGGACCGCAGAAGCCATAGTGGATTTTGCGCGAGTCAAACTTCTTGGTGCTGATGCATGTGGCGTAGATACGTATGCGTACCGACTAGCGTCTGACGGATTGTTTATGGACGGCGCTAGAATTGAGCCCTCTAATGTTATTGAGTGGCGATCACTCTATCAGGTAGCTCGCGCAGAGGGTCCAGAGGACACTGAACTGGTAGCTCATCAGATATGGCTGTCGACCGTCATCAGTCGTATCGTGAATGAGATGAATCCGACGGAGGCTGCGGATGATCTCGGTTAACATCTGCCCTTGCTGCGTTTGATTTGGAGGAGAAGGCCCGTCGCAATAATTCCAGCGCAGGTGAAAACTGCATTGATGCAGCGCATGTGTACTAAAATTAGCGAGTTTATGTCCGAAGGATAATTTCCCTAATTTCGATACACATGAAAATTGTTAGATAAACAGGTAGTAGGCTTCCCGACGGTGGAAAAGTCATCCCACAGCGCACCTGGCATCCTCTCATGCCTTCCCCACAACCATCAGAAGCGCTCTGATAACGGAGGGAAGATACTTCGAAACCGCGAATGTCGAACTCATATTTCGTAAGACGAAGGACATCATTCACGTGACGTTGCCAGCCGCCTTAGGCTTGGAGTGTAGGCGGTCACTCTAGTCGCCGTACCAGGTTGCGAAAGGGCTCACCTGGAGTAATAGTCATGGAGAAACCGCGGTTATGAATCCTCTTTTTCACGGATTTCTATTCCGGAGGAAGCCTAATGATAAGGGCTGAAATTGGAAATGGTGATCTTTTCTCCCCATCTCGACTAGCAAATGGGGCAGGGCTAGCATGGAAGTAGAGTTTTGGACATAAAAAAGACCCACTATCAAGGTGAGCCTGTCATATGTCTCTAGGGGGAGGCTTTTGGCCCGCGAGTCCCAGAGCAAGTTAGCATAACTTATTGCTAGAAATTCGCTGCGTCAACCGAGATGCTTGAAGGGGATTGCGATGAAAATAACTGAAAGCGTCGAAGTCGAGCCCGTGACAGATGTCCTATGCGATGTTTGTCGTTGCTCCACTTGCTTGGTTGGCGGGCCTCAGTTCGGCACACTGCATGCTCACTGGGGCTATGGCACTAGCCATGCTGGGGAGCGCTATGAACTGCGCCTGTGTGAGGAATGTTTCTTCCAGACTCTGGCCCACCTCAAACAGGAGCGGAGAACTCAAAATCTGTTCAATGAGGATGGTCACGATCTCACAGGTAATCTCGGTTTGGTTACGAAGGACTAGCCGATAGATGTTTACACTGACAGAAGGGATTCAATTTCTAACCGCGTGAGGTTCGTTGTTCTCAATTCAGATGAAATCGCTCTCATTTTTATTGAACAGTGAGGAAGTGTTGATGCAGGAGGCGCGTAGCGTAATACACGATTTAACATAATATACATTACACGTAACAAGATATTTCGCGATCAGCCCGGTTGCACGCCAGATTTCAATCCAGAGCCTTGCTCGTGAGCCTCGCTTTTCCCAAGCCTCAATCATCATCCCGCGTCAGTTTTTCAATCAGCGTTCGATGCTGCGAAAATTGCGCTGTGAGTTTCTTGCGGTCACCCATTTGCATGTCCGCAAAATCAAATCCTGGCGATACCGCTTCGCTGATCAATCCAAATCCATGTTCACCGTCGAGTAGCCGCGAAGCTTTCCAGATTCCACCAGGCACGTGCATTTGCAAATGCTGACCTGCCAGAACGTCGTTGCCCATTATCAGCGTCTGCAGCGAGCCGTCAGCGTGGATCATGTTGTACTCGATGGGATCTCCCAGATGAAAAAAATGCAGGATGTCCGACTGATTGAAATGAAACTGGCCCACCGGCGAATCCTCGGTCAGCAAGTAATAAATCGCAGTCATCAGGTAACGGGGTCCATTGGTGGTTTGCAGCATGGCGCGCTCATCAGCTTGAAACGTCCTGCGAAAATAGCCACCCTCGACGTGAGGCTGCACATCCAGCGCCGCAATCATCTCCTTAACGCCTGATTTCCCTGGATTCATGGTCTGCTCCGTTGATTTGAAGGTGGATCTCCGATAGCTCAACTAAACGGCTATTTAGTGTAGTTAACCGACGATAGCAGCACGTTTGCCGATTTTATGCGCACACACCATAAGGGGCGATCGATCAACAACGCTTGAGCGTCTCACTTGGCAACTCATTGAACAGCGCCCGATAGCTGCTGGAAAACCGCCCCAGATGCCAAAACGACCAGTTCATCGCCACTTCGGCCACTGTAGTTTCCGTCGGCGCGCGCATGAGCAGCTCACGATGCGCGCTGTTCAATCGCCGCAGGCGCAACCAGTGGCTTGGCGTCATGCCGGTGAAGTCCTTGAACGCATGCTGCAACTGCCGTAGCGAGACGCCCGCCACCTGTGCCAGTTCCAGCAGATTGACCGTCTCTTCCGGCGAATCGGCAGCCCATTCCCCTACTCGCTTCATGATCGTCCGTTCCTCGCTACGGCGCTGCAGGCCGTCGCGATCAAGACGCGCACGGGCGTTGTCGAGGATGAACAGACAGTCTTCCAGCAACTGTTGAGTCAGGGCTTCTTTGCTTGGTTGATCAAGGGTTTGCGACAACTTCGTGAGTGTCGAGCTTAACCAGCGACTGAACAAGGCGTTCTGCCCGCAATTCAGCGGCGCCATGAACAGGCCTTCAAGTCGGGACACGTCCAGACCGTGTTGCCGGACGAATTCCGGGCCAAAGACCACGGCAATTTCCTGGTAGTTCTCCGGAGTGATCCAGATGTTGCGGCTCTCTTCGTTGAGCAGATACAGCGCGTTGTCGCTGCGATCGAAACAAAACGCCAAGGCACCCGCTGGCGCGCTGAAATTCTGTTCGACGCGGGTGTTCATCTGTTCTTCGTAAACCTGCACGCCCTGCAAATCCAGATAGCGAATCTGCCCGGCGAAATGTCCGGGAGACATCTGCTGGTAATGCTGGACCCAACCCGGCGTGGCGCGGATTTGCTCGGTGACATCAGCGGTATTGAAAGCCTGAACCTGTAGCGGATTGCACGTTGTCATGGGAGACCTTGCGCACTCTTTTGGTGCGCTTTGGTGCTGCTTAAAGTGGATAGATGGAACTGCAAGGCACGCCCAAGATAGTCGCCAACGCGCCACAGGGGAAGGGGGCGGAAGATGAAACCCGCCCTCCCCGGCGTCTATAAAACCAATAACGAGGTCTTTATGAATGCCCCTTTCGATCAGCTGTTCACTTGGCTGAAAGATCACAAGATTACCGAAGTTGAATGTGTGGTCAGTGACCTGACCGGCATCGCCCGCGGCAAGATCGCACCGACCAACAAGTTCCTGCATGAACGAGGCATGCGCCTGCCGGAAAGTGTGCTGCTGCAAACGGTAACCGGGGATTTTGTCGACGACGATATCTACTACGACCTGCTCGACCCTGCCGACATCGACATGGTCTGCAAGCCAGTAGCCGACGCCGTGTATGTGATTCCGTGGGCGATCGAGCCGACCGCCATCGTCATCCACGACACCTTTGACAAGTTCGGCAACCCGATCGAACTGTCGCCGCGCAACGTGCTGAAGAAAGTCCTGCAGCTGTACACCGACAAAGGCTGGAAGCCAATTGTGGCGCCGGAAATGGAGTTCTACCTGACCCAGCGCTGTGAAGATCCGGACTTGCCGCTCAAGGCGCCGCTCGGTCGTTCGGGCCGCGCGGAAAGTGGTCGTCAGTCGTTCTCGATCGACGCCGCCAACGAATTCGATCCGTTGTTCGAAGACGTCTACGACTGGTGCGAGCTGCAAGGTCTGGACCTGGACACGCTGATTCACGAAGACGGTCCGGCGCAGATGGAAATCAACTTCCGTCACGGCGACGCACTGGATCTGGCTGACCAGATCACCGTATTCAAACGCACCCTGCGCGAGGCGGCGCTCAAGCACAACGTCACCGCGACGTTCATGGCCAAACCGATTGGCGACGAACCCGGCAGCGCCATGCACCTGCACCAGAGCGTGGTGGAAATTGCCACCGGCAAGCCGATCTTCGCCAATGCCGACGGCACGATGAGCGAGCTGTTCCGTCATCACATCGGCGGGCTGCAGAAATACATCCCGAAAGTGCTGCCGATGTTCGCGCCCAACGTCAACTCGTTCCGCCGCTTCCTGCCGGACACTTCGGCACCGGTGAACGTCGAATGGGGCGAAGAAAACCGTACCGTCGGTCTGCGTGTGCCGACCTCCGGCCCGGAATCCATGCGCGTGGAAAACCGCTTGCCGGGCGCTGACGCCAACCCGTATCTGGCCATTGCCGCGAGCCTTTTGTGTGGCTACATCGGCATGGTCGAAGGCATCGAGCCGAGCGCCGCCGTTGAAGGTCGGGCCTACGAGCGCCGCAATTTACGCTTGCCGATCACTATCGAAGAAGCGCTGACGCAAATGGAAGAGTGCGACACCGTTGCCGAGTACCTGGGCAGCAAGTTCGTACGCGGCTACGTCGCCGTCAAACGCGCCGAGCACGAAAACTTCAAGCGCGTGATCAGTTCGTGGGAACGCGAGTTCCTGCTGCTCAGCGTCTAAGCCAATCCGCAAAGCCCCTTCGCCCCCTGTGGGAGGGGCTTTTGTGGGAGGGGTTTGTTCCCGAAAGCGGTGTATCAGTCAAGTAATGCTGAACGTGCCAGCCTCTTCGCGAGCAAGCCCCGCCCACAGAGGAACAATGAGCGACCTGAAAATCCAGAACCACCTGAAAAAATCCAATAACTTCAAGAGGTGTCGATATGCGTCTACTGAAATCCATGGTCCCTGCCGCTCTGGCGCTGGTGTGCAGCACTGCAGCGCTGGCTCAGCCACAGGTCAGCGTTTACAACTGGACCGACTACATCGGTGAAACCACCCTCGCCGACTTCCAGACCAAGACCGGGATCAAGGTGATCTACGACGTTTTCGATTCCAACGAAACCCTGGAGGGCAAGCTCCTCGCCGGTCGTACCGGTTACGACGTGGTGGTGCCGTCCAACCACTTTCTTGCCCGTCAGGTAAAGGCCGGTGCCTTCCTCAAACTGGATCGCGAGCAGTTGCCGAACTGGAAAAATCTCGACCCGAAACTGCTCGCGCTGCTGGAGAAAAACGACCCGCAAAACGCGCACTCGGTGCCGTACCTCTGGGGCACCAACGGCATCGGTTACAACGTCGATAAGGTCAAGCAAGTGCTGGGCATTGATCACATCGATTCCTGGGCCGTGCTGTTCGAACCGGAAAACATCAAGAAGCTCTCGCAGTGCGGCGTGTCGATGATGGACTCGGCCGACGAAGTGTTCCCGGCGATCCTCAACTACATGGGCATGGACCCACGCAGCGAGAACCCGGAAGACTTCAAAAAAGCTGAAGCCAAACTGCTGAGCATCCGCCCGTACATCACCTACTTCCACTCCTCCAAATACGTCTCGGACCTGGCCAACGGTGATATCTGCGTGGCCTTCGGTTATTCCGGCGACGTGTTCCAGGCCGCCAACCGCGCCAAGGAAGCCAAGAACGGCGTGAACATCGCGTACGCCATTCCCAAGGAAGGCGCCAACCTGTGGTTCGACCTGCTGGCAGTTCCGGCCGACGCCGCCAATCCTAAAGAAGCCCACGCCTTCATTAATTACCTGCTCGACCCGCAGGTGATCGCCAAGGTCAGTGCCTCGGTCGGTTATGCCAACCCGAATCCGCCCGCCAAACAGTACATGGACGTCGCGCTGGTGAATAACCCAGAGGTTTATCCGCCGCAGGAAGTCCTCGACAAACTGTACATTTCCACCACCCCGCCCCAGTCGATCATGCGTCTGATGACCCGTTCCTGGAGCAAAGTGAAGTCGAACAAATGAATCAGTACACCCAGGAACACGCCCGCTCCTATTACGCAGCCTCGGCGCGGGCAAGCACGCCATACCCCAAGCTGGACGGCGATCTGAACGTTGATGTCTGCGTCATCGGCGGTGGTTTCACCGGGGTCAACACCGCCATCGAACTCGCTCAGCGCGGCCTGTCGGTGGTGTTGCTCGAAGCCCGGCGCATCGGCTGGGGTGCCAGCGGGCGCAACGGCGGCCAGTTGATCCGCGGCATTGGCCATGAAGTCGAAGGCTTTGCCCGCTATGTCGGCAATGACGGCGTGCGTTACTTGCAACGCGCCGGGATCGATTCGGTGGAGCTGGTACGCCAGCGCATCACTGACAACCACATCGAGTGCGACTTGCATTGGGGCTTCTGTGAGTTGGCCAACACCCCCGCACAATTCGCGGCATTCAAGGACGAGCAAGTCAGCCTTGCCGAGCTTGGCTACAGCCATGAAACCCGGCTGGTAGGCCCCGAGCAGATCCGTCAGCAAGTGGTCAACGCCGAGGTCTACGCCGGTGGTCTGGTGGACATGGGCTCCGGCCACCTGCATCCGCTGGATCTGGTGCAAGGCGAGGCACGTCTGGCGGCGTCCCTCGGCGTGCGGATCTTCGAGCAGAGCCCGGTGCAGCAGATCATTCATGGCGAAACCGTCCAGGTGCGTTGCGCCCACGGCACGGTGCGTGCCGGCAGTCTGGTGCTCGGTTGCAACGCGCACCTGGACGAACTCGAACAGCAGCTCAGCGGCAAAGTGCTGCCGGCCGGCAGCTACATCATCGCCACCGAGCCGTTGTCCGAGGAGCGCGCCGCGCAATTGATCCCGCACAATCTTGCACTGTGCGACCAGAAAGTCGGCCTTGATTACTACCGGCTCTCGGCGGATCGACGCCTGTTGTTCGGCGGCGCCTGCCACTATTCCGGACGCGATCCTGCCGACATCGCGGCCTACATGCGACCGAAGATGCTCAAGGTCTTCCCGCAACTGGCAGACGTGCGCATCGATTATCAGTGGGGCGGCAAGATCGGCATCACCGCCAACCGCTTCCCCCAGGTTGGCCGACTCAAGCAGCAACCGAACGTGTACTACGCTCAGGGGTATTCCGGCCATGGCCTGAACGTCACGCACTGGTGCGCCAAACTGCTGGGCGAGGCGATTCATGCCGGGCACAGTCAGGGCATGGACGTGTTCAGCGCAGTGCCGCACATGACCTTTCCCGGCGGCCCGGCACTGCGTTCGCCACTGCTGGCCCTGGGCATGTTCTGGTATCGGCTGCGTGAGCTGGTGGGCTGACGGCGTTCGGGCAATTAATCCTTTCGGTTTGCTCTATCGCAAGGCACTTCTATATTGATGAAGTGCTTTTGCGTTCCTGACGCTCAGTGCCCAACAAACCGAGGAGGACATGGATGAAGTCGTCAGCCGCCGATGAGCCGCGAGCACCGGGGCAAGCCCCGATCAAGACCCGACGCTTCAGTATTTCACTGGTGTGGATCGTCCCGATCGTCGCGGTGCTGGTCGGCATTTCGCTGGTGGTGCACAACCTGATGCAGGAAGGCCCGACGATCATCGTCAACTTCAAGACCGGCAGCGGTCTGACCGCCAACAAGACCGAGGTCAAATACCGCAACGTGGTGATCGGTCAGGTGACTGACGTCGAGCTGAGCGGCGACCAGAAGAGCGTCGACGCCACCATCAAACTGTCCAAACAGGCCGAAACGTTCACTCGCGAAGACTCGCAATTCTGGGTCGTGCGCCCGCGCATCGGCGCCGGCGGTGTTTCGGGCATCGACACCCTGCTCTCCGGCGACTACATCGGCGCCGACATCGGCCAGGCCGATGGCCGTGCGAAACACTTCAAAGGCCTGGAAAACCCGCCGCCGATTACCTACGGCGAACCGGGCAAGCGTTTCATGCTGCACGCCTCCGATCTCGGCTCGCTGGACATCGGCTCACCGGTGTATTTCCGCAAGATACCGGTCGGCCAGGTCGTCACCTACACCCTCGACCCCGATGGCAAAGGGGTCGACATCGAAGTATTCATTCACTCGCCGAACGATGCGTTTGTCACCGAGAACACCCGGTTCTGGAATGCCAGCGGCATCGACGTCAACTTTGGCGCCAACGGGTTTGCGGTGAAGACCGAATCGCTTTCGACTTTGCTGGTGGGCGGCATCGCCTTCCGCGCTCCGGACTACAGCCCCAACGACGTGGCCGCAGGCGAAGACAAGGACTTCGAGCTGTTCGCCGACCAACAGACCGCTCTCGCCCCCCCCAACGGCAAGGCGCAATACATGGTGCTGCGTTTCGACCAGTCGCTGCGCGGACTCAAGGTCGATGCGCCGGTCGAGTTCCTCGGCATGGAGATCGGTCGGGTGGTGGGCATCAACCTGGATTTCGATGCGAAAAAGCGCACCTTCCCGCTTAATGTCGGGATCGTCATTTACCCGCAGCGTCTGGGTCAGGCCTACAAAAAGATGCTGACCGAATTCAAGCATGATCCCAACGACGAAGCCGCCGGCATTCGTCTGCTCGGCACCTTTGTCGATAATGGCCTGCGCGCCCAGGCCCGCAGCGGCAACCTGCTGACCGGGCAACTGTACATCGCGCTGGATTTCTTCCCGAAAGCCGAGAAGGTTGCGTTCGATCCGACCGTTCGGCCTGTGATCCTGCCGACCGTTCCCGGCAGCCTCGAACAGCTGCAGGAAAAGCTCGAAGCGATGGTCGACAAGCTCAACAAACTGCCGGTCGAACGGATTGCCGGCAACCTCGACAGCAATCTCGTCGAGCTGCGCAAAGGCCTGACCCAGTTCAACGCGAAAACCCTGCCGGGTGTGCAGGCCACCCTCGCCGACGTCAGCAAAACCTTGCAGTCCGCCAGCTCGACATTGGCCGAAGACTCGCCGCAGCGTGAAAAACTGACCCAGACCCTCGACGAGCTCGGGCGCATGTCGCGTTCGCTGCGTGAGCTGTCGGATTATCTGGGACGGCATCCGGAGTCGCTGATACGTGGCCGCCCGGACAACGCCGCGCCATTGGATCTGAAAGGACCGCCGCGTAATTGAGCACAGGAGCTACCTCATGGCTTTACCGCTGAAGATCACCCTGCTCGCTGCGTTCCTGCTCCTTGGGGCCTGCCGCAGCGACCCGATCAGCTTTCACACGCTGACGCCGGTGCAGTTGCCCAACACCCGGGCCGGGGCGCAGATTCCCATTGAGGGAATCACCGTGCCCCCGCAAGTCGACCGCCCGCAAATTGTCATCCGCCAAGGCAGCAGTGGCCTGGCGATTCTGGAAACCCAATGGTGGGGAGCGAGTCTGGCGGATGAGTTACGCAGTGCACTGAACGATCAACTGAGCAATACCGGCACTCGCGGCAATGTCTCTGTGCGCATCGACGTGCAGCGTTTTGATTCGATCCCCGGCCAGTACGGACTGATTGACGTCAAATGGCGTCTGCGCCCCAGTGGCGCGGCGGAAAACAGCTTGCTGACGTGCCGCTCCACGTTGCAAACGCCGTCAGGCCCGGGGATTGACGATCTGGTGGCCGCGCAACAGAACAACGTCAGGCGCCTGGCGGCATTGATCAGTCAGGCGGCGGGCAACCCGCGTGGCTGTCCATCGGCGTCCTGAGCCATCGGCTACAGCGTGACGGTGAAGCGACAACCGTTGGGTTCGCGCGTCACCAGTTGCACCTGCCACTGTTGATGGCTGCAGATTCGCTGCACCAGCGACAACCCCAGTCCAAGGCCCTCCCCGCGCTGTTCGTCCCCGCGCACGAACGGCTGAAACATGGCGTGGCGTTTCTCTTCAGGGATCCCGATGCCGCTGTCCTCGACCACAAAACTGTCATTGAGCAGGGTCAGACGCACAAAGCCCTGATCGGTGTAGTGCCAGGCATTGCGCAACAGGTTGCCCATGACCGACTGCAGGAAGGTCAGGTCATATCGCCCCGTGCCGGCCTGCTTCGACTCATAGATGAACGCCAGACCCTTTTCGCGAATCAATCGCCCCCAAACTTCGACCTGGGCATCGGCGACCTCTTCGAGCGTGCAGGTGGAGGTGGTTCCGAGCTCTTCGGGCTTGCGCGCGAGCAGCAAAAAAGTCTCGACCAGTTGGCGCATTTCACTGCTGGCCCGGGCTATCCGTCTGACGTGCTCGGTGGAGCGCGGTTCAAGCGAGGGGTTGGCCAGCAACAGCTCGCAGGAGCTGGCCAGAATCATCAACGGCGTGCGCAGCTCATGGCTCACGTCACTGGTGAAGAGCTTTTCCCGATTCAGGGTGTCTCGCAAGCGGCCAAGGGTCTGGTCAAAAGACAGTGCCAGGGCCCCGACTTCATCGTCAGCGTAGTCAGGGTGCAGTGCCGGCGCCAACGCGATCAATTGATCACGATGGCGAACCTGTCGTGCCAGGCGGATCACCGGTGCCATGACCTGCCGTGCCAACAGCCTGCCGAGCGTGACAGCCAAAATGACGCTGAGGATGAAACCGACGATCACCACGACGAATAGCAGATGCTCACGCTGTTCAAAGCTTTCCTGATTGCGCAGCAGCACATATTTGCGTCCGCCAACCGCGTCGACCATGGCGTAGAAGTCATCACCATTCAACGTTATCTCCTGGAAACCCAGGGGCAGGCTCGCCAGTGGTTCGGTCAGCGCCATGGGACCGGGACCGTTTTCGAAGAAAAACAATTCGCTTTTTTCCGGCTCATGCCGCCATTGGCTGATGTCGTCCATTGCCAGCAAGCGGCGCAAACCACCGTTCAGGGCGGTCATGGTCAACTTGTGCTCGACGACATGCACGGTGGCGACAATGCCCATCGCGAACACACCCGCAACCAGAGCGCTCATCAAGGCGAACACAATCACGATCCGATTGGCGAGGCTTTGCTTGAGGTCCATCCGGTTTCATGACTCCAGTGCTGATTTCAGAGCAACAGACAAGGTAGCACGCGATGCCACGGGCCCAAGGGGCGCAGCTTCGCCTCCACGGCCGTCGTTGTTAAGTAGCGCCGATAAACAAAACGAGTATTTGAGTTTGTTTATCAAATAGCCGTTTTAGTTAAAACAGGTTGGCCCCCGCAAATTTTTCACAAGTTCTTCACTGCTCCGACACGCGTCTGACCGTAGTGTTCAGCAGCCATTCAAGCAAACCACCGTAAAGTAACTAACCTTCTCGAGCTCACGTTGCACTGTGTGTGTACTGAATGGAACTCGGGAATGACAAGGGGCAACGTTTTGGTTGAATTAGTACAAGTACAATCAGCGTCCAAGCGATGGGATCTGTCTCGTCCGCGCACCTGGGCAATCATTGCTGTCGGTTTGCTGCTCATCGCACTGATTTGCGGCTTCGTCTGGATGCAACGCTCGCCCGCCAACCTGCGCTATGCCAGTGCATCTGCCACCCAGGAATGGGTGAGCGCCTGGCAGGCCGGCGAAGTCGTCGCACTGGTGCGGCATACCGAGCGTTGCGACCGCTCGACCAATACCTGCCTGGGGCCGGCGGACGGTATCACTCAGGTGGGCAGCATTGCTGCAGCCGGCGTCGGCCAAGGCTTCATGCAATTGGGCCTGCAGAAAACCCAGGTCTTCAGCAGCCCGCTGACGCGCACCATGCAGACTGCACATTACATGCTCGGTCACGATGCGGTGCCCCAGGAATGGCTGGAAACCTGTGGCCCGACACTGCGCAATGAGGTGGTGGCGCACAAGACGCCCGGGCAGAACATGATTCTGGTGACGCACAGCGGCTGCATCGCCGATTTTGAAAGGCAAACCGGTTACCCCCGGGCAGTCGCTGCCGAATATGGCAGCGCTGTTTTAGTGCGGATCGACGCGCAAGGCGAGCTTAAAGTCATTGGCCTCATGAACCCCGAAGGCTGGCAACGCATGAACAAATAACAGGCAGGCGTGTTGTACAACTTTTCGGTATTGCGCAAACACGTCTCTGGCCCGCGCGTTGCACCCGCCAATTTGTAATAAGAAATGTTTTTAAGTTTCGAAAACTGGACATATTCCGTTTTAAAGCTTGTCTTTCCAGAGAGAACTTAGAGCTGGAAGCACGCCAGTTCTCTGAATGCAGGAGACGTCCTCCGGACGTGCTCTCACCTGCACTCATCCAACCCGGTGTCACGCCTGCTACGGAAATCGCCAGGCGCGTCATTGAAACGCACACTTTGTACTGCACCAAGGTCCAGTCATGACGTCTGAGAACAAACCGCTGCACCATGCGGCTTTGAATTTGCCTCGCCTCCAACCGAGCACCGTGATCGAGCGTTTTGCGATCCCCGGTCTGGTACTGGCGTTCGTAGTGTTTTATCTGCTGCCACTGATGACACACGGCCTGTGGATTCCCGATGAAACCCGTTATGGCCAGATCAGCCAGGAAATGCTGCAGAGTGGCAATTGGGTAGCGCCGCACTTCATGGGCATTCGCTATTTTGAGAAACCGATTGCCGGCTACTGGATGATCGCCATCGGTCAGGCGATTTTCGGCGAGAACCTCTTCGGCGTGCGCATCGCCTCCGCGCTGAGCACCGGCGCAAGCGTATGGCTGGCCTATCTGCTGGCCCGCCGTCTGTGGAACAACCCGCGCATCAGCGCGGCTTGCGCCCTCCTTTATATGAGCTTCGGTCTGATCGCCGGCCAGGCTGGTTATGCCAACCTCGATCCGCAGTTCACCTTGTGGGTCAACCTGAGCCTGGTGGCGATCTGGTTTGCCATCGACAGCAATACCCCGCGCGGTCGGCTGGGTGGTTGGGCATTGTTGGGGCTCGCCTGCGGCATGGGCTTGATGACCAAAGGCTTTCTTGCCCTGATGCTGCCGGTACTGATCGCCCTGCCCTACATGATCTGGCAGCGTCGCTTTGGCGAACTGGTGCGTTATGGGCTGGTTGCCGTTGCGGTGGCCGCACTGGTCAGCGTGCCGTGGGCACTGGCCGTGCATGCGCGTGAACCGGACTTCTGGCGCTTCTTCTTCTGGCACGAACACATCCGCCGCTTTGCCGCCGGTGAAGATGCCCAGCATGCGCGCCCATGGTGGTTCTATCTGCCGCTGCTGTTTGCATCCACCTTGCCGTGGGCGCTGCTGTTGCCTTCGACATTGCTGCGCACCTGGCGCGAAAAACGCGACCCGAAAATCGGCTTCCTGGCCTTGTGGTTCGTGCTGCCGCTGGCATTTTTCAGCGCGAGCAGCGGCAAACTGCCGACTTACATCATGCCGTGCCTGCTGCCATTGGCGTTGCTGATGGGTTACACCGTGATGGGCTGGCTTGATCGCCAGGACGGTCGCGTGTTGCGTAGCAACGGCGTAGTCAACGTGGTGTTGGCCATTGCCGCGCTGGTCGCGCTGATCTATCTGCAAGCGACCCGCGAAATTTACGAACACACCGAAATGTTCAGCCTGTCGCTGGCCTATATCGTGCTGCTGGGCTGGCTCATCGCCGGCTCGCTGCAAACATTGCGACCGCTGACGTTGTGGGCGACACCGGCGCTGGGCATTGGCCTGCTCATCGCGTTGCTGCCGGCCGCCATGCCGGCAACCATCGTCAACAGCAAAATGCCGGATCAGTTCATTGCCGAACACCAGCAGGAACTGAGCGAAACCACATCGTTGCTGAGTAACGACCTGGGCGCAGCATCTGCGTTGTCCTGGCGTCTGCGTCGTCCGCAGGTGGATCTGTTCAACACCGTCGGCGAACTCAAGTACGGTCTCGATGACCCGGCCATGGCCTCGCGCAAAGTCAGTCTGGAAGATGTCGGCCAGTGGATGACCGAAGCCCGCAAAAAAGGCTCGGTCGGCGTGGTGATGCGGGTCAACAGCACATCGGACGCTCAGCAACTTGAGCTGCTGCCCATCGACGGCAAGCATTACCGCCGTGGCCAACTGGAAATCCTCATCTTCAACCAGAGCCAGCCATGACCAGGAATACGTCTGATCGGGGGCCACTGCTGCTCCTGCTGGCCGCGACTGCCCTGATGCTGCTGCTCGGCCTGGGCAGCCGCGAATTGTGGGGCGCGGAAACCCGCTGGGCCAATATCGCCCTGCAGATGCTGCAAAGTGGCGACTATTTTGACCCGTACCTCAAGGGCACGCCCTATTACGACAAACCGTTGCTGTCCTACTGGCTGATAACCGGCACCGCCTGGTTGACCGGTGGCCTGGGCCACTGGTCGCTGCGCCTGTCTTCGGTGATTTCCGCCTGGTTCAGCGTCTGGTTGGTGTATCTGCTGGGCGAGCAACTGTTTCGCAAAGGCACCGGACTGATCGCCGGCGGGATGCTGGCGACGACCTTCTATTTTGTGTTCTGGGCGCGGGTCGCCACGGCCGACATCCTCACCGTCTGCGGGATTCTGGCGGCGGTCTGGTGGTACTGGCGCGGACCGGAGGACACGCGATTTTCGCGTTATCTGGTGTTCTTCGGGCTGTTATCGCTGACCTCACTGTTCAAAGGCCTGATCGGTTTCATCCTGCCCGGGCTGGTGCTGTTGCCGCATCTGCTCGGCGAACACCGCTGGAAGCGCCACCTGAACCTGCGCCTGTGCGCCGCCCTGCTGATTGCCGGCGCCTTCTATATGGTGCCGTTCCTGCTGTCGCACCTCTACGGCGCGCCGAACTATGGCGAAAGCGGCCTGGGCCTGGTTCTGCGGGAAAACGTCGTGCGGTTTTTCCAGCCGTTCGATCAATTCGGGCCGATCTACACCTACCTGATCTATCTGCCGGTCTACACCCTGCCCTGGGCGCCGTGCTGGATCATTGCGTTGTGGGTGGCGATCCGCAACTGGCGTGACATCGAGCCAGACACCCGCTGGCTGATCCTCGGCCTCGGCTTGCTGATGCTGTTTTTCACCGCCAGCGGCAGCCGTCGCAGCTATTACGTGCTGCCACTGGTGCCGTTCGCGCAATTGCTCGGCGCCTGGTGGATCACCCGGCGCATGGCGCAGCGCAATTCCGAAGGCCGTGGCTGGAAAATCGGCTTCGGCGTTGCCACCGTCGCCCTGGTCGCCATTCTCGGCGTCCTCTATCCGTGGACCAACAGCGGCGGCGGCGCGATTCCGTTTGGCGACTCGGTACGTCAGCAGGCCAGCCAGCAGGCGCCGCTCAACCAGTGGCGCATGGTCATGGTCGAGGTCGACAACAAAGTGCCGATGTACCTGCAAACTGGCGGTGCGCCGTTCTATTACGTGCAAGAAGGTCAGGACTTTCCGCGCACGGGTGACACCGCAGCGCTGATGACCTGGCTGGAACGCACCAGCGGCCAGCACTGGGATCCGCAACGCACGATCGTTGTCGCCCAATACCGCACCGGCGATACACCGCCGCTGAATTATCTGAGCAGCGATCATCAAGTCATCACCACTACGCCTACTCGCGGCGAGCAGATGTTTCACGGTCGTGAAGACCAGAGCGTCGCTTACATTCCAAACCCTTCCTGAAAAAAACACGTCATCGGGCGCACAGCAATCGTGCGCCCGATGACGTCGTCGCCTAATCTGAATGACAATGACAAGTATTAACGGTTTGTTTGACGTTTTTTTCTCATTTGCCCCCCTAAATTGCCCTGCGACTTAACACTTGCAAATCATTCGCATTGCATCACGCTGCGAAGGCTTGCTCATAACGTCTTATAAACAGGAGCTCACTGGTCATGCACCCACGTATTGCATCGTTCTTCAAACCCGCTCTGCTGACGACCGCCCTGCTCGTTGCCGGCCACGCAGTGGCTGCCGACGCCGTTGGTATCGTGGTCTACAACGCGCAGCACGAAAGCCTGACCAAAGCCTGGGTTGACGGGTTCACCCAGGAAACCGGCATTCCGGTCACCATCCGCAATGGTGACGACACTGAGATGGGCAACCAGCTCGTACAGGAAGGCTCGGCCTCGCCGGCTGACGTGTTCCTCACGGAAAACTCTCCAGCCATGGTGCTGGTCGATAACGCCAAGCTGTTCGCCCCGGTAGCGCCGACGACGCTTGAGCAAGTGGATTCAGCTTACCGCCCGGCCCACGGCCAATGGGTCGGTATCGCTGCCCGCTCGACGGTGTTCGTCTACAACCCGGCCAAACTGACCGAGAAAGACCTGCCAAAATCCCTGCTCGATCTGGCCAAGCCTGACTGGAAAGGCCGCTGGGCCGCCTCGCCTGCCGGTGCCGACTTCCAGGCGATCGTCGCCGCCGTACTTGAGCAGAAAGGCGAAGCCGCCACGCTCGACTGGCTCAAAGGCATGAAGACCAACGCAACGATCTATCGCGGCAACAGCGCCGTGCTCAAAGCGGTGAATGCCGGCCAGATCGATAGCGGCGTGATCTACCACTATTACAGCTTCGTCGATCAGTCCAAGACCGGTGAAAACAGCAAGAACACCCAACTGCACTACTTCAAACATCAGGACCCGGGCGCATTCGTGAGCATTTCCGGTGCGGGCGTGCTGGCTTCCAGCAAGCATCAGGACGAAGCTCAACAATTCCTCAAATACATCACCGGCAAACAGGGCCAGGAAGTCCTGCACACCGGCAATTCGTTTGAGTACGCCGTCGGCAAGGGCGCTCAGTCCAACCCGAAACTGGTGCCACTCAAAGACCTCGATGCGCCGAAGGTCGATGCCTCGAAACTCGACAGTAAAAAAGCCGTCGAGCTGATGACTCAGGCCGGACTGCTGTAAGTGATGCCTGAAACCCTGCCGGCGGGGGTTGCTTCGGCATCCCTCGCCCAGCGCTCACGTGCCACCCGCGCCCTCACTGGTCGAGGGGGGTCGTGGGTGGTCGTTCTGGCGATTATCGTTTCCTTGCTGTCGCTGCTGCCGATCGGATTCGTGATCGGCGTGTCGTGGTACACCGGCTGGCCAACCATCGAAGCCATGGTGTTTCGCCCACGCGTGGCCGAATTACTGATCAACACCGTTCTGCTGGTGCTGATCACCCTGCCCATCTGCGTGGTGCTCGGCACGGCGCTGGCCTGGTTGACCGAACGCAGCAATCTGCCCGGGCGACGCCTCTGGTCATTGCTTGCGGTTGCGCCGCTGGCGGTCCCGGCGTTCGTCCACAGCTATGCGTGGGTCAGCCTGGTGCCTTCGATTCACGGATTGCCGGCCGGGGTGCTGGTGTCGGTGATTGCGTACTTTCCGTTTCTCTATCTGCCGGTGGCCGCGACGTTGCGTCGTCTCGATCCAGCCATTGAAGACGTTGCCGAATCACTCGGACTCAAACCCCGAGCGGTGTTCTTGCGCGTGGTATTGCCGCAACTGCGGCTGGCAATCTGCGGTGGTGCGTTGCTGGTCGGCCTGCACTTGCTGGCCGAATACGGCCTGTACGCGATGATCCGTTTCGACACCTTCACCACGGCCATCTTCGACCAGTTCAAATCGACCTTCAACGGCCCGGCCGCGAACATGCTCGCCGGGGTCTTGGCACTTTGCTGCCTGGCAATGCTGAGCGCCGAGTCCGCTGCCCGTGGCAAGGCGCGCTACGCCCGGGTCGGTTCGGGCAGCGCCCGCGAGCAGCGCACGGTGCGCTTGAGTCGCGGTGCGATGGTCTTTGGCCTCGGCTTGCAAATCGTCACCTGCCTGCTGGCCCTCGGCGTGCCGTTGCTGACGCTGGGCCGCTGGCTGATTGCCGGTGGCGTAGAGGTCTGGGAAGGTGGCGAGTGGCTGCCGGCGCTGCTTCAAACGTTGGCATTGGGTGTCGCTGGCGCGCTATTGACCACTGTGGCGGCGATCCCGATAGCCTGGCTGTCGATCCGTGCTCCCGGCCGATTGCAGCGCTTGCTCGAAGGCTGCAATTACATCACCAGTTCGCTGCCCGGCATTGTTGTGGCGCTGGCTTTGGTGACGGTCACCATTCACTTTGCGCGGCCGATCTACCAGACCACCCTTACCGTGCTGCTGGCGTACTTGCTGATGTTCCTGCCGCGCGCGCTGGTCAGCCTGCGCGCCGGTTTCGCACAGGCACCGGTAGAGCTGGAAAACATCGCCCAAAGCCTCGGCCGATCCCCCGTGCGCGCCCTGTGGCTGATCACCCTGCGCCTGGCTGCGCCGGGGGCGGCTGCCGGCGCGGCACTGGTGTTTCTGGCGATCACCAATGAATTGACCGCCACCCTGCTGCTCGCGCCTAACGGCACGCGCACCCTGGCCACCGGTTTCTGGGCCATGACCAGCGAAATCGACTACGCCGCCGCAGCGCCTTACGCCCTGCTGATGATCGTGCTCTCGCTGCCGTTGACGGCCATTCTCTATCACCAATCAAGACGTACGGCTGGCCGATGAACGCTCTCGAAATCACTTCCCTCAGCAAAGCCTTCGGCGCGCAGACCGCGCTGGATGATATCTGCCTCTCAGTGCCTTCGGGCAGCCGTACGGTCATCGTCGGGCCGTCCGGGTCCGGCAAAACCACCTTGTTGCGGATGATTGCCGGGTTCGAGTTTCCCGATGCCGGCAGCCTGTCGCTCAACGGCGAAATGCTGGTCGACAGCACTCACGCGGTGCCGGCCTATCAACGCCAGATTGGCTATGTGCCGCAGGACGGCGCGCTGTTCCCGCACATGACCGTTGCCGCCAACATCGGCTTCGGCCTGATCCAGACCGGCACCGCGAGAAACCAGCGCATCCTTGAGTTGATGGACAGCGTAGCGCTGGACGCCAACATGGCGACGCGCTGGCCTCACGAATTGTCCGGCGGCCAGCAGCAACGTGTTTCGCTGGCGCGGGCCTTGGCCCAACAACCTCGCCTGATGCTGCTCGACGAGCCGTTTTCAGCGCTCGACACCGGTTTGCGCGGGGCCATGCGCAAAATGGTGGCACGGCTGCTGGAGAACGCCGGGGTGACCACCATTCTGGTTACCCATGATCAAAGCGAAGCGTTGTCGTTCGCCGACCAGTTGGCGGTGATGCGCGGCGGTCGCCTGGTGCAGTCCGGGCATCCGATGGACCTTTATCGCTATCCGAGCGACGAGCAGACGGCGCACTTCCTCGGCGAAGCCGTGGTCATGCCAGCGCGGATCGAGTCCGGCTGGGCGCATTGCGATCTCGGGCGTGTGGCCGTCAACACCAACGGTTTTGCCGGCAGCGCGCAGATCATGCTGCGGCCCGAGCAACTGCAGATTTGCGAGGTTCCTGCCGAGACCCAAGGCTGCCATGCGGTCGTGACCGAGCGGGATTTCGGGGGCAACACCTGCACCCTGACCGTCGAACTGCGCCCGCAGGCCGCTCAGGACACCGGGCGTTCGCTGTTGGTGCGCAGCACCGGCATGCATGCGCCACCGGCCGGTAGCGCCGTGCAGTTGTCGATTCTCGGTGCAGCGCACGTTTTTGACATGCGCTGATCAGAGGTCGAAGCGGTCCACCGCCCGCCGCCGTTCGTTGTCATCACGGACGTCGTAGTTGGCGGTCGTTTGAATGTTGCTGTGGTGAGCAAGTTTCTGCGCGATCGACAGATCGTGCTCCTCGATCACCCGGGTGATGAACGAGCGACGGAAGTCGTGAGGCATGATCTTCACCCCCACCTGCGTGCCGCGCTGACGGGCGATGTAATAGATCGCGTGTTTGGTGATGCGCTCGCGGGTGATGTGGCTGCCACGGCGAATGCGGTTGAACAGGAAAGCATCGTCGCTCTCGCCTTCCTTGAGCTGCGAACGGCGCAACTCAAGCCAGGCATCGAGTTTGGCGAAGGCCCAGGCCGGGGCGTACTTGATCAACTGCTTGTTGCCCTTGGCGGTGACGCACAGGCTGCGCTCGCTGAAATCGACCTGGTTCAGGTCCAGATCCACTGACTCCGACTTGCGCATGCCGGTGCCGTACAGCAGTGCAATCACTGCGGCATCGCGCAGGCCCTGCGGGCGCGGGTCGGCGGCGCAGACTTCCATCAGTTCGTGAATCAGCGTGCGTTTCAGATTACGCCCCTGCGACAACCGGGTGCCGGCGATGCCTTTTACCGAACGCATCTTCAGCAGGTGTTCCTGAGTAATCAGGCTCATGCGCCACGCTTCGTTCATTACCCCACGCACCGCATTTACATACAGTGATGAGGTATTGGGCGCGTAGTTGTCTTCGCGCAAAGCCGCGACTAACGCCACGACATCTTCCGGTTGCAACGCGTGCCACGGGATCTCTTCGACATTCATGTCTTCGAACCCCAGACGGTCGGCAGCGTCTTGTAAAACGTAACGCATGGTGAGTTGGCTGGAAGGGGCCAAACGCGCCAGATACAAGGACATAGGGTTGGTTTTCGGGGTAACGGCAGGTAAAGCGGGTAAGTCAATCAAACGAAAGGCCTTGATTAAAAACTGTTCAACACAACAACTAACAACTGCAATCTACTTAATATAAAACACGCGTGATTCTGTCGGACTTAGCAAAAAAGCGCCGCGATAAACGCTGCAAGCCTGAACAGTGGCTGTATGAAGGGGAGATAAATGATTCACCGACCGGTTTTTCATATTCCTTTCACAAAATCGGGAATAACCTTGGGCCCGACTGATCCTCAGCCGATATCGCCCAACCTGCCGGGCAACGCCTGAAAAGTCAACCAGCTCCCGACGTCCTGTCTTTTAGGCAAACGCTTGATGCAAAACCTTTTTTTGCGTCTACTCTGGAATTGGATCCGATGAAAATCAGAGGGATCTGTCCATCATTATCCGTTACGAGGTGCCCATGTCTCAGGCGTTTCTCCCCTTCTCCCGCCCTAGTATCGGCGAAGAAGAAATTGCAGCTGTCGAGCAGGTTTTACGCTCAGGCTGGATCACGACCGGGCCAAAAAATCAGGCACTCGAAGAACAATTCGCGCAATACGTAGGCTGCAAACATGCCGTGGCACTGTCTTCGGCCACTGGCGGGATGCACATTACCCTGCTGGCGTTGGGCATCGGCCCGGGCGATGAAGTCATCACCCCGTCGCAGACCTGGGTGTCGACCGCCAACATGATTTCCCTGCTGGGCGCCAAACCGGTGTTCGTCGATGTCGACCGCGATACGCTGATGACCGACGCTGCGCGCATCGAAGCGGCCATCACCCCGCGCACCAAGGCGATCATCCCGGTGCACTACGCCGGCGCCGCATTCGATCTCGATCCGCTGTATGCCCTGGCCGACAAGCATGGCATCCCGGTCATCGAAGATGCCGCTCATGCCGCGGGCACCCGCTACAAGGGGCGTCACGTCGGCTCGCAAGGCACCGCGATCTTCTCGTTCCACGCGATCAAGAACATGACCTGCGCCGAAGGCGCGATGTTCGTCACCGACGACGAAGCGCTGGCCAGCCGCGTGCGCATGCTCAAATTCCACGGCCTGGGCGTCGATGCCTACGACCGTCTGACCGGTGGCCGCAAGCCGCAGGCGCAAGTGATGGAGCCGGGGTTCAAATACAACCTGGCCGACATCAACGCCGCGATTGCCCTGGTGCAGCTGCAACGCCTGGACGAAATCAACGCCCGTCGCACCGAACTGGCCACCCACTACCTGCAAAGGTTCGAAGGCCTGCCGGTGCAACCGCTGGCCCTGCCCGCCTACGCCCAGCAACACGCCTGGCACCTGTTCATCCTGCGCATCGATAGCGAGCGCTGTGGCATGGACCGCGAAGCCTTCATGAAAGCTTTGCAGGATCAGGGCATTGGCACCGGTATCCATTTCATTGCCACCCACCTGCACACCTGGTATCGCCAGCGTGACCCAGACCTGTACCTGCCCAATACCGAATGGAACTCGGCGCGGCTGTGCTCGATCCCGCTGTTCCCCGACATGACCGGTCAAGACCTTGACCGCGTGGTCGGTGCCATCGAACAAATCATGGAAAAACGCCTGTGAAACCTTATCCAATCCGCAGTGTGTCGATCGTCATCCCGGTCTACAACGAACAGGAAAGCCTGCCGGAACTGCTGCGCCGTACCGAAGCGGCCTGCCGTCAGCTGAATCACGATTTTGAAATCGTGCTGGTCGACGACGGTAGCCGTGACGAATCGGCGAACATGCTCGAAGAAGCCGCCGGCCGTGAAAACAGCCCGTTCGTGGCGGTCATTCTCAACCGCAACTATGGTCAGCACGCGGCGATCATGGCCGGTTTCGAACAGTGCAAGGGCGACGTGGTGATTACCCTCGACGCCGACCTGCAGAACCCGCCAGAAGAAATTCCACGACTGGTGGCCGAGGCCGAAAAAGGTTACGACGTGGTCGGCACCGTGCGTGGCAACCGTCAGGATTCGGCCCTGCGCCGTTACCCCTCGAAGCTCATCAACCTTGCCGTGCAACGCTCCACCGGCGTGGCCATGAGCGACTACGGCTGCATGCTGCGCGCCTACCGCCGCACCATCATCGACGCGATGCTCGCCTGCCGCGAACGCAGCACGTTCATCCCGATCCTGGCCAACAGCTTCGCCCGTCACACCACCGAAATCGTCGTGGCCCACGCCGAGCGTGAACACGGCGACTCGAAATACAGCCCGATGCGCCTGATCAACCTGATGTTCGATCTGGTCACCTGCATGACCACCACCCCGCTGCGCCTGCTGAGCATCGTCGGCTTTGCCATGGCCGGCCTGGGTGTGTTGTTCGCCGTTGCACTGATCATTCTGCGTCTGGCCTTCGGTGCCGGTTGGGCCGGCGACGGTACCTTCGTGCTGTTCGCCGTGCTGTTCGTGTTTACCGGTGGCCAGTTCATCGGCATGGGGCTTTTGGGTGAATACCTGGGCCGTATGTACAGCGATGTGCGTGCCCGCCCACGTTTCTTCATCGAAAAGGTGTTGCGCAGCCAGCCGGCCGATCCGGCCCCTGCCGTCACCGTTGATGGTCTTTCTTCTACCGCTACTTCTTCCACTTCCGATCAGGTTCTCTCATGAGTGCAAAAACTGTTGTCTTCGCCTACCACGATATTGGCTGCGCCGGCATTGAAGCCCTGCTCAACAGCGGCTATGACATTGCAGCAGTGTTCACTCACGCCGATGATCCGAAAGAAAACGCTTTCTATGCATCGGTTGCACAACTGTGCGCCAGCAAAGGCATCCCGGTGCACGCGCCGGAAGACGCCAACCACCCACTGTGGATCGAGCGCATCGCCAAGCTGGACCCGGAGTACATTTTCTCCTTCTACTATCGCAACCTGCTGAGCGAGCCACTGCTGGCCCTGGCCAAAAAAGGCGCGTTCAACCTGCACGGCTCGCTGCTGCCACGCTACCGTGGCCGCGCTCCGGCGAACTGGGTGCTGGTCAACGGCGAAACCGAAACCGGCGTCACCCTGCACCGCATGGTCAAACGTGCTGATGCCGGCGCCATCGTTGCCCAGCAGCGCGTTGCCATCGAGCGCAGCGACACCGGCCTGACCCTGCACGCCAAACTGCGCACGGCCGCCAGCGACCTGCTGCGCGACACCCTGCCGAACATGCTGCAAGGCAAGATCACCGAAACCCCGCAGGACGAATCCAAGGCCACCGTATTTGGCCGTCGTACCCCGGCAGACGGCAAACTGGTCTGGGCCAAACCGGCCGAAGAACTGTTCAACCTGGTGCGCGCCGTCACCCGTCCATACCCGGGCGCCTTCTGCGCCGTGGGCGAGCACAAGCTGATCGTCTGGAGCGCCGAAGTCGTCAAGGGCAACGAAGGTCAGGCACCTGGCCGCGTGATCAGCGTCGATCCGCTGCGCATCGCTTGTGGTCAAGACTCGCTGGTGATCAACGCCGGTCAGCGCAACGACAACGGTCTGTACCTCAGCGGCCCGCAACTGGCCAACGAACTGGGTCTGGTTGACGGTTCGCTGCTGCGCGGTGCCGAGTCCGGTCGTGCACCACGTCGCACCCGCGTGCTGATCCTCGGTGTCAACGGCTTCATCGGTAACCACCTGTCCGAGCGTCTGCTGCGTGACGACCGCTACGAAGTCTATGGTCTGGACATCGGTTCCGACGCTATCGAGCGTCTGCGCAGCCACCCCAACTTCCACTTCGTTGAAGGCGACATCAGCATTCACTCCGAGTGGATCGAGTACCACATCAAGAAATGCGACGTGGTCCTGCCGCTGGTGGCCATCGCCACCCCGATCGAATACACCCGCAACCCGCTGCGCGTATTCGAACTGGACTTCGAAGAAAACCTGAAACTGGTTCGCTACTGCGTCAAGTACAACAAGCGCGTGATCTTCCCGTCGACTTCCGAAGTCTATGGCATGTGCCAGGACAAGAACTTCGACGAAGACAGCTCGAACCTGATCGTCGGTCCGATCAACAAGCAACGCTGGATCTACTCGGTCTCCAAGCAACTGCTGGACCGCGTGATCTGGGCTTACGGCGCCAAAGGCCTGAATTTCACCCTGTTCCGTCCGTTCAACTGGATGGGCCCGCGCCTGGACCGTCTGGACTCGGCCCGTATCGGCAGCTCCCGCGCCATCACCCAGTTGATCCTCAACCTGGTCGAAGGTACGCCAATCCGTCTGTTCGACGGTGGCGAGCAGAAGCGCTGCTTCACCGACATCGCTGATGGCGTCGAGGCACTGGCCCGCATCATCGATAACGACAACGATGTCTGCAACGGCCAGATCATCAACATCGGCAACCCGGACAACGAAGCCAGCATCCGCCAGTTGGGCGAAGAGCTGCTGCGTCAGTTCGAAGCGCACCCACTGCGTCACAACTTCCCTCCGTTCGCCGGTTTCCGCGACGTGGAAAGCAAGGCGTTCTACGGTGCCGGTTACCAGGACGTGGAACACCGCAAGCCAAGCATTGCCAACGCCAAGCGCCTGCTGAACTGGGAGCCGACCGTGGAAATGCGCGAGACCATCGGCAATACCCTGGACTTCTTCCTGCGTGAAGCCATGCTCGAAATCGCGGACAAGAAGTAATGCAGGCAGGTCTTCGTATCGATGTCGACACCTACCGTGGCACCCGTGAAGGTGTGCCGCGACTGTTGGAGATGCTCGACGAGGCTCAGGTCAAGGCAACGTTTTTCTTCAGTGTCGGCCCGGACAACATGGGCCGGCATCTGTGGCGCCTGATCCGCCCGCAGTTCCTCTGGAAAATGCTCCGTTCCAACGCTGCCGGCCTGTACGGCTGGGACATTCTGCTGGCCGGCACTGCCTGGCCAGGCAAACCGATTGGTCGCGATCTCGGGCACCTGATGCGTCAGGCCCGGGACGCCGGTCACGAAGTCGGCCTGCACGCCTGGGATCACCATGGCTGGCAGGCCAACGCCGGGCGCTGGAGCGAGGCGCAACTGATCGAACAGATCCGTCGGGGTGTCGACACCCTCAGCGATATTCTCGGGGAAAAGATCCAGTGTTCGGCCTCCGCCGGTTGGCGTGCGGACGAACGCGTGATCCAGGCCAAGCAAACCTTCGGCTTTCGCTACAACAGCGATTGCCGCGGGCAGAGCCTGTTCCGTCCGCTGCTGGCTGATGGCACTCCGGGCGCGCCGCAAATCCCGGTGGACATGCCGACCTTCGATGAAGTCGTCGGTCCGACCGTGGCTGCCAAGGATTTCAACGCCTTCATCCTCGACCGGTTCCGTCAGCAAGCACTCAACGTCTACACCATTCATGCCGAAGTAGAAGGGATTCTGATGGCTCAGGACTTTCGTCAATTGCTGGCCGCTGCACGCCAGCGCAGTATTGACTTCAAACCACTGGGCGACTTGTTGCCCGAGTTTTTCAACACCTTGCCCGTGGGCCACGTACAACGCGGCGCACTTGAAGGCCGTGAAGGCTGGCTGGGAGTGCAAGGCGCATGAGTAAACGCTGGGCATTGCCGTTGCTGGTAGTACTTTGCCTGCTGGCCTATCTGCTGCCGCTGGGCACCCATGGTTTGTGGATTCCCGATGAAACCCGTTACGCGCAAATCAGCCAGAGCATGCTGCTGAGCGGGGACTGGGTTTCGCCACACTTCATGGGGCTGCGTTACTTCGAAAAACCGATTGCCGGCTACTGGATGATCGCCATCGGTCAGGAACTGTTCGGACAGAACCTGTTCGGCGTGCGTTTCGCTTCGGCGCTGAGCACCGGTTTGAGTGTTTTGCTGGGTTACCTGATCGCTCGCCGGTTATGGAACGACCCACGCAAGAGCTTTGTCTGCGCCCTGCTCTACATGAGCTTCACCATTGTTGCCGGCCAGGCCGGTTACGCCAACCTCGATCCGCAATTCACCTTCTGGGTCAACCTGAGCCTCGTCGCGCTGTGGTTTGCGCTGGACAGCCGCTCTGGCGGGCAACGCTTCGCAGCGTGGGCGGTACTGGGCCTGGCGTGCGGCATGGGGTTCATGACCAAGGGTTTTCTCGCCTGGGCGCTGCCGGTACTGATCGCCCTGCCGTGGATGCTCTGGCAAAAGCGCTGGCGTGAGCTGCTGGTCTTCGGTCCGGTGGCGATCGTCGTGGCGATTGCGGTCAGCCTGCCGTGGGCACTGGCGGTTCATTCCCATGAACCGGACTACTGGCGATTCTTCTTCTGGCATGAACACATTCGCCGTTTTGCCGGCGACGATGCCCAGCATGATTCGCCGTGGTGGTTCTATCTGCCGTTGCTGGTGGCGTTCAGCCTGCCGTGGGTCGGTCTGTTGCCGACCAGCTTCAAGCAAGCCTGGCAAACCCGCGCTCAACCGGCCATTGCGTTCCTGCTGTTGTGGTTGCTGATGCCACTGCTGTTTTTCAGCCTGAGCAACGGCAAGCTGCCGACCTACATCCTGCCTTGCCTGCTGCCGATGGCGTTGCTGCTGGGCAATGCGCTGGCGGACCGGTTGCGCCTTGAACAGGGCCGTGCCTTGAGCATCAACGGCCTGCTCAATCTGCTGCTGGGCATTGTGCTGCTGATTGCGCTGGTTTATCTGCAACTGAAAAAGCCCGTGTATGACCACGAACTGCACAGCATGGTGCTGGTGTTCATTGCACTGATCGGCTGGATCATCGCCAACCTGGCGCAAGCGTTCCTGCCGTTGCAATGCTGGGCGGCACCGGCGCTGGGCAGCCTGTTGCTGATCGGTGTCCTGCCGGCGGCATTGCCCAAGTCCGTGGTGTCCAACAAGACTCCGGACCAGTTCATCCTGCATCACCTGGACGAGTTGTCCGGCACCACTCACTTGTTGAGCAACGACCTGGGCGCGGCCTCGGCGCTGGCCTGGCGTCTGCAGCGGCCAAACGTCGCGTTGTACAACACCGTGGGCGAGTTGAAGTACGGCTTGTCCTACCCGGAAGGCGCCGAACAGCGGATCACCACCGACAAGGTGCAAGCCTGGATGCGTGATGCCCGTCGTACCGGTTCGGTCGGCGTGGTCATGCGGGTCAAGGGCGATGACGAGCTGCACGAAGTCGACCTGTTGCCCAAGGACGGCACCCGCTACGAGCAAGGCAATCTGGTGATCATGGTTCTGCCCAAGGACCCGTCATGAGCTGGATCTTGCTGCTGACGGCATGCCTGCTGACCTGCCTGGGTCAGGTTGCGCAGAAATACGCGGTTGAGAGCTGGCGCGGGGTCGACTCATCCTGGGCGGACAAACTGCGTTCGCCCTGGCTGTGGCTGGCACTTGTGGCGCTGGGCAGCGGCTTGCTGGTCTGGCTGCTGGTCCTGCAACGGCTGGAAGTCGGCATCGCTTACCCGATGCTCAGCCTCAACTTTGTACTGATCACGCTGATCGCACGGTTTGTCTTCCGTGAACCGGTCGACCGCCGCCATTGGCTGGGCGTCGCCCTGGTGATCGGCGGTGTGGTGCTGTTGGGGCAACACTCATGAGTCAGGGACGTGGAATCGCTTTTGCTCTGGGCAGCGTGCTGTTGGTCAGCGGTGCCCAGTTGGGCATGCGCTGGAGCATGACGCGCCTGCCGCAGCCGGAACAATGGTGGTCGGCGCTCACTGCCGGCAGCGTCGACCTTGTCGCGCTGGGCGTGGTGTTCGTGGCCATTCTGGCTTACGCGCTGTCGATGCTCTGCTGGCTCGCCGCCCTGCGCGATCTGCCGCTGGGTCGGGCTTATTCGCTGCTGAGCATCAGTTACGCGCTGGTTTATCTGCTGGCGGCCAGTCTGCCGCTGTTCAACGAATCATTCAGTCTCACTAAATCACTGGGCGTGGCACTGGTCATGCTCGGGGTCATCACTATTAACACTCGTCCGTCTCGTGCGCCCGAATTCAGGAGTGCTCCATGAAAATCACAGTATTTGGTAGCGGTTATGTCGGTCTGGTGCAGGCCGCCGTGTTGGCCGAAGTCGGTCACGACGTCGTGTGCATGGACATCGACCAGAAGAAAGTCGAACTGCTGCGCCAGGGTCACGTCAGCATCTTTGAACCGGGGCTTTCGAGCCTGGTACGTGAAGGCCTGGACTCCAGCCGCCTGCATTTCACCTCCGATGAAAAACTGGCTGTGCAACACGGTCGCGTTGCGTTCATTGCGGTCGGTACGCCGTCCAGCGAAGACGGCTCGGCCGATCTGAAGTACGTGCTGTCGGTGGGTGACGCCGTGTCGCGTCATCGTGAGCAGCCGCTGATTCTGGTGGAAAAATCCACCGTACCGGTCGGCACCGGCGACACCCTGCGCGCGCACATTCAGGCCGCACTGGACAAGGCTGGCCGTCAACTGCAGTTCGATATCGTCTCCAACCCGGAATTCCTCAAGGAAGGTTCGGCGGTGTCCGACTGCCGTCGTCCGGACCGCATCGTCATCGGCTGTGAAGGTGACGAAGTGCGCGACGTGATGCGCGACCTGTACTCGCCGTTCAACCGCAACCATGACCGCATCATGTTCATGGACCTGCGCAGCGCCGAACTGACCAAATACGCCGCCAACTGCATGCTGGCGACCAAGATCAGCTTCATCAACCAGATCGCCGAACTGGCCGAACACCTGGGCGCCGACATCGAGTCGGTCCGTCAGGGCATCGGTGCCGACACCCGCATCGGTTATCACTTCATCTACCCGGGCTGCGGTTACGGCGGCTCGTGCTTCCCCAAAGACATGCGCGCCCTGATCCACAGCGCCGAGCAGGCCCATTGCTCCAGCGACCTGCTGCAAGCAGTCGAGGCGATCAACGAGCGGCAGAAGCACAAGCTGTTCGACCGCATCAACGCGTTCTACAAGGGCGACCTGCGCGGCAAGACCTTCGCCCTGTGGGGCCTGGCGTTCAAGCCGAACACCGATGACATGCGCGATGCGCCAAGCCGTGTATTGCTCGACTCGCTGTTCGCCGCCGGCGCCAGCGTGCGCGCGTTCGACCCGGAAGCGATGCAGGAAACCCAGCATCTGTACCCGAACGAAGAAAAACTGATGCTGATGGGCACCCCGGAATCGGTGCTGTCGGGCTCTGATGCGCTGATCATCTGCACCGAATGGCAGCAGTTCAAGGCGCCGGATTTCGACCTGATCGAGCAACGCCTGAAAGCCCCGGTGATCTTCGACGGCCGCAACCTGTACGACGCCGAACGTCTGGCGCGTAACGGCTTCAAGTACTTCCCGATCGGCCGTGGTGATTCGCGCAAATTGCCGATCCCGCTGCAACAGTGGCCTAACTCCGTGGACGTCGCTTGATCACGTTGTCGCCTGTCATCCGCCGGCAGTCCCTGATCGCAGGGCTGCTGGCGCTGTTGCTGTTTATAGCCGGGGTTTACGGACAGGCTCCCATTGGCTTCGATTCACGCTTCGTACTGTTTGCCCAAGAGATGTTGAGACACGGGCCTACGGTATTCCCGACCACCTACGGCCAGCCATACGCCGATTATTCGGCGGTTTCGACGCTGTTCATCTGGTTGTTGTCGCTGCCCTTCGGCGCGGTCAACACGTTGACAGCATGGCTGCCCAGCGCGATTGCCGGCGCGGTGATCGTGACTTTGATGTACCGCTTGCTGGCGGTGCATTCGCAGCGTTGGGCGTTGATCAGCATTGCGCTGTTGATGCTCACCAGCACCTTCATCACCGAAGTGCGCGCCGTATCGCAGGACCTGATGCTCGCCGCCGTGGCCCTGTCGGTGTTTTACCTGGGCTACGCGCACGACCATTTCGGCTCCCGCCGCCGCTGGCCGCTGATCTTTGTTCTGCTGTTGCTGGGTTTTGGTATTCGCGGGCCAATCGGCCTCGTGGTGCCGACCGGCATGCTCTGCAGCTACTTTCTGCTCAACCGTGAGTGGAAACGCCTGTTGGTGTTCGGTGTGCTCGCCTCGATCCTGCTCGCCGCGTGCGTCGGCCTGCTGTTGTGGCTGGCAAAGCTCAGCGGTGGCGAAGCCTTCTTGCAGGACGTGATTCGCATGCAGTTCATGGGGCGCATGGATGGCAGTGAAGGCGTCAGCGGCTCGCTGTATTACTTCACCAGTTCCATGGGCAACTACGCGCTGGCGTATCCGTTGGCGATCCTCGCGTTGGCCGCGACCTGGCTGAGCAAACCGCATCAACGTGGTCCGGCGTTGCGCCTGGTTCAATACTGCGCGGCCGCCGGGCTGATCGTGATGGTCGGCCTGTCGATTCCGCAGGCGAAGAAGGCGCGTTACCTGCTGCCGATGCTGCCAATGGCAGCGATCATCGCAGCCTACCCGTTCCAGGTACTGCACGGGCGGGTGTTCCGGGTATTGCGCGGCTTGATTCAGGGGCTGTGGCTGCTGACGCCGGGTTTGCTGATGGTGGTTCTGCTGGTGGCCAAGCGGCGGTTTCCCGAGCAACTGAACGGCCTCACCCTGATACTGGTCGTGCTGGGCGTCCTGCAATTGCTCGCGCTTTCGCGTTTGCTGTTCCCGCGCTGGCGTGCAGAAGTGTTGGCACTGTGCTCGGTTCTCGCGTTGTGGACGGTGTATGCCGCGGTGTTCGAGCCGGTGGAGCGGCGTCTGTATGACACGCAGTCGTTCAGTCGCGCCGCGTTCGCTCAAGTCCAGGCCAATCCGGCACCGCTGGTGCTGCACGGCATGGGCAAAGACGCCAAGGCGATCAAGTTCATGGTCAACGTCGAGCACGACCTGCAGCCGCAGTTCACCGAGACGGTACAGCAACTCGAAACCATCAAGGGCCCGGCGTGGCTGATGATGGACAGCAAGGACCTGCAAACACTGCAAGGCACCGCGCTGGCCGGCCTGCAACCGGTGGTGACGGGTAGCTTCGACAAGAACGATTACGTGCTGTTGTACATCAAACCCTTGTAGCGGTTGGCGAAGGCTGCGATCTTCTGGTCTTTTTCAAGATCAAACGATCGCAGCCATCGGCACCGCTTACATGACCCTCACGATTCGCCCCGCACGGGCTACTGACGCATCCGCCCTCCCCGCCATCGAACGCTCGGCCGCCGAGCTGTTTCGCGTCGACCCGACCCTTGCCTGGCTCGCCGACAGTGACGTGGCAAGCGCCGCACAACACCGCCAGGCCATCGAGCAGGCCCACGTCTGGGTTGCCGAAAGCGCCACTGCGCAACTCGCAGGATTTATCCGCGCGCTGGACGTCGGCGACCAACTGCACATTGAAGAACTGTCGGTCAGCCTGGCGTTTCAGGGACAAGGCGCGGGTCGTCAACTGGTGATGGCCGCGATTGAGCATGCGCGCCACCGGCAGATGCGTGCCCTGACCTTGACGACCTTTCGCGATGTGCCGTGGAATGCGCCTTTTTATCAGCGGATGGGCTTTGTCATCGCCACGCCGGATGAGCTTGAGGCGCACTTGATCGAGGCGCTGCACAAGGAAGTCGAACATGGCTTTGCCGCCGAGCGACGCTGCGCCATGCACCTGATATTGCCCTGAGCCGACAAATCCCTTGTCGGCGTGAGCCTGCTCGCGATAGCGTCCTCTCAATCAACTGTGTTGGCGCCTGAAACCCGGCATTCGCGAGCAGGCTCGCTCCCACAGGGTTTCGCGTCATAAAAATAAGGACATTTGCACTGCCGTGGCCACTTACTCCCGCCTGATCCGCCGCCTGATGGTCACCTCGTTGACCATCGTCATCAGCCGTGCGCTGATCAGTCCGCTACTGACCCTGTTTCTCAGCAACAAACTGGGCCTCAACCCGCAGGACGTCGGCTTGTTGCTGGGCATCGCGGTGTTCAGCGCCACGCTGTTCTCGCTGTACGGCGGTTACATCATCGATCGGCTCGACAAGCGCCGGCTGTTGATCCTGACCATGCTCTCCAGCGGCATTGGCCTGATCCTGCTGACCTTCGCGCAAAATCTGTATCTGGTCACGCTGGTGCTGATCATCAGTGAAACGGCTTCAGCGCTGTTCCTGATCTGCTCCAAGGCGATCCTCAGTGAAAATCTGCCGGTGGGCCAACGGGTCAAGGCGTTTTCGCTGAACTACACACTGACCAATATTGGTTACGCCATCGGCCCGATGATTGGCGTAGTGATTGCCGGGATCTGGCCCTCGGCGCCGTTTATTGTCGCGGGCCTGATTGCCTGTGGCAGCATTCTCCTGTTGCTGGGCGTCTCCCGTGAGGTGAACCCTCTGGCGTCGGCCAGCCAACCGCAAAGCTTCGTGAAAACCCTGATCATCCTGAAAAACGACCGCACGATGATCCTGTTTACCCTCGGTTGCCTGCTCAGTACGCTGGTGCACGGGCGCTTCACCCTGTACCTGTCGCAATACCTGCTGGCGACCCACACCCAACAACAGACGCTCGACACCATGGCCGCCCTGCTCGCCTGCAACGCGATCACAGTGATCCTGCTGCAATACCAGATCGGCCGTTTTCTCAAGCGCGAGCACCTGCGCTTCTGGATTGCCGGCGGCACCGCGTTGTTCATCGTCGGTCTGATCGGCTTCAGCCTGGCGGACAGCCTCGTTGGCTGGTGCGTGGCGATGTTCATCTTCACCCTCGGCGAGATGATCATCTACCCGGCGGATTTCCTTTTTGTCGACACTCTCGCTCCAGAAGAACTGCGCGGCAGTTACTACGGTGCACAGAACCTCGCCGCGCTGGGCGGCGCGGTGAGCCCGGTGATGTGCGGGTTCCTGCTGATGCACACGCCGGCGCCAAGCATGTTCTACGCTTTGAGCGCTCTGGCAGCGCTGGGTGGGTATTTGTGTTTTGTCAGTGGGCGGCGTGTGGCGACAATTCAAAAATAATGCACTGAAGCAGCATTTATATGAATTTGTCAGCATCGAGTTTGCACGGCACACTGTGCGCGTTCCTCCCCCAATAGTTGGAACGCTTCGAGGACTTTCCGAAACGGACAAGTCCTTTTTTTTGCCCCGAATTTAGCGCAAGGACCCGATTCACATGCTCGCTCGCTGGTTGCCTGCCGCCATCAACACCCGCCCCACCGAATGGAGCCGCGCCGCCATTGGCATGGCGTTGGGCACGCTGTTCAGCGTCTGGGCGTGCGGTCAGGTGTTCGGCCATGAAGTCGCCTATCACCTGATCGGGCCACTGGGCGCATCGGCGGTGTTGCTGTTCGCTGTGTCTTCCGGTGCGCTCGCGCAACCGTGGTCGATCATCGGCGGCTACCTGTGCGCCAGTGTTGTCGCGCTGCTGGTGGCCCACGTGCTGGGTCGAACCTTGGGCAGCGCGTGTCTGGCGGCAGGCATGGCGCTGATCCTGATGTGCTGGCTGCGCTGCCTGCACCCACCGGCCGGTGCGCTCGCGCTGACGCTGGTACTGGCCGATCCGGCAACCGTCGCCCTGGACTGGAAAGCCATGGAGCCGGTGATGCTGGCCGCTGCGTGCATGCTGCTCAGCGCTCTGGTCTACAACAACCTGACGCGCATCCGCTACCCGAAACGCCCGACCGAGCCCGCGCCATTGATGACGCCGATCGACAACCAGGCCATCACCGCCGCTGACTTGAAACTGGCACTGGCGGATATGCAAGCGTTTATCGACGTCACGCCCGAGGATCTCGAACAACTGATTCACGCCAGCGAGCTGCACGCCAAACGCCGCAGCATTGGCGAAGTTTTCACCCGATAAACACCTGAATCAGTGTGGCGAGGGAGCAAGCTCCCTCGCCACAATGACTAGCCGTGCACTGCTGCAAAAACGCAAACTCCCCCTGCACATATCCCCGTTGTACACGGCAAATTTGCACTGTTACGATCCGTTAACGCTCGCGCGCGAGCTTCTCGAATAAAGACAATAAAAGCAGGGAGTTAGTGATGACTGCTCAGGCTTCATCCCCGCGGACCCCGTCCATGGATGCCACGCAAAAAGAAGTGCTGGCCGAGGTTCGCAATCACATCGGTCACCTGACCCTCAACCGCCCCGCCGGTCTCAACGCCATCACCCTCGACATGGTTCGCCAGTTGCAGCAGCAACTCGACGTTTGGGCCACTGACCCCAGTGTGCTTGCCGTAGTGTTGCGCGGTGCCGGGGAAAAGGCTTTCTGCGCCGGTGGCGATATCCGTTCCCTGTACGACAGTTTCAAAAGCGGCGACACGCTGCACGAAGATTTCTTCGTCGAGGAATACGCCCTCGACCTGACGATTCATCACTACCGCAAACCGGTGCTGGCCCTGATGGACGGCTTTGTCCTCGGCGGCGGCATGGGCCTGGTACAAGGTGCGGATTTGCGGGTGGTTACCGAAAAGAGCCGCCTGGCGATGCCGGAAGTGGCCATCGGTTATTTTCCGGATGTCGGCGGCAGCTATTTCCTCTCGCGGATTCCCGGTGAACTGGGTGTCTATCTGGGCGTCAGCGGCGTGCAGATTCGCGCGGCCGATGCGCTGTATTGCGGGCTGGCCGACTGGTACGTCGACAGCAGCAAACTGCCGAGCCTGGACGAGCAACTCGATCACCTGGAATGGCACGACACGCCGCTCAAGGACCTGCAAAGCCTGCTCGCCAAAAATGGCGTGCAGACCCTGGCCGATGCACCGTTGCAACAGCTGCGCCCGGCCATCGACCACTTCTTCGCCCTGCCGGACGTGCCGAGCATCGTCGAGCAGCTGCGTGCGGTGACGGTCGCCGACAGTCACGCGTGGGCCACCGCCACTGCTGACCTGCTGGAGACCCGCTCACCGCTGGCAATGGCCGTGACCCTGGAGATGCTTCGCCGTGGCCGCCAACTGAGCCTGGAACACTGCTTCGCCCTCGAACTGCATCTGGATCGCCAGTGGTTCGAACGCGGCGACCTGATCGAAGGCGTGCGCGCCCTGCTGATCGACAAAGACAAGACACCACGCTGGAACCCGCCGACCCTCGCTGCGCTGGACGCCGGGCACGTCGCGAGTTTTTTCCACGGGTTTACTGAGAGCGGGAGCTGAGCCATGCACGATCTCGAACTGACTGAAGAACAAGTGATGATCCGCGACATGGCCCGGGACTTTGCCCGTGGCGAAATCGCGCCCCATGCGCAAGCCTGGGAAAAGGCCGGCTGGATCGACGACGCGCTGGTGGCGAAGATGGGCGAACTGGGCCTGCTGGGCATGGTGGTGCCCGAGGAATGGGGCGGCACTTACGTCGATTACGTGGCATACGCCTTGGCCGTGGAAGAAATCTCTGCCGGCGACGGCGCGACCGGCGCGTTCATGAGCATCCACAACTCGGTGGGCTGTGGGCCGGTCATGAATTACGGCAGCGAAGAGCAGAAACAGACCTGGCTGGCCGACCTCGCCAGTGGTCAGACCATCGGCTGCTTCTGCCTGACTGAACCGCAAGCCGGCTCCGAGGCGCACAACCTGCGCACCCGCGCCGAACTGCGTGACGGCCAGTGGGTGATCAACGGCGCCAAGCAATTCGTCAGCAACGGCAAACGGGCGAAACTGGCAATCGTATTTGCGGTGACTGATCCGGATCTGGGCAAGAAAGGCATCTCCGCGTTTCTGGTGCCCACCGATACCCCGGGCTTCATCGTCGACCGCACCGAACACAAGATGGGCATCCGCGCCTCCGACACCTGCGCCGTGACGCTCAACAACTGCAGCATTCCCCAGGCTAACCTGCTCGGCGAGCGTGGCAAGGGCCTGGCGATTGCCCTGTCCAACCTCGAAGGCGGACGCATCGGCATCGCCGCACAAGCCCTGGGCATTGCCCGGGCCGCGTTTGAAGCAGCGCTGGTTTACTCGCGTGAACGCATCCAGTTCGGCAAGCCGATCAACGAACACCAGAGCATCGCCAACCTGCTGGCCGACATGCACATGCAAATCAACGCGGCACGCTTGATGATCCTGCACGCGGCGCGTCTGCGCACGGCGGGTAAACCGTGCCTGTCGGAAGCTTCACAGGCCAAGCTGTTCGCGTCCGAAATGGCCGAAAAGGTCTGTTCTTCGGCGATTCAGATTCATGGCGGGTATGGGTACCTGGAGGATTATCCGGTCGAGAAATACTACCGCGACGCGCGGATTACCCAGATCTACGAAGGCTCGAGCGAGATTCAGCGCATGGTGATTGCGCGTGAACTGAAGAACTACCAGCTCTAAAAGCATCGCGAGCAGGCTCACGCCTACAGGGACTTTGCGTACGACGCAGATCCACTGTGAGAGCGGGCTTGCTCGCGAAGGCGTCAGTCAGGTCAACCCATTATTTGCCCTGAAATTCCGGCGCCCGTTTGGCCACAAACGCCGCCATGCCTTCCTTCTGATCCTGGGTGGCAAACGCCGCATGGAACACCCGGCGCTCGAAGCGCACGCCTTCGGTCAGGTTGACCTCAAAAGCACGGTTGACGCTTTCCTTGACCATCATTGCAATCGGCAGCGATTTGCTGGCGATCACTGCAGCGACTTTCAGCGCTTCGTCCAGCAACTCATCGCTCGGCACGATACGCGCGACAATGCCGCAACGCTCGGCTTCGACTGCATCGATCAAACGTCCGCTCAGGCACATTTCCATGGCCTTGGCCTTGCCCACGGCACGGGTCAGGCGCTGGGTGCCGCCCATGCCCGGGAGCACGCCGAGGTTGATTTCCGGCTGGCCGAACTTTGCATTGTCGCCGGCCAGAATGAAGTCGCACATCAGCGCCAGTTCGCAGCCGCCCCCGAGGGCGAAGCCGTTGACTGCCGCGATGATCGGCTTGCGTCGGTTGGCCACGCGGTCGCTGTCGCTGAACAGATCATCCATGTAGATCTGCGGGTAGGTCAGCTCGGCCATTTCCTTGATATCGGCACCAGCAGCAAAAGCTTTTTTCGAGCCGGTGATGACGATACAGCCGATGTTCGCATCCGCTTCGAGGCCATCGAGGGCGTGGTTCACTTCGCTGACCAGTTGCGCATTCAGGGCGTTGAGCGCCTGCGGGCGATTCAGGGTGATCAGACCGACGCGGCCGTGGTTTTCCAGCAGAATTGTTTCGTAAGTCATGGGCAAGATTCCTTGTCAGAGATTGCGCGAAATAACCATGCGCTGAATGTCGCTGGTGCCTTCGTAGATCTGGCAGACACGCACATCGCGGTAGATGCGTTCCAGCGGGAAGTCGTTGAGGTAACCGTAACCGCCCAGCGTCTGCAGTGCCATCGAGCAGACCTTCTCGGCCATTTCCGAGGCGAACAGTTTCGCCATCGAGGCTTCGACCAGGGCTGGCTGACCACTGTCACGCAGGGCAGCAGCGTAATGCACCATTTGCCGGGCGACAGCGATCTGCGTGGCCATGTCGGCGAGGCGGAAGGCCACGGCCTGGTGTTCGATGATCGGTTTGCCAAAGGTGTCGCGCTCACGGGCGTAATCGCGAGCCGCTTCGAACGCAGCGCGGGCCATGCCCACCGATTGCGAGGCAATGCCGACGCGTCCGCCTTCAAGGTTGGCCAGGGCAATCTTGTAGCCTTCGCCCTCTTCGCCCAAGCGGTTGGCAACCGGCACTTTCACGTCTTCAAAGAGAATCTGGCAGGTGTCCGAGGCGTGCTGGCCGAGCTTGTCTTCGACCCGGGCGACTTTGTAGCCAGGCGAATCAGTGGGCACGATGAACGCACTGATGCCCCGTTTACCGGCGCTCGGGTCGGTCACGGCAAACACGATCACGATCCCGGCGTTCTGCCCGGAGGTGATGAATTGTTTGCAGCCGTTGAGTACGTAGTGATCGCCTTCAAGGCGTGCGCGGGTTTTCAGGCTGCTGGCATCGGAACCGGCTTGTGGTTCAGTCAGCGCGAAGGCACCAAGCATGGCGCCGCTGGCCAGCGGTTTGAGGAAACGTTCGCGCTGGTCGTCGTTGCCGAACTTGAGGATCGGCACGCAGCCCACCGAGTTGTGCACGCTCATGATGGTCGAGCAGGCACCGTCGCCAGCGGCGATTTCTTCCAGGGCCATGGCGTAAGCCAGATAGCCCGTGTCACAGCCACCCCACTGCTCCGGCACCAGCATGCCGAAAAAGCCCAGTTCGGCCATCTCGCCGATGGCTTCCTTGGGGAAACGGTGCTCGCGATCCCACTCGGCGGCGAACGGTTTCAGCCGTTCCTCGGCGAACTGCCGGGCCATGTCGCGGATCTGGGTCTGGTCTTCGTTGGGAATCATGGTGAGTCCTTAATTCTAGTCAA
>NZ_AYMJ01000009.1 GCF_000633255.1 Pseudomonas sp. H1h
GTTTTGCCCGCAGGAAAGTTTTTTACTTAGCCTGCGAACAAATTTGCACATTCCTTCCGCATCCAACAGACAACCCTCAAGTTGTAGCGATAACCGCGCGGCGTCGATCCGCCAATGTCTCCGGTATCGCCACCCACAGCAGCACAAACGCCACCCCGGCAATCATTGCCAGGGTCAGAAACGCCGCGCTATAACCGGCCTCTTGCACCACAAGTCCCGCCACGCTGCTGCTCAATGCCGCGCCAAGGCCGAACACGGTCGAGAGGGCGCCGAGACTGATGTTGAAGTGACCGGTGCCCAGTGTCAGGTCTTTCACCACTACCGGGAACAGCGCGCCGAAAACTCCAGCGCCAACGCCATCGAGCAACTGCACTGCGACCAGCCAGTAAGGATCGTCAGACAGCGTGTACAACACGCCGCGTAATGGCAGGATCAGAAAGCCTGCCAGCAGCAACGGTTTGCGCCCCCACACATCGGCTCTGGCCCCGACCAGCAACGCCACCGGCACCATGACCAATTGCGCAGCGACGATGCAGGCCGAGGTCAGTGGCGTGGCCATCTGCAAGTTCACTTGCGCCAGTTTTTGACTCACCAGCGGCAGCATCGCCGCGTTGGCCAAGTGGAACAGGGCGCAGCAGATGGCGAACATCAGCAGCGCCTTGTTGGTCAGTAGCACCGATAATCCTGAAGGTGCTTTGCTGTCTGTGGCGTCGCTCGGATCCAGGCCCCGGGCGAGATTGTGATCGATGGCATTGGCAGGGACGAAACTCACAGCCACCACGCTGCCCAGTGCCATGACGGCCATCAGGTAGAACACCGCAACCGGGCCGAACAGGTAAGCGAAGCCTCCGGCCAGCAGCGCTGCGCAAGCGTTGCCAGCATGGTTGAACGTCTCATTGCGTCCGGTGCGCCGAGTGAATGCTCGGGGGCCGGTGATACCCAGGGTGATTGCCGAGATGGCCGGGGCGAACACCGACGCAGCAGCGGCACTCAAGGCTTGAGTGATCGCCACCAGGCTAAATGACGTGACGAAGGGCAGCACCACACAACTGCCGGTCACCAGCAGCGCGGCAATCGCGATCACCGCGCGTTTGCTGCGGGTGTTGTCAACGAGGGCTCCGGCGGGTGTCTGGGTGAGGAGGGCGGCGATGCCTGCGAGGGTCATCACCAGTCCGATGCTGGCCGGTTCCCAGTGATGCACTGCCAACAGGTAAATGGCGAGATACGGCCCGAGCCCGTCGCGCACATCGGCGAGGAAGAAGTTGAGGCTGTCCAACGAGAGATTGTGGCGACTATCGGAGTGATTGATCACACTGGGATCTTCAATAATCGAGGTTCGGCGACATGACTCAACCTCCGCTAAAGTCAGTGACTTGTCGCCTGCGGATTTAGTTTCACACCGAGCGTAGGTGGCCACTCGAATCCGCCTCGAGCGGCCACCTCATGACGTCAGTTAATACGTGGATGCTGCTGCACCAACTCCTTGCGCTTGGCTTCCAGTTCGGCGATTTCGGCGTCGATGTCTTCGATTTTCTGCTCGATGTTGTCGTGGTGCTCCTTGAGCAGTTCCTTGGCCTCCTCAAGGTCCGAGGCTGCCGGTGCGGCACCACGCAACGGTTTGTTGGCGGTCTCTTTCATGGTCACTCCGGTGATCAGGCCGACGACGGCAATCACCATTAGGTAGTAGGCCGGCATGTACAGGTTGTCGGTGCTTTCCACCAGCCAGGCCACGGCAGTCGGCGTCAAACCGGCGATCAGCACCGAGACGTTGAAGGCGGCGGCCAGTGCGCTGTAGCGAATGTGGGTGGGGAACATCGCCGGCAGGGTTGAGGCCATCACGCCGATAAAGAAGTTCAGCAGCACGGCGAGGATCAGCAGGCCGGAAAAGATCAGGCCGATCTTGCCGCTGTTGATCAGCATGAACGCTGGAATCGCCAGCAGGAAAAGGCCGATGCTGCCGACAACGATGAAGGGTTTGCGGCCGATCTTGTCGCTGATAAAACCAATCGCCGGTTGCACGAAGAGCATGCCAACCATGATCGCGATGATGATCAGCACGCCACGGTTTTCGCTGTAGTGCAGGTTGTGCGACAGGTAGCTGGGCATGTAGGTCAGGAGCATGTAATAGGTGACATTGGTCACCGCTACCACGCCGATGCACGTCATCAGGCTGCGCCAGTGCTTGGTCGCGACTTCTTTGAACGACACTTTCGGGCCGCCGGCCAGGCCTTCGCGATCACCTTCTTCGAGTTTTTCTACGTGCTGCTGAAACGCCGGAGTCTCTTCCAGCGCATGACGCAGATAAAGGCCGATCATACCCAGCGGCAGCGCGAGGAAGAACGGCAGGCGCCAGCCCCATTCGAGGAATTTCTCTTCGCCGATGATCGTCGAAATCAGCACCACCACCCCGGCGCCGAGGACGAAACCTGCAATCGAACCGAAGTCCAGCCAACTGCCGAGGAAGCCGCGTTTACGGTCGGGCGCGTATTCGGCGACAAAAATCGACGCGCCGGTGTACTCGCCGCCGACCGAGAAACCCTGGGCCATTTTCGCCAGCAACAACAGGATCGGCGCCCAGATGCCGATCGATTCATACGATGGAATCAAGCCGATGGCGAAGGTGCTTAGCGACATGATCACGATGGTCGCGGCCAGGACTTTCTGGCGCCCGTACTTGTCGCCCAGAGCACCGAAGAACAGGCCGCCCAGCGGGCGGATCAGAAATGGCACCGAGAAGGTCGCCAACGCTGCAATCATCTGCACGCCGGGATCGGCGCCGGGGAAGAAGATCTTGCCCAGCGCGTAGGCGACAAAGCCATAGACCCCGAAGTCAAACCACTCCATGGCATTACCCAGTGCGGCGGCGGTAATCGCCTTGCGCATCTTGGCGTCGTCGACAATGGTGATGTCTTTCAATCCGATGGGATTGACGGTGTTTTTCCTTGATTTCATGCGGGTCACTCATAGCTGAACGGATTCGATGCCATTGTTTTGCTGGCATAGGCTCTTTGCGTCAGATACAAGAAGACACGAAATAATTCACTGCTAATGGCATTTTTGTTATCCGACTTCGCAGACGCACGGCGCGGCGCAGCGGTCCGCTCGGCCACCATTACGCAAAAGCACAAGACGTCAGGCTGAAAACCCGGATAATGGCCGCCAATTGTTTTTGCTCTCTGGTAAACCCGCATGGAAATCAAGGTCAACTTTCTCGACAACCTTCGACTTGAAGCCAAGTTCGACGACTTCACGGTGATCGCTGATCAGCCCATCCGCTATAAGGGCGATGGCTCGGCA
Organism: Pseudomonas sp. H1h; assembly: GCF_000633255.1. Taxonomy (GTDB): domain Bacteria; phylum Pseudomonadota; class Gammaproteobacteria; order Pseudomonadales; family Pseudomonadaceae; genus Aquipseudomonas. Next base: position 3,298 of record NZ_AYMJ01000009.1, read on the forward strand.
CCGGGGCCGTTCGACTACTTCCTGGCGTCGTCGGCCTTGTGCGCGGCTTACTTCGTGAAGCTGTACTGCGAAACGCGCAACATCCCGACCGACAATATTCGTCTGTCGCAGAACAACATCGTCGACCCGGAAAACCGCTACAACCAGATCTTCAAGATCCAGGTCGAATTGCCGGCAGACATCTCCGAGAAGGATCGTCTGGGCATCCTGCGTTCGATCGACCGCTGCACGGTGAAGAAGGTCGTGCAGACCGGCCCCGAGTTCGTGATCGAGGAAGTCGAGAACCTCGACGCCGATGCGCAGGCGCTGCTGATGCCGCATTCGACGTCGCAGGCAGGCACTTACATCGCTGGCAAGGACCTGCCGCTGGAGCAGACCATCGCCAACATGTCAGGGATTCTCGCCGATCTGGGCATGAAAATCGAAATCGCCTCGTGGCGCAACATCGTGCCCAACGTCTGGTCGCTGCACATCCGCGACGCGCACTCGCCGATGTGCTTCACCAACGGCAAGGGCGCGACGAAAGAGGGCGCGCTGGCCTCGGCTCTGGGTGAGTTCATCGAGCGCCTGAACTGTAACTTCTTCTACAACGACCAGTTCTGGGGCGAGGACATCGCCACCGCCAAGTTTGTGCATTACCCGAACGAGCGCTGGTTCAAGCCCGGCCCGAAAGACGAGCTGCCGTCAGAGATTCTCGACGAATATTGCCTGGACATTTACAACCGCGACGGCGAGCTTAAAGGCTCGCACCTGTACGACACCAACTCCGGCAACACCCAGCGCGGCATCTGCTCGCTGCCGTTCGTGCGGCAATCGGATGGCGAGGAGGTGTACTTCCCGTCCAACCTGATCGAAAACCTGTTTCTGAGCAACGGCATGAGCGCCGGCAATACCCTGGCCGAAGCGCAGGTGCAGTGCCTGTCGGAGATCTTCGAGCGCGCAGTCAAACGCGAGATTCTCGAAGGTGAAATGGCCTTGCCGGACGTGCCGCAAGAGGTGCTGGAAAAGTACCCAAGCATTCTCGCCGGGATCAAAGGGCTGGAAGAGCAGGGCTTCCCGGTACTGGTGAAAGATGCGTCGCTGGGTGGTGAGTTCCCGGTGATGTGCGTGACCCTGATGAACCCGCGCACCGGCGGTGTGTTCGCCTCGTTTGGCGCGCACCCAAGCCTGGAAGTGGCCCTGGAACGCAGCTTGACCGAGCTGCTGCAGGGCCGCAGTTTCGAAGGCTTGAACGACTTGCCGCAGCCGACCTTCTCCGGGCAGGCAGTGACCGAGCCGAACAACTTCGTCGAGCACTTCATCGACTCCAGTGGTGTGGTGTCGTGGCGTTTCTTCAGTGCCAAGGCCGACTTCGAATTCGTCGAGTGGGACTTCTCCGGTCAGGGCGAAAACTCCAATGCCGAAGAAGCCGCAACCCTCTTCGGCATCCTCGAAGACATGGGCAAAGAAGCGTACATGGCGGTCTACGACGACCTCGGTGCCAACGCTTGCCGGATCCTTGTGCCGGACTACTCGGAAATCTATCCGGTGGACGACCTGATCTGGGACAACACCAACAAGGCTTTGCAATTTCGCGCTGACATTCTCAACCTGCACAGTCTGAGCAAGGTTGGCCTGCGCAACCTGGCACAGGGTCTGGAAAACAGTGAGCTGGACGATTACACCGACATCACCACGCTGATCGGCATCGAGTTCGACGACAACACGCCGTGGGGCAAATTGACGATTCTGGAGCTGCGTCTGCTGATCTATCTCGCCCTGCAGAAATTCGAACCGGCCAAAGACCTGGTCGAAGCCTTCCTGCAATACAACGACAACACCGTCGAACGCGGCTTGTTCTATCAGGCCGTGAATGTGTGCCTGGAAATGGAGCTGGACGAGGATCTGGAACTGGCCGATTACGAAGCCAACTTCCGCCGCATGTTCGGCGACGAGCGTATGGATGCGGCGATCGGTTCGGTCAACGGCAGCGTGCGTTTCTACGGGTTGACGCCGACCAGCATGAAGCTCGAAGGGCTGGATCGTCACCTGCGTCTGATCGACAGCTATAAGAAACTGCATGCGGCACGGGCCAATGCGGCAGGGTTGAATCGCTGATAGCAAGCCTCGTGGCGAGGGGATCTGTCCCCTCGCCGCAGTTGGTTTTGCCGTCATGGATCATGGAGATTCAGGGATGGACGAGAAGGCAGTGAAGTCGACGCTGGTCAACTTTCTCGTGGCTGACGTTGAGATGGATTACCAAGGTGTCGGCGATTTTTACGATGCTGCCGGGGCATCGTTGCCTGCCCCGGCGCTTTCGCGAGCAGGCTCGCTCCCACAGTGGATCGTGTGTACGTCACGATAACCTGTGGGAGCGAGCCTGCTCGCGAAGGGGACCTGTCAGTCGCCGTCATTCTTTTGCGAAACGAGCACCACTTGCGGAACATCGAATGGCTTGCTCAGTGAACCGATCCGACGCGCTGTGATCAACGTTTGCATTGCGCCTGCACCACTTGGCAGGTGTTCGGCGTACCTCCGGATCGGCTCGCATAACGCATGCAGTTATTCATCGATTTCTTGCGCGCCATGCTCAATGTGTCGCCCCAGGCCAAACCGCCTTCGCCGGAGGTGGGTACCGCTTTGGCGTAGCAGTTGGAGCCGTTGGTGGCGTAGCGCTTGCTTGAGCAGCCCGCTGTCAGCGCCAGGGTGGTGGCGAGCAGGGTGAGCAGGAGCCAGGACGAGTATTGGCGTGCGGTGATTACGGTCATCTGGGGTCCTCGTTAAGTCAGGCGCTTCAATTGCCTCGCTGACATTCGTTGGCATTATCCAGCAATCGACACAAGGAAGGGGCCACTCGCAGCAAATGAAGCTATATGCGGTGTCAGTCACCCTCCTCATTGCCTGACCTGACGTACTCTCCCACATGGATCTCTGCTTGCCACCAACCCTGAGCCCACCACAGAAACCTGTAGGAGTGAGCCAGCTCGCGAAGGGGCCGTGTCAGTCGCCATCACTTTGACCGACAGATTGCCTTCGCGAGCAAGCCCGCTCCCACATTGGATCTCCGGAAGCCGCCAACCCTGAGTTCACCACAGAAACCTGTAGGAGCGGGTAGCCGCGAATCGGGTGGGTACTGTAGAAAACGTGCTTACCCATCCCCCCGTACACTCTGCTGCACAAATCGCTCGATCAACCACCGCGCCGCCGGCCCTGGTGGCAGGTCGGTGCGGTAGATAACGTCGAACGGATAAATTCCGCTCTGATACTCCGGCAGGTTCAAACGCACCAACCGACCGGACTGCAGGTCTTCCTCGACCATCGGCAACGGCATGTTCCCCCAGCCAATCCCCTCGCGCAGCAACATGTGTTTGGCCCCCAAATCCGCCAGGCGCCAGGTGCGATTACTGAGGACGGCGAAGTCGCGGTCCTTGGTCAGCAACGAACGGTCCGATAGCACCAGTTGTGTAAATTCACGCCCGGCACCGGGGGCATTCGCCTCGCTCGCCGCCAACGGATGATGCGGCGCTGCCACTGGAATCAACTCGACATTGCCGGCACCGATTCTCTCTATCGCCTCAATACCCTCATTCATCGGCCCACTCACGCCAATGATCGCGCCTCGATTGATCACCCGCTCAGTCACCGCCCCCAGCGCCTCCATGTGCAAGTGCAGGGCGACCGTGGGGAACGCCTCGCGAAAGGACTTCAACGCATCCACCACCCGCTGCGGCGGCAGCATCACGTCCAGCACCACATGCACCTCAGCCTCCAGACCCTGCAACAAGCCTTTGACCTTGGCGCGCAAGCCGTGCACGCCGTTGGCGATGGTCCGGGCTTCAGCCAGCACCGTTCGGCCGGCCTCGGTCAGTTGCGGTTTGCGCGTGGTCTGACGATCGAACAGCGTCACCCCCAACTGCAGCTCCAGGTTGGCGATGGAATAGCTGATCACCGACGTCGCGCGGTGCAGTTTCCTCGCCGCAGCGGCAAAACTGCCCAGTTCAACCACCGTCAGAAAGACCCGCAGTTGATCCAGCGTCGGCGTGCCCGGGTCAGAAATCATGGCTGTTTCCTCGTCATATCCAGCGTACCGGTATCGTCGCTGAGGCTCATCAGCTTGTCTATTTAATAGAACATCATGATCGAAATTAGTCGGCTATTCAGATTAGCTGGCCGAGCGCACCATTTCCTCACCTGGACGATTCATCTCGGATCACCCCAAATTCAAAGGAAATACCGCCATGACCACTACCGCAAAAATCGCTCAAGCCACCACAGAACAAAACCGCTCCGACGTCACCCAGGCCTCGGCCTCCTTGATCGGCCGCCTCTTGCTCAGCACCATCTTCATCCTCTCCGGTTTCTCCAAACTGGCGGCCCCGGCGATGATGATCGGCTACATCAGCTCTGTCGGCCTGCCATTGCCACAACTGGCGCTGGCTTTGGCAATCGTCGTTGAAATCGGTGGCGGCCTGGCGCTGATCGCCGGCTACCGCACCCGCACCGTTGCTGCTGTGCTGGCCGTGTTCAGCGTGGTTACCGCGCTGGCGTTCCACAGTGCGCTGGGCGATCAGAACCAGTTCATCCACTTCTTCAAGAACATCGCCATGGCCGGTGGCCTGTTGCAAGTGGTCGCGTTCGGCGCCGGTCGTTTCAGCCTTGACGCTCGTCGTCACTGATCACGCGCTATCCACTCCAACCGATCGAGGTCTCCCATGAAAGCCATCCGCGTGTACGAATACGGCAACCCCGAAGTGCTGCAACTGGAAGAGGTCGCCGACCCTGTGGCCGGCGCCGGTGAAGTGTTGATCGAAGTCGCCGGGGCAGGGGTCAACCCGATCGACTGGAAGGTGTTGTCCGGCGCGATGAAAGCGTTCATCCCGCTGCAGTTGCCATTTACCCCGGGCGTTGAAGTGTCCGGCAAGGTGACCGCTACCGGCCCCGGCGTGACCGAGTTCAAGATCGGCGATGAAGTGTTCGGCTTCATCAACATCGTCGGTGGCTACGCCAGCAAAGCCGTGGCTCCGGTGGCCAAACTGGCGCTGAAACCGCAATCGCTCAGCACCTTGAAGGCGGGTGCCGTACCCGCCACCGCGCTCACGGCATGGCAGGCGTTGACCGAGCACGCCGGCGTTCAGCGTCGGCAGAAAGTGCTGATCCACGCTGCTGCCGGTGGCGTAGGCAGCATGGCGGTGCAGATCGCCAAATACCTGGGTGCCGAAGTCATCGCCACGGCCTCGGCCAGCAACCACGCTTACTTGAAGCAACTTGGTGCTGATGACGTCATCGACTACACCACTCAGGCGTTCGAGGAGCGGGTGTCCGACGTCGACGTAGTGCTCGACCTGGTCGGCGGCGACACCCAGAACCGTTCGTTCAGCGTGTTGAAACGCGGGGGGCTGCTGGTCTCGCCGGTCAGTGCGCCGAGCATGACCCTGGCCAACGATTACGGCGTGACCCCGATCAACTTTGCCACTCGCTCCGATGGTGCGCAGTTGGCGCTGATCGCCGAACTGTTCGACCGCGGCCATCTCACGGTTGATGTCGAAGTGTTCCCGCTGAGCGAGGTGCAACGTGCGGTCGAGAAAAGCCAGAGTCGACGTGGCCGTGGCCGGTTGGTCCTTGATCCCACAAGGATCTGAGCCAGTCGCCAACCTGCGCTCATCACAAAACCCTGTGGGAGCGAGCCTGCTCGCGAAGGGGCCTTATCAGCCGACTCGCGTTGACTGGCCCACCGTTTTCGCGAGCAAGCCCGCTCCCACATTGGATCTCCGGCAGCCGCCAACCCTGAATTCACCAAAGTATCCTGGCCAACCGCCAATCCTGAGTTCAGCACATAAGCCTGTAGGAGTGAGCCTGCTCGCGAAGGGGCCAACGCAGTCGGTATCATCATCGCCTGACACACCGCTTTCGCGAGCAGGCTCGCCCCCACAGTAGATCAGTCAGTTCGGTGGCCGCTGCGGTTTCACTGATGTGCCGAAGGTATTGCCCATCCGCGTCGACGTGGCCGCCGGCGTCGCCAGTCCCACCTGATTCGGCGGTCGCTTGTTGACCGGCACGTTCATCGCTTCCTGATTCTTCTGCGCAGCCGCCGCGCCGTCGGGGTTGTTGCCCATCTGCTGGCTCAGGCAGTCGTAATTCGGCGCTTTGTAACCGCCGACGGTCACCTCGACGCAACCCACTGCCTGCTCGGCATGCACGCCGCCCGACAGCGTCAACAACAGCCCGCTCAACGCCAATGTCCACAGTGATTTCATGCTGGCCTCCTGGCCGGCCCGAAGGGGCCGCTCTAGCTCAAGAGTCTAGTGCAACGGCGGCGCCGATCCCGTGATGGTTTTTTTGCAGTGGCCGTCACACCAGATTCATAAACAGCCCTCAGGATGACGGTTTTCAGGGATACATCAGCCGTGCAGCGAGGCCGTGCCAGGGAGGATGTTGTGCGCTCAGCGCTCGTGCGCCAGCTCTGTCTGGGGCTGCTGCTTGGCTTGTTTCTGAGCCGTGCCAGCGCCGACCCGGTGCCGGCGACGATGCGCATGACGCTGCACATCCCGGCCCAGGAACTGGCCCGCGCCCTCGATCAGTTCAGCCGCGCCACCGGCATGGCGGTGCTGGTCGACAGCCAGTTGAGTCGCGGTCGACGGTCGTTGGCGGTGGATGGCGAATTCACCGCCGCCGAAGCGTTGCGCCGGATGCTCGGCGGCAGCGGGTTGATGGCCAAGTACAGCCGCGACGACGCGTTCACTTTGCAAGTGGCGCAAGTCGAGGATGTGCCGTTGCCGACGGAGAAACCGACCCCCGCCAGCGCAGCAGTCAACCGCAGTTACGCCACGGCGGTGCAGGCCGCGATTGAACGCAACCTGTGCCGTTCGCCACTCACCCGGCCCGGCAGCTTTCGTGCGGTGTTGCAGCTGTGGATCGGCCGTGACGGCGTGGTGCAGCACAACCGGTTGGTCACCTCGACCGGTGATGTTCGGCGCGATGCAGCGCTGGTAGACAGTTTTCACACGCTCAAAATCGACCGGCCGACACCCGGCGCATTACGCCAGCCAGTCACGTTGCTGTTGTTACCCGAATCGTCAGGAAAGCGCATGGAATGCACACAATGGGAAGGAGTTTCCGGGGGATGAAAGACGCCGGACAAAGTTCGATGGTCCAGCTGTTCCTGACGTCCTACGAGGACTTTCGGGTGCGCCTGCGACGCCGTCTCGGCTCGGAGGACCTGGCCAACGACGTGCTGCACGAAACCTATCTGCGGGTCGACCGCATGGAAGCGCCGCCGAACCTGCTGCGGCCCAACGCCTACCTCTATCGCATGGCCCTGAACATCGCCGCCGACCGCCGCCAGGCCGATGCGCGATTGCTCACCGGCAGCGAAGTCGAAGAACTGCTGCAAGTCAGCGACGAAGCCCTGGACCCGATGCGCGTGGTCGGCGGCCAAAAGGAAATCCAGTCGCTGCTCAGCGCCCTCTACGAGCTGCCGGCCCGGCGTCGTCGGATCTTCATCGCCGCACGGCTGGAAGAAGCGCCGCACCTGGAAATCTCCCAGCGTTTCGGCATTTCCACGCGCATGGTCGAGAAGGAAATCAAGGCCGCCCTCGGACACTGCGCGGCCAAACTGGAAAGAAAAGTGTTTCAGCGGTTCGGTCGCGGGGCCGGAAAACCGTCTAGTGAATGAAGCTCCGATTGAGTGTCCCGATCAACCCGTCGAGTACCTGCGCGTTTGAACATCTTCCGTCTGACACCTGCCGAGCCCACGCCTGCCGAGCGTCTGCAAAGCGAAGCCCGCGACTGGCTGATCCTGCTGACCTCCGGCCGCGCCACGGTCGCCGACGCCCGAGCGCTGCGCCAGTGGTGCGCCCAAAGCCCCGAACACGCCCGCGCCTTTGAAGAGTGCAAAGCCCTGTGGCACCTGCTGCAACCGGCGGTGGAAGCGACGCTGGCGCCACGCCGGTTTGGACGCCGGGCGTTTCTCGGCGGCGCGATGGCTGCTTCGGCGGCTTTCTTGCTGGTGCGCGGCACGATACCGGGCGGGTTCTCCGGGCTTGGTGCCGATTACATCACCGAAGTCGGCCAGCAACGACGGGTCGAACCGGCCGATGGTTTGAGCCTGGAATTGAACACCCAGACCCGCATCAACCAGCGTTCGGTGGATGAGGGCGTGCAAGGCTTTGAACTGGTCAGCGGCGAAGTCGAAGTGCAGACCGCGCGGCTGCCGATGGCGATGCAGGCCGGTGGCGGATGGCTGCGGGCGAGCAGGGCGCGGTTCAACCTGCGTAACCTCGATCAGCAGGTGTGCGTGACGTGCCTCGATGGTGCGGTGGACGTGGAAGTTGAAGGTCGCAGCTTGCGCCTGGAACCGGGCCAGCAACTGACCTATGACGCGCAACAGGTTGGCACCGTGCAAAGCGTCGACACGGCGGCGGTGATGAACTGGCGTCAGCAGGTGCTGGTGTTCAACGGCGCGACCCTCAGCCAGATGATCGACGAGATCAACCGCTACCGCCCAGGCATGTTGCTACTGCTCAACCGAGAACTCGGCCAGCGCCGCGTACAAGCCCGTTTCTCCCTCGACCAACTGGCCGGCGTAGGCGCACTGATCCGCGATGCCTACGGCGTCAAATGCACCGAACTGCCGGGTGGCGTAGTCGTCCTCAGCTAACTAACACAACACCCACAAACACCCCAAAACCCTGTGGGAGCGGGCTTGCTCGCGAAAGCGTCGTGTCAGTCAATATATTCGCAGCTGATCCACCGCTTTCGCGAGCAAGCCCGCTCCCACAAAGGTATCGAGGTGATAGGACTTACTCCAACGGCCCCATAACCTGCCGATACTTCTCCACCCCCTGCGCCGTCTCCCGAGTCAACCGCACCTCCAACCCCAACGGATCCTCCCTCCGATTCCCACTCAACTGCCGCCACCCCTTATCCATCTCCCAAACCCGCACCTGCAAATCACTCACCTCACCCAACACCGCAACCCCAGCCGTCGGCGCCGGCAACGGATACCGACTCCGCGCCGGCGCCACCGCGCGATACAGCGTGTCCCCCTTGAGCCACCACCGCACCCGCTGCAACGCCCCCGGCTGATCTGCCGCACTACGAATGATGTCCAGCCGAAACCCCTTGCTGTCACTGCTGCGCACCGTAACGGCAGGCGGCGCCGTCGCCGGTTCATCCTCAGTGCCGACCTTCTTCGGCTCCGTCAGCTCGATCCCGGCGCGCATCTCCACATCCCGCTGCATCTGGTTCAACGCCCGCAACAGGCTGTCACTCTGCTCACCACTGGCCTGCAAATGGCTGTCGGCGCGCGTGACACTGTCCAGCCCCTTCCAGGCAATCAGACTGACCACCGCCATCAACAGAATCGCGACCATCACCTCGATCAGCGTAAAACCTTGTTGTCTGTTCATTGCACGCTAACCCGGCCCGAAGCATCGCGCAGCACACTCAACCGATTGAGCCCGTCAGACAACGTCAACTGCAGCGGCGGATTGATCCACTCCGCGTTGAGCACCACTTTCTGCTTCGGCTCCACCCGCACCTCCAGCTTCGGACTCTGCCAGGGACGCGGCCGCAACTGCGGGTCCCGATCGAAATGATCAAAACCCTTGCCACTGTCACTGCGCCGACTGAACCGAAACCCCTTGCCATCGCTCAACCACGCAATCGGCCGGCCATCGGCGCGTGCCTCAGCCTGGGCAATCTGCAGCAACTGCGCCACGCGCTCGGCGTCCTTGCGCAGCAACTGCAACGGATCGGGCTTGATACTCAAACTGATCGCCGCACTGGCGATGCCGATGATCACCAGCACCACCATCAACTCGATCAGCGTAAAACCCTGCTGCCTGCACCGGTTCATCGAATGCGCACTCCCTTGCGTCCAGCCCCGTCCCAAAAAACCATCCTGCACGGCCAACATGTAAGGCGTGTGAAATAAAACCGTGAGAATTGCCGCGTAGTCTGGTCACCGGGACTAAAAGGAGATTCAGCCCATGAGATTCACCGCACGCTTTTCACCCCCCCAAATCATCCAGGCCGCCGCACTGCTGACCGCCCTGGTCGGCATCGCCACCTGGTCATCCCTGCTCCTGACCACCGCCGAATCCCACACCCCGGCCGCCACCCCGCAACTGCTCGCTGCGCGCAGTGATAATCCTGCGTTGCAGTGGTTTTCCAATCGCACGGCGCCGGTGGAGATCAAGGTCAGTGGCGTGATGGCGGGGAGTCGGGGGGCGGTGGCGATACTCAGCCTCAACGACGGACCGCCGAGGAGTTTTTTGCAGGGGGAACGGGTGAGTCCTGGGGTGAGGTTGGTGGCGGTGGAGGGGGATGGGGTGGTGATTGAGCAGGGTGGAGAGAGGGTGCGGTTGGAGGTGGAGAGGTTGGGGGAGGGGGTGGAGATGCCTAGGTTGGTGAGGCCGTGAATGATACGAAGTGACGGCGGTTATGCCCGCTTTCGGCCAAAAGCGGACTTTGCGAACACTTTAAATAAATCTGTGCCGTTATCGCTGTTTCGACATCGACGCTCGAACGGTTAGCAAACTGCCTAGGGCGAACCTGCTCGTCGTGTTTACACAGCGCCTCGGTATCGAACTTAGCCGTCCGGGCATTGACACGTTAATTTGACTCCATCTGCTCAGCTACGTGATATAGCCACCGACGGCATTCCTGCCCCGGCGAGCATCGCCTTCTCCAGGTAACGATATTCCCAGCCTTGCAATGAACTCTCGAAGGCCTGTCACTAGATCTGGCTTCATCCCATCACCTTATCCATGGCAAAAGTGAATTCGCGTCCTTCACGCATTATTCGTTTTTTGAGAGTTCTACTGGACAACCAGCATTCACCCATCTAGCTTCTAGGTAGTGGCTTTTTGCCAAAAAAAATTTGCTACAAAGGCATTTGATCAATCGAATTAAGTGCCTCAATTTCAGATGATAGAGGCATTTCACAAGCTGGATTTTTTTGTATTTGAGGAGCGAAGATTGAAGAAAATTGACCTCCACATGCATACCATCTCCACAATCAGCGACTCATACTTCGAATTCTCACTAGAGAAACTTAAAGAATATGTTGAGATAGCAGAGTTAGATGCTATCGCCATAACGAATCATGATATTTTTGATCTTGCTCAGTTTAATGAAATTTGTGAAGCACTAAACTGCGCCGTCTTTCCCGGCATTGAGATAAACTTAGACGCCGGGCACCTCCTTCTAATTTCAGAAAACCATGACCTTGAAGGCTTTCAACTTAAGGCGAATGAAGTAGCCAAGAACGTGGTAGCAATCGGCGACTCAATCAATGTCGATGATTTGATACGAATTTTTGGTGACCTTAACAATTATTTGTTGATCCCCCATTATGAAAAGAAGCCAAGTCTTCACGCAGAAACTATTAAAAGACTTAAGGATGTAATCTCTGCAGGTGAGGTCGACAGTCCTAAAAAATTTGTTCGCATGTCAAAAGATGAAACCGAACTTACACCAGTAATCTTCAGCGACATGCGATTTTACGTGGGGATGACTAAATTCCCAACAAGGCAGACTTACATAGATTGCGGGGATATATCATTAAAATCTTTGAAGTTTGCCTTGCGCGACAGGAGCAAGGTATCTCTTTCAAAGCTTGATGGTAATTCAATTTTCCAAGTATTTGAGGATGGGCAATGTCTCTCAACTGGCCTAAATGTAATTCTTGGGGCTAGATCCTCGGGAAAAACCGAAACCTTAACCCAGATAAACAATAGCTGCGAAAACGTAAAATACATTCCTCAATTCTCTCTTGTACAAAGAGACGATGCCAACTATGAAAAAGAATTCAATGCAGATGTAACGCGCAAGAAAAGTATTTTTTCAGACAAGCACCTAGCTCCCTTCAAAACGGTATTAGACGATGTATTGAGTATCGATACTGAAACCAACAAACGAAGAGTCGCAGATTACTTAGACACTCTAATGAAATCAGCCGAAGAGGCACAGAAATTTGATTCATTTTCCAAAGCTTCGTTATTCAATGAAACCTTATTCGATTTAGGTGAACACACATCGCTCAACGAACTTGTCGGCTCAGTAAGGCAGCTGATAGAAAATATTGAATTTAGAGATATCATAGACAGGTATATCGATACAAACGCCCTAAAGGCACTGGCCCGCGAATTAATAGCCATCTTGTGGTCCAGAGCCTACGAGAGAAAAAAGAAAAGTTTGGTGAATGACATTATTCGCGATATTAAAAGCAAACTTCAACTAAAGACCTCAGCAACTCAAATCAAAGATGTTGACCTTTATCGAGTCATGTTTGAGCACAAGAAACTTCTGAAGTTTAGCGAAATCGCCAAGCTGCTTCAGGAAGAGAAAACAATATATCAAGAAAGTTTTCAAGGGTTTAAGATCGTCTGTAAACAACGTGCGTTTCAAGGTCCAGGTGAAATCAAAAATGTTAGCGGCCAAAAGGTTGCTTTTAGTGATGCATTCAGAGATTACGCACATCCGGCAAAATACCTCTCCAGCTTGAAAGCAAACGAAGCATTCACTCCTTCAGAATTTTATAAATATTTTGCATGCATTGAGTATGAAATCTTGAACAAAGATGGCTTTAAGGTTTCTGGCGGAGAGCGTTCTGAATTTAGACTATTGCAAGAAATAAAGGATGCTCAAAACTTTGACTATTTACTTATCGACGAGCCAGAGTCTTCATTTGACAATCTCTTCCTAAAGAGTGAAGTCAATCAGATGCTCAAAGAAATATCAAAAAGCATGCCGGTAGTTATTGTAACTCATAATAGTGTCGTAGGTGCATCCATCAAAGCCGACTACACAATCTATACTGCCAAAGAACTTGAAGAGGAGAAGATAATATACAGAAGATATTCTGGACATCCTTCCAGCAGAGAATTAATTTCAACCGACGGTAAAAAAATTAATAACTTTAAAGTGACCATGGACTCTCTGGAAGCAGGCGAATCCGCTTACATGGAAAGGAAGGCAGGATATGAAAATATTAAAAATTGAAAAAAGCCAAGGGTACTATCTAGACGCCGAAGGAAGTTACGAAACCATCGATAAAATTGATAAGTCTGTCTTATTATCACTCGTCAACCTAGCTCTTTCCGACGACTTTGAAATTGATGAGTACAATGAAGAAAATCTAAAAAACCAAGCTCACCAAATAATTTACAAAAGCATTAGCAGCAAACTAATAGATTTGCATCGAAGGCGAAATCAATTTCGCGACGAGTCCGAGCGACTATATCTAGAAGAGTACGAAAAATACAAGGCTTGACCGCGCCAGATTTTCTCATTGCAAAGTTATCTCATTTTTTACAAATCGCGGCGCTATGCGCCGCCACTCCAATAGAGGCATTGCAGTAAAATACAGATTTGTATCTTCTGGCTATAAAGAATAAGCTCCATGTTTAGGACTTATTTTAGTTCTTCGCCTATCTCTTGGCCCACCCGCTGCCTCGCCAACTCATGCAATACCTCACCAAGGGGTTTCTGGATCGCACCGAAGATAGCCCTCTTGCGCCTCTTCGGAATGAAGACGACGTGACACTTACTGTCCAACTTCGTGTAAGCAAGGTTCCATTTCGTTTAACCGATCTCTTAGTAGTGGCAGAAGGTTTCCGATGACCGCATCACACGATCAAATCTCAAGAAGTACCCCGGCTTAGCCGGGGGATTTTATGAGTTTGCAGTTCGCTTCTGGCCGATTGCTGCTGCAACTGACCATCAGCAAAAGGGCGGCGTCCGACTCTCCTCTTTTCGCTCGCACACGGTATTTTTTCATTGCGTCGTTAAAGAATGCCTTCTTCAGTGTCCGCATCTCAGTGGCGACCAAGTCTCACATTCTGTCAGTTGAATATCACCACGTTTAAGAATTCTGCCTTACAGATTGGCAGTTAATTTGCTCTATGCGGAAAAGTGCACTACAAAGGTAGGAGACGCATTCCGAGAATGATCATACGGCCGCGATGGCGCTGAAATTGATATTTTTCGAATATGAAACACTATAAGAGTCATAGGTATGGATCACAGTTACGATGGACTGCATGCAGCAATTCGCAATCATGGCTATGTTTCTTTAAATGCTAGACCTTCCATGTCAGTTTCACAGACTATGCAGGAGCTCGCCTTGTATATGGGAGGTTCGGTTGTAGCCGGGCGAAATAGAAAGGTTTTAGAAACGTTGAAGACGCTGAGAGCCGATGAAGCTCCTCTAAGCTCGTTAAGTCGCTTTTCTGGAGCAGGTGCTCAGCCTTGGCATGTTGATGGATCACATCTGCCGATACCACCACGGTATTTGATTTTAGGCTGTCACTCGATTAACGGAGGTGGAGCACCCCCAACGCAGCTTTTGAAAGTCAAAGATGCAGGGTTTCCACTTCTCGCAAGTCACCGCGAGACTTTCACAGTGAAGAATGGGCGTTCAAGCTTTTATTCCACGATAGCCAATACGGATCGAACGTGGATTCGTTTCGATCCGGCTTGTATGACTGCACATACAGAAGAGGGGCGTACTATATTCGAGGGATTAGAGTCACATTCACTTCAACCGTCTTTGAATCTGGAGTGGACAGCCGGTGTAATTCTTATAGTTGACAATTGGACGGTACTTCATCGCCGGGGTAATGCCTCTTGTATCGGTCATCGCACCCTTTTGCGCATCTCATTGAAGGATTGGATATGAATACAACTAGACGTGGAGCGACACGAGCGATTCCGCCTGCACTTTCAGATGATGCGCTTTATGGCAAAGCAGCGCTGTACGCCCGGCGCGCGCTTGAGGCCAAGGAAGTTGACGCGGAGGATGCATACCAACTATGGGCAACTTTGGCTCTTGAGTTGCTTGGTAAGTTCGCACTGGCAAGGATCCACCCGAGCCTGGTCGTGGACCCTAAAAACTCTAATAGCATGTTGGAAGCTTGCGGCATATCGACGGCTACGGCTGTTCGAACCATTGATGCCAATGAGGTGTTCCTGCGCCTTAAACATGTCATTCCAGGATTCAACTCCTTAGCTTATAACTCATGCAAAGATTTGGCCGATCGCCGCAATGCCGAACTTCATTCAGGGCACGCTGCATATATTGGGATTAGCTTGGAAGTGTGGGAGGGGAAGTTGTGGCATGCAGTGCGATTAATTTTGCAGGCCGCGAATAAAGATCTTGAAGACTTCATTGGCGGTGCGGCTGCAGAGAAAGAAGAACTCATAAGTCATTTGTCTCATCTCAAGTGTCAATCTGCATTGCAAAAAATTGAACATGCGCGAGACAATTTCAGCAAAGACGCCGATGGCAAGAGGCGGGCTCCAAAAACATTGGAAGATCAAAGATCTCAATCCGGGGAGCGCTCTTGGTGGCATCTTTATCGCCTAACAAGTGGAAGGTACGCTCGATATTGGACTCGCCAATGTCCAGCTTGCCAATGCACTGCAGTTTTGGGCGGGGACAAAGACTATGAAGAGCTGACGGATGATCAGGAGGAAGTGAGTCCTGGTTATGAAGAGGTTGAGACAACTTATTCTCCTGTTGAATTCATTTGTGATCAATGCAACTTGCACCTTGTGGGCACTGATGAGCTTTCAGCTGCCGGTTTGAGTGAGGAAATTGTTGAAGTTGACGAGCGTGAGATTAGCTACGAACCAGACTATGGAAATGACTGACGCTTGTCTCCTGCGTCTACTGTTTGCGGGCGGGAGCGGTAACCATGAACGGCTGCATTTGGCCGATAGCTGCCGCTCACGAACGGCGACTTTCGGCCAGAAGCAGTCACTCCAAAAAGTCACTGCAAGGGAGGTCTGCTTTGTGCAGAGTTTACTTAGCCGGTTAGGCTGCCCCCCCAAAGTAGCTATTCTCGATTTCGCCTCTCATTCCCTCGGTAGAATGAAGGTAACGTAGCACATAAAATATTTCATCTTCAATGTATGACGCTAAGTAAGCAAGATTATCGCCAATATTGAATCTATAGTAACTATGCACAAGCGTATTTCTAATATCATAAAGCATGCCAGACTTCATCGTGTCGGTGTAATAGCTGGCATCTTTTACATCTTCGAATATTAGTTTGGCGACAGCGGATAAGTTGGTGTCTTTCTCTTCGCGCTGCATTTCTGTATACAGCAATCCTATAAGCTTGCTTTCAGATGAATAGTCATCGATGCGCTTCCTTATAATGCCGAGATGGCTTCGCTTTATCTTAAGCTCATTGACCTTCTTGTAAAATACGAACTCCATGGCAAGCTCGTATATCTGATAAAAAAACATGAATCTAGCATAGCCGTTTTGTTCAGAAGGCAGAACCTCGCCCAGTAACGTCTTGAAGAAACCCGATGCTAGATCGCCATTGAAGCATTGGCGGACAACAATCTTCGAGGAAATCGGTAATTTAAAATCCACGCCTGCAAGCGAGCACTTTTCGTAATATGGATATATGCCATGCAACAAAAATGCTAGGGCCAACTCTCCGTCGCAGTGGATTTCGACGCTTTCTAAAATACGCTTACTGTAAACTAATACGTAGATGCTTTCGGGAAGAACTTGGCCTTTCAGTGTCTTCATTGCTTCATATACGTGCTTTCTGAAATACTTGTTCTCATATTCATCATGCTCCGAAGATATCATAGAAAGCACAGGTATCAGCCATCCAATTCGAACATCTCTAGGGTTGGCTGATATAAAAATCTCCGCGATCTCTTTCTCGTCCGGCACGGATTTCGTATATAGTCTCACTCCATATTCTGTCTGCACTTCAGGTAATGAGTCCTCAAAATAAGCAGGCGGCACATTAGCATCCGATAGCTCGATCAAGTCATTCATGACAATCAGACCTCTGCAATAGCTCGATTTCTCGCCTTCTCCAAAGAGTCCGACACGTTTAAGTAAGAGCTGCCGTCGCGATCCAATAGATACTTAAAGAATAGTTTGAAGTAAATTCGCTGGCCATTGCCAATCTTTTTTGACTCCTCACGAATATCGTCCAAATACTTGTTTAATCGAAGTAAATCATTATCACCAAAAACCAAGCGTGGAACTAAATCGTCGATATCATTCAGGCCTGCGATTACCCCTGAGCCCATCAACTCCGCTATTGCAGCACCAAAGCCTGTTAATGGCTGGCTTTTATTGAAGATTTTGTAAACCTCGCGCCCAAAGGGATTGGCGTTAGTGCGCAAATCTTCATCTACGTCATCCGGATATCGCCAGCCCGCAAATTGATTATCAAATGCGAGCGATAGCGCACGATAAGAGATCACAAAATCTGTAAACTCTATTCTTTCGGCGCCTTCATCGGAAATAAATTTTATGGTTCTAACTGTTTGAAGAATGTCGAATCGGTCAATTGGCAGTTCATTTCGTTCTAAAAATGAAGTATAGCCTTCGATCAAGTCGGAGAACCGATAAGCATTGATTGTTCTAACAGCTGCCTCGTCAACTTCTCGCAGAATTGTTACGCCGTCGACCCCTTCGTCTATATATTTAGAAAACAAGATTTCTAACTGGTGGCGTAATGTCATCGGAGTCTGGCCGGTATTCAGGGTTAGCATCCTATATAGAATGCCACTGTCACTGATAGAAAGATAAGCCTCGACTCTGATCATATACTTCTGATCAAGCCCATCAAAGTGCTCTCGATTGTTGTTGTATACATCTATGATCGAAAGAGATCTTTGCAAGCCATCTAAAATTTTGAGACTTCCAAATTCTTCTAGAACCTCGTCTAGAAGTTCATCGTGCGATCTGCCGGGCCTTAATGTAGATGTGGAGGCCAATACAATAGGAGGAATTATGCACTCTTTAAGAATGTCTTCCTTCAGCAGATTATAAATGCTGCCGCTTTTGCTTACCCTGTTACGCTGGTACGGATTGTTATCTATGATGTTGCCAGCCAACTCCGCATAGCTGCCAATATCAATTACAAACTGAATGTTTAAAGAGTTTACTTTTTTATCTAACAATGTATACGTAATTAATCTCATATCCCTCTCCCTGACCGTGCTTTACTTCTATGTTTCACCTAAAGGCAGAAAGCTCAAATTATGCCCCATGCAAAGCAGTGCAACCGAAAGAGCCTGATAAAAGTCTAAGTATGCCAACAAAGATAAATACTTGCTTAAACGAAAAATCGTGAGCAAGCCAAGGTGAACTGCTTGATAGATATGTCTGGCTAAACAAGCACAATTAGCATTGCGCTAGCAGAAGCTTCGGAAATATGAGGGCGGATAGCGGAAATCTTGGGGCAAAGGGGCAAGTGACATTTTCGGCTAATGTGCTACATGATAACTAAAGAATCTTGCCGAGAGAGCAGCACATAATGGGATTTGCTCTCTAATCCTTCTTATCTGAACTACTTCTCGAGATTATTAATTCGTAGTCTCTTGAAAGTATATAGCGAAAGAACTATGACAGCTTCTGGCCGAAAGCTGCCGCTCACGGATGGCCGCTTGCGTACGTCCGTTTTGGCCGAAGAAAAAGGGAACATATTTATTTTCCAGAAAATAGATCAGTCCCTGAGAGATCCCCACAAATCTACTCCAAAGCCTGTGCTTGTTGGTATACCTCGCTTCGCAACGCAAGCTCCAGCCTCTCCAACGTTTTTCGAGAGGTTGAGCCGCGTCCGCTACGCCAATATTCCAACCCCAGCCGCCACAGTGACAACACTCGTCGGCGTTTAAGACTATTGCTCTGAAAGCGATGTTCATGACCCGCTTCACGGGCCTGTAACCCCGTCAAACAAATGATGTAGTTGGCCAATGCCGAGATCAGTAGAAGCACTTCGATTCGGCGCGGGCAATGACTCCGATGGCGAGTCACGCCCACGCCAAAGTGTTCGCTTTTAACATCCCTGAAGCCTTCTTCGATCTGCATGCGCTGCTTGTAGATGGCCACGACTTTCGATGGATTCCATTGATCCTCCGGCAGGTTGCTGGCCAATAACCAAGGCTCGCGTTCACGATTGGCCGACTGTCTGCTGAGTTTGTTTTTGGCGATTGATCCCGTAACTCTCTGGTGTTTGCGACCCTTCGCTGAATGCCTGACACAGTACAAATGGATGAAGTGCGGAGCACTTTGGGTCATCTCGATCCGCCCCAATGATTTCGGCGAAGCCGATGCCTGGGCGTAAAGATTTTTAACCGGCAGCCAAGTGTGTGCGTCGCTACGATAGAGGTCTCGGTTACGCACACGCCCCACGTAATACCAGCCTTGTGCCTCGACTGCTTTGATCCACGGGCGGCGAAAACCCGCATCAGCTACAAGGATCGGAACGCAGTCTCTGGGGAGCATTTCGGCTAACGTCTGCAGCAGCCGTTTTTGATATTTCGGACACCCCTCACGCTCATGAACGCTCTCGTAAATAGGAAACGAACGTCCTGCCAAAGGTATGGCCGCGCGCAACAAAAAGAACTCTCCAGCCGCATCGATCGGCGACCAATCCACCTGAATCAACGGATGTCTCAGCGACCCCAGCAAGGCTCGCAACATGACCCAGTAAAACAACGAGCGCTCGGTTTGCAGATGCCGATTCCCCAACAACCGATCCACTCGCTTTATCGCGTGCTTGGGGTAGGCCTTGCCGGGCATGAATCGACCAAGCCCTGTCAGAGTGAGCCGACGTCCTCGAAGTAATGCGCTGACACAACACATCAATGTTTTCAGACGACGAGAATGGACGGAGGGAAGTGCTTGGGTGAGCGCGCTGTGTAAGAATCGGATGGCCTGCATGGGATCGGGATCTTGTTTTTGTGTGGTGCAATACAAGCTGCCGACCCATGCAGGTCTCTTCAATTCCCAACTTCTTGATTTGTTGTAAGAAAAAGCGGGGATTTCTCAGGATCAGTCCCCTTTGTTCATCTAACGGTGCAACGTCTGACTAGGCGGCGTATCAAGATCTGCCTAGTCACCCAAGTCAACGGCATTACCGTTAGCTCGGACATAATAATTATCGAATTCACCGCTTTCGACGAACACGAAGCCATGGCGAGTGTAAAAACGATTTGAAGCGCTTTCCTTGAGAGCACCGACCTTGATGGGACGCCCGATCTCATCAGCCTCTCTGAAGATCTGAGTAAGAACTTCAGAGCCGATTCCTGCTCCTTGAGCACTGGGTATCACATAAAAATGGTCAAGCAAAAGGTCGCTCTGGTGGTCTTTGATTACGACAAAACCGACCAGATCACCTGATACTTCTATGCGGCGAGTGCTGTTAACGTCGAACCCAGAAACAAATCGTTCGCGCGCACGATCTGGGTTAAATCGTCCAAGCCGTTCAAGGCTCTCGCGCATGGCCTCAATCCTGATGGCTACCAGATCTTCCAGGTCATTATTGGAAGCAGCGCATAAAACGACAGCGGAGTTTTGATCAGCGGAGGCTGGCATAACAGGCACCCTAAACATGGCCGGTCAGTCATTATGCAGAGAACAGATTCCGTATAACTACTACTGCTTCGGTTCAATGGAGGCGATGGCCCCCTATCAGCCTCAGGGGGATGTGTTCGCCGGACGCTTACGTCTGTTGGGGCAAGGGGACGGATCTGTCGTGGGGTCCGAGACGCAATGAGAATTCCGATAAACACGAACGTTTAAAGAGACATCTCCAGACACTCTCTCAGGCTACACACCCTTGCGCCGTTGCCTACAGCTACGCCAGAATCCGCCGGCTTGTGCGCTTTGTACCTGGTCTTTATCGTCTACGTGTCGCTGGCAACCCAGCGACCGGGTTTAGCGACCCGACCAGGTATAAGTTCAACGACGCTCCAGTTTGTCGCAGACATTTGCGATGACGATATGGTGGCTGTGCGTGGGAGATCTTCGGGTCTGCCGGGTCTTATACCTCTCGGTTCGCTAACCCGCGCACAGCTGCCACCCTTACTTGTTTAGCGACAGGTGTTGGTGGTTCCACCAGGTATAAAAATGGAGCTTCACCATGATCAAACCAACACCCAACCCGCCCGAAACCGACTCGGTTTCCCCCTACCAATCCATCGATTCCAGAAAACTGCACGAAGCCGCCGATCGCGCGCTCGACCATTACCTCTGTCCGCCCGGCTCCACGCCGCCCCCACGTAGAACCCGCGGGATGTATGCCGTGACTGCGGACAACAAAAACGAAGAACTGCTGATTGATGCCAGTGAAACACTCGCTTCGGCCCAAACCATTGCCCAGAACATCGCCAGTCTGGTGCCGGCTTCGCAGCGTCGGGCGTTGGTGGGCATTGCGCAGTTGATCATGCTCGGGGAGTTGGCGGTGAATCGGGCGTTGGATAATTTGCAATTGCCGGTGAAGCAGACCTCAGGATCACCTGCTGATTAAGTTGGTATCAATTCTGGCGCCTTCGCGAGCAAGTCGAATCGTGAAAAGGGGGACTGATTCATCTCAATCGGTCCCCTTTTTGTTGCTTAACCCGCGTCGCCGCTATCTGGCTATGAAGGCGCATCCGGCAGCTCGATAACCGCTTTGCGTCAGTGCCAGTCTCTAAAACAATGCATGCATTGGCGCGCACGCCAAGTCCTCAACTGCCCTGCGCAGTATGGGCAGTGGGCAAGCTTTTGCTCGCACTGAGGTGCCATTCGATGGCGGAAGTACTCCCAAACGATATCCGGATCAATATTTTCTCGACGGACTATCTCATCTACTACGGCTTGATCACCCTTCTCGTGGAAGCCCCCAATGATCGCTAGCGTTTCAACCGATGGACAGTAAGCCGTTATGAGCTCGCCGCATCGATTACAAACACGTTGACCATGACCATTAATCATAAATTCGCTTCAGTATCGGGAATTGGATAAGCCCTTTTACTAGACGCTCGGTGCAGAGACAACGGACGCTAATGGCTAAAAGCAGTAGATCGTGAATGGCAGAAATGGGGGATGTCTCAATATGTCGTTGAAGCGTGCCGGAAAAATTGCACCGCCTCTTTGGCCGAGGTTGTCAGCTACACCTGACGACCTCGGCCATTTTCTTTTCGTCTATTGAGCTACAGCGCTCAGCCGATTACGCCTTCACCTCAACATGATCCAGCGCCTGATTCACCGCCAACTCACTCAACATCACCAACTGCGCAATCCCAATCGCGGTTTTGCGATGCGCAGGCTCCAGCGTGGCGGCAAAGTTGTTGAGCATTTCGCTGGCCGATCCCAGTGATTCGCTGGCGTTGGCCAGCAGGGATTCGGTGTTGTAGGCCGGGTTAGCCAGGTACATGGGGTCGTGTTTGTGATGGCTGCCCATGATGCGTTGTTGTGGGGTGAGGTAGTGGTCGAGGGCGCGTTCGGCGGCTTCGTTGAGGGTTCGGGAATCGGGGAATTGGTAGGGGGAAACCGGGTCGGTTTCTGGTGGGTTTGGTGTTGGTTTGATCATGATGAAACTCCTAATTATTGAAAAGGAGCCTTCACCCTCGCTACCAAACGAAGGGTGGCGGCCAATACGCGGGTTGGTAGACCGGTAACTAGGAACCCGGCGCACTCGAAAGTGCCCTGCGCATGGCCACCATTAAGTACAGACCATGGGAGGTCTGCGAATGGCGTGCTATGCGACTAGTTAACTCGGGCTACCAAACCCGATCACTGCTTTTCAGTGACCATGGAACGATAAGACCCGCGTACTAGACGCACAAGCCGGCGGATTCTGGCGTAGTCGTAGGTAATGACGCAAGGTTGTGTAGCCTTGGGGAAGTAACGGAGGGTGTCTTTTAAACGGGGTTTTTGGGGGTGGTTAAACGAGTGGGTCAAGGGCGGCCCTCACCCCAGCCCTCTCCCGGAGGGAGAGGGGGCCGACCGAGGTGTCTTGCGCTCTACATCGACCTGAGAAACCGAGTTGATTATGGATTCAACGCGGTATGTGCAAGTTGGCTTAGATTTTTAGACAGGTGTCGGAAATGTCCCACGGCTGATTCATTTGCCATCGATGAGGCCGACCATTTCGGGGGCTAGGGCTAGGGCTAGGGCTAAGGATTTTCCGGGCGGCTGAGCAACGTCTCCAGCCTCGCCAGTGCCGGCGCTTCCTGGCTGCGGTCGAAGACCTGGAGGCCGACCTTGAGCAAGCGGCCGTTTTCCGCGGCAGAGATGATCTGCTCGCAGCGCAGCATCAGCCGCCCCTGATCGCAATCCTGCGCTTTCATGCCCATCGGCAACTTGCCTTCCAACCGAAGTTCAGCCATACGACTCTGCGCCGCAATCATCGCAATCGAGCGATCCCGCAAAACCCCGCTGCTCTGCGTCATCAACCCCGCCACGCGCACGGCGGCGGACATGGCGACGGCGATGATCGCCAGCGCGACGAGCACTTCAATCAGGGTGAATCCGGCTTGCGGGGAGGGGGTGCGCATCGGGGTCTCGGGCGGTCGGGCAGCCCTTGACGCTAACGCCCGTGCTTGACGGCTTGACGACGAAAACACCCGAGGATTTTCAACATCCCTGACATATCTTCTTGCAACACTGCGCGTCGAATCGAATCAAGCCAGGGAATGACGAGATGGATATCGCGCAGTTCAAACAGCCCAATCGACCGAGCCGGATGCCCCGTGGGCAGCAGGGTTTCACGCTGATCGAGATCATGGTGGTCGTGGTGATTCTCGGGATTCTGGCGGCGATGGTGGTGCCCAAGGTGCTCGACCGGCCGGATCAGGCGCGGGCCACGGCGGCGAAGCAGGATATTGGCGGGTTGATGCAGGCGCTGAAGCTGTATCGCCTCGATCACGGCACTTACCCGAGCCAGAGTCAGGGCCTGAAGGTGCTGGTGGAGCGGCCGGCCGATGCGAAGAACAGCAACTGGCGCTCGTACCTGGAGCGTCTGCCGAATGACCCGTGGGGTCGTCCTTATCAGTACCTTAATCCCGGTGCCAACGGCGAGATCGACATCTTTTCCCTCGGCGCCGACGGCCAGCCTGACGGCGACGGCGTGAATGCCGACATCGGTTCCTGGCAGTTGTAAGGCCGGTCATGAACAGCCAATCGAACCAGCAGGGGATGGCGATCATCAGTGCGCTGCTGATTGCGGCGGTGGTCGCGGTGATCGCCGCCGGCATGCTGACCCGCCAGAGCGTTTCGACCCGAGCGTTGGAGGCCGAACAACTGCGGGTGCAGGGCCGTTGGGTGTTGCACGGCGGGTTGGAGATCAGTCGGCAATTGTTGTGGGATGCGCGGCAGCGCGATCCGCTGACTCGCCTCGATCAACCTTGGGCGCAGTTGTTGAACACCCAGGGTTTCGAGGGGCGGCTGGAGGACGAGCAGGGCAAGTTCAATCTGCGCAATCTGGTGGCCAACGAGCGGATCGATGACGCGCAGGTGCAGGCGTTCGAGCGTTTGTGCGAGTTGATCGGTGTCAGCAGCGGCTTGAGCCGGCGCATCAGTCAGCGGGTGATTGGCTCTTATCCGCACCTGTTGAATGCCCAAGTGGTGGACAAGCCTGTGGCGAAAAATACCTTCGACAGCGGGCGTGCGACGTCGCCGTCTGCTTCGCGCAAACCGCAATCGCCGACCTTGCCGATGCTGCGCACGCTTGACGATCTGCGCAGTGTCGACGGGGTCAACGATGCGCTGTTGGCGAAACTGGCGCCGTACCTGACGGTGATTCCGGCGACCACCTGGCTCAATGGCAACACGGCCACGGCGCCGGTGCTGGCGGCTTATGTGCCGGGGTTGTCGCTGGAGCGGGCGCAGGCGTTGATCAATGAGCGTGATGCCGGGCGCTGGTTCATCAATCGCGGGGATTTCGTCAATCGGCTGCGTTTGCCGCAACTGGAGATCACCAGCGTCAAGGTCGGCATCACCAGCGACTGGTTTCGGCTGCGCGGGCAGGCGCGGCGTGATCAGCGACGAGTGAGCCTCGATGCGTTGTTGCATCGCAGTGAAGACCGCTTGCCGCAAGTGATCTGGTCGCGGGTGGGCGTATGAGCCAGTTGCGCGTGAGTTTGCCGCCGCTGGCGGAGCTGAGCCTCGACAGTGAAGTGGATTGTGTGTGGCTGGATCGTCAGGGGCAGGTCACGCGGCAGGAACGCGTGCGACTCGGCGCGCTGCCGAAGCAACCGCTGGTGTGTTTTCTGCACCCGTCGGACAGCCTGTTGGCGAGCATCGATCTGCCGCCGCTGCCCGCGAACAAAACCGCTGCGGCGGTGCAATGTGCGGCACAGGCCTTGATGCTCGGTGACAGCGCCGAGATGCATATCGCCCACAGTGCCCGCAATGAAAGCGGCCAGGTGCAGATTGCCTGGGTAGCACGCAAGGAATTGCAGCACCTCGGGCAATTCGGCTTGAACCTCAAAGGCCTGTACCCGGCGGCCTACAGTTTGCCGGTGATGGTCGGCGGCGTCGGTTGTCTGCACGACGATCATCTGTTGCTGCGCCACGGCACGAATGCGGCGCAGGTGCAGCCGATGATCGATGAAGCGTGGTTGCTGGAAACCGGTCTGCCGGCGCACTGGGTCGGTGACGGCGCGCCCGAAGCGGTGCAATCGATATTGGCCGACACGCAACGCTGCTCCGGCCCGTTGCCAAACTGGGGCTTGCACGGCGGCCTTCAACAACCGGGCACCGAACATCGCGGCTGGGGCAGGGCGCTGGGTTGCTGTGCGCTGGCACTGGCGGTGTGGGTGATCGGTTTGAACCTGTACGCCGCCCGCGAGGCCGGGCAGGGCCAGCAGCTCAAGGCGCAGATGGCGCAGCGGGTGAAGCAGGTGTTCCCCGAGTTGCCGGTGATACTCAATCCGCTGCAACAGGCGCGTCAGCAAATCGCGGCTCGCCAGCAAGGCGCGGCGGATGCGCCGGGGCAGGATTTTACGCGGCTGGTGTCGCAGGCCGGCAGCGGCATGCCGTCCATGACGGGCACGGTGCAGCGTCTGGAGTTCGTCGACGGCGCGTTGCAATTGAGTCTGCTGCCCGAGGCCCGGCGTTCGGGCAACGACAAGGACTGGCAAGGCACGCTGGCCCAGGCCGGTATCAGCATCAGCCCGAATGACGACGGCTGGGTCCTGCGCCCGGCAGGCGAAGCGACCGCCGCCACCGACAACGACGACAGCAGCGGAGCCGAAGATGAATAGCCCATCGCTTGCGAAATACCGCGCCGGTTGGCAGCGCTTCAACGCTCAGTTGCAGGCCCGCTGGCAGCCGTTGGCCGTGCGGGAAAAACGCATGGTCGTCGGCATGGCGGCGCTGTTGCTGGGGCTGTTTGTGTGGGTGGCGTTGGTTCAGCCGCCGCTGAAAAAGATCGCCGCCTCGCAAGTCGAAACGCCAAAGCTGCGCGCACAGGCCGAAGCGCTGGAAGTGCTGTTGCGCGACGTCAGCGCGCGCCCCGACGGGCAGAACCTGGAGCAGTCGCTGCAACAGACCTTGCAGGCCAGCGGACTGGGCGGCCATTACCAATTGGCGGCCGCGTCCGCCGGCTGGCAGTTGACCTTCGACGCGGCACCCGCCGACGCCGTGCTCGACTGGCTGCTGAGCCAACCGCGGAATTTTTCACTGCAAGTGGTCGAGGCCCGTCTGCAACGCGCAGACGATGCCGCGACCGATGACACGGCCGGCACTCTGTCGGGCACCGTACGCATGGATCAGGCGCTGGGCGCTAAGGAAGCTTCATGAAGGGGTCAGGATCCAAACGCATGGCGTTGCCGATGCTGTTGATGGCATTGAGCGCGTGCAGCAACACCACACC
This sequence comes from Pseudomonas sp. H1h, assembly GCF_000633255.1. Lineage (GTDB taxonomy): Bacteria > Pseudomonadota > Gammaproteobacteria > Pseudomonadales > Pseudomonadaceae > Aquipseudomonas. Next base: position 29,910 of record NZ_AYMJ01000009.1, read on the forward strand.
ACCGAATCAACCGCCCCTGCTGGTGGACAGCGAACTCGGCCGGCCGCTGGCCAACACCCAGCGCAGTGGCGACGCGGTGCTCGACCGCGAGCGCGCGCAGGTTCAGGTAAAACCTGCGCCGAAGCAATTGCACAACATCACCGAACGCGCCCGCAGTGGCGGTTCGGCGCGGGGCACGACGCTGCCGGCCAATCCGTTGGGCGATCAACCGGTGACGCTGAATTTCGTCGACGCGGATATTCAAGCGGTGGTGCGGGCGTTGTCGCGCTCGACCGGCCAGCAGTTTCTGGTCGATCCACGGGTCAAGGGCAACCTGACGCTGGTCTCCGAAGGTCAGGTGCCGGCGCATCAAGCCTACGACATGCTGCTGGCGGCGCTGCGCATGCAGGGCTTCAGCGTGGTCGATGTCGGCGGCGTGGCGCAGGTGGTGCCGGAGGCCGACGCCAAGTTGCTCGGCGGGCCGATCTACAGCGCTGACAAACCGGCCGGCAACGGCATGCTCACCCGCACGTTCCGCCTGCAATACGAGAACGCGGTGAACCTGATCCCGGTGCTGCGCCCGATCGTGTCGCCGAACAATCCTATCAACGCTTATCCCGGCAACAACACCATCGTCGTCACCGACTACGCCGAGAACCTCACGCGGGTCGCGCAGTTGATTCAGGGCATCGACACCCCGAGCGCCATCGACACCGACGTGGTGCAGATCCAGAACGGCATCGCTGCCGATATCGCGCCGATGGTCGCCGACCTACTCGACGCACCGGGCAACGATCCAACGCAGAAAATCGCAGTGATCGGCGACCCGCGCTCCAACACCATCATCATCCGCGCCGGCAGCCCCGAGCGCACGGAGCTGGCGCGCAACCTGATCTACAAACTCGACAACGCCCAGAGCAATCCGAGCAATCTGCACGTGGTCTATCTGCGCAACGCCCAGGCTGGAAAACTGGCCCAGGCCCTGCGCGGATTGTTGACTGGCGAAAGCGACAGCGGCACCAGCGACAGTGCGCGCTCGGTGCTCAGTGCGATGGGCAGCTCCACCAATTCGGGCGGAGGTCAAAACGGCCAGAGCGGCACGCAAACCAACGGCAGCACCTCGACCACCAACAGCGGCAGCACCGGCGGCAGTTACGCCCAGGGCAGCAGCGCCACCAGCGGCAGTAGCAATGCGCAAAGCAGCGAACAGAACGTGGCCTTCAGCGCTGGCGGCGTGACTATTCAGGCCGACGCGACCACCAACACCTTGCTGATTTCCGCGCCGGAGCCGCTGTACCGCAACCTGCGTGAAGTCATCGACCTGCTCGACCAGCGTCGCGCCCAAGTGGTGATCGAAAGCTTGATCGTCGAAGTCGGCGAGGACGATGCGAGCGAGTTCGGCGTGCAATGGCAGACCGGTAATCTCGCTGGTAATGGCGTGATCGGCGGTGCCAACCTTGGCGGTTCGGGGATCAACGTCAACGGCAAGACCAGTGTCGATGTGTTGCCCAAAGGTTTGAACCTCGGCTACGTCAACGGCACCGTCGACATCCCCGGCATCGGCAAGATTCTCGACCTGAAAGTGCTGGCCCGGGCGCTGAAGAGCAAGGGCGGCACCAACGTGCTGTCGACGCCGAACCTGCTGACGCTGGACAACGAAGCGGCGAGTATTTTCGTCGGCCAGACCATCCCGTTTGTCAGTGGCAGTTACGTGACTGGCGGCGGGGGCACCAGCAACAACCCATTCCAGACCGTGACCCGCGAAGAGGTCGGTTTGAAGCTCAACGTGCGGCCGCAGATTTCCGAGGGCGGCACGGTGAAGCTCGACATTTATCAGGAAGTCAGCAGCATCGACGAGCGCGCTTCGGCCGCTTCGACCTCGGCGGGGATCGTCACCAGCAAACGTGCGATCGACACCAGCATCCTGCTCGATGACGGCCAGATCATGGTGCTCGGCGGTCTGCTGCAGGACGGCTACAGCCAGAGCAACGACGCAGTGCCTTGGTTGTCGACGATTCCAGGGATCGGCGCGCTGTTTCGCAACGAGCGCCGCTCGATCACCAAGACCAATCTGATGGTGTTCCTGCGCCCGTACATCATCCGCGACAGCGCGGCGGGGCGCAGCATCACGCTTAACCGCTACGATTTCATGCGCCGCGCTCAGGGCGGTCTGCAACCGGAACGCAGCTGGGCGATGCCGGACATGCAGGCGCCGCAATTGCCGACCGCTGCGCAGGGCGTGCCGGCGTCGCTGCCGGGCACCGGCCCGCGCGCGACCATCAAAGCGGTGCCGCTGCAATGAGCGCATTGCCCTACGCCTGGGCCAAGGCGCAGCGGATTCTGCTGCGCGACGGCGTGCTGACGGTGTGCCCGTCGACGCCGGGCTGGTCGATCAGCGAGGTGCGCCGGCAGTTCGGCGCGGCGAAGCTTGAGCGGGTACGCGATGACGAACTCGACGGCCTGCTGGCCAGTGCCTACGCCGACACCGGCAGCGCAGCGGCGGTGGTTGGCGCGGCGGAAAACGAAGTCGACCTCGACCGCCTGATGCAGGACATGCCGGAAATCACCGACCTGCTCGACACCCAGGACGGCGCGCCGGTGATCCGCATGATCAACGCCTTGCTCACCCAGGCGGCGCGCGACGAGGCCAGCGACATTCACATCGAACCGTTCGAAACCCATTCGGTGGTGCGCTACCGGGTCGACGGCACGCTGCGCGACGTGGTGTCGCCACGCAAGGCATTGCACGGTGCGCTGGTGTCGCGGATCAAGATCATGGCGCAGCTCGATATCGCCGAAAAACGCCTGCCGCAAGACGGGCGCATTGCGTTGCGCGTAGCCGGGCGGCCGATCGATATTCGTGTTTCCACCGTGCCCACCGGTCATGGCGAGCGGGTGGTGATGCGTTTGCTGGACAAGCAGGCCGGGCGCCTGCATCTGGAAACGTTGGGCATGGACGCGCAGGTGCTGGCCAAACTCGATCACCTGATCCGCCAGCCCCACGGCATCGTGCTGGTCACCGGCCCGACCGGTAGCGGCAAGACGACGAGTTTGTATGCGGCGCTGGCGCGACTGGATGCGAGCACCAGCAACATCCTCACCGTGGAAGATCCGGTGGAATACGACTTGCCGGGCATCAGCCAGATTCAGGTCAACGCCAAGATCGACATGACTTTCGCCCTGGCGTTGCGGGCGATTCTGCGTCAGGACCCGGACATCATCATGATCGGTGAGATCCGCGACCTCGAAACCGCGCAGATCGCGGTGCAGGCTTCGCTGACCGGTCACCTGGTGCTCGCGACCCTGCACACCAACGACGCGGTGTCGGCGGTCAACCGTTTGGTCGACATGGGCGTCGAACCGTTTCTGCTGGCTTCGTCGATGCTCGGGGTGTTGGCCCAGCGCTTGGTGCGTCGCCTGTGCAATCAGTGCAAACAGGAAGACACGGCGACGCCCGGCACCTGGCGCCCGGTGGGTTGCGCGGCGTGCAATCACACCGGTTACAGCGGTCGTACCGGCATTCACGAATTGTTCTGCATCGATGACGACATCCGCACCCTGATTCACCAAGGGGCAGGGGAGCAGGCGTTGCGTGCGGCGGCGAGCAAGGCCGGGATGTTCAGCCTGCGTGAGGACGGTGAGCGCTGGATTCGCAGCGGTGCCACGGCGCCGGAAGAAATCCTTCGTGTGACACGGGACGCCTGATGAATCGCTATCGTTTTGAAGCCGCCGATGCCAGCGGCAAGATCGAATCCGGGCATCTGGAGGCGGAGAGTCAGGGCGCGGCATTTGGCGCGCTGCGCGGACGCGGCTTGACGGCGTTGTCGGTGGAGAAGGAAAGCGACGTCTCCCAGCACGGTGGCGGTGGCTTGTTCAGTGCCAGGATGTCGGATAACGATCTGGCTTGGGCCACGCGACAGTTGTCGAGTCTGTTGGGCGCCAGCCTCCCGTTGGAGGCCGCGTTGAGCGCCACGGTCGAGCAGGCCGAGAAAAAACACATCGCCCACACCCTCAGCGCCGTGCGCGCCGATGTGCGCAGCGGTATGCGCCTGGCCGAAGCGCTGGCGGCGCGGCCACGGGATTTTCCGGAGATTTATAGGGCGCTGATTGCGGCGGGCGAGGAGTCCGGCGATCTGGCGCAGGTCATGGAGCGGCTGGCGGATTACATCGAAGAACGCAACAACCTGCGCGGCAAAATTCTCACCGCGTTCATCTATCCGGGCGTGGTCGGGTTGGTGTCGATCGGCATTGTGATCTTCCTGCTCAGTTACGTGGTGCCGCAGGTGGTCAGCGCGTTTTCCCAGGCACGGCAGGATCTGCCGGGGCTGACGCTGGCGATGCTCAATGCCAGTGATTTCATCCGTGCGTGGGGTTGGTTGTGCGCGGGTATCATGGCCGGTGCGTTCTGGAGCTGGCGCCTGTATCTACGCAACCCGGCGGCGCGCTTGAGTTGGCATCATCGGGTGCTGAAGTTGCCGCTGATCGGGCGGTTTGTGCTGGGGCTGAACACCGCACGGTTCGCCTCGACACTGGCGATTCTCGGCGGTGCGGGGGTGCCGTTGTTGCGCGCGCTGGAAGCAGCGCGGCAGACCTTGTCGAATGATCGCCTGAGCCTGAGCGTCAATGAGGCCACCGCCAAGGTGCGCGAAGGTGTGAACCTGGCGGCAGCGCTGAAAGTGGAGAACGTGTTTCCGCCAGTGCTGATTCACCTGATCGCCAGCGGCGAGAAAACCGGTGCATTGCCGCCGATGCTCGAACGTGCAGCGCAAACGCTGTCGCGGGATATCGAGCGCCGGGCGATGGGTATGACCGCGTTGCTGGAGCCGCTGATGATCGTGGTGATGGGCGGGGTGGTTTTGGTGATTGTGATGGCGGTGTTGTTGCCGATCATCGAGATCAATCAGTTGGTGCAGTAGGGGCGTGTCTGTTGGTTTGATGTTGTCTGCTTCGGCCCCTTCGTCGGATCGCCGCCCGGAGCAAGCCCGCTCCCACAGGAGTATGCATTTCAAATGTGTACAAGCGGGCTTGCTCGCGAAAGCGCCAGTCAGAGCAATAAATAATTCAGGTTTTTCTCAGCGGCATCAGCATCACCCGACCCTCATTCCCCCCATCCTCGGGTTCTCCTTTCTGTCATCTGCAACGGCCCTTCAAGGCCTGTGGCCGATTCCCTCGAAAAGCTTGTCTTAGACCCTCCGGGTAACCCCCCGAACACCCGAGAAAATCCCGCGAAAATCACCTCGCACCTCCCGAGGTTTTTTCCTTTATCTGTCACCGGAAACTGCGAATTTCTCAGTGCGACTTAACCCCGGACCCCGCTTGCGAAGGTCAGCGGTGAGTCCTCCCAGTGTCATGCAAGTCCCCTGAAAACCTGTGTTCACAACCAACGTTGAAAAGGAGATTCTTCATGTTCAAGCGCACTCTGATCGCAGCTTCCCTGACCGTCGCTGCCCTGGCTTCCGCCCAGGCCATGGCCGCCAACGTAACCGGTGGTGGCGCGACTCTGCCTGCCGCTCTGTACAAAGGTTCTGCCAACAGCATCCTGCCAGCCAACTTCACCTACGCCGGCACCGGTAGCGGCACTGGCAAGACGGCTTTCCTGACCAACAACTCGGCGCTGTTCAGCACCACCGGTTCGGTTCACTTCGCCGGTAGCGACTCGATCCTCAGCGCATCGGAAATCAGCACCTACAACACCAACTTCGGTGCTTCCTACGGCCCGCTGATCCAGCTGCCGTCGGTGGCCACTTCGGTTGCCATCCCTTACAAAAAAGCCGGCCAGACTGCTCTGAACCTGACCAGCGCCCAGCTCTGCAATGTGTTCTCGGGCACTTCGACCACTTGGGGTCAATTGCTGGGCAACTCTGATGCCACGCCGATCCGCGTGGTGTATCGCAGCACTTCCAGCGGCACTTCGGAAATCCTCACCCGTCACCTGAACAACGTCTGCCCGGGCAAGTTCTCGGTCAACACCACGTTCGCCAACTCGTTGCTGCCAGCCGGTACCGCGCTGCCATCGACTTTCGTCGGTGTTGCCAACACCGCTGACGTCGCTGTTGCCGTGAACGCCGTTGACGGCTCCATCGGTTATGTCGGCCCGGACGGCGTGAACGCTAGCAGCAACGCCGTGGTTTCTCGCGTCAACGGTGTGCAGCCGACTCCGGCCAACGTCACCACCGCGCTGTCTTCGGTCGCACTGCCAACCGCGCCTGCCAACCCTGCGCAATGGGCTCCAGTGGTTGCCAACCCAACCAGCGGTTACCCAATCGCTGCCTACACCAACTTCATCTTCGGCCAGTGCTACAAGGACGCCTCCGTGGCAGCTGACGTCAAGGCCTTCCTGACCACTCACTACAGCGTACCGGGCAATGCCGCTGCAACCATCGCTCACGGCTTCAGCGTGGTTCCAACCAACTGGAAAAACGCTGTGACCGCCAACTTCATCACCAACTCCACCGGCAACAACCTGAACATCAACAACGCCAGCGTTTGCAACGGCATCGGCCGTCCTCTGTAAGGTTTCACCCGCAGTCCGCCGTTCGAATGGCAGCCCCTTTTGGGGCTGCCATTTTTTTTGCCTGCGGGTGCCGTTACTCGCAAAACATGAAGTTTGTGTGACATCCGTTCGGTCGCGGCAGCCGCCAACCGCCTATGTCGTAACAGCAGGTTGTTGCCGACCTGTGGCCATCAAAAGGATCTCGTAGTGATGCTTGCTCGCCCATCCCGCCGCCGTACCGACGTTCAATCTTCCCGACGTGAAGCCGTGGACCCGGCGCTGTGGCTGCTCAAGCCGCTGGCGCAGGCCGTGGCGTTGTGCCTGGTGGCGGGCAGCGCGCACGCGCAGACAGCGTTCAGTTCGGGCTGGTTTGCCGCCAAGGGTGCCGCACAGCAATCCGCCGCACGTTCGGGTTCCGGTGCGGGCGGTCTGCCGGGGATGACGCCCCCTTTGGCGCAGCAACAGAGGGCCAATCAGCAATTGCAGCGTTCGTTGCAGACACTCAACAACACGGTGGCGGCGATTGCCGCGCAGCAGGCCGCTCAGGCTGCCGGGCGCGCAGTGGCATCGGGTTCCGTCCAATGGGTGCCGGACGGTCTGGGCGAAGGCGGCTTGAAGGTCGACAACAGCCTCACCCAAGGCTGGCAGAACGCCAAGGGACCGCAGCAGACCCAGGTCGATGGCAAGACCAATGTGCGGATCGAGCAGACCGCCGACAAGGCGATCCTCAACTGGGAAACCTTCAACGTCGGACGCAACACCACGGTCGAGTTCGCCCAGCAGTCGAACTGGGCGGTGCTCAATCGGGTCAACGACCCCAACGCGCGGGCAAGCCAGATCCAGGGCCAGATCAAGGGTGACGGTACGGTGATGCTGATCAACCGTAACGGCATCGTGTTCAGTGGCACCAGTCAGGTCAACGTGCGCAACCTGGTGGCGGCGGCAGCCACTATCACCGACATCCAGTTCAGGGATCGCGGTCTGTACTTCGACAGTAGCGGCAGCCAGCCGACCTTCACGCAAGCCGCCGGCAAGGTCTGGGTGGAGCGCGGCGCTTCGATTCAGACGCATGCTCCCGCCACGTCAACCGATGCCGGCGGCTATGCCTTGTTGCTGGGCAACGAGGTGCAGAACGACGGCAGTATCAACACCGCCAAAGGCCAGACCGTGCTCGGCGCTGGCGATCGTTTCTATATCCGCAAAGGCTCGGGCACCGAGGGCAATGGTTTTTCCACCACCTTCGGCAACGAAGTCATCCCGGGCTTCAAGGCCGACAGCAGCGCCGGCAAGGTCAGCAACAATGGTTTGATCCAGGCGGCCACCGGTGACATCACTCTGACCGGCCACGATGTGCAGCAGAACGGTGTGCTGCTGGCCAGCACCTCCGTGTCGACCCGCGGCACCCTTCACTTGCTCAATCCGGCCACTGATACCGGCGGCAGCGTGACGCTGGGGCAGGGCAGTGCCACGGCGATCATGCTCGACAGCAGCGACCTGACGGCGCTCGACAGCCAGCACAAAGCCGCGCTGACCGGTGTCAACGCCAACAACAGGGTGCGTGGCGACCAGTCGCGCATCGATATCCAGAGTGGCGGCAGTGTCGAATTCCAGAACGGTTCGATCACTCTGGCCACCGGCGGTCAGGTCGCCGTCACGGCAGGGCTCCGCAGCCTGGTACGCGATGGTGCGCTGATCGATGTGTCGGGGGCCATGGGCGTGAAGGTCGCCATGCAATCCAACAACATCAAGATCAACGTGCAGGGCAACGAGCAGCGCGATTCGTCGGTCAACCGCGAGAAGGGCGCGCTCAACAGCAATGATGTGTGGGTCGATGTGCGCGAACTGGTGTACGTGCCGGCCGGCACCAACGGCTATGCAACCGATCGCTGGTACACCGCCGGCGGACTGCTGGAGGTCGGCGGTTATCTGGGCACCCAGGGCCACGGTGTTGGGGAGTGGATGGCGCAGGGCGGGATGGTCAGTTTTGCCGGCAACGATGTGGTGACCGAAAAAGGCTCGCTGATCAACCTGTCCGGCGGCACCCTGGATGTGCAAAGCGGAGAGATCCGCCAGAGCTGGCTGCGGGGTGCCGATGGGCATTTGTACGAAGTCTCGCGGGCACCGGGGGATATTCTCTACACCGGGTTGTACAAAGGTTATGAAGACAGCAGCAAACGCTGGGGGCAGACCGACTATTACTTCAGCCCGCTGATTGCCCCGCCCCGTCGCCAGGAGTCGGGTTACACCGTGGGCCGCGATGCCGGGCAACTGGTGATCGCGACCCGCAATGCGCTGCTCGACGGGCAGATGCTCGGGGAGGTCTACCAAGGCGAACGCCAGATCCAGACGCCGCGCGCGGTACTCGACGGTTATGAGCAGAGCCAGACCGCGCTGGCGCGACGCGGGCAGTTGATCGTCGGCAGTTACGATCCGGCCTATGTCGCGTCGGCCGGGGGCTTGTTGTACGGCCTCAATCCATTGCTTGATCACGTGCAGATCGGTGCTGATAAACCGAGCGGTGACAGCGTCCCGGATTTGCTCTCGGCAGTGTCCGAGAGCCGCAAGGGCAAGCTGTTGCTCGATGCCGATCAGCTCAATGGATGGCACCTGGGTGCATTGAAGGTTGCGGCCCGGGACCGTATCGACGTCAATCAGGCGCTGGCGGTCGATGCCGGAGGCGACATCACCCTGTATGGCCCGGATGTGCAGGTCAATGCCGATCTGATCGCCCGGGGTGGCAGTCTGCACTTGGGCAACGTGCTCAATCAGTTGCAGACCAACTCCACGACCGATACCCAGATCACCGCCCCTGCGGGGCATCCGACCCGGGTGACCGTGGCCAAAGGCGTGCAACTCGATACCCGTGGCGTGTGGAGCAACCTGGCCACCAACCCGGATGACGGTGCGGGCCTGGCTTACTTGAACGGTGGTCTGATTTCGATCCGCAGCAGCGGCGATATCGATGTCCAGGCCGGCAGCCTGCTGGACGTTTCGTCCGGCGGCGCAGTGCTGGCGAACGGCAAGACCCGGGGCGGCAAGGGCGGCAGCCTGACGCTGGAGTCCAGCGCCAACACCGTTGCGGACACGGCGACACTGCGTCTTGATGGCGACTTGAGCGGTTACGGTGTGAGCGGTGGCGGCACGCTGCTGCTGCAAGCCGGCAAGGTGCTGATCGGCAAGCCGGACGAAAAACTCGCCGATTCGACCCTGCAGTTGTCACCGAGCCTGTTCGAGAAAGGGTTTTCGGCTTACAGCATCATCGGTCTGAACGGGCTGAGCGTCGTCGACGACACACAGATCGACGTCACGATGCCGGTCTATCGTTTCGGGGCTCAGGCGGCGAGACGGGTCAGCGGCGTCGATCCAGGCACGGCGCTGGAGTTATGGACGCCGACGTTGTTCCAGGAGAACCCGACCAAGGCTGTGTTGACTCAGCGCGGCGGCGCCAGCCTGTCGTTGCAGGCCGGATCGAGCAATCCCAATCTGCTTGATCCGGTCAAGTCCACGCTGGTTGTCGGCACCGGCGCACGGATCAGCGTCGATCCTGGCCAGCGTATCGGCTTGCGCGGGCCCGGACAGATCACCCTGGACGGTGAGCTGAATGCCTGGGGCGGCACCATCGATATTCGCCAGCAGCAGTTCGGTTCGGTGGACCCCGCCGACAGCCAGCAAGAAGCTGCGCGACAGGCGCACAACCGTTCTATCTGGATCGGCGAGCACGCCGTACTGGATGTGGCCGCGCGTGCCGCCACGGCGGTGGATGCACTGGGACGCGTCTACGGTCAGGTCGGCAAGGGTGGCAGCATCGTCATCGGTGGTGAGCTTGATGCGAAGAAAGCCACAGCGACCTCTGCCGATGCTTACGTCATCGTGCGCAAGGGCGCCCGCCTGGACGCCTCCGGTGCCGCAGCGGTGCTGGATATCGCCGGGCAGGGGCCGACGGCGGTTGCCACCGATGGTGGACGGATCTCCCTGAGTTCCTACAACGGCCTGTTCCTCGACGGCCAGCTGCGGGCGGCTGCCGGTGGCACCGGCGCTGCCGGCGGTCGACTGGACATTGCCTTGGAAACCCCGTTGTACCGCATTGGTGAGGCCGCTAACGAGGTGCGTCTACCTCGGGAAATCGTGATCGGCCAGGGGCCGGTCGAGTCGCCGTTGGCAGCCGGCCTGAAACCCGGAGACGCCGAACCGGGCCTGGTCTACGGACGCACACGATTGAGTGCCGACACCTTGATGAGCGGCGGTTTCGATAATCTCGGGCTGCTGAGCAACGGACTGATTTCATTCGACGGCGATGTCGACTTGCATTTCAATCAGAGCCTGAGCCTGTATGCCGGTGCCTTGTCCCTGGCCGAGCAGGCGAAAGACAATGCCCGCATCAACCTGTCCGCACCTTATCTGCGCCTGATGGGCCCCGGGGTTTATTACGGCTCTAACGCGTTCATTCGTCCAAGGGTCATGAACGCACCGACTCCGAATCTGTCGGCAGCGCAGTTGAATGCGTCGACCAACCTGCTGGATATCGGCAACAGCCTTTCGTTCGGTACGCTGGGCTCGATTGTGCAACTCAATGCGCCTTCGGTGCAGGTCGGTCGCCGAGGTTTTGCGCAGGTGTCGCTTGCCAGCCAGGGCGACATGCGTTTTCTGGCCTCGACCACACAACCCCTGACCGACTTGTGGGCGGCGGGCGACCTGAATTTGAGCGCGGCGCAGATCTATCCGGTGTCCGGCGCCAGAGCCAGGGTCAGGGCCGGCTTCCAGCAGGAAACGGCGCCTTCCGACGGCACGCTGCGGATCCTCGCGCAGGGCGCGGCGCCGAGTGCATTGCCTTATTCGGTGTTCGGCGAGCTGACGCTGGCCGCCAGCCGTATCGAGCAGGGCGGGGTGCTGCGTGCGCCGCTGGGCCTGATCACGCTGGGCGAGAGCACCAAGTCGGTGCTGACCCGTGAAATCCATCTGCTGCCCGGCAGCCTTACGTCCGTCAGCGGCGCCGGGCTGATCATGCCTTACGGTGGCACCACCGACGGCATCGACTACCGCTACAACGGCAACTCCGTGTTGTTGAAAGGCATCGCCGGTCTCTCGGCCGGGGTGACCCTGCAGTCGCAATACGTGGATGTCGCACAAGGTGCGGTGGTCGATCTTTCCGGCGGTGGCGATTTGCGCGGGGCCGGGTTCATTTCGGGGCGCGGCGGCTCCACCGATGCGCGCTATAACCCGCTGGTGCGTAACGCCAGCGACGGCACGTTCAGCCTGCCGGGGCTGGCGAGCAACCCGATCTATGCCATTGTGCCGGGCGATCAAAGCCTTTATGCGCCAGTGCTCGCGGAGGCGGGGGCGGTCGATCCCCGTGTCGGCCAACGCATCACCATCGGCGTCGGCGTACCGGGCCTGGCGGCTGGAACCTATACCTTGCTGCCATCGACGTTCGCGCTGTTGCCCGGTGCGTTCCGGGTCGAGGTCAATGGCCAGATCGCGGCGGCGCCGGGAAGCGGCGCACTGCCGATGCGCAACGGTTCATGGGCTGCCAGCGGACGGATGTCGATTGCCAATACCGGTCTGCGCGACAGCGTTGACAGTGCGCTCATCCTGACTTCGGCCGATGTCCTGCGCCGTTATTCGCAATACAACGAAACCGGCTTCAGCGCGTTCATCAAGAGCGATGCCGCACGTCGTGGCGTGCCACGGGCATTGGCGCCGATGGACGGCAAAACCCTCGATCTGCGCTTTGAAAGCGCGGCAGACCATGAGGTGGCGCTGGACTTCAACGGCCAGGTGCTGTTCAAGCCAGCGGAGGACGGCGTGACCGGAACCGCTGTCATTCGCGCCTCGGGCGGTGCCCTCGAAGTGCTGGGGGCAGGGCGGCCACGCACGGAGGATTTCATTGGCGTTTCGCTGTACGCCGACAGCCTCAATGGCCTGGGGGCCGGACGCTTGGCGATTGGCGCCGTGCCAACGGTGGATTATGGCTCTGGCGGCAATATCGTTTCTTTCGGCAGCAGCAATTCCACCCACATCGTCCTGCGTGAAGGCGCGGTGCTGTCCGCACCGGAGGTGTTGCTGCGAACCCAGAAGACCGACGGTGGCATCACCCTGGAGGCGGGGGCAGGCATCAACACGCTGGATCGCGGTGACGTGCCTTACGACTCCTCCGCCGGATTTGTCTATCAGCCCGGGGCCGGCAGCGTGTTGCTGGTGTCCAACGGCCGGACCACGATGCTGGCGCCGGCGAAGGCGGTCGGAACCGATGGCGCGGGCAGCATCCGCATCGGTACCTGCGCGGTCGAACCGTGCACGGCTGCGACGTCGCTGTACTCCAGAGGCAGCATCACCGCAGCCACCGACAATCGCTTCGAACTGGCGGATTCAGTGGGTTTCGGTACACGGCACCTGAGCCTGGCGGTCGGCGCGGTCAATGTCGGGAACGCTCAGGCACTGTCCGACAGTGCGGGACGTGTGCCGGTCGGCCTGACACTTAGCCAGCGCGTGCTCGACCGTCTGCTTCAGGGCGATACCCGGTTCGGTGCGCCGGCACTGGAATCCCTCGGCCTGACGGCTCGGGACGCGTTCAATTTCTTTGGCAGCGTGACGCTCGATACGCTCGACCCACAGACAGGCACCAGCAAGCTGCAGAACCTGGTGCTGACGACGCCGGCGATCTACGGCCTGGGAGAGGCTGCGGATGTGGCAACCATCCGCACCGCCAGTCTGATCTGGAACGGTGCGCCTCAGGCGCCGGGTGCGGTGGTCAGCGGCGGCGCCGGGACCGGTCGTGGCACGCTGGATATCCAGGCACAACGCATCGAATTCGGCTACGGCCCGAACCCGCAACCGAGCGGGCTGGACCAGAATGATCGTTTGGCACTGGGTTTCGCCAACGTCAATCTGACGGCCAGCGAACGCATTACCGCCAACCACAAAGGCAGCCTCGCGGTGTACCAGGAACAGGGCGCCTACGATCCACTCAAGGGATACGCCTACACCGGCGGCAACCTCAATTTGCGTACACCGCTGTTGACCGGTGAAGCGGCTTCGGTCAACTCACTCAAGGCCGGCGACAGCCTGACCCTGAAGGGCGCCGGTGTTTCAGGAGCGGCCAATGCATTGGGTGCGGAACTGACACTCGATGCCCATGACGTCGTGCTCGAAAGCCGTATCGCGCTGGCCAGCGGCAAGCTGGTAATCAAAGCGGAAAATGACCTGACCCTGACCACTGACGCACAACTGGATCTGGCCGGACGTACCTTGCCGTTCAACGATGTGAAGAAATACAGCTGGGGCGGCGACGTGTCGCTCTTCAGCCACAGCGGCAATATTCGCCAGGCGGCGGGCTCACGGATCGATCTGTCGGCGCAGAACAACCAGGCCGGCAATCTCAGTGCGGTCGCCTTGGCCGAGAACGCTGGCGTGGTTGATCTGCAGGGGGAAATCCTCGGCGCCAGCAGCGGTTATTACGATGCTGGCGGCACGCGGGTGCCCTACAAGGCCGCGGGTGTGGATATCCGCGCCCGCAATCTGGGAGGTGACCTGAACGGACAATTCGCGGCGCTCAATCAGCGTCTGAACGCCGGGCAAGTGTTCGGCAGCCGCAGTTTCCAGTTCAAAGAGGGCAGCCTGCTGATCGGCGACGGGCTCAAGGCCGGTGAAATCAATGTCTCGGTGGACAATGGCAGCCTTTCGGTGGCCGGTCTGATCGACGCCAGTGGCGAGCGGGTCGGCAGCATCCGGCTGTCTGGCAAAAACGGTCTGACGCTTACCGGCAATGCCATGCTGGACGCCCATGGTCGGGTCCTGCGGGTCGACAGCTACGGCAAGATCATCGACGCCCCGAACCGCGCCATGGTTGAGCTCAATTCCGGCGAGGGATTGCTGACCCTGGCCTCCGGCACCCGGATCGACGTGCGCCACGGCACCGACGCGACGGCGGGCAAACTGCCGGGGCAGAACGACGGGGTGGCGCGCGGTACGCTGGAGCTCAACGCGCCGCGCCTGGGTGTCGGCGACATCGCCATCGATGCCAGCGGTGCGCTGAACATTCAGGGGGCACGCTCCATCGGCCTCAACGGCATGCGTCGTTATACCGATGCGCGTGACGGCGTCGATCCGGCGGCCAGCGGCCGTCCTTACCAAGTGATCGATCAGGCGCTGTTCGATCGCGTCGATGGCGACAGCAGCACATTCATCAGTGCCGCGCTGGGTAACAACGACTTGCTGCAACGCAAACTGGCGGGGCTGAACAACGCGACCTATGCCGATGTGTTCCACCTGCGTCCCGGGGTCGAGATTGCCAGCCAAACCGCCGATGGCGATCTGGTGGTGGAAGGCGATATCGACCTGTCGCGCTACCGATATGCCAGCCTCAACCCGCACACACAGAAAACCTCGGTCTACGGTTCCGGCGAGTCCGGCAGCCTGGTGATGCGTGCCGGTGGCAATCTCGACATTTACGGCAGCATCAACGACGGCTTCGCACCACCACCGGAAACGGTCGACGATGCCGGTTGGAAGCTGTTGCCGGGCGTGCAGCCGTTCGGCGGCGACCTGATCGTGCCGGGCACCGGCGTCACACTGGCCGAGGGCACACGGTTCCCGGCGGGCATTGCGCTCAATTACGACTTGCCGACACAAGCCGTGACCCTGGTCAGCGGCACATTGCTGCCGACGCAGGCGACGCTGGCTGGCCCTTATTCGCTCAATGCCGGCACTGTGTTGGCCGGCGCGGTGCATGACGCATCGGGCAATCTGCTGTACGCCGCCGGCACGCTGCTCAGCGACAACGTGATCCTGCCTGCCGGCAGTCGCCTGGGGGCCGGTACCCGATTGAACGGTGCGGTTGCGTTGCAGGCCATGCTCTGGCCCAAGGGTGTGCCGTTACCGGGTACGGTCGGTGTGGACAATCAGACGGTCGGGGTGACATTGAGTGGCGCACTGGCGCTGCAGCGCGGTTCGCTGATTCCGTCCATGACCGATGTGGTACTGGCTAGCGGCACGGCATTCATCGAGCTGCGCGGTTATTCCAGCACCACGCAGCAAGGCAGTAACTGGGCCGTGGCGAGCATGCTGCCATCGGGCAGTACGTCCTGGTCGATGCGGGTGGTGGCCGGGTCTGACCTGGAAGCCGCCGACAACCGTGCAGTGAAGCCGTTGACCCGTGAAGGCAACCTGCGCCTGGCCGATACCCATTACGGTTTGAAAGTGGTGGAGAAAAAACTCGATACCACCTGGGCCGACGGCAACCCGATGGGCTATCCGGCCGGGGAGGTGGTGAGCGATGACGAACTGTACTTGTGCGACATCCTGCCCGGTGCCTGCAACGCGCCCGCCAAGTTCCTCTGGGCGGTGGACAACATCGCCGGCATGCCGCCGGGAACACCGGTCACGGATGACGAACTGTTCTGGTGTGATGCCGACCCTAACTCCTGCACACCGAACAAGGGCGGTATTAGCGTTTCACCGCACACCCAGATGTTCAGTGTGTTGCGCACCGGCACCGGTGATCTGGACCTGATGGCCGCCGGTGACCTGAGCATGGATTCGCCCTTTGGCGTCTACACCGCGGGCACTCAGTCCCGGGATATCGACCCGCGCTTCAACCAGCGCCGGGGCGCGCTCACGGATAACGGCTCAGTGCTCGGCAGCAAAGGCGCCGACTATGAAAAGTGGGTCGATGGCGGCAGCGACAGTCTTTATCAGGCCTGGTACCCGGAGCTGGGCGGTAACCTGACGATCAATGCGGGCGGCTCGGTCTCGGGGGATACCCTGGGGCGTCGCGGATTCATTCGTGATGCGGACCTGCGCGAACAGGTTTCCAGTGTCTCGGTGGGTAACTGGTTGTGGCGGCAGGGGACGGGCAGCAACGACGTACCGACGGCCTGGTGGATCAACTTCGGCAGCTATGCCACGCAGCCTTTGCCCGACCCGGACTTTGACACTGGCCCTTATCTGGTGGGGTTCACCGGATTCGGCGCACTGGGTGGCGGCAACGTCAGCCTGCGCGCCGCAGGCGATGGCGGCATGCTCAAGTCGTTGGGCGACAGCAGCCTGAATCCACGCAGTCAGGGGCTGATCGTGGCGGTTGGCAGCACCGGCAGGGTGGGCAGCGACGGCAGCCTGCAACTGACCGGTGGCGGCGACATGGACATCCGGATCGGCGGCACGTTGAACCCGTCATTACGGGCGCGGGCAGGGGAAAGCGGTACGGGCGCACCGAATCATGATCTGCAGGGGGCATTGATCAACCTGCGCGGTGCCGCGCAATTGTCGGGCGGTGCGCTGGGCGGTATCAATCTGCAATACGGTGCCTTCGCTTCCCTCCAGGACCCTCGTGAAACCCGGGCCTTCGATCCGTTCACCTCGACGCTTGGCAGTGCGTCCGGTGGCCTGGTGCTGATACCGGGTGACTCCGGCATGCGCCTGGCTACCCGTGGCGATCTTGTACTGGGCGGTGCGGTCGACCCGGGACGGGTGCGCCTGCAGAACTCCACAGCGTTCACCGATACCAGTGGCGTCGCCCATGACGGTGGCGGATTGGCAGGTTTCTCACTGTGGACCCATCACACGGCCATTGATCTGTTCTCGGCGGGGGGCAACCTGACGCCTGGCACACAACTGGGTGAAACCGACACTCAGGGCCCATTGGCCAGCCGCAATACTTCGCCCACTGACGGACGTTTCATCTACCCATCGATCCTGCGCGCGGTGGCGGGGCAGGGCTCCATCTATGCCGGCCCGTCGGCCACCTACCGGGCAAGCGGATTTTCCGCCGCGGCGGCTTACTCGATCGTGCTGGCCCCTTCCAGCGACGGGCAACTGGAGATGCTGGCCGGACACTCGATCTATGCCGGCGGCTACGCGATCAACCAGTCTGGCGCCAGTCTGTCCGCCATCGCCACGCCGTTCGCGCCGGCGTTTACCGGTTATGCGCAATACGGTTCCAGCAGGCCGGACATGAGCAACTACAACAGCGACGGCATTGCCCCGAGTCTGAACGTGCGTTATCCGTTGTTTGCATTCGGTGCCGACAGTTACTCGGGAACCAGCGGCGTTCAGGCACCTGCCCGGTTCTACGCACTGACCGGCGATCTGGTGGGCATTCGCAGCGGCGAAACCTTGCGTTTCGGCACCTCGCTGCGCACCTGGTACGAAAGCGCTGCGCCTGTCTGGATGCTGGCCGGACGCGATATCGTGGCGTCCGGCACCAACCTGGGCCAACCGGCAACGGCGCCGTCGGAAATCGGCTGGAACAACGAAGCCATTTCATCGTCAGGCAACCTGCTGATTCACAACGATCTGCATGATGTTTCGCGGATTTCCGCCGGTCGCGACATCCTGTACAGCAGCTTCGATATCGCAGGGCCGGGGCTTCTGGATATCAACGCCGGACGCAATATCCTGATGGAGGATCGCGCCGGCATCACCAGCATCGGGCCGGTCGCCGCAGGCGATCATCGTTCCGGTGCAAGCATCGTGATGCAGGCCGGCGCAGGCGCACAGGGACCGGATTATTCACGGTTCATCGCCCGTTACCTGAGCCCGCAGAACCTCGCCGACCCGAACGCGGCCCTCAACGGTCAACCGGGCAAAGTGGTCAAGACCTACCTCGACGAACTGCAGAGCTGGCTGACCCTCGGCTACGGCTTCAGCGGCAACGCAGAACAGGCACAAGCCTTCTTCGCCGCACTGCCAAGGACCGAGCAGGCGATCTTCGCCCGCCAGGTGTACTTCGCCGAACTGCGCGCCGGCGGCCTGGAATACAACGATGCCGACGGCCCGCGCAAAGGCAGCTACCTGCGTGGCCGCAACGCCATTGCTTCGCTGTTCCCGACCACCGACGTGGCGGGCAATCCGATCCGCTACGACGGCGACATCACGCTGTACGGCGGCGCGGGGGTCAAGACCCTGTTCGGCGGCGATATCCAGATGCTCACGCCGGGCGGCGGTCAGGTGTTCGGCATCGAAGGCGCGGCGCCGCCGTCCACGGCGGGGATCATCACCCAGGGCTCGGGCAACATTCAGCTCTACTCCGAGGGCAGCATTCTGCTCGGGCAGAGCCGGATCATGACCACCTTCGGTGGCTCGATTCTCGGCTGGTCCGCCAAGGGTGACATCAACGCCGGTCGCGGCTCGAAAACCACCGTGGTCTACACCCCACCCAAACGCGTCTACGACACCTGGGGCAACGTGACCCTGTCGCCATCGGTGCCGAGCACCGGCGCCGGTATCGCCACGCTCAACCCGATTGCCGAAGTGGCGCCGGGCGACATCGACCTGATTGCGCCGCTGGGCACCATTGATGCGGGCGAGGCGGGGATTCGCGTATCGGGCAACGTCAACATCGCCGCGCTGACCGTGGTCAATGCCGCCAACATCGCGGTGCAAGGCAAGACCAGTGGCGTCCCGATAGTGGCAGCGGTGAACACCGGGGCGATCACCTCGGCCAGTTCCGCTGCCTCTTCAGCCACGCAAGCGGCAGAAGACGTGGCACGCCAACAGCAAGCGGCGGCGCGACAGAACCAAGCGTCGGTGTTCACGGTGCAGGTGCTGAGTTTCGGCAACGAGCAACTCGCCCCGTCGCGCGATGGCGCCAGCCGTGCGCCGGCCACTGGATACAACCCGAACAGCCCGGTGCAAGTGCTGGGGGCAGGGGTGCTGGATGAACAGGCCAAACAACAGTTGACCGAGGAAGAGCGCGGACAACTGACGCTATAAAAGACTCTCGTGCAGTACTTTGGGCGGCCACTGGGTCGCCCTTTTTTTTGAGTGGCGTGGGGGGCTTGGGGATTCGCTTGTCGAGCATGCGCAAGGTTCCCGGCATTGAGTGCGCGCATCTCGGCCATCACCTGTTTGTGGGGGATGTCGGGCCAGGAACCCGCGATCATGGTTGACGGCCTTCTCGCGAAGACGTTTGAACATTCAACACCGAGGTCGACTGAACCGGCGCATTCGCGAGCAAGCCCGCTCCCACTGGGGCATCTCGTTGCAGGTCAGAAGGCGTAGGGGATGCTGACCTTGGCCCAGAGCATGTCGCCCTCTGGCCGGTTCTCCACGTCAAATTCCCTGGCCCAGCGAATCTCCGCGCTGGCGTACTTGAGAAAGGTCAGGTGCAGCGCCGGACCTATCGCGAACACCTGGCCGCGTACGCCGTCGTCCACATCCTGCCCGGCGAACTGCACGGTGTGGCCGTACTGTTTGTCGTCGGTGGTCTGCTTGAGGTAGTAGCCGTTGAGGCCGAGCATCAGGTCGTCGGTGATCTTGAAACTGGCCGAATAATCGAAGTGGAAGATCTGCCCGGATTTGTAATCGGTGTCCTTGTTCTTCTCGTTGAAGCTGTAGGTGGTCTTCATCGACACTTCGGTCTTGTCGGTGGGCAGCCAGGTGAAGGAGAACAATGGCTTGTAGGTGTAGAAGTTGTTGCTGGTGTTGGCCAGCCGATCAACGCTGTATTCGCCGGTGGGCACGGTGACTTCGAGGGCGGCGCCGAGGGTCAGGTTTTTGCCCATGTCCCACAGGATGATCGGCGCGACGGTGGTGTCGCCCATGCCTTCGCGGGTATCGCTGAGGCCGTATACCGAGACTTCCTGCTTCAGCCAGGGCTGGGCGATGTAGCCGGCCAGACGTCCGCCGAACATTCGCACCGGGCTCAGGTAATCGAGGCGGGGGATGACCGCAGTGGACTCGATGTCGACATTCGGCACCTTGCCGCCCAACGAACTGATGTTGAGCTTCGTCGACTTGTAATGGTTGTAGTAGAGGTTGAACGCGACCATGTTCTCCGGAAGGCTGTCGACTTCCAGCGGCAGCATGAAGAAACCGTCAGTGCCGGGGCCGATGTTGTCGACGCCGGCTTCGGTGGCCAGGGCCGGAAGGGTCGCGGTGCAACCGAGCAATGTCAGTGCCAGACGCAAGGGGAGTGGGGCGCGGTTCGGGCTCATGGCTGTCCTCGTTATTATTGTGGTGGGACGTGGCGCCGCACGTAGAACGCCCGGCACCATAGAAATAAGCGCTTGGCGTGCGCCGGGGCAGGGTATTGGCGGACAGTTAGGGGGACTTCTGCGGACAGTAGGCAAACCCTGTGCTAACTTCCTTCGACATAACCGGTTACAAAAATAACAATCAAGCGTGATCCGGAATGTCAGCCCCCATGAACGTAAAAGTCCAAGACCCGACCTTCGAAATGGCGCTGGTGTCGCCGTTCCTCCTGCAAACCCTCGCCGAAGTCGTGCAGAACAAGGGCATCGACCCGGAAAGCCTGTGCCGTGGCCTGGGCTTCACGCTTGAAGATCTGCAGGATCCGGCGCAACGGATTTCCTATCGCCAGGCCGTGGCGATGATTCAGCGCGCGCTCAAAGTGCTGCCCAATCAGGGCCTCGGTCTGTGGGTGGGCGCGCAGAACGTGCTGGGTACGCTGGGGCTGCTCGGGCATGTGTTGTCGCTGTGCAAGACCTTGCGCGATGCCTTTGCCTTGGGGATTCGTCATCAGCACACCTCTGGCGGGATCGTGGTGTCGAGTGTTGATGTGGTGGGCGCTCAGGTGCACCTCGATGCCGAGTGCCGCTTGCCGTTCGCTGAAGTTCAGGTGTTCGCCGTCGAGGAGTTTTTCGCCAGCCTGCTGGTGTATGGCCGGGCACTGGCCGGCAGCGAATTCAAGCCGATCGCCGTGGAGTTCGTGCACGCCGCGCCGGACTATCTGAGCGAATACCACCGCTTGCTCGGGCCAGACGTACGCTTCGGCTGCCTGCACAACCGCATGCTGATCGATGCGCAGTGGCTGGACGTGAACCTGCCCAATCATCACTCCCTGGCGCTGCGTCAGGCTGTGGCCTTGCTGGAGCTGGAAGCGGCGCAGGTGCACCAGAAACTCGATCTGATTCAGGCGGTGGAACGGGCGATTGCCCGGGACCTGAGCCGGGGCAGCCATATCGAGAAGATCGCCGGCGACCTGAACATGAGCAGCCGCACCTTGCGTCGCCGCCTGACCGAGCACGCACTGACCTTCGAGGCTTTACTGGAACAGGTGCGTCAGGCACGGACGATGAGTCTGCTGGCCAATCCGGACATGCCGATCGAGCGCATCACCGAGGAGGTCGGCTACAGCGACGTGCGCAGTTTTCGTCGGGCGTTCAAACGCTGGACGGGAATGAGCCCGAGTGCGTGGCGCACCGAGAGCGCTGCCGCTATTTAGAGGATCAAAGGATCGCAGCCTGCTTCAACCCCACAAATCCTCCGGCTACAGGTAAACTCCCGCGCACTTTCCCAAGGAGTTCACATGAGTTACTACCAGCCGGGCATCCTCGCCACCCCAGTTCCTGCGCAAGCACGTCACCTGTTTTTCGCCCTTGAATCGGTAGAAGCACTGCCGCAGGCGATCGACAATCTGCTGAACCTGGTGGACGGCAAGTCGGCGGTGGTCGGTTTCGGTGAGTCCCTGACCAAGGCCCTCAACGTGCAGGTTGAAGGCCTGCGCAGCTTTCCGGCCATGACCGGTGTCGGCGTGGAAAACCCGTCGACCCAGCACGCGCTGTGGGTCTGGCTGCACGGTGTCGACCGGGGTGATCTGCTCAATCGCTGCAACGCCTTCGAAGTTGCGCTGGCCCCGGCCTTGCGTCTGGTGCAGGCTCAGGAAGCCTTCCGCCACAAGGATGGCCACGACCTGACCGGCTACGAAGACGGCACCGAGAACCCGCACGACGAAGCCGCTATCGCTGCAGCGCTGCAAAACGAGGGCGGTGAAGGTCTGGTCGGCGGCAGTTTCGCCGCGATTCAGCAGTGGCAGCACGATCTGAAGGGTTTCCATAACCTGTCCGCCGGTGACAAGGACAACATCATGGGCCGTCGTCTGAGCGACAACGAAGAGATCGACGACGCGCCAGTCTCCGCCCACGTCAAACGAACCGCGCAGGAAAGCTTCGCCCCTGAAGCGTTCGTCGTGCGCCGTTCGATGCCGTGGATCGAAGGTGATCGCGCCGGCCTGATGTTCCTCGCTTTCGGCTTCTCGCTGGATGCTTTCGAAGCGCAACTGCGCCGAATGAGCGGTCTGGAAGACGGTATCACCGATGGCCTGTATCGCATCAGCCGGCCGATCACCGGCGGCTACTACTGGTGCCCGCCGCTCAAGGATGGCCACCTCGACCTGCGCGCCCTGCGTATCGGCTGAGGTTTATCAAACAAGCGGAGGGGATGACCATGGACGTGGTGCGTTGGGGCATGATCGGTTGCGGCAGCGTCGCCGAGCGCAAGAGCGGGCCGGCTTTTTACAAGGCGCCCGGCTCGGCGCTGGTGGCGGTGATGGGGCGGCGCCTGGAGGCAGCGAGTGATTACGCCGCGCGCCATGGCATCGCCCGGGTCTGCACCGACGTCGATGCGCTGATCAATGACCCCGAGGTGGACGCGGTGTACATCGCCACGCCACCGGACAGTCACCACGCCTACAGCCTGAAAGTCGCTGCCGCCGGCAAGCATTGCTGCGTCGAGAAACCGATGGCGCTGAACGCCGGGCAAAGCCGCGAAATGCAGCAGGCGTTTGCCGATGCCGGCCTGCATTTGTTTGTGTCCTACTATCGACGTTCGTTGCCACGCTTTGCACAGGTTCGGCAATGGCTGGCGCAGGGCCGCATCGGTGAGGTGCGGCACCTGAGCTGGACACTGACCAAGGCCCCCTCGGCGGCGGATCTGGACGGCAGCACCAACTGGCGAACCGACCCGAGCGTGGCCGGTGGCGGTTACTTCGCCGACTTGGCGAGCCACGGTTTTGACCTGTTCCAGTACCTGCTTGGCGACATCGTCGAAGTCGCCGGCTTCACTGCCCGGCAAGCGGGTCTGTATGCCGCCGAAGACGCAGTCAGCGCCTGTTGGCGGTTCGCCTCTGGAGCGCTGGGCATGGGCTGCTGGAACTTTGTTGCGGATCGGCGCGAGGATCGGGTCGAGATTATCGGCAGCCACGGGCGGATCGGCTTCTCGGTGTTTGACGAGCATCCGGTGCAGCTGTTCGCCGATGAAAAGATCAGCCTGGAAATCCCGCATCACGAGCATATTCAGTGGCATCACGTGTTGGGGATGAATGCACACATTCGGGGTGATTCAAAGCATCCAGCCGTCGCCGAACAAGCCCTCAAGACCGACTGGGTCATGGACCAGATCCTCAAACGCCACTGATCCCCCTGATCACAACACCCTTTCCCTGTGGAAGGGCACCTGTATTCCAGGCAGCTCCTGCACTTTGCTCCAAGGCAACAAGCCACACACTCGACCCCTGACACACCACAAGCCCCCTGTGGGAGTGGGCTTGCTCACGAAAGCGGTGTGCCATTCACCGATGATGTCGCTGACCCACCGCCTTCGGGAGCAAGCCCCCTCCCACAGGAATCTGTATTCCAGACAGCTCCTGCACTTTGCTCCGAGGCAACAAGCCACACACTCGACCCCTGACACACCACAAAACCCTGTGGGAGTGGGCTTGCTCACGAAAGCGGAGTGTCATTCACCGATGATGTCGGCTGACCCACCGCCTTCGGGAGCAAGCCCCCTCTCACAGGGGAACTGTATTCCAGGCAGCTCCTGCACTTTGCTCCAAGGCACCAAGCCACACACTCGACCTCTGACACACCACAAAACCCCTGTGGATTTGGTGGTGTGTCCTGCATCTAAGGTTATGCCCAAACAATATTTCTCAAGCTTGTCATAACGTCTCTAAGATCACGTCATAACTCGTTATGACAAGTGATCCCTGATGACCGATAACGTACTTTCCCTGAGCAGTGTTCCGCTGCACACCCAGTTGCGCGATGTCCTGCGCGCACGCATTCTCGATGGTGAATACCCGCAAGACAGCCAGATGCCCTCCGAAAGCGAGCTCGGCGCGCTGTTCAAAGTCAGCCGCATCACCGTGCGCCAGGCGTTGGGTGATCTGCAGAAAGAAGGCTTGATCTTCAAGATCCACGGCAAGGGCACCTTCGTCGCCAAGCCGAAAACCTTCCAGAACGTCAGCAGCCTGCAAGGCCTCGCCGAGTCCATGACCGGGCGTGGCTACGAGGTGATCAACCGCCTGCGCAGCTTCAAATTCATCCCCGCCGACAAACGTGTGGCCGAGCGTCTGCAAGTCGCCGAAGGCGAGACCGTGGCGCAGATCAAACGCGTCCGGCTGATCAACCGTGAGCCGATTTCGCTGGAAATCACCTACCTGCCCAAAGCCATCGGTGAGCGACTGGAGAAGGCTGATCTGGTCACGCGCGACATCTTCCTGATCCTCGAAAACGACTGCGGCATCGCCCTCGGCCACGCCGATCTGGCCATCGACGCGGTACTCGCCGACAGCGACCTGACCCAGGCGCTGAACGTCGAGGCCGGTTCGCCGATCATGCGCATCGAACGTCTGACCCACGACGCCAACGGCCAGCCGCTGGACTTCGAACACCTGTACTACCGTGGCGATGCGTTCCAGTACCGCCTGCGGATCGACCGGCAAAAAGGGGCCTGACCATGACGCACAACACCCTGGAACAGGAATACGACATCGTCGTGATCGGCGGCGGCACCGCTGGCCCGATGGCCGCGATCAAGGCCAAGGAAAAAAACAAGGAGCTGCGCGTGCTGCTGGTGGACAAGGCCAACGTCAAACGCAGCGGCGCGATCAGCATGGGCATGGACGGCCTGAACAACGCGATCATCCCCGGCCACTCGACGCCTGAGCAGTACACCAAGGAAATCACCATCGCCAACGACGGCATCGTCAATCAGGCGGCGGTCTACGCCTACGCGACGCACAGCTTTGAAACCATCGAGCAACTGGATCGCTGGGGCGTGAAGTTCGAGAAGGACGAGACCGGCGATTATGCGGTGAAAAAAGTCCACCACATGGGCGCCTATGTGCTGCCGATGCCGGAAGGGCATGACATCAAGAAAGTCCTTTACCGCCAGTTGAAACGCGCGCGGGTGAGCATCACCAATCGCCTGGTCTGCACCCGTTTGCTGACCGACGAGGAGGGCACCGTCAACGGCGTGATGGGTTTCGATTGCCGCACCGCCGACTTCCATGTGATCAAGGCCAAGGCGGTGATCCTCGCGTGCGGCGCGGCCGGTCGTCTGGGGTTGCCGTCCTCGGGCTACCTGATGGGCACCTACGAAAATCCGACCAATGCCGGCGACGGCTACGCGATGGCGTATCACGCCGGGGCCGAGCTGGCGAACCTCGAATGCTTCCAGATCAACCCGTTGATCAAGGACTACAACGGCCCGGCCTGCGCCTACGTCACCGGCCCCTTGGGTGGCTACACCGCCAACAACAAGGGCGAACGCTTCATCGAGTGCGACTACTGGAGCGGGCAGATGATGTGGGAGTTCCATCAGGAACTGGAAAGCGGCAACGGCCCGGTGTTCCTCAAACTCGATCACCTGGCCGAGGAAACCATCCAGAACATCGAGGAAATCCTGCACAGCAACGAACGCCCGAGTCGTGGCCAGTTCCACGCCAATCGTGGCACCGATTACCGCACGCAGATGGTCGAGATGCACATCTCGGAGATCGGTTTTTGCAGCGGTCACTCGGCGTCCGGGGTGTGGGTCAACGAACGAGCCGAGACGTCGGTGAAAGGCTTGTACTCGGCGGGCGACATGGCTGCGGTGCCGCACAACTACATGCTCGGCGCATTCACCTACGGCTGGTTTGCCGGGCACAACGCGGCAGACTTCGTCGCCGGGCGCGAATTTTCTGCGCTGGACACGGGGCAGATCGAAAAGGAAAAAGCCCGAGTCTACGCACCGCTCGATCGCGAGCACGGCCTGCCACCGGCGCAGGTCGAGTACAAGCTGCGGCGTTTCGTCAACGACTACCTGCAACCGCCGAAAGTGACCAGGAAGATGCAGATCGGCTTGCAGCGCTTCAGCGACATCGAACGCGACCTCGATCAGATGAAAGCCAGCAACGCCCACGAACTGATGCGCGCGATGGAAACCAGCGTGATCCGCGACTGCGCCGAAATGGCCGCGCGCGCTTCGCTGTTCCGCGCCGAGAGCCGTTGGGGCCTGTACCACTATCGGGTTGATCACCCTCAGCGCAACGACAGTGAATGGTTCTGCCACTGTCACTTGAAGAAGGGTGAAGACGGCCGGATGACCAGTTTCAAGAAGCCCGTCGAGCCGTACATCATTCCGCTTGATGCCGAAGAAATGCAGGCCTACGACCGCTTGCGGGTGGGCGCTTTCGCCGCTTGATACATCAATTCTCAGAGAGCCCGAACCATGGCCTATCAAGCCCAGGAAATCTTCTTCCGCTCCAACGCCCCGGTCACCGTGGATGAGGACAAATGCATTGCCGAAAAGGGCTGCACCGTGTGCGTCGACGTCTGCCCGATGGACTTGTTGGCGATCAACCCGGCCACGCAAAAGGCCTACATGGCCTTCGACGAATGCTGGTACTGCATGCCTTGCGAAAAAGACTGCCCGACCGGTGCCGTCAAAGTCGACATCCCTTATTTATTGCGTTGACCAGTAGTCCGCTTTCGCGAGCAGGCTCGCTTCCACAGTGGATGGAAGCCAACCGCAAATAGTGAGTACACCGAAAGTCCTGTGGGAGCGAGCCTGCTCGCGAAGAGGCCCACGGACAGCCCAAAAGCCATCCGGAAACACCGGACGCCGAATTCACCCGACACCCCCTCGTTTCCCACCGCGCCCTGATCGCGGCGGAGACGAACATCCAATCAATGATTCGAGGGGAAACACACCATGTTGCGTGCAGCAATCGCCGGTCTGGTACTGGCTTCATTGTCCTTGTCGGCCTCGGCCGAAACCATTCGCATCGCCATCGGCACCCAGGACACCACCATCAACTGCGCCGCTGGCGGTCTGTTGATTCGTGAACTCGGTCTGCTCGACAAATACCTGCCGCACGACGGCGCCTACAAAGATGCGAAGTACGACGTGCAGTGGAAAAACTTCACCAGTGGTGCACCGCTGACCAACGAGATGGTCGCCGGCAAACTCGACTTCGGTGCCATGGCCGATTTCCCCGGGGCGTTCAATGGTGTGGCGTTCGAGACCGCCGGCAAGCGCAGCCTGTTTATCAGCGTGCTGTCGGGCAGCATCAAGGGTAGCGGCAACGGCATCGTTGTGCCGAGCGCGTCCGGTGTGCAGGCGCTGAGCGAACTCAAAGGCAAGACCATCTCGGTGCCATTCGCCTCGACAGCCCACGGCATGTTGCTGCGCGCCGTGGCCGAGCAGGGCTGGGACCCGCTCAAAGATGTGAACATCATTGCCCAGCCACCGGAAGTCGCCGGCTCGGCGTTGCAGGCCGGCAAGATCGACGCCCACGCCGATTTCGTGCCGTTTGCCGAACTGTTCCCCAGCCGTGGTTTCGCCCGCAAGATCTACGACGGCGCCCAGGCCAACGCGCCGACGTTCCACGGTGCACTGGTGGATCAGGCCTACGCGAAACAGTACCCGGAGATCGTCGTCGCCTACCTGCGGGCGAGTATCGAGGCCAATCAGTTGCTGGCCGCCGAGCCTGAGAAGTACAGCGAGTTGATCGCCAAAGTCACCGGCGTCGATGCCGAGGTCAACTACCTGTTCCACGGCCCGCTGGGCGTGCAGACCCGCGACCTGAGCTGGAAGCCGGAATACCGTCAGGCAGTGGGCACCGCCATCGACACCCTGAAGTTGCTGAAAAAAGCCGATCGCGGCCTAGACCTGAACACCTTCATCGACGATCAGTACATCCGCGCGGCTTTCAAGGCGTCGAATCTGGATTACACCGCGCAACTCGCCAACTACGCGCAGACCCCACTGAAGGCTACGGATGCCGCGACGGGCAAAGCCATCACTGATGTCAGCCACGTCGCCGAAATCTGGGTGCGCGGCGAAGACAAGGTGCGCCAGTACGCCTGCGCCGAATCGGCCTTCACCGCGCTCGCCGCTTTGAAACAGGAAGGCAAAAACATCCGCGCCGTGTATGCGCAGGCGAGTGACAGCGGGATCAAGCTGCTCGCCGATCAGGCGTGGTTTGCCAGCGATGCCAAGGGCCGCCTGAGTGCGTTCCTGCTCAAAGGCCAGGCGCAGCAGTTTGCGGCGGCGCAGGGCGGCAAGGTCTTCGACTTTACCGATGCCACCACCCAGGCTGTGGCCACGCGTTAACCCACAGAACACCTCGGTCAACTGTGGGAGGGAGCAAGCCCCCTCCCACAGGGGATCTGGGTTGAGAGGAAAATTCATGTTCCGATCCATCCCACGCTGGGTTCCGAGAGCGGCGTCACTGCTGCTCTGCCTGCTGTTCTGGCAACTCGCCGCCAGCCACCACTGGAACCTTGGCCTCGTCACCTTCGCCAACGTGCCAACCCCGTTGGCCGTGGTCGAAGCCGCCCTCGGCCTCGGCGACTCCGGCAAGCTCATCCAGCACCTGACCGCCAGCCTCGGCCGCGTCTTCGCCGGCTACCTCGCCGCGCTGGTGATCGGCATCGCTTTGGGCCTGGCCATCGGCCGCTCGAAATGGGCCGAAGATCTGTTGCTGCCACCGCTGGAAGTGCTGCGGCCGATTCCGGCGGTGGCGTGGATTCCGCTGGCAATCCTGATGTTTCCGTCGTCGGAGCTGTCGATGGTGTTCATCACCTTCACCGGCGCGCTGTTCCCGATCCTGCTCAACACCGTGCACGGTGTGGAGAGCGTCGATCCACGCTTGATTGCCTCGGCGAAAAGCCTCGGGGCAGGGCGTCGGGCGATCTTGCTCGAAGTGATTTTGCCGGGGGCTGCGCCGAGCATCATCACCGGCCTCGCCATCGGCATGGGCACCTCGTGGTTCTGTCTGGTCACCGCCGAGATGATCTCCGGCCAGTTTGGCATCGGCTACTACACGTGGGAGTCCTACACCATTCAGAACTACGCCGACATCGTCGTCGGCATGTTGCTGATCGGCGTGTTGGGCATGGGCAGCAGTCTGTTGATCAAGCGTCTGGGCGGGCTGTTCACGCCTTGGCACCGACCACGAGGAAAAGCCTGATGAGCGCGATGCAAAACCCGGAAGGGCGGATCGATATTCGCCAGTTATCGATCATTCTCGGTGAAGGCCGGCAAGCGTTCGAAGCGGTACAAGGTCTGGATTGCCAGATCGAACCGGGCCAGTTCGTGTGCATTCTCGGCCCGTCCGGTTGCGGTAAATCGACCCTGCTCGGCGCACTCGCCGGACACTTGAGTGCGCACACCGGCAGCCTGAAAGTCGATGGCGGCGAGGTGTCCGGGCCGTCGCCGCAACGCGGCATGGTGTTCCAGCATCACACGCTGTTCCCGTGGCGCACGGTGCGCGACAACGTCGCCTTCGGCCTGAAGATGCGCGGCATCGGCAAAACCGCGCGTCATCGTGCCGCTGACGACCTGCTTAAACTGGTCGGCCTCGACGGCTTTGCCGAACGCTGGCCAGATCAGCTTTCCGGCGGCATGCAGCAGCGGGTGGAAATCGCCCGGGTGCTGGTCAACCGCCCGCGCCTTCTGCTGATGGACGAGCCGTTCGGCGCGCTGGATGCCTTGACCCGCCTGAACATGCAGGAACTGCTGCTGGACATCTGGACACGGATTCGCACCACGGTGGTGTTCGTCACCCACGACATCGACGAGGCGCTGTTCCTCGCCGACCGCTTGCTGGTGATGAGCGCGCGCCCGGGACGAATCATCGAAGACCTGCGCCTGGACTTCCCGCGTCCGCGCACCACTGAGCTAGTGACCAGCGCCGAGTTTTCTCGCCTCAAGCGCCATTGCCTCGACCTGCTGCGCCACGACAACGACCGACCGCTGCCGCGCCTCAATCCGCTCGGCCTGCCTCCCGAAACCCCCTTGCCGCGATTTGCCCTATGACCTCTATTTTTGCTGTGACCGATAACGATGAAATCCTCGCCCTGCAACCGCGCCTGACCGCCGACGATGCCGGCGTGCGGCGTATTGCGCTGATTGATCTGGCGGATCTGGAAGAGCCCGATGGCCTGCTCTGGCTGGTTGATCGCCTGGGCCGGGATCCCGCCGAAGACGTCCGCGCTGAAGCTGCGCGGTTGCTGGAGGCCTGGGAAGACGAATCCGTGGTTCAAGCCCTGTGTGTAGCGCTGACCGATCCATCGCCGGCCGTGCAATCGGCTGCTGCGCAAAGCCTGAGCCTGCTCAAGAGCGAAGGCGCGGGCCGGGTGATTCTGCCGTGGACCGGGCACGCTGAAGTCGCGGTGCGGATCGCCGCATTCCGCGCCTTGCGCGAGTTGCGTTTCGCCGCCGCCGCGCCTGCTGCTGTCGCGGCACTCGATGATGCCGACGCCAACGTACGTCGCGAAGCCGTCGGCGTGCTGGGTTGGCTCAAACAGTTCGACGCGTTGCCGGCATTGGCGCGGTTGGCCAGTGATGATCCGGACACCGAAGTGCGCCGCGCTGCCACCGGTGCTTTGGGCCTGGCCTCCAGCGCCGAAGTTTTGCCGGCGCTGCGCCAGGCCTTGCAGGATCTCGCCTGGCAGGTGCGCGAAGAAGCCGCGACTACTTTGGGTAAAGTCGGCCACAGCGACGCCGGCCCGGCGTTGATCGAAGCGTTGGGCGATGACTACTGGCAAGTACGCCTGCGTGCCACCCGCAGCCTGGGTCGCTTGCGCTTTGCACCGGCACTGGACGCCCTGATCGAGACCCTCGGCCACCGCATCAGCAACCTGCGCAAGGAAGCCGCGCTGGCCCTCGGTGAACTGAATGATCGCGGCGCGGTAGCGGCGTTGCAGGCGGCGCAGGACGACGGCGATCCGGAAGTGCGCAAAGCGGTGCGGATTGCCTTGAGTCAGCTGCAATGAGTCCGCTGTCGGTGGGTAACTCGCAGAGCGCGCAGACGCTGCGCCTGAGCTGGCCGGACGGGCGTGAATCGGTGCTCAACCACGCCGACCTGCGCCGCCAGTGCCCGTGCTCGCAGTGCCGTGCGTTCCGCCTGAAAAGGCTGACTCCGCGGGTCGATGACCGGGTGCGCCTGATCGAGATCAACCCGCAGGGCTACGGCGTGCAACTGGTGTTCAGCGACGGTCACCAGCGCGGGATCTATCCGTGGGCTTATCTGGCACAACTCAACCCTTGACCCAAGAAATATCCAAATGTGGGAGCGGGCTTGCTCGCGAATGCGGTGGGTCAGTCAAAATCGATGGCGACTGATGCGCCGCATTCGCGAGCAAGCCCGCTCCCACAGAGGATCTGTGCACTCTCAGGGTTATTGCGCAGCAGTCATCGACGGTTTGCAGCCCTGGAAAATATCCAGCCCCGGCTGATAGAGCGCCGTCTTCACCTCAAACAACCCCAGCACCGAATGGAACAGGTTGTCATGGCTCAGGTCTGCCTGGCCGGTCTTGCCTTGCAGACAACCGCGATCAATCCCTTCATGGGCCAGCGTGGTGTCACCAAACCACATCACCATCGGCACATGGGTCTGCGCTTCGGGCGCCAGTGCATACGGCGCCGCGTGCAGGTACAGCCCATTCTCGCCCAGTGATTCGCCGTGGTCGGAGACATACACCATCGACGTATCCAGCGTGTCCTGATTGCGCTTGAGCAACTCGATCACCCTGGCGAGGAAGTGGTCGGTATAAAGGATCGTGTTGTCGTACACGTTGACCAGTTCATCGCGGCTGCAACTGCCCAACTGGTTGGTGTGGCAGATAGGTTTGAAGCGTTCCATCTCCTTGGGATAACGCTCGTAGTATTCCGGGCCGTGGCTGCCGTCGGCGTGCAGAACGATGATCGCGTGGCCCTTGAGGCTGTCGATGTAGTTCTGCAGATCGGCCAGCAGCGCCTCGTCCAGGCAGTTGTTGCCGTCGCAGAACGGCCCCGGCTGGTTCTTCGCGATGTCGCGGTGCGGCACGCGCAGGCAGGTGCCCTTGCAGTCACTGTTGTTGTCCAGCCACAGCACCTGCACGCCGGCGCGTTGCAGGATGTCGAGCAGGCCTTCGTAGGTTTTGCCTTTCTTGTCGCTGTAGTCCTCACGCGGGAACATCGAGAACATGCACGGCACCGACACCGCCGTGGACGTGCCGCAGGAGTGCACCTGGGTGAAGTTGAGGATGTCCAGCTTGCTCAGCTCGGGGTTGGTCTCGCGCGCATAACCGTTCAGCGAGAAGTGATCGGCGCGGGCGGTTTCGCCGACCACGAAGACCATCAGCGACTTCTTCTCGCGGCCTGCGGCTTTGGCGCTCATCACCGCGTCTTCACCGATGGCCTGCACCACAAAGTGCTTTTTGATGCCCAGGCGCTGTTTGGTGTACTTGCTGATGGCGTAGATGTA
Source organism: Pseudomonas sp. H1h (assembly GCF_000633255.1). Classification (GTDB taxonomy): domain Bacteria; phylum Pseudomonadota; class Gammaproteobacteria; order Pseudomonadales; family Pseudomonadaceae; genus Aquipseudomonas. The sequence continues at coordinate 62,639 of NZ_AYMJ01000009.1, forward strand.
GTTGGTCGGATTGATGAAGTGGGTGAGCTTGTCTTCTTCACGGAAGATCGGCGCGTAGGTCGAGTAGAACGCGCCCACCGAGGCACCGATCACCAGCACGCAGGCGGCGATCACCAGCACCTTGTTGAGCAGGCCGCGAAAGAACGGTCGATAACTCACCGGCCAACGCCAGATCAGCGCCGCCGGCAGCACGCCGAGCAGCAGCACGTAGGCCAGCAGCTTGCCGTTGAACAGCGCAGCGGCTTCGTCGGGGTTGGTTTCGAACACGTTCTGGATCATCACCGTGTCGATGGTGATCCCGTATTCGTTCATGAAATACGCGGCGCAGGCCGAGAGCAGGGCGACCACGGTGAGCGCCGGTTTCAGCGTCCAGCGAAACGACACCAGGGTCAGCAACAGGCTGATGGCGGCCCACAGGAACAGTCCGAACGAAGCGAAAAACGCCAGTCTGTGCGCGCCTTGCAGGGTGATCAGCGTCCCCAGCGCCTTCCAGGTTGCCAGGTTGTACAGCGCCACCAGTGCCAGGGAAAACAGCAGCACCAGACGGGTTGAAGTGATGGACGGTAAACGCAGTCCTTTGCCCAAAGCCATTACCAACATTCCTCTACACGAATAGAAAACACATACGGTTACGCGCGTAACTGTAGAAGAACAATGGTAAAAATCTTGTAAACATCCTGTAACAAAGGCCCGACACAGATCTAAACCTGTGGGAGCGGGCTTGCTCGCGATGGCGGTGTGTCAGCCGACCTCATTGTTCAATGACACTCCGCCATCGCGAGCAGGCTCACTCCTACAAGGGTGGGTCAGAAGGATTTACTCACGCTCGCCACCACCGTCGCCGTGCACACATCCTTGAAGCCCCAATTGCTCAGGCACTGGCTCTGCGACAGGTCGGTGTCGATGTAGCTCAGGCCCAACACCACCCCGGCCAGGTTGTGGGTCAGTTTGACCTCCCATTCGCGGTAGCTGTCCTCGCCATGCCCGGACGCCGAGTACAGGTGCGGGTCCTTGAAGTCCATGTTGCCGTAACGCAGCTTCAGCCCCGAATCGTACGGCAGCTCGGTTTCATAACCGATATAGCTGTAGAGCGAGCTCTGTTTGCTGTCGATTCCCGGCGCATCGCTGGAGTAATACGCCGCCAGCTTCACCCCGTAGACGCCGAGAATTCCGTAGACCTCGCTCTGGTTGAACTGACTTTCTTTGGGATAGGCGTACTTGATGTAGCCCAGATCGAGGCTGACATCCTCGGTCGCCTGCCACAGCCAGCCGGCGTAGTAATCGACTTCCTGACGGGTTTTCAGCCCGTCGCCGAAATCGACGTTGGAACTCCAGGCCCCCACGTACAGGCCGCTGCTGTGGGCCAGGGTCAGGCCGGCCTGCACGGCCGGGTCATTTTGAGTTTGCGAGATGCCACGGGTGCGGTAGTCGCTGGCCAGCGTCAGGTCGATCAGCATGGCGAAGTCGTCGTTCAAGGGAATTGCGTGGCCGCTCAAGGGCAGCAGGCTGAAAAAGCTCAGGGCGAACAGGGGCAAGGCTTTCATGTGAAGTCCCGATGTTGTGATTATTTTTGGGCAGTACGAAAACTGTGGAGGGAATGCAATCTCGGCCACCCTCACAGTCCCTGTGGGAGCGAGCCTGCTCGCGAAAGCGGTGGTTCATTCAGCATTGATGGCGACTGATACGCCGCCTTCGCGAGCAGACTCGCTCCCACAGGGGGGGAACAGAGTTGTTATTGGGTGGCGCTGTAGACCTGACGGCCACCAAACCAGGTTTGCAGGACCTGGGTGTCGTGCAGGGCTTTTTCGTCGACGCTGAACACGTCGCGATCGACCACGATGAAGTCAGCCTGTTTGCCCGGCGTCAGCGAGCCGATCTGCTGGTCCAGGCCAATGGTCCGCGCTGCGTTGACGGTGTAGGCGTAGAACATGGTCTCGCGGTCCAGACGTTCGTCGGCGTTGAGCACGCCCAGCGGGCCGACGCGGGTGATGGCCTGGGCCATGGCGTTGAACGGATTGGGCGACGACACCGGCCAGTCGCTGGCGCCGGCAATCGTCGCACCCTGTTTCAGCAACGAATGCGCCGGGTACTGATAACGGAAGGCGAGGGCGCTGACGTAGGGCTTGATCATGTCGGTGGTGTAGTCGTCGGCGCTGGCCCACAGCAGTTGCATCGACGCGATCACGTTCAGCGGCTTGAAGCGGGCGAACTCTTTCGGGTTGACCATTTGCAGGTGGGTGATCGAGTGGGTCACGCCGCTCTGCCGGTCCTTGCGCGCCTGCTCGATACCGTTCAGCGATTCACGAACCGCACGGTCGCCAATGGCGTGGATGTGCACCAGCCAGCCGCGCTGGTCGATGGCGCTGACCAGTTCGCCGAAATGCTGCGGATCGATCAGCAATTCGCCCTGTTTGTGCGAGTTGCTGTACGGATCGATCATCGCCGCGCTCTGCGCCGGGTACTCGATCACGCCGTCGGCAAAGATCTTGATCCCGGGCAGGCTCAGGTTGGGAATGCCCTGAAACTGTTGGCGCACTTTATCCAGCGTATCGAGGTCGGCGGGCACGCTTTTCGGGTTGGCCACCAACAGCGCCGCGACGTGGACGCTCATGTCACCGCTTTGCGACAGCGCTTTGTAGGCCGGCAGCACGCCGACGGTTTTCTCGGTGGGTTTGAGGGCAAACACGGCCTCGCCCGGTGCGGCGTTGGCGGCCGGATCCATCCATGCGGTGATGCCGAGGCTGTTGTTGAAGCGCACGGCGGATTTGGCCGCGCGCAACATGTCGGCGGGGCTCGGTACCGGCATTTTCAAGGCGACCCGATCCCAACCGGCATCGACCACAAAGCCACTGGGCTCGCCGTTGGCCAGCTTGCCGACGGTGTCTTTTTCCGCGTCAGGCAGGGTTTTCAGCAGCGCGGCATCGATACCGGCGCGTTTGAGCATGACGTTATTGGCCCACGCGGTGTGGTGATCGCTGCCGATGAACACCACGGGCACGTTGGCCCATTCGCCCTGGTTGAAGGTCTTGCCCAGCGCTTCGGCCTGCGCCCAGTAAGCCGAGCTCATGCCGGCAATGCTCAGCACGTCGCCGTGTCTGGCCTTGCCGTCATCACGCCAGTCGCGCAGACGCTTTTGCAGTTCATCAAGGGTGACGACTTCGTCTTCCATGTTGGCCGAGACCATTTCCAGACCGCCGAAAATCGCGTGGGAATGGCTGTCGATCAAGCCGGGCATCAGGGTCTTGCCGCCCAGGTCGATCACCTGCGTGCCGGGTTCGATCAGTGCCTTGATCTGCGCATCCGTGCCGACTTTCAGCACCTTGCCGTTTTCCACGGCCAGCGCCTGGACCTTTGGCTGCGAGCGGTCGGCAGTGAAAATCTTGCCGTTGACCAGCACCAGATCGGTGGCGGCCATGGCTTCCATCGAGGCAAAACTTACAGCGGTAACCAACAGACTCGGGATGAATCTTTTCATTGAAGATTTCCTTGTTATTGCGTCTGATGGCCAGATTAGTGGCTGACACTGGCCGACAGAACGCCTTCCTCACGAAAAACGTTTTTGCCTGAATGGAAAAAGCATGGACAAGTTGGGTGCACTGAAAATGTTCGTGGTCACCGCGCAACTCGGCAGTTTCAGCCGCGCGGCCGAGCAACTGGGCAAGACCCCGTCGGCCCTGACCAAAGCGGTCAATCACCTGGAGTCGGAACTGGGCGCGCGGTTGTTCGAGCGCAGTACGCGGCGGATTCTGCTGACCGAAATCGGCCGGGTGTACCTGGAAACCGCACGGCTGGTGTTGCAGCGGCTGGAGGAGGCCGGCGAGGAAATCGAGCAGTTACAGCACGGTCTGCGCGGCAGCCTGAAAATCACCGCACCGCTGGCTTACGGGCGAGCGTTTCTCGATCAGGTGTGCGACGGCTTTTTGCAGCAATACCCGCAGATCAGCCTGCAAGTGGACCTGTGCGACGCGTTCGTCAATCTGCTGGAAAGCGGCTACGACCTGGCCTTGCGCGAGGGCCACGATGACTTGCCGGGGCTGATCGCGCGGGTGGTCGGCAGCAATCGTCTGGCGTTGTGCGGCAGCCCGGAGTATCTGGCGCGCAAGGGTTTGCCAGTGAATCCGCACACCCTTGAGCAGCATGAATGGCTGCTCTATCAACACCCGTTGCTCAGCCGCGAGTTCTGGTGGGCCGAGCGCGACGGCCAGCGCCTGAGCCTGGCGCAACCGACGGCGCCGCTGTTGCGCAGCGACAATTATGACCTGCTGCTGGCCAGCGCCCTGGCCGGGCGTGGCTTGCTGCACACACCGCTGTGGAGCGCCGCACCGTACATTGCCGACGGGCGTCTGGTGCGGGTCATGGCCGACTACGAGATCGACCCGGACACCTTCGGCCCGCACATTCTCGCGGTGTACCCAAGCCATCGGCGGGCCACGGCCAAGGTGGTGGCATTCATCGATTACATCTCGGGGTTTCTTGCCGAGCGTGGGTTGAACTGACTGGCGGTCATTGCCAGTAAAAACGCGAAAGAGTACAAATGTACTCCATGACCAATCTGACTCCCCGCCGCACCGCCATCCTGACCTTTATCCGCGAACGCATCGCCGAACACGGTCAGCCCCCAAGCCTCGCTGAAATCAGCGAGGCTTTTGGTTTTGCCTCGCGCAGCGTGGCGCGCAAACATGTGCTGGCGCTCACCGACGCCGGGTTTATCGAGGTCAATCCGCATCAGGCCCGGGGCATTCGCCTGCTCGGGCAACCGGCGCGCCCGGAGCTGCTGGATGTTCCCGTGCTCGGCCGGGTTGCCGCCGGTGCGCCGATCGGCGCCGATGCCGACATCCATGGCCGCTTGATGCTCGACCCGGCGCTGTTCTCCCGTACCCCGGATTACATGCTGCGGGTGCAGGGCGACTCGATGATCGAAGACGGCATTCTCGACGGTGATCTGGTCGGCGTGCGACGCAACCCCGAGGCGCTCAACGGCCAGATCGTGGTGGCGCGGCTCGACGGTGAAGTCACCATCAAACGCTTCGAACGGCTTGGCGATGAAGTGCGCCTGCTGCCGCGTAACCCGGCGTATCAGCCGATTGTCGTGCGCGACGATCAGGACCTGGCCATCGAAGGGGTGTTCTGCGGTCTGGTGAGGCAAGGCTGATGGGCGCCGTCGTTGCACTCGATACGCTGTTCAATGGCGGCCAGGTCTGGAAGGGCCGGCCTGCGCCCCCGGCGGCAAGCCCGCAACCCACCGGCCATGCCGCGCTCGATGCAGCATTGCCCAGCGGTGGCTGGCCGGAAGCGGCGCTGAGCGAAATTCTGCTGGCTGGCCCCGGGGTTGGTGAACTGCAATTGGTCTGGCCGACGCTGGCGCGGTTGTCGGCGGCGGGCGAACGCATCGTGCTGGTGGCGCCACCGTTCGTGCCGTACCCGCAGGCGTGGGAGAACGCCGGGATCGATCTGCGTCAGCTGTCGGTGATCCAGGCCAGCGAACGCGACGCCTTGTGGGCGGCGGAGCAATGCCTGCGCTCGGGCAGTTGCGGCGCGGTGCTGTGCTGGCCGCACAAGGCCGATGACCGCGCGTTGCGGCGCTTGCAGGTGGCCGCAGAAACCGGCCAGACCCTGGCCTTTGCCTGGCGCCCGCTGAGCGAGGCGGTCAACCCGTCACCGGCGGCTTTACGGATTGCCATCGATGCCAGACCTGCCCAGTTGCGCGTGCTCAAATGCCGGGGCGGGCTGGCGCGCACGGCGCCAATTGCGTTTGCCGTGGGGCACTGAGGTCATCATGCGCTGGGTATGTATTCTGTTCCCGCAGTTGGCGCTCGACGCGGTGCTGCGTCAACGTCCCGATCCCGATGAACCGTTGGTGTTGCTCAGCGGCCCGGCCCAGCGCCGGGTGCTGCAAGCGGTGAATGCGCCGGCGCGCCAGCTCGGCCTGCGCGCCGGTCAGTCGATGACCGCTGCACAGGCCTTGAGCAAAGGCTTTGCCACCGCCGATTACGACCTCGCCGAGGTCGAGCACTGGCAGCAGTTTCTGGCGGCGTGGGCCTACCGGTTCAGCGCGCAGGTCAGCGTGCATTACCCGCGTACCGTGGTGTTCGAGATCGAATCCAGTCTGGGCCTGTTCGGTTCCTGGGCGCAGTTCGAAGCGCGGTTGCGCAAGGAACTGACTGATCTGGGCTTTCGTCATCGCATCGTCGCTGCACCGAATCCGGTGGCGGCACGAGTGCTGGCCAATGCTTACGATGGCCTGGTGGTGCCCGACGGTGAAGCCTTGCAGCATCATCTCGGGCAGTTACCCGTCGACCGGGTGGGGCTGGAGCCGCCCGTCGCCACGGCACTGTCGCGCATGGGCCTGCGCAATCTGAATCAGGTGCAGAGCCTGCCGCGTCAGGCCCTGGCCCGGCGTTTCGAAGCGTCGATGCTCAAACACCTCGACACGCTGTTCGGCGCGCGCCCGCTGGCCTTGGCGTTCTATCTGCCGCCGGACCGGTTTGATGTGCGCATCGAACTCAATTTCGACGTGCAATCCCATCAGGCGCTGCTGTTCCCGTTGCGTCGTTTGACCGCTGACCTGTCGGCGTTCCTCTGCGGGCGTGACAGTGGCGTGCAGCGTTTCGATCTGCACCTGGAGCACGCCGGGCTGCCGGACACGGTGATCAAGGTCGGCCTGCTCAGCGCCGAGCGCGATCCGGCGATGCTCTTTGAACTGGCCCGGGGGCGGCTGGAGCATGTGCAGGTCGAAGCGCCGGTGCGCGGGTTTCGCCTGCGTGCCGAAGACCTGCCGAGTTTCGTGCCGCAGTTTCAGGAACTGTTCGATGACCGCCCGCAACAGACCTTGCCCTGGGAGCAATTGCGCGAACGCCTGCGCGCCCGGCTCGGCGATGACGCAGTGCAGGGCCTGCGCTTCCAGGCCGATCATCGCCCGGAATGCGCCTGGCAGAACGGCGTCGACAAGCAGCGTTGCAGCGGTTTGCCGAGCGTTCAGCGCCCGGGTTGGTTGCTCGGCGAACCGCAGAGCGTGGCCGAAGGTTCGGCGCGGATCCTCATGGGTCCGGAGCGCATCGAGTCCGGCTGGTGGGACGGTGACGACGTGCGCCGCGATTACTACCTGATCCAGAACCGCGCCGGTCAGCAGGGCTGGGCCTATCGGGCGGTGGGCGAGGGCGGTCCGTTGTGGCTGCAGGGCTGGTTTGCATGAACCACGGCTATGCCGAGCTGCATTGCCTGTCGAACTTCAGTTTCCAGCGGGGTGCCTCCAGTGCCCTTGAGCTGTTCCAGCGGGCGAAAAAACACGGTTATCAGGCGCTGGCGATCACTGACGAGTGCACGCTGGCCGGGATCGTCCGTGCCTGGCAGGCGGCGAAATCGGTTGAACTGCCGCTGATCATCGGCAGTGAAATGCGCATCGACAACGGCCCGAAACTACTGCTGTTGGTGGAGAACCTCGCGGGGTATCAGACCTTGTGTGGCTTGATCACCCAGGCCCGGCGGCGTACGCAGAAAGGCCAGTACCAGGTGCTGCGCGAGGATTTCAGCGAGCCGCTGCCGGGGCTGCTTACTGTATGGGTGCCGGACACCGTGGATGATATGGAGGAGGGCCGCTGGCTGAAGCAAGTCTTCGGCGAGCGTCTGTTTCTGGCGGTGCAGTTGCATCGCGGGCAGGACGACCAGCGCCGGCTGGCTGCACTGCTGAGTCTGGCGGAGCAGTTGCAGATTACCGCCGTGGCCAGCGGTGACGTGCACATGCACGCCCGTGGCCGGCGGGCCTTGCAGGACACCATGACCGCGATCCGCCATCACGTCCCGGTGGCCGAGGCCGGGTTACGCCTGCACCCCAACGGCGAGCGCCATCTGCGCAGCCTTGATGTGTTGCGCGAGCTGTATCCGCAAGCGTTGCTCGACGCCTCGGTGCAGCTGGCCCGGCGCTGCACTTTCGATCTGAGCGAGTTGCGCTATCAGTATCCGAAAGAACTGGTGCCGGAGGGACATACCGGCAGTTCCTGGTTGCGCCAGTTGACTGAAGAAGGCATCGCCTGGCGCTGGCCGCAAGGGCCTCAGGCCAAAGTGTTGAAGCAGATCAATGACGAGCTGAAACTGATCGCCGAACTCGGCTACGAAAGCTACTTCCTCACCGTGCATGACGTAGTGCGTTTCGCCCGCGAGCAACAGATTCTCTGTCAGGGCCGGGGTTCGGCGGCCAACTCGGCGGTGTGTTTTGCCTTGGGCATCACCGAGATCGACCCGGATCGCACCACGCTGCTGTTCGAGCGTTTCATGTCGAAAGAGCGCAACGAGCCGCCGGACATCGACGTCGACTTCGAACACGAACGTCGCGAAGAAGTCCTGCAATACGTGTTCCGTCGTTATGGCCGTCGTCGCGCAGCGCTGACGGCAGTGGTCAGCACCTACCACGCCGCCGGCGCGATGCGCGACGTGGCCAAGGCCCTGGGCCTGCCGCCGGACCAGATCAATGCGCTGGCCGATTGCTGCGGTCACTGGAGCGATGAAACACCGCCGCTGGCGCGCTTGCTCGAAGGCGGATTCGATCCTGACAGCCCGGTGTTGCGTCGAGTGCTGAGCCTCACCGGCCAACTGATCGGCTTTCCCCGGCACCTGTCGCAGCACCCGGGCGGCTTCGTGATTTCCGAGCAGCCGCTGGACAGTCTGGTGCCGGTGGAAAACGCCGCCATGGCCGAGCGCACGATCATTCAGTGGGACAAGGACGACCTCGATGCGGTCGGGCTGCTCAAGGTCGATATCCTCGCTCTCGGCATGCTCAGCGCGATCCGTCGCTGCTTCGACCTGCTGCGCCGTCATCGCCATCAGGATCTGAGCCTGGCGACGATTCCCGCCGAAGACAAACCGACCTACGAGATGATCAGCCGCGCCGACACCATCGGCGTGTTCCAGATCGAATCCCGGGCGCAGATGTCGATGCTGCCGCGCCTGCGCCCGGCGAATTTCTACGATCTGGTGATCGAGGTGGCGATCGTCCGCCCCGGGCCGATTCAGGGCGGCATGGTTCATCCGTACCTGCGTCGCCGGAACAAGGAAGAAGAGGAAACCTACCCCTCGCCGGAGCTGGAGGTGGTGCTCAAACGCACCCTCGGCGTGCCGCTGTTTCAGGAACAGGTGATGCAGATCGCTATCGTCGCCGCCGACTACAGCCCCGGCGAGGCCGATCAGTTGCGCCGCTCGATGGCGGCGTGGAAACGCCACGGCGGGCTGGAGCCGCACAAGGAGCGGCTGGCCGCCGGCATGGAAAAAAACGGCTACACCCCGGAGTTCGCCGCGCAGATCTTCGAGCAGATCAAGGGTTTTGGCAGCTATGGTTTTCCCGAATCCCACGCTGCCAGTTTCGCCTTGCTGACCTACGCCAGTTGCTGGCTCAAGTGCCACGAACCGGCGGCGTTTGCCTGTGCGCTGATCAACAGTTGGCCCATGGGTTTCTACAGCCCGGATCAGATTCTGCAGGACGCGCGCCGCCACCAATTGCAGATCCGTCCGGTGGACGTGCGCGCCAGCGACTGGGATTGCAGCCTGGAACCGATCAGCGGCGCGCAACCGGCGATCCGCATGGGCCTGCGGATGATCAAGGGCTTTCGCGAGGACGATGCCCGGCGCATCGAAGCGGCGCGGATGCGCGGGGCGTTTGCCGATGTCGCCGACCTGGGCGAACGGGCCGCGCTCGACAGTCGGGCCCAGGCGCTGCTGGCGGATTCCGGAGCGTTGCGCGGGATGGCCGGGCATCGGCATCGCGCGCGCTGGGAAGTGGCCGGGGTGGAGAAACAACTGGGTCTGTTTGCCGGGTTGCCCAGTCAGGAAGAGCCCGATGTGCTGCTGCCAAAACCCAGTGTCGGTGAGGACCTGCAGGCCGATTACGCAACGCTTGGTACTACGCTGGGGCCGCATCCGTTGGCGCTGCTGCGAGGTGAACTCAAGGCCCGGCGCTGTCGCAGTTCGCAGGAGTTGATGGAGGTCGAGCACGGGCGGCCAGTGAGCATCGCCGGGCTGGTCACCGGCCGGCAACGACCGGGCACCGCCAGCGGCGTGACCTTCGTCACCCTGGAAGACGAGTTCGGCAACGTCAACGTGGTGGTCTGGCGCGATTTGGCCGAGCGCCAGCGTCAGGTGCTGGTGGGCTCGCAACTGCTCAAGGTCGATGGCCGCTGGGAGCGCGAAGGCGAGGTGCGGCACCTGATCGCCGGACGGTTGAGCGACCTGAGCCCGCTGCTCGACGGCATCCGCGTGCAGAGCCGCGATTTTCATTAGCGCGCTGATCCCCTGTGGGAGCGGGCCAGCTCGCGAAGACGGTGTATCAGCCGACATCCCTATTGACTGACCCACCGCTTTCGCGAGCAAGCCCGCTCCCACAATTGATTTGTAGGCGGATCAAAACAGCCAATTCCTTGGCGTCAAAAAGTCCTGTCATGAGTGATGGCACTTTGTCATAATGCCGCCCCTTTTCCCGCTCCCCACCGCTTTGCCGTGCCGGGACACACCGTTTTTTCAGAAGGAATGCACAGTGAGAATGATCTCCCGGATGTTGGTCTCAGGCGTTGCGATTGCCGTGCTCGGCACTATCGCAGGCTCCCTTGCCGGCTGCGCCACCGAAAGCTCCCGCGCACTGCCGGTGGCCAAGGTCGAGAGCGCCACTCAGGTCTGGACCGGCGTTCGTGTGCCAATGGCGGTGGGCAAGTTCGATAACCGCTCCAGCTACATGCGCGGGATCTTCTCCGACGGCGTCGACCGTCTCGGCGGTCAGGCCAAGACCATCCTGATCACTCACTTGCAGCAGACCAACCGTTTCTCCGTGCTCGATCGCGACAACATGGGCGAAATCCAGCAGGAAGCGGCGATCAAAGGCCAGGCCCAGCGCCTCAAAGGTGCCGATTACGTGGTCACCGGTGACGTCACCGAGTTCGGCCGCAAGGAAACCGGCGATCACCAGCTGTTCGGTATTCTCGGCCGTGGCAAGACTCAGGTCGCCTACGCCAAGGTCAACCTGAACATCGTCAACATCAGCACCTCCGAAGTGGTGTATTCGACTCAGGGCGCCGGCGAATACGCCTTGTCCAACCGCGAAATCATCGGCTTCGGTGGCACCGCTGCGTACGACTCCACCCTCAACGGCAAAGTCCTCGATCTGGCCATGCGCGAGGCGATCAACCGCCTGGTTGATGGCATGAACGCCGGTGCCTGGAAACCGGGTAACTGATCGCTATTCATTGCAAGGAGCAATACCCCTCATGAATCTGACTTTGTCGCGGTCGCTGCTGGCCCTGACGCTGGCCGCCAGCGCCTTGCTGGCCGGTTGCAGCAGCCCGAAAACCCTGTACCAGTGGGAAGACTACCAACCGCAGGTCTACGAATACTTCAAAGGCGAAGAGCCGAAAGAAGCGCAGGCCGAAGTGCTGGAGCGTGACCTGCAGAAGATCCGTTCCACCGGCAAGGCCGTGCCGCCGGGCTACCACGCGCACCTCGGTCTGCTGTACCTGAGCATGGGCAAGGACGATCAGATGGTGCAGCAATTTCGCACCGAGAAAGCGCTGTTTCCCGAGTCCGGCCCGTACATGGATTTTCTGCTTAAAAACGCCAAGACCGGAGACGCCAAATGATCTCGCGCACCCTGAAACTGCTGGCCGCCGGTTTGGCCCTGACCTTACTCGGTGGCTGCGTTGCGCCGAAAACCGTCGACTATTCGGCGTACAAGCAGGCACGGCCGAAGACCATTCTGGTGCTGCCGCCGCTGAACACCTCGCCAGACGTGAAAGCCTCGTACAGCCTGTTGTCGCAAGTGACGTTCCCACTGGCCGAAGCCGGTTACTACGTGCTGCCGATCGCCCTGGTGGACGAAACCTTTCGCCAGAATGGCCTGACCACGCCGGATGACATCCATCAGGCGCCGGCCAACAAGCTGAAAGAAATCTTCGGCGCCGACGCTGCGCTGTACATCACCGTGACCGAGTACGGCACGCGGTACATGGTCATCAGCAGCGAAACCGCCGTGACGGCCACCGCCAAACTGGTGGACCTGAAATCCGGCACCACGCTGTGGACCGGTTCGGCACGGGCGTCGAGCGAAGAGGGCGGCAACAACAGCGGTGGCGGCCTGGTCGGCATGCTGATCACCGCCGCAGTCAAGCAGGTGATCAACAGTTCGACCGATGCCGGCTACCCGATTGCCGGTGTGGCGAGCAATCGTCTGTTGTCGGCCGGTCAGCACGCCGGCCTGTTGTATGGCCCGCGTTCGCCGAAGTACGGCACTGACTGAGCAAGCGAAATAACCCCCTGTGGGAGCGGGCTTGCTCGCGAAAGCGGTGTATCAGACAAGTAATCTTTGAATGACCAACCGCCTTCGCGAGCAAGCCCGCTCCCACAGGGGTAATGCGTTGCGCTGTTGATTTATTTGGCTGTCGGCCAAAACCGCTCGCCACCTCCCGGCGCTTCCGTCCACGCTTGCAATGAGCGGGTCGGCAGGTCGAAGTAATCCCGGGTTCGCGCATAGCCATGGCCGCCCATCCGCCCGATCGCATCCAGCGCCAATTGATCGATGTACAGCGTTTCAGGGTCGATCAACTCATCGCGTACATGCGCCATCAGCACTTCACCAAAAATGATCTCCCGCGACTGACCGATGTTCAGCGCCATCATCCGCCGACACTCCAGTGCGACCGGTGCTTCGCCGATCCGTGGGCATTTCACCGTGGTGCCGGCAATCGCCGTCAGGCCGGCGGCGGTCAGTTCATCGAACCCGGGCGCGAACGGCACGGCGCAGACGTTCATCGCCTCCACCAGCGCATCACTGACGATGTTCACGGTGAATTCCTGATTCAACTGGATGTTGCGCGTGGTGTCCTTGGGGCTTTGATCGCCGTAGTTTTCCACGCCAAGGGCGAGAATCGGCGGGTCGGCGGACAGCGCGTTGAAGAAACTGAACGGCGCGGCATTCACCCGGCCTTCACCGTCGACGGTGGTGACCAGGGCTATCGGGCGTGGCACCACGCTGCCGATCAGAATCTTGTATTTTTCCCGGGGGCTGAGCTGGCTGAAGTCGAAGCTGTGCATGGCAGAAGTCTCTAAACACGTGGATCGATTGCGCTCAATGGCGCGTCGGCGCTGTAGTCGTCAGCGAACGGGATGGCCGGCTGGAACAGGGTTTTCCAGTCCGGTCGACCAAAGGCCCGCTCGCTGTGGCTGCGCATGAGTTTTTCGTATTGGTGTTGGGCCTGGCGTTGCAGGGCGGGGTAGTCGACGCCCGTGACCTGACCGTCGTGCATCACGCAACGGCCATCGATGTAACTGGCGATGCAGTCGTCGCCGCGCCCGGCCAACAGCAGGTTTTTCAACGGATCGAACAGCGGCCCCAGATGCAGGCCGCGCAGGCTGAATACGGTGATGTCAGCCTTGGCGCCGGGGGCCAGACGTCCGAGGTCATCGCGGCCCAAGGCCCGTGCACCGCCAAGGGTGGCGGCGTTGTACAAATCGAGGCTGCTGGTGAGCGCCGAGCCGCCCTCCATCAACCGCGCGACGTTGAGGCCGTGGCGCATGTTTTCGAGCAAGTCCGCCGGCCAGGTGTCGGTGCCGAGGGCAAAGTTGATGCCCTTGGCGCGATAGCGCCCGAACGAGTTCAGCGCCTCGCCATCGCGGGCGAACACCAGCGGGCAATGCACCAGGCTGGCGCCGCCGTCGAGCACCCGTTGCAGGTCGTCGTCACCACGGGTGTAGATGCCGTGGGGCAACAGGCTGCGCGGCGTCAGCAAGTCCAGCTGTTGCAGCCAGCCCAGCGGTGACGTGCCGCGCAACTGCTCGACCATCGCCACCTCGCTCTGCGCCTGACAGCAATGCAGGCGCATCGGCGCATTCAGTTCGCGGCTCAGGGCCGAGGTGCGTTGCAGCAGTGCCGGGGTGCAGGTCTGGATGCGATCCGGAAGCAGCGCGCCGCGAATCAGGCCGTCGTGTGCGCCGTCGTAGTCCTTGAAAAAGCGTTCAGCTGCATCGAGTCCGGCCAGGCCTCGGGCCTCGTCCCAGTGATGGGCGAGCGTGCCGTCGGCGCGCCAGTAACTCATGCCGCTCATGTAGCAAGGGCCGAGGTAAGTCCTCAAGCCGAGTTCGCTCGCAACGCCTGCGACGGCGGCAAACTCATCGTAGGATTCGGCCCACTCGCGGTAGTACATCGAGGTGATCGGCATCGCCGTGGTGATGCCGTTGCGAATCAACTGGGTAAAGGCGTAGCGGTATTTGAAAATTTCTTCGTCAGGGCTGTAAGTCTCGTGCGGGCCGGCGGCGAGGTACTGCGATGACCACATGCGGCCCATGGCGCGCTCGTCGCCGTTATCGAGGGTCAGCACGGTGGAATCGAGGTCGCCGAGGGCATCCAGGTCAATGAAACCGGGGCCGATCAGTGCGTTGCCGTAGTCAATCCACTGATCGACCGGCCCTTGATAACCGCGTCCGACGAACTTGATGCGCGCCCCGGCGAACACCACTTCACCGTCACGCCACAGCACGTGCTGCGTGCCGTCGAAACCGACCACGCAACTGGCCTTCAGGCCGATGCGTTTCACAAACGGCTTTCCAGCAAGCGACCGCCATTGGCGACCAACTGACCGCCGCGATAGACCTGACGCACGGGGCGCGACACCACCGCCTCACCCAGCGTCTCCACCGGCATCAGCAGAAAGTCCGCTGGCCGCCCGAGGTCGATCCCGTAATCGTTGACGCCCAGCGCAATAGCGCCGTTGACCGTGGCCGCTGCAAACGCCGCCCCCAGTTCATCGTCTTTGGCCAGATCGAAGCGAAACGCCAGCAGCATCGCCCGTTCCAGCATGTCGCCATTGCCCATTGGCGACCACGCATCGCGGATGCCGTCAGAGCCCAGGCAAACGTTGACCCCGGCCGCACGCAAGGCCAGAAACGGCGGCACCGCGCAGTCCGCCGGCGCTGAACTCATCAGCGAAATGCCCAGGGCTGCGAGACGTTCAGCCACCGGTTGGACCTGGCTCCACGGCAACATGCCCAGGCAGTAGGCATGGCTGATCATCACCCGGTTCTGCAGGTTGAAGTGTTCGGTGTACTCGGCGATCCGCGCGATTTGCCACAGGCCCAGTTCACCTTTGTCGTGCAGGTGAATGTCGACGCCTCGGCTGAATTCGCTGGCGAGTTTGAACACGAAGTCGAGTTGTGCAATCGGGTCGTTGTCGATGCCGCACGGATCGAGGCCGCCAACGTTCTCCACGCCCAGGGCCATTGCTTCGCGCATCAGTTCGGCGGTGCCGGGGCGACTGATCAGTCCGGTCTGCGGAAATACCACCAGTTGCAGGTCGATCAGGTCCTTGTAGCGTTCGCGCAACTGCTGCATCGCTTCGACATGGCGCAGGCCGAACTCGGGGTCGATGTCGACGTGGCAGCGCATCGTCAGTGAGCCACGGGCGATGCAGTTTTCCAGCAGCGCGCCGGCGCGTTCGGCAATCGGCGCTGTTACCTCACGGAGAATGCGCCGCTCATTGCTGATGTAATCCTTGAGCGTCGGGCCGGCGCTGTTCGCACGCCAGGGTTGGCCGTAGAGGGTCTTGTCGAGGTGGACATGGCTTTCCACCAGCGGGGCGGTGAGCAACTGGTTGAGGCCGTCGATGTCACTGGCGGCCAGCGGCGCACTGGAAGCCGGACGGCGTTGGCTGAAGCGGCCGTTTTCGATCAGCAGGTCCTCGGCGGGGGCGCCGTAGGGGCGGATGTTGCGGAGCCATTGTGGCTGGGTCATTTGTTTACCTCGGGTTCAGTGTTGTCTGGGCGGGCCTCTTCGCGAGCAAGCCCGCTTCCACATTGAAATGCGTTCCCCTGTGGGAGCGGGCTTGCTCGCGAAGGCCGCGCCACGGTTTCAAGTCAGATGATCAACCCTTGAGCTTCGACCAGATCCGGTCTTGCAGCTCGCGGGCCTTGTTGCTGCATTCCTTTTCCGGGCGCAGAGGTATATTCCTCAGGCACGTTGACGGCATCCATGACCTTCCACTTCACATTGAAATGCGTTCCCCTGTGGGAGCGGGCTTGCTCGCGAAGAGGCCAGAACTGACACCATGAAATCAGGATCAGTCAGCCCGGCTCAAAGACGTCCACAACACCTGCGCCGCATACCCCCGAAAAGGCCGCCAAGCCTCAGCCCGATCAGCCAATGCCCGCGCCGTGGGTCGAGTCCCTTCCAGC
>NZ_AYMJ01000010.1 GCF_000633255.1 Pseudomonas sp. H1h
GCTCCCACAAGATTTCAGCCAGAACGCAAGATTTGCATACTCCACAAAACCTGTAGGAGCGAGTCTGCTCGCGAAAGCGGTGGTTCAGGCGATGAAGATATTGGCTGGACCGACCCCTTCGCGAGCAAGCCAGCTCCCACAAGAGTCCAGCCAGAACGCAAGATTTGCATACTCCACAAAACCTGTGGGAGCGAGCCTGCTCGCGAAAGCGGTGGTTCAGTCGATGAAGATGTTGGCTGTGCCGACGCCTTCGCGAGCAAGCCAGCTCCCACAAGATTTCAGCCAGAACGCAAGATTTGCATACTCCACAAAACCTGTGGGAGCGGGCTTGCTCGCGAAAGCGGTGGTTCAGGCGATGAAGATGTTGGCTGTGCCGACGCCTTCGCGAGCAAGCCCGCTCCCACAGGGGGCGTGCGACGGCTTACAAGTTCGTAACAACCCGCATTGTCAGGCTGATCTAGACTCGACACCGCTCAATCACGAGCAGTACCCGGAGTGCGCCATGGAAGTGCCCAACAATAAAACCGCCATCGACAGCAATCGACAGGCGTGGAACGACTCTGCTCGCCATCACCGTGAGTCGGTGGAATGGCAAGCGCTGTTGAACGACGTGTCACGGGCAGATTTCTCCTGCCTCGACGACACCTTGCGCGGCCTGCTGGAACAGGTCGGTGTGGACGGTAAAGCGGTGATTCAACTGGGTTGCAACAACGGCCGCGAAAGCCTGTCGATGTTTGCTCTCGGCGCGCGAGCGGTGGTCGGGGTCGATCAGTCGAGTGCCTTCCTCGAACAGGCCCGCGAGTTGAATCAGCGCTCGCCGTACGACGCCGAATTTATCGAAGCCGATGTCCATCATCTGCCGGCCTCGCTGCACAGCCGCTTTGACGTGGCGCTGATCACCATCGGCGTCCTCAACTGGATGCCCGATATCGGCGAGTTCTTCCGCCATGTCGCCTCGACCCTCAAGCCGGGCGGCAAACTGGTGATCTACGAAACCCATCCGTTTCTGGAAATGGTCGACCCCGACGGCGAAGACCCGTACCGCCTCGCCACTTCTTACTTCCGCGCCGAGCCGTTCGTGCAGCAAGCGCCGATCGTCTACGTCGGCAAGGTCGAGCAGCAGGCGGCCAAGTCCTACTGGTTCGTGCACACCCTCGGCGCGATCTTCAGCGGCGCCATCGCGGCCGGGCTGAACATCGCGCATTTCAAGGAATACCCGCATTCGAACCGGGAAGAGGTGTATGACCAGTACCTGAATCAGCCAGCGCAGATGCCGCTGTGCTTCTCTCTGGTCGCGAGCAAGGCCTGAAGCTTTCCATCGCTCCAGCCGGCCTCATCGCGAGCAGGCTCGCTCCCACAGGGATTTGTGTACGACACCGCTCCAATGTGGGAGCGAGCCTGCTCGCGATGGCGGCCGAATGGCCGCCATCGCTTTACGATTGATTCAAGCCTGCGCCGCTGCACTCACCCCCGGCCGCTCCGGTTTGCGCAGCGGTTCCAGCCGAGAGCCGTCATAGCGGCTTTCGCGGTAGAAGCGCCAGCGGCCGAACAGGCCGTAGACGTGGGTGATGCGCCCCTGTTCGTGGTAGCCCATGCGGATGTGCAGTTTCATTGCCGGGATGTTGCGGGTTTCGCAGGTGTCCACGACGGTGTGGCAGCCTTGGGCGGCCATGGCTTCCCAGAGGGCGACCTGCACGTCCACCGACAGACTGGTGCCGAAATACGGCCGGGCCATCTCGCCGCCGAACTCGAAGAATTCACCGGGTTTGACCGGGAACCAGCAGCCGTAATAGTGACGGTCGTGGTAGTCGCGAATACTGCCCCAGATGAACGCCACCGCATGACCATCGGCATCCAGGTACATGTGTCCGGTGTGGCCCTCGGCAGCGAGTTCGGCCATGGTTTCGACGCGGTCTCCGAAATGCTTGGCGAAGGCTGCGGTGTTCAACGGCGTGATATCGACTTTGCGCAAACCTTCGTACGGACGCAGTTTGTGCGGCGGCACCGGGGTCACCAGATCGCGTTCCATCCACAGCAGTTCCCAGTGGAAGAACACGTAGCGCTTCCACAGACTGGCGAAGAAATGGCGAAAGCCTCTTTGACGGATACGATCACGCAGTTTTCCGATGACGTTCATGTTGCCCTCCGTGGCCGAGGCCCGGTCTGGTGGATGTTGCTGTTGTGGGGATGAATCAATCGAGTGCCGCCGCACCCCGTAAAAAGTCCTTGTTCAGATCGGCATAGGACACCCGTGGCACACCCGTCAGCCGCTGCTCCAGCACGCGGCTCAGGGACTCTGCGGGGTTGAGGTAGGCATCACCGAAATCGCTCCCGAGCTGATTGGGGTGCGCGACGATTTCCAGCACGCCGTCGGTCGGCGCAGGGTCGTTACGCAAGTCCACTGGCGTACAGACGTAGTCCGCCGTGGCACCGGCCAGACTCTGCAAGCGCCAGTTGAGCAAACCTTTGAACACGCGTTTGGGCAGGCTGAGGTTTTGCCCCAGGTTGCGCGCCAGGCGAATCGGCACGCCTTGGTGGGCGGCAAACCGCGCGACGATCTCGCCGATCGGCCAGATGTTGTGTACGTGCTGATGCGAGTCGATGTGGCTCGGGCGCACGCCATGCTCGACACAGCGCTGCCACTGCGCCTGCAACTCTTCGCGCACCGCGTCACGATCTTCACGGTTCAGCCACAGGCTGTGACGCGGCAAGTTGAGGTCGAACACGCCGTGGCCGTCGCAGAAGGTGCGACTGCGCAGGATCGACGCACTCAGCGGCCGGCCGTATGTCAGGTTGAAATGCAACCCGACCCGCCCCTGCAGCGACGCGTGCCGGGCCATGGCGCAGGCCGCTTCGAATGCGGGCATGTTGGCCATGGCCGTGGCACTGCTGATGACCCCGGCCTGAAACGCCGCGAAGATCACCGCGTTTTCATTCGGGCTGAGACCGAAGTCGTCAGCGTTGACTATGACTTGGCGAGGCATGATCGCCCTCCGTGGTGATGACGACAGGTTCTGGCGCCATGGCGGGTTTGGCCGCACGCCGCGCCCGCCATTGCTGCACCGTCGGTTTCAGGCGATGCCAGAGGCGCAACCCCAGCCCCAGCAGCAGTCCGCTGGGGCGCCAGGAATAGAAGCTCCAGCGCCAGTGGTCGATTTGTCCGGTCAGGCGTTCGTGCAGTTGGTGGCTGGAGTTTTCCAGGCTGACCCGCGAGGCATCGATCCAGCGCCAGTGCTCGTCCAGCCCCCAGCGAATCCATTCCTCCAGCAGCACCCGGCCGCTGCCCAGATCGGCGTATGGCGGCAGGAACGCGAGGTTGTAATCGTACAATCGGCCTTGTTCGAGCAGGCCGAGGCGATAGCTGATGCAACGCCCGTTGAGTTCCAGCGTTACCACGCGCACCAGGCCTTGGGCGGCGAGGGCGGTGAAGGCATTTTCGATGCATTGCCGGCTGCGCTCGCTGGCAAAAATCCCCACGCCTTCGTCACCTTTCCAGCTCACCGCTTCGACTTCGCCGAGTATCTTCAGCAGCGGTGGCATGCTCAACGCGTCGGGGGTGATCCGCCGCACCTCGGCGCCACACGCGGCAATCCGTTTGCGCGCGCGGCGCAGCTTGTAGCGCGGGTCACCGGAGACTTCCTGCTGATCGGCCTCGCTGATCAGGTGCACCGGCACTCGGCAACTCAAACGTCGCTCGCCGGTGGAGCTGGCGGCCATCCATTGAGTGAGCGCGCTTTCTTCCCCCGCCGGCTCGGACAATTCATTGAGTTGAAGAAGCGCGTGGGGCAGCCGTTGGCGGATCAGCCGCAAGGCCTTGCGCATGTCGTTGCCATCGAGCAGCGACAGCAGCACCAGGCGGTCGGCCAGTGGATAGCCCAGATGATGCAGGACCCGCAACGGCACCCCGGCAAAGCGCTCATGACCCGCCACCAGGGGCAGGCACAGGCGCAATTCATCCGCTTCCCAAGCCAGCAGAATGTGCAACCGTTCTCCCTCGCCGAGGGTCAACTGCGCCGCACGCAACCAGCCGAGGTTGTTGAATGGCGTGTGGTCCGTCACCCGCAGGCGCAGCGCTTCATACGCTGCTGCCGGGAAGTCGGCGGCGCACAGCGAGGTGCGCCATTCGAATCGCGCCGTCATGGGCTCAGGCCGCCGTTGCTTGGACAGGTGGACGGGATGGTTTGCGCAATGCATCGAGGCGCGAGCCGCTGTAACGGCTTTCGCGGTAGAAATGCCAGCGACCGAACAGGGTATAGACGTTCATGATCCGCCCTTGCTCGGTGTAACCCATGCGCAGGTGCAGTTTGAGCGCCGGGACGTTGTGGAACTCGCAGACGTCCACGACCTTGTCGCAGCCCTGTTGCGCCATGGCTTTCCACAGCTCCAGTTGCAGGTCCACCGAGAGTTCGGTGCCCCAGTAGGCGCGGGTCAGTTCGCCGCCGAATTCGAAGAACTCGCCGGTTTTTACCGGGAACATGCAGCCGTAGTAGTGCCGGTCGAAATAGTCCCGCGCGCTGCCCCAGATGAACGCCACGGCATCGCCCTGATCGTCCAGGTGCATGTGCCCGGTGTGCCCTTCGTTGGCCAGCTCGGCCATGGTCGCGACGCGGTCGCCGAAATAGCGGGAGAATGCGCTGGCGTTGTCGGCGCTGATCTTCACCACCCGCAGCGGCGCATAGGGTTTGAGGCTGTGCGGCGGCACCGGGCTGACCAGGTCGCGCTCCATCCACAGCAGTTCCTGATGGAAAAACACGTAGTGCTTCCACGCTTTGCCAAGGGTGGCGCGCAGGCCTTTTTGTTTGATGTGCTGGCTGAGTTTGCTGACGATACCCATGTTCTGTACTCCGGCGTTCCGGCAGACAAACTCTGTGGCAAGCCCCTTTGCCACAGAATCGGTGTTTGCCTGACGTTGCTCATGACTGATCGGGATTGGGTTCATGACGCGCTCCAGCTCAGCGCAAACAGGGTTTCCCCTGGCAAGTCGAAACTGACGCGTCCGTCGCGGCAGGCAAATGGCGCGTCGCGGCTGCGGTTATCCGCACCGAAATAACGCAACGCACCGTTGTTCAGCGGGCACTTGGCGCCGCTCAGGTCGACACGCTGCAACCGCGTGCCTTTGTTCACGCCGAGCAGGCCGCGCTGGTCGTCACCGGCCATCGCCAGCACATCGACTTCAAACGCATCGTTTTCCAGCCACAACACCTGATGCAGCCAGTGCTGTGCGATGAACTGCTGGGCCAGACCGACCGGTTTCAGCGCGAAGCGATCGTCGCCCGACACCCGTATCATGCCCTTGGGGTACTGCGGCTCGTCGGCGGCCTGAAACCAGTTGAGCATGCTCAGCAAACCGTCCTGCGAGGCGTTGATCACCACCGAGGCCCACCACAGCGAGGCGTAGTGGGTTTCCTGATCGTAGGGGCTGAGGCTGGAGCCGCTGGACAGATTGGTCTGGTCCAGCAGCAAGGCCTTGCGCGGCTGGCCGTGGGCGTCGAGGCCGACCAGTTCGGCGGCGCGGCGCACGCTGTCGCGGTAGACGCGGGTGGCGAGCAGGTCGCGGATCATCCATTCGTGCCACGCCAGCGCGTCAACCTGATCGGCCGATTCGCTCAGCAGGCGCCGCGCCCAGTCGATGCCGCGCTTGTCTGCCGCGTTGTCGGCGAACGGCCCGTTGACCAGCCGCGAACTGGCCGGCATGGCGATGCGCACGCCGGCCCTGGCGTTTGCCGGATCGCTGCGCACTTGCCTGGCCATGCTGGTGAAAATAGCCCGGTATTGCTCGAAGCTCGAATAGTTGAGGTTCGGCTCGTCGGCGAAACCAATGTAGTGGGTGCCTTTACCGCCCAATGCCCGGGTAGCGGCAAGCCAGGCATCGAGGCCGTTGTTGCTTTGCACGTCGGCGCGCAAGTCGGCCTGGCGCTGACTGCCGGCGAGCAGGGTGATGTCCTGTCGGATGCCGAAGCGATCCTGATAAACCTTGCGGAACGCGTCTTCGAAATGCGGGTTCTTCGCCGTGACATCGACAAAGCTGTAGTAACTGGCCGCCGTCGGTTTCAGTGCATCCAGCGCGGCATGGCTGGCGGAGGGCGGCAGCACGTAGGGCAGGGCGATGCCCAGGTCCGGCGTGCGCCCGAGCACTTTGTCGTGCAGGGTCAAACGGGTCTGCCCGGCGTCCTCGCGCAGGGGTTGCAGTTGCTGCGGGTTCTGCGCGAACCGGTTGGCCGTGCCGTCGAGCCAGAACGCCGCTTTGCCGCTGCCTTGCAGGCGCAGGCGCCAGACCTGTTCGCGTTCGCTGACCGGCAACGCCACTTGGTCGAACTGCCAATAGGCGCGATAGGGTTTGAGTGTCAGCGTCAGGGGTTGGTCATCGCCAACCCGCTGCGCCTGCAGGGCGTTGACCCCGCCGTGAAACTTGCCGGCCAACACCGCGTGTTCCCCCGGCGCGACCTTGAAATACAACTCGTCGCCCTGCTGTGTCTGGGCGCTGAAATGCACCTTGGCCGGCTCGAACAGAGCCACGGTGTGGTCATCGTGTTCGACGCGGTAATTGCGGAAGCTGTAGCCGGGGATTTCCAGGCGATAACTGGCGGCCCCCGGCAGCAGCGGCCAGCGTTGCGTGCCACGGGTTTCGCTGGCCTTGATCACGCGCTCGCCCTGCAATTTGCCCTGGCCATCGAGCAGGTACAGGTGCTCTTCGTTGGCGTCGGCCTGCCACGCGGGCGTCCAGCGCACGGTCACGGTGTCCGGGCGATCGGTTTGCAGGTACAGGCTGCCGTCGCGGATCTCGCCCCAGCGCATCGACGCGGCAAAGGCGTCCAGCGACAGGCCGAGACCGAGCAGCAGGAGCAGGCGTTTCATGCGGCCTTCCGTTGCAACATCTGCCACATTGGCGCGACATCGCTGGGCAGGATGATCAGGGTTTGCCAGAACGCCACACCGCTCAAACGGCAGTACAACACCAGCATCGCAACTGTCACCGCCAGATAGGCAATCGACGAAGCCGCTGCCGCGCCGACGATGCCGTAGGCCGGAATCAACACCAGGTTCAGCGCCAGATTGAGCAGGGCACCCAGGCCCATCAACAGCGACACCGTGCCGGGACGGTTTTTCCCCAGCAGATCCAGACGCAGGATGCTTGCATAGCACAGCCCGAGCAGCCCCGGCAGCAACGCGAGCAGCGCCGGATACGCCGGTTGGTAGGCGATGCCGAACAGGGTGACGATCAGCCAGTTGCCGATCAACGCCATGCAAAGGCACGCGCCGAGCATCACCGTGGCCGTCAGGCGCAGCGCCAGCGGGGTGACCTTGTCCATGCCTTCATCCTGTTGCAGCAGGCGTTTCATCAGCGGCGTGGTCACCGCTTCCGGAACGATCAGCAGCAGTTCGGCGGCGGCGCTGGCCATCGCGTAATGACCGAGCGCGGTGCTGCCGAGCAGGGCGCCGATGAACAGGTAATCCGAACGCAGAATCACTTGCTGGAACAGCAGGTCCGGATGGCTGCGGGCACTGTAGCGCAGCAGTTCGTTCTGGCTGGCGCGGTCCCATTGCAGGCGCAGTGGTTGTGCGCGTTTGAGCCAGACCCAACCGGCCAGCACCACCAGGCTGATCCCGGCCAGCCAACTGATCAGTGCCGCTTCCAGTGCGGCGCTTTTCCACATCCAGAACAGCGCAAGAAACAGCAACAGCGGTGCCAGCGATTCGGTCAGGCGCAAGGCGTTGAAGGCGACCACGCCGCCGGACGCATTGTGCAGGGTCAGCAGGCCGCTTTTCAGTACAGTCAGCGGCACCGCCAGCAGCAACAGCCAGGCCAGCAGCCCGAGTTGCACGGTCACATCCAGCTCGCTACCGAATTCGCGCACCAGCGCCACCACCAGCAAGGTCAGCAGCGCGGCGAGCAGACACCCGAACACCAGCACCTGACTCAGCAGCAGGCCCATCGGCCGTTGTTTGGCCGCCTGATAGCCGACGGCTGAATTCAGCCCGCCGCTGGTCGCGGCGCTGATCAAGTCCGGCAGGGTGCTGAGCAGCGCGAACAGCCCGCGTTCGCTGGGGCCGAGGATCCGCGCCAACAGCACGTTGCGCAGCAAACGCAGGGCGATCATCGCCAGTTTGGTGCCCATGCTCAGCGCCAAATGCTTGAGGTAGTGGCTGCGGCTCATGGCCGGTTTCCACGAAAGATGCGCCACGACAGCAGCTCCGGATTGCGCGCGGTGCGCTGGCTGACGCCGAAACGCGGCAGGTTCAACGGATCGCCTTCGCCGCGATAGATACCGGTGGCGGTACCCAGGGCGAACGGGTAGTCGTGTTCGGCTATCTGCTTGCGTACCCGTTCGTCGTTGTTGCCGTTGGGGTAGCAGTAGACCGGCAGCGGCCGATTGCAGCCATTGTTCAAGGCATCACGGCTGCGGCTGATTTCCTCGTTCAGACGCACGTCGTCCAGCCCGGTGAGGATCGCGTGACTGGCGCCGTGCGGGCCGAAACGCACCAGCCCCGAGGCTTCCAGCGCCCGCACCTGATGCCAGTCCAGCGCTTGCGGCTGCGCTTCGGGCGGGCATTCGTCGGTCAGCCGTTCGAGCATCGCCGGCTCCAGATCTTTGAGGCTTTGCAGGTAATGCAGCAGCGACAGGCTGCGCCGGTCGACATCAATGTCGTCCACCAGTACCGGCAGCGGGTGGTGGATCACGTGCAGGCACTCGATCAAGTGCATGCGCGCTTTCTCGCCATGGCTGCCCCACAAGGTTTCGCCAAGACTTTCCCACCAGAAACGCTGGCGGCTGCCGACGAAATCGGTGGAGAGAAAAATGCTCGCCGGCACCTGATGTTTTTGCAGCAACGGGAAGGCGTTGACCGCGTTGTCGCGCCAGCCGTCGTCGAAGGTCAGCGCTACCCGTGGGCGTTCGCTGCGCAGTGAGGTGGGTGCAAGGATGTCCATCAGCGGCACGCAGTCGAAATGCCGACGCAGCCACACCAGCAAGTGCTCGAAGGCTTTTGGCCCGACGCACAGTTCATTGCGGTGCGGCAGGTCGGCGGCGCGGTCATTGGCCAGCACCCGGTGCAACATCAGGATCACCCCGGCACCGTGCAACTGATTTCGTCCCACGGGGGAGTTGAGGTAAAGCCAGCCACTGGTGCGTTTTATTAGTTGTTTGATCGCCATGGCTTGAGTCCTCTCAACGGTTTTGTTCAGGGTTCCACTGGGCGTAACGGTGGCCGCGCAGGAACTGCCACAGGCCGATGCTCATGCCTGCCAGTGTCACCAGCAGGAAGGCCGCAAGGCGGAACGGTTTGGGTAACCGGTGTTGTGAATCCAGCAGTCCGGCAATCGCCACGGCGTAGCCGAACAGCTGCGCGATCAGGGCCAGCCGATAGAAACCGTGGTCGTCCCACAGCCAGAAGTTGCTCAGCAGCAACGGCAGCAGCAGGATCGGCGCCAGGCGGCGGATCAGCTTGTGGCTGATCAGCGCAATCGAATACAGGCCATGCTTGAGTGGGTTGAGCAGCTCACTGCGCTGGGCGAGGCTTTGCAGGCCACCGACGGTCACGCGTTGACGGCGGCGGAACTGTTTGTCCGCTTCGTCGACTCCGTGGTCGATCACTTGCGCCTCGGGCACATACACAATGCGCTTGAAGGCGACCGGTGCGCAGGTACTCAGAAAGAAATCGTCGTTGACCTCCGCCGGCACGCTCTGGAACAACTCGCGGCGCAGGGCGAGCAGGGCGCCGTCGGCCGAGACCATGCAACCGGTGCGATTCTCGACCCGGCGCAGCCAGCCTTCGTAATGCCGGTACAGGCTGTCGCCGACGCTCAAGCCGGTGCCGGTCACCGGAATCACCATGTGTCCGGCACAGGCGCCGACGCCGGGATCGCCCAGTGGCGCCAGCAGGTAGCCGAGGGTTTCGCGCGACCATTGATTGTCGGCGTCGGTGAACACCAGAATGTCGCCGGTGGCCAGTGCCACGCCGGCGTTCAGCGTCGCCGCCTTGCCCTGACGTGGCAGGTCGAGCACGGTGATCCGCGAATCAATCACCTTGCGCGCGCAGGCCACGGTGTCGTCGGTGGAGCCGTCGCTGGCGAGAATGATCTGCAACGTGGCCGGCTGATAATCCTGCGCCAGCAGTGTGCGCAACTTGTGCTCGATGTGCCGCGCCTCGTTGTGCGCAGCGATCACGATGCTGATGTTCAGCGGCGGCGCCGGGGCATGGCGCCAGGCCGGGAACAACGGCGCCAGCAGGCTCAGCAGCAGCGGGTAGCCCAGATAGGCGTACACCGGCAGCAGCAGGCACATCCAGAAAATGAATTCAGCCACGGGCAGGCCTCCTGGCGTTCCAATGACACAGATTGAGAATGAATGCCGCACCCGCGAGATGCAGGCGCACCCAGTGCAGGCCCCACAGTTGCAGGGTCAGGCTCAGATCGTGATGGCGTGAACTCTGACGAATGCTCAGCACCAGCGCCGGTATCGTCGTCAACAGCACCATGACTGCTGCGTGATGCGGGAAACCGTTGAGCAGCGCAGAAATGGCCAGCAAGTCGAGCAGCCATGCGCCGAGCGAGAGCATCGGAAACCGCAGCAGGCGCAGGCTGAAACCGTGGGTGCGCAGCAGTTGCAAATGACTGCCCTGACGCCACATCTCCTTGCCCATCCACTCGCGCCAGTTCATTTCGTAGCCCCAGTGCAGGGCCACGTTGCTGTTCACCGCCAGCAGCCGCGCGCCTTGTTCACTCAGGCGCAGGGTGAACTCCTTGTCTTCGCCGGTGCGCAGGTGTTCGTTGAAGCCGCCGACCTTGTCGAACCAGCGCCGCCGCATCAGCAGGTTGGAGCTGGGCAGCCAGTCCACCGTGTGCGACGCCTGGCTCGACGGCCGCAGCGTGCGCCGTTGCCAGGCGGTGGCGTACCACGGCGCGGCGGCGGGGGTATGCAGGTCAAGGCCGAACACGTCGGCCTGAGCACCGGATTCCAGTTCGAACAATGGCTTGAGCCAGTCTTCGGGCATCTCGACGTCGGCATCGATGAACGCGATCCACTGGCCGCTCGCCAGCAGTACGCCGCGATTGCGCAAGGCGCCGATCAACAAGCCCGGCAGCACCAGCACTTGCGCGCCGAACTGGCGGGCGATGTGCGGCCCGTCGTCGCTGGAACCGTTGTCGACCACAATCAACTCGCACTCGATGTTGGCGGCATGTGCGGCTTTTTGCGCGGCCAACAGCGTGCGGCCGATGTGCCGGGCCTCGTTGTACATCGGGATGATGATGCTGATCCGATTCATGCGCGGGCCTCGGTCAGGGGTGCTTGTTCGGCTTTGAGGCGCAGGACGCTGGTCAGCGCGAGCATGATCCACACGTATTTCTGGTTGGGTGCGCTGAGGAACATCAAGAACAGGGTCAGCGACAGGAAACTCACGCCCAGGTGGGTCATCAGGTCTGCCTGCTGCCAGTCGCGCCGTTGCAGCCACGCGGCGCGTGCGCGGATCAGGTTGTACAGGCCCAGGCCGAGCATGCCGACGAACAGCAGGCCGGCAGGAATCCCCAGTTCGCTGAAGATTTCCAGGTAGGTGTTGTGGGCACGGCGGTACAGGTCACCAATCTTGCGGTTGGCGGAAAACGCCTTGGCGTAACCGGTGGTTGCGTAGTGCAGCGGGAAGGTGCCGGGGCCGGAGCCGAGCAGCGGGTTCTCGCGGATCATCTGCCCGCCGACCACGATGTACGAAGCACGGCGACCGAGGGATTCGTCGTCGTGGCCCTTGGCCCCGGCGCTGAGCACGCTCAGGGATTGAATGCGTGCGATGTAACCGGCAGGCATTGCGTAGATCGCCAGCGGTATCACGATGGCCGCACCCAGCATGGCAAAACCCAGGTGCCGTGGGCGGATCCGGGTCAGTTGGGCGCGGTAGTGCCAGCAGCCGATCAACAGACTCAAGGCCACCACCACCAGCCCGGAGCGCGACTCGGTCTTGGTCATGCCGCCGAGCAGCAACAGGCAGCAGGCGCCCCAGAACAAACGATGCAACAGATTCGGGCCGCGAATCACCAGCAGCAGCCCCAGCGGAATGGCGAAAGCGATCAGCAGCGCGAAGGCGTTGGGGTCTTCGAGCAGCCCGGCAGCGCGGCCCTGATCCTGAAATCTGGTCGAGAACATGGCCATGGCGCAGGTGGCGCTGACGCTCAGGGTCACCAGTCTGGCGAACAGATCGAGGTTCAGTTCGCGGCCGATCAGCAGGGTGATGACAAACAGGATCAGCCCGACGCTCAGTTCACGTAGATGCCCCAGCGACATGCCCATGTCATCGGTGTTGAGCAGGCTGAGGAAATACAGAACCAGAAACCACGCCAGAAAACGCCAGAGGTTGCTGCGCAGGCGTTCGCCGGGAATCTGGTGCATGGCCAGTTGCAGCATCAGGATCACCGCCAGTGACGCGCCGATCAGTTTGCTTCCGGACAGCGTGCTGTCCTTGAAGAAACCTTCGAATGGTACCAGCGCGGCAATGCCCAGCAGGCCCCAGGTTGGCTTGCGGTACAACACCGAGAAACCCACCAGCCCCAACACTGCGCCTGGCGCCAGAAACGGATAAGGGCTGGCGAGCAGACCGATGCACACCAGGCCGAGCAGAGTGACGATCGAGAGCGGGAAAATCATGCGCGTGCCTCCCGTGCCGTGCGGATGTACAGCTGCGACCAGCGTTCGGCCAGGGCCTTGAGGTCGTAGCGATCCTGTTGTGTACGCTTTGCGTTGTCGCACAATTGCCGGGCCAGGTCTGGCTCGTTCAGCAGATTGTCGAGCTGACGGGCGAGGGCGCTGCTGTCGGCGGGGGGCGCCAGCAGGCCGTTGTGCCGGTGCTCGAGCACATCGGGAATACCGCCGACAGCGAACGCCACCACCGGCACGCCGGCCTGCATCGCTTCGAGCAGAATCATTGGTGTGCCTTCGGTGCGCGAGCTGATCACCAGCGCATCCAGTTGCTGCCACCACGCTTGCATGGCGGTCTGGTAACCGGGCAGGCGTATGCGTGGTGACAGTCCGGCGGCGTCGATCCGTGCCTGCAGGGCTTCGCGTTCCGGGCCATCGCCGAGCATCACCGCATCCAGCTGCGGATGCTGGTGACACAGCGGAATCAGAGCATCGAGAAACAGATCCGGGCCTTTTTCGCTGCTCAAGCGCCCGACGTAACCGGCCAGCCAGCGCTGGCGGTCAACGTTGCAAACCAGCGCGGCGGCGGCCGGCAAGCCGTTGGGGATCACCTGCAGCTTTGCCGCCTGCACGCTGGCCTGACGATGCAGCACGGCAATACTCTCGGCCACGCACACCACCCGATCCACTGACGCAGTGCGGCACAGCTGCAGACTCAGCCAGGTGTAGAACTTCTGTTTGCGGCTGCGCGGGGTGAAGCCGTGCTGGGTAATGACCAGCGGCAAACGCAACAGCGTCGCCCCGACCCAGCCGAACAACAGCCCCTTGAAGTTGTGGGTGTTGATCAGTGGCTGCTCGCTGCGCCGGGCGCGCAGATGGCGCAACAATTCGCCGAGCCCGGCACAACCACGACAGTCCACCCCGGCCTCGCGAAAGCGCGCGATCAACGCCGGCGGTGCATCGAGAAACAGCACCTGGTGCTGCCCCGGTGTCGCCAGGCAGTGATCGAGCAACATCCGCTCGGCCCCATAGAAGCCACCGCTGCTGAGCAAATGAATGATCGGCAGCGCGGCGTTCGGGGTGGACAGCGTGTTCAATTGCGCACCCAGTGCACGAAGCTTGGCACGGTCCAGTTCTTGTGCGGATTGCGTGGCAGCACGTTCTCGTCGTTGATCACCAGCAACACGGGCAGGCCCAGTTCGTGGGTGATTTGCGCAGGGTGTTTGAAACGGTGATCGAAGAACTCACGCACATAGACCAGGGCAATCGCCAGCAGCAGCCCGGTGAACAGCCCGAACGGGATGATCAGCAACGGTTTGGGGAAGGCCGGCTCTGTCGGTTCAAACGGCGGGCTGAGGACCTTGGCGTTCGACAGGTCGTTGTTGAGCGAACCGGCGGTGCTGCTTTCGGCAAAGCGCTGTGCGTAGGTCGAGAACGCCGTGTGCAGCGCGTCGATTTCGGTGTCCATCTGCCGCAGCTTGCTCTGGGTCTGCTGCAGGGTATGGATGCGGTTCTTGAAGTCGGCGATGCGTGCGGTTTTCTGGTCGATCACCTGTTGCACCACGGCCAGGTCGTTGGTGCGTTCCTGAATGCGGTTGCTCACCACTTTGAGGAACTGCTGACGGGTGCGGGCAATCTGCTCGCGAGTCAGCAGCATCGGCTCGCTGCCGGGCTGGAACACCGCGAGGTCATTCATGTAGCGGCTGACCTGGGTGGTCAGTTGTTCGCCCAACTGTTTGACTTCCCGGTCCTCGAACGCCACGTTGTCGACAGTGGTGGTGAAGGTGTAGGGGAAGGTGTAGTCGTTGAGCTTGTTGGTGCTGGCAGCGGCCAGTGCGGTTTTCAGGTATTCGAGCCAGCGCTGGCTCTGCAACAGACGATCCTGGTACAGGTTCAGGGCTTGCTCTTCGGTGTTGATCGCGTTCAGGCGGAAGGTGATTTCTTCCTTCGGATCGGACGAACCGACACTTTCCAGCAACGCCTGGCGATTGCCTTCCAGCCCATCAAGGCGCACCTGATACAGGTGTTTCTTGGTTTCGTAGAAGGATTGCGGCAGGTCGATCGATTGCAACGCCTGACGGCTGACCAGATAGTTTTGCAGCAGGGAGGCGACAAACGTCGTGCCCTGGTGCGGATCCGGGAAGCTGTAAATGATCGAGATCACGTTGGAGCCGGGCAAGGTCTCGATCTTCAGGCTGTCGAGGGCCTGTTGGGTGAGGCCGTCGAGCACGGTGTCACGCACCGGATCGGTTTGCAGCCCGAGCAGGTTACGCAGCGGATTGATCACGTACTGGCGTAGCGGCGAGGAGACGTAGCGCCGGAACGGGTCGCTCACCAGTTTGGCGAACACGCCCACCGGTGGGTTGTACTCGCCCTTGTCGCGCAGCTCGCTGATGGTCTGGCGGATCAGCGCCGGCGACCGCAGGATGTTGCTTTCGGTTTCCATGTCCGCCAGTGACGGCGGAATGAAGGTGGCGTTATCGACCGTCAGTGACGTGGTGGCGTCACCCTGGGAAAGTTTTTTCGACTGCACGATCACCTGGGCGGTGATATCGAAGCTCTGTTTGAGCACCAGCGGCAGTACCAACGCGATGACTGCAAAGATCAGGAAGACCCGTTTCACCAATTGCTTGTTGGCGAAGAAGATCCTGAAGAACTCATGCAGGTAGTTTTCCTTTGGATTCATGATCGTTCACCTGAGAGTCAGTTACTGCTGCTGCTTTTGTTGTCGACGCGGTAGCCGAAGCTGAAGCCCACGCCCTGGAACAACACCACGTCTGCCAGTTGCCGAGCCAGATCGCCGGCACTCGCCAGTTTGGTTTTCGGCACGAACAGCATGTCGTCCGGTTGCAGGTAGGCGATCTGCGACGCGTCGCCCGCCAGGGCTTTTTCCACGTCGTAGTGCACGGCCTGCACCTGATTGCCGTTGCGGCGCATGATCACCACCGAATCCAGACGCGCCTTGACGTTGGTGCCACGGGCCAGGGTCAACGCTTCAAGCACCGAGACCGGGCGGCGGATCGGGTAGGAACCGGGTTGACCGACTTCGCCGAGTACGTAGATCTCGTTGCCGGCGGTGGACTTGAGCATCACATCGACGCTCATCTTCCCGGGCAACTGCGCGTATTTCTGGTTGAGGAAGGTTTCCAGTTGGTTGATGGTCATGCCTTGCAGCGGCACCGCGCCGATTTCCGGGAAACTCGCATAACCGTCGTTGCCCACAGTGATCTCACGGCTCATGCCGGTGGCTGGGTGATTCAGCGCGCTTTTGAGGTTCTGTTCATTGGTCAGCGGGCTGATGACCTGCACTGTCAGCTGATTGCGATTGGGCTGGAACAGTTGCTTGCGCTGATAGGCGCGCTGGATTTCTTCGCGCGCCTCGTCGCCGGTCAGCCCGGCGATTTTCACCGAGGTGTTGGCGCCGGGCAGGTTGATGGTGCCGTCGGGCAACACCAGTTGGTTGCCGTTGAGCTGGCTGGCCGCGGTGAAGTTCAGGCCGATCTGGTCACCCGACTGCACGCGGTAGGCGTCCGAACCGCTGGTGCTGATGTGGAAGATCACATCCAGTACATCTTGCGGGCGCAGGGTCTGTTCGACCTTGGGCATGTCGGTCGCCTGGGCATTGGCCGGCGTGGCGGTGAGGATATTCACCGGCATGTTCTGGGTTTCGGGAGTGCTGGAGCAGCCTGCAAGCGGCAGCATCAGCAGAACAAGTATCTTGGCGTTCATGGCGTCATCCTTCGCGTTTGCTTACAGGTTTTTGTAAAGCCACTTGGGCATGTAGTACTTGCGCCGGTTGAACACGCTGCCGACCACTTTTGCCCCGGCCTGGGTCAGGCGTTGCACAGCGGCTTGGGCGACTTCCCAGCGGGTGTCTTCAGCACGGACCACGAACACCACGCCGTCGACCTGGGTCCCGAGCACCAGCGTGTCGGCGGCGGAGTACACCGCGTCACCGTCGATCACCACAAAGCGGTACTGGCTGCCCAATTGGTCGAGCAACGGGCTCAGGCGCTCGGCGGTCAGGTGCTCCATGGTGCGGATCGGCCGGCCGTTGGGCAGGATGTGAAACGGCAAGCTCGACACCTGCACCACACAGTCCTGCAACAGCGGCGGGCTGTCCGGGTTGAACAACAGGTCGCGCAGGCCGCGCTCCTTGCTCAGGTTCAGTTGTTGCGTGAGGTTGCTGGCCGACTGGCTGGCATCGACCAGCAGCACCTGGCCGCTGCTCATCTGCGCCAGTTGGCTGGCCAGTGCCAGGGCACTGGTGGTGGTGCCCGCGCCGGGGTTGGCGGCGGTCAGAAACAGGATCCGCAGATCCAGATCCAGCACGGTCGAGATCAGGTTCGATTCGCTGGGGTTGGCAATGCTCAGGCTTTTGTTGGTTGAACCGTCCATTAGCTTGCTCCGTGGCCGCTGAATACTTTGAAGGGGGTTTTCAACAGGATCTTCAGATCAAGCAAAAGGCTTTGCTCGGCGATGTAACTGAGGTCCAACTCAACGCGCTGGTCGAAGTCGATGTTGCTGCGCCCGGAGATCTGCCACAGGCCGGTCATGCCGGGGTAGATGCTCAGGCGGGCGAGGTGGTTGTCCTTGTAGCGGTAGGCGTTGAACGAAGTCGGCCGTGGGCCGACCAGGCGCATGTCACCACTGACCACGTTGATCAGATTGGGCAGTTCGTCGAGGCTGGTGCGCCGCAGGAAACCGCCGATCCCGGTGATGCGTGGGTCCTTGTCGATCTTGAAATCGATGGCGTCGGCTCCGTGCTTGTTGAGGTGGCGCAGCGATTCCTTCAGCTCTTCGGCGTTGCAGACCATGGTGCGGAACTTGTACATGCCGAATTTGCGGCCGCGATAGCCGGTGCGTTTTTGCACGAAGATCACCGGCCCCGGGCTGGTGAGCTTGATGGCCAGCGCCAGGCCCAGCAGCAGCGGTGAAAACACCACCAGAATCACCAGCGCCCCGACGCAGGCCATCACACGGTTGGTGCGTGACAGCGTCCATGGCCGGCCACCGTCGCGGCCGGTCAACCAGCCACGGCCCTGCATGTGGATGGCGGTATCGAGGCGCATTCGGTGCTCGGGGTCCATGCGCTTGTCGCGGCGCATCTGATTGATCGGTACACCTTGCTCATGTCCAGTCATGGGGTCCTCCGCTGATGTTCAGCCGCGAGCGGCGCGTGGGCGATAGACAGTGGGGTAGTAGTCGCGAAACCAGGCGATGAAACGCCCCAGTCCTTCATCCAGCTCGATCCGGGGCTGGAACCCGGTGGCCTGGGCCAGATCATCGGTCTCGGCACAGGTGTTGAGCACATCGCCCGGTTGCAGGGGCAAGAGCTCGACAATGGCTTTCTGGCCGAGGTGTTTTTCCATCAGCGCCAGATAGGTTTTCAGCTCCACCGGGTGGTGGCCGCCGATGTTGAACAGGCACCACGGCGCCATGCTGCTGCCCGCGTCGGGGTGTTCGCGGTCCCACTCCGGGTGGTTATGCGGCGGGTGGTCGGTGAGACGGGCGATGCTTTCGACGATGTCGTCGATGTAAGTGAAATCGCGCTGGTGCTCGCCGTAGTTGAACAGCTTCAGCGGCGTGCCTTCGGTGATCGCCCGGGCGAACTGGATCGGCGACATGTCCGGCCGGCCCCAAGGGCCGTACACGGTAAAGAAACGCAGGCCGGTGCTGGGAATCCCGAACAGATGGCTGTAACTGTGGGCCATCAGCTCGTTGGCTTTTTTGGTGGCGGCGTACAGCGACAGCGGGTGATTGACGCCGTCGTGCACCGAATACGGGATGTGCTGGTTGGCGCCGTACACCGAACTCGACGAGGCGTAGATCAAATGCTCGACCGGGTGATGCCGGCAGCCTTCTAGGATGTTCAAAAAGCCGCAAAGGTTGCTGTCCAGATAGGCTTTCGGGTTTTCCAGCGAGTAGCGCACCCCGGCCTGCGCCGCGAGGTGAATCACCACTTGCGGTTGCTCGCGGACAAACAGTGCTTCAATCGCGGCGGCATCGGCCAGATCAATCCGCGCCAACGGGAAATGCCCGACCTGATCGCGCACCCATTGCACGCGATCATGTTTGAGCTGCGGGTCGTAGTAGCCGTTGAAGTTGTCCAGGCCGACCACCGCATGCCCGTCGCGCATCAGCCGCAACACACAATGGGCGCCAATGAAGCCGGCTGCGCCGGTGACCAGGATTTTCATGGGCGCAGTCCTTCCGGAGCGATATGGCGCAGGCCGATGCCGCTGTAATGCAAGCCGGCGGCGGCCACGTGTTCCGGGTTGTAGAGGTTGCGACCGTCGACAATCACCTTCGAGCGCAGCTTGCTCGCCAGCAGCTCGAAATCGACCACGCGAAAGTTCTTCCACTCGGTGCAGATCACCAGCGCATCGGCATCTTCCAGGGTGTCATCGCGAGTGGCGCACAGGTGCAGATCGTCGCGATAGCCGTACAGTCGCCGGCACTCGGACATGGCTTCCGGATCGTAGGCCTGCACGCTGGCGCCTTCGGCCCACAATGCGTCCATCAGGTAGCGGCTGGGGGCTTCGCGCATGTCATCGGTATTGGGTTTGAATGCCAGGCCCCAGATCGCGATCGACTTGCCGGCCAGGCCTTGCGGAAACTGTGCCTGGAGTTTGCTGAACAGGATGTGCCGCTGGCTGTCATTGACGTCGGTGACGCTGCGCAGCAGTTTCAGTGGCATGCCGTTGTGTTCGGCGGTGTGCAGCAGGGCGCGCAGATCCTTGGGGAAGCACGAACCGCCAAAGCCGCAACCGGGATAGATGAAGTGGTAGCCGATGCGTGGGTCGGAGCCGATGCCTTTGCGCACGGCTTCGATGTCGGCGCCCAGCAGTTCGGTGAGGTTGGCCAGTTCGTTCATGAAGCTGATACGCGTGGCGAGCATCGCGTTGGCGGCGTACTTGGTCAGCTCGGCGCTGCGGTTGTCCATGAACATCAGTTTTTCGTGGTTGCGGCAGAACGGCGCGTACAGCTCGCTCATCTGTTCGCGGGCCGCGTCGTCACGGGTGCCGACGATGATCCGGTCCGGGCGCATGCAGTCGGCGAGGGCGCTGCCTTCCTTGAGAAACTCGGGGTTGGACACCACCCGTACCTTGAGGCTGCTGCGACCACGGCGCTGCAACTCTTCGTTGGCCTTGGCGGCCACCTGGTCCGCCGTGCCGACCGGCACCGTGGACTTGATGATCAGGGTGCGATCGGCCTCCATGTGCGAGGCGATCTGCCGGGCGACGTTGAGCACGTGGGTCAGGTCGGCAGAGCCGTCCTCATCGGCCGGTGTGCCCACGGCGATAAAAATCAGCTCGGCATGCGCCACCGCGTCACTGGCCTGGGTACTGAACAGCAAGCGGCCGGCCTTGATGTTTTCCTCCAACGCTGCGGATAAACCCGGCTCGCTAATAGGCGGAACAGCCTGTTGCAGTTGTTTAATCTTGTTCGGGTCAATGTCCACACATAAAACCCGATGTCCGACATCGGCAAGTGCGGCTGCTTGTATAAGGCCAACATAGCCCGTACCAAATACGCTCACGTCCATATTGGCGTGCCTCGTAAGACGGTGGAGGAAGATCGAAAGTGAACTGTCAAAAGGGGTATAGCGCAGGAAGGGAAAAGCGTGTCAGCAAAATGACATGTTGCATGTGTATAACACCGGGCTTTTTTCAGGCTATTGGCCATCAAGTGCTTGCTATTGCTGGATTTGTCCCGTTCTTGACGCTTTTTTCACAATTCAAAGAAAGCGATAAACGGTCGAAAGCCCTGAAATTAAAGACTTGTAGCCGCTGGAGTGTGTCAGGATTGAGTCAACATTTTTTTGACGCTTCATGAAAAAGTCAGGCTTTTCTTGCGCTTTGATGGCCGAATGCTAGTGTCAGATTTTGACCGACAAACTATTGACCCAATGCCGTTTCGAACCACCGGAATTGCCATGTTTCGATATTTGAAAGAACTGCTTTTAATTATTTATCTGCTGCTTTATTCCGAATATTACATTGATCGGTTAACGGCTATCGGTGTCGGTTTTGCTGTACTTCTTTTTGGTGCGATGTTTTTGGCGCTCACTTTAGCGTTATATCTAACGGCTTATATTCGTCAGGCACTGATTCGTCATTTATTCGCAATAACGCTGTTCGTTTCGGCGGTATTCTTTGATGTCTATACCCGGGTTACCGCTGATTATCTGAGCTACAGCAGTTTTGTCTCGCTGGTGTACTCCGGCGGCTTCATCCAGGAAGCCGCCTACCAGTATCGCGACGCGATCATGCATGGCGCGCTCAGTGGTTTGCTGCTGCTGTTTGGCGTCGGGCTCAAGCCGCGGCATGCGTTGGCGGTGCCCAATGCATGGCGAGTGGCGGCGCCTGTGTGCGGGGTCTTGCTGCTGAGCACGGTGTTGTTCCTGCGGGCGGGCGAGGGCGCGCGCGGCTTGCCGATCATGTACACGCCGCTGGCCTATCTGAACCTGTTTGCCTATGAAGCGCTGCACAACACCGTCGGCCCGCGTGAGCCGGTGACGCTGGCGCGCAGCACTGCGGCGGTCAATCACGACATCGTGCTGATCATCGACGAAAGCATCTCCGGCAATTACCTGGACATCAACGCGCCGTTCGGGGTGCACAGCAACCTCAAGCAGGCGCATCCAGGTGTCGGCATCTTCAATTACGGTTACGCCGCGTCCATCGCCAACTGCAGCGCCGACACCAACGTCACCCTGCGCTACGGCGGCACCCGCGCCGATTACATGCGGATCAACAGCACGCTGCCGTCGATCTGGCAGTACGCGAAAAAGGCCGGGTTGCGCACCGTCTATATTGACGCCCAGCGCACCGGCGGCAATCTGCAGAACCTGATGACCGACACCGAGAAAAAGGACATCGACGAGTTCGTCCAGTTTGACCAGACCAGCGTGCGTGATCGCGACATGGCCGCCGCTGCGAAGCTGATCGAGCTGCTCAACGACGACCAGCCGGAGCTGGTGGTGATCAACAAGGTCGGCGCGCATTTTCCGGTGCACGACAAATACCCCGACGCATTCATGGCCTATCGGCCGACGCTGCCTCGCGGGCAGTTCACCGAAGTGGCCGACACCGGCAAGCGCGACGGTTTCAACGGCCAGCCGGACGATTGGGTGTTGTACCGCAACGCCTACAAAAACACGGTGCTGTGGAATGTCGGCGAGTTTTTTGCCCGGGTGTTTGCCCAGGCCAATCTGAACAATGCGCTGCTGATCTACACCTCGGATCATGGCCAGGATCTGCACGAGCGCGGCAACCCCGGGCTCAATACTCACTGCGGTGGTGATCCGGTGGAGGAAGAGGGGCTGGTGCCGCTGGTGGTGATTCAGGGCGATCAGTTGCACGGCCCGGACTGGGCGCAATCGTTACCGGTGAACAAGGACCGTTCCAGCCACTACAACATTTTCCCGACCTTGCTGCAGTTGATGGGCTACGACCTGGCGGGGATCGAAGCGCTGTATGGCAAGCCGTTGACCCAGCCGACGGCGGACGACTTCACCTTCAATTACCGCTTCAATGCGCGGTTGGGGGCCAAGCCTGAGTGGAAGCACATTGATCTGAAGACCATTGTCACGCCGGGGGAGGCGGCGACCAGTGTGGCGGCCGGGGAGTGAGATTTGTGTTGGGCCAACTGGTCTCTTCGCGAGCAAGCCCGCTCCCACAGTGTTCTATGGTGAACCCAGTCTTTGTGAACAACCGCAATCCCTGTGGGAGCTTGCCTGCAAGCGGTGATGCCCGATCAAACGCCACTGATCTGATCAGGCCGCTATCCGCTATCCTTGGCCCACACTGACCCAGCGGATGGCGGCATGCTTCAGGTTCAAGGCGTTTTCAAAAGTTACCTCACTCCCCAAGGCCCGTTACCGGTGCTGCAAGGCATCGACCTGACGCTCGAACCCGGCAGCAGCCTGGCGCTGATGGGCGAATCCGGCAGTGGCAAAAGCACTTTGCTGCACCTGATCGCCGGCCTCGACAAGGTCGACCGCGGCAGCATCCGTAGCGGCGAGCATCGGCTGGAGAGCATGAATGAAGCGCAACTGGCCGACTGGCGCCGGACCGAAATCGGTCTGGTGTTCCAGCAGTTCAACCTGATCGGCAGCCTGCGGGTCGAGGACAATCTGGCGTTTCAGGCGCGCCTGGCCGGGCGCCATGAGCCGCGTTGGCTGGCGCATCTGGTGCAGCGTCTGGGGCTGGGCGAATTGCTCAAGCGTTATCCCGAGCAGTTGTCGGGTGGTCAGCAGCAGCGGGTCGCGCTGGCCCGGGCCTTGGCGTCACGGCCGAAATTGCTGTTGGCCGACGAGCCGACCGGCAGCCTCGACGAAGCCACCAGCGATGAAGTGCTGCGCCTGTTGCTGGAACTGCTCGACGACACCCCGACCACACTGCTGATGGTCACGCACAGCCCGCGCGTTGCGGCGCGGCTGGCGCAGCGGGTGGTGTTGTCCAACGGCCGGCTGACGTGAACGTTTTCTGGCAAACCCTGCGCGCGCTGCTCAGCCATTGGCGGCGGCATCCGGTGCAGTTCTTCAGTGTGTTGACCGGGCTGTGGCTGGCCACCAGTCTGCTGACCGGCGTCGAGGCGCTGAACAGTCAGGCCCGCGACAGTTACGCCCGGGCCAGCCAGATGATCGGAGGCGAACCGCAGGCCAGCCTCGGCACAGCCAATGGCGCGACGTTTGCGCAGCAGTGG
The DNA here is from genome assembly GCF_000633255.1 of Pseudomonas sp. H1h. Classification (GTDB taxonomy): domain Bacteria; phylum Pseudomonadota; class Gammaproteobacteria; order Pseudomonadales; family Pseudomonadaceae; genus Aquipseudomonas. Next base: position 23,337 of record NZ_AYMJ01000010.1, read on the forward strand.
TTCATCGATCTGCGCCGCGCAGGCTGGCCGGTCTCGCCGCTGCTGCAGGGGCGACTGGTCTTGAAGGATCACGACAACCAGCGCCTGCAACTGATGGGGATCGAACCGGTGTCGCTGCCGACCGATTCCGCGGTGGCCGGGCAGGCGATGCCGATCGAACGCATCGTCGAGTTCTTCTCGCCACCGGGCAGTACGTGGATTTCACCCGAGACATTGCAAGCGCTGGACCTCGCCGAAGGCGCCACGCCGCAGGCCGTCAACGGCCAGACGCTGCCGCCGCTGCATGCGCAAAAGGACATGGCACCGGGTGTGTTGCTGGTGGACATCGGCGTTGCGCAAACCCTGCTCGAACAACCCGGGCAACTGTCGCGGCTGTTACTGCCCAAGGATTTTCATGCCGAACTGCCGGCCGCGCTCAAAGGGCAGTTGCAACTGAAAAGCAGTGCCGAGGAAAACAATCTGGCGCGCCTGACCGAGAGCTTTCATCTGAATCTCGATGCGTTGGGATTTCTCTCGTTCGTGGTCGGGTTGTTCATCGTTCACGCGGCCATTGGCCTGGCGCTGGAGCAGCGTCGAGGGTTATTGCGCACCTTGCGCGCCTGCGGGGTCAGTGCGCGGTTGCTGATCGCCAGTCTGATCGTCGAACTGGGTGTGCTGGCCCTGGTGGGCGGAGTGTTCGGGGTGATCAGCGGTTACTGGCTGGCGAGTGTGTTGCTGCCGGATGTCGCCGCCAGCCTGCGTGGTTTGTACGGCGCGGAAGTGGCGGGGCAGTTGCGCCTGAGTCCGTGGTGGTGGTTCAGCGGTGTCGGCTTGAGCCTGTTCGGCGCGCTGCTGGCCGGCGCCAACAGTCTGTTGCGCGCAGCACGCTTGCCGTTGTTGGCAGTGGCAGATCCGCAGGCCTGGCATCAGCAGCACGCACGCTGGTTGCGGCGCCAGGGTTGGCTGGCGGCGCTATTGGGGGGGGCGGCGCTGATGGCATTGGTGTGGGGCGGCAGCCTCGGCAGCGGTTTTGTGTTGATGGCCGGGCTGTTGCTCGGTGCTGCGCTGGTGTTGCCGGTGCTGCTCAGTGCGGTGCTCAATCAACTGCTCGGGCGCAGTCGCTCGGTGCTCGGTCAGTGGTTTCTCGCCGACTGTCGCCAGCAATTGCCGGCGCTGAGCCTGGCGCTGATGGCGTTGCTGCTGGCGCTGGCCGCCAACATCGGCGCCGGTAGCATGACCGCCGGTTTTCGCCAGACCTTCAACGATTGGCTCGAACAACGCCTGAGCGCCGAGCTTTACATCAACCCGGTGAATCCGGCGCAGTCCCGCGAGCTGTATAGCTGGCTCAAGCAACAGCCGAATGTCAGCGCCGTGCTGCCCAACTGGCAGGTGGCGGTGACCGTGCAAGGCTGGCCGGCGGATGTGTTCGGGGTGATCGATCATGCGCATTATCGACAGCACTGGCCGTTGCTTGACGCGATTGCCGGGGATCCGTGGGCGCATCTGGCGACCGACGATGCGGTCATGCTCAGCGAACAACTGGCGCGACGCCTCAAAGTGCGCGCGGGTGATCATCTGGCGTTGCCGACCCCGGGGGGGGCGTGGTCACCGCGCATCGTCGGGATCTACGCCGACTACGGCAATCCCAAGGGGCACGTGCTGGTCAACAGCAACCATCTGCTGCGTCTGTGGCCGTCACTGACGCCGAACCGTTTCAACTTGCGCATCGCGCCGCCAGACATTCCGCCGTTTTTGACTGCGCTGCAAACGCGCTTCCAGATCGATGACAGCCGCATCGTCGATCAGGCGCGGCTCAAGGGTTGGTCGATGCAAGTGTTCGAGCGCACTTTCGCGGCCACGGCAGCGCTCAACAGCCTGACGCTGGCGGTCGCCGGTGTGGCGCTGTTCATCAGTCTGCTGACCCAGAGCCAGAGCCGCCTCGGACAATTGGCGCCGCTGTGGGCGTTAGGCGTGACGCGCCGCCAGTTGATGCTGCTCAACCTCGGCCAGACCTGGTTGCTGGCGGTGCTGACGCTGGTGCTGGCGCTGCCGCTGGGGATCGCGCTGGCGTGGTGTCTGGATGCGGTAATCAATGTGCAGGCGTTTGGTTGGCGTTTACCGCTGCGGATTTTTCCGCTGCAACTTCTGCAACTGATGGGGTTGGCACTGTTGGCGACGCTGCTCGCCTCAGCCTGGCCGTTGTATTCGTTGTACCGCACGCAACCGGCGGATCTGCTGAGGACGTTTGCCCATGAGGATTAACCTCGTTGCGCTGCTTTTTGCGCTGCTGCTATTGGGCGGCTGCGATCAGCCTGTTTCTGAGCAGAAGGGTTTTGCCGGGCTCGGCGATCAGGCTGCTCAGTTCACTCCCGTAGTGCCGGGGCGGGTGTTCAGCTTCCCGGCGGATCATGGCGCCCACGAAGGTTTTCGTATCGAGTGGTGGTACGTCACCGCCAATCTGAAGGATCAGCAGGGCCATGATTTCGGTGTGCAGTGGACGTTATTTCGCAGCGCCTTGAAACCAACGCCGCAGCCACCGGGCTGGGGCAATCAGACGCTCTGGCTTGGCCATGCGGCGGTGACCTCGGCCACCGCGCACCATGCCGCCGAGCGTTACGCCCGGGGCGGCGTAGGGCAGGCCGGAGTGAACGTGGCACCGTTCGAGGCGTGGATTGATGATTGGCGCTTTGCCAGTCAGGCGCCGGATCCGCTGACGGACCTGCAACTCAGTGCTGCAGACAAAACCTTCAGCTATCAACTGCACCTCACGTCCAGCCGCCCGTTGGTGTTGCAGGGCGACAACGGCTTCAGCCGCAAATCTGAACAGGGCCAGGCTTCGTACTACTACAGTCAGCCGTTTTTTCAGGCCAGCGGCACCCTGCAAATCGACGGGCAGACCTACACCGTCAGCGGCCCGGCCTGGCTCGACCGTGAATGGAGCAGCCAACCGCTGGCGGCCAACCAGACTGGATGGGACTGGTTTTCCCTGCACCTGGACAGCGGTGAATCGCTGATGCTGTTTCGCACCCGGCAAACCGATGGCGCGCCGTATCTGACCGGCACCTGGATCAGCACCGACGGCCAGACCCAAACCCTGACGGGCGAGCAGATCAAACTCACTCCTCAGGACACCGCGAAAGTCGCCGGCCGCACGATGCCGGTGCGCTGGTCGATCAGCATTCCCGACAAACACCTCGACATCAGCCTGTCGGCGTTGAACCCCAACGCCTGGATGAACCTGCGCATTCCCTACTGGGAAGGCCCGGTGCGGATCAGCGGCAGCCATGGCGGACGCGGCTATCTGGAAATGACCGGGTACTGACGGCCATACACAAAACCCTGTGGGAGCGGGCTTGCTCGCGAAGGCGCCCGTAAAGCCCCCACAAAGCAATTGCCCGGAACTCCGCTTCTCCCTGCTCCTTTGCGCGACCCCGTCGAGGACTTCCCCATGAGCGACGACCAGACCTACTGGCAGCAATCCCCCGACGCAGCATCAGAAACCAAAGCCAAGCCCTGAACAGCGTCTATGCTCAGTGGCACATTCGGCGCCGAACACACGTTGGCCCCGGGTGCTGCCATTCATCACAGGGAAAGTACCGCTTATGAAGCTCCAAGCACTGGCCAAGGCCATCACCCTCGCAACCGTATTGTCCGCCACCAGCTTCGGCGCATTGGCTGCCGATATTCCGCTGTCCGCCACCCTCGAGGCCGATCAGGTCACCACCAAAGTGCTGGCCGTCGATGCGGCCAAACATCAGGTCGTGCTCGAAGGTGCTGAAGGTCGCCAGGTCCACGTTCAACTGAGCGACAAGGCGAAAAACCTGGCCAACCTCAAGGTCGGCGACCAAGTGAACGTTGAAGTGCAGCGCTCCGTGGCGGCCTACCTGGATACCGATGTGGATAAAGGTCTGCCTGGTACTGTCGAGCGCAGCGGCGAGTTGCGCAAGGCTCCGGGCAGTGAAAACCCGGGTGGCGAAGCGTATCGCCAGGTTCAGGTGCAACTGAAAATCACCAAAATTGATTTGAAGAAGAATCAGGTGACCCTGGAAAACCCGGCGGGGCAGTCGAAAATCCTCGACGTGAAAAAGCCAGAAATTCAAGCCAAGCTGAAGGATCTGAAAGAAGGGCAGAGCGTTATCGTCACTTACACCGATATATTAAAAGTGACCAGTCAGCATGAAAGCTGAGTATTAACTCTACAAGATGGTTGTTCTTGTACAGATTATTGTATGAGAACAATCATATGAAATGAGTGATGGAGCAGGTTGAAAGTTTCGCGAAAGAATTGATCGATAAATATCTATTAACTTTTTCGTACATAATCTTTACCTTTATGAATGACGACATATGCGCCAACTTCTATTAAAATCCCTCTCGTTCGCCCAGTGTCAGGGCTCTTTACCGGTGCATGGATTGCCAGGCCATTACACTGGGCGAACACCTCTTCGGAGCGGATGTATACAATTTCAGACAAAAAAAGGGCGACTTTGAAGTCGCCCTTTTTTGTGCCCGTGATTACGCCGATGCCTGCCCCTCAAAGCGTTTGAGGGTGGCCTCGTACATCCGGGTCCGGCGGTGATTTTTGCCGTAGGTGCCGGCAGCTGCGACGGTTCCTGCCTGGATATGATCCAGATAGCGGAAGATCTTGCGCGGCGCCAACAGCTTGATGCCGTAGCCCAACGCTGTCATTCGATCCTGCAGGGTATAACCGGGCACCCGGTCATCCATGCAAAAGTGCAGTCCCAGGGACTTCATCAATTTGGCGTTCCACAACGTGCAGAAACTTTTTAGATGAGTTTCCCGATAAGGTTTCGGCTCTTTGCTGCGCAAGCCCAACGAGGTTTTGGCCCGGCGAACATAATGTTTGCAAAAGCGCGAAGTTAATCGCCAGGTGTCTCTCACAACTCCACGATTAATTTGCTCGACACAGCCGACGGCGGCGATGTCCGCAGTCTTGGTGCACTCACGCAGCATCATCGCGAAGACTTCCTTGTCGTAGACAAAGGTGTCGGTGTGCAGCAGAAACAGATAGTCGGTTTCAACTTTATCCAATGCCATGTCCAGCGCCTTGCCATGCGCAATATGCCCGGCCTCTTTACCGGGCGAGGGACGTTCGATCAGATTGATCCAGTCCAGCGAGCGCAGATAATCCAGGCTGGCATCGGCCGAATCATTGTCCACCACCCAAACCGGAATGCGCTGCGCCTGAACGTGCTGGCGCAACAGCTCCAGGCACATTCGGGTGATGTCCGGGGTTTTGTAATTTACCAATACAAGACTGAAATTCGGCTGCGTAACGGCTGGTAAATCAAACTGGCTCATGTCGGGACGCTCATCCACGGTTGATCGGTGACAGGTGTCTGTCGGGCCGGGATGCTAGCGACGCAACCTTAGTTGAAGCTTAATTTGCCGTTGAGGAAGTGGGTCGAAGTGTGTCGAGCCCAGACACCTCACACACGACTTAAGCCGGCCCACACGCTAAACTGCGCGTCCGTTTTCACGCCTCAAGGAACAAACGGCGCCCGCCGTAGACTCACGGATGAAACCACTCTCGCTTTACCACCCAGCCTTGTATTGGCTGCGCGTCTGGCAAAAAAGACTGTTCCGCCAGATCGCCTGGCACTGCTCCAGCCAACGCTATGCACGCCTGGTTGCCGGCGCTGACCGCCTGCCATTTCGCTACCTGAAACACACCTCGAAACTTATCCGCAAACTCGGCGACTCCGATCTCGCCCTGCAACACAACAAAGTCATCAATCTAAAACTCGCCGTCGCCGCCATCGATGGCGTCATCATCGCCCCCGGCGAACACTTCTCCTTCTGCCGCCTCGTCGGCCGGCCAACCCGCAAACGCGGCTACGTCGAAGGCATGGAACTGTCCTTCGGCGAAGCGCGACGCGGTATCGGCGGCGGAATCTGCCAACTGAGCAACCTGATCCACTGGATGGCGATTCACTCACCACTGGTGGTCGTTGAACGCTCCAACCACAGCTTCGATCCATTCCCGGACGAGGGGCGAGTATTGCCATTCGGTTCCGGCGCGGCGATTTTCTATAACTACGTAGATCTGGTGCTGCACAACCCGACGGATCGGACTTTTCAGTTGAAGTTGAACGTGGGGGAGACGCAGCTGGAGGGGGAATTGTTGTGCGATCGGGTTCGGGATTATCGGTATCACGTGTTTCAGGAAGGGCACCGGTTTGTGCGGGACGGGGAGCGGGTGTATCGGGAGAATGAGATCTGGCGGGAGGTGCGGGAGAAGGGGCAGGTGGGGGAATTGGTGGAGAGGGTGAGGTTGTATCGGAATCGGGTGGTGGTTAAGTATGAGGTGATGGACGAGTTGATTGGGTAGGGCACGCCAACAGCTACGATGATATTGGCGCCCACTGGTCAGTTTCTGAAGTAGAGCTCATCCAGTTGGCGTTTGCGTATGGACAGATACTCTTCCCATACCTTGGGGAAGTCTTCATCTTTGGTCAGCGGGAAGGTCAGATAGATGTACCTTCCAACCACACTGATGTATTGCCTCGCACGCTTAAAAGCCGGTTGTTCGTAAGCTGCCACGCTATCGTCATAGGCTTCATGGTAGTGATGGATGCTCACTCGGTGCGGGGCGATCATGCACCGCGAAAAATCGATCACCCAGCAGCTGTCAACGGCTGTGCTCAAATAACCGTAGACACCGTCGCTGGATAGACGAATGCATGAATTAGCCTGGGTGCCGTCGTCATCGTTGACCAAAATGATCTGGTCCGCGAAGTAATTGATATTTCTGCCGTCGGCTCCCATGCGGAATTCACCGTTGTTTTCGAAGGTGGCGGTCCAGTTATTATGACTGCGACGCCAACGGCAACCTTGCCGGTATCGATGACAGCTGCAAAGGCAAACGCAGCTACCACTACGACCCGCTGGACAGACTGATCAGCATCCGTGGCGCTATGCCAGAAAGCTTTGTACATGATCCGGCAGGCAACCTCCTCGGCCAGAACGATCTGCCCGCGACCAACCTCGCCAACGTCAAAGTCAACCGCCTGCTGATGCAGGGTGATCGTCACGCCGAGTACGGCGCTCACGGCAACCTAAGCCGTGAGCGCCGTGCCAGAAACTCGTCACCGAATATCGCTACGACTGTCAGCACCGCCTCATCGGCGTCAGCCTGCCGGGCGGTAGCACCGCGTCCTATAAATACGACGCCTTCGGCCGCCGCATCGAAAAAACCGTCGACGGCCACACCACCGAGTTGTTGTGGCAAGGCGAACGGCTGATCGCTGAAAGCGCTGAGAACCGCTACCGCAGCTACGTCTACGAACCGGGCACCTTCCGACCTTTGGCGATGCTCGACGGCAAAGGCCCGCTCAGGGCTACACCGTTCTATTACCAACTCGACCATCTTGGCACTCCGCAGGAACTCACCGATTACAGCGGCGAGATCATGTGGTCGGCAAAGTATCGAACCTACGGCAATCTCGCGGCATTGGAAATCAGTGAAATCGATAACCCGTTACGGTTCCAGGGGCAGTATTTCGATGCCGAGACATGCCTACACTACAATCGCTATCGCTACTACAATCCGAACACTGGAAGTTTTTTGACCCCGGCCCCGATCAAACTAGCGGGGGGGCTGACGGGAAAGGAAAGCCGGGGGAAATCCCTTGGTACTCTGACATTCCTGAGGTCAACGAGGTAACCAAAGGGGAGCCTATTCCTTCCACACCATCTTGATAAAGAGACTATTCAGTTAATACCAACAGACCTACATGGAAACATCCCCCATATAGGCTTTGCTTCGGACATGAGGGATTAGTTATGTCATATGATAAGATTTTAAACGAACTCGGCGCCGAGTCGATGTCTTTCGAGACAAAACGGCCCCGCAACAGTTTGCAAAGCGATATTAAAATCACAGAAAACTTGAAAAAGCTTCTTGACAGATTCAAGACACCCATTGTCTTTTCCAATGGTGCAAAATTCAAAATATCTAAAGAGCTGTCTATCGGTGACAAAAACGGCTTCGTATTTCTGGATGTACTATACGGACTAGCTTCAGACTCAAACAACATACACTACAAGAATGAATTGTATTCGAACCAAATACGCAGTGACTTCTACACTTTTGGTGAATCAGGTGGGGGAGATCAATTTTGCATTAACAAAAATACAGAAGAAGTATATTACTGGCGTCACGAAGCAGAAGATGATGCATCATCGCTATTTCTAATTGCGCCATCCTTTACTAATTTTTTCGAACAACTCATACCTGACAATGATGAAACCAACTCAAAAGATCACGACGGAATAATCAGTGCCGAGTTTAATTTTTAGAAACCCGTGATTCAGAATACCCTAGTAGGATTCATAGACATTGTCCATGCCCCGATCCGGGGTGAATTACCCCTGATTTACTCACCATATGGCTCTTTGTGTAGGCCCTAGAACTAGGTACGGAACATTTGTGCCACCTGGGGACTATGAAAATAAATGAAAGTCAGATGCAAAACAAACAAAATAGACAACAGCTTTACGCAAGACACTGCAACAATACTGAGGCGCTCTATCTCAATCATCGACAGTGAGCTAGAGATAGAAGTTGGAAAGAACATACAGTTTACGGCATAGAGTTCTGGGGTAATTGCCCATGGATTTACATATGCGCAGACTCGTATGATGAATGCCCCAAAGTTCGCACTAGAATTTTTTGAAATCACTGAAAAAATTTCTTCTCATTGGGTTCTAAGGTCAAAAGACACATACAACAGCAAAGTTAAGACACAGCTCGTTTTTTTGCGAATGAGCTGACGACGATAGCTTTTTGGTGAGTGTGAAATGTAGAAAAAGGGCGACGTATTTATTTTCAGTCCCTTTTGAATCGAAAGGGGAGCAAGCCAGAAAAAATCTGTCCCATTTGCCTTTATGTCCCTACGCCTCGGCTAGGCTATTGATGGACATTCTACCTTCGGAGGCCGAGATACAGATATCTGTTCGGGGCAAGACCACGTCTAGAAAATCGAATGTGGAATGCCCTTGCTGCTTGTCAGATAATTCAGGGTTGAAAAAAGTCAGGTTCTAAGTTCGACGTATTCTTTGAAGAATGAATAAAAGTTGTCTGCTATTTTTTTTGACGGCTTTTTCTTAAACAGATCGTAGCTAGTGATCTGTCCGTTCTCCGTGGGTCCACAATCAATTGTCCAGCAAACTTCGTAATCTTTTAAGTAAATCACTGCAAAGTTGCTAGGCAGTTCAAATTCTGATCGGCAGTACACGGTGCTGTAATTTACAGTTCCGCCATTGTCTAAAGTCGCATCATTGTTCTCAATCCCGCATATTTCTGAGCCTGCTGCTCCACCGCCACCGCATACATTCAAGAAATCAACGAAATCTTCAGTTAGTTTTATGCCTAAAATAATTTCGAGTTTTTTAATTTGCTCAGTAGTGGCGGGGCCGAGCCAAAAAGTTTCTTCGTCGGAATTGTCGAGCTTTGTTATCAAATCTTGATAGTTATGCATGGTTTTGCTCACTCAAAGTCTTTGGTTCGTTCTTTCTAATATGCTTTTCGCGGTACTTGGCAGCTCACATGATCTCGCTGCTGTATTCGGTCCGTTCCTGCGATGTTCCCAAGCGGTAAAGCTGATAGTAGAACTGAGTGGCCTGACGAAGGCCCTCACCATCGATCATGGCAAGCGGGCGCAAGGTACCCGGTTCGTAGATGTAACTGCGGTCGTGGTTTTCTCTGCTTTCCGCGATCAGTCTTTCATCCATTTATCCAAAGGAAGCTTCTCGATTTTTTTTGCAAATATTTCTTTTGCTTCCCGAAGAGTCATGTGGTTTGGGCCGCTATAAGTGTCAAGGTTGCTAGTTCCATTGTCTTCCCATTTGCATAGGTCGCAAATTTCATAATTACCAAGCACTGAAAGCGTGCGATATTTACAGCACGGGCAAGGCATCAGAGTTTCAATTTCTCCAGATACCTCGTACTCTCCAATATTTAATTGCTTTAATTTTTTTGATATGAATGCGTTTGTTACGCCTTTATAGCTTGATGTTAGGGCAAGCATGATAAGTTCGTCATATTTTTTATCATCGATGTCGCTAGGTAAATCGTCCTCGCTAGTAATAAGTCTCTGTAGTTGCTCTGATAGCGTGAAGAATTCAGGATTACTCTCATCAATATTCCACCAATCGAGGAGATGAGATTCTCGCTCGTCATGGTCAAGCAAAATCAAAATTGCTGTTGAGATTTTTTTTACAGCATCGTGTCGATCAATTTTGGTCATTTTATAAACCCTTAGCCAATTCGATGGCGGATTGGAAGGCGTCGGCGCTTCTACCATCATCTCTATAGAATGTTCTAATTTCTCTGGACTTCAAGTGTCCAACAAATATTCGTCCAGTTGCTGGGTCATGTTTTATTACAAAATTTCCGACATTCGTTTCGTTAAAACTTCCTGATTCTTTCGAGAATTCTTTCGCCTTTTTTAAGTATTCAGTTTGGCTTATGTTTCCGAATTCTTTTTGATCAATTACATGCTTTTGATAATGAGGTTGCAACTTCCCAGAAGAAAATCCCTTCCAATTGACAGATGCGGCCGCCGTTGGAACCTGCGCATCTCCTTGATTTACCCGGGCTTTGTCCTCAGGCGCCTCAGCGCCTTGGCCAGGAATGCATTTATCTCCGCCAGGACAAGTGTTCAGACCAAGCGGATCCACCCAACCCGTAGGGTTAGGCACGTATCGATAGTTGTTCAACCCACCCGAAAGCTTGATCGGATCCGGCGTCAAAAACCGCCCAGTGCCCGGATTGTAGTAGCGGTGCCGGTTGTAATGTAACCCTGTCTCGGCATCGAAGTACTGACCTTGGAAGCGCAGCGGGTTATCTATCTCGCTGACATCCAGCGCAGCGAGGTTGCCGTAGGCGCGATACTTCGCCGACCACATGATCTCGCCGCTGTAATCAGTGAGTTCTTGCGGTGTGCCGAGGTGGTCGAGTTGGTAGTAAAACGGCGTGGCCTTGCGTGGACCTTCGCCATCAAGCATCACCAATGGGCGGAAGCTATCGGGTTCGTAGATGTAGCTGCGATAACGGTTGTCACCGCTTTCAACGATCAGTCGTTCACCCTGCCACAGAAACTCGGTGGTCTGGCCGTCGACGGTCTTCCCGATGCGGCGACCGAAGGCGTCGTATTTGTACGACGCGGTGCTGCCGCCCGGCAGGCTGACGCCAATGAGGCGGTGCTGGCAGTCGTAACGGTATTCGGTGACGAGTTTCTGGCTGGCACCACGGCGTTCGCGTACAAGGTTGCCATAGGCGTCGTAGTCGTAGTGGCGGTCGCCCTGCATCAGCAAGCGGTTGCCTTTAACGTTGGCGAGGTTGGCGGTGCCTTCGTTGTTCTGGCCGAGCAGGTTGCCAGCAGGGTCGTGGGCGAAGCTTTCCGGTGTGGCGCCGCGCACGCTGATCAGACGGTCGAGCGGGTCGTAGTGGTAGCTGCGCTTGCCTTTGCGACTGTCATCGATACCGGCGAGGTTGCCGTTGGCGTCGTAGTTGTAGCGACGCTGAAACAGGTTCTTGTCTCGTTGGCCGACTGTGTGTGCTTGCAGGCGACCCTGTTCGTCGTACTGGTATTGGCTGAGCAGCAGACCTTGCTGGCGCTGTTGTTCGCGACCGGCGCTGAACTGGTGGCTGGTCAGGCGAGAACCGTTGAGGTCGATGCTGTTAAGACGCCCGCCGGGTAGGTGCCGGTATTCGAGTTCGCTGCCATCGGGCAGACGACAGTGGTTCAGTTGGCCGACGCTGTCGTATTCGTAACGGGTGGTACCCCAGCCTTGGTGTTCAGTGATCAGGCGATCCTGCACGTCGTATTCGTAGGCGAGCGGCCAATTGCCGTCGTCGACATTTACCAGACGACCCAGTCCGTCGTAGCTGTAGTGAATCTCTTCGCCATCGGCGAGAGTTTTCACCAGCAGACGGCCAGCGGCATCGCGCAGGTATTCGGTAACGAGTTCGCTGCCGTCATCGCCGAATTCGGTTTTCTTGACCAACTGGCTGTTGAGGTCGTACTCGTAGGCAGTGCGACGTCCGTCGAAGCCGGTTTCCTGTTGGATCAGGCCGTTGGCGTAGTAGTCGAGGTGATATTGCTCGCCGCGCTCGTTCTCTATTTCGGTAAGCAGCAGTCCCGCATTGTCGTAGCGGTAGTGCAGTTGGCTTCCGTCGGGGTTGATGCGACGGCTGACAAGATGCAGGTTGTCAGCATATTCGTACTGGGTAATACGCCCAAGTTCGTCTCGCTCGGCAGTGACGCGGCCATACGGGTTATAGGTGAAGGCGCGGCTGGCGCCACCGGGTAGGATCACCTGAATCAGGCGGTCAACGGCATCCCATTGGTATTGAGTAATGGCGCCCGCTTCATCTTGGCGGGTGATTTGCCGCCCAAGTGCATCGTAACGGTATTTACGTTTCCCACCATCCGGTAACTGCTCTTCAAGCAATTCGCCGAGGTTATTCCAGCCTAATCTGTGGCGACTACCATCCGAGTTTAGAATCTCTAAAAGACGACCCTGTTCATCGTAAGAGTAGTAGGTAGAATTCCCGTCGGGATCGATTTGTTGAGTAATATCACCTTGTTTGTTCCGTACATATCTCCAGATCGCATCGCCACGACGAACTTCGGACATAAAGCCGAGTGTGTAGTCGTAAAGTGTCGGCGTATCCTCTGGTGGAATGACTGCTTCCAATCGACCAGCGTCGTTGTACTGGTATTCCGTGATTGCGCCTAATGGGTTTTTTTCGGCGACAAGCCGGCCTTTTTCGTCATAGATGTTGCTGTATTCAGCTCCACCCGGTTCGACTTTACTTATGAGTCTGGCGTGATCGTCATGAGTGTAGACTTCCTCACTGCCATCAGCGTTAGTAACAGTGACGCTTCCATTATCATCCCAAGTATAGCGGGCATCCATCTGTGTAAAGTTTGCCCAGTGATGGATGCATCGAGAGGATTTTCCTTCGTTCTCCCATTCCCAGAAGAAGCTCGCACCACCTGCTAGTTGCCTTTCGACGATTACGTTTTGCTGGTTGTAGGAATAAAGTTCACTTTCAATCGCGGCGTTTTTTGCTTCCGCGAGGCGACTGTGCTCGTCGTATCGATAAGTGACGAGTGTTTGAATGGTGCTCCAAGCATCTTCCAGATTGTCCGCAGGGATGAACTGCTGATAATCGACAGATACAATATGCTTGCGATCATAGCGAATTAATAACGCTCGTCCCGCACCGTTATCTACACGTTTGATTCGTCCATGAATATCGCGAGTAATATGAAGCCGATTACGATACCGGTCAGTAATTGCAATAAGTGTTGCACCTTCGCTGTTGTACCTGAAGTGATAGAACAGCGGGCGCTCGCCTGCCTGGGTCAGAATGAGTTCAGATGGATCATCACCAATAAAGATGGCTGCTTTTGCTAGGCTGTTGGTTATAGCCGGCCGTTGATTGCTAGGAAGTGGAAAGTTGGTGATGCGATTTTCATGATCTGTCCAGACAACCCCGTCGTCATTCACCTGCACTCGCTGCGAAAGAGCATGGCTCCACCCGTAGCCGAGCCCACAGTCTACTTCTACTGCGCTAGTACGATATAAACGGGTCCATTCGAATGGAAATATTCCATTTAACTGACCGTCAGTAAGGGTTAGCAGTTCCTCCCCTGTAACCATCGAGACCGGGCACCCATTAACACAAGTTTCCTTGGTGCAGGCGACGGTTTTATCGTCGTGGCTGGTTGACTGTTTTGATTTGTCGTCAATATGCTCTGAGCTGCCAACTTTTGCATGGTCTTGTCGGTCCCAGTCAAGTTTGACCTTGCCTTTTTCAAAAGTCCCAGCGATCGCTCTTGTAGCGAGTTTTTTATAGTGCTCAATCGCTTGCATGAACTTTTTAACGATGCCGAATATGGATTTCACAAATCCAGAAACAGCTTCGATAACTCTTGCACCATAGTTGACTAGGCGAACTCCGAGATATGCAATGCCTGAGCCCTCGGCTGCGAACGTGAGAACTATCGCAAGAAGGATATCTATTAATATTGTTACGATGGCGCTGGATATTTGCTCTGCGGTTTTTCCGGATATTACGCTGGGAGGGAGTTGTGACAGCCAGATTCCTGACGCCTTCAGAATAAGGAACAGTGCTGCTTGGTCGCTGGCTAGCAACATCAGTTTTTCCATCATCGCGGGCGTGTCTTTCGCCAGTTTCAGCAGGTCGTTCGCGCTTTCCCCTAATTCCGTTGCGAATTTTTTCGGGTCCTTCAGGATTTCAAAGATTCGCTTGATGCCGTCAAACGCCGACTTGATTGCCTCCCAGCTTCCAATGAGTGTTCCCTTCATCTGGGCGAGGTAGGGGGAGGCAAGTGTTTCATTCGGCCAAAGTGGTCTGTATTTTCTCCATTCCAAGTCGAGCCAGTCATTCAATTCTGCTGTGAACCCGTCGTAGGAGCTGAATAGCTCATTCAACTGGTTTTTTGTTACTGAGCTTTGTACCCGGACATAGTATTTTTTTCCTGGTACGCCCTTGTAAACACCTTTTCCATCAGCATCGAGAGTGATGGAAGTTGCTGTGCCACCTTCTTTGGGAGTGACCTCGACCGTTATATTGCCTACGGGAATGTCGTTTACGGAGACAAACTTACTTTCGATTAACAGTCTGCCATCCTTGGGGCACTGTGCGACTGTAGACTCGAACTCATTGTCTTTCACGCTGACAGTTGCGCTCGCACTCCCTAGCTTGATGGACCTGCTCAAGCCAAAAAAAGCTGGTCTATCGCGAAATTGAGGACCAATGTCCAGCCAATCCGCATATCTGCTTTCGGTCAGTTCTCGGTAGTCCTTCAAACTATCCGGGAAGGTAGAGAGTTGTTTATCAACAAAGGCAACGCGATCCATCAGCCTTGCTCCAGAATCAGGTGGTTTAACAGTGCTTCTTTAAGATTTTTCGGCGCATCCGGACGGCGCACGAAACGGCTGACTTTCAGTTTCAGGTTGTTCTCTGGCCAAGCGTTGTAAATGTCCGGACGTTCTTCTTCGAGCCATTGCAGGAGATTGCCAATCAGTGTCGAAGGGTTTTCCTTGGTCAAACTGTCCAGCAACGATTTCGGCACCTGCCACCACGGCCAATCCCGCACCTTCGGCAGCACCCGCGTCCCAACCTCCAGCGTTCGCCCATTAATCAAATACCGCTCAAAAACCGGCACCACTTCCCCCGCCTTATCGCCAAGCCCATGCAGAATCGGGAAGATATGCCGCCCATCCCAGAAACGGAAAAACACCTCAGTCCCGTCCGGCATCTTCACCTGCGTCAGGCTGCGCAGATGCTCAAACACACCATTCGGTTCGGCGCGTGATACTGCAAGCCAACCCCAGTCGAGGGCGTCGGTTTCGGCGATCCATGGCAAGAATGGCGAGTTGGAAGTCAGCTCGGTAACGTAGGGCATTACCGGTTGCCAGGTGGAGTA
>NZ_AYMJ01000011.1 GCF_000633255.1 Pseudomonas sp. H1h
CAAGCCCCCTCCCACAATCGGGATGGGTGTTGATCTTAGTAAACGCATTCCACGGCCATCGCCGTGGCTTCACCGCCGCCGATGCAGATTGCCGCAATCCCGCGTTTCAAGCCTTTCTGGCGCAGGGCCGAGAGCAAGGTCACCAGAATCCGCGCACCTGACGCACCGATCGGATGGCCCAGGGCGCAGGCGCCGCCATGCACGTTGAGTTTGTCGTGGGGGATTTCCAGATGGGTCATCGCCGCCATTGCGACCACGGCGAACGCTTCGTTGATTTCGAACAGATCGACCTCGTTCAACGCCCAACCGGTCTTCTTCACCAGCTTCTTGATCGCACCAATCGGCGCCACCGGGAACAGCCCCGGAGTGTCGGCAAACGCCGAGTGACCGTGAATCACTGCAAGTGGTTTCAGACCGAGTTTCTGCGCCTGCGACTGGCGCATCAGCACCAGTGCCGCCGCGCCATCGGAGATCGAACTGGAGTTGGCCGCCGTCACTGTGCCGCCTTCACGAAACGCCGGTTTCAGCGAGGCGACCTTGTCCAGCTTGGCTTTTGGCGGCTGCTCGTCGTTGCTGATCAGGACCTGTTCCTTGCCAACAGTCACGCTCAGCGGCACGATCTCGGCCTTGAAACTGCCGTCCTTGATTGCCTGCTGGGCGCGGGTGGTCGAGGCGATGGCAAAGGCATCCTGCGCTTCGCGGCTGAAGTCGTTGGTTTCGGCGCAATCTTCGGCGAAGGTGCCCATCAGGCGGCCCTTGTCGTAGGCGTCTTCGAGGCCGTCGAGGAACATCGAGTCGAGCACCCGGCCATGGCCCATGCGGTAACCGGCGCGGGCACGGTCCAGCAGGTACGGCGAGTTGGACATGCTTTCCATACCGCCAGCGATCACCACATCGGCACTGCCTGCGATCAGCATGTCGTGAGCGAGAATGGTGGTTTCCATGCCCGAGCCGCACATCTTGTTGACCGTGGTGCAACGGGTGGATTTGTCCAGCCCGGCACCCAGTGCAGCTTGGCGTGCAGGCGCCTGGCCGAGACCGGCCGGCAATACACAACCGAACAGCACTTCGTCGACCGCATCGCTGGCAACGCCTGCGCGTTCAACTGCAGCCTTGATCGCGGCGGCGCCCAGTTGCGGGGCGGTGAGGCTTTTCAGTTCGCCCTGAAAACCGCCCATCGGGGTGCGGACGGCGCTGACGATAACAATCGGATCGTTGGAAAGAGTCATGACAAATTCTCCTTACTTGGCGGCCATGCGCAAGGCGCCGTCGAGACGGATCACCTCACCATTGAGCATGCTGTTTTCGATGATATGCCGAACCAGTGCGGCGTACTCGGCCGGTTTGCCCAGACGCGGCGGGAACGGTACGCCTGCGGCCAGCGACTCACGGACTTCCGGGGTCATGCCGGCCATCATCGGGGTTTCGAAAATGCCCGGGGCGATGGTCATTACGCGGATGCCGAAGCGCGCCAGTTCACGGGCGGCCGGCAGGGTCAGGCTGGCGATCGCGCCTTTGGAGGCCGAGTACGCCGCCTGGCCGATCTGGCCGTCGAACGCCGCCACCGACGCAGTGTTGATGATCACCCCGCGCTCGCCGTCGGCGTTGGCTTCGCTCTCGGCGATGGCCGCTGCCGCCAGGCGCAGCATGTTGAAGCTGCCGATCAGGTTGACGTTGATCACCTGGGCAAAACTGGACAGCGCGTGCGGGCCGTTCTTGCCGAGGATCTTCTCGCCCCGGACGATGCCGGCGCAGTTGACCAGGCCGTTGAGGCTGCCAAAGGCTTTGACGGTCGCCTGCACGGCGGCCTCGGCGGCGGCTTCGTTGCTGATATCGGCGACAACACTTTGCGCGCCGAGGCGTTGGGCCTGCGCGGCAAGCGCTTCGGCGTTCATGTCCACCAGCATTACTTTGGCGCCGGCGTTGACCAGCAATTCAGCGGTGGCCGCGCCCAGGCCGGACGCGCCGCCAGTGACGATAAAAACCTTGTTTTCGATCTGCATGACTGACTTCCTGATTCAAGCTGAAACGTTGTGCGCCGCGGCCTCTTGAGCCTTGGCGATTTCCTGGTTGCGCAAGATAAAGCGCTGCAATTTGCCGCTTGGGGTTTTCGGCAATTCGCTGACAAATTCGATTTCACGCGGATACGAATGCGCGGCCAGACGCTTGCGCACGTGTTGCCGCAACTCTTCGGCCAGCGCGGGTTCCGCGCGGTATTGCGGGTTGAGCACGACAAAGGCTTTGACCAGCTCGGTGCGCTCCGGGTCCGGCTTGCCGACCACTGCCGCCTCGACCACCGCCGGGTGCTCGATCAGTGCGCTTTCAACGTCGAACGGCCCCACGCGGTAGCCCGAGGTGGTGATCACGTCATCGCTGCGCCCGACAAAGCTGATGCTGCCGTCCGGGTTCCATTCCACGGTGTCGCCGCTCAAGTAATAGTTGCCGACGAAGGCTTTGGTCGGCACGCCTTCGTAGCCGTCGAACCAGCACATCGGCGATTGAGTACGGTCGATGGCGAGAATGCCAGGCTGGCCGACGCCGAGTTCGGTGTGCTGCTCGTCGAGCACCACAATGCGATGGCCCGGCGAGGCGAAACCGGCGGCGCCGAGGTGGATCGGGTGTTCCAGGCCATGGTGGTTGCACAGGACCATACCCAGTTCGGTCTGACCGTAATGGTCGTGAATGACCACACCGAGGTTGTCGGCGAACCAGCGGATCACTTCCGGGTTCAGCGGCTCGCCGGCGCTGCTGACGATGCGCAGCTTGCCCTTGATCGACTTGGCGAACTCGTTGCCGCCGGCAATCAACAGGCGATACGCCGTCGGCGAGCCGGTGAGGTTGGTGATGCCATATTTGTTGATCACCCGGCAGGTACTTTCGAGGGTGAACGGACCGTCGTAAAAAGTGATCGGATGCCCCATCGACATCGGGCCGGTGACGCCGAAATAGATGCCGTAGGCCCAGCCCGGGTCGGCGACGTTCCAGAACGAGTCTTCGGGGCGCAGATCCACCGCATCGCGGGTGTAGCTCTGGAATGCGACGATGGCCTTGAGCGGCACTGACAGCGCTTTCGACGGGCCAGTGGTGCCTGAAGTGAACATCAGCAGGAACGGGTCTTCGCCTGTCAGCAGGACCGGTTCGCAGACGCTGGAATAGTTGGCCAGTTCGGCCCAGAAACTGAAATCGCCGCGGACGATGCCCTCGCCTTTGGCGCCGCCGACAGTGACCACGGTCGGACAAGCGGCGACTTCAGCGAGTTTCGGCCGATTGATGGCGTCGGTGACTACCACTTTGGCGCCGGAACTGTTCAGGCGATGTTCGATGGCTTTGGGGCCGAAGGCAGTAAACAGCGGTTGATACACCGCGCCAATGCGCCAGGTGGCGAACACGGTGATGAGCAATTCGATATTGCGCGGCAGCAGGCCGGCGACCTTGTCGCCCTTCTGCACGCCCTGGGCGAGAAGGAAATTGGCGAAACGTGCGGCTTTGTCCTGCAGATCGCTGAAGGTGTACGTGGCGCTTGCACCGTCGCGCCCCTCCCAGAACAGTGCGATGCGCCCCGGCAAGGCGTGGCGGTCGCAGCATTCGACGCAGGCGTTGAGCGCCTCCAGCGAGCCGCTGAGCGCAGCGTCCACGGTGTGTTGATAGTTGAACTGTTCGGTGGCAGACAAGTAATCGCGCATTGCCAGAATCCCTCTGTATTTTTATTAGGCTGGGAACCGTAAACAACAGAGGGATAGTCGCGCTGCAGCGCGGATGCGGCAATGGTCAAAGCCATCAAGTTGGATGACTGGTTTGGCCAAGGTTGCGCAGATGTGTCGCCGGGACTGGCCCCTTCGGGAGCAAGCCCCCTCCCACAGAGAATTGCATTTCAAAGGGGGGATCACCTGTGACTGCCAGGAGAGGTGCAATCACAGGAGCATGCATTTCAAAGTGAGGATCATCTGTGACTGCCAGGCAAGCTGCAATCACAGGGAGCATGCATTTCAAAGGGAGGATCACCTGTGGTTGCCGGGCGGCTGCAATCACAGGGAGCATGCATTTCAAAAGTGGGAGGGGGCTTGCTCCCGAAGGGGCCGGTCAGGCGGCAAGCAATCCGGATCAGACTGCTTCGTTCAGGATCAGCGTACGGTAATGCCCCGGATTCGATCCCGACCACTTGCGAAACGCCTTGTAGAACGAACTCGCATCGGCAAACCCCAGCCGCGTCGCGATCTCGACAAAACTGATCGAAGGTTCCGCCAGCCAGATGATCGCCAGTTCCTTGCGCACGCTGTCCTTGAGACCTTGATAGGTCTGCCCCTCCTCCGCCAAACGCCGACGCAAGGTCGAGGCGGACATGCACAGCTGTTGCGCCAGAGCCTCGGTTTCCGGCCACTGCTCGGCGGGCAACTGCCGCAGGTCCTGCTTGATCCGGCTGGCGAGGCTCTCCGGGTCGCGGTACTTCACCAGAATGTTCGCCGGCGCATGGGCCAGAAAGCGCTTCAGCTCCTCGGCGGTGCGCTTGATCGGCAGATCAAGGCAGTCAGCGGCGAAGATCATCCGCGTACGCGGACGATCGAAACGCAGGTTTTCCGAGAACATCACCCGATAGTCGTCGCAGAACTCCGGCTCGGCGCAGCGCAGCTCAATCGCCAGAATCGGGATCCGCCGCCCCGCCAGCCAGCAGGCCACGCCATGAACGATCATCCAATAAGTGAAATACGTGAACGCCCGTCGTGGTTCGGGATCATCTTCAAGCAGGACGATTTCCGCCAGGCTCTGCTGGTGCAGCAGTTGCGCCGGCATTTTTTCCAGCATCAGCGAAAGGAAATTCAGCCCTGTGCTCAGGCCAGCGGCCAGGGTCGGTTGCGCCATGGCGCTGCGACAGAGAAATTCGAGGCTGCCGGACTTGAGCTGACGCGGATCCATGCCGAAGAACTCGTCATCGCCTCGCCGCGCCAGCAAACGCCAGAGTTTCGCGTATTGCGAAGCGGGCACCCTGCCCTCTGTGCTCAGCAGCTTCGCCGGATCAATCCCGACCTTGTTCAAGACGTCTTCCGTGGCCACGCCCGGAGCACAACTTTGCAGCAGCGCTTCACGCACCAGTTGAACGGCGATGGTGTCTTTTTCCGACATGGAGCGAGGCAAACCTTGTTGTTTTTCAGTGACGGGCATCTTAACGCAGCCATCCTCGGCACAACACAGATCCCTGTAGGAGTGAGCCTGCTCGCGAAAGCGGCGGGTCAGTAAAAACTGTGCCGAATGACAGGAGGCCTTCGCGAGCAGGCTCGCACCCACAAGGTTGAACAGTGGCTGACTAAAAAACGTGCCGTTCAGCGAATGTTCAGGTAAATGTCAACCATCCCCATTTGGGAATGAGTGTCATTATGTTACAACTTAGCCACCTATCTAAATCACTCGTGGTTGCCGCAATGCTCGTTCCCTTTCTGATCATGCTGCGCGAAGGCATTGAAGCCGCCCTGATCGTTGGCATCATCGCCAGTTACCTGCAACAGACCGGCCGTGGCCAATGGATGCCGGCAGTGTGGATCGGCGTGTTTCTCGCCGCTGCGCTGGCGCTGCTGGTCGGGGGTGGCCTGGAGCTGGTCAGCGCCGAGTTCCCGCAAAAACAACAGGAACTGTTCGAGGGCGTGGTCGGGCTGGTCGCCGTCGGCATTCTCAGTTCCATGGTGTTCTGGATGCGCAAGGTCGCGCGTTCGATCAAGCACTCGCTGCAGGCGTCGCTGGATCACGCCCTGACGTCTTCAAAGCATCAGGTGATCGCGCTGATCGCCATGGTGTTCTTCGCCGTGGCCCGCGAAGGACTGGAAACCGTGTTCTTTCTGCTTGCCGTGTTCCAGCAGAGCGAAGGCCCGGGAGCACCGATCGGTGCCCTGCTCGGCCTGGTGCTGGCGATCATCGTCGGCTTCCTGATCTACAGCGGCAGCATGCGCTTGAACCTGTCGGCGTTTTTCAAGTGGACCGGGCTGTTCATCCTCGTGGTCGCCGCCGGGATTCTGGCCAACTCGGTGCAGGCCCTGCATGAAGCGGGCCTCTGGAATCACCTGCAAACCGTGCTGTTCGACTTCAGCGCGACGCTGCCGATGGATGGCCCGTTGGGCTCGGTGCTGGCTGGCATGTTCGGCTATCAGGATGCGCCGACCGTCAGCACCCTCGGCGCGTATCTGCTCTATCTGGTGGTGGCGCTGGTGATGTTTTTCTACCCTGCCGCGCCTGCTGCGCCCAAGCCTGCCAATTCGTCTTCCGCTTCCAGCCAATAAGGGCACCCATGTCAAAGCCTAATACTCCTCAGGCCTCCCCTCCCCGCGCGCTGCGCTGGGCGGTGGCCGGTTCGGTGGTCGTGATGATCGCCGCCGGTGGCTTGTTCTACTACGCCTCGAAAATGGCGGCGGCCAAGCGTCAGCACAACCATGACGAAGTGGTGGTCAACATCAACGCCCACAGTTGCGATCCGAACGAACTGAGCGTACCGGCCGGACGCGCCAGTTTCCGTATCGTCAACCGCTCCGATCGGGCGGTGGAATGGGAAATCCTCGACGGCGTGCTGGTGATCGAAGAGCGCGAGAACATCGCCCCGGGCCTCAGCCAGGTGATCAACGCCAACCTGCAACCCGGCGACTACGCCATCACTTGCGGGCTCTTGAGCAACCCGCGTGGCGTGCTGCACGTGACGCCGACGGCGGCTTCCGATGCTGCTGCGAAGGCCAAGCCGTCGATGGTCGCTTTCGTCGGACCACTGTCAGAGTTTCGTGTGTACCTCGCCAGTCAGGGCAGCGCGCTGATCAAAGCGGTGACTGCGTTGAATCAGGCGATTGAAAGCGGCGACTTGGCCCAGGCGCAGGCTTTGTACCTGCCGGCGCGTGCCGCTTACCAGCGCCTGGCTCCGGCCGCGCAACGCCTGGCCGAACTGGACAACAGCATCAATGCCCGCGCCGACTATTTCGAAAAGCGCGAACAGGATCCGGCCTTCGTCGGCTTCCACCGAGTCGAATATGCGCTGTTCCAACAGCGCAAACTCGATGGTTTGAACCCGGTCGCCGAGCGCCTGCTGACTGACGTCACCACGCTCAGACAGCAACTGCTGGCCCAGTCCCTGCCGCCGGAGCAGTTAGTCAACATCGTGGTGCGCAACCTCAACACCCTGGCCGACGTGCGCGCCGCCAGCGGCGAAGAGGAACGCTACAGCCACGGCGACCTGAACGGTTTCGCCGGCAACCTGGAAACCGCACACAAGGTGGTCGAGTTGCTGCGGCCAATGCTGAGCAAATCGGCGCCGGAGCTGCTGCCGAAAATCGACGCGGCGCTGAGCGACTTCGACAACGAATTGAACAGTTTCAAGGTCAAGGACGGCTACGCCACTTACGACACGGTCAGTGGCGAACAACGTAAACAGATCGCCGACAAGGCTCAGGCCCTGGCTGACGCTCTGGATGGCATCGACCCCGCCCTCGGCCTTTCCGGCCTGTAAGCAGAAGACGAATACCGATGAAAGATTTAGAAAACCTCGATCTGCAACGTCGCCGCGTCCTGATGGGCATGGGGGTTGCGGGGGTCGCGCTGGCCGGTTCGGCCCTGAGTTGCCCGGCCATGGCTGCGGCCCCGGCGCAAGTCACCGAAGCCCCGAGCAGTGACAAGACCGAAGACCGTCACGACTTCCACGGTGTGCACCAGACCGGCATTGTCACCCCGCGTCCGGCGTCCGGCATGTTCGTTTCGTTCGATGTGCTGGCCAGTGATCGCGAAGATCTGGAGCGGCTGTTCCGCACCCTCAACGAGCGCATTGCGTTCCTGATGAAGGGCGGCCCCGTGGCACAGATCGACCCGAAACTGCCGCCACCGGATTCGGGCATCCTCGGCCCGGTCGTGACCCCGGACAACCTGACCATCACCGTGTCGGTGGGCGAGTCGCTGTTCGATGAGCGCTTTGGTCTGGCCGATGCCAAACCGAAGCGCCTGCAACGCATGGTCGGCTTCCCCAACGATGCGCTGGAGGCCGATTGCTGCCACGGCGACCTGAGCCTGCAGTTCTGCTCGAACACTGCCGACACCAACATCCACGCCCTGCGCGACATCGTCAAGAACCTGCCGGACCTGCTCTTGGTGCGCTGGAAGCAGGAAGGCAGCGTGCCACCGCAAGCTCCGGCGAAACCGGGTGTGCCGGCGCAATCGGCGCGCAACTTCCTGGGTTTCCGTGATGGCTCGGCCAACCCGGATTCCAACGATGCCAACGCGATGGACAAGATCGTCTGGGTGCAACCGGGCCACGATGAGCCGGCCTGGGCGGCGCACGGCAGCTATCAAGCGGTACGGATCATCCGCAACTTCGTCGAGCGCTGGGACCGTACGCCGTTGCAAGAGCAGGAAAGCATCATTGGTCGGGTCAAGACCACCGGCGCACCGATGGGCGCCAACCATGAGACCGAGGTTCCGGACTACAGCAAGGACCCGGAGGGCAAGCTGACCAAGCTCGACGCGCACATCCGTCTCGCCAACCCGCGCACCGCCGCGAGCCAGGCCAATCTGATCCTGCGCCGCCCGTTCAACTACTCCAACGGCGTGAACAAGAACGGCCAGCTCGACATGGGCCTGCTGTTCATCTGCTACCAGGCCGACCTGGAAAAAGGCTTCATTGCCGTACAGACCCGGCTCAACGGCGAGCCGCTTGAGGAATACCTCAAACCGGTCGGCGGCGGCTACTTCTTCACCTTGCCGGGTGTCACGAGCGACAAGGACTTCATCGGTCGCTCACTGCTTAATGCCACACAACCCAAAACAGCTGCATAACCATAAAAACCCTCGGAGCCGCTCCATGAAAAAGTCGCCACTCGCGTTATTGCTGACCCTCGGTTTGCTCAACACCCCGTTTTCGGCTTTCGCCGCGACGGCGCCTCTGGATCTGGTCGGGCCAGTCTCGGACTACAAGATCTATGTGACTGAGCAACTGGATGAGCTGGGCAGCCACACCAAACAATTCACCGACGCTGTGAAAAAAGGTGATCTGGCCACCGCGCAAAAGCTCTACGCACCGACTCGCGTTTACTACGAGTCGATCGAGCCGATCGCCGAGCTGTTCAGTGACCTCGATGCGTCCATCGACTCCCGTGTCGACGACCACGAAAAAGGTGTGAAAGCCGAAGACTTCACCGGCTTCCACCGCATCGAATACTCGTTGTTCTCGGAAAAGACCACTGAAGGCCTGGGCGCTCTGGCAGACAAGCTCGACAGCGACGTGAAAGACCTGCAGACCCGCGTCGCCGGCCTGACCTTCCCGCCGGAAAAAGTCGTCGGTGGCGCTGCTGCACTGCTGGAAGAAGTCGCCGCGACCAAGATCTCCGGTGAAGAAGACCGCTACAGCCACACGGATCTGTACGACTTCCAGGGCAACATCGACGGCGCGAAGAAAATCGTCGACCTGTTCCGTCCTCAGATCGAGAAGCAGGACAAGGCTTTTGTCGCCAAAGTGGACAAGAACTTTGCCACCGTGGACAAGATTCTTGCCAAGTACAAGACCAAGGACGGTGGTTTCGAGACTTACGACAAAGTGAAGGATAACGACCGCAAGGCGCTGGTCGGGCCGGTCAATACTTTGGCTGAAGACCTGTCCACATTGCGTGGCAAGTTGGGGCTGAACTGAGTTTTTGTAACGCCTGAACCAGCCCTTCGCGAGCAAGCCCGCTCCCACAGTGGATCTGTGTCGATCACCTTGTTTGTGGTCGCCATAGCCCCCCTTGTGGGAGCGGGCTTGCTCGCGAAGGCATTGTCAGCCGCACGACATGATTTGAAGGGTTACAAAATCCGGTAGAGCAACCGCTCGATCCGCACCCGACTCACTCGCTTCAAAAACTTCGCTACTCCCGTCGGGTACTCCGGCAAGGTCTCCAGGTTCTGGAAGCTGGCAATCCGCGTGGTATTGCGGAAAATCTCTGCCTGCTCCAGCGCCCGTGGCTGCAGCCACTCGCCATGCGGATCATCGATCAGCAACGCGTTTTCCAGGTCCAGGCGGAACGCCCGTGGATTGAGGTTGTTGCCGGTCAGCAGCGTATAGCGCTGGTCAACCCACATGCCCTTGAGGTGATAGCTGTTGTCGCCGTCACGCCACAGGTGCAGGTTCAACTGCCCGCTGTCGATGTTGCGCTGATGACGCTTGGCGAAGCGGCGCAGGCTGATTTCGTACAGGTACGGCAGCGCCGCAATCACCTTGAACGGCTCGCTTGGCGGAATGTAGAAATCGTTGGCGGTCTTGTCGCCGACCACGATGTCGATCTTCACCCCTCGGACCAGCGCACGGTTGACCTCGCGGATAATCGGCAGCGGCAGATTGAAGTACGGGGTGCAGATGGTCAGCTGCTGTTGCGCGCTGGCGATCAGCTCGACAATCACCCGGTTCAACGGGTTGTTCTTGCCCACGCCTAACAGCGGACTCACCGACAGGCCGGTGTGTGCAGTACTGCCGGCACTGGTGTCGTACGCCGCGTATTTGAGACGGCTGCGCAGGTCGCCGATGTCGTTGCGCAGGCTGCGGGTGGTCGGCAGGTTCGGCAGATCGAGGCGATGCACGGCCTTGGATTCGATCAGGCCGTGCTTGACCAGGTGGTGCATCGAGTCCGCCAGTTCGCGGCTGTGCAGCACGTGATAACGGTCGAAACGGTACTTGTCGAACTTGTGCAGGTACACGTTGTTCAGGCTCGCACCGCTGTAGACCACGCAATCGTCGATCACGAAGCCTTTCAAATGCAGGACGCCGAACAGCTCGCGGGTCTGCACCGGTACGCCGTAGACCGGCACTTCACTCTGGTGAGTGCGGGTCATTTCCTGGTACCACGCTGCGTTGCCCGGTTGTTTACCGGCACCGATCAGCCCGCGCTGGGCGCGCAGCCAGTCGACCACCACGACAATTTCCAGCGTCGGGCGCTTGAGCTTGGCGGCGTGCAGGGCATCGAGGATTTCCTGACCGGCCTCGTCGTGCTGCAGATACAGCGCGACGATGTAGATGCGCTGGGTCGCCTCGGCGATTTTCTCCAGCAGGCAACGACGGAACTCGGCGGCGCCGGACAGAATGGTCACGGCCTCGGCAGTCAGCGGAAAGCTGCGCAGTTTGGGCAGCAAAGAGCGTTTGAAAAGCAACGGCATAGGGCTCGCAATGGGTCGAATCCGAAGAACCCGAGAGCTTACACCATCGCTCGGTTCGGGTCTTGTAACTGTCTGTGATGACGCCTTCGCGAGCAGGCTCACGCCTGCAGTTGAAAGGCGATCCCCTGTGGGAGCGAGCCTGCTCGCGAAAGCGATATGGCAAACACAAAAATACCCACTTGACCAAGGAGAACGATCGTTCTACTGTTCGCCACATGAACGAAATAACCAGCAGTGAAACCCGCGACATCATTCTGGATGTCACCGAAAAGCTGATCTACAAAAGTGGCATCGCGGCCACTGGCATGGATCTGTTGGTGAAGACCGCCGGCGTCTCCAGAAAAAGCATCTACCGCTACTTCGCCAACAAGGAGGAGCTGACTGTCGCCGCCCTGCAACGCCGCGACGTGCGCTGGATGCACTGGTATCGCAGCGCGGTCGATCAGGCTGAAACCCCGGCTGATCGCCTGCTCAACCTGTTTACCGTGCTCAAGGGCTGGTTCGCCTCAGAAGGCTTCCGCGGCTGCGCCTTCATCAATACCAGTGGCGAAACCGGTGACCCGCAAGACCCGGTGCGTCAGGTCGCCAAAGACCACAAACAGAAGCTGCTCGACTACCTGTGCGAGCTGTGTACCGAACATGGCACCGAAGATCCGCAAATGCTGGCCAGACAGTTGCTGATCCTGATTGACGGCGCCATTACCGTAGCGCTTGTGATGGGTGATCACAGTGCCGCTGATAATGCGCAATGCATGGCGCGTAAGTTATTGGACCTGTAACGCCTTAAATAAGCCTGACCGTTGTTTAATCGTTAATTAGATCGGGAGACTGAAAATGTCGACTGCTGCCCAAGTGCGTCCGCCTTTACCGCCGTTCAACCGTGAAGCGGCCATTGAAAAAGTGCGTCTGGCCGAAGACGGCTGGAACTCCCGCGATCCCGAAAAGGTGTCGCTGGCCTATACCCTGGACACCCAATGGCGTAACCGCGCCGAGTTCGCCCACAACCGCGAAGAAGCCAAGGCCTTCCTGACCCGTAAATGGGCCAAGGAGCTGGATTACCGCTTGATCAAGGAACTCTGGGCCTATTCGGACACACGCATCGCTGTGCGTTATGCCTATGAGTGGCACGACGACTCGGGCAACTGGTTCCGTTCCTACGGCAACGAAAACTGGGAGTTCGATGAACACGGCCTGATGTTCCAGCGCTATGCCTGCATCAACGACATGCCGATCAAGGAAAGCGAGCGCAAATTCCACTGGCCGCTGGGGCGGCGCCCGGATGATCACCCGGGCCTGTCCGAACTCGGTCTGTAATTTCACATACGTCGAACATGTGGGAGCGGGCTTGCTCGCGAACGCGCCGTGTCAGCCAACATCCATGTCGCTGACACACCGCCTTCGTGAGCAAGCCCGCTCCCCTTAGGGGGTTGTGGTGTTCAGGCGACTGCAGCAGTCTTTTCAGCCTCAAGCTCCCGCACCAATGGCAGCACTCGTTTGCCGAAATACTCCACCTCCTCCTGAAAGTGCAGGAACCCCGCCAGCACCAGATCCACCCCCACCGCCTTCAGCGCCACAATCCGCTCGGCAATCTGCAACGGCGTACCGATCAGGTTGGTCTTGAAGCCATCGTTGTATTGCACCAGATCCTCGAACGTCGATTTCGCCCAGTTGCCCTCACCCTCCGGCGATGCCCTGCCCGCTTGCTTCGCGGCGTCGCCAAAAGCATTCACCGCGTCCGGATCGGCCTGCTCGATGATCTGCGCCAACACCGCGCGCGCCTCTTCTTCGGTGTCGCGGGCGATGACGAAGGCGTTGACACCGATTTTCACCGAATGATTGTTCGCCGCCGCTTTGGCGCGGATGTCATCGACTTGCGCCTTGATCCCTTCGACGCTGTTGCCATTGGTGAAATACCAGTCCGACACCCGCGCCGCCATGTCTCGGGCGGCACGTGAGCTGCCGCCCTGGAAGATCTCCGGACGCCCCAGCGGTTTGGGTTTGAGGCTGTAATTGTCGAACCGGTAGAAGTCGCCGCGAAAGCTGAAGTTGTCCTGACTCCAGACCCCGCGCAGCGAACGAATGAACTCCTCAGACCGCCGATAGCGCTCGTCGTGTTCCAGCCAGTGTTCGCCGATCGCCTGAAATTCACCCTTGAACCAGCCACTGACAATGTTCACCGCGATCCGGCCATTGGTGAGTTGATCGATGGTCGCCAGTTGCTTGGCCGCCAGCGCCGGTTGCCACGGCCCCGGCAGGATCGCCGCGATCACTTTGAGTTGACTGGTGGCGGCCAGCAGTGCGTGACTGAATGCGACCGACTCATGCTGGAATTCGGCACCGTAGCCGGCGGTGAAGCGGATCTGCGTCAGAGCGTATTCAAACCCGGCAGCCTCGGCGAGTTGCGCCAGTTTGCGGTTGTAGTCGATGCCCCAGTCGGTGCGCTGCTCGATCTTGCTGACCACCAGACCACCACTGACGTTGGGCACCCAGTAGGCGAATTTCACGGCTTGCTTGCTCATTGGCGTGTCCTCGGGACATTGGGAAGGTCAATGAGTCAGAGCAGCAAGCGTGCCAGTGTCCAGTGATCCGTTTTTATTGGGCTTGAGGCTGATGGAGTTGCATTGTTGGAGGGTGATTTGTTGTCGAGGTGTTGGGTGGGCAACAGTTGAATCGTCAGTGCCTGAGCTGGCCTCTTCGCGAGCAAGCCCACTCCCACAGATGCAACATGTGGGAGTGGGCTTGCTCGCGAAGGCGTCCGACGGGTCGCCGCAACAGCCGGATACAGGTAACATGGCCGACCTCCCCGCAGCCCTTCTGCGCCCTGCCGAATAAGCCGATTCCATGCCTTTCGAACTCAGCGTTGACCTCACTACCCTGGCCGTTCTGGCCCTCGTCGCATTCATTGCCGGTTTCATCGACGCCATCGCCGGCGGTGGCGGTCTGCTGACCACCCCGGCGCTGCTCACCGCTGGCCTGCCGCCACACCTAGTGCTGGGCACCAACAAGTTGAGTTCGACCTTCGGTTCGGCCACCGCCAGTTTCACCTTCTACCGGCGCAAGCTGTTCCACCCTCGGCAGTGGACGCACGCGATCATCGGTACTCTGGTCGGCGCGCTGACCGGCGCCATCGTCGCCCACTACCTGCCGGCAGAATGGCTGAACAAGATGCTGCCGGTGATCGTCTTCGCCTGCGGCGTGTATCTGTTGTTCGGCGGCACGCCCAAGGCGCCGCTGGACAGCGATGCGCCGATCAAGAAGAAATGGCAATCGAGTCAGGGCTTCAGCCTCGGTTTCTACGACGGCGTGGCCGGCCCCGGCACAGGCGCGTTCTGGACTGTCAGCAGTCTGCTGCTCTACCCGATTGATCTGGTCAAGGCCAGCGGCGTGGCGCGCAGCATGAACTTCGTCAGCAATATTGCAGCGCTGTCGGTGTTCGTGTTTTCCGGGCAGGTGGACTGGATCATCGGCCTGAGCATGGGCCTGTCGGTGATGGTCGGCGCGTTCTTCGGAGCGCGCACCGCGATCAGCGGCGGCGCCAAGTTCATTCGCCCGGTGTTCATCACCGTGGTGTTGGGGCTGACCGTGCGGTTAGCCTGGCAGCACTGGTTCAGCGTGGCCTAAGCGCCGCGCCACGTAGACGTCGATCAGGTAACGGGCAATCGATTTTGACGCCGGCAATGGCGGCAGATCGTGCACGTTGAACCACTGGGCGTCTTCGATCTCGTCTTCCTGACAGATGATCTCGCCCCCGGCGTATTCGGCGTGGAAGCCGAGCATCATCGAGTGCGGGAACGGCCAGCACTGGCTGCCCATGTACTGGATGTTCTTCACCTCGATACTGACTTCCTCGCGCACTTCGCGAACCAGGCAGTCTTCCGCCGACTCGCCCGGCTCGGCAAAACCGGCCAGCGTGCTGTAAACCCCGGTGACAAACCGCGGAGAGCGCGCCAGCAAAATCTCGTCACCGCGCGTGATCAGCACAATCATGCTCGGTGAAATGCGCGGATAACTGCGCAGGTCGCACGGCTGGCAATACATCGCCCGCTCGCCCGGCACCTGCGCCATCGCCTGCCCGCAGTTGCCACAAAAGCGATGTTCGCGCGCCCAGGTGCCGATCTGTGCGGCATAACCCAGCACCTTGTAAACGGTGTGATCGCCTTCGAGCATGAACGCCCGCAAGCCTTTCCAGCTGCAGCCCGGCACTTCGCCGGAACTGCGCAACTCCAGCAGATACACCGGCTCGCCGTCGAGATGGCCGATGCCGTGTTCGACGAGGACTGACAGGTCCTGACGCTTGAGCCATTCCCGGGGGAACAGCGCGCCGTTGTCATCGAACAGAAAGCCTTCGGGGCTGTGCGCCACGGCCCAGCCGCCGGGTTGATCGGTGTCCAGTACTGCAGTGGTCCAGCGAGCTGTCATGGTTTCTCAATCCAGAAATTCGGGTTTCTGTTTACTCATATGGGCGGCCATGGCCACGCGCAAGTCGGTGGATTGCAACATGGCGGCGTTCCAGGTGGCAACGTATTCGAGACCGTCGTCGATGCGATGGTCGCGCATGTAGCTGATCATTTCCTTGGTGCCGGTGACCGCGATCGGCGACTTGCCGGCGATGTCGCGGGCAATGTCCATCACGCCTTCGAGCAGCAGTTCCTTGTCACTGTACACGCGATTGACCAAACCGATGCTGCGCGCCTCTTCGGCGCCAAAAGTCCGTGCGGTGTAAGCCAGCTCACGCAGCATGCCGTCGCCGATGATGCGTGGCAACCGTTGCAAAGTGCCAACATCGGCGGCCATGCCGATGTCGATTTCCTTGATCGAGAATTGCGCGTCTTCAGCGGCGTAACGCATGTCGCAGG
This sequence comes from Pseudomonas sp. H1h, assembly GCF_000633255.1. Lineage (GTDB taxonomy): Bacteria > Pseudomonadota > Gammaproteobacteria > Pseudomonadales > Pseudomonadaceae > Aquipseudomonas. The sequence continues at coordinate 15,990 of NZ_AYMJ01000011.1, forward strand.
CGGCGATCAGGTCGATCGCGCCGCCCAGGCAGTAGCCCTGAATCGCGGCCAGCACCGGCTTGCGGCAATTGTCGACGGCGTTGAACGAGGCTTGCAGGGTGAGGATCTTGCGCCGCAGCAGGCGCGCATTACGGCCGACGTCCTTGCCCAGCTCATTGGCGACGCCGGCGAGCATCATCAGGTCGATGCCGGAGGAAAAGTGTTTGCCGTTGCCGCTGAGCACCACCACCCGCACTTCGTCGGTGTCATCGATCCACTGGAAAATCTCGACGATCTCGCTCCAGAACGCGGCGTTCATCGAGTTGATCTTTTCCGGTCGATTGATCTGCACATGAGCGATGTTGTCGGCCAGTTCGACGCTGAAGGCGGTGTATTGAGACATGGCAGTGATCCTTTACCGGGCAGAAAATGAGGCCCGAACTATAACAAGGCATCACGATGGCGGTTCGGCCAAATGCGGGACTGGGTCGGCCTCTTCGTGAGCAGGCTCGCTGCCACGTTGATCTTCAGTGAACAGCGATTCTGCCGTCACCCACTGGTGGGAGCGAGCCTGCTCGCGAAAAGCTGCACCACCGATCTAGCTGCCCTTCACCGCCACATACGCCGCCGTCTCATAAGGCACCGTCAGCACATGCCGACCGCGTAACGCCGGCTCCGAGGCAATCAATGCGCGGATCTGTTCATCGACCTTGTCGCGCTGCGCCTGAGGCAGTGCAGCAATGAAACTGGTGGAACGCACCCGATTGAAAATCACGTCTTCGGGCGATCCGGTGTGCCCATGGTGAAACTGCTGCAATTGCAGGGCACCGAACGCCGGATGCGGAAACGCCTCACGCCATTGGCCGGTGTAGTAACGCGGCGTATCACCCTCCAGGGCGTTGACGATCGCATCGAGTTTCGGCACCCAGCTGACGTGTGGGTCGCGCAGGTTCCAGATCAGGCCGAGTTTGCCGCCGGGCTTGAGTACCCGGGCAATCTCCGTCAAGGCCTCGGGGGTGGCGAACCAGTGAAACGCCTGTGCGCAGACCACCACGTCCACCGATGCATCGGGCAATGGCAGATCCGTCGCGGTGCCGCTCACGGCCAGCACCTCAGGCCAGGCGGCGGACAACTTTTCCAGCATCTGCGGCACGGGTTCCACGGCGATCACCTGTGCATCGGTCGCCGCCAGCCGCCCGGTGAACTTGCCGGTGCCGGCGCCCAGATCGATGACGCTCTTGTGACTGTCCAGGCCCAATGTTTGCGTCAGCCACTGACTGACCTGCGGCGGATAGTCGGGGCGGCCTTTGACGTAGGTATCGGCAGCGGTCTTGTAGCCGGCGGCAGCGGAATGATGAACCTGATCTTTCATGGCAGTTCCTCGTGTGTCAGCGCGGCGGCATGGCAAGGCGCTGGATGGACGGCTGGCATTCCTGAGCATAACGCCACAATTTGCGCGTACCTTGAACAGAGCCTGACAAAGCAATGAATAAAATCCCGTGCTGTGGTGTTCAAAGTGAAACATGACCCACTGTGGAGCCTTGCCCATGACTATCCGTTCCGTTATGTTCGCCGCCCCGTTGCTACTGGTGACCGCGTTGTCCGCATCGATGGCGTTTGCCAACGGTGATGAAAGCGCGCCCGTGCAGAAACCCGACTGCCCCAAAGGCCAGGTCTGGGACAGCAAATCGAAGCAATGCGTGATGCAGACCAGCAGCGCCGTGCCGGATGCCGACCGTACCGACTACGCCTACAGATTGGCCAAGGACGGTCGATACGAAGAGGCCCTGGCGCTGCTCGACACCCTGAAACAACCGAACACCGCCAAGGCCCTCAACTACCGTGGTTACGCCACGCGGAAACTGGGGCGCACCGATGAAGGCATCCGCTATTACCTGCAATCGGTAAAACTCGATCCGCAGTACGCGCAAGTGCGTGAATACCTCGGCGAGGCCTATGTGATCAAAGGCCGCGTCGACCTCGCGCAGGAACAGTTGCAGCGGATCAAATCGATCTGCGGCACCTCTTGCGAGGAATACCAGGACCTGGCTGAAGCCATCAACGATTCATCGAAAACCTGAAATAGATAAAGGAACGCCATCATCGTCAGCGATCAGGCATTCAGAGCAGAACTCGGACAGCACCTGGCGCGCCTGTGGCGCTACGGTCTGCTGCTGTCGCGCAATCGGCACGTGGCCGAGGATCTGGTGCAGGCGACCTGTGTGCGGGCGCTGGAGCGCGCCAGTCAGTATGTGGCTGGCACGCGCATGGATCGCTGGTTGCTGAGCATTCTGCATTCGATCTGGCTCAACGAGGTGCGCGCACGCCGGGTCCGTCAGGGCGCGGGTCAGGTCGATGCCGACGGTCAACTGGCCTTCGACGGCGAATACGCCGCGCAGACTCACGTCATGGCGGCGCAAGTCATCCGTCGGGTCGACGCCTTGCCCGAAGCCCAGCGCGAAACCGTGTACCTGGCCTATGTCGAAGGTTTGTCCTACCGCGAAGTTGCCGAAATACTGCAAGTGCCGATCGGCACGGTCATGAGTCGCCTGGCCACCGCGCGCCTGAAACTGGCGCAATACCCGCCCCTGCAAGCCGTGCCGAAAACCACCGGAGGTGACCACCCATGAACAAGCCCTCCGACGAACAACTGACGGCGTACCTCGATGATGAACTGGACCCGGCCTATCGCAGCCAGCTCGACAGCGCGATTGCCGACGACCCGTTGCTCAGCCTGCGTGTGCAATGGCTCGACCGCAGCAGCCTGCCGTACAAGCAAGCCTATGAAGAACTGGCGCAACAGGCGCCACTGGAGCGTTTGCAGGCACGCCTCGATGCCATCACCGCGCCCCAGCGGGCGGGCCTGAGCCGGCGCTGGTTTATCGGTGCAACCGCCGCAGGCCTGCTGGTTGGCGGCGTGTTGGCCGATCGCCTGTTTATCGCCTGGCAGGCGCAGCAAGCGCATAACTGGCGCGCGCTGGTGGGCGACTACATGGCGCTCTATGTGCCACAGACCCTCGACCACCTGCCGAGCGACGAAGCCAGTCAACGTGCGCAACTGCGCACGGTGGACGCACGGTTGGGGCTGAATCTGTCACCGGCACTGGTGAAGTTGCCAGGCGCCGAACTCAAGCGTGCGCAAATGCTCGAGTACGACGGCGTACCGATTGCACAACTGACGTATCTGGATGCCAGGCATGGCCCGCTGGCACTGTGCGTGACCCGTTCCAACAGCGGCAGCCGGCCACTCGCTCACGAACAGCGGCATGAAATGAACGTGGTGTACTGGACCGAAGGTGAACATGCCTGGATGTTGATCGGGCACAACCCGGCATCAGCGCTGGAAGACCTGGCACAACACTTGATCGACAAGCTGAGCGTGTAATTACCGCTGCCACTATGCTGAGCGGGTGATTATCCAAGGAGGAAGCACCGATGCAGATTTCACCTCGCACCGCCCTGCTGGTCATTGACGTGCAGAACGACTTCACCCCCGGCGGCCGATTGGCCGTGCCCGAAGGCGATCTGATCGTGCCGCTGATCAATCGCCTCGGCGGCCTGTTCAAACAGGTGGTCATTGCCCAGGACTGGCACCCAACCGGCCACGCCTCGTTTGCCTCAAGTCACCCAGGGCGCAAGCCTTACGATGTGATTCAGTTGCCCTACGGCGAACAGACACTCTGGCCGGAACATTGCGTGCAAGGCACGGCCGGCGCCGAGTTTCATCCGAAACTGGAGCTGCCCCACGCGCAACTGATCATCCGCAAGGGCTGCAATCCGGATATCGACAGTTACTCGGCGTTTCTCGAAGCGGACCGACGGACCACCACAGGGCTGGCCGGTTATCTGAAGGAGCGCGGTATCGACACGGTGTACATGGTCGGTCTGGCACTGGATTTCTGCGTGATGTTTTCCGCGCTGGATGCGCGGGCGGCCGGGTTCAATACGTTTGTGCTGCTGGATGCCTGTCGCGCCATTGATAGGGACGGGTCACTGGCGGCGGCCATGGAGCGGATGCAGACCGCCGGGGTTGGCCTGATTCAATCGAACCAATTGATCTGACCCAGGCGTGCCTCTTGTGGAAGCGGGCTTGCTGGCGAATGCGGTGTATCAGCAATGAACATGTCAGCTGACAGGACGCCTTCGCGAGCAAGCCCGCTCCCACAGGTTTCGGTTCAAGCCATGTCAGGCAACCACAACCGGAACCGCGCCCCACCCAACGGCGAGCTCTCCACCGTCAACGTCCCACCCTGCGCCTCCAGCGCCCGACGGCTGATGGCCAAGCCGAGACCAAATCCTCCGGTGGCCCGGTCGCGGCTGCGGTCCAGCCGATAAAACGGCTCGAAAATTCGCTCACGCTCGTCATCCGGAATGCCGATGCCATCGTCGTCGACCCAGATCCCGCAGCCATCGGGGCTGACCTGCACGCCAATCTGAATGCGTTTCTCGCAATAGCGCATGGCATTGCGCAGCAGGTTCTGGATGGCCCGCGCTGTCAGGCGCGGGTCCAGCGAAAAGCGTTCGAGCTGACCGTGCAGCAGCACGTCAATGACGATGTCCGGTGAATCCAGCTCTTCATCGACACTGCCCAAAATGCTGTCGATGAACTCGTCCAGCGAGACCTCGACCTGCTCGGGCAATTGCGCCGGATTTTGCAGGCGGCTGTAGGACAACAGCTCCAGCACCAGCTCATCCAGTTCGCGAATGTGCGCAACCAGCCCTTGCAGGCGCTCGCGGCTGGTCGCCGGCAAGTCGTCGGACAGCGCCAGCGCCAGACCGAAATCGAGCCGGGTCAGCGGCGTGCGCAATTCGTGGGACACCGCGTTGAGCAGGTCGCGCTGCTGGTTGAGCAGGTTCTCGATGTCGCCTGCCATGGTGTCGAAGACATTCGCCAGGCTGCCGATGTTGGAGCTGCCGGGGATTTGCGTACGTTCACTCAGATGCCCCTTGCCGAACCGTTCGGCAGCGCCTTTGAGGCGTTCCAGGTCGCGCCAGTGCGGGCGAATCCACAGCAGCAGGCAGGCAAGCATGCTCGCGCCGATCAGCACGTTGATGCTCCAGTACAACAGATTGACGTCCATCGGATCCGGCGGGACCACCATTTGCACCGCAACGTCATCGTTCAGCGGCGTGACCGCCAACGTACGCCAACCCCAGTCGCCAATGCGCACCACGTTGTCCCCGCGACGCAAACGCGCCTGCTCGGCGGTGGTGAATTCGGCATCGTCGATGCGCGCCAGAGCAATGTGCAGCGGCTGGAAATCCTTGTCCATCGACTGAGCCAGCGCCGGCCATTGATCATGCGGCACCGCATGAAACTGGCGGGTGATCAGCGATTGCAGGCCGCGCGAATAGTCGAGATTGTAGGTGATGAAGCGATCCCGGAACGCCATGATCACCAGATCCGGCACCAGGTAGATCGCCGCGCTATAGGAAACAATCGTCACCAGGTACAGGCGAAACAGGATTCTGAACATCAGCTCAGCATTCCCATTCGGAACGGCTGAACAGGTAACCCTTGCCCCAGACGGTCTTGATCTTGCGCGCCTCGCCAGCGTGGTCGTCGAATTTGCGCCGCAACTTGGAAATCGCCACGTCCACCGAGCGGTCGGTGCCGTTGAACTCGATGCCGCGCAGGCGTTGCAGGATCTGATCGCGGCTCAGCACTTCACCGGCATGCCGGGCCAGCACCACCAGCAAATTGTATTCGCCACTGGACAGCTCCACCGGTTGTTCGCGCCAGGTCACGGTACGTTCGGACAGGTCGATGCACAGGTTGCCCATGACGATCCGGTCATTGACGGTCATCGGTTCGCCGAGGCTGCTGCGGCGCAGCAAGGTTCGCACGCGTGCCAGCAACACCCGTGGCTCGCACGGTTTGGTGACGTAATCGTCAGCGCCCATTTCCAGGCCCAGCACCTGATCGTGGCTGTCATCGCGGGCGGTGAGCATCAGGATCGGCAGCGTCGCCGAATCCGCGCGCAACAGGCGGCAGACCTGCAGGCCGTCGAGGCCGGGCAGCATCAGGTCGAGGATCACCAGGTCCGGCGGATTGATCCGTGCCCGTTCGCGCACGTGGTCGCCACGCCCGATCACGCTGACGGAATAGCCGTTGCGCTCCAGGTAGCTGGAAATCAGTTCGGCGAGGGCGGTGTCGTCTTCGACCAGGAGAATGTTGGGCATGGGGGTGTTCCAGATATTGCTGTGGTGGATGTCAGACCCTCTTCGCGAGCAGGCTCGCTGCCACAGTGATTTTGCGTCGATCACAAAACCCATGTGGGAGCGAGCCTGCTCGCGAAAGCGGTCCAACCGTCACAAAAGAATTCAAGGCGTAAAGGATATACGCGCTCACCCGTCCCTGAGTAAAACCCTTACACAATTTCACACAGCGCCTACAAAGCTTCACCGCTACCCTCGGCGTCTGGCCGTAGGATGCGGGCTTCAATATTGGGGGTGGTACATGTCGAAAAATCTTCTGGCCGGGCTCGGCCTGATCGCAATCGCACTGTCGCTGAGTGCCTGTGATTCGTCCTCTAAGGCCGAAGAGGAAGCACCACCGGCCACCGTGCGCATCGAAACCATCGAGGCCCGCCCCCTGTCGATCAGCAGCGAACTGAGCGGACGCATTGCCGCGCCGCGGATCGCCGAAGTGCGCGCGCGGGTGGCCGGTGTGGTGCTACAACGCACTTTCCGCGAAGGCAGCGACGTGAAAAAGGGCGACGTGCTGTTCCGCATCGACCCGGCGCCGTTCAAGGCTGACCTCGACAGCGCCGAAGCCGCGCTGCGCAAGGCCGAGGCCAACGCATTCCAGGCGAAGCTGCAGGAGCAGCGTTACGCACAGTTGATCGACGACAAGGCGATCAGTGCCCAGGACTACGACAACGCCCGCGCCAATGCCCGGCAAACGGCTGCCGACGTCGCCGGCAACAAGGCTGCGGTGGAGCGCGCGAAACTGAACCTGGGCTATGCCACCGTCACTGCGCCGATCTCCGGACGCGTCGGGCGTGCACTGGTCACCGAAGGTGCGCTGGTCGGGCAGAACGAAACCACGCCACTGGCGCTGATTCAGCAGCTCAACCCGATCCACGCCGACCTCACCCAATCGACCCGTGAACTGAATGAACTGCGCCGCGCCTTCCGTTCCGGACAGTTGCAGGAAGTCGGTCAGGATCAGGTCAAGGCCACGCTGATTCAGGATGACGGCAGCCTCTATCCATTGCCGGGCAAGCTGCTGTTCAGCGACATCACGGTCGACCCGGGCACCGGCCAGATCATTCTGCGCAGCGAGTTCCCGAATCCGGACCTCGACCTGCTGCCGGGCAGCTTCATCCGCGTACGCCTGCAACAAGCGACCCTTGCGCACGGCATTACCGTGCCACAACGTGCGGTGCAGCGTGACAGCGCGGGTATTGCTCAGGTGCTGACCGTTGATGAGCAAATGCGTGTGGCCCAGCAGCCCGTGCAATTGGGCGCCGTGCAGAACGACCGCTGGATCGTCACCGGCGGCCTCAAACCCGGCGATCGCATTGTCATCGAAGGCCTGCAACACGCCCGTCCGGGCGAAGTGGTGCAGATCGACGACACCCCTCTTCCACTTGCCCAGGCCTCTGGTCAGTAAGCAGGACGCTTTTATATGCCGCAATTCTTTATCGATCGCCCGGTGTTCGCCTGGGTCGTCGCCCTGTTCATCCTGTTGGCCGGTGCGCTGTCCATTCCGCAATTGCCGGTGGCGCAGTACCCGGACGTCGCACCGCCGCAGATCGAAATCTACGCCGTGTACCCTGGCGCCTCGGCGCAGACCGTCGATGAAAGCGTGGTCAGCCTGATCGAGGAAGAGCTGAACGGCGCCGATCACCTGCTGTACTTCGAATCGCAGAGCAGCCTCGGCAGTGCCACGATCAAAGCCACTTTCCAGCCGGGGACCAACCCAGAACTGGCCCAGGTCGACGTGCAGAACCGCCTCAAAGTGGTCGAGTCGCGCCTGCCGCAAGCGGTCAACCAGCAAGGCTTGCAGGTGGAAAAAGTCTCCGCCGGCTTCCTGCTGCTGATCACTCTCACCTCCAGCGACGGCAAACTCGATGACGTGGCGCTCAGCGACTATCTGGCGCGCAACGTGATGAACGAGATCAAGCGCATCGACGGCGTCGGCAAGGCGCAGCTGTACGGCGCCGAACGGGCGATGCGGATCTGGATCGATCCGCAGAAGCTGATCGGTTTCAACCTGACGCCGGCCGACGTCAACGCCGCCATCGTCGCGCAGAATGCTCAGGTGTCGGCCGGCAGCATTGGCGATCTGCCGAACCCTGGCAGTCAGGAAATCACCGCGACGATTCTGGTCAAGGGACAACTGTCGACACCGGAAGAGTTCGCCGACATCGTGCTCAAGGCCAATCCGGACGGTTCCACCGTGCGCATCAGGGATGTGGCGCGGGTCGAGATCGGCAGTCAGGAATACCAGTTCGGCACACGGCTGAATGGCAAGCCGTCGACCGCCGTAGGCGTACAGTTGGCGCCGGGGGCCAATGCTCTGGCGACCGCGACGTTGATCCGGGCGAAGATGGACGAGCTGTCGCGCTACTTCCCGGCCGGCGTCGAATACAAGATCCCCTACGACACTTCGCCATTCGTGAAGGTCTCGATCACCAAAGTGGTCTACACCCTCGGCGAAGCCATGCTGCTGGTGTTCGCGGTGATGTTCCTGTTCCTGCAGAACATCCGCTACACGCTGATCCCGACGCTGGTGGTGCCGGTGGCGCTGATGGGCACCTTCGCGACGATGCTCGCGCTGGGTTTCTCGATCAACGTGCTGACCATGTTCGGCATGGTGCTGGCGATCGGTATTCTGGTGGACGACGCCATCGTGGTGGTGGAGAACGTCGAACGGATCATGGCTACCGAAGGTTTGTCGCCGAAAGAGGCGACACGCAAGGCCATGAAGCAGATCACCGGGGCGATCATCGGTATTACGCTGGTGCTGGTGGCGGTGTTCATCCCGATGGCGTTCATGCAGGGCTCGGTGGGTGTGATCTACCGGCAGTTCTCGCTGTCGATGGCGACCTCGATCCTGTTCTCGGCGTTTCTCGCCCTGACCTTGACCCCGGCGCTGTGCGCAACGCTGCTCAAGCCGATTGCCAAGGGTGAACATCACGAGAAGAGCGGCTTCTTCGGCTGGTTCAACCGCCGCTTCGAACAACTGACCGATCGTTATCAGGGCTGGGTCGGCTATGCGTTGAAGCGCACCGGGCGCTACCTGTTGATCTACGTTGTGCTGCTGGTCGGCCTGGGCCTGTGCTTCGCGCGCCTGCCCTCCTCGTTCCTGCCGGTCGAAGACCAGGGCTACACCATCACCGACATTCAATTGCCGCCCGGTGCGAGCAAAAACCGCACGGTGCAGGTGGTCGAGCAGATCGAAGCGCACAACGCCGGCGAGCCGGGTGTGGGCGACAGCACCGTGATCCTCGGTTTCAGCTTCTCCGGCAGCGGGCAGAACGCCGCGCTGGCGTTCACCACCCTCAAGGACTGGTCGCATCGCGGCAGCGATGACTCGGCGAGTTCCATTGCCGACCGCGCCAACATCGCTCTGAGCCAGATCAAGGACGCCGTGGCCTTCGCCGTGCTGCCGCCACCCGTGGATGGTCTCGGTACGTCCAGCGGCTTCGAATTCCGTCTGCAGGATCGCGGTGGCCTCGGTCATGCGACCTTGATGGAAGCGCGTACCCAACTGCTCGCCGCTGCCGAAAAAAGCCCGATCCTGATGAACGTCCGTGAAAGCGCGCTGGCCGAGGCGCCGCAGGTGCAACTGGAAGTGGACCGCAAGCAGGCTAACGCGCTGGGGGTGTCGTTCGCCGACATCGGCAACGTACTGTCCACCGCCGTGGGTTCTTCCTACATCAACGACTTCCCCAATCAGGGACGCATGCAACGGGTGGTGGTGCAGGCCGAAGGCGATCAGCGCAGTCAGGTCGATGACCTGCTGAAAATGCACGTGCGCAACAATGCCGGACACATGGTGCCGCTGTCGGCGTTCGTTCAGGCGAAATGGACGCAAGGCCCGGCGCAACTGACCCGTTACAACGGTTACCCGGCGATTGCGATTTCCGGCGAACCGTCGCCAGGCCACAGCACCGGCGAAGCCATGGCGGAAATCGAACGTCTGGTGGCTCAGGGGCCAAAAGGTCTGGGTCAGGAATGGACCGGGCTGTCGTTGCAGGAACGGTTGTCCGGCAGTCAGGCGCCGATTCTGCTCGGTCTGTCGTTGCTGATCGTGTTCCTGTGTCTGGCGGCGTTGTACGAGAGCTGGTCGATTCCGACCTCGGTGCTGCTGGTGGTGCCGTTGGGCGTGCTCGGCGCGGTGTTGGCGGTGACTTTGCGCGGAATGCCCAACGACGTGTTCTTCAAGGTCGGCCTGATCACCATCATTGGTCTTTCGGCGAAGAACGCGATCCTGATCATCGAGTTCGCCAAGAGCCTGTATGACGAAGGCCACGACCTGATCGATGCCACGTTGCAGGCGGCGCGCCTGCGTCTGCGCCCGATCGTGATGACCTCGCTGGCGTTCATCCTTGGCGTGGTGCCGCTGGCTATCGCCACTGGCGCCAGTTCGGCGAGCCAGCAAGCGATCGGCACCGGGGTGATCGGCGGGATGATCACGGCAACGCTGGCGGTGATCTTTGTGCCGTTGTTTTTTGTGGTGGTGATGAAGCTGGTACAGCGCTTCAGCAAACACCACTAACCCCTGTGGGAGCGGGCTTGCTCGCGAAGGCGGATTTTCAGGCGATTGGACATCGACTGACACGACGCTTTCGCGAGCAAGCCCGCTCCCACAGTGTCCTTCGAACAGCCAACCCTGTAGTCATCCCGGACGTCGCTGGGCTAATGTGTCTGAATCATCCAGGCCCATCGAGTTCCCATGCGCTTCCTCGCCCGTACCCACCCTCGTCTTTCCGCCGCTGCCCTGGTTGGCCTTGCCACCGGTCTTCTGGTGCCTGCCGAATCCATCGTCGGCAAAGTCCTCATCGGCTGGAACGCCGGCGTCTGGACCTACCTGATCCTGATGTTCTGGCTGACCGTGCGCGCCAAGGCACCGGACGTTAAACGCATCGCCGTCGTCGAGGACGAAAACGCCGGGTTGGTGCTGTTCGTGGTGTGTATCGCGGCGTTGGCCAGCCTGGCCGCCATCACGTTGGAACTGGCCGGTACCAAGGATCTGGATACCCATCGCAAACTTCTGCATTACGCATTCACCGCCCTCACCGTAGTGGGTTCATGGCTGGTGATCGGAGTGATCTTCTGTGTGCACTACGCGCGCCTGTTTTACACCTGGGACGGCAAGGAACCGGCCCTGCGTTTTGCCGAAGGCCTGACCACGCCCAACTATTGGGACTTCCTGTATTTCTCGTTCACCATCGGCGTGGCGGTGCAGACTGCGGATGTCGGCGTCGCTACCCGCGATATTCGCAAGATCGTGTTGGCGCAGTCGCTGATCGGTTTCGTGTTCAATACTGCGATTCTGGGGTTTTCGATCAATATTGCGGCCGGATTGTTTGGATGACGCCGTTTCCGCTCTGTATGAGCGCCAGATCTGATTCAAGGCACATAAGAAATCCCCTCTGTAAACTGTCAGGTCTGACAGTTTACAGAGGGGTCTAATTGGGCTTCCATACTACATCCAGAATTAGGACTGCCCAGTCTTTGGATGCTTACAATCCCTCTAGTCTGGAGATAACCTCATGAACTGCGCCTTGAATCTCAATCCGTCTATCCTGCAAGCCAACGACCCAGCATTTCTTTCTGCAACCATCAATGGTGGCACTGATTCTCACCTGCGCATTATCAAAGTTCCCGAACCCCTCAACTTTAACTCGACTTCTACTCCGTCGTTGGAGTGGAAAACTTATCCTCAAGGTGAGGTATTGGTGCTCAGTGCCGGACACACCAGCAACGGCACGACTGTTCGTTTTGAAATCGTTTTTTTTGTTGAACCTCTGTCAGGTCAATATCCAATATCGGAAGACAGTGACCGTAATGCATTGACTTATTACTCCGACCCTGTAGAAGGCACCTTGCACAAAGGCATCGAAGGTACCCTTGACCTCAAGTACGACGAAATCAACGGGACATTGCACGGCACGTTCTATGGCAAGTTTGATCACGGCGGTGTAGACGGTCATGGTTCATTCCCGATCAATGGCGAATTCCATGCATACGGCTGCCAATGGACAAAAAATTAAAATAAACAAAAATCGCCAAAAAAAAAGGAAGCTCTAACGCTTCCTTTTTTTGGCATGGTGGTTTTAAAAGTTGTAGCTCAGGCCAACACTACCGCCTAACTCCTGATCTATTTTACTGCCCTGACTTGTACTGACTTCTGCATAGACCTGCCATTTATTGTTCACCGGTATCCAGTTGACCCCACCCGTCAGTTCCAGGCTCGTGCTCGACAAATCATTATTGAAATCAGTTTCGTTGACGCTCACGCGATTATTATTGACGAACTCATGGCTGACTGCCGCACGCAACCGCGGTTGCAACTTGCTGCCATTATCGAGCGTTACTTCCCGGCCGACTGTCATGCCAGCCTTGCCGAGTAATGATCGAGTCTGATCATTGTTCACCTGCAGGCCATTGTCCAGACTGTAGTTTTTTCCCTGAACAGCGGCGACGCCAACCTGGACGGATGGTTCGATGAAGTAGCCCTTGCTCATAGCAATGTGTTTACCCGCCTCAAACGATCCGCTCAGGCCGAGATTATTGAAATCACCTTTCGTACGCGTGTCATCGCTCAGGGTGACCTTGACGTCATTATTGAAGCGGTTGACCTTGGCTACAGTATCCACGTAGTAGCCGGTTGCCTGGTCGAACCAGGTCAGATATGTGCCCAGATACACACTGTCGATCGAGCCGGAGCTGCCGCGGGAAAGATTAAGATTGGTTGTGCTATAACCGCCGAATACACCAATTAACCACTGACCATCGCCGAATGGCAACGGTGTATCGGCCCCAAGCGAAACACCTGTCTGGTTTTGCTTGTAACCGTCGCCGTAGGCGCTCTTGACGTTGTACTGATTACCATAAGTACGAATCCAGATACCGTAAGCACCGCCCTCACCGTCATTGTCCAAAGTACCCGCTGAACGAGCCTGGGGCTGGGTACCAGCCATGCGCCGATCGCCAAGGCGGGTGTTGAGCGTAGTCATTTCCGAATAAATGACGGTCGGTGCAGTACCGGCGATGGCCATTGCGGTTTTGGAACCGGTGCTCGGTGTGGTTGCATCGGGTTGCAGGTACAAACCTTCGCCCTCCTTCACCAGCTTGTAGGCCAGAGCACCGACGTCCACCTGGCCGTTTTTCAACGAAAATTGCGCATCACCAGAGGCTATGTTGCCCACTTTGACCGGCACGCCGCTGACTGGCTCACTGGCCGTGGCTGCTACCACCAGTTGGTGTTGCCCCGTTGCCGATTGCGTGACATTCAGAAAATCGGTGTTGCCGGTGGCCAGGTCAGTGCCCATCAGAAACCGTCCGTTACCGGACAGGTTGGCGACATCCAGCCGGCCAAACGCTTCATTGGTGCCCAAACGAACAGCGCTGTCACCCTGCATTGTCAGGCTGCCAAGCGTGTTATTGCCGACCATATTCCATTGCGCGCCACGATTGAGGGCCATTTCGCGAACGCCGGTGACCGCACCGGTGAAGATCGCATGGTTGTCCAGCGCCACTACTCCAGCGCCAGAGCTCTGAATATTACCGATCATTACGCTTTGCGTATCGAGCGTGACAGAGTCCACATTGGCTAAGTTACCGTTCAGGTTTGAAGCATTCTTCAACACCACACTCGCATTTTCGCCTGTGCCTTGGATATTGCCCGTCAGGGTGCTTCGGGTGTCGAGCATCACAGTGCCTGCATTCACTACATTACCGTTCAGGTTTGAAGCATTCTTCAATTCCACACTGGCGTTTTCGCCCGTGCCCTGAACGTTGCCTGTCAGCGTGCTTCGGGTATCCAGAACAACCGAGTTCACGTTGAACAGACTGCCAGCCAGGCTGGCAGTGTTCTGCAGGAGCACACTGGCGCTGCCTCCATTGGCAACGTCGATATTGCCGGTCAGCTGGCTATTGTCGACCTGGAATCGGACAGCACCACCATCAATCACTTCGAGGATATTACCGTTGCCGCCAATCAGGCTGGATCCATTGCGAACATCAATCAGAACCGGCTGATCGGCCGGGCTCGCAAAGTTCACGCTGATCGCCGCACCTGTAAGACCCTGAATGGTTGAACCGTCCACCGTCAATCGGCCTTGCCCAGCTAAAGCGGCGGGCGTGTCTTGCTCAAACATGACACCATTAAGATCTCCGACGACACGGCTATCCGCGCTGACATTGGCAGTGCCCCCCAGCAACGTGAGGCCAACACCCTGAGGATCGGTTGCGATTGCCCGGCTGTTGATCAGGTTCAGAGTGCTCAATGACGTGACCGCGGCCCCGTAAATTCCGCCTTGCAAAGTGCTGTCGGTTACCGTTGCAGTTGAGCCGCCAGGCGCAGACAAGTCCCTTGCCAGTGCCAATGCAGTGCCTTGGCTGGTCAAAGTGCTACCTGTGATAGTGGCAGTGCTGTCGATCAGTGACACTGCCGTGTCGAAGCCGCTGCTGGTGACAGTGGATCGGGACAGATTGACCTGAGCCTCGGATGAAGCTTCGATTGGCGCGGTGACGGCAGCAGCGGCATTCAACGTGCCGCCGTTGAGCGAAATGTTTAAAGTCTGCGTAGCATCAAGATTCAGCACGGCGGTGCCGGGCACGGTCCATGCCTCAGGTACTACAGGGCCGGAGACCGTTGCGACTTCTCCCGGTAAAAGCGTTCGCGCATATACGTAATCGGGAGCGATCAACAGCGTAGCGGCCCAGGAAAGTGCACCTGCACATTTCAACGATGTAAGTCCCGACGTCTTTTCTAACTTCATGGCACACTTCTCTTTAATAGATGTGGCGACGGCAGACAGTGGGTTTCAACAGAAATGCCAACCGACGTCCGTCAATGGCGCCGGAGAATACCTACAAGTCAGAATCTTCTCTGTAGGACTCGTCCTTTTTTTCAGTGGGATTAATTGCCCGCATGTAACGAGCGAAATATTTTTAAAATACGAAGGCGTGCCGGGAGAAAACTCTCCCGGCGACGCATTTCCGGTTTTACAAAAAGCTTATGGCGTCGGCAGCCAGCCTGGCTCGCTTTCGCAATACTTGAAGTCAGCGTTGAGCAAATAAATCGTCATTTGCTTTACCACCGAACTAGACACGATCGGCGTTGAATACCAGACTTTTACATAGCCCGCATAAAACTCGCTGTCGTCCGGTGTTGCAGGAGGGGGGGCAGGCACATTTCGAATGACCGGGTCATATGGTCCCACATCAAAGATCATCCCGTTGATCAGTTCTGCTGCACTGATCCGGCGGGTACTGGTGAACTCAGTGTCCGCAGGCGCTGGTGTGAGATAGTCATCCGTGCGGAACCCACGCCAGTTGAAGGTGATTTCCATGTCCTGGACAAAATGGTCATTGGGCGGAATACGGAATCGCGCGAAACGGGTTGGAGCGGTCAGGCTATTGCAGATGATGAACTCATCCGGGGTGCCCGTGTCTTCCGCGGGCCTTACAAACTCGGGGGCATCAAGGATGATGACCACTGTATCGACTGTCAGTTTCGTTTTAGCGGCTTCCTGTAAGTTGTTACGATTCGGGTTTTCCAGTTCCCACGATACATCTTTCTCGCCCAGACCACCCGGGCCAAGAATGGCGTAAGGCAAGCCAAGTTGGATGATTGTGTTGACATTGGCAGTGGTCAACGGCTCCGATACCACAACCACCTCCCCTGCATCCCCCTTGAAACGAACTGTCACCAGATCTCCAGGTAACGGGTCCGGCCACACTCCGCCACTCACGGGGGAAAGGTCAATATAGATAGTTGCTGTCTGATTCACATCCTGCGGGCCAAGCAGATTGTCCACAACAGGAGGTTGTCCGCGCACGATCAACGGTTTGAGTTCGGGGTTGACCTCGTCGGGAGGGTTGACAGGATCGATGGGGTAGGGATTGCCTACCACCGAATAGTCCGTATTGATCAGTTTTGACGAAGTGCTAATAGAGATACCACCGCGTAACAGATCCGCTGTTACGATTACAGGCACTTCGAAGTTTGTACCAGTCTGATTCAGAAAGTACTCAGCGCTCAGCGTTGCCCAACTGATGACAAAGGTCACAGATGAATCCGATCCGAATGACCGATCCTGCGCAGTTTGACTACCCCATTGAAGGCTTACGATGTCCGTATTCAGAGTATTCGTCGGACGGAGCACCATTACCGTGACGCCGAGACGCACGTCCGGCAGGTCAATCAGGTTATCTCTCTCCGCCAATGGAATGATTGGAGACGCGAGAATTGGCAGCGGCAGGAACAACACATTTCGATAGTTGACTGACCAACTGCTGAAGTTCCCTGAAACGTCCGTCAAGCGGAACCATATCTGCACCCTGCCCGTGATTACAGCTCTTAGCACGTGCAATGGAACCTCCACCTCACCGCTGACCGGGATCGGCGCGTCCCAGATGGGTGCCACTGCCGGTGGATCAGTGCGGGTGCCAGCTGCATAGAGAGTCAGCCGATCCGTTGTCTGGAAGTTGGAATAAGTTGTATCGATCGCAACCTTCAGACCGTTCGGGTTGTTTGCTGCGAACTCGTCATCAATGGTCGTGCCAACGCCCGGAGCGTTGGGGAAGGTCACCAGCGGGACTGACTTGGCGCCAGGCGTCGCTCCCGGGTTGGGACCTGTCTGAGTCGGTTTGGCTTGCCAAGGCGCAGTGCGGTCAATGAAAAACTGTACGACATCAGAGGACAACTGATTGAGGTTGCGTTGATACAGGGCAATCCTGACCCAGATCGGCGTTGGACCCGCCGGCGTTGCATCTTCACCCAGAAAGCTGGCGGGCACCTCGACTATAAAGGTGGCAGGTCTGCCTGCAACCGGGCCGAGAGAGACGCGAGGGACCGTTGTGAAATCACTGTTGGCCGGATTCGGGGGGGGCGCCGTTCGAGTGACCTGCACTGATACCGAATCGGCGTCATGGGGAGTCGTCCAGGTAGTCGTCGAGATTTCCAGTAAGAGATTACGTCCTACAGGAATAGCGTCGATTGGAATCAAATTTCCGGCAGGACCACGGCCATCCGGCAATACGGGAAGCGGTGCCAACAAAACCCCGACACTGCTACCTGATACGCCTGTTTCTTTATCCTGATAAATCGTCATTTTTTTCTCCATCATGAGGAAAGTTCAAAACACCCTTGCGTGCCCAACACATTACTCAACCAACTTCTTCAGTACCCTGAACTTTTTATGTGTCCGTTCAGATACGCCATTGAATCTGCACTGTCACAGTATCCTTGGTGTCCCGACCGTACTCGATCTATCTTCACTACACTTTCAAAAGACCGATAAACAGCAATACCGCCACGCGTCAGCCGATAACTGGCAACCGCCGAGTGATTATTTTTCATGGGTTCGATGTACGGAACAAACGGCTGAATCACGATAGGCAGGGCTAGCCTGTCGGTGATATCCGTGGCGCTCAAGTTTTTAGTGAATGTATAAACGGGCGTCAGCGGGGTGCCGGTTCCGTTCAGTGAATTCCAGCCTTGCCAGTACAACTCGATGACATCAAGTGCCAGAAACCGATCATTAAAAGCAATGACAACGCGGATGCCTTCCCAGACAAACAAGGCACCTGGTTCAGGCGGGGATTTCTTGGTGCAATTGATATAACCATAAATATTAGCATCTGGATAATTTGGACCTGGAAGCACTTGTTCCGGGGCAAAACTCAAGCGGCGATTGGGCGACGTAGAAGGATTGATCGAATAGACAATATAAAAAATTTCAAACGTCGTAAGATTCGGAAGTAATGCCGCAGCAACTTCAATAAAAAACTCCGGAGCTGCATCCTGAGCACGATAAGTACGCGAAACAACTGGAGCAACCGTCCCCACGACATAGATTTCAACCCGGTCGATCCGCGCGTCGATGGGAAACGCAGGCCAGCGGTCAATGATCACCACAATGCCTTTCAGCTTTGCGTCATCCGGTAACGTACCGCCGGGATCGGCAGGGTCGACTCCTTGTACTCTCGGAGCGTTAAGCAATATTCCCGCTCCGGAAACACCGGCATCAGTGGACATGTCGCCAGGCGTTGGCATGGTTGAACTCCCGCTGTTGAATCACTCATTACCTGAAGGAAATTAGGCACCTGTCCGAGGCGCCTGCCTACTGTCAGATCTGACAGGTACTCCGACCGCCTGTCGGGAACAGGCTGAGTCCTACTGAGCGAAACGATGGGAGATGATTGACGGCGGGACACTTATGAGGTTTCCTGAAACCGGTTTCATCGTCATTGAAATGTATAACGCCAATAAAAGGTTCAAACCTTGAACGACTTCTCCGCCGCCCAGCGTAGCCGCGTCACCATGCTTGATGTCGCCGAGCGCGCTGGCGTGTCCAAGGCCAGCGTCTCGCGTTTTATCGGCGATGACCGTGCCCTGCTCTCCGATGCCATTGCCCAGCGCATCGAACAGGCGATTGCCGAACTCGGTTACCGCCCGAACCAGATGGCCCGTGGTCTGAAACGCGGGCGTACCCGCCTGATCGGCATGCTGGTGGCCGATATCCGCAACCCTTATTCAATTGCCGTGATGCACGGGGTAGAAACCGCTTGCCGTGCGCACGGCTACAGCCTGGTGGTGTGCAACACCGACCGCGATGACGAGCAGGAACGCCAGCACCTGGCGCTGTTGCGCTCGTACAACATCGAGGGGCTGATCGTGAACACCCTGGGTCATCACCGGGATGAGCTGGATGAGTTGAAGCGGGAAATGCCGCTGGTGCTGGTGGATCGCAAGGTTGAAGGCCTGGACAGCGACATGGTCGGGCTGGACAACCTGCAGGCCGTGGAAATGGCCCTGACGCACCTTGAGCAGCGCGGCTATCGCGATGTGTTGCTGGTGACCGAACCGTATGACGGCACCAGCTCGCGGATCGAGCGGGTCAGCAGTTTTCAGGCGCAGATTGTCCAGCGCTCCGGGTTGACCGGGGCGGTATTGGAAACCGGCGCTGAACTCGCGATTCAACTTCAACGCTTTTTAAATCAACCGGCGAACAGGCCGAAAGCACTGTTTTGCGCCAACGGCGTCGCCGCGCTGGCCTGCACCCTTGCCCTACGCGAAATCGGCTGCCGCTTGTTCGAGGATGTGGGGCTGATCGCACTGGATGATCTGGATTGGTATCCATTGGTGGGCAGCGGGATTACTGCCCTCGCCCAGCCTACAGAGGAGATTGGCGCGCGAGCTTTTGAGTGTTTGCTCAAGCGTTTGCGGGGGGATGTCGAGGCGGTGCGACAGCTGGATTTTGCACCGGTGCTGGTCGAGCGTGGCTCAACCCGTGGATTTTGTGTTGATTGATCAGGCCTCTTCGCGGGCAAGCCCGCTCCCACATTTGGAATGCGTTCCGCTGTGGGATCTGCGGTGCGGCGATTCGACTTGCCCGCGATGCGGCCTGAAAGAACAACTCACACCTTATTAATATTTTTTTGAACAAAAATGAAACCGGTTTCAGAGGTAGATAAGAATGAATAAACCTGCCGTTTCCATCAGCCTGTCCAGCTACGGCGCCGAACTGGTACGCCAGCGCGGGCAGGACTTTTTCATCAATGTGCTGGCCGCTGCCGGCGCCGATCGTATTGAATGGCGTGAAGAACTGCTGACCCGTGAAGTGCCCGAGCAACTGCGGGCCGCCACTCAGGCGCAGGGTCTGCAAAGCATCTATTCGTCGCCCACCGAACTATGGCTCGCCGGCCAGGCGCGGCCCAATCCCGAATTGATCAGCGCTCTGCAACACGCCCAGGCGTTCGGCTCGAAATGGTTGAAAGTCTCGCTCGGCTATTTCACCGATAACTGTGATCTGCAGGCGTTGCAGCAACTGCTCGGCAACAGCCCGGTGCAGGTACTGGTGGAGAATGACCAAACCCTGCACGGCGGCCGTATCGAACCGTTCCAGCGCTTTTTCGCCGCCGTCGAGCAGCACAACCTGCCGGTCAAAATGACCTTCGACATCGGCAACTGGCAGTGGCAGGACCAGTCGGCCGCCAATGCCGCACGCCTGCTCGGGCGGCATGTCGGCTACGTGCACTGCAAAGCGGTAGCCCGCCGCGCCGACGGCAAACTGGTCGCCGTGCCGCCCGCCGTCAGCGACCTGCATCTGTGGGAACAACTGCTACGGCACATGGCCCAAGGCGTTATGCGTGCCGCCGAATACCCGTTGCAGGGCGATGACCTGGTGGCGCTGACCACCGAACACGTCGCCGCCCTCGCCCGCCTCGGCCAATCGCGCCTGGAGCCTGCTCATGTCTGATATCGATATTCTCTCGTTCGGCGAAACCATGGCGATGCTGGTCGCCGAGCAGACCGGTGAACTGGCCGCGGTCGAACACTTTCACAAACGCATTGCCGGCGCCGACAGCAACGTGGCGATCGGTCTGTCGCGACTGGGCTTCAACGTGGCGTGGCTGAGCCGGGTCGGCAATGATTCCCTCGGACGGTTTGTGGTCGAGACCTTGATCAGGGAAGGTCTGGATTGCAGCCATGTCGCGGTCGATAACCAGCACCCGACCGGTTTCCAGTTCAAGTCCCGTAACGACGATGGCAGCGACCCGCAGGTCGAGTATTTCCGCCGTGGCTCGGCGGCCAGTCATCTGTCGCCGCAGTCGATCAGCACCAGCCTGCTGAGTGCCCGTCACCTGCACGCCACCGGGATTCCACCGGCGCTGTCGGCCACCGCGCGGGAAATGTCTTTCGAGCTGATGACCCGCATGCGCCAGGCCGGGCGCAGCGTGTCGTTCGACCCGAACTTGCGCCCTAGCCTGTGGGCCAGCGAGCAGGAAATGATCCGCGAGATCAATCGTCTCGCTGCCCTCGCCCACTGGGTGTTGCCGGGGTTGAGTGAGGGCCGCTTGCTCACCGGATTCGAAGACCCGGCGGACATTGCCGCGTTTTATCTGGATCAGGGTGCTGAAGCGGTGGCGATCAAGCTGGGGCCTCAGGGCGCCTATTACCGCACGCAACTGGATCAGGGCTTTGTCGCCGGAGTACCGGTGACCAACGTGGTTGATACCGTCGGTGCGGGTGACGGGTTTGCCGTCGGCATGATCAGCGCCCTGCTGGAACACCAGAGTTTTGCCGAGGCGGTGCAGCGTGCGAACTGGATTGGCAGTCGGGCGGTGCAGAGTCGCGGGGACATGGAGGGTTTGCCGACCCGATCCGAACTCACCGCTGAATTCGAGGCCGCCTTCGCGAGCAAGCTCGCTCCCACATTTGAAATGTATTCCCCTGTGGGAGCGAGCCTGCTCGCGAAGAGGCCCGCCCAGACAAACCATTAATTGAACCTGCTGCGACAAAAACAACAAGCTCAGGAGCAAGACCATGAAAACCGCAACCCTCGCCACCCGCCGCTGGTGGTACATCATGCCGATCGTCTTCATCACCTACAGCCTGGCGTATCTGGATCGGGCCAACTACGGCTTCGCCGCCGCCTCGGGCATGGCCGCCGACCTGATGATCACTCCGGGTCTGTCTTCGTTGCTGGGGGCGCTGTTCTTCCTCGGCTACTTTTTCTTCCAGGTGCCCGGCGCGATCTACGCGCAAAAGCACAGCGTGAAAAAGCTGATCTTCTTCAGCCTGATTTTCTGGGGCGGCCTCGCCACCCTCACCGGGGTCGTTTCCAACGCCTATTGGCTGATCGTGATTCGCTTCATGCTCGGCGTGGTCGAAGCGGCGGTGATGCCGGCAATGCTGGTTTACCTGTGCCACTGGTTCACCCGTGCCGAACGCTCGCGCGCCAACACTTTCCTGATCCTCGGCAACCCGGTGACCATGCTGTGGATGTCGGTGGTCTCGGGGTATCTGGTGCAGCATTTCAGCTGGCGCTGGATGTTCATCATCGAGGGCTTGCCGGCGGTGATCTGGGCGTTTATCTGGTGGAAGCTGGCCGATGATCGTCCCGCTCAGGCCAAGTGGCTGAGCGAACAGGAAAAGCATGACCTGCAAAGCGCCCTCGCCGCCGAACAGGTCGGCATCAAGGCAGTGAAGAACTACGCCGAAGCGTTCCGTTCGCCGAAGGTGATCATTCTGGCACTACAGTTCTTCTGCTGGAGCATCGGCGTTTACGGCTTTGTGCTGTGGCTGCCGTCGATTCTCAAAGCCGGCGCGCAAATGGACATGATCGAAGCCGGCTGGCTGTCGGCGCTACCGTACCTGGCGGCGGTGATCGGCATGCTCGCCGTGTCGTGGGGCTCGGACAAACTGCAAAAGCGCAAACGCTTCGTCTGGCCGCCACTGCTGATCGCGTCTATTGCGTTCTACGGATCCTACGCCCTGGGCGCGGAACACTTCTGGTGGTCGTACACCTTGCTGGTAATTGCCGGCGCCTGCATGTACGCGCCTTACGGGCCGTTCTTCGCCATCGTCCCGGAGATCCTGCCGGCCAACGTCGCCGGTGGCGCCATGGCGCTGATCAACAGCATGGGCGCGCTCGGTTCGTTCGGCGGCTCGTACCTGGTCGGTTACTTGAACAGCTCCACCGGCTCGCCCGGTGCCTCGTACCTGCTGATGAGCGGCGCGTTGCTGCTGTCGGTGGTGCTGACGATTTTTCTCAAGCCCGGCGCCAGTGACCGCGTCGTGGCCAAAGCCGTTGCCACGCGTCCCGTGCCAGCGCATTCCTGAAGAGATTTTGCCCATGAAAAAGCAAGTCGTGCTGTACAAGAAACTCTCGCCGGCGCTGATGACGCGCCTGCAACAACACTGTGACGTGACGCTGATCGAAAGCCTCGATGCCGACGGCCTGATGAAGCTGCGCGACGCCCTGCCCGGCGCGTACGGTTTGCTCGGCGCCAGCCTGAAACTCGACGCGGCGCTGCTCGACCTGGCGCCGCAACTGCAGGCCATCGCCAGCGTTTCGGTGGGCGTCGACAACTACGACATCGACTACCTGACCCGGCGCAAGATCCTGCTGAGCAACACCCCGGACGTGCTCACCGAAACCACCGCCGACACCGGTTTCGCGCTGATCCTCGCCACGGCCCGGCGCGTGGTGGAACTGGCGAACATGGTGCGCAGCGGCCAATGGCACCGCAACATCGGCCCGGCGCATTTCGGCACCGATGTGCATGGCAAGACCCTGGGCATCATCGGCATGGGCCGTATCGGCGAGGCCCTGGCCCAGCGTGGGCATTTCGGTTTTGGCATGCCGGTGCTTTATCACAGCCAATCGCGTAAGCCCGCGGTCGAGGCACGTTTCGATGCGCAGTACCGCAGCCTCGAAGCGCTGCTGCAAGAGGCGGATTTCATTTGCCTGACCTTGCCGCTGACCGCACAGACTGAAGGCCTGATAGGTGCCGAGCAGTTTGCGCTGATGCGCCCGGAGAGCATCTTCATCAATATTTCGCGGGGCAAAGTCGTGGATGAGGCGGCGCTGATCGACGCGCTGCACCATCAGCGGATTCGTGCGGCGGGGCTGGATGTGTTCGAGCGTGAGCCGTTGAATCATGACTCGCCGCTGTTGCAGTTGAACAATGTGGTGGCGACCCCGCACATGGGCTCGGCGACGCATGAGACGCGCGAAGCGATGGCGCGATGTGCGGTGGAGAACCTGCTTGCTGCGCTGGCTGGAGAGAAGCCGGCGAATCTGGTCAACCCGGTAGCTTGGCAGGGCTGAAAATACGCTGAATGGCAGACTGCATTCGCGAGCAAGCCCGCTCCCACAGGGGGGCAGTGTGTACAGAAAATGTTTTGTACACGCCCATCTACTGTGGGAGCGGGCTTGCTCGCGAAGAGGCCGGTTCAAACCACACACATCTCTCAGGCACTGCGCGCCTGCAACAGCTGCGCCGCACACAACGCAATCCGCGCGCAGGCATCGCCCAGTTTCACCCGGTCCAGCACCAGCCCGATGCGAATATGCCCCGCCGCACTAGGCCCAAACGCCTCCCCGGCCAGCACCGACACCCCGTAACCTTCCAGCAACCGCTCGGCAAACGCCTGCGCGCCAAACCCGGTCTGACGCACATCGACCATCACGAACATCCCGCCATCCGGACGGATCGGCTGCAATCCCGGACAACCGCGCAACCGCTCGCACACCAGATCCCGGCGCAAACGGTATTCCTCACGCATCTGCGCCACTTCCGGCAGATCGCTTTCCAGCGCGACTTCCGCAGCTTTCTGCACGAAATCCGGCAAGCCGAACAGCATGCTCAACGACAGGTTCACCAAATGCTCGGCCAGCACTTTCGGGCCGATCGACCAGCCGACCCGCCAGCCGCTCATGGCGTGGGATTTGGACAGGCTGTTGATGGTCGCGGTGCGTTCGGCCATGCCCGGCAGGCTCGCCGGGCTGACGTGCTCGCCCTCATAGAGCAGATCGCTGTAGACCTCGTCGCTGATCAGCCACAAGTCGTGGCGCACGCAGAGCGCCGCCAGTTCCTGCCAGATCATTAGGGAAAGGCTCGCGCCGGACGGATTGTTGGGGCTGTTAAGCAACAGGGCGCGGGTTTTCGGTGTAATCCGCGCCGCGACATCGGCCGGGTCAACGCGAAAACCGTTCTGCGGCCGCACCGGAACCGGCACCACCGTCGCGCCGCACGCCCCGAATACGCCCTCATAGGTCACGTACATCGGTTCGGCGACGATCACTTCATCCCCCGGATCCAGCAGGCATTGGGCTACCGAATACACCGCGCATTGCGCGCCGGGCAGCACGATCACGTGCTCGGCATCCACCACCTGACCGCTGCGGCGCTGATGACGAGCGGCGATCAGCTTGCGCAGCGCCAAACGGCCACGCACCTCGGAATAATGCGTATCGCCCGCCAACAGGCTATCGATGGCGCCGTGAATGATCGGCAGCGGCGTATCGAAATCCGGATCACCCACGCTCAGCAGCAGGATATCGACACCCTCGGCGCGCAACTCCAGCGCTCGGTCATGAATCTGCCAGGCCGCTGCTCCCTCCCCGGCGATTCGTTGGGTCAAGGCTGAATAGCGCATGTACGTCTCCTGATTGCGCGGTCTCCAGCCTTCACCCTATCTCAAATCACAAAACGCGCCACCATGGCGTTCAAATCCACCGCCAGACGCGACAACTCATGGGTCGCAGCGCTGGTCTGATTGGCCCCGGCAGCCGATTGCGTGGCCAGATCGCGGATATTGACCAGATTGCGGTCGACTTCGCGAGACACCTGCGCCTGTTCTTCCGAGGCACTGGCGATCACCAGGTTGCGTTCGTTGATCTGATGGATCGACTGGGTGATCTGCTCCAATGCGACACCGGCGGCGCGGGCCATTTCCAGGGTGGTCTGGGTGCGCTGGTTGCTTTGCTGCATCGACGACACCGCTTCACCGGTGCCGTTCTGAATGCCGGCGACCATTTTCTCGATTTCCTGGGTCGACTGCGCGGTGCGATGGGCCAAGGCGCGCACCTCGTCCGCCACCACCGCAAACCCACGCCCGGCCTCACCGGCACGTGCCGCTTCAATGGCGGCGTTGAGGGCCAGCAGGTTGGTCTGTTCGGCGATGGCGCGGATCACGTCGAGCACCTTGCCGATGTCGCGGCCCTGCGCGGCCAGGCCTTCAATCATCTGCGCGGTGTTCTGCACGTCGCGGGTCATGATCTGGATCGCGTCGACTGTCTTCACCACTTGATCGCGACCTTCGCGGGCGGCGTGGGTCGACTGGTTCGAGGCCTCGGAGGTCGATACGGCGTTCCGTGCCACTTCTTCCACGGCGGCGGTCATTTCGTTGACGGCCGTCGCAGCCTGTTCGATCTCATCGTTCTGCTGTTGCAAGCCACGCGAGGCTTCTTCGGTGACCGCGCTGAGTTCTTCGGCGGCGGCGCCCAACTGGGTGGCGGAGCCCGCGATCTGCTCGATGGTTTTACGCAGGTTGGTTTGCATCGTGGCCAGCGCCTGCAGCAACTGCGTGGCTTCGTCCTTGCCATCGACTTCGATGGTTTTGCTCAGGTTGCCACCGGCGATGGTTTGCGCCGCCAGTACTGCACGGTTCAACGGGGTGACGATGCTGCGGGTCAGCAGCAAGGCCAGCAGCACGGTGGCCAGTGCCGCGACAACGGCAACAGTGACGATACCGGTAATGGCGCTGTCGTAATGCTCGCCGGCCTGAGCGGAGGCGTCTTTCGCATCCGAAGCGTTGATTGCGATCAGTTTGTTGAGCTGCTCGCCCATCTGATCGGTGCCGTCCTTGATCCTTGTATTGATCAGGGTGCGCATCTCTTCGACCTTGTCCTGGCGCGACAGCTCCATCATCTGGTTTTGCGCTTGCAAGTAGTTGTCGAGCGTCGCGGCGAAGACCTTGTATTGCGCCAGTTCCTCCCCTCCGGCCGGCAACGCGGCATAAGCGGCCTGGGCACTGCGCACCTTGTCCACCAGTTCGTTGATGCGGGTCTGGGCATCCTGCAACGCCGCCGGCTCTCGGTTGACCAGTACGCGGAACGACAGAATGCGCAGGCGCAGAACGTTTTCCGTGACCTTGCCCAGGTACGCGACGCTGGGTAGTTGATTGGTTTCCATGTCGACAGAGGCCTGGCGAATGGTCGACATGCGATTGACGGCGAACACGCCAAGGACGATCACCAGCAAGGCGATAAAGGCAAAACCGAGGAAGGCACGGGGCGCGATATTCAGGTTACGCAAGGACATGGTTGGACTCTCGGATAGAGGTAACTGCGAGCGTCCTTGCCGTCATCACTGGCCCTTGGGCGGGTTCAGTCCGGCGTCACTGTTCGAGGGAATCTGTGTGCGCCTGATCTCTGTATCGGCCGGGCTTTAGGAAGGTTTCGTGTAAAGCGGAAATATTTTTCAAAGTGTTACAGCAGTGAAACACCTTTGCAGCTTGCCCCCTGTGGTGAAGGGATTCATCCCCTCACCACAATGTTTTCAGTGCGTCAGATATTGAGTTTGGCCATCTGCCAGACCCGGGCAATATCCGTCGCCCGTTCGCGCAACAAGCGCGGCGCCTCGGCGCAGGCCTGTTCCAGGGTCATCGGGCCGCTGGTCACGGCGAATGCCGCATCGATGCCGTGCTCGTAGAGTTCCTGATAACCCTCGCCCAGCGTGCCCGCAATGACGATCACCGGCACACCGTGTTGTTTGGCGACCCGCGCCACACCGAACGGGGTCTTGCCGCGCAAGGTCTGCGCGTCGAAGCGGCCTTCGCCGGTGATCACCAGATCGGCACCATTGACGGCGTCGGCCAGGCCCACCAGTTCCGCCACCACTTCAACCCCGGCCTGGAATTGCGCGCCGAGAAATGCCTTGGCGGCAAAGCCCAATCCACCCGCTGCACCGCTTCCCGGTTCATCGCGAACGTCCTTGCCCAGCGCTTGCGCACAAAGTTCGGCGAAGTGCCCCAGTGCCTGATCCAGTTGCTGCACCTGGGTCGGTGACGCGCCTTTTTGCGGGCCGAAAATTGCCGAGGCACCGTGCGGGCCGCACAGCGGGTTGTTGACGTCGGCGGCGATGTCGAAGCGCACCTGGGCCAGACGTGGGTCAAGTGCGCTCAGGTCCAGACGCGCCAGTTGCGCCAACGCAAGACCGCCCGGCACCAGAGCCTGACCTTGCGCATCGAGCAACTTGACCCCGAGCGCCTGCATGGCCCCTGCGCCGCCATCGTTGGTCGCGCTGCCACCAATCGCCAAAATCACCCGTTGCGCGCCGGCATCAAGCGCGGCGCGAATCAGTTCACCGGTGCCGAACGTGCTGCTGATGCACGCATCACGCTGCCCCGGCGGCACCAATTGCAAGCCACTGGCTTCGGCCATTTCGATGATCGCGGTGTGGTTATGCGGCAACCAGCCCCACGCAGCGTCGACCGGTGCGCCCAGCGGGCCACGCACCCGGGTGCGGCGCAACTCGCCCTCGCAGGCGGCAAGAATCGACTCCACCGTCCCCTCGCCGCCGTCGGCCATCGGGCATTTGACCAGTGTGGCGTGCGGCCAGACCTGCGCCAGGCCCAGTGCAATGGCCTCGGCAACGCCTTGGGCACTCAGGCTGTCCTTGAACGAATCGGGGGCGATGACGATCTTCATGCGAATTCTCCAGTTCCAATGCTTCTCATGCTGCCAGTCGGCATGCGCATTGACGCCTGTCCGCTGCACAAGCGGGGTGGGCGTTTATTGTTCATTTCTACAAAAGCTCAGCGAGAGATGTGTTGTATGTACCTGCCTCTTCGCGAGCAAGCCCGCTCCCACAGGACGAGTGAACCCCAAAAGGTTGGAACAAGCTCTCACAAGAGGAATGCATTCCAAAAGGTGGAAGCAAGCTCTCACAGGAGGAATGCATTCCAAAGGCGGAAGCAAGCTCTCACAGGTGGAAAGCATTCCAAAAGGTGGAAGCCAGCTCTCACAGGAGGAATGCATTCCAAAGGTGGGAGCGGGCTTGCTCGCGAAGGCGTCTTTGAAAACACCCGATCAGCCTGGATCAGTCTGCGGTAACAATTGCACCCCAAGGTACAACGCCAACATCCCATCCAGACGCAGCGGATCCACCCCGCTGATCTCGGCAATCCGCTCCATCCGGTAACGCAAACTGTTGCGATGAATGCCCAGTGCATCGGCACACGCCTGGCTCTGTCCGTCGTGCTCGCACCAACTGCGCAGGGTCGCGAGCAACTGGCCGTTGCCGTCCTTGGCGATGACTTTACGCAACGGTTTGAGCAACTCGTCCAGCGCATCATCGTTGCGATGGCGCCAGAGCATCACCGGCAAGCGATAGCGATTGAGGGTCAGCAAGCGCGAGTGCGGTAACACGTCCCGGCCATAGGCAAGCAGATCGCCGACCCGCCGATAACAACGACGCAATCCGGCCAGCCCGTCCGCCTGCCCACCGACAGCAATGCGCAGAATGTTCCAGCCGAGGCCGTCAAGCTTTTCCAGCAAGCGATCATGCTCAACGTTCTGAGCCGCCGGGCGACACCACAGCAGCGATGACTTGGCCGAACTCACGCACCAGCTGTCCGGATAACGCGAGGTCAACCAGGCGCTCAACGCCTCGACGGTTTGCCCCGGGCCATGTTCCAGGCCCAGTTCGAACAGATACGGCACCCGGGTCAATTGCGGCTTGAGCCCCAGTTGCTGCGCCTCATCGACCAGGCGCGGCGAGTCCCCGGCTTCGCTCAACAGCAACGCCAGCAGGTCATCGCAACGCTGGCGCCGCCATTGCTGCTCGGCCTGCTGATTGCGCTGGCCGACCAGCATTTCCGCGGTCATGCGCACCAGTTCGGCGTAGGTGCGCAGTTGTTCCGGCTCACCGGTAATGCCGAGCACGCCGATCAAACGTTGATCGAGTAACAGCGGCAAGTTGATCCCCGGTTGCACACCTTTCAGATGCACCGCCGTCTGCGCGTCGATCTCGACCACACGACCGTTGGCCAGCACCAGTTGTGCGCCTTCGTGGCGAGTGTTGATGCGCTCCGGCTCGCCACTGCCGAGGATCAAGCCCTGGCTGTCCATGACGTTGACGTTGTAGGGCAAAATGGCCATGGCCCGGTCGACGATATCCTGAGCAAGGTCGTGATCGAGTTCGAACATGATCGGCAAAATCCTCAAGCAGCGGCGGCGGACGGTTGTTCACCCGCACAGGGTCTGACGGCAAACCCTGTGCTCAGGCACAAAGACAATCCGGCCACAGGTGGCCGAGACTCTCAGGGCGATCAACGTTAACCTGTGCATCGCAAAAAATCATAATAAAGAGAGAGCCGCTATGTCGCAGAGCGCCGCAGCTACCCAGACCATCGATGACGGTAAAAACGCCGTCTACAAACGCATCACCCTGCGTTTGATCCCCTTCATCTTCATCTGCTACCTGTTCAACTACCTCGACCGGGTCAACGTTGGATTTGCCAAACTGCAGATGCTCGACGCGCTGAAGTTCAGCGAAACCGTGTATGGCCTCGGTGCCGGTATCTTCTTCATCGGCTACGTGTTGTGCGGCGTACCGAGCAACCTGGCGCTGACCAAATTCGGCCCACGACGCTGGATCGCGCTGATGATGATCACCTGGGGCACGCTGTCGACTTGCCTGTTGTTCGTCACCACGCCGACCCAGTTCTACACCCTGCGCCTGTTTACCGGCGCGGCCGAAGCCGGGTTCTTCCCGGGCGTGGTGCTGTACCTCTCGCAGTGGTTCCCGACGTTCCGCCGTGGGCGGATCATGGCGCTGTTCATGTCGGCGATCCCAGTCTCGGGCCTGCTCGGCAGTCCGTTCTCCGGCTGGATCCTCAATCACTTCGCCGCCGGGCAAGGTGGTCTGGCCGGCTGGCAGTGGATGTTCCTGCTGCAAGGCATCCCGACCGTGATCCTCGGCGTGCTCGCGTACTTCCTGCTCAGCGACAGCTTCGCCAACGCCAAGTGGCTGACCGCACATGAGCGCTCCGTGCTTGAAGCCGATCAGGCCGAAGACCTGGCGAACAAACCAAAAACCACGTCCGACTCGCTGCTCGCGGTGTTCAAGAACCCGGCGATCTGGGCCTTCGGCTTGATCTACTTCTGCATCCAGAGCGGCGTGTACGCGATCAACTTCTGGCTGCCGTCGATCATCAAGAACCTCGGCTTCAGCGACAACCTGGTGATCGGTTGGCTGAGCGCGATTCCGTACTTGCTGGCGGCGGTGTTCATGTTGCTGGTCGGGCGTTCGGCGGATTTGCGCAAAGAACGTCGCTGGCACTTGGTGGTGCCGATGCTGATGGGCGCCATCGGCCTGGTCATCGCGGTGAACTTCGCCGCCAACCCGGCCATCGCCATCCTCGGCCTGACCCTTGCGACCATGGGCGCGTTGACCGGTCTGCCGATGTTCTGGCCGGTACCGACCGCCATGTTGAGCGCGGGTGCTGCGGCCGGTGGCCTGGCGTTGATCAATTCGATGGGGCAGATGGCGGGTTTCCTCAGCCCGTACCTGGTCGGCTGGGTCAAGGACAGCACCGGTTCGACCGATGCGGCGTTGTACCTGCTGGCGGGTGTGATCGTCGGCGGCAGCTTGCTGGCGTTGCGCATGACGCGCACGTTGCGCGCGTAATCACGCTTTAAATCAAAAGATCGCAGCCTGCGGCAGCCCCTACAGAAAACACGTATTTCTATGTAGGTGCTTCCGCAGGCTGCGATCTTTTTGCTTTCAGGCGAAAGCGTGCAGCTCACTGATTGCAGAAGCTGGGCTTGCCAATCACGGAAAAATCCCGCAAAAGCGCAAAGATCTTTAAAGGATTTTTACCAATGAGCTCGATTCTCGATCTGGAGATCTTCGTGCGCGTGGCCGATTCCGGCAGTATCTCTGCCGCTGCCCGTGCCTTGGAACTGACGCCCGCCGCTGCCAGCATTGCGCTAAAGAGGCTGGAAACCCGCCTCGGTATCCGCCTGCTCGCCCGTTCCACTCGCAGCATGCGCCTGACCGAAGAAGGTCGGCGTTATCTCGACAGTGTGCGCATCGCCCTCGGTGCGCTGGCCGAAGGTGAACAAGCGCTCAAGCAACAAGGCGAAGGCCTCAGCGGGGTGCTGCAACTCGCGGCGCCGTCGGACTTCGGGCGCAACGTGTTGCTGCCGTGGCTGGACGACTTCAAGCGCGAACATCCGAATATCCAGCTGCAGTTGCTGCTCAACGATCGCCAGGCCGACCTGTTTCGCGAAACCGTGGACGTCGCCCTGCGCTACGGTGTGCCCAGCGATTCGACGTTGGTGGCGTTGCCGATTCTGCCGGCGCATCGGCGGGTTGCCTGCGCCAGCCCCGACTATCTTTCCAGCCATGGCACACCGCAACATCCCGGCGAATTGAGCGAGCACAGCGCCCTGCTCTACCTGCGCAAGGGGCGGCCTTACAACACCTGGCGTTTTAGTCGCGAGGACGAAACGCTGGAAGTCGAAGTCCACGGCGACTACTTAAGCGATGACGGCGAAGTCGCACGGCGCTGGGCGCTGGCCGGGCATGGCATCGCCTACAAGGCCTGGCTGGACGTCGCCGAAGACGTGCACGCCGGGCGACTGGTGACACTGTTCAATGACTGGCAAGGCGAGAGCGTGCCGTTCAACCTGCTGTGCCCGCATCGGGTGCAGGTGTCCGAGCGAGTCCGGGTACTGCAGACGTTTTTGCAGGCGCGTTGTGCGTTACTCAGCCGATAATTCACTTTGCCGCATCGGACGCTTCTGGTATTTGATTGGAGTTTTCCCACCGATAAAAGGATTTCGGCATGAGCTATCGCACACTGGGGCACTCGGGGTTGCAGGTGTCTACCCTCACCCTCGGCACGATGATGTTTGGCGAGCAGACCAGCGCAGAGGATTCGCTGCGCATCATCGACAAGGCCTGGGATCAAGGCATCAATTTCATCGACACTGCCGACGTTTATACCAATGGCCGCTCCGAAGAGATCGTCGGCGAGGCGATTGCTCGCCATCGGCATGATTGGGTGTTGGCGACCAAGGTCGGTTTCGGCCCGGTGGACGGTGTGCCGAACCGCAGCGGTTTGAGCCGCAAGCATATTTTCAACGGGCTGGAGGCCAGCCTGACGCGTCTCGGCACCGACTACCTCGACCTCTATTACCTGCACCGCGAAGACCACAACACCCCGCTGGAAGTCACAGTATCGGCGATTGGCGATCTGATTCGCCAGGGCAAGATCCGTTATTGGGGCCTGTCGAACTATCGTGGCTGGCGGATTGCCGAGGTGATTCGCATCGCGGACAAGCTCGGTGTCGACCGCCCGGTGATCAGCCAGCCGCTGTACAACATCGTCAACCGCCAGGCCGAGACCGAGCAGATCACCGCCGCGCAAACCTATGGCCTCGGTGTGGTGCCCTACAGCCCGCTGGCCCGTGGCGTACTCAGCGGCAAATACGCGCCGGACGTAACCCCGGACGCCAACAGCCGCGCCGGGCGTCAGGACAAACGCATTCTGGAAACCGAATGGCGCGTGGAATCGCTGCGCATTGCCCAACAGATTCAGCAATACACCCAAGGCCGCGGGGTTGGCATCGTCGAATTCGCGATTGCCTGGGTGCTGAACAACAGCGCGGTGACGTCGGCGATCGTCGGGCCACGCACCGAACAACAGTGGGACGCCTACACCAAGGCGCAGGCGGTGAAGATCACCGCTGAGGATGAGGCGTTCATCGACTCTCTGGTGACACCGGGGCACGCCTCGACACCGGGGTTCAATGATGTGAGCCATTTTGTCTCGGGCCGTCAACCGCGTCAGGCATAAAAGCTTCGCGAGCAAGCCCGCTCCCACAGGGGATTGAGGTTTGGGTCGGGATGGGTGCCTTGCCGCAGACCCCATTGTGGGAGCGGGCTTGCTCGCGAAAGCGGTGGATCAGGCAGCACGATTGTTGAATGGGCGGACGCCTTCGCGATTCAGCCCGCTCCCACACGGGATTGCAGGCTGGATCGGGATGGGTGGCTCGCCGCAGACCCCATTGTGGGAGCGGGCTTGCTCGCGAAAGCGGTGGAACAGTCTCTGAAGATGTCAGGTTTGCTTCCCTCTCGCGAGCAGACCGAATCGTCGTAGCGTCGCTCCCACAGGATTTGTGCTTATCTTCAAGATGTGGGGAATATTGATCACTTGGCCAATATTCAACACAAAAACCACGTATCCTGCGCGCCCTGTTTGATCACCCACCCGCGAGGACAGTTTGTCTAAAGGTATCGCTTTATCGGTTTCAGCCTCGGTGCTGTTTGCCGTCATGTATTACTACACCTCGCTGCTCACCCCGTTGAGTGGCGTGGAAATCTTTGGCTGGCGAATGCTGCTGACCGTGCCGTGCATGACGGTGTTCATGCTGGTCTCCGGAGAATGGCGGCGGGTGCTGGAATTGCTGCGGCGTGTGGCCGGTTTTCCGAAGCTGATCGGTGGCCTGCTCGTTTCCGCAGCGTTGCTCGGCGTGCAGCTGTGGCTGTTCATGTGGGCGCCGCTCAACGGCTACAGCCTCGACGTGTCGCTGGGCTATTTCCTGCTGCCACTG
Organism: Pseudomonas sp. H1h; assembly: GCF_000633255.1. Classification (GTDB taxonomy): domain Bacteria; phylum Pseudomonadota; class Gammaproteobacteria; order Pseudomonadales; family Pseudomonadaceae; genus Aquipseudomonas. Next base: position 50,078 of record NZ_AYMJ01000011.1, read on the forward strand.
GCGATGGTGCTGACCGGGCGCATCGTATACGGCGACAGCCTGTCGTACCTGCAAAAAATCGCGGTGTTCTTTGCAACCCTGGGCGTGGCGAACGAGCTGTATCAGGTCGGCGGTTTTTCCTGGGCGACGCTGGTGGTCGTGGTTGGCTACCCGCTGTACTTCGTGCTGCGCAAACGCCTGAAGACCGATCACCTCGGCGGCTTGTGGGTCGACATGACGCTGATGCTGCCGGTGGCGTACTGGTTCGTGCGCGGTGGCGAGCAAGGCTTTGGTGTGTTCGATCAGTATCCGGGCCTGCTGTGGCTGATTCCGCTGCTCGGTCTGATCAGCGCCTCGGCACTGGTGGTGTACATCATTGCGAGCCGCTTGCTGCCGTTCAGCCTGTTCGGCCTGCTCAGCTATGTAGAGCCGGTGTTGCTGCTCGGTGTGGCGCTGTTGCTGGGCGAAAGCATCAAGGCCGGCGAATGGCTGACCTACATTCCGATCTGGATGGCGGTGGTGGTGCTGGTGTTTGAAGGGTTCAAGCACCTGATGCGGCAACGCCGACCTTAAAAACAGCACAAAACAACTGTGGGAGCGAGCCTGCTCGCGAAAGCGTCAACTCAGTCAACTTTGATGTTGAATGAAGGACCGCATTCGCGAGCAGGCTCGCTCCCACAATTTGTAGCAGTGTCGAAAATTACTCGGTGGTCAGTACACCACGACGCACCTGGTCACGCTCGATCGATTCGAACAGGGCCTTGAAGTTACCCTCGCCGAAACCGTCATCGCCCTTGCGCTGGATGAATTCGAAGAACACCGGCCCCATCAGGGTTTCCGAGAAGATCTGCAGCAGCAGGCGCTTGTCGTCCGGGTTCGACGAGCCGTCGAGCAGGATGCCGCGCGATTGCAGTTGATCCACCGGCTCGCCGTGGTTCGGCAGACGGCCTTCGAGCATTTCATAGTAGGTGTCTGGCGGCGCGGTCATGAAGCGCATGCCGATCTTCTTCAACTGATCCCAGGTCTTGATCAGGTCGTCGGTGAGGAACGCCACGTGCTGGATGCCTTCGCCGTTGAACTGCATCAGGAACTCTTCGATCTGCCCGGCGCCCTTGGACGATTCCTCGTTCAGCGGGATGCGGATCATGCCGTCCGGCGCGGTCATCGCTTTCGAGGTCAGGCCGGTGTATTCGCCCTTGATGTCGAAGTAGCGGATCTCGCGGAAGTTGAACAGCTTCTCGTAGAAGTTGGCCCAGTAGGCCATGCGCCCGCGGTAAACGTTGTGGGTCAGGTGGTCGATGATCTTCAGACCGGCTCCAACCGGGTTGCGGTCAACGCCTTCGATGAACACGAAATCGATGTCGTAGATCGAGCTGCCTTCGCCGAAACGGTCGATCAGGTACAGCGGAGCGCCGCCAATGCCTTTGATCGCCGGCAGGTTCAACTCCATCGGCCCGGTTTCGATGTGGATGGGCTGGGCGCCAAGTTCCAGGGCGCGGTTGTAGGCTTTCTGCGAGTCCTTGACGCGGAACGCCATGCCGCACACCGACGGGCCATGTTCGGCCGCGAAGTACGATGCGACGCTGTTGGGTTCGTTGTTGAGGATCAGGTTGATCGCGCCCTGACGATACAGGTGCACGTTCTTGGAACGGTGGGTCGCGACCTTGGTGAAGCCCATGATCTCGAAGATCGGCTCCAGGGTGCCAGGAGTCGGCGATGCGAACTCGATGAACTCAAAGCCCATCAGGCCCATTGGGTTTTCGTATAAATCGGTCATGGTGACGCCTCATCATTCTTATCAATTAACCAGAGTTATTTGTCAGTAATGCTGAGACTGGCGGGAGGTGCGCAGGAGATGCCTCGCACACTGCGGGCGAGGAAGTCACCATAGATCAGTTGAAACCCGAATATCTTCATTGTCGACCCAAGGCTCTTGCGGGCGAGGCTTCTGCTGCCAGAAGACGATTATTATTGTATGCGTAACCCGATTCTACACAGCGTAAATAGGGTTGTCTGCCCTCTCTATAAAATCCGCCTTTTTGGCGCGGGCGCAAGGGGTTTGTTGCACAGGTAAATCCCCGCCAGTACCAAGCCGCCGCCCAGGCACAGGGTCAATGTCAGCTGTTCGCCGAGCAACAGCGCGCCGAGCACCACCGCCGTCAACGGATTCAGCGCAATGAACACGCCGGAACGGGTCGCCCCGATTTTGCGGATGCCGTCGTAATAGCCGATGTAGGCCAGCGCCGAGCCGAGCACGCCGAGGTAGATCAGGCTCAGCCACTGTGGCGTGCCGAGGCTGATCAAGGCTGCCCCGCTCACTTCGCCGCGCATTACCGCCAGCCCCCATAGCATCACGGTGCCGATCAACACCGAGAACGTCACGGTCTGCAGTGGGCCGAGGGACCGGTTCAGACCTTGGGAGAACAGCGAGTAGACACCCCACCCCACTACGCAGCCGAGAATCAATAGATCGCCGATCCACGCGTCAGGTGTCGTCGCAAGCAATTGCGGATTGCGGCTGACAATCACCAGACTGGCGCCGGCGATGCACAGCGCGATGCCAGCGACTTTCACCCGCCCCAGGCGTTCTTTGAACAGCAACCATGAGGCGAGGCCGATCACTGCCGGATTCAAAGCAACAATCAACGAAGCACGCGAGGCGTTGATGTAGTGCAAGCCATAAAAGAAGCACAGGTTGTAGAAGAAAATTCCGAAGAACCCCAGCAGCGTCAGTTGCAGCCATTGTCGGGGCGTTGGCCGCGCCAGCGGGATTCGCGCGATCCATAGAAACCCCAGCAGCGCCGCACTGGCGAGCAGGAAACGCAGGCTGGCGGCGAACAGCGGGCTGAGGCTGCCCGCCAGAAAACGCCCGGCGACAAAGGTCCCGCCCCAAATCATGGTGACCGCTGCAAGGGTTAGATAAACCGGGCGGTCGGAGGCTGTTGTGTGGGTTTGCTCAACGTTACGCATGACGCTCCAAACGAAGGAAGCTGAAGGATGGCGTATCATTCACTTCATTTCTTGTCATCGTAAAATGAGCAAATACTCATGACCCTCACTCAACTGGAGATCTTCTCGCTGGTCGCGCAACTGCGCGGTTTCACCCTCGCCGCCCATCGCCTGGGGATTTCGCAGTCGGCGGTGTCGCACGCGCTGAAGTCGCTGGAGCAGGAGCTGGGGGTCGAACTGTTACGCCGGCATCAGTCGCAGGTCGAACTCACCGACATCGGCGAGCAATTGCTGCAGCGCGGGCGGGCCATGCTTGGCCTGGCCAACACCTTGCGCCAGGAAGCGGCCGATGCGCGCGGCATGAAAAGCGGCACGTTGCGCATCGGCTCGTTCGGCCCGACCTCGTCGATCAAGTTGCTGCCGCCGATTCTCCGCCACTATCGCCAAGCGCATCCGGGCATCGAAGTGCACATTGATGAAGGGCCGGATCGGCAGATTGTCCAGTGGCTGGAAGAACGGCGAATCGACATCGGTTTTGTGGTGCTGCCCGAGGATCGTTTCGATACCTTTGCCCTGACCGCAGACCAGATGGTCGCACTGCTGCCGGTCAATCATCCATTGGCCGCGTCACCCGCACTGAGCCTCAAGGACTTGTGCGCCGATCCGTTTGTGCTGACCGAGGCTGGCTCCTCGGAGCTGGTTTCACGCTTGTTCAATGCCGCGCGCCTGCAACCGAACATCCGCTATCGTTGCTCGCAACTGCTCAGCACGCTGGATGTCGTTGGGCGTGGCGAGGCGATCACTATCGTCGCCGAAGGCTCCTTACCGGACGCTGCAACGCAGCGCTATGTAAAGAAGCCACTGTTGCCCGCCGTGCAGCGCCAGATCGGCCTTGCCGTCCTCGATCAGCGCCAGGCATCTCCGGCCACGCTGGCCTTTATCGAACTGGCGACACAGATCCATCAACCGTGAGCAGCACAAGCGTCAACGGCCATCTATCATCCCTTCTGACTCCGCTGGTTTTCACAGGCGCGCCGTTGCCAGGCCTGCATTCGAGAGTTTCACCCTATCGCATCAGGATGCGCCCATGCCCTTGACCGTCAGACCCCGCCGCAAACGTAGCGTGCGCATCATTGTGACCTCGCTTTGTGGTCTGCTGCCCGTCCTGTTGGGCAGCGCGATTCTGTATATGCAGGCCCAGCGCACCTTGCAACAGAGCACGCAAAACACCGCCGACGAGGCGCTGCGTCAGTTCGAATTGATGCTCGACAACACCGCCCAGGCCGCCAGTGATCTACTGCCCTTGGCCGGCCAGCCCTGCGAGAACGTAAAACTGGCATTACGCGAACAGGTGACCCGTCGACCCTTCGTGCGCTCGACCAATCTGGTGTGGGATAACAACCTTTATTGCAGCTCGTTGTTCGGTGAGTTCAAGGAAGCCGTGAACCCGGGCGACTACACCCAGGGCAAACTGTGGTTGATGAACGGCAACCCCGTCACCCCGAACACCGCGCTGTTGGTGTATCGGCTCAGCGAAGGTCGCGGCGGCGCACTGACCACGCTCGATGGCTACCACCTGAGCAACGTGCTGCGCCTGATTGGTCGGCAGACGCTGTTGTTGCTGCAGGTCGGCGACAATTGGCTGTCGGCCGATGGCAAGGTGCATCAGGGTGCGCTGCCAGCATTGCCGGTGGCGCAGAGCATGCTGGCGTCTTCGCGCTACGCCTTCAGTGTCAGCGCCGGTTTCCCGCCAGGCGAGACCTGGCGCTACATGGCCGACGAGTACCCGCCGTTGTTCAGCCTGCTGATATTTTTCGGGGTGATTTCGGGCGCTATCGGCCATGTCCTGCAACGGCGTTCCACCTCGCCCAGCCATGAAATGCTCCGCGCACTGGAGGCCGGCGAGTTCATCCCGTACTTCCAGCCGGTGGTGCATGGCGACAGCAAGAAGTGGTCCGGCGCTGAAGTGCTGATGCGCTGGAAGCACCCCAAGGAAGGTCTGGTGCGCCCGGACCTGTTCATCCCGTTCGCCGAACATTCGGGCCTGATCGTGCCCATGACCCGCGCGCTGATGCAGCAGACCGCAGCCCTGCTCGGCCCGCTGTCCCCGGACTTCGACAAGCCCTTCCACATCGGCATCAACATCACTGCCAGTCACTGTCAGGACCTGCAACTGGTCGACGACTGCCGCGAGTTTCTCGCTGCATTTGCGCCCGCCAGCGTCAGCCTGGTACTGGAGTTGACCGAGCGCGAACTGATCGAGCCAACCGACATTACGCACCAGTTGTTCGAGCAGTTGCATACGCTGGGTGTGATGATCGCCATTGACGACTTCGGTACCGGGCACTCGAGCCTGGGCTACCTGCGAACATTCAACGTCGACTTTCTCAAGATCGACCAAAGCTTCGTCGCGATGATCGGAATTGATGCGCTGTCACGGCATATTCTGGACACGATTATCGAACTTTCGGCCAAGCTCGATCTGGGTATTGTTGCCGAAGGTGTAGAAACTCAGGCACAGGCCGATTATCTGACTGCACACCACGTCAACTTCCTGCAGGGCTATCTGTTCGGGAAACCCATGCCCGGCGCCGACTTCATCGCTGCATTAAGTGACCATTAACTAAAATGAATTAACCCCGGGCGCTGCGAGCCGACGCACCAAATTGATACAAAACACCACTGTTGTTACATGACGACAACAACAGGATTTACTCTTGGCGCATTAACTACTACAATTTTTTCAGCCTGTGCAAGATTGGCAGGTGAGCCATTTATCACCGAGTCGCTTCAAGGCTCTTGGCTTATAGCTTTGTTTGCGGTTGGTATCAGCCAAACACACTATTGGAGTAAAGATATTGTCCAGACTCGCTGAATTTCGTGCAGCTGAAAAGGCCCTTCAGGAACAGCTCAAGCAGTTGGAATCGCTGAAGAACGATGCCGGGCTCAAGAAAGAAATCGAATTCGAAGAAAAGCTCCAGGGGCTGATGAAAACCTACGGCAAAGGCCTGAAAGACATCATCGCCATCCTCGATCCGAACCCGGGCAAATCCGGCCTGCAAGTGTCTGCCGCACCGAAAACCCGCCGCGCTCGCGTGGTCAAGGTCTATCAGAACCCGCACACTGGTGAACTGATCGAAACCAAGGGCGGCAACCACCGTGGCCTGAAAGCCTGGAAGGAACAGTACGGTGCAGCCACCGTTGATTCCTGGTTGCGCGGTTGATCTTGCGTCAACAAACAAGCCCTGCATTATGCAGGGCTTTTTTTTGGACAATATCTAACAAAAGCAACGATTTCCCTTGGGCTAGTTATGAAGCGGCTTTAACAGCCACAAGACGCGCGGCTAAACATTTTGCGCCGGGATGTTACCAGCGTAACCTGCGCTAACTTTGTGCTTAATGCCTTCGGGTATCTAACGGCCACCGGTCAGCGAACAGAGGCTTAAAGTTTCAAGCTGTTTCTCGCGGCGACTATTTCGTCGGCGCTGGCCTTATAAACCTCAGCCTGACCGGCGTAAGAAAGTACATAAGCCTTATCCGCCTCGACCGCAGCGACCAATGTTTGCGACAACACATGACGGCCGTTTTCGGTGATCGTGCAGGTGGTCTCCAGTGCATCGAGAGCGCCGAGTTTTGCCGGGTGCACCTTGTTGCAAACACTCTGATAACCGCCCTGGAAGAAGTCTTTCTGAATCGACTTGCGCATCTCCAGCAGAACACCCGGCACATTGACCTGATGGCCAGCCTCGACCTGGGTCATGGTCAACTCCATCACCATGACCTGATTGCCGTCGGCGTCGTTTTTCACCGCACGCTGGCGGGACACTTGCGGCGGTGTGTCGGGCAATGCCTGGACCTCCCAACCGGCAGGCCAGGTGATACTCGGCTGATCCGCCAGTGCCGGAACGGCCAGCAGCGACGAGAAAAGGACAACGAACAGCGCTTTGAACGGTCGGATCATTACCAGAGGCACTCGCAGATTGAGCAGTAAAGTCTGAGGCCGGCCCGTTCACAGAGCAAGCCGCGCATTCGGTTTGGCGATGCCGGCCCGCATGCGTATCATTGCGCCCATTCACTCGCCCCATTGTTACGGAGGGCCTATGAGCCTGCACGAACTGAACACTTTCCCCGGCGTTACCGCCACCCCGGACAGCGCAACCCGCAACTTCGTCTTCAACCACACCATGCTGCGTGTGAAAGACATCACTCAGTCGTTGGACTTCTACACCCGCGTACTGGGTTTCTCACTGGTCGAGAAGCGTGACTTTCCGGAAGCCGAATTCAGCCTGTACTTCCTCGCTCTGGTCGACAAGGCGCAGATCCCGGCCGACGCCGCTGCCCGCACCGAGTGGATGAAGTCGATTCCCGGCATCCTCGAACTGACCCACAACCACGGCACCGAAAACGACGCCGAATTCGCCTATCACAACGGCAACACCGACCCGCGTGGTTTCGGCCACATCTGCATCTCGGTGCCGGACATCGTTGCTGCGTGTGCACGTTTTGAAGAGCTGGGTTGTGATTTCCAGAAGCGCCTGACTGACGGCCGCATGAAAAGCCTGGCGTTCATCAAGGACCCGGATGGCTACTGGGTTGAAATCATTCAGCCTGCGCCGCTGTAACTGACTACATCAATCTCCTGCAGGCTCACTCCTGCAATTGAACATGTGTCAGGCATAAAAAAACCCATGATCGCTCATGGGTTTTTTCGTTTCAGCGACTGGCGTTTACGCCGGAGCCGACGTGCGGATCAAGTGATCGAACGCGCTGAGGGAAGCCTTGGCGCCCTCACCCACCGCAATCACGATCTGCTTGTACGGCACGGTGGTCACGTCACCGGCAGCGAAGATGCCCGGGATCGACGTCTCGCCACGGTTGTCGACGATGATTTCGCCGCGCGGCGACAGCTCGATGGTGCCTTTGAGCCAGTCGGTGTTGGGCAGCAGACCGATCTGCACGAAGATCCCCTCCAGCTCGACGGTGCGCAGTTCATCACTGTTGCGATCCTTGTAGCGCAGGCCGTTGACCTTCTCGCCGTTCCCGGTGACTTCAGTGGTTTGCGCACTGGTGATCACGGTGACGTTCGGCAGGCTGTGCAGTTTGCGTTGCAGTACCGCGTCGGCGCGCAGTTGCACGTCGAACTCCAGCAGCGTCACGTGCGCCACGATCCCGGCCAGGTCGATGGCCGCTTCAACGCCGGAGTTACCACCGCCGATCACCGCCACGCGCTTGCCCTTGAACAGCGGGCCGTCGCAGTGCGGGCAGTACGCCACGCCTTTGTTGCGGTATTGCTGCTCACCTGGCACGTTCATTTCACGCCAGCGCGCACCGGTCGCCAGAATCACGCTCTTGGCTTTGAGGGTCGCGCCGCTGGCGAAGTGGACTTCGTGCAGCTCGCCGTTCTTGCCCGGGATGAGCTTATCGGCACGTTGCAGGTTCATGATGTCAACGTCGTATTGCTTGACGTGTTCTTCCAGCGCCGTGGCCAGTTTCGGGCCTTCGGTTTCCTGCACGGAAATGAAGTTCTCGATGGCCATGGTGTCCAGCACCTGACCGCCGAAACGCTCAGCCGCGACACCGGTGCGAATGCCTTTACGCGCGGCATAGATCGCTGCCGAAGCACCGGCCGGGCCACCGCCAACCACGAGCACATCAAACGCTTGCTTGGCACTGATTTTCTCGGCCTGACGCTCAATGGCGCCGGTGTCGAGTTTGGCGAGGATCTCTTCCAGACCCATGCGGCCCTGACCGAAGTTCTCCCCATTAAGGTAGATGCTCGGCACGGCCATGATCTTGCGATCGTTGACTTCGTCCTGGAACAGCGCGCCGTCGATGGCAACGTGACGGATGTTCGGATTCAGCACAGCCATCAGGTTCAGCGCCTGGACCACATCCGGGCAGTTCTGGCACGACAGCGAGAAGTAGGTTTCGAAGGTGAATTCACCTTTGAGCGAACGGATCTGCTCGATCACTTCGGCACTGGCTTTCGATGGGTGGCCGCCGACTTGCAGCAGGGCCAGCACCAGGGAAGTGAATTCGTGGCCCATCGGGATGCCGGCGAAACGCAGGCTGATGTCGGCCCCCGGGCGATTGATCGAGAACGATGGCTTGCGTGCATCGTCACCGTTGTCGATCAAGGTAATCTGGCTCGAAAGACTGGCAACGTCTTTCAGCAGTTCCAGCATTTCACGGGATTTCGCACCGTCGTCGAGGGAGGCAACGATCTCGATCGGCTGGGTGACCCGTTCCAGGTACGATTTCAACTGGGCTTTAAGATTGGCGTCCAACATACGGGCGATTTCCTTTATTTGAGGCGAAAAAAAGCCCGAGCGAATCTCGCCCGGGCATTTTTATTGGGCGGTGCAGCGTACTTAAGAAGGTGCGGCGTACCGCCCTGAGTTGCGTGTCACAGACTTAGATCTTGCCGACCAGGTCCAGGGACGGTGCCAGAGTGGCCTCGCCTTCTTTCCACTTGGCTGGGCAAACTTCGCCTGGGTGAGCAGCGACGTACTGCGCAGCCTTGATCTTGCGCAGCAGTTCGGAAGCGTCACGGCCTACGCCGCCATCGTTCAGTTCAACGATTTTGATCTGGCCTTCAGGGTTGATCACGAAGGTGCCACGGTCAGCCAGACCAGCTTCTTCGATCAGCACGTCGAAGTTGCGGGAGATGACGTGGGTCGGGTCGCCGATCATGGTGTATTCGATTTTGCCGATGGCTGGCGAAGTGTTGTGCCAGGCAGCGTGGGCAAAGTGGGTGTCGGTCGAAACGCTGTAGATTTCCACGCCCAGTTTCTGGAACGCAGCGTAGTTGTCGGCCAGGTCTTCCAGTTCGGTTGGGCAAACGAAGGTGAAGTCGGCTGGGTAGAAGAACACTACGGACCATTTGCCTTTCAGGTCAGCGTCCGAGACTTGTACGAAGTCGCCGTTTTTGAACGCGGTAGCTTTGAACGGTTTTACTTGGCTGTTGATGATAGGCATTGATGACTCTCCGTCAGGGTTGTGAATTCGATGGGTGAATCCTACCCACTCACTCGACGGATGGCTCATTGGCAAACCTGATGCTGCTGATTTGTTTTCGCTATTAGCTGACTGTATTAATAGAAGAAAACGATATCTACGACGTAAGCGGCTTATCCGTAATCCGAGCCATCCCGTGAAAGGGGCTGGCTTCAACATAGCGCATGGCTGACTTCATATCCTTCCAGCCGACGTAACTCATCAACGACTTCAGATCCCAGCCGCTTTGATGCGCCCACGTGGCAAAGCCGCGCCGCAGTGAGTGGCTGGTGTAGCGTTCGGCTGAAATCCCGGCGCGCTCCAGCGCCTGGCGCAGCAATGGAATCACGCTGTTGGCGTGCAAGCCCTCCTCGCTCAAATGGCCCCAACGGTCGATCCCGCGAAACACCGGGCCGCGCACCAACGCCGCTTCGGTGATCCAGTCAATATAAGCCTGCACCGGGCACAGCTTCAGCAGCGCCGGCGCCTGATAGGTCTGCCCGAGGTTTTCGCGATCGCCCTTGCTGCGCGGCAGATACAAGGTGATGCCGCTACCGGCGTGCGCCTGCACATGTTCAATCTGCAGCCGGCACAGCTCATCGCTGCGAAAGCCGCGCCAGAAGCCGAGCAGAATCAGCGCCCGGTCGCGATAGGCCTTGAGCAACTGCGGGCGATCCTGCTGCTGTCGGGCACTGCTGGCTTCCTGCTCCAGCCAATCGACCACGTGCTGCAGATCGTGCAGTTGCAGCGGCTCGGCCTGTTTCTCCTGCGCCGGATGCAGCGCGCGAATGCCTTTGAACACCTTGCGCACCACCGGCGCCTTGGTCGGATCGGCAAAGCCCTGGCTGTTATGCCATTGCGCCAGTGCCGACAGGCGCAGCTTCAGCGTATTGATCGACAGCACCCCGGCATGCTCGACCAGGTAACGCGCAACGCTGTCGGCCGTCGCCGGCAGGAAGCCACCCCACTTCACTTCAAAGTGCTCGATTGCCGAGCGATAGCTGCGGCGGGTGTTGTCACGGGTGGCGGCTTGCAGATAGCGATCGATATCGCTCATGGGCTGTGTTCTCGCAGACGTACTGATTCAGGGCGCAAAAAAGCCATTTAAGCACCTGACATTGGGTAATACCAGTATATCCCGCCTCTTTATAATCAATCATTTAACTTTATTTTCAGCGTGGTACACTGCGTACTTTGGTGGCATGTACCACAGTACGAAATGGTAGGAGTTCACATGGCCCGTGGCGGCGTAAATAAAGCGGTGGTTCAGATAGCGCGCACAGCGATTCTGGCCCGAGGCGAACACCCGAGCATCGATGCAGTACGCATCGAACTGGGCAATACCGGTTCGAAAACCACGATCCATCGCTATCTGAAAGAACTTGACGACGGCAGCCCGTCGATCGAAGCGTCCGCAGAACCGATCAATGACGAGCTGACGGCACTGGTCTCACGCCTCGCCCAGCGCCTCAAAGAACAGGCGCAAGAGCCCATCGAGCAAGCCCGCGAGCAGTTCGAAGAACAGCGCGAAACGCTGGAAGCGCAATTGAAGCAAGTGCGCCAGGCACTTGAGCAACTGGAACAGCAGCACGATATTCAAGGCGCCGCGCTGGCCAGGGAATCCGAGGCACTGAACGAAACCCGCTCGATGCTGCAGACCGAGCAAACGCGCAACGCCGGGCTGAACCAGGCACTGGCCGACTTCGAGTTGCGCTTGCAGGACAAGGACGAGCAGATCCGCTCGCTGGAAGAAAAACACCTGCACGCCCGCGATGCGCTGGAGCACTACCGCAACGCCACCAAAGAACAGCGCGAGCAGGAACAGGCTCGTCACGAAGGGCAGATCCAGCAGTTGCAGATGGAGCTGCGTCAGGCGCAACAAAGTGCGCTGGTGCGTCAGGACGAGATCACCCAGTTGCACCGTGACAACGAACGCTTGCTTACCGAGAACCGTGGTACCCAGCGCGAACTGAGCCTGATGCAGGATCAGCTCAAGCACAGCAATCAGCGCCAGGATCAACTGCTCGAACAGGCCAACCGTGTCGACAGCGAACGCACCCTCCTCCAGGAACGCCTGCGCGTGGCCCTGCTGGAAAGTCAGACGCTGAAACAGAACGTCGACGAACAGCTGCTGCTCAATCAGTCACTGGAAAAAGAATTGACCAAGACTCAGGCGAGCCTCGAAAACAGCCTGCGTCTGGCGGCTACCGTTGCGGCAGCGCCAGACACGGCCAAACCGAAAGACGCTTAAGCGCCGACCGGCGTTCGCATGGTAACGAACTCTTCGGCGGCCGTCGGGTGAACCCCGATTGTGTCGTCGAAGTCACGTTTGGTGGCGCCGGCCTTCAGCGCGATCGCCAGGCCTTGGACGATTTCACCCGCATCAGGGCCGACCATGTGGCAGCCCAGCACTTTGTCGGTCCTGGCATCCACCACCAGCTTCATCAGGGTTTTCTCCTGACACTCGGTCAGGGTCAACTTCATCGGACGGAAGCGGCTCTCGAAAATCACTACTTCGTGACCCGCATCCCGCGCCTCTTCTTCGGTCAGGCCGACAGTGCCGATGTTGGGCAGGCTGAACACCGCCGTCGGGATCATCTTGTAATCCACCGGACGGTATTGCTCAGGCTTGAACAGTCGCCGCGCCACCGCCATGCCTTCGGCCAGTGCCACCGGCGTCAGTTGCACGCGACCGATCACATCGCCCAGCGCGAGAATCGACGGCTCGCCTGTCTGGTATTGCTCGTCGACCTTGATAAAACCCTTGTCGGTAAGCTGCACATCAGTATTTTCCAGGCCCAGGTTGTCCAGCATCGGACGACGACCCGTGGCGTAGAACACGCAATCGGCTTCCAGCACGCGACCATCCTTGAGGGTCGCTTTCAAGCTGCCGTCAGGTTGTTTGTCGATGCGCGCGATGTCGGCATTGAATTGCAGATCCATGCCGCGCTTGGTCAGCTCCTCCTGCAGGTGCTTGCGCACCGAGCCATCGAAACCGCGCAGGAACAGATCACCGCGATACAGCAGCGTGGTATTCGCGCCCAGTCCGTGGAAGATCCCGGCGAATTCAACCGCAATGTAGCCGCCACCGACCACCAGCACACGTTTCGGCAGCTCTTTGAGGAAGAACGCCTGATTGGAGCTGATCGCGTGTTCGTGCCCCGGAATCTCCGGGATCTGCGGCCAGCCGCCAGTGGCGATCAAGATGTTTTTCGCGGTGAAGCGCTCACCATTGACCTCGACCTCATGCGGGCCGACGATCTTCGCGTGCGCCTCGTGCAGGGTCACGCCGCTGTTGACCAGCAGATTGCGATAAATACCGTTGAGGCGATTGATCTCGCGATCCTTGTTGGCGATCAATGTCGCCCAATCGAAATTCGCTTCGCCAAGACTCCACCCAAAACCGGAAGCCTGCTCAAAGTCTTCGGCGAAATGCGCGCCGTACACCAACAACTTTTTCGGCACGCAACCGACGTTGACGCAAGTGCCGCCCAGATAGCGGCTTTCGGCCACCGCCACTTTTGCGCCGAAACCGGCGGCAAAACGCGCCGCGCGTACACCGCCGGAACCGGCACCAATCACATAAAGGTCAAAATCGTAGGCCATTTCTATCTCCTCGGCAGGCCATCAGCATACCCGCAGCGCTCCATTGGGCAAGCGCTGTGCGCAGCTTTTCACCTTGGGCGGCCAAGTCGGACAACCTCTCCAAATAATAATATTTCTCGTTTGTTACTAAATCGCCGAGCTGCACCTCGTCTCTGAACCAACGGATTTTTTCTCTCGAAGACAAGGAGTCGGCTGCGATGTTCGCGCCCATCACCCGTTCCATGACCCTCACTTTCGGCCTGTGCAGTGCCGCGTTGAGTCCCGATCTGCTGGCTGACGCTGCCCCGGAAACACCGGCGCAATCCGCCGCCCAGGCACTGGAGCTGGCAGCCACCAGCGTCAGCGCCGAGGGCCTGGGCATCAACACCGAAAACACTCACGCCTACACCACCGGCGCGATGAACACCGCAACGCGGATGAACCTGTCGATCAAGGAAACCCCGCAATCGGTGTCGGTGGTCACGCGTCAGCAGATGGACGATTTCAAACTCGGTACATTGTCCGAGGCCATGAGCCAGACCACCGGCATCGTCGTGCAGCACAACGACTCGGATCGGGTCAGCTACTCGGCGCGCGGTTACTCGATCGACAATTTCCAGATCGACGGGATGCTGAACACCTTCAGCTACATGAAGTCCGACGCCGACACCATCATCTACGACCGGATTGAAGTGGTGCGCGGTGCAACCGGACTCACCACCGGCGCCGGCGATCCCTCGGCGACCATCAACATGGTGCGCAAACGTCCGACCGCCCAACTGCAAGCGCTGGCAGGCGTCAGCGGCGGCAGCTATGACGACTACTACAGCTACGTCGATGTCGGCGGTCCACTGGCGTTCGATGGTCGCTTGCGCGGGCGCACGGTACTGGCCTATCGCGACAGCCAGTCGTTCCGCGACAAGTACGCACTGCAACGTGAAGTCGGCTACGGCATCCTCGAAGCCGACCTGACCGACTCCACCGTATTGGCAGTCGGTTATGACTATCAGGACAAACAGGTTCAGGGCACCTCGTGGGGCACCGTGCCCTACTGGAATGCCGAGGGCGGCAAGGCCGGGCTGGGACGTTCGACCAACATGGCCACCTCCTGGAGTTCCTGGCCGCTGCGCGACAAGACCGCGTTTGCCAACCTCGACCAACAACTGGCCGGCGGCTGGCACTTGAAAGCCGCCTACACCCATCGTAAAAGCGACACCGACGGCAAGATCTACTACGGCGGTGGCGGCTTCCCCGAAGCCGACCGCAGCGGCATGTCCGCCAACACCAGCCACATGGCCGGCAACCAAACCATGAAGGCGTATGACTTCAACGTCTCCGGCCCCTACTCGCTGCTCGGACGCGAGCACGAAATGATGTTCGGCTACGGCGAAGCCGAACGCCGCTCCGATGACCCGTACACCATCGCCGGTGCGCTGCCGGCCGGTTACGACACCATCCGTGACTGGAAGTACATGGGCGACATCGGCAAATTCCCGGACACCGTTACCGGACTGAGCGGCTTCAAGGATTACACCCGGCAAAAGGCCGGTTACCTGGCAACGCGCCTGAGCTTCACCGATGAACTGCATGCGGTGCTCGGCAGTCGTTACGGCAGCTGGAAGACAGCCAGCACCACCAACGCCTACGACGATAACCTGCACCTGAGCGGCGTCGACAAAAGCAGCCAGCAACACAACGACATGTGGACGCCTTACGCCGGCCTGCTGTACGACCTGACGCCGGAATACACCGCCTACGTCAGCTATACCGACATTTTCAAACCACAGACCAAACGCGACGCCAATCGCAAATACATCGAGCCGGTGGTCGGCAGCAACTACGAGGTGGGCCTCAAGGGCAGCCTGCTCGATGAGCGCCTGAACCTGTCCACGGCGTTGTTCTGGAGCAAGCAGGACAATGTCGCCGAACTGGACGATTCAGTGGTGCCGGACCCGGTGACCGGCGAACAGTTTTACAAGTCCGGCGGCAAGGGTAACAAGGTCAATGGCTTTGAAGCAGAGGTCTCCGGGGAGGTTCTCGACGGCTGGAACATGACCGCCGGCTACACCTACACCCACTCGGTCAACGGCGAAAAACAGCGCACCAACACCAATGAGCCGCTGAACATGTTGCGCCTGTCCACGGCCTATCGGCTGCCGGGCAACTGGCACGCTCTGACCGTAGGGGGTGCCGTGAACTGGCAGAGCGATGTCTATGGTGCATCCAACCGTCCGGTCGGTCGTGGTGCCAATGGCCGGCTCATCACCGAACGCGCGCAAATCAGTCAGGGCGCCTACACCGTGGTCAAGCTGATGTCACGTTATGAGTTCGACAGGCACCTGTCGGCATCGCTCAACGTCGATAACCTGTTCGACAAGAAGTATTACGACAACGTCGGCTTCTACAACGGCGTGTACTGGGGCGACCCGCGCACGGTGACCCTGAGCCTGGACTGGAAGCTCTGATCCAGCGCATCGCGCCATTACAGGGCAATCCCTGGCGAGGTGTTAACCCCGAGTTAATTCACGCTGGGGACACTGTGCCCCGAGATCTGCTTCATGGACGAACGGCTCCCACGTTTTTCAGTAGGAGGCACCATGAACACCAGCACCGTAATCCTTGCCGGGCTACTCGCCCTCGGTTCCGCCAGCGCCTTTGCCGAGGGCGGCGCCGAACGCATGCGGCATTACTACGACAACTTCCCGGTCCACCACGCGCAAAGCGAGCAGCAGAGCGCATCCAAAACGGTGGAACTGAAGGTTCCAGACGATCAGACCGCGCAAGTCACCGAGTCTTATCGCGACTGATTCAACGAGCAACCGATGGACCTCCGATGGCTCCGCTCTGGCCTCGGAGACGACAGTTGGGCGCCCTGTTCGGGGCGCCTTTTTTTATGCCTGCAGATCCTTGATCCAGAACAGCATGCGACCATGCCCGGGGTCGAACATTCCCGGGGCAAAACCGAACTTGCGATAAGAGTTCTGCGCCACGGCGTTGCCTTCGAGTACTTCCAGGGTGATTTTGCAGCAACCGCGCTGGCGGGAAATATCCTCGACCTTGCGCAGCATTTTCTGACTCAGCCCGAGGCCGCGAAATTTCGCCACCACCGCCACGTCATGAACATTGACCAGCGGTTTGCAGGCAAACGTCGAGAAGCCTTCGAAGCAGTTCACCAGTCCTGCCGGTTCACCGCCGACAAAAGCCAGCACGCTGAAAGCATGGGGTCTGCGGGCCAGCTCTTCGGGCACGCGACGCAGCAGTTCGGGGGCAAGCGAATGACCGCCACCCATGGGATCTTCTGCGTAGTGATTGAGCACGATGCCGATGGCTTCGGCGTGCAGTGGGTTGGTGTAGCTGGCTTGAAGCACAAGAACTTCTGCGGAATCCATTTCCATCCCCGATCATGACCCCGGCGTGCAAGGCGCGCACCTGAAAGGCTGTTCGACCATAACGCGAGGCTGATTCAACCTACAACCTCTAAAGATGAAAATCGTCGGCGAGGAATGTTACCGGCTGTTCAATGCCCCCACGCGCGCTGGTAAGCCATGGTCAGTAAATGATGGGACAGTGGTTGGCTCATGCTTGCGCCCTCTTCGCTCATTCGGCAAAACGCTGCAGTTGCATCTCCTGCAAGCGGCTGAGGGTGCGGCGGAACGGGAATTCCAGATACCCCTCGGTGTACAGCGCCTCCATCGGTACCTGAGCCTCGATGTACAGCGGGACTTTACGGTCGTAACACTCGTCGACCAACGCGATGAAGCGGCGCACACCGTCGTCGTGAACCGACAATTGCGGCAACTCGCGGTCACCGGCCACCACCTGCGCCGAGCCGTCTTCCGTACCGCGAGCGATACGCCCCTCGCGTTTCTGTGCACTGAGGTTCGGCACTTCGCTCAACAGAATAGATCGATAGCTATCGCACAGGGTAATGAAGTCCATGGCAGCAAACGGTTGCTCGCAGAGATCGGCATAGCGACACCAGAGCACCGCCGCACTGGCCTGCACCACGTTCAGTACCCGGTGCCCCACAGGGACCGGCTCCGCGCTGGCAGGTTGCCCGGCGTTGAGCGACTGGAAGACTGGCTCCAGCGCACTGCCTTGCCCAGGCTCTGCGACAAAATATCGCTGCCGGGCGGTGCCCGGGTGCAGGCGATGATCCTCGGCACCGTTCACCGCAACGACTTGCATGTGGGCCTTGATCGCGGCAATTGCCGGGACAAACCGGTCGCGGTTGAAACCATCGGCATACAGCTCATCCGGCGGCAGGTTGGAGGTGCAGACCACCACCACGCCCTCGTCGAACATCACCTGAAACAGCCGCCCGAGGATAATCGCGTCGCCGATATCGTTGACGAACAGCTCATCAAAACACAGCACCCGCACTTCAGCCGCCAGTTCCCTGGCCAGGGCCCGCAGCGGGTCGGCAATCCCGGTCAACTGGAACGAGCGCTGATGCACCCAGCCCATGAAGTGATGAAAATGTTGACGCCGGGCCGGCACCCGCAGGCTTTGATAGAACTGATCCATCAACCAGGTCTTGCCACGCCCGACCGGGCCCCACAAGTACACGCCGGTGACCGAACGAGCACCGGCGTGCAAGGCTTCATGGCATTTTTGCAACGCCCAGACCGCGTGCTCCTGGGCTTCATCCTGGATGAAACCCTTGTGCTCGATCGCGTGTTGCCAGGCGCTTAAGGGAGAGTCGAAAGTCATGCGCGGCAGTATGCCACGATGTCCCTGAAAAACAGGTGGACTTTTGTGGGAGCGGGCTGCTCCGAAGATCCCTGTGGGAGGGGGCTTGCTCCCGAAGGCGGTGGGGCAGCCAGCATCTTCGGTGAATGACACTCCGCCTTCGTGAGCAAGCCCACTCCCACATGGGATTTGTGGTGTGTCAGAGGTCGAGTGTGTGTCTTGGTGCCTCGGAGCAAAGTGCTGGAACTGCCTGGAATAGAGATTCTCTGTGGGAGGGGGCTTGCTCCCGAAGGCGGTGGGGCAGCCAGCATCATCGGTGAATGACACACCGCTTTCGTGAGCAAGCCCACTCCCACATGGGGATTGTGGTGTGTCAGAAGTCGAGTGTGTGTCTTGTTGCCTCGGAGCACAGTGCAGCAACTGCCTGGAATACAGATCCCTGTGGGAGGGGGCTTGCTCCCGAAGGCGGTGGGTCAGCCAGCATCATCGGTGAATGACACTCCGCCTTCGTGAGCAATCCCACTCCCACATGGGATTTGTGGTGTGTCAGAGGTCGAGTGTGTGTCTTGGTGCCTCGGAGCACAGTGCAGCAACTGCCTGGAATACAGATCCCTGTAGGAGGGGGCTTGCTCCCGAAGGCGGTGGGGCAGCCAGCATCATCGGTGAATGACACACCGCTTTCGTGAGCAAGCCCACTCCCACATGGGGATTGTGGTGTGTCAGAAGTCGAGTGTGTGTCTTGTTGCCTCGGAGCAAAGTGCTGGAACTGCCTGGAATAGAGATTCTCTGTGGGAGGGGGCTTGCTCCCGAAGGCGGTGGGTCAGCCAGCATCATCGGTGAATGACACTCCGCTTTCGTGAGCAAGCCCACTCCCACAGGGGATTTGTGGTGTTTCAGAGGTCGACTTTGTGTCGGGCGGCATACAGGCAGAGCATTTCCATGGCGAGGGTCGCCGCCGCCAGCGACGTCACCTCCGCATGGTCATAGGCCGGCGCCACTTCCACCACGTCCATCCCCACCAGGTTGATCCCGCGCAAACCGCCGAGTATTTCCAGCGCCTGCGCCGTGCTTAATCCGCCGCACACCGGAGTGCCAGTGCCCGGTGCGAATGCCGGGTCGAGGCAGTCGATATCAAAGGTCAGGTACACCGGGTTGTCACCGACTCGCGCACGAATCGCCTCGACAATCGCCTCACAGCCCCGCCGATGCACCTGGCGTGCGTCGAGTACGGCAAAACCCTGATGATCGTCATTGGTGGTGCGCAACCCGATCTGCACCGAGCGCGATGGATCCACCAGCCCTTCTTTGGCGGCGTGCCAGAACATGGTGCCGTGATCGACGCGCTTGCCGTCCTCGTCCGGCCAGGTGTCGCTGTGCGCGTCGAAGTGGATCAACGACAGCGCACCGTGTTTACGTGCATGGGCCTTGAGCAGCGGATACGTGATGAAGTGGTCGCCGCCAAACGTCAGCATCGCACTGCCGGCATCGAGAATCCGCTCGGCGTGAGCCTCGATGCTGTCCGGGATGGTGTGCGCCGAGCCGTAATCGAAGTCGCAGTCGCCGTAGTCGATCACCGCCAGATGATCGAACGGGTCGAACGCCCACGGCCAGTGCCGTTCCCAGGCAATCGCGGTGGACGCTGCGCGAATCCCCCGTGGCCCGAAACGCGCGCCCGGGCGGTTGCTGGTGGCGGTGTCGAACGGTACGCCGCTGACCGCTACGTCGACGCCGCGCAAATCACGGCTGTAGCGGCGACGCATGAAACTGGTGATCCCGGCGTAGGTGCTTTCGGCGCAAGTGCCGTACAGGCTGTCACGGGTCATGGCTTGGTCGTTGAGCATCGGCACGTCCATTGGTGTGCTCCTCTGGTTATTGATGGCTACGGAAAGTGGTCCACAGGCGCGTACGCTGACGCATGTCCTTGAGGCTCATGCTGCGATCGGCGTACAAGCGGTCGCGCACTTCGGCGGGCGGGTAAATGTCCGGATCGTTGCGCACCGCTTCATCCACCAGCGGCGTCGCGGCCTGGTTGGCGGTGGCGAAAAACAGCGTGTTGGTCAGCTCGGCCACAGACTCGGGGCGCAGCATGAACTCGATGAACGCCCGCGCCGCTTGCGGGTTTGGCGCGTCCTTCGGAATGGCCAGGTTGTCCTGCCAGATCAACGTACCTTCGCGTGGAATTCGATAAGCGACCTCATACGGTTTGTTGGCCTTGTGCGCCTGATCGGCAGCCATGCTCACGTCACCGTTGTAGGTCAGCGCCAGGCACACGCTGCCGTTCGCCAGATCGCTGATCTGCCGGCCAGTGGCGACGTACAGCACCGAGGGCTGGAGTTTGTGCAACAACGCTTCGGCAGCGGCCAGATCAGCCTTGTCGGTGCTGTAGGGATCTTTGCCCAGATAGTGCAGTGCCAGGCCAATGACCTCCTGCGGCGAGTCGAGCACGGCAATCCCGCAGTCCTTGAGTTTGCTCGCGTACTCGGGCTTGAACAGCAGATCCAGGCTGTTGAGCGGCACGTCCGGCAGGCGACTTTTCACTGCCTCGACGTTAATGCCCAAGCCCAGCGTGCCCCAGGTGTAGGGCACGGCGTAGCGATTGCCGGGATCGACTGCCGTGAGTTTCTGCAGCAGATCGGGATCAAGATTGGTGTAACCCTTGAGGCCTTCGTGGGGGATTTCCTTTAACGCGCCAGCGGCCAACCCTCGAGCCAGAACGCTGGAGGACGGTACGACCACGTCATAGCCGCTGCCACCGGTCAGCAGTTTGGTTTCCAGCACCTCGGACGTGTCAAAGGTGTCGTAACGCACATGAATACCGGTTTCCTGCTCGAAGCGCTGCAGGGTTTGCGCCGGCACGTAATCGGCCCAGCTGTAGAGGTTGAGGGTTTTGTCCTCGGCCTGGGCATGCAGGGCCACGGACAACAACAGCGCGGGAAAACACAGCTTGAACACGGGAGCCATGACGAACACCTGACCGGAGGAAGTGGTTGCAGGATGCGCGCTCGGATACATTGCAGGAATATCAAGTTTGTTAACCTGACTTTATCCAGGAGTAATGTAATGCTCGGTCAACTCCACGATATCGACCTGCAGTTGCTGCGCCTGTTTGTGCAGGTCGTGGAATGTGGCGGCTTCAGTGCCGCACAAGGTGAACTGGGCCTGAGTCAGTCGAGCATCAGCCAGCAAATGGCCAAACTCGAAACGCGCCTCGGCTATCGCCTGTGCAGCCGTGGCAAGGGCGGCTTCAGCGTCACGCCCAAGGGCGAGCAGTTGCTGATTGCGATCCGTACGTTGTTCGAATCCATCGAAACCTTCCGCCATCAATCCAACGGCGTCGCCGGACGGTTGATCGGTGAAGTGCGCCTGGGCTTGTCGGAAGCGCTCGATCAGTCGGTACTGCTGCGGGTCGCGGAGGCAATCCGGCGCTTTCGCGGGCGCGATGAGTCGGTGCGCATCGAGTTGATCAGCGCAATGCCTGGGGAGATGGAGCGCCTGCTGCTGCAACAGCGACTGGACCTGGCCATCGGTTATTTCTCACAGGTGCAGAGCGCTTTCGATTACCACGAGCTATTCAGGGAAACCCAGCATTTGTACTGCGCGCAGGGCCACCCGCTGTTTACCGTCGATACGCCGGACGATGCGGCGCTGCAGGCCTGCGACCGGGTCGATCATCCGTATCGCTTCATGCGCACGGGCGAGCCGCTCGCGGACAAGCGCTTTTCCGCGCGTTCGGAACAGGTCGAGGGCACCCTCGCCTTCATTCTTTCCGGCAAGCACGTCGATTATCTGCCCGATCACTATGCACGGGTCTGGGAGGACAAGGGCCTGCTGCGGGCACTGCGGCCAGGAGCATTGAGCTTCGAGGTGGCATTTCATCTGGCCCGACATCGGGCGCAGGTGCCAGGGGATGCACAGAAGGCGTTTGAAGAGGATTTGCTCAGTGCATTTAATTTATGAGCCAGACTGCTACTTGTGGCGAGGCGGACTCGCTTGCTCACCAGGGCTTTACTTGCATTTGCGATTTTATGCCCAAACCCCTCTCGCTCAATAAAACCTGACCTTTTAGGCAATTTTTGCTCGTTGCCCTCGCCGCCCTCTTCCGGCATCCTGCGCCTCCATTTTCTGACCCGGCCCCGCCTCACGGCGCGCAAAACACCATGACCGCCTCTGAAAAAGTCCCGCGCAACAACGATCTGATCTACGGCCTCAACGACCGTCCACACCTGACTGCCACCGTATTCGCAGCACTGCAGCACGTGCTGGCCAGCTTCGTCGGCATCATCACCCCGACCCTGATCATGGGCGGCGCCCTGGGCCTGCAAAGTGAAATACCGTATCTGATCAGCATGGCGCTGTTCGTCTCGGGTCTGGGCACGTTTGTTCAGGCGCGGCGTTTCGGTCCGGTCGGCTCAGGCTTGTTATGCCTGCAAGGCACCAGTTTTTCCTTCATCAGTGTGATTCTCAGCGCCGGTTTCATGGTCAAGGCCCGGGGCGGCGGCACCGATGAAATCCTCTCGACGATTTTCGGCGTGTGCTTTTTCGCCGCATTCATCGAAGTGGTGTTGAGCCAGTTCATTGGCAAACTGCGCATGCTGATCACCCCGGTGGTCACTGGCACCATCATCACCCTGATGGGCCTGTCGCTGATCAAAGTGGCGATGACCGACATCGCCGGTGGCTTCGGCGCTGCCGATCTGGGCGCGGCCAGCCATGTGTTCCTGGCGGCGCTGGTGCTGGGCACCATCGTTGTGCTGAACCGGGTCGATGTGCCGTTTCTGCGCCTGGGCGCCATCGTCATCGGCCTGACCCTTGGCTATGTGGTCGCGTGGCTGATGGGCACGGTGGATTTCGCCAACCTGCCCGAGGTGCCGCTGGTCAGCGTGCCGGTACCGTTCAAGTACGGTTTCAACTTCGACTGGGTGGCATTCGTGCCGGTGGCGGTGATTTTCCTGGTCTCGCCGCTGGAAGCGGCCGGTGACCTGACCGCCAACTCGATGATTTCGCGGCAACCGGTCAAAGGCCCGCTGTACATCCGCCGGATCAAGTCCGGCCTGCTCGCCGACGGCCTCAACTCGGCCATGGCAGCCGTGTTCAACAGCATGCCGATGGTGACGTTTGCGCAGAACAACGGCGTGATCCAGTTGACCGGCGTTGCCAGCCGCTACGTGGCGTTCTTCATCGCCGGCCTGTTGGTGCTGCTGGGCCTGTTCCCGATGATCGGCGCGGTACTGCAACTGATGCCCAAACCGGTGCTTGGCGGTGCTGAATTGGTGATGTTCGGCACTGTAGCCGTGGCCGGGATCAAGATTCTCGCCGAGGCTGGGCTGCATCGGCGCAACATGCTGATCGTGGCGATTTCTATCGGCATGGGCCTGGGCATCGCGGCTGTGCCTGAAGTGTTGCGCGAGTTGCCGCAGGCGCTACGCAACATCTTCGAATCGCCGATCACCGTCGGTGCGTTGTGCGCTATCGTGCTGAATATCTTCCTGCCGGAAGAGTTCATGGAGCTTGAGGAAGACGATTTCGATCCGGAAGCGTCGATTCTGCAGGTTATGGAAAATCCCGATCTGCCGGCCAAAGCTGAACCTGCAACCGCCGCGGCGGTCGCACAGTTGAACCGCTGACGCTGCGCCTTGAACAAAGGGCTGAGCCGGCAACGGTTCGGCCCTTTTTTTGAGAGACTGTTTATGCGCCGCGTCCACGCCGTCATCCTGTCCCTGCTGCTGTTGTCCCTGAGCGCCTGCGCGCTGTTTCCCAACCGAGATCCGGTGAACATCAACGTGGTCGGCCTCGAACCGTTGCCGAGCCAGGATCTGGAAGTGCGCTTCGCGATCAAGTTGCGGGTGCAGAACCCCAACGAAACCGCCATCGATTACACCGGCATCGCCCTCGACCTTGAGGTCAACGGCCATCCTTTGGCCTCGGGCGTGAGTGATCAGGTCGGCTCGATCCCGCGTTTCTCGGAAACCGTGGTCAGCGTGCCGGTCAGTGTTTCCGCGTTCTCCGTGCTGCGCCAGACGCTGGGCCTGAGCCAGACGCAAACCCTCGATAACCTGCCCTACGTGCTGCGCGGCAAACTGGCCGGTGGCTTGTTCGGCACCATGCGATTTGTCGACAGCGGCAAGCTCAGCCTGCCGAGAGCCACTGCTGCGACGTGGTAATCAATTGCACACACATTCCCTGTGGGAGCGGGCTTATGCGGTGAAGCGTACGCCGGGTTTGGCGCGTTCATCGACACTCAACTCAAATACATCAGGCCGCGCATAGTGGCCAACCACGTCATAGTCATATCGCGCCCGAACCAGTTCAGCGGTATCGATTTGCGCCGTCAGCAACCCCGCCTCGCCGCGCAAAGGCCCTGCCAGCACATCGCCCATCGGCCCGACAATTACGCTGCCGCCGGCAATCAACGGTCGATCCGCCGGCCAGTTGGCAATCTCCACGCCCAGCGCCTTCGGCGAAGCCTGGACCTGACAGGCGCTGACCACAAAGCAGCGGCCCTCATGGGCGATATGGCGCATGCTGACCTGCCACATCTCACGCTCATCCACCGTCGGCGCGCACCAGACCTCAATGCCCTTGGCGTACATCGCCGTGCGTAGCAGCGGCATCATGTTTTCCCAGCACACCACAGCCCCAAGGCGTCCGACCTGGCTGTCGAGCACCGGCAGCGTCGAGCCATCGCCCTTGCCCCAGATCAGCCGTTCGGTGCCCGTCGGCATCAGTTTGCGGTGCTTGGCCACCAGCCCCGCTTGCGGATCGAAATACAGCGCCGTGCAATACAGCGTGCTGCCGGCGCGCTCGATTACGCCGATCACCAGATTGGCCCCGGTACGCGCAGACAGGCCGGCCAATGCTTCGGTTTCGGCCCCCGGCACATCAATGGCGTTGGCGAAGTAACGGGCATAGGCCTCGCGGCCCTCGGGCAAGCGATAGCCCAACTGGGTGCCAAAGCCCTCGCCTTTCGGGTAGCCACCGAGCAGCGCTTCAGGCATTACCACCAACGCCGCGCCGGACTCGCTGATCGCGTCTTCCCAACTCAGAATCTGTTCCAGGGTTTCACCTTTGCCACCGGGCAAGGCGCCAATCTGCAGGGCGGCAACAATTGATTTAGGCATCGCGGTCACTCCATCGGGTTCAAGTGTTGCCGATTCTGCAGCGGCGCGGGATCATGAATAAAGACTGATTCACTGCTGAATGATATGAACCTTATGAATATCGCGACCGTTGACCTCAACCTCCTGAAAGTCTTCGAAGCCCTGCATGAAGAGTCCAGTGCCAGTCGTGCGGCGCTGCGGCTGGGCGTGACGCAATCGGCGGTCAGCGCGGCGTTGCGCCGGTTGCGCGAGGTGTATGGCGATCAGTTGTTCGTGCGCACCGGTCGCGGACTGGCGCCGACGCTCAAGGCCAATCAACTGAAACCGGTGGTCAGCGAGGCCCTGAATAAATGCCGCCAGAGCCTGGCGATGGTCGACCCGGCGGCGCATCAGTACGAGGGCCGCTCGGTGACGGTGGGCCTGTCGGATGATTTTGAAATCGCTTATGGCCGACGCCTGATCGAAGAAATTGCCCGCAGCGCGCCGAAGCTGCGGCTGATCTTCCGCCAGACCCACAGTCAGATCGTCGCCCGCGCCCTGATGGAACGCAGCATCGATCTGGCGATCACCGCCGGCGGGTTTGCCGAACGCCTGCTCAGCCGCCAGGTGTTGGGCGAAGGGGATTATGCGTGTCTGGTCGACCCGGGCAGCCTGGCCGCCGGGCAACAATCGATCGATCTACAGGCGTTTGTCGCCCGCGAACACATTCTGGTGTCCTCGGGCGGCTTTATCGGCATCACCGATGAGGGCCTGGCAGCACTGGGCCTGAGCCGCCGGGTCTGCGCCTCGACCACGCACTTTGCAGCGTTGCCGCATCTGCTCAAGGGCAGCGGCGCGGTGGCAACCATCCCGACGCATGCCGCCCAAGCCATCGCGGCCCTCAGCGGACTGGTCTTGCTGCCCTGCCCGCTGGCCCTGCCGCGTTACCCGATCGAACTGGGCTGGCGCACCAGCACGCAGGTCGATCCGCTGGTGATCAAGGTGCGTGAGGCCATTGTGGCGGCGTTCAACACGCCGTAAGTGCGTTTACTTGTTGGCCGCCATCAGACGGTTGACCTCACTGCGCACCATGTTGGCAAATTCCGGCGGCGACATGCCGTCGAGTTCCGAGCGCACCCACTCGGCCCATTTGCCCTTGCGCTTGCCGCGCTCGCCGAACAACCGCGCGGCTTCGCCTTTGGCTTTGCCCAGATTGTTCTGCCAGAGTTCGAACAGACGGGATTTCTCGTCTTCCAGCGCAGCGCGCTCGGCGAGGGATTTGTCGGCCAGATTGAAACTCATGGGGAAATACCTGCTGCGTAAAATGGCGACATCTTACACGCTCGACAGAAATCTCCTGCGCAGGTTTTTGTTCCGTACCTAAAATCAGTGCAACTTTTCAGACAACGCCACACTCCATTGTTCACTGTCCATTCACCTGCAAGGAGTCACCCAATGGCCCGCAAATCCACCGTGCAAGCCGCCGAAGACCAAATCAAGGATCAGGCATTCAGCGAACTTCAGGCTCTGATCGAAGAGTCCGACAAACTGCTCAAGAGCAGCGCCTCACTGGTCGGCGAAGAAGCGGAGACCCTGCGCGGGCAAATCGCCCTGAAACTGCAACAGGCGCTGGATTCGGTTTCCAGCGTACGCGACCGCACCAAACCGGCAGTGGATGCCACCGAAAACTACATCGGCGGCCATCCTTGGCAAACCGTCGCGATCTCCGCCGGTTTTGGCCTGGTGGTCGGTTTGTTGCTCGGTCGCCGCTGAAGTCGTTACGCAGAAAAAAGGCGAGCCACCCGGCTCGCCTTTTTCATGTCCTGCATAAACTCAGCCGGCGGCCAGTTCGCGCAACTGGCCCAGCGTCTGTTCATCGAGCACGATCCCCTCTGCCAGCGATCTGGCCCGCTGCAAATGTCGGCGATCGCCCGGCAAACGCTTGAGCCCGACGCCGTGCATCTGGCGCACCAGCTCCTGACTGCGCTCGGCAAAACTCTGCCCGGCGGCCTTGCTCGGGTCGATGACAATCAGCAATTGCCCGGTCCACGGGGTCTTGGCGCCGGGATGATTCGACCAGTCGAATTCAAAGGAAAAATTGCCACCCGTGAGCGCAGCGGCCAACAGTTCGACCATCATCGACAGCGCCGAGCCCTTATGCCCGCCGAACGGCAACAGCGCGCCGCCCTCAAGAATGGCTTTCGGGTCCTGCGTTGCCTGGCCGAGGCTGTCCACGCCCATTCCGGCTGCCAGCCGTTCGCCCTTGCGCGCCGCAATCTGCACGTCGCCGTGGGCAATGGCGCTGGTCGCCAGATCGAACACAATCGGCGCGCCACCGAGCCGAGGGGCGGCGAAGGCAATCGGGTTGGTGCCGAACAACGGCCGGTCGGCGCCGTGGGGCACCACGCAGGTCATGCTGTTGACCATGCTCAACGCCACCAGCCCTTCATCAGCGAAGGGTTCGACGTCCGGCCACAGAGCGGCGAAGTGGTGAGAATTACGGATCGCCAGCACGGCAATCCCGGCGTTACGAGCTTTCTCCACCAACAACGACCGGGCGGCAGCCAGCGCTGGCTGGGCGAAACCGTTGCCGGCATCGACGCGTACAAACCCGGGGGCCACATCTTCAACCTGTGGCACCGCCTGACCGTTGACCCAGCCACTGTTGAGGGTCGACACATACCCGGGAATCCGAAACACACCATGGCTGTGCGCGCCATCGCGCTCGGCCCCGGCACAGTTGGCGGCGAGTGAGCGGGCGACCTCGGCGGAGGTGCCATGACGCAGAAAAATTGTTTCGAGCAGTTGCGTCAACGCCTCGAGTGACAACGATGGCGAGACAGCAGAAGACACATGATCGTGTGGCGCAGACATCTGAAGCTCCAGACTAATTATTGGAGGGAACAACAGCGTGTGAACGACTTGCCCGTCGATTAACCACGTCAGGCCCGGGTGCTGTCAACCGTTGCGGTGATCGCGCGCCTTGGCGTAAACACATTCCGACGCTTTGCGTGCGGTAACTATGTACCACCCTCGCGCCTCTTCCGGTTCTTAGTCTGTCGTCTCCATCCACCGGCGCTTTCGTCCGCGCCCTGACAGAGACCCGAAAATGTCTGTGCCCGTCCCCCCACTGCTGTTCCCACAAATCCTCGATGCGCCCGGATTGTGGAGGTCGCTTGGCAACATCCACGGTCTGTCGATCACGGATTTTGACTGGCTGGCCCATGTGCGACTCGCAACCGCGTCACTGCGTCGCCAGCAAACCCCGCCGATGATTGCCCACCGCGTGCTGCTGAACACCGAAGATCCTCCGGCCATAGTCCTGGCGGGTAGCTTCATTCTCAGCAGCACCCCTGATGACCGGGCCTTTCTGCTCTACACACCCTTCGACGGACTGAAGAAGTTCGACAGCCTCGCCACGTTGACCCGCCACCTGGAGCAGCGGCTTGAGGACGCGGATGAAGACGACCGGCTGCTGGCATTGCTTGCAGTCTCGCAACGCAAACATCTGCTGGAGAAACGCGGCATCCGCGTAACCTTCCAATTCATCGAGGACGACATATTCGACGATCAGAAAGCCGCTATCGAACACTGCCGGCAACTCAACGTCCAGGCCATGCTCGACGAGTTGGTGCAGTTGCCCGAACTCGACATATTGCTCGGGGAGATTCTCAATGATCAGCTCATCGGGGCCATGCCCGGGATCAATCAGGCCCTGACCAGGGTCGGTGTCTATGCTGCATTGGCACCAGGCGATGAACTGGCACAAGCCAGCCGTTCGGGACGCTGGCTCGATGCAATGACGTTGGGCAATGCGGTGCTGCTGCACTATCGACATTCCGGCTGGCCGGGCGCGCAGTCGCGCGTCTACTCTCACCCGCGCAAACCTTCGCTGGCCGGTGACCAGGATCATTGGGAAGCGGCAGTAACAACCGTGTCTGGCCAGTTGCTCGCGCGGCTATACGAACGAATGGAGACCTATTGGAATGCGGTATGCGCCGACGGCACCTCACGGCGGGAGTTTTTCTGTCGGGTGCTGCGCGAACAGGCCCGGGCCGACATCCTGCTCAAACGTGAAGCCCGGATCATCGATGCCGACAAATGCGACAACTTGCTGGCCTGGATCGACCCGCACGCCACTTCCGGGCGACGAGGCGCTCTGGAAGCCGTGCACCTGTGGCAATACCAGCCCAACCATGTCGAGCTGGCCGGTTCGCTAATGCTCAGTCACACCGATGCCTGCCTGTACACACCCTCCCAGGGGTTGCAGGTACTCGAGGACTACAAGGACCTCAAGGACACGCTGCTGAGCAAATTCCACACGGCCGGCCACGACGATGAACTGTACGGCCTGTTGAGCCTTGAAGAGCGTCAGCGATTCATCGGGTTCGATCAGCCGCATGTCTCGGGCGAACCGCTGGGCGGCGAGATATTCAAGGTGCTGATGGAGGCCATCATCACCAAACAACGCAAGAACATCGAGTATGTCCTGCAGGTGTTCCGCCATAGCGACGGAGCAATCAATATCGCCGCCCTGTTCGACAAGGCACTGGATATTCGTTCGATGCTCCACGAACAACTCCTCAAACTCGATACCGGGGGGCGCTGGAGTACCCGGCTGGCAATCACCGGCAGCCAGCTACCCTCAATGCTGCTGGCAGATGTCGCTGGCACGCAAATCAGGCTGTTCAACAGTGTGCTGCCGCCGATCGACGAAGAGTTCGCGGCGCAGCCAATCACCAGCGCGGTGCAACAGCGCAACTATCTGCAAGGTATCCTGGCCAAACTGGCGCATTCGTTTTATGTGGGTATTACGGGTGAAGCGCGACTGCGTGTCCTTGGCGGCAACCAGCGACTTCCCGAACAAGCGATCGTCGACACGGTATTCAACGCCAATCGACCGGACCAGCAGCGCCGCAACGGGCTCAACGGCTTCCGGCCTGATGCCTGGTCTCTGACTGTGCAGACCACAGGACAGGACGCCGAACTACCGTTGGCCAACTGCGTTTTGTTGACAGAACGTGGCGGACTGGATGCACAGCACTCAGGGCGCACAGTGATGTGGTCACCGGCCATGGGGCTGGAAGTATTCGCTTCCATCGATATCGCCCGACAGGTATTGAACCAGCGCCTGTGCCAGCCTGACAAGCGCCTGGCACTGTTGGAAAACCTCTCACCGTTGATCGACGGATTTCATCAGCGGTACACGTTGGGGCCTCTGCACCTGATCAACGACAACGTGCTGCAAAACCGCACGCAATCGGCCATCGAGCATTTTCTCCAGCGTTGCGAGCGGGTGCGCAATCTGAAGCTCACAACACCCCGCGAGGAACAAGCCCTCAGAGCCCTGAGCAGACAACTGATCAACGTCAATCTGCTGCGAGCGATCGCACTGGCCAGGGCACTCAACACACAGCAGACGCTGCCCGCCTGGCTGGGCATGGCCACACTCGACGAGCAGCAATTGCACCTCGAACTGCTCGAGCAGTGGCGCCACAGCGTCAGCGATGGCAAGGATTACCTGCATGGCTTGCCGACCTTGCGCGAGCACATCCATCGCCGACTCAAGAGCCTGCTGAACAGCCGCTTCCAGGCCCCGGAACTTGACCCGGAACACATCGAAATCACCCCGCTGCTGGCCCTCGCCGGCCCGGCCGTGAACCTGGTCGACTTCGCTCTGATCCACCCCCATATTGCTGAGCAAACCCGCTTCAAGATCACCTCGGGCAGCGCACAAATGCTTCCGGCCGGACTCGACGAGCGGGCGATACGCAGCCTGCTGCTGTCTCTGGATATTGGCGCTTTCGCCGATGCGGTTTACACCACCTTGACCCGCAATGACGCCAACGCTGCGCAGCGCAAGCAACGATTCATCCGCCAGTTACCCTGGCAACTGCTGCAACATGCCCATCAGCTCAAACTGCAACAGCATCTTTCGAGCAAGGCTTTCGATCTGTTGACCCAGGTGCTGGACATGCCCGATGCGCTCGCCCGTGCGACAGTGGCGGGCGCGAACGCCATGATCAGACCGGTAAAGTTGATCAAGACCGCAGGCGCTGCTGCGATCAAGGCGCTTGGGCTGTATCTGATCGGCCCGGCGTCCGGACACGGCGGGCCACAGGTGCTTTATTCGCCGTATCACGGTGAGCGCGTGTTCAGCGAATTCGAGAACGATGCTGCCGTCATCGCTGCCTTCAACCTGCCAGGTGCCTTGCAAGACTCGCTACTGCGGCGCTTGCCGCAGAATCAACAATCGAGCTTTGCAGCGCTGTTCAAGGCCAGCGCCGGCCAGACGAGCGAAATGACGCTGTCCTCCTCCGCATTCACTGGCAATGCGCTTGAATACCTTTTCAATGAAAGCCTGCCGCTGCTGAAACGATTGCTCGGCAGTCGTGCGATACCTTCGGCCCATGCGGACTGGGAGGCGTGAAAACCCTGTTCAGTCAAGGCATCCAGCTGATCCGCGGACTGCTCCCGGGCAAACTGGCCTATGCGCAATTTCTCTGGCAAAGCTACAAGGACTTCCTCGACTCTGCCGAAGCACTGCAGGATCATCACTGGACGCGCGCGCTGGCAACTTTCATCGCCGGCGGCGTGGAGATGATCTCGCTGGGGCGCTTGTCACTGGAGTCAAAGCTGGTACCGCAGGTTGCACCTGAGCAAACACCGCTTGCGCCTCCTGTCAGTGCTCCTCACTGGACCGAGATCCAACCAACGGCCCCAGCCCGGACGATATTGCAGACGTTCGAAACGCCGACAATTGCCTTGCAGGACCTGACCCCGAATCCGGCCGATGGCACTTATCAGGACGTGGCGAATAACACCCGCTACGCCGCCGTCGCCGGCAAAGTCTATCCGGTGGAGCGGCCCGGTGCGGTCTGGCGTATCAAGGGGGCCGATCAGGCCGGGCCGGTGTTGCAGCACACTGCGTCTGGGCAACTGGTTCTCGACCCGGATCAGCATACGGTCCATTTCGGCAAGGCGCTGTCGACAATGCACAACCGCCTTGCCAACGACCGGGAAACCAGGCTCTGGTTAAACATCGAAGCCCAAGGCATGACCGAAATCCGCGCCCGGCACCCGGAAAAGGCCCGAGCCCTGGAGCAGGCAGTCGATCTGGCCCGCTACTACGCCTTTAACAGTCTGCACAATCTGGCACAACTGAAGAACCATGCCCCCGGTACTCGGCTGGATAGCTTCCTCAAGGCGTTTTTTGACGTATCGCGAATCGACGCCGATGTACTCGCGAAAATAAAACAGGCCATCGTGCCAATCTGCAACGCCTTGGTAGATCCGACCGAAGACCTGATGAACACCGAACGCTTCGTCGTCGGCTCGAACAAATACCGACAGACCCGCCTGATCGCCTTTGTGCTGGATGACGACTCACGCCGCAAAGTGCATTTCACCGAGAACTTCTTCAATCAAGGACTCGACTGGTACAGCGACGGTCTGACCGAGCCGTTCAATGTTCAGGGCCACGCCCAGGCGTCGACGCTGATCCACGAATTCGCGCATCAGTTTGGCAAGGCAGTGGACATTGCTTCGCTGGAGGCCCGGCGTCCGTTTACCGATCTGATTGCAACGGTGACCGGTTACGGTGCAGCCATGAAAGAAAGCCAGAAACGCTTTCAACGTGAAGCACTGTCGCTCGCCACCCCCCGCGAAGAACTGTTCTCAGTCTGGAGCCACGCACTGCGCGAATGGACGAGCGTGGACTCGATTCCCGGGTTGTCTCACGTCGGCAAGGAAATCCTCAAAGCCACCGCCAGCACGACCATGGAGGAGGCGCGAAGGGCATTCCTGAACCCGCGCAACGCTGACGCACGCATCGACACGATCTTGCGCAATGCCGACTCGATTGCTTTCCTGATCGGTGAAATGGGTCGACAACTCGACCCGCTCACTCAGCCTGTTGAAGGGCTCAGTTGAGCAAAAAAAACGCAGGCCCATGGGCCTGCGCATTCGCCTGCTACGTGTCAGCGTCAGTCTTTCTGATCGCGCAATACGTTGCCGGAAGCACCATCGATGCGGAACTCGTAGACGACGCCATCCGCCTTGCGGCCCTCGCCTTTCCAGTAGCCATTGTTGTCTGCCTCGATCTCATACACTTCGACATAACCGGCCTTGGTCTTGACGATCTCGATAGCCTTCTCGATGGTCACCCAGCCTGCGCCTGGCCGGTCGGCCATGGCGGCACCCGCGCTGAACAAGGCGGCAGTGGCGATAACAGCGGCAAAGGTTCTTTTGATCATTTTTTCACTCCATTTGTGGATGATGTTCCTCGGATGTCCTGTTTTTGGGCGCCAGACGGAAAAATAAGTTCCACTTTGATGGGCAATTGCCATGACGGTTGTTCTCGGCACTTGGCCCGCAAGGTTAGAATGCAGCAAACCAGGACGAGTCAATGACCCAAGAATCCCTCTCGGAAGCCGAATACGATGCAATCACCGATGCCGCCGCGCACTGGTGCATGCGTCTGCACGCTGTCGATTGTTCCGCCGAGGAGCGTCTGGCTTTCGAGCAATGGCGCGACGCCCATCCGCTGCATGCCTTCGAATATGAAGCGATGCTGGAAATCTGGGGCGTCGCTGAGCATTTGCCACGCCCGCAACCGACCCTGAGTGTGCCACTGAACAAACCCGCCCTTGCCTGGCGGCGCTACGCAATCGCCGCCAGCATCTGCGCCCTGGCGCTGCCACTGGCCGCCTACAGCGGCTGGAACCTGGGCTGGCTGCCCAACAGCTACCAGCACTTCGCCGCCACCGACAATGTCCGTCAGGTCACGTTGAACGATGGCAGCCAGGTCGAACTCAACCTCAACAGCGAACTGACCTTCAGCAATTACAAGGACGAACGTCGGGTCACCCTGAAAAAAGGTGAAGCGTTTTTCGAGGTCAGTCACGACCTCACCCACCCCTTCGTGGTTCGGGCCGCCGAGGGCAAGATCCGCGTGACCGGCACCCGCTTCAATGTCTGGCTCTATGAAGACCAGGTGCGGGTCAATCTGATCGAAGGCTCGGTGCTGGTAACCAGCAACGCAGCACTGCCCGGCGACGGCTTGCGTCTGGGGCCGGCCATGCAGGCGCAGTACCGGCATGGCGACTACATGCCACAGATCAGCCAGACCTATCCCAACGACAACGCGCTGGCCTGGCGCAGCGGCAAACTGGTGCTGGACAACCTGGCACTGAACGAAGCCCTGCCACTGATCAATCGATACCTGAGCAAGCCGCTGAAGCTCGCTGACGCCAGTACTGGAGCGATCCGCGTCGGCGGCGTCTACAACATCAAAGAGCTCGGCGGACTGGTCAACACCCTGCCCAAGGTGCTGCCGGTCTACCTGACCCGCAACACCGAGGGTGACCCGGTGATCAACTCGATGCCCCGCCAGCCACCAAAACCTGAAGCATGAAACCTGACAACAAAAAAGCCGCTGCTCCTCTTCAGGGGGCAGCGGCTTTTTCGTTCAGGCCTCAATCAATCGCTTACTGCTCGGCCACCTTGGCCGGCTGAACCGCAGCCTCACGAATGGCCTGCACCTGATACTGCGGGTCAGCCTTGATCTGCGCCTCGGTGAAGGGCATGACGCTCCACTGCTTCTTCGAAAACGCTTCGGTCTGGTCCCGGGAGTATTTCGACGCCGGGTCACTGGACAGGGAAAACGCCAGCAGCCCCTGCGCCTGCGGGCCTTTGTCGTCGAATGTCACCACTTGCAGATAGCTGGTGCCGCTGACCACTTCGAGCTTGCCGTCTTCACGCGGCACACTCTGGATCGCGTTGTAGATGCCCAGCGTCCCCGGCCCGCCGTGAATTGCCGTTTGCCGGGCACCGCTGCTCACCACCTGAATATCGTCCCAGCGGGTGTCAGGCTTGAGCCCCGTTTTCTCAGTGGTAGCGGCCGACGCGAGCATCGCTTCACGCAGCGCCTTGCTCACCGCCGGTTGTTCGATTGCCAGCCCGCGCGGCGTGTGTTGCGGGTCTTTCGGATCGAACGGCACCCGCCAGATAGCCGGTGACTCGAGCAACGCCTGCATGATGTTCTGGAAATGCACCAGCCCGATGCCCGAATCCAGATTCGCCCGGCCGTCCCAACTCTTGAGGCCCGCGCAAACCGGCTTCAGTACGGCCGCATCGGCAGCCAGATCGGCAGCGCAGAACTTCAACAGATCGGGCAGCACCTGCGTCGCCAGATACACGTTGTCATCCATCACCATCTGTTGCAGATCCTTGACCGCCACCGGCCCTTGCTTGCCCAGCGTGCTCAGACGATCCAGAGCAAAACGCGCACGCAGGCCCAGTGGCTGGCCGTCCTGGCTGATCAGCGGCGAGAAACCGGTCAGCGGTTGCGCCGGGTTCGCCAGCCACGCCGAATCATTGGAATGCTGGACGAAATCCTTGCGCAGCAGCTGCGGCAGCTGGTTGGCGGCATAGATGCCCGGCTGCGCGGCTTGTGGGTCGATATCCCACGCGCAGGCGCTGTGCGAACCGTCCAGCACAATCATCTGCAAACCCGCACGCGGATCACTGCACTGGGCGAGTTTGTCAGCGCTGACGTTGGGTACCACCGACAGGTTCATGTACAGCGTCTGGCCCTTGTCATCCACCGCCAGGGTATTGACCCACGGGATGCCCTGGATCTTGTGCACCGAATCCTGCAAATCCTCGAGGTTTTCGGCCTGATTCATCGCGTACCACTGGGTCAGCACGCGATCGTTGCCCAGGTTGGCATCGCGCAGGCTGTAGGCGTACTGATGGTCCCAGTCGAGCTTGCCCGGCCATTGCACGATCGGGCCGAACTGCGAGCTGTAGACATCGCGCGCTACCGGCACAACCTGACCGTCCGCCTGTCTGACCTGCACGGTCACGGTCTGCTTGCTCATCGGCAGCGATTTGCCGTCGAGCAGGTAGTGAGTCGGGTCTTTCGGATCGAGTTGCAGGCGATACAGGGTGAAGTGCTTGGATGAATCGACCGTGTGGGTCCAGGCCAGATGCTGGTTGAAGCCGATGTTGATCATCGGCAACCCCGGCAATGCTGCGCCCATGACGTCGAGTTTGCCGGGAATGGTCAGGTGCATCTGGTAAAAACGCATGCCGCCGACCCACGGAAAATGCGGATTGGCCAGCAGCATGCCGCGACCGTTGAACGAGCGCTCGCTGCCGACCGCCACGGCGTTGCTGCCGCGATCCAGGGCGAAGCGCTGCATGCGCGCACCCGCGACCTGATAGGCGTGTGCATTGCTGTCGATCTGTGCCGACGCCTGCGGCGGTGTTGCGCCGGCCAACGCCTCGGCGAACTGCCCGACACCACCCTCGACCAACAGCCGACGCGTGAGTTTCACCAGGTCCTCGGCGGCGATCTCGCGCACCCATTCACCTTGGCACTGCTGCGGCAAACCCTGCTGGCGACGCTCGGCGAGGTAGCGGTTGTAGCCTGCGGCATAGCCTTCTACCAGCTCGCGCACTTGCGTGGGTTGTGCCTGCCAGAACGCGGCGACTGCCTGCGGGGTATTGAGCCAGGCGAAGAACACATCGCTGACGCGGTTTTCACGCTCCTCGACGGTGAACTGGTCCGGGCCGAAATAACGCGAGCGCTGACCATTGACCGTGACGATCTCGTTGGCCAGCAGGCACAGGTTGTCCTGGGCGTAGGCGTAACCGATACCGAAGCCCAGGCCCCGCTCGTTTTCTGCCCGGATGTGCGGCACGCCAAACCCGGTGCGGCGAATCTCGGCGCTGGCCAGAGCAGCACTGGCCTGAGTGGCGGGACTGAACGCATGGGCCGACAGACTGAGCCCGAGGAACGCGCCGGCAAAGGCCAGCCCGGTTAACTGTCTGGAAATAATCACACACGCTCCTGATCGATAGGACAAGGACCGACGCGTGCGTTGCGCGTGCGCCGGACCCAGTCTGAAGTTGACGCATGCGCCTGGGCGCAAGGTGGCTGATCAGGAAACGAATCCGGGGGAAAAAATTTAGGCCGCACGCCCACCGGACAATCCAGTGGTTACGGGAAAACAACGAATAAGCGACAAAATTTCTACATATTTCCTTTCATGATTCGCCGTGCTGAAACGTCTTGTTTAGTGAGAGCTGCCAAAACGTTTCCTGATCAGGCTCTGAAAAGGAGTAACCCCATGTACAACTCGCAACTACCAACGGACGGTAGCCAGGCGTCACAAGGAGCTTCCATGAGCCCCCGCGCGAGCAGTTTCGCACCCAGCCCCGAGCGACAGGGCAATGAGCGCATTCGCCTGCTGCTCAAAAGCTTTGGCCTGCGTACCAGCCTGATTCGTCTTAAAGTCATCGACGCCCTGCTGGTCGCCGCGCAAAGCGATCGACGCCTCGGCGTGCGCGGCGTGCACAGCCAACTGCTGGACCTGGACGTCCCGCTGTCGTTTCTCAGTGTGCGCGAAGTATTGAAGCGTCTGTGCGCCGAAGGTGTCGTCACCTTCAACCCGGACAAGAGTTACAGCCTGCATCCACAGGCTGCTGCAGTGCTCAATCACGATTGAAGCGTCCCGCGATCGCCGTCAGGGTTTGACCTTGCGGCGCATCACCCCGTTGATCACCACCACGACCACCGCCACGCCGATGGCGATGTACTGGAACATCTTCTCGCTGATCATCCCGGCGTTCTGCAGCCAGGACAGGCCGAGCATGATCGCCAGCACCGACAGGGCGATCAGTATCGAGTATTTCAAACGTTGCTTCTGGGTCATTGCGGGTTCCTGAAACTTTCAAATGTATCCGGTTTGTATCCGATTGCATGCCATGCACATACCGTGTCACGGGGATGGGCCGGGGCAAACGCGGTCTCATGTTACAGCCGATGAAGAGTTTTGGCTTCATGACGGCGTAACCATGAGGATCTTTGAAATGTTCCGTCGAATCACCTGGCTGATTCCCGTCCTTGCCGTACTGACCTTGAGTGGCTGCATCATTTTTCCCCACGGAGGCTGGCATGACGATCACCATCGCTACCAGGAAGGCCCCGGTTATTACCATCGATAGAACAGGATTGTTCGCCTGCCGATACGCCTGAAGTACCGGCCGAGAAACACCACAAGTCTTTTCAGCAACCACCATGCCCGCCGCCCGGCGGGCATTTTTTTGGGCGTGTCAGCCCCTGAACAGCACCGATACCCGACGGGCACCGATTCACTTAAATACGTTGTAAGTATTTGAAATTTCATGTCGCAGCAAAGCATTAGAGGCTGCGACGACTCTGCCTCTAGTCTCTGCGGACTTTCTCGATCAATGGAACAGGGATGTCATGCAGAGAACTTTGATCGTAATGAGACCGGTGCAGATAATAGGATTCTGCCTGGCCATTACCGCTTTTGA
The DNA here is from genome assembly GCF_000633255.1 of Pseudomonas sp. H1h. Classification (GTDB taxonomy): domain Bacteria; phylum Pseudomonadota; class Gammaproteobacteria; order Pseudomonadales; family Pseudomonadaceae; genus Aquipseudomonas. Next base: position 88,702 of record NZ_AYMJ01000011.1, read on the forward strand.
ATTGATCACGTACATGGCGAGCGACATGATCATGCCCGCCATGCTGATGGTGACCGACGAATTCAACGCCGATACCCGGCACGTGCCCAACGCCTTCAATTTGTACCTGATCGGCGGCATCTGCCTGCAGTGGCTGATCGGCCCCCTCTCCGACCGTTACGGCAGACGGCGCTTGTTGTTGCTCGGCTGTGCGCTGTTCGGCCTGGCGTGCGGCGCTGCGGTCATGACGCAGCGCATTGAAGCGTTCAACGCGTTGCGCCTGATTCAAGGCATGGGCCTGGGCTTCGTGGTTGCCGTCAGCTATCCGACGTTGCAGGAGGTGTTCTGCGAAGCCGACGCGGTGCGGCTCATGGCCTTGCTGGGCAACGTGGCGCTGTTGTCACCACTGCTCGGGCCGTTGCTCGGCAGCTTGTTGCTGGAATGGCTGAACTGGCGGCAGCTGTTTCTTGGCCTGGGGGCGGCGAGCGCCGTGGTCTGGCTCGGTCTGTTGGCCTGGATGCCGGAAACCATCGGAGTGGTGCGGCGCGACGGGCAACGACAGGCACCTGCAGCGTTCTCGTTCAGGCAACTGCGCCGCCGTTATCTCGTACTGCTGCGCAATCGCCGATTCGTCGGCAGCAGCCTGGCGCTGGGCTTGATGAGTTTGCCCCTGATTGCCTGGATCGGGCTGGCCCCGGTGCTGCTGATGCAGCGCCTGGAATTGTCTGCGCTGGAATATGGCCTGTGGCAGATCCCGGTGTTCTCGGCGGTGATCATCGGCAATCTGCTGCTGGATCGATTGCTGACCACGCACACGCTATTGCGGGTGATCGGCCTGTCGTTATGGCCGTTCTGCTTCGGCTTGCTGATGCTGATCGCCGCAGCCCTGTTATCAGCGTCTCTGGTATGGACAGTTGCCGGTCTTGCTGCGTACGCGCTCGGGCTGGGCATGAGCAACGCTGCGCTGTACCGGCTGGCACTGTTTTCCAGCGATGAAGGCAAAGGTCTGGTCTCGGCAATGATCGGCATGCTGTCGATTGCCGTGATGGGCGCCGGCGGATCATCGATTGCGCTCATTGGCGGCGGCGAGAGCCTCCAGTCCTTCTCCCTGTGGGCGGCCCTCGGCGGTCTGCTGTGCCTGCCCCTGCTCCACTGCTTGCTGCGCAACAACCCTGCGGCGCCCGCCGCGCCAAACACCCATCAATAAGGATATTCGATGACTCGATTCCCCCACAGCGATGCGTTATGCGCGTTGCCGCACCCCTATTGCCCGGCTTCCGTACCCGCGGGGCTGTTCAATCAGGCCATGGCTGAAATCACTCGGTTCCATGCGAGCCATACGCCCGGTTACGGCCATTGGTTGAGCGCCCACTCCATCGATATCGATGCGCTGGACACACTGGACGACTGGGCGCAACTGCCACCGATTTTCGCCAGCTTCTTCAAGCAGCACTTGTTGCTAAGTCCCACGGGGGAAGACGCACTGGAACTGACCTCCTCTGGCACCAGCGGGCAGAAGAGCCGCATGCGCTACGACACGCGCAGCCTCGGGTCCGCGCAGTACATGGTCGAACGAATTTTCGCGCAGTACGGCTGGATCACTCCGCTTACGCCCTGCAATTACCTGCTGCTAAGTTACGAACCAGAGCAAACAATCACCTTGGGCACCTCCTTCACCGATCAATTCCTGTGTCGCTTTGCCCCCGTCAATCGGCTGGTGTATGCGCTGCGCACCAATGGCGACGGGCATCAGTTTGATCTGTTCGGTGTGATCTCAGCCTTGCAGGCGTTTGCCGAAGAAGGCCTGCCGGTACGCATATTCGGCTTCCCGGCGTTTCTCTGGGAAACCCTGCAACGCATGCGCGCCACCGGTGTGGCGGATCTGCAACTGCCGGCGGGCTCACTGGCATTTTTCGGCGGTGGCTGGAAAACCCGTGCCACCGAGGAGGTTCCCAAACAACAGCTGTACGCGCGGATCCAGCAACAACTGGGCATCGACGCCCAAGACTGTCGCGATGGCTATGGTGCGGTCGAGCATGCGGTGCCTTACATCGAATGCGCTCACCACCACTTTCATGTGCCGGTCTATTCAAAAGTCTACGTGCGCAGCGCGCTGGATTTTTCCGTTTTGCCCTATGGACAGCGGGGTTTGCTGAGTCTGGTCTCACCGTACATATCCTCAAGTCCGGCGCACGCTGTGGTCATGAACGACCTTGCTACGTTGCACCCTGGCACACGTTGTGACTGCGGACTGCTCAGCGACTGGTTCGAACTGCATGGCCGCGCCGGCACCACAGCCGCCAGGAGCTGCGCAATGGCCGCCTCCGAATTGCTGGGGAGGCACTGACATGTTCTTGATCAATGGACAACTGCGCAGCGACGGCAACCTCGACAGCGTTTTGCAGCAACTGCACCTGGAACTACCCCAGCGGCTGCAGACACCGCTTGAAACCAGCACGCTGCTGGCGGCCACCGAAGCCTTCGCCGAACGCCTGCAGCATCAGACGTCGGTGTCGGCGCTCGATGCCGGGCAACGTCAGGCACTGATCGATTTCTGCCAGCCTGCCGCGCTGCAGGCCAAGCTTGATCGCGAGCTCGGTCGGCAACCCGATTCGCTACGCCGCATCGACTATCGCCAGTCACGCTTCGAGCGCTGGAGCCCGCTGGGTCTGGTGGTGCACATCACCCCGGCCAATGCTCCATTGCTGGCATTCTGTGCGGTGCTGGAGAGCCTGTTGAGCGGTAACGTCAACTGGTTGCGCCCCAGCAGCAGCGACGGCGGCTTCACCGCGCAATTGCTCCAGGCGCTGCTCGAATGCGATCCGAGCGGGCAACTCGCCGGCTACGTAGCGGTGCTGCCGACGACCACCGGACAAATCGGCCAACTGTGCAAACACGCCAACGGTGTCGCGGCCTGGGGTGGCGAGCGTGCATTGCACGCGATCCGCCAGCAGCTTGCGCCAGGCTGCCGCTGGATCGATTGGGGCCACCGTATCAGTTTCGCCTATCTGACCCCGGATACGCTTTCGCCGGCAGTGCTTGATGCCATCGTCGATGAGGTTTGTCGCCTTGATCAGCAAGCCTGTTCCAGTCCGCAATGGCTGCTGGTGGACAGTGACGAGCCGGCCGTTATGGAAGGCATTGGCACGCAACTGGCCGAGGCGTTCGAACGCCGCGCCGGACAATGGCCAGCCCTCACCCCGACGCCTGAGGAAGCTTCGCAGATCATCACCAGTATGGCGATGGCGCGGCTGGCGCAGAGTTTTACCGGGCAAACCGGTCGGGTCTGGAATGCGCGGGGCTGGCGAGTGATCTGGAGCCACGACCGCCAGCTTGAACCCTCTGCGCTGTTTCGCAGCCTGCTGCTCAAGCCCGTCCCCCGCGAACTGCTTGCCGGCACGCTGCTACCCTGGCGCAACGTGTTGCAGAGCTGTGCCTTGGTGTGTGCACCGACGCAGGTCGGCGAACTGGCACGGACGCTGATTGCCGCCGGTGTCACCCGCATTGCCCCGATCGGCGCGATCCACGATGGCTACGACGGCGAACCGCATGACGGTGTCTACGCCCTGCAACGCCTGAGCCGAAGGATATCGGTCAGTCTGCCGCCGGGCATGCTGTCGAGCCATGCCACGCTTGATCGCCAGCCTGCGCCGCCTGCGCTTTGTGACGTATCGATCATGGACAAGCAGACCTTTGCCGATCAGCCGCCCGATCCGGCGGCGCAGCTGTATTTTCGTTCCGGGGGCAGCAGCGGCGCACCGGTCCTTTCGGGCTTCAGCCACGACGATTTCCAGCGCCAGATGCGTGCCGCTGCCGACGGCCTGTTTGCAGCAGGCCTGGACCCGGCGCAGGACAGGGTCATGAACCTGTTCTTCAGCGGTGGTCTATACGGCGGTTTTTCCAGTTTCAGTAAAGTGCTGGAACAACTCGAGGCCAGACATTGGCCGATGGGCGCACCGGCGGATGACGATTACCGCGAGATTGCGCAAATCATCGTCGAACAGCAGATCACCGTGCTGATCGGCATGCCCGGCACCCTGCACCGACTGTTCCTCAACGAGCAACCGACACTGCGCCGCTACGGCGCCATCAGCAAAGTCTTTCTCGGCGGCGAACACCTGAGTGAGCACACCCGTGAGTTGCTGCAAAGCTGCGGCGTCGGCCTGATTCGTTCAGCGCTTTACGGCAGCGTCGATGCAGGCCCTCTGGGTCACGCCTGTCACGCCACGCCTGATGGCGTCTTTCACCTGATGAGCGACATCCAGCACTTGGAAATCGTCGATTTTGATCATGACGACCCCGTCAGTGACGGCGAATCCGGTCGTCTGCTGGTGACTTCTCGGGCACGTCAGGGCCACTCCGTGCGGCGTTATGACCTCGGTGACAGCGGGCGCTGGCTGCCTGGCCCGTGTGAATGCGGCCTGCCTTCGCCGCGTTTCGAACTGCTGGGGCGCCACGGCAAGTTGCTGCGCATCGGCACCGACTTCATTTCGTTGACGACGCTGGCGCAGCACCTGCAAGCGCCCTTTCAACTGATCCTCGATCACGGACCCGAGGGCCTGGAGCGCATGCGTTTGCGCAGCCCTCAGGCACCGCAAGAGACCGATCGACAACTGCAGGCGTACCCGAAGCTGACATCGTTGGTGCAGACCGGCCTGCTCACCGTGGACGTCGAGCAATGTGCCGTCGAGCAGTTCTTGCGCAACAGGCACAGCGGCAAGACACCGCTGCTGATTGACCAGCGCCGCTGACCGCAGGCACCTGCACGCGGCCCTCCGCCCTTTTATAAGAAACGATCATGAACACAACCGTTGAATTGACCACCCTGCTCAACTTCGCCCGCCAGCATTCCGATTATTGGCGCGAGCACTTCCAGCACGTCGCAACACCCATCAGCGCATTGGCCGAACTGCCCTTGATCGACCCTGCGCATTACTGGCGCGACAGCCAGCGCCCAGACCAATGGCCGGTACTGACCGGCCCCCTGCACGATGCGCTGATCTTCAAGACCGGGGGCACCACCGGCGCCGGCAAACTGTCGCTATTCACCCGCGCGGAATGGCAAACCCTGGTGCGCGATTTCGGCCGCCACCTCACGGCACAACTGAACTCCGGCGACCGGGTTGCCAACCTGTTTTTCGTCGGCGACCTGTATGCGAGTTTCATCTTCGTCCACGATGCGCTGGCCCATGTCGAGACACCCGTCTGCGAGTTTCCGTTTACTGGGGAGGTCAACAGCGGTGTACTGGCCGACTCGATCGTTGCCTATCGCATCAACGTACTGGCGGGCATACCCGCCCAACTGCTGACGTTCGCCGCCTGGCTTGAGCGTCAGTCACGGACACTGGAGGGTGTCGAAACGCTGCTCTATGGCGGTGAGAGCTTGTTCCCCGCGCAACTGCAATTGCTCGGCCGGGTGTTCCCGAACGCCCGCATCGCCTCCATCGGCTACGCCAGCGTCGATGCAGGGCTGATCGGCATCAGCACCCGCGATTGCGTCCTCGGCGAACACCGAATGCTGGCAACCCACAGTGTGCTGGAGATCATCGATGAAGTGACCGGGGACATCATCGAAGAGTGCAATCGCAATGGCCAACTGGTGCTGACCAACCTGACGCGGCGTCTGATGCCAGTGATTCGCTACCCGGTCGGGGACCTGGCCTGCTGGCGCGAACCCGCCGGGACACCCCTGCGCAAATTTGCCCTGGCAGGCCGCAGCATGCACAGCCAGCGTGTGCGGGTAGGCGTTTTGAGTCTGGACACGGGGGATATCGACGAGTTGGTCCGCGCCCACGGTACCAGTGATGACTGGCAACTGCTCATCGAGCAACAGGGAAAGAAAGACCTGCTGAGTCTGCGTTGGGTACCGGGCAAGCAAACGTCTGAGATCGCCCTGACGACCACAAGGCTGCGCCGCGCGCTGATTGACCAATACCCTTTGATCGAGCAGCTGCACGCCGAACATCTGCTCGACCTGCACGTGATCGACTGCGCTAACGACGAACTGGCGTGTCATCCGCGCTCCGGCAAGCGGCAGCGGGTCGTCGACCGGCGCGAATATGGCACCCCGTGCCTGAGGCAAGGATGATGGATACGGTAACCTTGCGCCGCTATCGGATCGACGATGCAGCGGCGGTCAACTGCCTGTTCCGGGAAGTCTACGGCGACCATTATGTGCAACCGCACGTCTATCTGCCCTGGATGATCAGCCAAAACCACTGCGAAGGTCGCTGGCACTCGTTAGTGGCGCTGATGAACGACAAAATCTGCGGGCACGCCACGTTGTTTCGCCAGGCGGCCAGCCATTCACTGACGGCAGAACTGGCGTTGAGCGTGGTACACCCCGAGACTCGCGGGCAGAACATCGCCACACTTTTGGGCCAGCAGTTGCTGATTCATGCTCAGGCACTTGATTGCCGGGGCGTCACGATCAAACAGGTGACGCATCACCCGTACACGCAGCGCATGGCCGCCGGTCTCGGCTTTCACAGTTGCGGGTTGTTGCCGGACTACGTGCCCACGCCCTTTGGTGGACCGGGGCGGGAGACGATCATTGTCGGCCACTGCTGCATCGACGGCTATCGACGTCCATTGCCGAAGCTGGTCTGGCCAGAGGCCTGTCGCGAGTTGATGCTGCACCTGGAAACAGCGTTTGGCACCACAGACAACGCTGCACCCTGGAAAGGCCCGAAGGTGCATTTCGAATATGCATCGGGGCGTTATGACATGGTGTTGAAGGCACTCGAGGACGACCTGTTCCGGCAATTGGGTCAACTGCCGGCGCAGTGGCTGATTTCGCTTCGGCTCAGACTCGCCGAGGGGTTTGCCAGCGCATTGCACAAACTGGCTGCCGTGGGTTTCATCTTCACCGGGATCGCCCCCGATGACCGCAGCGAAGGCTGGCTGGCACTGTTTCATCGCGGCTATCAGCAACCCGCGCTGACGTTGCACTGCTCGCACATGCAACGCCTGCAGGAACAAATCCGACAGACCAGTGAAATCAAACCGCAGTAGACATGAAAACGGCCCGTCCACAGAGTGGACGGGCCGCAGAGGGTCGGCTTAAGCCTTGGCCTTAACGCCTTGATCCACAGGCTTGGGCGCGTTGCCTTCACCGTAGGTTTTCAGGTTCTGCAGCACGTAGATCGCCTTCTTGTACTCGGGGATCAGGTTTTTGCCGTAAGCGTTGCCATTGAGGCCATTGCTCTGGATGGCGTCGAGCTGGGTCGCGAAGTACTCCAGCGCGTTGAATTTGGCATCAACGTCTTTGGTCACGCCGAACCGGTCGAACTTGTCGCCAGCATTGAGCAACGTGAAGGAGGTGATTTCAGAGATCAGCCCACGGCCACGCAGGAACGCACTCAGGTTGCCCAATTGCTTTACAGAGGTGTTCGCCGGATCGAAACCCTTGAGATTCTTGCGCAGACCCTGCTTGTCCATTTCTGCAGTGTTCAGCGCGTTCGGATCGTTGCCGACCAGAGACAGCATCTGCTGCACCTTGACGCTCTGAGCCACCTGCTTTTTCGCGCCCGTATTGCGAACCAGCACCCCTGCCTTGCTCTCCCAGCCGCCGACAATGCCGATCGTCATGAGAAGACTCCCTGTGAAAAAACCATGAAATGTCCTTGATGGACCACTCGAATGCCGGGAAGTATCTACCGGCCAACTAGTGGCACCAACCCTTTTAGTGCAGTCGCTTACAATTTTTGTACATTCTAGATACAAATCGCCACAGAAGCGCTATCTCGGGCGTTTATGCCGGTTGGGCGAACCTCGTCGAGGTTTTTTTGCGCGCTTGCACACGGCGCTCAACTTATTTGTATCAAGGCCGATACGCACCTTTGGCCTGCCGTGTGCGTTCTTGTACGAAAGTACCTAAAGCTTCCCCGCTCGCCGACGATACGCTGGTGTACCCCCGCCGTTTTTCCCCCGACGCCACAATAAAAAATCGCAGATCAAGGACCGGTATCCATGCCCGCATTTCGCACCATTCAGGCTCGCTACACGCTATTTCTGGTTCTGTTCATCCTGCTGCTGTCGGTATTGACCGTGGCTGGAATCAGCCAACTGGTCGCGCCCAAGCTGCGCCATACCGAAGAGCAGGTCGTGCTCAATCGCATCGCCGAAGTTGCCGAGCAGATTCAGGGCGAACTGAACAAAGTGCAGGCGCAGCAACGCAGCATCACCCAGACCATTCCCCTGCTCGACAGCGCGGCCATCGACACCGTGTTGCCGGGACTTGTCGACCAGTACGGCGAGCTGAAAGTGTTTGGTGGCGGGATCTGGCCGCTGCCGGGCCAGCGTGAGGCCGGGCGCAACAAATTCAGTACCTTCTGGCACCGCGATGCCTCGGGCAAACTGGCGGTGAACACCTTCTGGAACAGCGACGCGGCGCCCAATTACTACGACCAGAGCTGGTACAAGGGCGGCATGCAGACCCCACGCGGCCAGTGCGCCTGGGCTGCCGCCTATAAAGACGACGCCAGCGCCGAACCGCGCACCAACTGCGCCATGGCAATCCAGAAAAACGGTGCGGCCTGGGGCGTATCGACCATCGACGTCACCCTGGGTTTCTTTAACGACCTGGTGGCGCGCAAGGAAAAAGACCTGAACGCCGAAATGCTGATCGTCGAGGCCGACGGCAAGATCATCAGCAACAGCTCGCGCATCAGCGGGCCGATCGTGCTCAAGAACATCAACGAACTGGCCGCCGGCTCGACCTTTGCCAGCCAGGTCAAGGCCGGCCTGCAGAATCGTGATCAGGCGCAACGTGTGGAGTTCGACAATAACGGCGAGGCCAGCACCTTCTTCATGCGCCCGATCGAAGGTACGCCGTGGTTCCTCGCCACGGCCCTGCCGACCAAAATGCTCACCGCCCAGCGCGACGATGTGCTCAGCAGCCTGAGCCTGTTGCAGATTCCGCTGGTGATCCTGCTGGTGCTGTTGCAGGTCTACGCGATCCGCCAACTGGTTTCGCGGATGAAAGCGCTGAAAGCCAACATCGACTTGCTGTCCAGTGGCGATGCCGACCTGACCCGGCGCATCACCATCCGTGCCGAAGATGAGCTTGGGGCCATCGGCCATTCGGTCAACACCTTCATCGCCTACCTGCAAAACATGATCGGTGAAGTGACCCAGGCCACCGGCGCCATGGCCACGAGCCTCGACGACCTGCAGCGGACGTCGGCGCACACCAGCCAGATCCTGTTGCGCCATGCTTCGGAAACCGATCAGACCGTCACCGCCATCACCGAAATGAGCTCGACCGCCGACAGCGTGGCGCAGAACGCCGCCGAAACCGCAGCCTTCACCCAACGTGCCAACGAAAATGCCGACCGCTCGCGGGTGGTGGTGGGCGAAGCGACCAACAGCGTGGTGGCCTTGATCGGTGAAGTGGCCAGTGCCACTCAGAAAGTCGAAAACATGCAGCAGGACGCGCAGCGCATCACCGAGATTCTCGGGGTGATCGGCGCAATCGCCGGGCAAACCAACCTGCTGGCGCTCAACGCTGCCATTGAAGCCGCCCGTGCCGGTGAACAAGGGCGCGGTTTTGCGGTGGTTGCCGATGAAGTGCGCGCCCTCGCCGCCCGCACCCAGGCCAGCACCTCGGAGATCAACGAAATGCTCACCCGCCTGACCCAAGGCGTGAGTTCGTCGGTCAGCGCCATGGAAAATACCCAGGCCAGTTGCCAGTCCGCCGCCGACGCCACAGCGCGCGTCAACTCGGGGCTCGACGAAATGGCCGGTTCGGTCAGCCACATCAACAGCCTCAGCACCCAGATCGCCACCGCCGCCGAACAGCAAAGTGCGGTGACCGAAGAGATCAACCGCAGCATGGTGCAGATCCGCCACATGGTGGAAGAACTGGTGCACAGCGGCCAGGCCAGCGAACTCAACACCCGCCAGTTGCTGGAAGCCAACAGCCGGGTCAGCGCGATCATGGGGCGGTTCAAGGTACGTTGATTCCTGCGTCCCACATTGGTTTTCTGCCAATCAGATAACCAATGTGGGAGCGAGCCTGCGCGCGGCAGCGGTGTGTCAGTCGACAAACGTGTTGGCTGCAAGACCGCATTCGCGAGCAGGCTCGCGCCCACAGCGGGTGCTTTGTATCAACTTGAAACACTCCGCTGATGCCGGGCAGGATAAACCGGTCAAAATGCATTCCTTTTTGACCCTCATTCCAGCCGAGACCTCATCATGCGAACCTCCTTGCGACTGGCCGCCCTGAGCGCCCTGCTCCTGTCCTCCCTGGCCCAGGCTGCCGATCTGATCCCGATCGAAGTGCATCGTGATGCCAATTGTGGCTGCTGCAAAAAGTGGATCAGCCACCTCGAAGCCAACGGCTTCAAAGTCCAGGATCACGTTGAATCCGATATGAGCAGCTTCAAGCAGCAACACGGCGTGCCTCCGCGCCTGGGTTCGTGCCATACCGCGCTGATCAACGGCAAGTTCGTCGAGGGCCATGTGCCGGCGGAACAAGTGCTGGCCCTGAGCAAGCGTGACGACCTGCTGGGCGTGGCCGCACCGGGCATGCCGATGGGCTCGCCGGGCATGGAAATGGACGGCATGAGCGATGCCTACCAAGTGATCGGCCTGAAGAAGGACGGCACGGATGTGGTGGTGGCGGACTACCCGGCCCACTGATGGCCGCCGGTTACGTCGGACTGTTCGCGGCGGCGTTCGGTGCCGCAACACTACTGCCACTACAGTCCGAAGCGCTGCTGGTCGGCCTGATCGCCAGCGACCGCTACTGGCTGTGGGGGCTGCTGGGCGTGGCGACGCTGGGCAACGTGCTGGGGTCGCTGGTCAACTGGTGGCTGGGACGCGGCATTGAACGCTTTCAGGATCGACGCTGGTTCCCTGTCAGCCCCAAGCACATGGCCACTGCGCGCAAACACTATGAGCGATATGGGCATTGGTCGCTGTTACTGAGCTGGGTGCCGGTCATTGGCGATCCGCTGACCCTGATCGCCGGGGTCATGCGTGAGCCGCCCGGGCGCTTTCTGTTGATCGTCACCTTCGCCAAGGGCGCGCGTTATGCCGTGGTGGCGATGCTGACACTGGGCTGGCTCGGTTGAACATTCCGCCGTTGCCGTTGCCTGTGGTTAACGTCGCCCTAATCCAGGTGTTCCAGCATCGGCCGATTTCAATGGAGTTTGCCCTCATGTCCGTCACGCTATCCCGCTGGCTGCCCGGCCTGTTCCTGACTGCTGCGCTGCCGCTGTTTGCCCATGCCGCCGAACCCACTGAAGCAGCGCCCGGTGCTGCCGCTAACGATGGCCCGACCTATGGCCCGCAGTTGCAAGGCTTTCAATACCCCTACACGCTCAAACACTTTGCCTTTCAGTCCCAGGGTAACTCCTTGCAGATGGGTTACATGGACGTCGCCGCCCACGGCAAGGCCAACGGCCGCACCGTGGTGTTGATGCACGGCAAGAATTTTTGCGCCGCCACCTGGGACAGTTCGATCAAGGCCCTGAGCGAGGCCGGTTACCGGGTCGTCGCACCGGATCAGATCGGCTTCTGCACCTCCAGCAAACCCGAGCACTATCAGTACAGCTTCCAGCAACTGGCGACCAACACCCAGCAATTGCTCAAGGCACTGGGCATTCAGAAAGCCACCCTGCTCGGCCACTCCACCGGCGGCATGCTCGCCACCCGCTACGCCTTGCTGTTCCCGGATCAGGTCGAACAACTGGCACTGGTCAACCCGATCGGCCTGGAAGACTGGAAGGCGCTCGGCGTGCCCTACCGCACCGTCGACCAGTGGTATCAACGCGAACTCAAAGTCACTGCCCAAGGCATTCGCGACTACGAACGCAACACCTATTACGACGGCCGCTGGAAACCGGAATTCGACCGTTGGGTCGACATGCTCGCCGGCCTGAGCAATGGCCCGGGCAAAACCCAGGTGGCGTGGAACTCGGCACTGATCTACGACATGATCTTCACCCAGCCGGTGTACTACGAGTTCAAGGACCTGAAGATGCCGACCCTGTTGCTGATCGGCACGTCCGACACCACCGCCATCGGCAAGGACCTCGCCTCTCCAGAGGTCAAGGCGAAAATCGGCCACTATGACGTACTCGGCAAGCAGGTCGCCAAGCTGATCCCCCAGTCGACGCTGGTGGAATTCCCCGGCATGGGCCACGCGCCGCAAATGGAAGAGCCGGCAAAGTTTCACCAAGCCTTGCTGGGCTGGCTGAACAATACCAATCCCGTTCGTTGATGAGGTAAGGCAGATGGCGGTGCAGATTGCAGTGATTGATGACTGGCAGGATGTGGCACGGGATGTGGCCGACTGGTCGGTGCTCGACAGCATTGGCGACGTGACGTTTGAGCATGATTACCCGGCTGACAACGCCACCCTGGCCGAGCGCCTGGGCCGGTACCAGGTGATCTGCGTGATGCGCGAGCGCACACGCTTCGACCAAGACCTGCTCCAGCGCCTGCCCAACCTCAAGCTATTGGTCACCGGCGGCATGCGCAATGCGGCTCTGGACCTGCAGGCGGCCGCCAGCCTCGGGATCAAGGTCTGTGGCACTGACAGCTACAAGCACGCCGCGCCGGAACTGACCTGGGCGCTGATCATGGCCGCCACGCGCAATCTGGTGAACGAAGCCAACTCCCTGCGCGCCGGTGGCTGGCAGCAAGGGCTGGGCGGTGACCTGCACGGCAAGACGCTGGGCATCCTCGGCCTTGGCAGCATCGGCCAGAAGGTCGCGCAATTCGGCCAGGTGTTCGGCATGCGCGTGATCGCCTGGAGCGAGAACCTTACCGCCGAGCGCGCGCAGCAGGCCGGCGTGATTTACGTCAGCAAGCAGGCATTGTTCGAACAGGCTGATGTGCTGTCGGTGCATCTGGTGCTCAGCGAGCGCAGTCGCGGGCTGGTCGATGCGCAGGCGCTGGGCTGGATGAAGCCGACGGCGCTGCTGGTCAACACCGCCCGCGGGCCGATTGTCGATGAAGCGGCCCTGATCAAGGCCCTGCAGAAACAACGCATCGCCGGGGCCGCGCTGGATGTGTTCGATCAGGAACCGTTGCCGGCGCTACACCCGTTTCGCACTCTGGACAACGTGCTGGCCACGCCGCATGTGGGCTATGTCAGCCGACAGAACTACACGCAGTTCTTTTCGCAGATGATCGAGGATATTCAGGGCTGGGCGGCGGGGAGTCCGGTTCGCCTGTTGAACTGATCGCCATTTTTGGAGGGCGGTGAACCGACTGACGCCTTCGCGAGCAAGCCCGCTCCCACCTTTTGGACTGCATCCTCCTGTGAGAGCCTGCTCCCACCTTTTTGAAATGCATTGCTCATGTGAGAGCCCGACCCCACATTTGATCGGTGTACGCCGTTCCCTGTGGGAGCGAGCCTGCTCGCGAAGAGTCCCTCACAAACACCCCATCAACAAACTGCCCGCACCACAACAGTGCACCCTCCCTTCTCGCTAGCACAAAAGCGTGACCGGCCAGTCACCGTTTTGGCCCTCTCCAGCAAAAAAACCTGCACTTCGTCGGTGCGTGCGCCCCGGCGCACCACGACTTTCGCTGCCTGCAAACCGATTGTCGAACAATTTACCCATTTGCTCTGGCCCGCTCTAGGATCTGGCCTAGACTGATTTTCGCGGGGCTCGACCTGCCGGTCACAGTGCGGAAAAAAAGTCGAAACTTTTGCGCGAAGCGACGGGTCATCTGAAACACAGGGGCAACGCGACTGGTGCAATCCTTGCAGCGCCCCCTCCACCCATTCTGCTTGCGCGTGTTGGGTAGCGTTTGCTCACCGATGCGTGGCGCGTTTGCGCCCGGCCACAGGACTTGGCCAAGGACATCGCTTGTTCAAGACAAGAATCAGATCAACGAGACGGGAGATTCATATGATCAGTGCGGCATTGGATATTCAGGGAGAGCGTGCTCAGCAGGCCGTTGGCGAATCGAGCAGCGTGAGCCTTCCCGGCAGCCGGTCGATCAACGTCCCGGGCACCAAAACGCTGACGCCGGTCGCCAGCCAGAATCCCAACAAAAAGAAAGTGTTGTTCGTGACCTCGGAAATCGCCGACCTGGTGAAGACCGGCGGTCTGGGTGACGTTTCCGCCGCCCTGCCCCGCGCCATGGCACATCTGCACGATGTGCGGGTATTGATCCCCGGTTACCCGCAGGTGATGCACAGCGAAAACCCGATCCACATCATCGGCGAACTCGGTGGGCACGCCGCGCTGCCACCGTGCAAGATCGGCCGCATGGACATGCCGGACGGGCTGGTGATCTACGTGCTGATCTGCCCTGAACTGTATGAGCGGGAAGGCTCGCCTTACGGCGCCAACAACGGTCGCGACTGGCCGGACAACCATATTCGTTTCGCCCGTCTGGGTCTGGCGGCTGCCGACATCGCCGCCAACCTGGCGCAAATTCACTGGTGCCCGGATCTGGTGCACGCCCACGACTGGCCGGCGGGCCTGGCGCCGGCCTATATGCACTGGCGCGGGCAGCGCACGCCAACCCTGTTCACCATTCACAACCTCGCTTATCAAGGCGTGACCAGCCTTGGTTCGTGCCCGGAACTGGGTATCCCGACCCACGCCCTGCAACAGGAAGGCATGGAGTTCTACGGCAAGATGTCGTTCCTCAAGGCCGGCATGGCCTATTCGAGCCACATCACCACGGTTAGCGCGACCTATGCGCAAGAAATCACCACCCCGGATTTCGGCTGCGGCCTCGACGGTTTTCTCGCCGCCAAGACCCAGCAAGGCTTGCTCAGTGGCATCCCCAACGGCATCGACGAGAGCTGGGACGCGGCCACCGACCCGCACCTGTTCGCGCCATTCGCCATTGGCGACTGGGAAGGCAAAGCGATCAACGCAGCCCACGTGCGTGAACTGTTCGGCTTGAAAGACTCGCAAGGCCCGCTGTTCGCCGTGGTCTCACGTCTGGTCTATCAAAAGGGTCTGGACCTGACGCAGGCAGTGTCCGAGTACATCGTGCAGAACGGCGGCCAGATCGCAATCATCGGTCGCGGCGAGCCGGAAGAAGAACAGGCCATGCGTGAGCTGGCGCTGCGCTTCCCGGGGCAGATCGGCGTGCGCATCGGCTTCAATGAAACCGACGCCCGGCGCATGTTTGCCGGCAGCGATTTTCTGCTGATGCCGTCGCGTTATGAACCATGCGGCTTGAGCCAGATGTACGCGCAGCGCTTCGGTTCGCTGCCGGTGGCGCGCAACACCGGCGGGCTGGCCGACACCATCGAGAACGGCGTCACAGGCTTCCTCTTCAACGAGTCCACCGCCGACAGCTACCGCGAAGCCCTGAGCCGTGCGTTCAAGGTGTTTGCCTTCCCCGAACTGCTCAATGCCATGCGTTGCCGCGCGATGGCCGCGCCGTTCAACTGGTGCAAAGCGGTCGAACCCTACGCCGAACTCTACGAACAACTGGTCGCCAAGGCGCTGGGTAAAGCCGGCCACAAATAACTCAGGGAGTTTTCCACGATGCCGTTACGGACCCAAGAAAACTGGCCCCACGGCGCGATCATGCAGGACGCCGAACACACTCAATTTGCGCTGTGGGCGCCGGATGCGTTTTACGTCAGTGTCGAGCTCGAAAACGGCCAGTCCCTACCGATGTTGCCGCAGGGCGATGGCTGGTTCGTGATCAAGACCCGGTGCCCGGCGGGCACTCGCTACCGCTACAACATCGACGGCGAACTGGAGGTGCCCGACCCGGCCTCCCGCGCCCAGGACGGTGACATTGACCGCCCCAGCGTGGTGGTCGATCCACTGGCGTACCGCTGGCGCCACACCGCCTGGCAAGGTCGGCCGTGGAGCGAAGCGGTGATTTACGAGCTGCACGTTGGCGCACTCGGTGGCTTTGCTGAAGTCGAGCAGCACCTGTCGCGCCTGGTCGAACTGGGGATTACCGCCATCGAGCTGATGCCGCTGGCGCAGTTTCCCGGCAGTCGAAACTGGGGCTACGACGGCGTATTGCCCTTCGCACCGCAAGCATCCTATGGCACGCCGGAACAACTCAAACATTTGATCGACAGCGCCCACGGCCATGGTCTGGCGGTGATTCTCGACGTGGTTTACAACCACTTCGGCCCCGATGGCAATTACCTCAACCGTTACGCCAAAGGCTTCTTTCGCGAAGACAAACACACGCCGTGGGGCGCCGCCATCGACTTCCGCCAGCGTGAAGTGCGGGATTTCTTCATCGAAAACGCGCTGATGTGGTTACTGGAATACCGCTTCGATGGGCTGCGTCTGGACGCGGTTCACGCAATTGAAAGCCCGGATTTCCTCCCGGAACTGGCGCAGCGCATCCGCCAGCAGGTCGATCCGACCCGTCACGTCTGGCTGACCGTGGAAAACGAACTCAACCAGTCCAGCCTGCTGGAATACGACTACGACGCGCAGTGGAACGATGACGGGCACAACGCCCTGCACGTGCTGCTGACCGGCGAAACCGATGCCTATTACGCCGACTATGCCGCCCAACCCACCGAACAACTGGTCCGTTGCCTGAGCCAGGGCTTCGTGTTCCAGGGCCATATCACCCGCCACGGTGAACCGCGTGGCGAGCCCAGCGAGCATCTGCCCTCGACCGCGTTCGTGCTGTTCCTGCAAAACCACGACCAGATCGGCAACCGGGCTTTCGGCGAGCGCCTGCATCAACTGACCGACCCGCGTGCCTTGCAGGCAGCAACCGTGCTGTTGCTGCTGTCTCCGATGATTCCGCTGATGTTCATGGGTGACGAGTACGCGGCTGAACAGCCTTTCCTGTTTTTCACCAGCCATCACGGCGAACTGGCGGAACAGGTGCGAGAAGGCCGGCGCAATGAATTCGCGGCGTTCAGCGCGTTCACCGATCCGCACAAGCGTGAGCAGATTCCCGACCCCAACGCCGAACAGACCTTCCACGCCTCACAGCCGCGGTTGATTGGCAACGGCAGTGCGAAACAGCAACAAACCCTCGCGCTGTACCGGCAACTGCTGCAACTGCGCCATCGCTACATCATCCCGAATCTGTCCGGCACCCAGGCGCTCGGCGCGCATCTGCTCGGCCATGGCGCGGTCAGTGCGCGCTGGCGCTTGGGCGATGGCAGTGAGCTGCGAATTGACCTGAACCTCAGCGATACGCCAGTGGTCAACCCTGCACAGACCGACGCCGTGTGGCTGTTTCAGCAGCCGCCGGCCGTTGCCCTGTCGGAACCGGGCCAACTGCCCGCGTATTGCGCGCTTGTCAGCCTCACGGCCGCAACCCCTTTGCAACCTCTGGATGGAGAGCGCCTATGAGCGATGCGCAACTGGAAATTCTGGCCAGCAGAGCCGGCCTCGCCGTCGACTGGATCGACGCCAATGGCCGCCCGCAGAAAGTCGCCCCGGCGGTGCTGCGCAATGTCCTCACCGGGCTGGGCCATCCGGCCAATACCGCTCAGGAAATCGACGCCAGCCTGCTGCAACTGCAACAAGTGCAGCAGGACCGCCACTTGCCGCCGCTGCTGACTGCAGACGTGGGCGTCGGCGTGGACCTGGCGCGCTATTTCGAAGCGCAAACCCCGTGCGAAATCCACCTCGAAGACGGCTCGCGGCTGAACCTCAAACTCGACGCCGAGGCCGTACTGCCCGGGCTGATCCCGGTCGGCTATCAACAGGTGCACATCGGCGATCAATATTTCACTCTGGCCGTGGCGCCGCAGCGTTGCTTCAGCGTTGGTGATGCCGTGGACAACCCGATCCCCCGCGTCTGGGGCCTGAGCGTGCAACTGTATGGTCTGCGCCGCCCCGGCGATGGCGGCTTCGGCGACACTCAAGCGCTGGAAGAACTGGCGCGGGTCGCCGGTGAGCGCGGTGCCGAAGCGCTGGCGATCAGCCCGCTGCACGCGATGTTCAGTGCCGACACCGGGCGCTACAGCCCTTATTCGCCGTCCAGCCGTCTGTTCCTCAACTCCCTCTATGCTGCCCCTGGGGCAATCCTCGGTGAACGGGCGCTGCGTGATGCGATCGAGTCCAGTGGTCTGGCCGAGCAATTCCAGCAGCTGGAAGACCTTAAACTCATCGATTGGCCGACGGCGGCCGACGCCAAACAGAAACTGCTGCAAGCCTTGTACGACGGTTTCGTCGCCGGCGAGCATCCATTGCATCCGGACTTCGCCAGTTTCCGCCACAGCGGCGGCGAAGCACTGGAAAACCACTGCCGCTTCGAGGCGATTCAGGAGATGCGCGCCGCCCGTGGCGAGAGCCTTGACTGGCGCGAGTGGCCCGAACACTGGCACGACCCACGCGGTGCCGCCCTCGAAGCGTTTGCCGAGGAGTACGCCGAGCGCATCGGTTACTTCGCCTTCTGCCAATGGCTGATCCACCGTTGCCTGGAGCGTGCGCAAACCGCCGCACGCAGCGCCGGCATGGGCATCGGCCTGATCGCCGACCTCGCTGTCGGTGCTGACGGTGCCGGCAGTCAGGCCTGGAGTTTTCAGGACGAGTTGCTCGCCTCGCTCACCGTCGGCGCGCCACCGGACATTCTCAACCGCTCCGGTCAGGGCTGGGGGATTTCCGCGTTTTCTCCCGAAGGCCTGATCCGCAACGGTTTTCGTGCCTTCATCGACATGCTCCGGGCCAACTTCGCCCATGCCGGCGGGCTGCGCATCGATCACGTGATGGGCCTGCAGCGCCTGTGGGTGATCCCCAACGGCGCCGCACCGGCGGACGGCGCGTACCTGTATTACCCGGTGGACGATCTGCTGCGGTTGCTGACCCTCGAATCCCATCGCCATCAGGCCATCGTCCTCGGCGAAGACCTCGGCACCGTGCCCGACGGCTTGCGGGAAAAGCTCAGCGCCCGCTCGATACTCGGCATGCGCGTGCTGCTGTTCGAACAGGACAACACCCGTTTCAAACCGATTCTCGACTGGCCGGACAACGCCCTGGCGACCACCAGCACCCACGACCTGCCAACGCTCAACGGCTGGTGGCATGGTCGCGACATCGACTGGAATTCGCGTTTGGGTTTCGTCGACGGCAACGGTGAAATCGAATGGCGCCGTTATCGCCAACGTGAGCGCGAAGGCTTGCGCAGCGCACTGAGCCAGGACCCGCAGAACTTTCGCGAAGAGTCCCACGAAGCCGATCAGGTGGTGGACGCCAGCGTGCGTTTCCTCGGCCATACCCGCGCGCCGTTGGTGTTGCTGCCTCTGGAAGATGCGTTGGGCATCGATGAACAGGCCAACCTGCCCGGCACCATCGACAGCCACCCGAACTGGTCGCGACGATTGCCCGGCAACAGCGAAGCCTTGCTCGATGGCGTCGATGCGGCCCGTCGCCTGGAACTGCTGGCCTGCGCCCGCCTGCAGGCTGCCGAGCGTGACCAATGAACCAGACGCTCATCCAGCCATTGCGCGCGACTCTGCGCCTGCAATTTCACAAGGGCTTCACTTTGGAGCAGGCGGTGCCACTGGTGCCGTACTTTGCCAGCCTCGGCATCAGCCACCTCTACGCCTCGCCTCTGCTCGCGGCCCGGGCCGGCTCGATGCACGGTTACGACGTGGTCGATCCGACTCAGGTCAACCCGGAACTCGGCGGCGAGCCGGCGCTGCGGCGGCTGGTCAGCACCCTGCGCGAACACGGCATGGGGCTGATCCTTGACATCGTTTCCAACCACATGGCGGTCGGCGGCGGTGACAATCCGTGGTGGCTCGACCTGCTGGAGTGGGGTCGGCTAAGCCCTTATGGCGAGTTCTTCGACATCCAGTGGCACTCGCCGGACCCGTTGATGGAGGGCCAATTGCTGCTGCCGTTTCTCGGCAGCGATTACGGCATCGCCCTGCAGGAAGGCACGTTGAAACTGCACTTCGATGCGCAGCAAGGGCGCTTTCACGTCGAGCACTACGAGCATCACTTCCCGATCTGCCCGAATGACTACGGTGAGTTGCTCAAACCGGTCGAAGCACTGAAATCCCTGGCCGATCGTTTCAGTACCCTCAGTTACCAGACCGACGCCCACTCGCTGGCGATGCCGCTCAAGGCAGAATTGCGCGAGCTGGCAAGCGACCCGCAGATCCTCCAAGCCATCGAACACAACCTGACGCACTACGACTCCACCACCGAGGCAGGCTTTCACAAGCTGCATCAGTTGCTGGAACGCCAGAGCTACCGTCTGGCCAGTTGGCGCACCGCTGCCGATGACATCAACTGGCGGCGTTTTTTCGACATCAACGAACTCGGTGGCCTGCGTGTCGAACGCCCGGCCGTGTTCGAAGCGACCCACGGCAAGATCTTCCAGTTGATCGCCGAAGGCCTGGTCGACGGTTTGCGCATCGACCACATTGACGGCCTCGCCGACCCGCGCGGTTACTGCCGCAAGCTGCGTCGGCGCCTTGACCTGCTCGCACCGGGCCGGCATCTGCCGATCTACGTCGAGAAGATTCTCGGCGCCGGCGAAACCCTGCGCCGCGATTGGGCGGTGGATGGCAGCACCGGCTACGAATTCATGAATCAACTGGCACTGCTGCAACACAATCCCGACGGCGAATACGTGCTCGGCGACCTGTGGCAGCGGCGCACCGAGCGCCCGGCAGCGTTCATCGAAGAAGCACAACTGGCGCGCCAGCAGATCCTCAACGGCTCGCTGGCCAGCGATTGCGAAAGCGTCGCCCAGGCATTGCTGCAAGTGGCGCGAGACGACTTGATGACCCGCGACCTGACCCTCGGCGCAATCCGCCGGGTGTTGCAGGCGCTGATCGTGCACTTCCCGGTCTATCGCACTTACATCAGCGCGCTGGGCCGCTCGGCGCAGGATGAACGGTTTTTCCAGCAGGCCATGGACGGTGCCCGTCAGACGTTGGGCGAAGGCGACTGGCCGGTGCTCGACTGCGTGGCGGCCTGGCTCGGTGGCACGCCGTGGCGCAACAAACCGCACGGGCGCTCGCGCAAGATCCTCAAGCACGCCTGCGTACGCTTCCAGCAACTGACCTCACCGGCAGCGGCCAAGGCTGTGGAAGACACCGCGCTGTATCGCTCGGCGGTGCTGCTGTCGCGCAATGACGTCGGCTACAACACCGAGCAGTTCAGCGCACCGGTCAGTGATTTTCATGCCGTCAATCAACAACGACTGGAGACGTTCCCCGACAACCTGCTGGCGACTGCCACCCACGACCACAAACGCGGCGAGGACACCCGGGCGCGGCTGGCGGTACTCAGCGAACGCAGCCATTGGTACGCCGAACAGGTCGAGTTGTGGCGCGCCCTCGCCCGGCCGCTGCGTGACGATGACCAGGTGCCGTCGTCCGGTGATGAACTGATCCTCTATCAGGCACTGCTCGGCAGTTGGCCGCTGCAGTTGCGCGATGATGATCGCCAGGGTTTCGCCGACTACGCCGAGCGCATCGGGCAGTGGCAGCAGAAAGCCCTGCGCGAAGCCAAGTTGCAAAGCAGTTGGAGCGCGCCCAACGAAGCCTATGAAAACGCCGCACAGACGTTCACTCAGCGTCTGCTCACCGGTGAAGAGGGCGAACTGCTGCGCGCCGCACTGAGCAAGACCGTCAACAGCATCGCCGCTGCCGGCGCGCTCAACGGCTTGGCGCAAACCTTGCTGCGCATGACCGTGCCGGGGGTGCCGGATCTGTATCAGGGCAACGAGTTCTGGGATTTCAGCCTGGTCGATCCGGACAACCGCCGGCCGGTGGATTACGCCGCACGCGAGCAAGCCTTGCACCGGCAGCCGCCGTTGGAGGACTTGCTGGCGAACTGGCGTGACGGGCGCATCAAACAAGCGTTGATCGCTCAGGTATTGCGCCTGCGCGCCGAACACGCCGAGCTGTTTCGGCGAGGCACGTACCAGGCCCTGGAGGTACTGGGCAGCCAGGCGCACAACGTGCTCGCGTTTGCCCGTGAACACGCGGGGACGTACGCCATCGTGATCGCGCCGATCCGCTGCGCGACGCTGCTGGAAAACAGTGCCGTGCCACAAGTCGATGCGCTGCGCTGGGGCGATACGCGGGTGGTTTTACCGTTCGCCGCCTCTGAGACAAACCTGAAGGGACTTTTTCAAAGCCGCGCAGTCACAAAAAACAGGGAGCTGAACGTCAGCGCCGCGCTGGGGGATATCCCGGTCAATCTCTTTATCCAACACTTTACGTAACGACGAGTTCAGTTCAGGAGCATTGCGATGAGTACCGACGATAAACGCATCCGCGAGTTCGCCTATCAGATCTGGGAATCGGAAGGTAAACCTGAAGGTCATGAAGCGCGGCACTGGGAGATGGCGCGCAAACTGGCTGAAGCCGAGGCCCTGGCGCCGAAGAAATCACCGAAAGCGGCGGGCAGCAAGACCGCCGGCAAAGGCACTGACGGCAAGGCCCCGGCGGCCACGCCCAAGGCTCCGGCGGCAGCCAAAGCCAAGCCGGCCGGTGCGGCCAAAGTCGTACCACCGGGTGAAAAGGCCACCGAGAAAAAGCCCCGGGCCCCACGCAAGCCCCCGGCCAACTGACACACCCGGATTATTGAACTGAATGACCGTGTGGCGGGCTCGCTCGCCACCGAGGGCCAACTCGTCCTCAAGAAACACACAACCTCCCTGTAGGAGTGAGCCTGCTCGCGATAGCGATATATCAGGCGAAATCCGGATTGAAGGTCAGACCGCTATCGCGAGCAGGCTCACTCCTACTAGGTTTTGTATCAGCCGAGAATTTCCCCGTTTTTGCAGGAGCAATCATGACCCGTCCAAAGCAAGCCGAGCCCGCAGCGCACGCCGAGCCCTCGAGAATCCGTGAAGGCCTGCCCTTCCCGCTGGGTGCGACCTGGGATGGTCTGGGGGTGAACTTTGCGCTGTTTTCCGCCAACGCCACCAAGGTTGAACTGTGCATTTTCGACGATGCCGGCGAAGTCGAACTCGAACGCATCGAACTGCCGGAATACACCGATGAGATTTTCCACGGTTACCTGCCCGATGCCCACCCGGGGCTGATCTACGGCTATCGCGTGTATGGGCCTTATGACCCGGCCAATGGTCATCGTTTCAATCACAACAAATTGCTCATCGACCCCTACGCCAAACAACTGGTAGGCCAGTTGAAATGGTCCGAGGCGCTGTTCGGCTACACCATCGGCCACCCGGATGCCGACCTCAGTTTCGACGAACGCGACAGCGCGCCATTCGTGCCCAAGTGCAAGGTCATTGATCCGGCGCATACCTGGGGCAACGACCACCGCGTCAGCGTGCCGTGGGACAAGACGATCATTTATGAAACCCACGTGCGCGGCATCAGCATGCGTCACCCGGCAGTGCCGGAGAACGTGCGTGGCACGTTTGCCGGGTTGATGGTCGACGATGTGCTCGAACACATTCGCAAGCTCGGCGTATCAAGTGTGGAATTGCTGCCGATCCATGCTTTCGTCAACGACCAGCACCTGCTGCACAAGGGCATGACCAACTACTGGGGCTACAACAGCATCGCCTTCTTTGCCCCGGACCCGCGCTACCTGGCCAGCGGCAAGATCGCTGAGTTCAAGGAGATGGTGGCGCACCTGCACGAGGCCAATCTGGAGGTGATCCTCGACGTGGTCTACAACCACACCGCCGAGGGCAATGAGCAAGGCCCGACCCTGTCGATGCGCGGCATCGACAATGCCTCGTATTACCGGCTGATGCCCGACGACAAGCGCTTCTACATCAACGATTCCGGCACCGGCAACACCCTCGACCTGAGCCACCCGTGCGTTCTGCAAATGGTCACCGACTCGCTGCGCTACTGGGCCAGCGAGATGCATGTCGACGGTTTCCGCTTCGATCTGGCGACCATTCTCGGGCGTTATCACGACGGTTTCGACGAGCGTCACAGCTTCCTCGTCGCCTGCCGCCAAGACCCGGTGCTGCGTCAGGTGAAAATGATCGCCGAGCCGTGGGACTGCGGTCCCGGTGGTTATCAGGTGGGTAACTTTCCGCCGGGCTGGGTCGAGTGGAACGACAAGTTCCGCGACACCGTGCGCGCGTTCTGGAAAGGTGACGACGGCCAGGTCGCCGACTTCGCCAGCCGCATGACCGCGTCGGGCGAGATGTTCAACCAGCGCGGGCGGCGGCCGTACTCTTCGGTGAACTTCATCACCGCCCACGACGGTTTCACCCTCAATGACCTGGTGTCGTACAACGACAAGCACAACGAGGCCAACGACGAGAACAATCAGGACGGCAGCAACAACAACCTGTCGTGGAACCACGGCGTCGAAGGCCCGACCGACGATCCCGAAATCAATGCGCTGCGCCACCGGCAGATGCGCAACTTTTTCGCCACCCTGCTGCTGTCCCAGGGCACACCGATGATCGTCGCCGGCGACGAATTCGCCCGCACCCAGGACGGCAACAACAACGCCTATTGCCAGGACAGCGAGATCGGTTGGGTCAACTGGGACCTGAGCGAGGACGGCAAGGCACTGCTCAAGTTCGTCAAGCGCCTGATCAAGTTGCGCATGGCTTATCCGATCCTGCGGCGCGGACGCTTTCTGGTCGGCGAATACAACGAGGATATCGGCGTCAAGGACGTGACCTGGCTCGCACCGGACGGCACCGAGATGACCACCGAACACTGGCACGACGCGCATAACCGTTGCCTGGGCATGCTCCTCGATGGCCGCGCCCAGGAAACCGGGATCCGCCGCAAGGGGGGCGATGCGACATTGCTGCTGGTGGTCAACGCGCATCACGACATCGTCAACTTCACGCTGCCGGAAGTGCCTGAAGGCAGTTTCTGGACGTGCATGGTCGACACCAATCAACCGGCGGTTCGCGGTCAGGAGCGCTTCGACTTCGGCCATGAATATTCCGTCACCGGCCGTTCACTGCTGCTGTTCGAGCTGCAACGCGAAGAAGAAGACTGACATGGACCTGCACTGCTATCTGGCGCGTCGCCCGCCGCACTATCCCGACAGCGAATCCCTCGGCCAGTGCCTGCGGGCGATGGTCGAGGCCGGGCTGGATCAACTGCCACTACCCGGCAGTGGCCGTACGCTGGAGCGCTTTCAGCGCCTGGCGGAAGTCGGCGGACACGATCTGGGTTTGTGCAAACTGTATGAAGGCCACACCGACGCGCTGGCGATCATCGAACAACTCGGCGGTTCGCCCACTCCGGGCAGCACCTGGGGCATGTGGGCGGCCGAACCGCCGCAGGCGCGGGTGCACGTAACGCCGACCGGGCACATGGTTCGCCTCGACGGGCGCAAGGCCTGGTGCTCCGGCGCGGCAGTACTCAGCCATGCGCTGCTGACCGCGTGGGACGCTGATGAACGTCAGCAACTGGTCGCGGTGGCGCTTGATCAACCGGGCGTGACCATCACCGATCAGGGTTGGCAAGCCGTCGGCATGGGGGCCACCGCCAGCGTTGAAGTAGAGTTCAACGGCGCCGAAGCGCAAGCCATCGGCAATCCCGGCGATTACCTGCAGCGCCCCGGTTTCTGGCAAGGCGGGATCGGTATCGCCGCGTGCTGGTACGGCGCGGCGCGGCAGATCGCCGAAGCACTGCGCCAACACTGTGCAAAACGCCAAGAGCCGCACGCCCTCGCCCACCTCGGCGCGGTCGATTCGGCGTTGTACGCGGCGGCCAGCGTGCTGCGCTTCAGTGCGCTGCACATCGACACGCACCCCGAGGCCAATGCTCAATTGCTGGCCCGGCGTGCTCGCGCCGTGATCGAACAAACCGCCGAGCAAGTACTGCGCGAAGTCGGGCGAGCGCTCGGTGCCGGTCCTTTCTGCAAGGATCGGCACTTCGCCCGGTTGAGCGCCGACCTGCCGGTATTCCTGCGCCAAAGCCACGCCGAGCGCGACCTGGCTGCCCTCGGCCAACAGATTGCCGAACACTCCGAGGAGGCCTGGATACTATGAACGCTGCCAGCAAACCCAACCCGATCGTCGGCCAAGGCACTTCCCTGGACCAATGGCAACACTCCCGGCAACTGGCTGCGCTGGACAGCATCGATGTCCTTAGTCTGGTACCACCCGGTGCCCGCGCCGTGATCGTCGCTCCGCACCCGGACGATGAAGTCCTCGGTTGCGGGGGGCTGTTGCAACTGCTCGCTGCGGCTGCCCGGCCCTTGCAACTGATCTCGGTCACCGACGGCAGCGCCAGCCACCCGGGCTCCGAGCGCTGGCCGGTCGAACGCTTGAGCGTGGTGCGTCCGCAGGAATCGGCCGAAGCCCTGCGGCGCCTCGGTGTGCCGCTGCACCGGATGAAATGGCTGCGCGGCGGTTTCACCGATACCCAAGTCGCCGCTCAGGAGCCGGCGCTCGTCGAGTTTATCGAACGCCACCTGCACCCCGGCGACGTGGTGTTCAGTACCTGGGCCGAGGATGGCCATTGCGATCACGAAGCCGTCGGCCGCGCCAGCATCGAGGCCGCCCGGCGCGTTGGCGCCAGCTGTCACGAACTGCCGGTGTGGACCTGGCACTGGGCCGATCCCGAAGATGCCTCGGTGCCGTGGCATCGGGCGCGCAAGATTGCGTTATCCACCGAGCAAGTCGCGCGCAAACGCCACGCGGTGCATGCATTCGCCAGCCAACTGGAAGGCGATCCGCAGGCCGGACTGCCGCCAGTGCTGGCGCCCTACGTGCTGGAGCGGCTGCTGCAACCTTTCGAAGTGGTGTTCCTGTGAGCGTCGATGATCGCTACTTCGACGGCCTGTTCAGCGCCAACGATGACCCTTGGGCCTTTCGCGAACGCTGGTACGAGCAGCGCAAACGCGCGATCACTCTCGCTGCGCTGCCCCGCGCGCACTACCGGGCAATCTTCGAACCCGGTTGCGCCAATGGCGAACTCAGCGCCGAACTTGCCAGCCGTTGCGACCGTCTGCTGTGCTGCGACACCGCCAGTGCGGCGGTGAGTCTGGCGCGTACCCGATTGAGTCTTTTTGACCATGCGCAAGTGCGCCAAAGTCGCTTGCCCGGCGACTGGCCGGAGGAAAAATTCGACCTGATTGTATTTAGCGAAATCGGCTACTACCTCGATGCCCGGGATCTGACAGAAGTAATCCGGCGCATCAGTGATTGCCTGACCGCCGACGGGCAATTGCTGGCCTGTCACTGGCGCCCGCCAATCGAAGGCTGCCCGCTCAATGCACGTCAGGTTCACGACCTGATCCACGAACATTTGCCGCTGCCGCGCCTGGCACTGCACCAGGAAGCCGACTTTATTCTCGAAGTCTGGAGTCGCGAGCCGCGCTCGGTGGCAGCGCTGGAGGGCCTGAGATGATTGGCATTCTGATTCCTGCACACAACGAGGAAGACCTGCTGGGGCAATGCCTCACCGCTGCGCTGCGCGCCAGCAAGCACGGGCTGTTGGCCGGCGAACCGGTGGAAGTGCTGGTGGTGCTCGACAGCTGCACCGACCGCTCGGCGCAGATCGTCAGCGGCTTTCCCGTGCTGAGCCTGCACATCGACGCGCGCAATGTCGGTCAGGCCCGGGCCGCCGGTGCGCAAGTCCTGCTGGAGCGCGGTGCGCGGTGGATTTCCTGCTCCGACGCCGACAGCCGGGTGGCCGATGACTGGCTGGTGGCGCAACTGGGGCTGGGGGCCGACGCGGTGTGCGGCACCGTGACCGTCGAGCATTGGGATCAATCGTTCGACGAGGCCGCGCAGATCCGCTATCACCGCCACTATCAGGCGCGTGACGGGCATCGGCACATCCACGGCGCCAACCTGGGAATCAGCGCCGACGCCTACCGCTGGGCTGGCGGCTTCGAACCGCTGGCCTGCGATGAAGACGTGCAACTGGTGCGGCAACTGGAACTGTCCGGCGCCGACATCGCCTGGAGCCATCGCCCGCAAGTGCACACCAGCGCCCGACTGGACAGTCGTGCACGCGGTGGATTCGGTGATTATCTGCGACATTTGGCACAGCTCGATCAAAAAAAAGCGGATCAGATTGATCTGTGACGCGACGAACCGGCCGTCATGAGCAATACTCTGCTGCGCGGCAATCCAGGGTTCGGAGCGTCGCACGGCAATCCATCAGCCTTCACGGGTCGCGCGCGCCTGATTTTCCACGGCGTCTGTACGACTGAGGGCCAGACACGACAAGGACGTAACACCCATGAAACCGTTATCCCTCAGCGACAATCCGCTGCCGGCGCAGATATGGAACAGCGCCCCGCAGCTGGACAACATTCCCGTCATCAACACCCACAGTCTGGTGCCCCCCGGTGCCCGAGCGGTGGTGGTCGCACCGCATCCTGGTGATGAAGTGGTGACCTGCGGCGGCCTCCTGCAATTACTTTCCAGCCTCGGCCACCCCCTGCAATTGCTCTCGATCACTGACGGCAGCGCCAGCCACCCCGGCTCGCGACAATGGTCGGAAAAACGCCTGAGCGTATTCCGCCCGCAAGAAAGCGTCGAAGCCCTGCGCCGCCTCGGTCTGCCGATGCACAGCCTGAAATGGGTACGCGGCGGGTTCACCGACAATGCGTTGCTGGAGCGCGAAGCCGACCTCACCGACTTCATCGCGCGCTACCTGCGCCCCGGAGATGTGGTCTTCAGTACCTGGGCCGGCGACGGCAGTGACGACCACGAGGCGGTCGGAAATGCCAGCGCCAAAGCGGCAGCGCAGGTCGGAGCAACCTTTCATGACGTGCCGGTCTGGGCCTGGCACTGGCCGGAACGCGATCAGCACCTGATCCCCTGGGAACGTGCGCGCAAATTGCGGCTCGACACCTGGACTGTCGCGCGCAAGAGCCACGCCACCCATGCCTATGCCAGCCAGCTCAAGGGCGAACCGGCCATCGGCATCGCGCCCCTGCTGCCGCGGGTGATCCTGGAGCGCATGCGCCTGCCCTACGAAATAGTCTTCGTCTGAAGCACACAACCCTGTGGGAGCGGGCTTGCTCGCGAACAGGTCGTCACCTGCAACATCACAGGTGTCTGACCCGCCGTCTTCGCGAGCAAGCCCGCTCCCACAGTTTTTTGCCTGCGCTCATACCGCATCTACAAGGAACTGCCGCCCCACTGCATCAGTCGCATAAGAAGGAAGCCGTTTTCAGAGGAGTGAACGTGTCCAGCGATCCCAAGCGTCACGCCGTCGACGCCCCCGTCATCCAGCGCCTGCGCGTGCTGACGGTCAATACTCACAAGGGCTTCACCGCCCTCAACCGGCGCTTCATCCTGCCGGAACTGCGCGAAGCAGTGCGCAGCACCTGCGCCGATCTGGTGTTTCTGCAGGAAGTGGTCGGTGAACACGAACGCCATTCCAATCGCTACAACGAATGGCCGCAAACCTCGCAATACGAATTTCTCGCCGACAGTATGTGGAGCGACTTCGCCTACGGGCGCAATGCCGTCTACCCCGATGGTCACCACGGCAATGCCCTGCTGTCGAAGTACCCGATCCGCGAATACCGCAACCTCGACGTGTCGATCACCGGCCCCGAACGCCGAGGCTTGCTGCATTGTGTGCTGGACGTACCGGGGCACGCCGAAGTGCATGCGATCTGCGTGCATTTGAGTTTGCTGGAAAGCCATCGGCAACTGCAGTTGCAACTGCTCTGCCAGTTGCTCGAATCACTGCCCGACGATGCACCGGTGATCATTGCCGGTGACTTCAACGACTGGCAGTTGCAGGGCAACCTGACCCTCGCCCGCCGCGATGACTTGCACGAAGCGTTCGAGCGCCACCACGGTCGTCCTGCCAAGACCTATCCGGCACGTTTTCCATTGCTGCGCCTAGACCGGGTCTACCTGCGTAATGCCAGCAGCCACGACCCGCAAATACTGGGCAACAGGCCGTGGACACACCTGTCGGATCACTTGCCGCTGGCGGTTGAAGTGCATTTGTAAACGCAGTTCTGACATGACCGTTGGTCAGCCCTGCTTGATCGACGGGCAAAACCTTCTACACCTAAAACAGCTCAAGGAGTAGCGCATTCAATTCGTTAGAGCATGGTTCTCACGTTGTGCCTCAGTTGTATCGGGAGGCCGAGCCAAGGCTCGCTCAAGGATGGATTTCCCGAATTCAGCCGAAGGGAATTGCCATGACGCGCTACACCAGACACCTGCGGTCACTGCCGCAGGCTTTGCTCCTGCCTGCCTCGCTCCTGTTGCTCAACAGCCCACCCGCCTCTGCTGCCTGTTCGCTGATTGCAGGTCCCGGCAACGACGCCTTCACCTGTGACAGCGGCAGCAGCGGGTCGCTGACTGATCTTGCCGGCAACAACAGCCTGACCTTCCCCGCCAACGGCACCGGACAGATCAATGGCAGCGTGACCTTTGGCGCCGGCGCCGACCGGGTGAACATGCAATCGGGGGTGATTACCGGCGCGGTCAGCCAGGGTGCCGGCATCGACGACTTCGTCATGAGCGGCGGTTCCATTGGCTCGCTGGCACAGGGCGACGGCCGCGATACCTTTCTGATGACCGGTGGCACCATCGTCGGTGCCTTCGAGGACGGCGACGTTGCGCGCATGACCGGCGGCACCATCGGCCGCGTCGACATGAAACTCGACAACAACATCTTCGATCTGTCCGGCGGGCAGATCCTCGGCAATCTGGTGACCGGCTTCGGCACCGACACCATTATCGTTTCCGGCGGGCGCATCGGCGGCAACATCAGCGTCAGTGGTGGCAACGACAGCATCACCGTGACCGGCGGTGAAATTGGCGGTGAGATTCGCGCCAGCGCCGGTGACGACAGCTTGCTGTGGAGCGGCGGGATAATCCGCTCGGCAATTCTGATGGGCGACGGCAACGACAACGCAACGCTGCGCAATCTGGATGACAGCCTGCTCACGCTGACACCGAGCGTGGATGGCGGCGCCGGCAACGATGTGCTGACCTTCGACAATACCCGCACCGCACTGCCGGCGCGCTTCAGCCATTGGGAAACAGTGAACCTGAACAACGCCTCGCAACTGGAACTGGGCTCGGGCACCTTGCTGCTGGGCGATGTTGTCAGTGGCACGGGTACGCTGAACGTCGACGCCAGCAGCAGCGTGTTCTCGACCCAGGGCGCCGTGTCACCTGCCGTGGCCGGGCAAGCGGTGACTTTCAATAACGCCGGGGTCATTGACCTGACCCGCAACAACAGTCGCACCGATGACACACTGACGGTCAATGGCAACTATGTCGGCAATGGCGGGCAGTTGCTGTTGCAAAGCGTGCTCGATGGCGACGGCGCACCCAGTGACAAACTGGTGGTCAACAACGGCAGCCTGAGCGGCATGACCGCCATCACCGTCAGCAATCTCGGCGGGCTGGGTGGGCTGACGCTGGAAAACGGCATTCAACTGGTACAGGCCCAAGGTACTGCCGTGAGCAACAATTCCGCGTTCGTCCTCAACGGCCCGATTTCAGCCGGTGCCTACGATTACTACCTGTTCAAGGGCGGTGTCACCGCCGGCAGCGAAAACAGCTGGTATCTGCGCTCGGCGGTGGTCGCGCCTCAGGTGGTGAGCGTGCCCAATCCCGATCCGACGCTGCCGCCGATTCTTGTGCCAGTGGTGCCTGTACCGGTCGCGGCCGCCATCATCCCGGCCCCTGTGATCGCGCCCTCGCCTCCCGGGCAACCGGCTTCGCCGACAACCCCGGCATCGCCCCCGGCTGCGCCTGTTGCGGCATTGGCTGTGCAGCCGGTACTGCCCGTCGCCGTGGCAGGCGCCGCACCGATCCCGATCTACCGTCCCGAGGTGCCAACCTGGTCAGTGCTGCCGCCCGCCGCCGCACAATTGACCCTCAGCGCCCTCGGCACTTTCCACGACCGTCAGGGCGAACAGCGCCTGCTCAGCGAGACCGGTGCGTTTGGCGCCGGTTGGGGTCGGGTCTACGGCAAGAACCTCGACCACACCTGGGCCGGGACTGTCACGCCGCGCCTGGACGGCTCGCTCAACGGCTTCCAGGTCGGCAACGATCTGTACAGCTCGCCGACCTCTGGCGGTCAGACCCAACGCATCGGTCTGTTTGTCGGCCATAGCCGGATTCAAGGCGATGTCGACGGTTTCAACGAAGGCTTCGAACACAACAGTGCGGGCAAGATCAAGCTGGAGGGCGACAGCTATGGCCTGTACTGGACGCTGACCGATCCCTGCGGCTGGTACATCGATACGGTGGCGATGGGCACGCGATTCGACGGCGACAACCGCTCCGACCGCGGCCTTAAACTGGACAACCGCGGCCACGCGCTCACGCTCTCCGCCGAGGCCGGTTATCCGTTCGCCCTCAACGACACCTGGCTGGTCGAGCCGCAAGTGCAAGTGATCCACCAGAACATCTCCCTCGACAGCCAGGATGATGGCATCTCCCGGGTATCGTTCGACTCCGACGGCGCCTGGACCGGGCGTCTTGGCGCACGGCTCAAGGGCCGTTATCAGGTCAACGGGATGCCGCTGGAACCCTACCTGCGGGCCAATCTGTGGCACACCTTTTCCGGCACCGATTCAGTGACATTCGACGGCACCGACACCATCGACAGCGAACAGAAGTCTTCGACTGCGGATGTCGGACTCGGCATCGTGCTGACCCTCGACCGCGCCGTGAGTGTCTACGCCAGCACCGATTACAGTAGCAATATTGATAGCAATGACCTGCGTGGCCTGGCCGGAAATCTGGGTGTTCGCATCAGTTGGTAGACCAATAGCCGGGCGCGCTTTTCGCGCTGTATGCGATCACTGAGGGCCGGGGCCTGCGGTGTCATGACCGACGCCTTCGCGAGCACGCTCGCTCCCACAGGTCTTGCATCGTACTTGTGGGAGCGGGCTTGCTCGCGAAAGGATCGACGTGGTGCCGGATCAGCCCTCAGGCTTGAGAATCAACACCGCCAACGGCGGCAGATTCAACTCCAGCGACAGAGACTGCCCGTGGCTCGCCACCTCGTCGGTGAACGCGCCACCGCCATTGCCGTAATTGGACCCGGCATAGGTGTCGGCATCGCTGTTGAGCAGCTCGGTCCAGCGCCCGGCAAACGGTACGCCCACGCGATAGGACTGACGCGGCACCGGGGTGAAGTTGGCCACCACCAGCACCGGTTTGCCGTCCTTGCTCCAGCGCAGCCACGCATACACGCTGTTGATCGCATCATCGCCGATCAGCCACTGGAAGCCCTGCGGCGCATCGTCCTGATCGTGCAGCGCCGGTTCGTCGCGGTACAAGCGGTTGAGGTCACCAACCAGTTTCTGCACGCCTTTGTGCTCGGAATACTGCAGCAGATACCAATCGAGTTGCTGATCGTGATTCCACTCACGCCACTGGCCGAACTCACAGCCCATGAACAACAGCTTTTTACCCGGGTGGGTCCACATGAAGCTCAGATAGGCGCGCAGGTTGGCGAACTTCTGCCAGCGATCGCCGGGCATCTTGTCGATCAGCGAGTGCTTGCCGTGCACCACTTCGTCGTGGGAAATCGGCAGGATGAAGCGCTCGGACCAGGCGTAGACCAGACCAAAGCTCAGTTCGTTGTGATGATGCGCGCGGTACACCGGGTCCTGTTGGATGTAGTGCAGCGAGTCGTGCATCCAGCCCATGTTCCATTTGTAGGCAAAACCTAGGCCGCCCTGCTGGGTGCTCTGACTGACGCCTGGCCATGCGGTGGATTCTTCGGCGATCACCAGCGCACCCGGGGCTTCCAGCTCGACCACGTCATTCAAGTGCCGGAGGAAATCGATGGCTTCCAGATTTTCCCGTCCGCCATGGCGGTTCGGCACCCATTCGCCAGCCTTGCGCGAATAGTCGCGATAGAGCATCGAGGCCACCGCGTCGACCCGCAAGCCATCGACGTGAAAATGCTTCAACCAGTGCAGCGCCGAGGCCAGCATGTAACCGTGCACCTCGGTGCGTCCCAGGTTGTAGATCAACGTGTCCCAGTCCTGATGGAAGCCTTCCAGCGGGTTGCCGTATTCGTACAGCGCCGTGCCGTCGAACTGCGCCAGACCGTGGGTGTCGGTGGGAAAATGCGCCGGCACCCAGTCGAGAATCACGCCGATACCGGCCTGGTGACAGGCGTTGACGAAATCGCCGAACTGCTCCGGTGTGCCGTATCGCGCGCTCGGGGCGAATTGCGAGAGCAACTGATAGCCCCACGAACCGCCGAACGGGTGCTCCATGATCGGCATCAGTTCGATATGGGTGAAGCCCAGTTCCTTGACGTAAGGAATCAACCGCTCGGCCAGCTCCGGCCAAGTGTATTGGCGGGCGACTTCGCCCAGATCGTCCAGTTCGCACTGCCACGATCCGGCGTGCAGCTCGTAGATCGACAGTGGCTGCGAATGCTGTTGCCGCTGGCGACGGCCGCTCATCCACTCCTGATCCTGCCAGTTGATCTGCAGCGGCGCGGCGACTTTCGACGCGGTGTCCGGTGGCAGGCTGGTGGCCAGCGCCATCGGGTCGGCCTTCAGCGGCAGAATGCCGTGGGCGCCGAGAATTTCGTACTTGTACAACTCGCCCGCTTGCAGGCGCGGAATGAACAGCTCCCAGACCCCGGACGGATGCCGCAGGCGCATCGGATGCCGGCGCCCGTCCCACACGTTGAAATCGCCCACCACCGACACGCGCCGGGCGTTCGGCGCCCAGACGGCAAAGCGCACGCCCTCCACGCCCTCGACGGTGGTCAGTTGCGCACCGAGGCAACTGCTCAGGTCGCGGTGATTGCCTTCAGCAAACAGATATAAATCCATTTCACCGAGCAACTGGCCAAAGCTGTAGGGATCTTCCGCTACCTGCTCGCCCCCGGCCCAGCGCGTGCGCAGCCGATACGGCCGGGCCTGCGCAAAGTGTCCGACAAACAGCCCCGGTGTTTCGGTGGCCGTCAGTTCGCCGCGCTCTTCGCCGCTGTCCCTGTCCAATACTTCAACTTTCAACGCACCGGGCAGATAAGCCCGGATGAATTGCCCGCCGGCACCATCGCCGTGGGGGCCAAGAATGGAAAACGGGTCGTGGTGTTCGGCGCGCACCAAGGCATCGATGTCCTGCGCCGCCGGTAATAACACTTCTTTAGCGTGACCCTGTTCCTTGTTCGAGAAACTCATGACTACTCTCCACCAAGATCGGAAAAGGGTTTAAGCCCCGTCAATAACCCATACAAACCGTGCAACGGCACGGGCAGCCACGTGGGGCGATTTTCGGCTTCATAGGCCACTTCATAGGCCGCCTTCTCCAGGCCGAACAGCGCAAGCGCAGCGTCGGCACCTGCAGGATCCTGCCAGGCATGATCAAGACTAGCTGCCGCCCGGCGATATGCCTGCACAAATGCCTCGCGGGCCTCGCGCAAGTAGCGCTCGGCGACGCGATGACGCGCCGCTTCGGATTCAGGACTGTGATCGACGTTGTGTACGTTGATGGTCATTGCTGCGGCGTAATCGAACGAGCGCAGCACTCCGCTGACATCCTTGTACGGGCTATGTTTGCCACGACGCTCGTGCAGCGGCCGTGCCGGCTCACCCTCGAAATCGATCAGGTAGGCATCGCCCTTGATCACCAGCACCTGGCCCAGATGCAGATCGCCGTGGACGCGAATGCGCAACCCGCCGACCGCTTGTTTCGCCAGATCCTGCACGTGCGTGAGGATGGTTTTCTTTTCGTCGATCAGATGTTTGACCCGTTTCTGATCCGCCGCGCCCAACTGGCCCTGATGCTGTTTGAGCAGCTTCAACGCATGCTCCACTTGCGCCGCAACGTCCTTGCCGATGGTTTGTGCATCCTTGGCACTGGTGGTCTGCGGGGCGAAATCCGGGTTGTCGCTCGGCGCCGCCAGCACCTGGTGCATCTCGCCCAGACGCTGGCCGAGCATGGCGGCGAAGTCCTTCAACTCACCCAGGGCGTTGTAATGCTGCTCCTGCTCGGACATGGCGTCGGCCAGTTCATCGCGCAGCGCCCGCTCAAGGTTGTTCTGAGTCCATTCCCAGGCATCGCCCTGATTGCTCAGATAGCCTTGGGCAATCATCAGCAGATTGTCTTCGCCGTTGGCATCACGGCGGATCACCGAACCCAGCAGCGGCGAGATATTCTCGAAACCGGCCTCGGTCAGGCAGGCACTCATTTCCAGTTCCGGGTGCACCCCGGAGGCGACCTTGCGGATCAGTTTCAACACCAGACTGTTGCCGATCACCACCGAACTGTTCGATTGTTCAGCCGACAGATAACGCACTTCCGACTCGGCGCCGAGGCCAAGTTTTGCAAGCTGTGCAGTCGGGGCGAAACGAATCTCGCCCTCTTCGCAATTGAGCACCGTGTTGTTCTGCATGCCTTGCAGCACCGCGCGAATGAACGCTTCGAGGCTGAACGCATCGGTGATCAGCCCGACCTGACGTCCGCGCCGTACCCGCGACAACGCCAGCTGCTGGGGCAGCGCCGGGCCGACCTGATCCTCCGCGATGAAACCAAACGGCAATTGATAGCGGCTGGTCTGCCCGCCGCTGGTCACTTCAATCTCGCTCAGCAGCACTGGATGCTGCGCATCGCCAAAGCGTACGCCGTAGGCCAGATGCACCTGCTCGATGGCCGCATCCTTACCGGCAAACCAGCGGCGGTTCTGCAACCAGCTCGGCAAGATGCCCTGCTCCAGGGTGTTGCGGGTTGGCGCTTCGAGCAGCTCTTCCATGCGTTTTTTCAGCACCAGCGTAGTGAAGTCCGGCAGGCTCTGCGCCGGCTCCACATGCCAGCTCGGCATCTGGTTTTCCGTGGCCAGGGCGAACCAGTAGAAGCCGTACGGCGCCAGGGTCAGGAGGAAATTCAACTGGCCGATTGGTGGGAAGGCGTTACCGCCGAGCATCTCCACCGGGACCATGCCGACGTAGGCCGACAGATCCAGCTCCGCCGCTTGCGCGCTGCGCGACACGTTGGCCACGCAGAGGATGATTTCATGCTTGCCGTCGGCGTCGGTGAATTCTCGGGTGTAGGCCAGAATCCGCCGGTTGCTCGGCGACAGCATCTTCAACGTGCCGCGCCCGAAGGCCTTGGACTGCTTGCGCACGGCGAGCATGCGTCGCGTCCAGTTGAGCAGCGAATGCGGGTCGCCAGCCTGGGTTTCGACGTTCACCGACAGGTAGCCGTACTGCGGGTCCATGATCGGCGGCAGCACCAGGCTTGCCGGGTCGGCGCGGGAGAAACCACCGTTGCGGTCGATCGACCATTGCATCGGGGTACGCACGCCGTCGCGGTCGCCTAGATAGATGTTGTCGCCCATGCCGATTTCATCGCCGTAATACAAGGTCGGCGTGCCCGGCATCGACAACAGCAGGCTATTGAGCAATTCGACGCGGCGGCGATCACGCTCCATCAACGGCGCCAGACGCCGGCGAATGCCAAGGTTGATTCGCGCGCGACGGTCAGCAGCGTAGTAATTCCACAGGTAATCGCGCTCCTTGTCGGTGACCATCTCCAGCGTCAGCTCATCGTGGTTACGCAGGAAGATTGCCCACTGGCAGTTGGCGGGAATTTCCGGGGTCTGGCGCAAAATGTCGGTGATCGGAAAGCGATCTTCCTGGGCCAGCGCCATGTACATGCGCGGCATCAGCGGGAAGTGAAACGCCATGTGACATTCGTCGCCATTGACGCCCGCCGCATCGGTGTCGCCGAAGTACAACTGGGTGTCTTCCGGCCATTGATTGGCCTCGGCCAGCAGCATGCGGTCGGGGTAATTGGCGTCAATCTCGGCGCGAATCTGCTTGAGGACGTCGTGGGTCTCCGGCAGGTTTTCGTTGTTGGTGCCGTCGCGTTCGATCAGGTACGGAATGGCGTCGAGACGCAAACCGTCGATGCCCATGTCCAGCCAGTAGCGCATCACCGACAACACCGCTTTCATCACCTGCGGGTTGTCAAAGTTCAGGTCCGGTTGGTGCGAATAGAAGCGATGCCAGAAGTACTGACCGGCAACCGGGTCCCAGGTCCAGTTGGACTTTTCGGTGTCGAGGAAGATGATCCGCGTGCCGTCGTATTTTTGATCGTCATCCGACCACACGTAAAAGTCCCGCGCCGCAGAACCTGGTTTGGCCTTGCGCGCGCGCTGGAACCACGGATGCTGGTCGGAGGTGTGGTTGATGACCAGCTCGGTGATCACCCGCAAACCGCGTTTGTGCGCCTCGGCGATAAAACGCTTGGCGTCGGCCATGGTCCCGTAGTCGCTGTGTACGCCACGGTATTCGGCGATATCGTAACCGTCGTCGCGTCGTGGCGAAGGGTAGAACGGCAGCAGCCAGATGGTGTTGACGCCGAGTTCGGCGATGTAATCGAGTTTGGCGATCAGGCCGGGAAAGTCGCCGATCCCGTCATTGTTGGAGTCGAAAAACGATTTGACGTGTACTTGATAGATCACCGCGTCCTTGTACCAGAGCGGGTCTTTGATGAAGGTGGCTGCTTTGGGTTTCTTCGCCATGTGAAACTCCTGTTCAATTCTAGAAAAACCGTGAGCCGATCACCTGACTCAAACACGACGAGCAACCTGTAGGAGTGAGCCTGCTCGCGATTGCGGTTTGATATTCAACAAAATAGTTACCTGCAAGATTGCTATCGCGAGCAGGCTCACTCCTACAATGGGTCGGTGCTCAGGTGGTAATCCGCCAGATCCCGAACGGCTGATACGCCGGATCAATGCGCATGAACTGGTATTTGCCATGCCAGTCCCAGCGATGCCCGTTCATCAAGTCCTCACCGTGAGTCGTGGCGTCGTCCGGCAACCCCATCTCCCACAACGGCAGCTCGAAATTGGCCTCCTGCACGTGGTGCGGATCGAGGCTCACCGCCACCAGAATGAAGTTGCTGCCATCGAAGCTACGCTTGCCGAAATACAGAATGTTGTCGTTCCAGGCGTTGTAGACCTTCAAGCCCAGGTGCGTGTGCAGCGCCGGGTTTTGCCGGCGGATGCGATTGAGCTGGGCAATTTCGGCAATGATGTTGCCCGGCGCGTTGAAGTCGCGGACACGGATCTCGTATTTCTCCGAATCGAAGTATTCCTCCTTGCCCGGCACGGGGGCCGACTCGCACAGTTCATACCCCGAATACATGCCCCACAGGCCCGAGCCCATGGTCGCCAGCGCCGCGCGGATGAGAAACCCCGGGCGTCCGGACTCATGCAGGAACGCCGGGTTGATGTCCGGCGTATTGACGAAGAAATTCGGCCGGTAGCACTCGCGCCACGGCGATTGATTGAGTTCGGTGAAATAGCTCGCCAGCTCGGCCTTGGTGTTGCGCCAGGTGAAATAGGTGTAGCTCTGGGTGTAACCGACCTTGCCGAGGCGCGCCATCATCGCCGGTGTGGTGAAGGCTTCGGCGAGGAAGATCACCTCTGGGTGCAGCGCCCGCACATCAGCTATCAACCACTGCCAGAACGGCAGCGGTTTGGTGTGCGGGTTGTCGACGCGGAAGATCTTCACGCCCTCATGAACCCAGCCGACCACGATGTCGCGCAACTCGACCCACAGGCTGGGGATCGCCTCTGGCGCATAGAAGTCGACGTTGACGATGTCCTGATATTTCTTCGGCGGGTTCTCCGCGTATTTGATCGTGCCGTCCGGCCGCCAGTTGAACCAGCCTGGATGTTGCTTGAGCCACGGGTGATCCTGGGAACACTGGATGGCGAAATCGAGAGCGATCTCCAGGCCGTGCCCGGCGGCAGCGGCCACCAGCCGGCGGAAGTCTTCGCGGCTGCCGAGTTGCGAGTGAATTGCCTCGTGGCCACCCTCCTCGCTGCCAATCGCATAAGGGCTGCCCGGATCATCTGGCCCGGCGGTCAGGGAGTTATTGCGGCCCTTGCGGTGCGCGCGGCCGATAGGGTGGATCGGGGTGAAATAGAGCACGTCGAAGCCCATGTCCTGAATCATCGGCAAGCGCGCGTGTACATCATTAAAGGTGCCGTGACGGTTGGGATCGTCGGTGATCGAGCGGGGAAAAAGCTCATACCAACTGGCGAACTCGGCCAGTTCACGCTCAACGTCCATCGGGAATTCGGCGCTCAGGCTCAGATAGGCGCGGTGATCGGCCTGCGCCATCAGTTGCGCACTGCGCGGGTGCAGAAACAGCGCCACCTGCTCGGTTTCGAGCAGGCCGGACAATTCGTGGTGCAGTGCCGCGAGTTGTTCGCTGAGCGGCCCTTCGCTGCGTTCGGCGGCCTGTTGCACCATGCTTCGGCCTTCCTGCAACTCCAGTGAGACCGGGACGGCGGCGTGGTGTTTTTTCTCCAGTTCGTACTGAAAACTGGCGAAGTGGTCGATCCATGCCTCGACACAAAACACAAAGCGCCCTTGATGCTCGGGACGAAAGCGCCCTTCCCAGCTGTTGTTGCCCAGGTCGGTCATGACCTCGCTCTGCCAAGTCTCTGTGCCTTCTTCGTGCCAACGGATACGCACCGCGAGCTTGTCGTGCCCGTCGGCAAACACTTTGCTGGTGACGACGACGTCACGCCCGGCAATCGACTTGACGGCAAACTGCCCGCCATCGAGGGTCGGCATGGTGTTTTCGATCACTATGCGCGGCAGCAGCAGCGCCTGCGACAGCGGCATGTGCGGGTTGTAGCTCAGCTCTGAAGGTTTTTCAGCAGTCATCGAGCATCTCTCCTTAACGCCCCAAGGACGCTCTTGTGCCGGATCAGTATTCACGACGAGGCACCGACCCGACTTGAACTCACTTAGGTTCCGAGCGACCGGCGCGGGGAAAAGTTCACAGGGATTTGCCTGGACAAAAAAGCGGATCGAAATCGCCACGAGGTGGTCAATCCACTTAAGCACTTCTCACGCCATGTGCCACACGGAGGTCTATAGATGAACATCCCGATTCCGGCCGAAACACCTGATCCGAACATCGACAAACCCACCCTGCCCGAGACCGAACCACAACCGATTCCGGAGCAGGAACCACCCGGCACCACGCCACCGGCCAAGGAAGAACCGCCGACAACAATGCCGCCGGTGATCGTCTGAGTTCTTTGGATTGCTCCCACACCCTGCGTGGGAGCAATCGGGTCAGAGGTGATCATTCTTCTGCGGGTCTTTTTCAAAGAGTTTCACGATGTGCGGCATCACGCTGAAGATCACCAGCGCCAGAAAGGTGCTGAGCAGCGCCGTCGCCTCTTTGCCCAGGCCGGCAGCCACGCCAATGGCGGCCGTCATCCACAGCCCGGCGGCGGTGGTCAGCCCTTTGACATGGCCTTCATCACCTTCGTGATTCTTCAGGATAGTCCCGGCACCAAGAAAACCGATCCCGGCTATCACGCCCTGCAACACCCTGCTCATGGCGTCGGATTCGGCCCCGGACGTCTGCGGCACCAGCACAAACAGCGCCGCCCCGAGTGCCACCAGCATGTGCGTACGCACACCGGCAGCCTTGCCCTTGTGTTCACGCTCAAACCCGAGAATTCCGCCGAGCACGGCCGCCATCAGCAGGCGCACGGTTATCCGTGTCAGTTGCGAGGCGTCGCCAATGTCGGCGAACTCCGCTTGCAGGGTTTCCCACACTTCATGCCACCACGCGTTCATCCGGCAGTCCTTGTAAAGGGTCGATAGAGGATGGACAGCGGCGACCATTAATCAGTTGCGCAGAACGATCAGCGACGCCTGCGCCCTAACCTTTCAGACACCCCTGAAAAAAGGACTGCCCCCATGCCCCTTCGAGTCGATGAAAGCAATCCCGAGCAAAAAGTGTGTTTTTTCACTGTCGAGAATGGCGAGGAAATTCGCATTTGCGACACCCTGGAGGTCAGGACCGATAGCGAGAAAGCCATGTCGTTCGTTGAAATAGAAGGTCGGCGCATTTACATCACCGAAGCAGAAGCCGACGCATTGACCGTCGCAGGCGCCAAGGACGGTCGCAAGCACCTGAAGGCTGACGAGAGTGATTCGGTGATTTGACTGACCCTGATCAACACCCGGTGCAAACGTCTGCGATAGGCGTTTGCGCCTTTGTCGGCGGGCTGCTTCAAGTTGTCGCAGGCACGTTTGAAAAGCGCATCTGATCCGCTTTTTATTCAAATATCTGAGTCTGTTATGCAAACAGATCGACGCTCATAGTTCATTCGCCTGATGGAGGCTGATGAGCGAATGACCATGAGCGAACAAATCCCCGTCCGAACCGTAGAAGCAACGCCAACCATAAAAAGTGTGCCTGGTCGCCCAATGAAGGCGAAGGCCGGCTCCACCGACAATCACATCCACACCCGCAGTTTCACCGGCCTGTTCCGCACCCTGCGGATGAGCGGCGCGGGGTTTCTGTTTTTGCTGTTCTTCGGCACCGTGTGGCTCAACTGGGGCGGCCGTCAGGCGGTGTTGTGGGACCTTGCCGAAAGCAAGTTCCACATCTTCGGCGCGACTTTTTGGCCACAGGATTTCATTCTGCTCTCGGCACTGCTGATCATTGCCGCGTTCGGTCTGTTCGCCATCACCGTGTTCGCCGGCCGGGTCTGGTGCGGCTATACCTGCCCGCAGAGTTCCTGGACGTGGATCTTCATGTGGTGCGAGAAAATCACCGAAGGCGAACGCAATCAGCGGATCAAACT
This sequence comes from Pseudomonas sp. H1h, assembly GCF_000633255.1. Lineage (GTDB taxonomy): Bacteria > Pseudomonadota > Gammaproteobacteria > Pseudomonadales > Pseudomonadaceae > Aquipseudomonas. The sequence goes on from NZ_AYMJ01000011.1 coordinate 131,099, forward strand.
GCAAGCGGCGCCGTGGGGCCTGAACAAACTGGCCCGGCGTGCGGCCAAGCACACCTTGTGGTTGGCAATCAGCGTGATGACCGGGCTGACCTTCGTCGGTTATTTCACGCCGATCCGCCCGCTGGCCGAAGAGCTGTTCACCCTGCAAATCGGCGGGGTCAGCCTGTTCTGGGTACTGTTTTTCACCGCCGCCACCTACATCAATGCCGGCTGGCTGCGCGAAGCCGTGTGCATGCACATGTGCCCGTATGCGCGGTTCCAGAGCGTGATGTTCGACAAAGACACTCTGGCGATTTCCTATGACGTGGCCCGGGGCGAAAACCGTGGCCCGCGCAAACGCGACGTAAAGCCGGCCGAAGCCGGCCTGGGCGATTGCATCGACTGCCAGTTGTGCGTGCAGGTCTGCCCGACCGGCATTGATATTCGCGACGGCCTGCAGATGGAATGCATCGGTTGCGCAGCGTGCATCGACGCCTGCGACTCGATCATGGACAAAATGAACTACCCGCGCGGCCTGATCCGCTACAGTTCCGAACGCGAATTGCAGGGTGGCAAGACCCATCTGCTGCGACCACGACTGGTGGGTTACGTCGTCGTGCTGGTGGCGATGATCGGTGCACTCGCGCTGGCCTTGGTCGAACGGCCGATGGTCTCGCTGGACGTGACCAAGGACCGTGGGCTGTTCCGCGAGAACGGTCAGGGCCAGATCGAGAACATCTACACCCTCAAGGTGATCAACAAGACCCAACAGCGTCAGGACTACAACCTGAGCCTGGTCGATGGCGACGGCTTCCAGTTGCAGGGCAAGACCGAACTGAGCCTGGCACCGGGGGAGATTGTCGATGTGCCGGTGTCGGTGGCAATGACCACGGAACGCCCGGCCAGCAGCTCGCAGACCTTGAGTTTCAAGATTGCCGACAGCGACGAACCTGCGATTTATAGCGTAGCGAAAAGCAGGTTTGTGGCGCCGATGAATCGCTGATCCCTTAGACTGCGGCGCGGCCATTCGCGAGCAGGCTCGCTCCCACAGGTGAGCATATTCCAATGTGGGAGCGAGCCTGCTCGCGAATGAAGGCGACGCGGTCTTCCAGAATGAACCCAACCCGGACCCATGATGAAACGCTACGAAAAATTCGCCGACGACATCGCTGAACTGATCCGCTCTGGCGTCCTCGGCCCCGGGCAACGGGTGCCATCGGTGCGCTATGCCAGCCAGACTTACGGGGTCAGTCCGTCCACGGTGTTCCAGGCCTATTACCTGCTGGAACGTCGCGGTCTGATCCGCGCCCGGCCGCGCTCCGGCTACTTCGTCAACACCCATGCACCGAGCCCGTTTTCGGAGCCGGTGATCAGCAGCCACGTCAACGACTCCACTGAAGTCGACGTCAGCGAACTGGTGTTCTCGGTGCTGGAATCGATCAAGGACCCAAGCACCGTGCCCTTCGGCTCGGCGTTCCCCAGCCCGACCCTGTTCCCGCTGCAGCGCCTGTCGCGCTCACTGGCCAGTGCGGCGCGGGAGATGGACCCGCGCATGGTGGTCACCGACATGTCGCCGGGCAACCCGCAACTGCGTCGGCAAATCGCCCTGCGCTACATGGTCGGCGGGCTGATGCTGCCGATGGAAGAGCTGCTGATCACCAACGGTGCCCTTGAAGCGCTGAACCTGTGCCTGCAAGCGGTGACCGAGCCGGGTGATCTGGTGGCCATCGAAGCCCCGGCGTTCTACGCCAGCCTGCAAGTGCTGGAGCGTTTGAAACTCAAGGCCGTGGAAATCCCCGTGCACCCGCGTGACGGCATCGACCTCGGCGTCCTCGCGCAGACCCTGGAACGCCATCCGATCAAGGCCTGCTGGTGCATGACCAGTTTCCAGAACCCGATGGGCGCAACCATGCCCGAGGCGAAGAAACAGGAATTGGTCGAACTGCTGCGCCGGCATCAGGTGCCGCTGATCGAAGACGATGTCTACGCCGAACTCTATTACGGCCAGCAAGCACCGAAACCGGCCAAAGCCTTCGACACCGAAGGGCTGGTGATGCACTGCGGCTCGTTTGCCAAGAGCCTGGCCCCCGGCTACCGCATTGGCTGGGTTGCCGCAGGGCGCTACGCGCAGAAAATCGAACGACTGAAACTGATGACCTCGCTGTGCGCCTCGATGCCAGCGCAAGCGGCGATCGCCGACTACCTGCAACACGGCGGCTACGATCGCCACCTGCGCAAATTGCGCTACGCCCTGGAAGAACAGCAAAGCGCGATGCTCGCAGCGATCGCCCGTTACTTCCCGGCGCAGACGCGCGTCAGCCAGCCGGCGGGCGGCTACTTTTTGTGGCTGGAATTGCCACCGCAGATGGATTCGCTGAAGTTGTTTCAAATGGCATTGGCGCAGGGGATCAGCATTGCCCCGGGGCCGATTTTCTCGCCGACCCAGCGCTTCAGGAACTGCATTCGCTTGAATTACGGCAGCCCGTGGACCGAGGACTCGGAAAAGGCGATGGAGACGTTGGGGCGGATCGTGCGGTCGTTCTGACCGTTCGATGTTCCCACTAATGACGCCTTCGCGAGCAAGCCCGCTCCCACAGTAGACCGCATTCCATCTGGAGAAACTCGGTGGACTGTGGGAGCGGGCTTGCTCGCGAAGAGGCCGGATCAGGCAATACAACTACCGAAGATCAACGACCACCTCCCAGATCAACAAACGTCCCCGTCGCATAAGAAGCCTTGTCCGACAACAACCAGACAATCGCCTCCGCCACCTCATCCGGCCGCCCGCCACGGGCCATCGGAATCGCCGACTCCAATTTGCTGACCCGATCCGGATCGCCGCTCAAAGCGTGGAAATCGGTGTAGATGTAGCCCGGACGCACCGCGTTGACCCGAATCCCCTCGCCCGCCACTTCCTTGGACAGACCGATGGTGAAGCTGTCGAGCGCGCCTTTGGACGCCGCGTAATCGACATACTCATTCGGTGAGCCCAGGCGTGACGCCACCGACGACACGTTGACGATGCTGCCGCCCTGCCCGCCGTGCTTGGGCGACATGCGCAGGATCGCGTGCTTGGCACAGAGGATCGGCGCCAGGACATTGGTTTTCATGATTTTGAGAATGCGGAATTCGGACATTTCATCGACCCGCGATTTGTGCCCGACGGTGCCGGCGTTGTTCACCAGCGCGGTGACCCGCCCCAACTCGGTGTCGACCCGGTGAAACAGTGCGATCACTTCGTCTTCGATGCTGACATCGGCGCGCACCGCAATGGCGTGCGCCCCCAGCGCCCGCACTTGCTCCAGCACGCTTTGCGCGGCCTGCTCGTCTTGCTGGTAGTTGATGCAAATCCGATAGCCTTGCTCGGCAGCCAACAACGCCGTAGCCGCGCCGATTCCGCGCCCGCCACCGGTGATCACAATGACTTTATCCATGCTGGCCCTTCCCCCAAATGCACACGTAACAGTCGGGGGGAAGAATAACCGCCATTGGATGGTTTTGCATGGTGTCTGATCATTGCCACATCGATATCAGAGCACCGCCTGCTGCGCACTGACGATGCTCTGCATGAAGCGATCCGCCGGCATCGGATGCCCCAGCAGATAGCCCTGCAACGAATCACAGCCCAGTTTCGTGAGGAAATCCTGCTGCACACCGGTCTCCACGCCTTCGGCGACGATCCGCAAACCCAGCGCCTGACCCAACGCGACAATCGCCGAGACAATCGCCGCGTCATCACTGTCATGCTCAAGATCGCGGACAAAACCGCGGTCGATCTTCAACTCGTTGGCCGGCAAGCGTTTGAGGTACATCAAACTCGAATAGCCGGTGCCGAAATCGTCGATCGACAGATCAACGCCCATGTCCGACAACTCCTGCAACACCGTCATGCTCGCATCGGCGTCGCTCATGGCCGTGGTCTCGGTGATTTCCAGGGTCAGGCTGTTGGCCGGCAAATGGTGCGTCGCCAGCGCCTTCGCCACGCTCTGCACCAGTCCCGCGTGGCAAAACTGCAACGCCGAGAGGTTCACCGCGATACGCCAATCGGTGTAACCGAGCACGTACCATTCGCGCATCTGCCGGCAGGCCTCGTTGAGCACCCACTCACCGATGGCGATGATCACGCCGGTCTTCTCTGCCAGATCGATGAACTTGTCCGGCAGCAACATGCCTTGGATCGGGTGCTGCCAGCGCAGCAACGCTTCGGCGCCGACCGGACGGCCATTGGCGGCATCGAACTTGGGCTGGTAATGCAGGCTGAACTGATTGTGCTCCAGCGCGGCGCGAAGATCCTGCAACAGTTGCAGTTGCTTGCGGGCGTTGTTGTTCATCGAGGCGTCGAAGAAACTGTAGCCGTTTTTGCCGCCACCCTTGGCGTGATACATCGCCGCGTCGGCATTCATCAACAGTTCCTGGGCGTTGTGACCATTGCCCGGGTACAGGGCGATGCCGACGCTGGCGGAAATCTGCAGGTCATGGTCGGCCACGCAGAACGACCGGGCGATCAAGCCGACCTGGCGGGCCGCCAGGCTCAGGGCATCGTTGGGCTCGGTCAGGCGCACCAGCAGGACGAACTCATCGCCACCGATCCGCGCCAGCGTGTCCTGACTGCGCAAGTCTTCGCGCAGACGCACCCCGACTTCGCGCAGCAACTGGTCACCCATGTGGTGGCCAAACGCATCGTTGACCGGTTTGAAACCATCCAGATCGATGAACATCAACGCAAAACACCCGCCCTGCTCCTCGACCTTTTTCATCGCCTGATTGATCCGGTCGTCCAGCAGCATGCGGTTCGGCAGGCCGGTCAGGGTGTCGTGCAGCGCCAGTTGCGTCAGCTCGCGGTTGGCCAGGGTCAGCGAATGCGCCAGATCGGCAGTGCGCGCTTCGAGGCGAGCATCGAGAATCGAGGTCAGCAAGGCAATCGACAGCACCGCCAGCGTGGTGATCAGTACCAGACTGTCGAGGCCGTTGCCCTTGAGCCCGTTGAGCGTCGCGCCACAAAAACTGCCATCGGGAAACTGCGCGGCGGCCATGCCGGTGTAATGCATGCCGACAATCGCAATGCCCATGATCACCGCCGCGCCGCCACGGATCAGGCGCACATAAGGCGAGTGCTGGCGCAGGCGAAAGGCGATCCATAACGCCGCCGCCGAAGCACCGACCGCGATCAGCAATGAGGCGCCGAACAGCGTCGGGTCGTAATCGATCCCCGGGGTCATGCGCAGCGCTGCCATGCCGGTGTAATGCATGGCACTGATCCCGGCGCCCATGATCAACGCACCGAAAGCCAGTTGCAGAACCGGCAGTTTCGGCTGGCTGACCAGCCACAAGGCAAACCCGCAGGACAGCACTGCAATCAGCAGCGACAGTGCAGTAATCGTGATGTCGTAGCCCAGGTCGATCGGCAGCTTGAACGCGAGCATGCCGATGAAATGCATCGACCACACGCCGACGCCCATCGCCAGCGCGCCGCCCGCCGTCCAGAAATGCACCGCGCGCCCACGGGCGGTGGCGATGCGCCCGGTCAGATCGAGCGCTGTATACGACGCCAGAATCGCCACGCACAGCGAAATGAAAACCAGAGTGAAGGAATAATTACCGATGAGCATGGGAATTCTCGCAACCACCCGCGCCGTACTGCGTCCATTCTCGGCCGGGCAAATGCGGCGATTGTACTGATTGCGCAGAAGAACGCACTGACAAAGTAAGCATTTTGCCATCAACCCGATGAAACGCTTGTTTGATCGTTCTGCAAGGCTCTGGCCCGGGCCTTGTCCCGACGATTTGTGCAATCTGCAAGATCAATGTGGGAGCCAGCCTGTTCGCGAAAAAGCCGTCAGGTTCAACGCAGATGTCGACTGAACTGACGCCTTCGCGAGCAGGTTCGCTCCCACAGATATTGCGTTACCGCAGATCAGCGATTGTCGCTGACGTCGAGTTGTCCATCCCAGCCACCGCCCAGCGCGGCAATCAATTGCACGCTGGCAATCAAGCGGCTCTGCAGAATATTGAGCACCGTGCGTTCGTTGTTCAGCGCAGTGGCTTGTACCACCACTACATCGATGTAGGCGATCAATCCGGCCTTGTACTGGTTCTGGGTCAGGCGCAACGAATCGCGCGCGGCATCCAGCGCTTCCTGACGCACCGCCGCTTCGTCTTCATACACCTTCAATTGCACCAGATAGTTTTCCACCTCGCGGAAGCCGTCGAGCACAGTCTGGCGGTACTTGGCGACAGTCTGGTCATACACCGCTTCGGTGCGATCGACTTCGGCCGAGCGAATACCTCCGTCGAAGATCGGCAAGTCCAGTTTCGGACCGACCGACCAGAAGCGGTTGGGCAGGCTGAACAGGTCTTTCGAGGTACTGCTGCTGTAGCCGCCGCTCATGCTCAGGGTCAGGTCCGGGTAGTACGCAGCCTTCGCCACGCCAATATTGGCGTTGGCGGCGATCACCGAGCGCTCGGCCGAGGCGATGTCCGGACGCCGCTCCAGCAGTTGCGACGGCAAGCTCAGGGGAATCTGCGGCAGGTTCGGAATGTTCTGCGTCTCAGCGATGCTGAACTCGGCCGGCGCCTGCCCGGTCAGTACCGCGATAGCGTTTTCGAACTGCGCGCGCTGCCAGATCAGATCGACCAGATCGCCTTGAGTACTTTTCAACTGGGTCTGCGCCTGGGCCACCGCATCACGCCCGGAGATCCCGGCGCGGTACTGGTTCTGGGTCATTTGCAGCGATTTCTCGTACGCCGCCACCGTCGATTCAAGCAAGCGCTTCTGTTGATCGATGACGCGCAACTGCAGGTAGTTCTGCACCAGGTCCGATTGCTGGCTCAGACGCATCGCCGCCAGATCGGCAAAGCTTGCCTGGGCGCTGGCTTCGTTGGCTTCAAGCCCACGGCGCAGCTTGCCCCAGACGTCCGCTTCCCAACTGACGCCCAATTGCGCGTTATAGGTGTCGCGAATCCCGCTGGAGGAGCTGCTCAGGCTGGAACTGCTGCTGCCGGTGCCCTGGCTGGAGCGGGTCTTGCCCACACTCAGGTCGACATTCGGGTAGAACGCCCCGCGGGCACTGCGCACCAGGGCCTGGGCCTGGCGGTACTGGGCTTCGGACTGGGCGACGGTCTGGTTGGCGTTGTTGAGCCTCGCGACCAGAGCGTTGAGTTGCTGATCACCATACAGCTCCCACCAGGCGCCGCGGGCCAGTGAGTCACTGGGGTTGGCCTGACGCCAGCCCTTGGCTTCCTTGTATTGCGCGACGTCAGCGGTCTGCGGACGCTGATAGTCCGGGCCGACAGCGCAGGCACTGAGCATCGCCACGCACAGCGACAGGCTCAACAAACGCGAGCCCCGGACAGTGGCCAGATTGATAAGCGAACGGTCAGTCATAGCGGAGTTTCCAGTGCGGCGTCAGTACGCACGCCACGCCACTTGTTGAAGCGGTGGCGCAGCTTGTCGAGATAGAGGTAAACCACCGGAGTGGTGTAAAGGGTCAACACCTGGCTGAAGATCAGCCCGCCGATGATAGTCAGGCCCAGCGGCTGACGCATTTCCGCGCCCTCGGCGCGACTGAGCAGCAACGGCAAGGCGCCGAGGATCGCCGCCAGGGTGGTCATCAGAATCGGTCGCAGCCGTTGCAGACAGGCGCTGCGGATCGACTCCAGTGGCGACAGGCCCTGATGACGCTCCAGTTGCAGCGCCAGGTCGATCATCAGGATCGCGTTTTTCTTCACCACCCCGATCAACAGGAACAACCCGAGCAACGAGATCAGGCTGAACTCGCCGCCCAGTGCATAGATCGACAGCAACGCGCCGACCCCGGCCGATGGCAACGTCGACAGAATCGTCAGCGGGTGAATGTAGCTTTCATACAGCACCCCAAGCACCAGATACACCGCCAGCAGCGCACCGAGGATCATGAACGGCTGGCTCTTCTGGGTCGCGGCAAAGGCGTCGGCGGTACCGGCCATTTTCGCGATCACGTCTTCCGGCAAACCAACCTTGGCAATCGCCCGCTCGATCGCCGCGCTGCCCTGCTCCACCGTCACCCCTTCGGCCATGTCGAAGGCAATGCTTTCGGAGGCGAACTGGCCTTCGTGGCTGACCCGGTCGTCTTCCAGGCTGTTTTCGTAGTGGGCGATGGTCGACAACGGAATCCGTGCACCGTCAGCGGTAATCACGTGCACCTGGTTGAGGGTCACCGGATCCTGCGCGTACTTCGGATTGACCTCCATCACCACCTGATACTGGTTGAGGCTGTCGTAGATGGTCGAGATCTGCCGCTGACTGTAGGCGTTGTTCAGCACTGCCGTGACCATGTTCATGTCGACCCCGAGGCGCTTGGCCTGATCGCGGTCGACAATCAGCGTCACCTGCTGCGCACCGCGCCCTTCACGGGCATCGATGGCCGTCAGCTCAGGCAGTGCGCGCAATGCAGCGACGACTTTCGGGTACCACTCGCGCAACGCCCCCAGATCACCGCTTTGCAGGATGTAGCTGTATTGCGAGGTGGTCTGCTCGCGACCACCGCCGAACTGCAGGTCCTGGTCTGCCATCAGCATCAGTTGAGCACCGGGAACCTTGGGCATTTCCTTGCGCAGACGCTCGATGACCTTCTGTGCCGAGAGGTTGCGTTCCTTGATCGGTTTCAGGCGTACCAGCATGAAGGCATTGTTGGTGCCGTTGGTGCCACCGATGAACCCGGCTACGCTCTCGACCGCTTCGTCCTTGAGCACGGCGCGGCGGAAGGTTTCCATTTTCGGCTGCATCACGCTGAACGACAGGCCGTCGTCGCCGCGCACGAAACCGATCAACTGGCCGGTGTCCTGCTGCGGCATGAATGTCTTGGGCACCACCACGTACAGCGCGACGTTGACCCCGACCGTGATGATCAGGCTGAGCAAGGTGAGACGTCGATGGCGCAACACCCAGTCGAGGCTGGTGGCGTACTTGCCGACCATCCAGTCATTGGTCTTGCGACTCCAGCGTTGCAGGCGGTTTTCCTGCCCGGGCGTGTGCGGCTTGAGCCAGCGTGCGCAGAGCATCGGCGTCAGGGTCAGCGAGACCACCAGCGACACCACGATCGCCGCCGCCAGGGTGATGGAGAATTCGCGGAACAGGCTCTCGACAATCCCGCCCATGAACAGAATCGAGAGGAACACCGCCACCAGCGACACGTTCATCGACAGCAGGGTGAAACCGACTTCCTTGGCCCCGAGATACGCAGCCTTCATCGGTTTGATGCCGTCGTCGATGTGCCGGGAGATGTTCTCCAGCACCACAATGGCATCGTCCACCACCAGTCCGGTGGCCAGGATCAGCGCCATCAGCGACAGGTTGTTCAGCGAAAAGCCATACAGGTACATCACCGCGAAGGTGCCGACCAGCGACACCGGCACCGCCAGCGTCGGAATCAGCGAAGCACGGAAGTTACCGAGAAACAGGAACACCACCAGAATCACCAGCGCCACGGCGATCAGCAGAGTCATTTCCGCTTCGTGCAGGGTGGCCTTGATCACCGGCGAACGGTCCATCGCCAGATTCAGCTTCACGCTGGCCGGCAGCACCGCTTGCAGGGCTGGCAACTGCGCCTTGATCTCGTTGACCGTCTCGATGATGTTGGCGCCGGCCTGGCGGTTGATCACCAGCAGCACCGCCGCGTCATCGTTGAAGAAGCCGCTGTTGTAACGGTCCTCGACGCCGTCGCTGACCTTGGCCACGTCTTTCAGACGCAGGGCCGCGCCGTTGTTGTAGTGGATGATCAGCGATTCGTAATCCTTGGCCTTCTCCAACTGGTCGTTGGCCTGGATCTGCCACAGGCGCTCGCCGTCTTCGACCGAGCCTTTGGGCCGGCGCACATTGGCCCCGGCGATGGTCTTGCGTACATCGTCGAGGGCTACGCCGTACTGATTCAGCGCCTGCGGTTCGAGTTCGATACGTACCGCCGGCAGCGAACTGCCACCGATCTGCACTTCACCCACGCCCTGCACCTGAGACAGGCTCTGGGACAGAATGGTCGAAGCCAGATCATAGAGCTGGCCTTTTTCCAGCACATCCGAAGTCAGCGACAGCACCATGATCGGCGCCTGCGACGGGTTGACCTTCTTGTAGGTCGGCATGCTGCGCATCCCGCTCGGCAACAGGTTGCGCGAAGCGTTGATCGCCGCCTGCACCTCGCGCGCGGCGCCGTTGATGTCGCGGTCGAGGTCGAATTGCAGAATGACCCGGGTCGAACCCTGGCTGGAGCGGCTGCTCATGGTGTTGACGCCGGCAATCGCACCGAACGAGCGTTCCAGCGGCGTGGCCACCGTGGACGCCATTACCTCGGGACTGGCGCCGGGCAGACTGGCCTGAACCACGATCACCGGGAAATCCATTTGTGGCAGCGGTGACACCGGCAACAGACCGAAGCTGACGCCACCCAGGAGCATGATCGCCAGGCTCAGAAGCATCGTCGCGACCGGGCGCTTGATGAAAGGACCGGAGAGGTTCATTGACCGCAATCCCCAGCATCACACCGACCCAATGTGGGAGCGGGCTTGCTCGCGAATGCAATGTGACATTCAACATTGATAGCGACTGATCCAGCGCGTTCGCGAGCAAGTCCGCTCCCACAAGGGGTATGGGTCCAGACAGTCATACCGCCACCTCATCAGGGTCGGCATTGGTCTTGCCAAAACGCCGGCCCAGGCGGTCGAAATACAGGTAGATCACCGGTGTGGTGAACAGGGTCAGCACCTGGCTCACCAGCAAACCGCCGACCATCACCAGACCCAGTGGCTGTCGCAACTCAGCCCCGGAACCGGTGGCGAGCATCAACGGCACCGCGCCGAACAGCGCGGCCAGAGTAGTCATCAGGATCGGCCGGAAGCGCAGCAGCGCCGCCTGATAGATCGCCTGTTCCGGCGCCATGCCCTGGGTGCGTTCGGCGTCGAGGGCGAAGTCGATCATCATGATCGCGTTCTTCTTGACGATACCGATCAGCAGGATGATGCCGATGATCGCGATCATGCCCAGGTCATTACCGCTGAGCAGCAAGGCGAGCAAGGCGCCGACCGCCGCCGACGGCAAGGTCGACAGGATGGTGATCGGGTGAATGTAACTCTCGTAGAGCACGCCGAGCACGATGTACATGGTCACCACCGCCGCCAGAATCAGCAGCAAGGTGCTCGACAGCGAGGCCTGGAACGCTTCGGCTGCGCCCTGGAACTGGGTCTGCACGCCAATCGGCATGCCGATGTCCTTCTGCACCTGATCGATGATGTCCACCGCGTGCCCCAACGCCACACCGGGTGCGAGGTTGAACGACATCATCACCGCCGGGAACTGGCCGATGTGGGTGATCGCCAGTTGCGCCTGACGCTCCTCGACGTGGGCCAGACTCGACAGACGCACCTGTGCGCCGTCAGTGGTCTTGACATGAATCTGGTCCAGCGCCGCCGGCCCGATCGTCTCCCCGGCCTGCGCCTGCAGCACCACACGGTACTGGCTGGCCTGGGTGTAAATGGTCGAGATCTGCCGCTGACCGAAGGCGTCGTACAGCGCGTCGGTGATGTTCTGCACCGAAACGCCGAGGCGCGAGGCCGCATCGCGATCGATCACCAGATAGACCTGCAGGCCCTTGTCCTGCAAGTCGCTGGCGACGTCGGTCAGTTCCGCACGCTGGGCCAACGCCTCGACCAGACGCCCGCTCCACTGGCTGAGCAGTTCGGCATCCGGTGACGACATGCTGAACTGGTACTGGGTACGGCTGACTCGGTCTTCGATGGTCAGGTCCTGCACCGGCTGCATGAACAGGCGGATGCCGACCAGTTTGTCCAGTTGTGGCTGCAGACGCGCGATCACCTGGGTAGCGCTCAGGTCACGCTGGCCGTGGGGCTTGAGATTGATCAGCAGGCGGCCGCTGTTGAGCGTGGCATTGTCGCCATCGACGCCGATGTAGGACGAAAGGCTCTCCACTGCCGGATCCTGCAGAATCACTTTGGCCAGCGCCTGCTGACGCTCGCCCATGGCGGCAAAGGAGATCGACTGCGGTGCCTCGGAAATGCCCTGGATCACCCCGGTGTCCTGCACGGGGAAGAAGCCCTTGGGCACCACCATGTACAGGAACACAGTCAGCGCCAGTGTGCCGATGGCCACCAGCAGGGTCAGCGGCTGGTGCTTGAGTACCCACTGCAGCTTGCGCCCGTAAGCGGCGATCATCCAGTCGATGAAGGCACCGCTGGCCCGGTAGAAACGACCCTGTTCGTGGGCTTCCGGCTCACGCTTGAGCAGTCGCGCGCACATCATCGGGGTCAATGTCAGCGAGACCACCAGGGAAATCAGGATCGCCACCGCCAGCGTGATGGCGAACTCGCGGAACAGCCGCCCGACCACGTCGGCCATGAACAGCAGCGGAATCAGTACCGCGATCAGCGACAGAGTCAGGGAAATCAGGGTGAAGCCGATCTGCTTGGCGCCCTTGAGCGCGGCCTGCATCGGGCTGTCGCCCTCTTCGATGAAGCGCGCGATGTTTTCCAGCATCACGATCGCATCATCGACCACGAAACCGGTGGCGATGGTCAGCGCCATCAGGGTCAGGTTGTTGACCGAGAACCCGGCCAGGTACATCACGCCAAAGGTACCGATCAGCGACAGCGGCACCGCCACGGACGGAATGATCGTGGCACTGGCGCGACGCAGGAACAGGAACGTCACCATCACCACCAGCGCGATGGCGATCAGCAGTTCGTGCTGCACGTCGGTGACCGAGGCGCGGATGGTCTGGGTACGGTCGGTGAGCACGGTGACGTCGAGGCCGGCCGGCAGGTTGTCAGTGATGCTCGGCAACAGCGCCTTGATCCGGTCGACCACTTCAATCACGTTGGCGCCTGGCTGCCGCTGGATGTTCAGCAGCACCGCCTGATTTTCGTTGGCCCAGGCGGCCAGACGCTCGTTTTCGGCGCCGTCGACGATTTGCGCCACATCCTTGAGCCGCAACGGCGCGCCGTTCTTGTAGGCGAGGATCAGGTTGGCGTAGTCCTTGGGCGAGGTCAGCTGGTCGTTGGCATCGAGCATCGAGACCCGGGTCGGGCCGTCGAAGTTACCCTTGGGCTGATTGACGTTGGACGCGCCGATCAGGGTGCGCACGTCTTCCAGGTTCAGGCTGTTGGCCGCCAGCGCCTCAGGGTTGACCTTGATTCGCACCGCCTGACGCTGCCCGCCGGCAATGCTGACCATGCCGACGCCACTGATCTGGGCGATTTTCTGCGCCATGCGTGTGTCGACCAGGTCATTGAGTTTGGGCAGCAACATGGTTTTCGAGGTGATCGCCAGGGTCAGCACCGGGGTGTCCGCCGGGTTGACCTTGTTGTACACCGGCGGCGCCGGCAAGTCGGTCGGCAGCAGGTTGGTCGCGGCATTGATCGCGGCCTGCACCTGCTGTTCGGCGACGTCCATGTTGATGTCGAGGCTGAAACGCAGGGTCAGTACCGAAGCACCGCCGGAACTGGTCGAAGCCATTTGCGTCAAGCCCGGCATCTGCCCGAACTGGCGTTCGAGCGGTGCGGTCACGGCGCTGGTCATTACGTCCGGGCTGGCGCCGGGGTACAGGGTCATGACGCGGATGGTCGGGTAATCGACCTGCGGCAATGCCGATACCGGCAGCAGCCGATAGGCAATCAGGCCGGCCAGGACAATGGCCAGCATGCTCAGGGTGGTGGCTACCGGACGGAGGATGAACAGCCGCGAAATGTTCATGCGCCCTTCTTGGCCTTGTCAGTCGCAGCGGCGTCCGGCGCGTTGGCAGCGGGTTTGCCCTGCAGGTGCCCGGTCGGAGTGGTTGGCACGTCATTGCTGTCGTTGACCACTTCCACCTCACTGCCCTCCTTCAGGCGGTCGGTACCTTCGAGCACCACGCGGTCGCCCGCCGCGAGGCCTTCGGTAATCACGGTGTTATTGCCGTCACTCGCACCGATTTTCAGCTGGCGGATGGTGACCTTCTTGTCGCCGTCCAGCGCGTAGACGAAAGTGCCGTTGGTGCCGAACTGAATCGCCGCCGACGGCGCCAGCACGACACTTTTCAGCGTGTCAGCCAGCAGGTGGACGTTGACGAACTGGTTGGGAAACAGCGATTGATCGCGGTTGTCGTAACGGGCCTTGAATTTCAGGGTGCCGGTGGCAACGTCGATCTGGTTGTCGAGGCTTTGCAGCACGCCGCTGGCCTGGATTTTGGTATCGCCGCGATCCCATGCCTCGGCCGGCAGTTTGGCGCCGCTGTGGTAGCGGGCGAGCACGGTTTCGAGGCTGTTTTCCGGCAGGGTAAAGACCACGCTGATCGGTTGGGTCTGCGTGATCACCGCAAGGAACGTGGTGTCGTTGGCGGCGACCAGGTTGCCGACATCAAGCTGACGCAGGCCGACGCGACCGGCAATCGGTGCGCGGATCCTGGTGAATTCGAGATTGAGCTTGGCGTCGTTGACCGCCGCCTGATTGGTCTTGACCGTGCCCAGATACTGGCCGACCAGCGCTTCGGCGGTGTCCAGCGTCTGCTTGGCGATGCTGTCTTCCTTGTACAGGCCGCGATAACGCTCGACATCGACCTGAGCGTTTTTCAACTGTGCCTGATTCTGCAGCAAGGTGCCTTCGGCCTGCAGCAAGGCGTTCTGGTACGGACGTGGATCGATCTCTGCCAGCAGGTCGCCAGCCTTGACCATCTGCCCTTCCTCGAAATTGATCTTCACCAGTTCGCCGCCCACCCGGCTGCGCACGTTGATGGTGTTGAGCGCAGTCACCGTGCCCAGTGCCTTGTAATACAGCGGGAAGTCACCCGTGACTGCCGGGGCCACGCGCACCGGAATCGGCCCGGTGCCGCCACCGAAGCCTGGGCGCATCATCCCCGAACGTCCGGCATGGCCGTTCGCAGCCTTCTCACCGCCCTCCTTGTGGGCCGAACCGGCGGGCCAGAATTTCCAGCAGAGCACGGCGATGACCAACAGGACGAGCAGGCTGATCAGCCAGCGACGGGAGTTGCGAGGGGACGATTGCATGGAGTGATTAACCATTGGGCGCGTGGGCTTCTTTTACGGGAGGCTGAACGATAAGCACTGGCAGGGAATTAGCAAAGCAGCTTTACCGGCAATTTACCTTCAACTTACGTTTCAAGGTGTGAGGCAAAACACTGATACACAAATGAAAACGGCCTGGACAGGGCCAGGCCGTTAACAATTGTAAAAACGCTTATTTCAGTACGGCGAGTGCTGCTTCGTAGTTTGGCTCTTCAGCGATTTCCTTGACCAGTTCGCTGTGCAGCACGTTGTCGTTTTCGTCCAGCACAACGACCGCACGGGCGGTCAGGCCTTTCAGCGGGCCGTCAGCGATGGCTACGCCGTAGTTCTGGATGAACTCGGTGCCGCGCAGGGTCGACAGGTTCTGCACGTTTTCCAGACCTTCGGCGCCGCAGAAGCGAGCCTGGGCAAACGGCAGGTCAGCCGAAATGCACAGCACCACGGTGTTGGCGATGTCGTTGGCCTGAGCGTTGAACTTGCGCACCGAAGTGGCGCAGGTCGGGGTGTCGACGCTTGGGAAGATGTTCAGCACTTTGCGCTTGCCGGCAAAGTCTTTCAGGGTGACGTCGGACAGATTGCCGGCAACCAGGGAAAAGGCTGGCGCCTTGGAACCGGCTTGTGGCAACTGGCCGTTGACTTGAACCGGGTTGCCCTTGAGGGTGACTTGAGCCATGACTTTAGTCCTTCTGAACGTGGTTATTGAGCATGCAAGAGGCAGAAGTTAACCACGAAATTGTCCGACGACCTATGCCCCGATTGAAATTGTTGGGTGCTCGCACAAAAAATTGTATACAACCCGCAGGAATCCCCTTGTAGGCGTGAGCCTGCTCGCGATGGCCGCTCATCAGCCAACAATTCGGTGACTGACTTGACGCAATCTCGAGCAGACTCACGCCTACAGGGGATTTGCGTTGTCATTTGAGCAATTGCAGCATGTTGCGGTGCCGCGCCTCGAAGATTCGCCGCATGTATGCGTCCACCAGCAGACGCTCGCTGAACCGACCGCCAAGCGCTGCATATGTCACCCGATCGGTATAAAGAGTACCGCCCTCACCCGCGGCCACTCGATGTTCATGACGAAAAGCACGCAGCGGCCCCTTGAGCATCTCATCGACAAAATGGCTGTTACCGACTTCGCGAATCACCACCGTCCAGTTTGATGGAATCAGGTTGAACATCCAGTGCCGAAAGCGAAACTGCCGCCCAGCCTCGATCCGCAGTTGATCCGGATCGATATCACCCAGTGGGGTGATGCGCTCAGGGAAGATCTTTGGAAAATTCTCCCCTTCAAGACAAAAGTCCAGCACCTGCGCCGGGGTACGATCGGGGATCAGCGTGGTCAGTTCCAGAACAGGCATCGCGGACACATTCCGTGGTGAGTAGGTACTTGTTAAAACGCCGGGCTGCATCTTTTATTTAACGACCCTGTCGATTCAAGCCTAGCGCGTTCGACTATGCAGTGAATCCCCCCAATACCCTGGAGCAACCGCCATGCGATTCATGATCCTTGTCAAAGCCAGCGCCGATTCCGAAGCCGGCATCATGCCCAGCGAAGAGTTGATCACCGCCATGGGCAATTTCAACGAAGAACTGGTCAAGGCCGGCATCCTCATCGACGCCGACGGCCTGCACCCCAGCAGCAAAGGCGCCCGCGTGCGCTTCTCCGGCGACAAGCGCACCGTCATCGACGGGCCGTTCATTGAGACCAAGGAGCTGGTGGCCGGTTACTGGATCTGGGAAGTAAAGTCGAAGGAAGAAGCCATCGAATGGGTCAAGCGCTGCCCGAACCCGATGCCGGGCGAGTCTGAAATCGAGATTCGGCAGATATTTTCCGCCGAAGACTTCGGCGCCGAGTTCACGCCCGAGGCACGGGCGCAGGAAGAACGGATTCGTGAGCAGGCGAAGAAAAACGTCTGACCTTGAAGCTCTTCGCTGAATTTGAGATCGCCATCGCGGGCAAGCCACGCTCCCACAGGTCAACGATTTGTGGACAGCCCTCAGTCCTGTGGGAGCGGGCTTGCTCGCGAAGGCGGTGGATCAAACAACTGATGAGCTGAATGACACACCGCCTTCGCGAGCAAGCCCGCTCCCACAATGGATTGCATTCAGTCAGCTAATCAATCGTCGCTGATGGTGATCGATCTCTACACCGGGCGGATTCTGGAGATGGATGGCGGGTTGCGCATCCAGCAGCGTCACCACAAAACAACTGTGGGAGCGGACTTGCTCGCGAAGGCGGCGGATCAAACAACTGATGAGCAGCTGAATGACACACCGCTTTCGCGAGCAAGCCCGCTCCCACAACGGGTTGCATTCAGTCAGTTGATCAATCGTCGCTGATGGTGATCGATCTCTACACCGGGCGGATTCTGGAGATGGATGGCGGGTTGCGCATCCGGCAGCGTCACCACAAAACAACTGTGGGAGCGTGGCTTGCCCGCGAAAGCGCCATCTTTGGCGAAACACTTAACCCTTAGCACACAACACAAGTGTGATTCTGTATACAAAACCAAAGAATTAATCCATTCGACTGGCTAACTCCCCATAAGCTGCTAGCGTCAATCGGACTGTCCTACAGGCTTGATAAAAAAGAAATTACGACCAAACGGCCGACAAGTGCCGAGCTGTCTATAAGCCACCAGGGAATCGGGGATGAAGTTCAATCGAGTGGGGAAGACTCTCTTTCTGGCCGGGTCGCTGGCCGCTACGTGCGCCCAGGCGGATAACGCCGAAGAGGCCAATAAAAGCAACAACCCGTTGAACATTGCTCCGGGCGCGAACCTGCAGGATTCCTACACTCCCCGACTCTATGACTCCAACGCGCATACCAACGACGTGTTGCTGCGCGGCACCTTGCCGATAGCGCCCAACGATTTCATCGGCGTACCACAACTGGTGCGCGCAACATTGCCGATCAGCACCCGCCCCGATCCGCACAATGGCTACAGCACCGGCATCGGTGATCTGAACCTTTTCGATATCTTCATCCTGAAAACCGAAGGTATACAGCTCGGCATCGGGCCGCTGATCACCGCACCGACCGCCGAACAGGATGAACTGGGCACCGGCAAATGGCAGGGCGGCCTGGCCGCGGTGGCCATCGATTCTTCGCCACGCGGCCTGCTCGGCGCACTGGTGCAGTACCAGAGCTCGTTTGCCGGCGACAGCGCCCGCGCCCATGTCGAAAGCGCTACGCTGCAGCCGTTCATCATCCATAACCTGGAAAAGGGCTGGTACCTGCGCTCCACCGGCACCTGGACCTTCGACCTGAAAAACAACACTCACTACATCCCTGTCGGGCTGGGCCTGGGCAAGGTCTGGAAGTCGGGCAGCAACATACTCAACGCGTTCGTCGAGCCGCAGTGGACCGCAGACCGCAAGGGCGACGGCCTGCCGCAGTTCACCCTGTACACAGGCATCAACGTGACATTCGGAAAATAAGGATATTGCGATGCACATTGCACTGCGCGCAGCCGGTTTCAGCCTCATGACATTATTCGCCAGTTGCGGCGTCGGTGCGCAGGACCTGGATACTCGCATCGGCAAGATCGCCATGGACGGCGAGTTACCGGCCCATGATTCGATCGCCAGCCTGTACGCCGAACTGGACTTCCAGCAGGCCACCCAGAGTTATCTGTGGGCCTTGCCGCTGGTGTCCTACGCCCAGTGGCAGGAAGAGTTTCGCGACAAACTCGGCGCACGCAGCGGCGATCTGATGGTCCTCGACAGCTACGAAGACAAGCTCGGCGTGATCACTGCCAACGCCACCACGCCCTACATTCTGGGTTTCGTCGACTTGAGTGAAACCGGGCCTCTGGTGATCGAGTTGCCGCCGGGGCCAACCGCCGGCGGTATCGGTGATTTCTGGCAGCGGGCAATTATCGACATGGGCCAGACCGGTCCCGACAAGGGCGAGGGCGGCAAGTATCTGGTGCTGCCTCCTGGCGCCGAGCCACCAGCGGATGCCGGCCAGTATTACCTGGCCAAATCGGAAACCATGAACGTGCTGGTGGGGTTTCGCGTACTTGATCCAGACCCGGCCAAAGGCAAGGTGCTGGTCGAGAAATTCAAGATGTACCCGTACCCGCAACGCAGCGCCCCCGGCAAAACCCGCCTGCTCTCACCGCAAGGCAAACCGTGGTCCGGCACGCAGCCCCGGGGCATTGCCTATTGGCAGCGCCTGCATCAGATCATCCAGAAAGAACCGGTCAACGAACGTGACCGCTTCTACATGGCGATGCTTGCCAGCCTTGGCATCGAGAAGGACAAACCGTTCAATCCCAATACCCGGCAACGCAAGGCACTGGAACAAGGGGTACAGGTCGGCGAATTGATCGCCAAGACCAACACCTTCGCCAAGCGCTTTCCCGACGCCCAGTACTGGCCCGACCGGCATTGGGACAGGGTGCTGAACATCGCCGAGCCGTCGCAACGCGTGGCCTATTACGACCAGTTGTGGGAACGCAGCGCGTGGTTCTACGAGGCAGTCACCAACACCAAAGGCATGATTTCCCGGACGCCCGGACTGGGCCAGACCTACCTCGGCGCCTACTCCGACGCCAAGGGTGACTGGCTCGACGGCGGCAAGCGTTATCGCCTGCACCTCGGCGCCAATCCGCCGGCCAAGCAGTTCTGGTCGATGACCGTGTACGACATCGCCAGTCGCTGCCTGATCGACAACCCGCAGCGCAAGGCTGATCTGTCTTCGCGTCAGGACTTGAAAAAGAACGCCGACGGTTCGGTGGACCTGTACTTCGGCCCTACCGCCCCCAAAGGGTTCGAGAACAACTGGGTACAAACCCTGCCTGGCAAGCACTGGTTCAGTTATTTCCGTCTGTACGCGCCGACCGAAGCGTATTTCGACAAGAGCTGGAAACTCGACGACATCACGCTCGCGCCATAAACAAGGACGCACCATGCACACACGCAGTCTGTTGCTGACCGGCCTCGCCCTTACCCTGAGCACCAGCGTCTGGGCCGATTTCAGCGCCACCCCTGAAGAGGCCCGGGGTATTGCCAAAGAGGCCTACCTGTACGGTTTCCCGGTGGTGGAAATGTACAAGACCCTCTACACCCAGGCAGTCGATCGCAAGAGCCCGAACTACAAGGCGCCGTTCAATCAGATCGGCAACACCGCCAAGGCCTTCACCGCCAAGGACACCGCCTTCGTCACGCCGAACGCCGACACGCCCTACTCGTTCGTCTGGATGGACCTGCGCACCGAACCGCTGATCCTGACCCTGCCGCCCATCGAGGAGCACCGCTACTACTCGGTGCAACTGATTGACGCCTACACGCAGAACTTCGCTTATCTGGGCACGCGCAGCACCGGCAATAACGGCGGCCATTTCATGATTGCCGGACCCCAGTGGCAGGGTCAGCAACCGGTCAATATCGACCGCCTGCTGCGCAGCGAAAGCAACATCACCTACGCGCTGTACCGCACGCAACTGTTCGATGAAAAGGATCTGGGCAAGGTCCGGCAGATCCAGAAAGGCTACAAGGTCGAAACCCTCAGCCATTACCTGAAACAGAAAGCCCCGGCGCCGGCGCCAAAAATCAGTTGGCCGGCACCCACGCCGAGCATGAGCGAAACCCCGGACCTGTTCCGTTACCTGAACTTCATGCTCGCCTTCACCCCGCCGCAGGATGTCGAGAAAGACCTGCTCGAGCGCTTCGCCAAAATCGGCATCGGCGCTGGCCAGCCGTTTGATCCGGGCAAACTCACTGCCGAGCAGCGCAAGGCACTGGAGGACGGCATCAGCGACGCCAAGGCTGAATTCGCCGCGTTCAAGAAAGACAAGGTCGATACCCACGAGATCAGCAGCGGCGACCTGTTCGGCACCCGCGACCACCTCAAGGGCAATTACCTCTATCGCTACGCCGGCGCCAACATGGGCATCTTCGGCAACTCGGCCGAGGAGGCGAACTACTTCGGCTACTTCGTCGACAAGGACGGCCAACCGGCCGACGCCTCGAAACACGATTACACCCTGCATTTCGCCAAGGGCGCCCTGCCCCCCGCCGATGCGTTCTGGTCGCTAACGATGTACGACGGCAAAAGCAAATGGCTGGTCGCCAATCCGCTCAATCGCTACCTGATCAATTCACGGATGCTGCCGGACCTGAAACTCGATGCCGACGGCGGACTGACCCTGTATGTGCAGCACAAGAATCCGGGTAAAGCCCGACAGGCCAATTGGCTGCCGGCACCGAACGGGCCGTTCTACGCAGTATTGCGCCTCTATCTGCCGAAGCCGGAAGTGGCCAGCGGCGAATGGAAAATACCGCAGCTCAACCCCGTCAACTCAAAACAATAAGCGGAGTCAGTGATGGTCAAGCCTTACGTTGTGCGTCCTTTATTGGCGCTGTGCATGATCGGCAGCCCGCTGTTGTACGCCGCCGAGGGTGGTGTGGGCCGACCGATCACCGGTCAGCAGGTATTTTCCAATGCCGGGATCGTACCGCCGGAACCCGGGTGGGTCGTTTCGGTGACCAGCATCTGGTACGACGGCTCGCTCAAAGGCAGCCGGGGTGCGCCGATTTCCGGCGAAATCAGCGCCGGGATCGACATGAAAGTCTCTTACACCATGACCAACCTGACCCACGTCTGGGACACCGGCAAAGGCCCGTGGAACTTTGCCTCGGCGGTCGGCATTCCGTTGCAGTACACCGACGTTGATGCAGCCATCACCGGCCCGCGCGGACGGACCCTCGGCACCAGCGATTACGGCACTCAATTTGCCGATGCACTGGTGACGCCGATTGCCGCCGGCTACCACTTCGATGAACTGAACCACATCGCGTTCTCCCTGCCGATCTACGTGCCGACCGGTGCCTATAACGAGAACCGTCTGGCCAACCCGGGCCAGAACAATTACACGTTCATGCCGACCGTGGCCTTCACCCACCTGGATGGCAAGGGTGGCGAGTTCACCCTGTCCGGCGGTCTGGAGTTCTATACCGAAAACACCACCACTGATTATCGCAACGGCAACATCTTCACCCTCGATGCACTGTGGACCCACGGTTTTGGCAGTGGCTGGAACGCCGGTCTGGCGGCCGGTTATATCCAGCAGGTCACTGACGACAAGGGCCAGACCGCCGACGCACTGAATGGCTTCCGTGGCCGCTCGGTCGGTGCCGGCCCGGTGATCGGCTGGGCCGGCAAGTTCGCCGATGCCCAGGCCAGCATCAGCGCGCGCTGGGTGCCCGAGTTCGATACCAAGAACCGCCCGGAAGGCAATGGTTTCGCCATCAACATGACCCTGGCGTTCTTCTAGACCTGCAAAGGACTGTCTCATGACTGCACTCACCGACCTCAACGCCCTGCAAGCCAGCATCGCCGAAGCGGTACTCGGCCAGGATCAAGTCATTCGGCAGATCCTTCTCGGTCTGTTGGCCAACGGGCACCTGCTGCTGGAGAGTCTGCCGGGGCTGGCCAAGACCCGCACGGTCAAGGCGCTGGCCAAGCACCTGGATGCGAAAATGAGCCGGATCCAGTTCACGCCCGACCTGCTGCCCTCAGACATCACCGGCGCCGAGGTGCTGCATCAGGTCGAGGGCAAACACGAGATCCGCTTCCAGCCCGGCCCCTTGTTCGGCAACCTGATCCTCGCCGACGAGATCAACCGCGCGCCGGCCAAGGTCCAGGCGGCGCTGCTGGAAGCCATGGAGGAACGGCAGATCACCGTGGCCGGCAACAGCCATGCACTGCCGGAATTGTTCATTGTGGTGGCGACGCAGAACCCGATCGAGCAGGAAGGCACTTACCCGCTGCCGGAAGCGCAGATGGACCGTTTTCTGATGAAAGTCCTGCTGGATTACCCCAGCGCCGAAAACGAAAGCCAGGTGCTGCGCCTGCTGCGCAACGAAGAGTTCAGCCAAGGGGCGAACACCGCGCCGGCCAAGGGTTTCAGCCTGGCGCAGGAGGTGATCTTCGCCGCGCGCAAAGAGGTCAGTGCGGTGCATGTCTCGCCGGCCATCGACACCTACCTGATCGACCTGATCAACGCCACCCGCCACCCCGCCGATTACGACGAAGACCTCGCCCGCTGGATCGCCATTGGTGCCAGCCCTCGCGGCGGTATCGGTCTGGACCGCTGCGCCCGCGCCGATGCGTGGTTGCAGGGGCAGGACTTTGTCTCGCCGGACAACGTGCGCGCGGTGGTGCACCCGGTGCTGCGCCATCGCCTGCAACTGAGCTACGACGCGGTGGCTGATGGCGTGACAGCAGATCAGGTGCTGGACCGGATCCTCGACAAAGTGGCGATTCCTGCCTGAGGTTGAATATGCAAAGCAGCGACGGGCTGGTCTATGTCTCTCTGGCGCAATTGATGGCGCTGGAGTTCAAGGCCCGTGACCTGAGTTTTCTGGCGCGCCAGCCGCAGGGCAGCATCCTTGCCGGCAACCATGCCTCGCGCCTGCGCGGGCGCGGCCTGAACTTCGATGAGCTGCGCCGCTATCAGCCCGGCGACGACCTGCGTCATCTGGACTGGCGTGCCTCGCTGCGCACCGGCAAACCGGTGGTGCGCACCTTCACCGAAGAGCGTGATCGCCCGGCACTGATCGTGGTCGATCAGCGCATGTCGATGTTCTTCGGTTCGCAGCGCAGCTTCAAATCTGCGCTGGCTGCCGAGCTCGCGGCGCTGACGGCATGGATGGTGTTCAACGCCGGTGACCGGGTCGGCGGGCTGGTGTTCAACGATCAGCGTATCGACAGCATCGCGCCGATGCGCAGCCGCAAACGGGTTGAAGCGCTGCTCAGTCGCGTCGTCGAACACAATCAGGCGCTGAACGCTGCCAACCCCGATGCCGAAGACGAAGACCAACTGGACAAAGCCTTGCAGCGCTGCCTGGCACTGGCCGGGCATGACCATTTGATGTGCATTGTCAGTGACTTTGCCGGGGCCGGCGAGCGCACCTTGCAATTGATGCGACAACTGTCGGCGCATAACGACGTGATCGCTCTGCAAGTCTACGATCCGCTCGCCTTGAAGCTGCCAGGCGACGGCCGGCTGCTGGTCACCCAGGGCCAGTTGCAAGTGGAACTGGCCGTTGAAAAGCGCAACGTGCATCAACCGTTGGGCGATTACCTCGGCGGCCGGCTCAAGGATGTCGCCACCCTGCTGCGCCGCAGTCAGGTGCCGCTGATGATGTTCAGCACCGCCGAAGAAGCGCATGAGCAATTGCGCGCCGAACTCGGTAAGAGTGCCGGGGCACGGCGATGACGCCGAACATCCCGAGTATCGACCAGCTCCAGGAGCTGGGCTTGCCCGCACCCGTCAGCTATGCACCGCAGACCTGGGGCTGGTGGGTGTTGCTCGCGATACTGCTGTTGAGCGCGATGCTGATGGGGCTGCGCCGTTATCGCCAATGGCGACGGGATCAGTATCGGCGTGAGGCGCTGCAGCGCCTAGCGCAGTTGCGCGGGCGCAGTGATGACCTCAGCGCCCTGCGCGAACTGCCGGAGCTGTTAAAACGCGCGGCCCTCTCAATACCCGCACATTCCCGGCACTGGAACGCCCGCCCTGTGGGAGCGAGCCTGCTCGCGAAAAGATCGGCACATCGAACATCCATGTCGCCTGGCACACCGCTTTCGCGAGTAAACCTGCTCCCGCAGGGTCTTGCGGCGCTTGGAGGACTGGATTGGCAACGTTACTTGCAGCAGCACTGTAAAAAAGCGCTGCCCGCCGATTTCAGCGCCCAACTCGCCCTACTCGCCTACGCCCCGGACGCCACTCTGCGCGCCCTCCCGGCCGAACAGCGCCAGGCGTTGTTCGACATCTGCCAGCATTGGGTGGAGCAGCACCATGTGGCAGCTTGATTACCCGTGGCTGTTGCTGGTGTTGCCGTTGGCCTGGCTCGCTTACCGCTACTTGCCTGCCTACAACGAAGCCCGCAGCGCGGTGCGCGTACCGTTTTTTGCTGCCATGAGCCGCGCGATCGGGCAAACACCGAGCAGCGTCGGCAACCGACGCAATCACTGGCAACTGCTATTGAATCTGCTGATCTGGGCGCTGATCCTGTTGGCCGCTGCCCGCCCGGTGTTCGTCGAAAAACCCATCGAGCGCCAACAACCGGTGCGCGACCTGATGCTCGCCATCGATCTCTCGCAATCGATGGAAACCGAAGACTTCACCAATGCTGGCGGGGAGAAAATCAATCGCCTGGCGGCCGTCAAAGAGGTGGTGCAAGGTTTCATCGACAAGCGCAAGGATGATCGCATCGGCCTGATCGTGTTCGGCAGCGGTGCCTATCCGCAAGCGCCGCTGACCCTCGATCACCCCAGCCTGTCGCTGTTGCTGGCCGACACCGGCATCGGCATGGCCGGGCCGAACACCGCCATCGGCGACGCCATCGGCTTGAGCCTGAAGCTGCTGGACCAGGCCCACGAGCAGGAAAAAGTGCTGATCCTGCTCACCGACGGCAACGACACCAGCAGTGCGATCACCCCGGACCATGCCGCCGAAATGGCTGCCAACAAAGGCGTGGTGATCCACACCATCGGCATCGGCGATCCGAGTGCTTCGGGCGAGGCGAAGGTCAATCTGCAGGGCCTGGAACAAATCGCCCAGACCACCGGCGGGCAGTTCTTCCGTGCCGAAGACCGCAGCGCGCTTGATCAGGTCTACAGCACCCTCGACCGCCTCACTCCGCATCAGGTGAAAACCCTCAGCCACCAGCCACAGCGCGAGTTGTTCTACTGGCCGCTGGGCGCCGCGCTGGCCTTGTTGGCCGTGTATCACCTGGGCGCCATGTTGCGCCCACGGCTGTCACTTGCCCGCCAGCGACAGGAGGCCTGAGATGGACATCAACCTCAGTGACCTGCATTTCCTGCGTCCGCTGTGGCTGTTGCTGGCTTTGTTTGCGGCACTGCTGCCGCTGATCTGGCGCCGCAGCCGTGACCTGCAGCGGCGGCTGCGCGGCAACATCGCCGAACACCTGCTACCGCACCTGCTGGTCACCCCGCAGGATCACCAACGCCTGCGCCCCGTGCACTGGTTGTGCGCGCTGCTGATACTCGGCGCCATCGCGACGGCCGGGCCGACCTGGGAGCAGGATCGCCCGGACTTCCTGGAGAACCGCGCACCGCTGATCGTGGCCGTCGATCTGTCACCGTCGATGGACGCCAGTGACGTGCAACCGACACGCCTGGAAGCGGCCAAGCACACACTCCACAATCTGATCCAGCGCCGCGCCGGCGCCCGCACCGCGTTGATCGCCTATGCCGGCAGCGCGCATCTGGTACTGCCACCGACTGACGATCCGACGCTGCTCGACAGCTTTATCCAGGCCCTGGGCACCGGGCTGATCGATAAACCGGGCAAGGACGTCAGCGCCGTCATCAAGCAAGCCAGGCGCCTGCTCAGCGCCGAAAAAACGCCCGGCACGCTGCTGCTGATCACCGACGGCGCCGACGCGGCGCAACTCGATGGACTCGACCAGCAATTGCGCGGCAGCGCTTTGCAAGTGCTGGTGCTCGCGGTCGGCAACGAGGACGGCGGGGTCATTCAGGGCGCCAATGGCCAGCCGAAAACCGACAGCAACGGGCGCCCGGTGCTCGGCAGTTTCGATCAGGCGGCGCTCAAGCAATTGGCGTCCGCCGTCGACGCGCCGCTGGGCAGCCTGACTCTCAACGACGATGATCTGGACTGGATCGAACTGCACGCCCAACAGCACTTCCAGAGTGCCAGCGCCGAACAGCAGGAGTTGCACTGGAAGGACGCCGGTTACTGGCTGTGCTGGCCGCTGTTGTTGCTGGCACTGGTCGGCGTGCGCAAGGGCTGGAGCGTCAACTGGGTGCCGGCGCTGCTGTTGGCCGCAGGCCTTGGCTGGCCGGCCGCACCGGCGCAGGCCAACGCGCTGACCGATGCATTCTTCACCCGCGATCAACAAGGACGCTGGGCCTTCGAACATGAGCACTGGCCGCAAGCGGCGGCGCTGTTTGTCGATCCGTACTGGAAAGGCGTGGCGGCGTATCACGCCTCTGACTACGACCTCGCACTGGCGACCTTTGCCCGGCTGGACACGCCGCAGGCTTACTTCTACCTGGGCAACATCTACGTGCGGCGCTTCAAGTTCGATCAGGCGATTGCCGCCTACACCCAGGCCTTGAAACTGCAACCGCAGTTCCCCGAAGCCACGGCCAATCTGGCGTTGGCGCAGGCCTTGCTCAAGGACACCGACAGCGCCGGCAAAAACGCCCCCGAGACCAAGCCGGATGAGGTGAAGTTCGACAAGGCGCCGGGCAAGGGCCACAGCAAAAAGGTCGAGACCGAACAAGCGGCATCCGATGCGCTGTGGCTACAGAACCTGAGCACCTCGCCAGCGAAATTCCTCAAGCAGAAGTTCAGCTTGCAGGATCAGGCGGGAGGCAAGCCATGAACCCGAACCCCAGTGGGAGCGAGCCTGCTCGCGAAGAGGTCAGATCAGTAGCCGCAAAGATCAGCACCCTGCTGCTGACCAGCCTGCTCAGCCTGAATGCCTTTGCAGCCACCCCCCAACTCAAAGTCCAGGCCCACCTGCAACCCGCCGAAGGCACCATGGTCGGCGGCCTGGTCGAGCTGCAAGTCGACGTACTCACCGACACCTGGTTTACCAGCGCCGCCACCCTGCCCGACTTGAAACTCGACGGCGCGCTGGTGATGCCGCCCGACAGCCAGGCGCAGCACCTGAACCAGACCATCGACGGTCAGTCCTTCAGCGGCATGCGCTACAGCTACCTGATCACCCCGAATGTCGCGCAGCGCTACGAGATTCCGGCGCTGACCGTCAGCGCAACGCCGGGGCAGGCCGCCACTGCAATCAGCGCGCAAAGCCAACCGCTGCAGTTCAGCGCCGCCCAGCCGCCCGGATTCAAACCCGGAGAACCTCCGCTGGTGGCCAACGGCGTGCGCTTTACCCAAAGCGTGATCAACTCGGCAACGCCATTGAAAGTCGGCGACAGCATCACTCGCCTACTGACCTTGCAGGCCGACGGCGCACTGGCGATGGCCCTGCCCGTGCCGACGATGGGTGATGTCGCCGGCCTCAGTCGCTATGCGAAAACCCCGCAAGTGAGCAACCTCGATGACGGCCGCGGCGCTATGCTCGGCGGCCAGCGTATCGACAGCGTCACCTACCGCATCGACAAGACCGGCATGCACATCCTGCCCGCCATCGAGGTGAAATGGTGGGACGCCAAAACCCGACAATCGCGCACCGCGCAGGTGCCGGCGGTGACATTCGAAGCGGCGACCACCAGCGCCGAAAAGCAGGTGTTTTCGATCACCGAAGACCTCAAGCAACTGGGCCGCAACAGGCTGTATTTCTCCACGGCATGGCTGCTGTGGCTGGCGCTGCTCACGGCCGTCATTGGCGCTGGTTACTGGCTACGCCCGGCCATCCTGCGTGCGCACCAGCAATGGCAGGCACGCCAGCGTGCGCGGCAACTGGCCTGGGAGCAATCAGCGGCTTTCACCTGGCAGCAAATCGAGCCACAACTGCAAGCACAACCGGCGCAATTGACTGCGCTGTACCTGTGGCTGCGACGCAGTCGGCTGGGGCTGAAGCTGGTCGATGCCGGCCCGCGCCTGCAAGGCCTGTTGCGCGGTCTTTACGGTCGCGAACCGACACCCGGACAAACACTCGTTCAACTGCGCCAATCGTTGACTACGCTTCACAGTCAGGCCGAACAACAGCAGCACAAACCAGTCCCGGCCCTGCGCCCGCTCAACCCCGTCCACGAAAGGGATTTCCCATGACCAACCCGCCACAGCACCGTCAACGTTTCAGCCTTGCGCTGTGGTTTGCGCTGGCATTGCCACTGCTGGCCCAGGCCACGGAACCGCTGCCGTCATGGAACGACGGACCGGCCAAAAACAGCATCATCGAATTCGTGCGAGCGGTCACCGACCAGTCCGGCAAGGACTTCGTCAAACCCGCCGAGAGGATTGCCGTTTTCGACAACGACGGCACCCTGTGGAGTGAGCAGCCGATGTATTTCGAGCTGCTGTTCGCCCTCGATGAAGTCAAACGCAATGCGCCGCAACACCCGGAATGGAAAACCACCCAGCCGTTCAAGGCGGTGCTGGAAAACGACCACAAGGCATTCGCGGCTGCCGGTATGGACGGCATTCTGAAGATTTTCGGCGCTACCCACACCGGCATGACCACCGAGGCCTTCGATGACTACGCCAAGACCTGGCTAAGTCAGGCGCGCCACCCGAAGACCGGCAAGCCCTACACCGAAATGATCTTCCAGCCGATGCTGGAAATGCTCGACTACCTGCGCAGCCAGGACTTCAAGACCTATATCGTTTCCGGCGGCGACACCGCCTTCATGCGGGCCTTCGCCGAAAAGGTCTACGGCATCCCGCCGGAACAGGTGATCGGCACCACGTTCGTCACCGCGTTCCAGCTCAAGGACGGCAAAGCCTCGATCCTGCGCACACCAAAACTGGCGCACAACGACGATGGCCCGGGCAAACCGGAAAGTATCGATGCGGTGATCGGCAAGCGGCCGATCCTCGCCTTCGGCAATTCTGACGGCGACCTGCAGATGCTGCAGTGGACCGCCGCCGGGCCGGGCAAGCGCTTCATGGGCCTGGTGCACCACACCGACGCCAAGCGCGAGTGGGCCTACGACCGCAAATCAGACATCGGCAGGCTCGACAAGGCCCTCGACGAAGCGAATTCCCGCGGCTGGACCGTGGTGGACATGGCAGCCGAATGGCGCCGGATCTACCCGTTCGATCCACCGGCAAACGAGCAGGTGCAATAAGAAAAAGCGTGATGCAGGACTGCAAGAAACGTAAGTCGCAATAAACGACCCCCACAAAAAGGAGCAAGTCAGATGACTCGCATACGCAAGTGGCTACCGAAATTCGCCCTGGTGGCAACCTCGGTGATGGCGCTGTCGGCAACCGCCACAGCGGCCGAAAAACCCAACATACTGGTGATCTTTGGCGATGACATCGGCCAGACCAACATCAGTGCCTATTCCATGGGCGTGGTGGGCTACAAGACCCCGAACATCGACCGGATTGCCAAAGAAGGCATGATGTTCACCGACTACTACGCCGAGAACAGCTGCACGGCCGGACGCTCCTCCTTCATCACCGGGCAGACGCCATTGCGTACCGGTCTGTCGAAAGTCGGTATCCCCGGCGCACCGGTGGGCCTGCAAAAACGTGACATCACCATTGCCCAGGCGCTCAAGGGCCTGGGTTATGCCACCGGCCAGTTCGGCAAGAACCACTTGGGCGACAAGGATGAATACCTGCCAACCAACCACGGTTTCGACGAATTCTTCGGCAACCTGTATCACCTCAATGCCGAGGAAGAACCTGAGCGTCCGTACTGGCCCAAAGACGACGCCGATTTCGTCAAGGCCAACACCCCGCGGGGCGTGATCCACAGCTTCGCCGACGGCAAGATCGAAGACACCGGCGCCCTGACCACCAAGCGCATGGAAACCATCGACGACGAAACCACCGCCGCCGCGCAGGCGTTCATCGAGAAACAAGCCAAGGCTGACAAGCCGTTCTTCGTCTGGATGAACACCACCCGCATGCACGTGTTCACCCATGTGCGTGATTCGATGAAGGGCCAGAGCGGCATGCCCGGCAACGAGTATGCGGACGGCATGCTGGAACACGATGCCGACGTCGGCAAGCTGCTGAAAACCATCGATGACCTGAAAATCGCCGACAACACCATCGTCGTCTACACCACCGACAACGGCCCGAACCAGTTCTCCTGGCCGGACGCGGCGACCACGCCGTTCCGCAACGAGAAAAACTCCAACTGGGAAGGTGCGTATCGCGTACCGGCCATGATTCGCTGGCCGGGCAAGATCAAGCCGGGAGAAGTGTCCAACGAACTGTTCTCGGGCATGGACTGGTTTCCGACACTGCTTGCAGCGGCAGGCGATGCCGACGTGAAAAACAAACTGCTCAAGGGCTGGGCGCCGACTGCCGGTGGCACCAACTTCAAGGTGCATCTGGACGGTTTCAACCAACTGCCGTACCTGACCGGACAGCAACCAGCCGGCGAGCGCAAGGAGTTCTACTACTTCAACGATGACGGTGTGCTGGTATCGATGCGCTTCGGCAACTGGAAAGTGGTGTTCTGCGAGCAACGTCAACCGGGTGGTTTCAGAGTCTGGAGCGAACCCTTCGTGTGCCTGCGCGTACCGAAGATCCTCAACCTGAGAATGGACCCGTACGAGCGCGCCGACGTGGTTTCCGATCAGTACTACGATTGGCAGACCAAAAACGTTTACCTGGCGGCGCAAGCGGTACAGAAGGCGGCGGGCTTCCTGCAGACCTTCATCGACTACCCGCCAAGCCAGAAACCGGCCAGCTTCAGCATCGACCAGATCCGTGCTGCGGTAGACGCCAAGATTGCCGAGAAGATGAAAGCGGCACCGGCTGCACAGTAAACCGCTGGACTGTCGTCCGCCCTCAGCGGCGGACGGCCATGTTTTGACTTGGGACCGTGTCGGCCTCATTCGCGAGCAGGCTCGCTCCCACAGGGGATTCAGGGGGAACCCAAGTCCAGTGTGGGAGCGGGCTTGCTCGCGAAGAGGCCAGCACCGTCACCGCCATTTCCGAATTGAAATAAGGCAATCCGCATGCCCTCACGTATCGCCAGCAAGCCGTCGGCCATACCCGCCCCGCAAGTCGCCAGCGCAGCGTTGCTGTTTCCCGCCCTGCTGCTGTGCGTCTCCGGCGCCGCGGCCCTGGTGTATCAAGTGCTGTGGATCAAGCAACTGTCGCTGGTGGTCGGGGTCGAGGTCTACGCCATCACCACCGGCATCAGCGCGTTTTTCGCAGGACTGGCCATCGGTGGCTGGTGGTTCGGGCGCTGGGCGGATCGCCTGCAGCAACCGGTGCTGCTCTACGCCGGGCTGGAAGTGCTGGTGGCAATACTGGGCGTCGGCGCGACGTTTGCCTTGAGTGTTTCCGCCAGCGGGTTTGCCTGGCTGCAAGGTCACGTCGGTTTGCTCGCCTGGCTGTTGCCGTTTGCGCTGGTCGGCCT
Organism: Pseudomonas sp. H1h; assembly: GCF_000633255.1. Lineage (GTDB taxonomy): Bacteria > Pseudomonadota > Gammaproteobacteria > Pseudomonadales > Pseudomonadaceae > Aquipseudomonas. The sequence goes on from NZ_AYMJ01000011.1 coordinate 163,142, forward strand.
CCCCGCCGTATTGATGGGCGGCACCCTGCCGGTGCTGGTGCGCTCGCTGACGACTGATCCGGGCAAGGCCGGCGGTCAGTTGTACGCCGCCAACACCTTGGGCGCGATTGTCGGCACGTTGCTCGCCGCATTCGTGCTGATCGCCACCCTCGGCGTGCGCGGCAGCGCGCTGTTTGCCGCGATGCTCAATCTGCTGGCCGCCGCCGGTGCGCTGTGGCTGCAGCGTCAGCACCCGACAGCGGTGGCGGCGCCGGTCAAACATCACAACGAAAAAGCTGCAGACCGCACTGCGCTGTGGTTGTATTCGATCGCCGGTGGTGTGGCGCTGGGCTATGAAGTGGTCTGGTCGCAATCGATCGTGCAGTTCATGAGCACCCGCACCTATGCGTTTGCTGTGGTTCTGGCCACTTACCTGACCGGACTGTTCCTCGGCAGCGCCCTGCTCGCCCGACGCGTCGAGCGCATCCGTGATCCGTGGGGAGTCTTCGGTTTGTTGATTGCCGGTGCCGGGTTGGTCGCATTGGTGGAAATTGCCGTGCTCGGTCGCTGGCTGATCCTCGCGCAGACTCAGACCGAGATGTGGTTGCTGAGTCTGGGTGCCAGCGAACTGGTCGGCATGAGCGCACGTTTTGCCGTGGCGGCGCTGAGCATTGTGTTCGTGCCGACCTTGTTGCTGGGCGCAGCTTTCCCGCTGGCACTGCGGCTGAGCGTCGGCCACGGGCATGTCGGTCGTGATGTGGGCGCCGTCGTGGCGTTCAACACCCTGGGCGGGATCGTCGGGGTGATGCTCTGCGGTTTCCTGCTGATCCCGTTGCTGGGGTTGGTGCGCACGCTGGGTCTGCTGGCGATCATCGCCGCCAGCATCGGCTACGTGGCCGTGCGCAAAGGCCACCACGTCAAGAAAGGTCGGCGTCAGGCCGTGGTCGCACTGGGGTTGGTGTCGGTCGCGCTGGCCGTGCTGACGCCAGTCGACAAACTCGCCAGCCTGCTGCCCGGGGCGCGTAACGGCGCGCTGACATTCTATGAAGAAGGCCGAGGCGGTACGGTGGCGGTAGTCGCGCAGGGCCGTGGCGAAAACGCGTTCCACCGTTTGTACATTCAAGGCGTGTCCAACACCGGCGATGCCATGCCGTCGCTGCGCTACATGCGCATTCAGGCGCTGTTGCCGCTGCTGATTCACAACGGCGAGCCGCGTTCGACACTGGTGATCGGCTTCGGCACCGGCATCACCGCCGGCGCCATGCTGCGCTATCCGGGGCTGGAACATCGAGTAGTCGCCGAGCTGTTGCCGTCAGTGGTCAAAGCTGCTCCGCTGTTCAAAGGCAATTTCAACGCGGCCAGCGATCCTGCAGTAGATGTGCGCCTGCGCGACGGCCGCCAGGAACTGCTGCGCAGCGAACAGACGTACGACCTGATCACCCTCGAACCGCCACCGCCGTCAGCGGCTGGTGTGGTCAACCTGTACTCGCGGGATTTCTATCAGTTGGCGGCCAGCCGCTTGCAGCAACAAGGCATCGTCGCGCAATGGCTGCCGCTGCCGACGCAGAACATCGATGACTCACGCTCACTGGTGCGCAGCTTCCTCGACGTGTTCCCGTATGCCTCGCTGTGGACCAGCGAGTTCCACGAGATGCTGCTGGTCGGCTCGTTGCAACCGATGGAACTGGACGCGGCGAAAATCACCGAGCGCTTCCAGCAGGACACTGTGCGCAGCACTTTGCAGGATGTCGGGATCGGCTCGGCCGCCGCGTTGCTCGCGACCTGGGTCACCGATCGCGCGGGCCTTGAGCGCTTCGCCGCGAATGCCCCGGCAGTGACGGACGATCAGCCACGTATCGAATACGCGCCGTGGGTACGCAGCAAGGAAATCACCCGGGTACTGCCGGCGCTGCTGGACCTCTATCAGCCGCCGCCACTGGTCAATGCCGATGCCGGATTCAGTGAACGGATGCAAACGCACCGTCAGCGCCTGATGCAGTTTTACCGCGCAAGCCTGCATGCGTATGACGGTGATCGGGATGCGTGGGGGCGGGATATGCGTGAAGTGATGCGATGGGATGGCGGGAATCCGTACTTCCGTTGGTTTACCGGGCAATAACCCGGCGCCTGATAGAGCGCTTTCGCGAGCAGGCTCGCTCCCACACTGAACTGTGTCGTGCACAAAGCCAATGTGGGAGCGAGCCTGCTCGCGAAGCTTTCAGCCGTTATTTGGAGTTGGCCTTGAGCTTCACATACATCTGATGCATGTCATTGGCCCAGCCATCGATCACCGGTTTGACGTCGGAGGCCTTCATCGCCTGCGTGTCATTTTCCAGCGGTTTGCCGGTGCCTTTGCGCACCACTTGCGCCACGACCTTGTTGGTCGCGCCATCCAGGAACACCGCTTCCGTGGCCAGAGTGGTTTCCTGATCGCGGATACCGCTGGCAGTGCTGACCGCTGCGGCCACCAGGGCAATCGGGATCACTTCATAAGCGTGCAGGCCTTCATTCTTGCTGCTGACCGCGGTGATCGCCGCACGTACCACAATCACCCCCGGCCCGGGGCCGGTGGCCAACGGCAGGTCTTTGCCAATTTCACGCTTGAGTGCCTGATCGTAGTAGGAAGTGATGCCGTTGAGCGTCTGCTGGGAAATCTTCGCGGTCGGTTGGGGTTTCGGATAGAGCTGAGTCGGCTCGATGTAGGCACTGGTGAACTTGTTGATGTCGACCTTGGGGTCGATCCAGCGCATCACTTCGGCACCGGAAGGGGATTTGGCCTCCTTGAGTTGGCTGTAGTCCTTGAGGAAGCCGGAATACTCGTCGGGAGCGACGGTGCTGCTGGAACAACCCACCACGCCGAGAGTGGCAATGCAGAGGGTGCCCATCATTACTGCTAGCTTCATGCTGTAACTCCTGTCAGAAGGCCAGAAACTTTTTGGATTGGGGGGAGTTACAGGTATAGCTAAAACCCCGGCAATTGCGATTCGAAAGCACAAAATTCAACTCAGGCTGCGCGGCTGATCACAACCGTCATTTGACAGGAGCCGAGCATCCGGCAAAGCTGCATCGAGCTTGAACGCACGCCAGATGGCAAATGCACCTGGACCATGGAAGTCGTAATGCCCAAGCATAAAAATAAAATCGTACAGCCTGATCCTGATTCGTCCCGACCGTTCCTTTCCCGTTACCTGTTTCCCGTCACCATCGGCGTACTGCTGGCAGCCGTGGCCGCTATCGGCTGGTTTCTGTTCAGCCCCGCGCCGGCCCCGCTCAAAGCCTTGCCGGTCAGCGCGCCGGCAGCTGTTGTCGCCAAACCACTGCCGGTGGCGCGCAAAACCGCGACCCTGGTCGACGAGCAACCATGCCAGGGCTGCCACACCGAGCAGGTCAAGGACTGGCAAGGCTCGCACCACCAATTGGCGATGCAGGCCGCCCATGCCGACAGCGTGCTCGGCGACTTCAATAACATCACCTTCAAGGCCGAGAACGAGACCACTCGTTTCTCGCGCAAGGGCGACGAATTCTGGGTCAACACGCCCGGCATCGACGGCAAGAACGCCGACTTCAAAGTCGCCTACACCTTCGGTATCGCGCCCCTGCAGCAGTACCTGATCGAGGTCGGCCAAGGCCGCTTGCAGGCGCTCGGCGTGGCGTGGGATACCGAGCAGCACCGCTGGTTTCATCTCTACCCCGGCCAGGGCGTGAACTTCAAGAATCCGCTGCACTGGAGCAAGCCGAGCCAGAACGCCAACTTCATGTGCGTCGAGTGCCACACCACTGGTTTCAAACGCAATTTCGATGCGGCCAGCAACACCTTCAATAGTCAGTGGAACAGTCTCGGCGTCGGCTGCCAGGCCTGCCACGGTCCGGCGTCGAATCACCTGGAATGGGCGCAGAACAAGGACGACCTGATCCACAAGGGTTTTGCCGTCGACCTCAAGGACAACAACGCCACTGTCGAGATCGAGACCTGCGCGCGTTGCCATGCGCGCCGTGCGCCGTTGGGCGATGGTTACACCGTCGGCAAGCGCTTGATGGACGACTACCTGCCGAGCACCCTCACCCGCGAACTGTATGCGCTGGACGGCAAGATCAAGGATGAAGTGTTCGAACACGGCTCGTTCCTGCAAAGCAAAATGTTCGACAAGGGCGTGCGTTGCAGCAATTGCCACAACCCGCACAGCACCGAACTCAAGGCCCCGGGCAACGCGGTCTGTCTGCAATGCCACAACAGCGCCGGCAAGACCGCCGTCGAGGGCGTCGACGGCAAGGGCCTGCTGGCAAAGAATTACGACTCCGTCGAACACACCCGCCACGCGATGGGCCAGCCCGGCTCGCAGTGCGTCGATTGCCACATGCCCGGCAAGTTCTACATGGGCAACGACTTGCGCCACGACCACAGTTTCAGCATTCCCAACCCCGAGCGTGCGCAAAAGCTCGGCACCCCGGACGCCTGCCTGACGTGTCACCAGGGCAAGGCCGGCGACAGGATTACCGCGCAGTTCAAGCTGTGGAGCGCTTCCGCCACCCCGCAGGCACCGCGTTATGACGAAAGCCTGTGGCTGATCCGCAATGGCCAGCCCGGCGCCGCCAACGCGCTGTACGAGCAATTGCAGCGCAGCCACCTGCCGGCGATCCAGCGTGCGACGCTGCTGGCGGAACTGCCGCTGTACCCGAGTGAACACGCATTGAAACTGGCGACTCAGGACCTGAAAAACCCCGAGCCGCAGGTGCGTGAAAGTGCGGTGCGGGCGATCAGTGCCTTCCTGCCGCCACCGGAGCGCGCACCGCTGCTGACGCCGCTGTTGAATGACCCGGTCAAAGCGGTGCGCATCGTCGTCGCCCGGGACCTGCTGAGCGTGGCCCGCAACAACGGCCTTGGCACCGCACAAGCCCATTGGGACGCGGCGATTGCCGAGTACGAGGCGGTGCAGAAGAGCCTGCTGGAACGTGCCGAAGCCAACCTGAATCTGGCGATGCTCTATCAGGCCAGTGGCCGCAGTGGTGAAGTCGAAGGCTTGCTGCGCAGCGCACTGCAACGTGATCCGGATTTCTACCCGGCGCTGGTGACACTGGTGCAATGGCTGGAGGCCAGTGGCCGTGGGCAGGAAGCGCAGACACTGCTGGATGACAGCCTCAAGGCGCACCCGGATGCGGCACTGTTGCAACACACCCGTGGCCTGTCACTGATTCGCGCTGGCAAGACCACCGAGGCCATGAGCGCACTGCACAAAGCCGTGCAGCTGGAACCGCAGAACGCGCAGTACGGTTATGTGCTGGCGGTGGCGTTGCACGACAGCGGCAAGGTCGATGAAGCGTGTGAAGTGCTGGAGCGTCTGCTCAAGGTACAACCGGCAAACCGCAATGCGCGGCTGTCGCTGATCCAGTACTACCTGGAGAACGGCCATGAGCCGAAGGCGCAGGTGCTGTTGCAGGGCTGGAAGAAGATGAACATGGGCGATCCGGCGCTGAAGTGACCGATCAGAACCCACCGCCCCCCCTTGTGGGAGCGAGCCCGCTCGCGAATGCGGTACATCAGTCGCCAGGGATGTTGGCTGAATGATCGCCTTCGCGAGCAGGCTCGCTCCCACAAGGTCAGCGTGAGTCTGATACTGCGCGGACTACCACGAAGACGTCGCCCCGCTCTTCAACGCCATCTCCCGTCGGCTGTTGGCGCGCATCGCCTTGATCAGCGACACCGAGCCCACCAGCAGGATCGCCGCGCCAAACAGGAAGTCGATGTTGTACAACTGGAAGTCCTGCACCGGCCCCACCAGCACCACGCGCACCACGGCAATCGCGACCAGGGTGGCGAGGAAGTCGATCCCCGGCTCATCGCGATAGAACACGTGCAGCAATGGCAGGCACAGCACCAACAGCAACAACAGCACCACGACCTTGAACGAGCCTTTGCGCTCGACGCTGAACGCGCATTCGTGCGGGCCGTAGGCCTTGTAGTCCTCGTCGCGGATCATCGAGTTTTTTTCGTTGATGTACTCGACGCGGTTGTACTTCTGGATGGGCGTGAAGGTGTTGGACATCTCCATCAGCGTGGTGATGTTCTTGAAGCGCAGGTCGATGCGCTCGCTGCCCTTGAGGTAATACAGCACCGGCTTGTAGCCGTAGCGATAGGTGTCGAAGGGGAATTCGGTGACCTGACCCTGTACGCCGATCGGCCGCGGCTCAAGCTCGGCATAAGCGCTCTTGGTCGGCGAAGCGAGGTTGCGGCTCAGCGGTTGGACCTTGACCTGTTCAAGGAAGATCGGCGTGACGCCGTACGACCACTGCAAGGGTTCCAGACGCAGGCGCAGTTCGTTGCGGCCCAGGTCATAGCGGTTGAAAGTGCGTTCGGAGACCACCAGCGAGCCACTGAGCATGAACTCGCCGCGCAGGTTGTTGGTCACGCGCAAGGTCAGTTGATCCTTGCCCAACAGCGCCGCTTCGGTGGACGGCGGCGTGCCGCACCACGCGGTGCTTTCACCGGCGCCGCCCAACTGGCCGTCGCGGTTTTCCTTGATCACATAGAAGTAACTGGCCCACAGCGTCAGCATCAACAGCAACGCCGTGAGGCCCAAAATCTTTTTGCCCGCGCTCACTACCCTGACTCCCTTCTTCGTTCCATCGTCCAGCCGAAAACCCGCTGGCGACGGGGACTCTACCAAAAGGCCAGCATCGACCCAAGGGAAAATCCGGGAATAGCGCAGGATCTAAGGGTTTCCCCTGCGCGCGCAATGCCAAACACCTGTGGCGAGGGCGCGTGTTCCCTCGCCACAGAATCTTCAGCGTCTGCGGAACAGCGGACGTGGTTCGATCACCGAGCGCCCATACAGCACACTCATTCCGGCCAGCCCTTTCAACGCATCTTCAGCCGACTTGTCCTCACGCACCGCAAAGCTGTCGAACCCGCACTGGCGCATGTGGCTGAGCTGATCACGCAACACATCACCAATCGCGCGCAACTCCCCGGCCCAGCCAAAACGGCTGCGCAACAGATACGCCTGACTATAAGCGCGACCGTCGCGAAAGCTCGGGAAGTCCAGGGCAATCAATGGCAGCGAGGCCAGCCACGGCACCACACTTTCAACCTCATCGTCCGGCCCCAGCCACACCGCGTGGGTCGAGGGCGATTGCAGCCAGTGCGCCAGCGGCAGTACCAGCAACCCTTGCGGACGGTCTTGCTCCGGCTCGCGGACCAGCGTCCACGGATCGTCCTCGACCCGCCGCGCGACACCCTGCTCCAACCGCAGCAGATTGTTCATGCCGTCACCTCCAGCGCTTTCGGGTAGACCCGCTCCTTGAACGGCTCCAGGCCAATGCGCGCCACGGTGTCGACAAACAGCTCCTCGCTTTCGCGGTAACGCACGAAGGTGCCGATGATCCGCTCGATCACCTGCGGTACTTCGGCGGCGCTGAACGACGGGCCGATGACTTTGCCCAATGCGCTGTGCTTGCCCTGCGCACCGCCAACGGTGATCTGGTACCACTCGCTGCCATTCTTGTCGACGCCGAGGATGCCGATATTGCCGATGTGGTGGTGACCGCAGGCGTTCATGCAGCCGGAGATGTTCAGGCTGATGTCGCCCAGATCGTGCAGGTAATCGAGGTTGTCGAATCGCGCCTGAATCGCCTGGGCTATCGGGATCGACTTGGCGTTGGCCAGCGCACAGAAATCGCCGCCCGGGCAGGCGATGATGTCGGTCAGCAGGCCGACGTTGGCACTGCCCAGACCGCGCTCGCAGGCCAGTTGCCAGAGTTGATACAGGTCAGACTTTTGCACATCGGGCAGGACGATGTTCTGCTCATGGGCAATGCGGATCTCGCCAAAACCGAAGCGCTCCGACCAGTCGGCGACGGCCAGCATCTGCAACCCGGTGACATCGCCCGGTGGCGCGGCCAGACCCGGTTTGGTCGACAGCACCACGCTGGTGTAGCCGGGTTTCTTGTGCGGCTGCACGTTGCGCGCGACCCAGCGAGCGAACGCCGGGCTCTCGGCCAGGCGCGTGCCGAAATCCAGATCGGTGTCGGCCAGGGTGTGGTAGATCGGCGGCACGAACGCACTGGCGACGCGCTCGTACTCAGCGTCGGTCAACTGCGCCGGGCCGTCCTTGAGGTGTTGCCATTCCTCTTCGACTTCCCGGGCGAACGCCTCGATGCCCAACGCCTTGACCAGAATCTTGATCCGCGCCTTGTACTTGTTGTCACGCCGGCCGTGGCGGTTGTAGACCCGCAGGATCGCCTCGACGTAGGACAACAGATGCTGCCATGGCAAGCCTTCGCGAATCTGCAGACCCAGAATCGGCGTGCGCCCCAACCCGCCGCCAACGATCACCCGCAGGAGCATTTGTCCCTCGCGCCCCGGGTAAAGATACAGGCCGATGTCATGCATCATGATTGCCGCGCGATCCTGCCTGGCCGAGCAGATGGCGATCTTGAACTTGCGCGGCAGGAAGAGGAATTCCGGGTTGATCGTCGACCACTGCCGAAGGATTTCTGCCAGCGGACGCGGGTCGATCATCTCGTCCGCTGCGACCCCGGCGAAGGCCTCGGTGGTGATGTTGCGCACGCAGTTGCCGGAGGTCTGGATCGCGTGCATGTTGACCTGCGCCAGACGTTCGAGAATGTCCGGCACTTCGCTCAGTTCGATCCAGTTGAATTGCAGGTTCTGCCGAGTGGTGAAGTGGCCGTAACCGCGATCGTAATCGGCGGCGATGCTCGCCAGGGTACGCATCTGTTCGGCACTCAGGGTGCCGTAGGGAATGGCGACTCGCAGCATGTACGCGTGCTTTTGCATGTACAGGCCATTCTGCAGACGCAGCGGCAGGAACTCCTCCTCGCTCAACTCCCCGGCCATGAAGCGCTCGACCTGATCGCGGAACTGCGCAACGCGCTCGAACACCAGCGCCCGGTCGTAATCATCGTATTGATACATGCAGCGGCTACCCCATCAGGTTTGAACGCGTACTCAAACTGTGGGAGCGAGCAAGCCCGCTCCCACAGGATTTTTCCTGACTATGGACGAACGGCGCAGCACGCAACAGATTCACCTGAAACGATAAAAACCGTATCAGGGCGCGGCAGATGGCCGCAGGCAGCACTTCAATCTGATCCGTACAAATGAAAGATTCCTGAGCCTGTTTTGTTTCTGACGGTGTTCCTACAGTGCAGTGCATGCCAGACCGGGTGGCCTGGCAAGACTTTGCAACCGTGGATGAACTGACCATGAGCACAGCAACAATCGGACAGGCTTATAACTACAAGGTCGTCCGCCAATTCGTTATCGCGACGGTTTTCTGGGGTGTCGTGGGCATGGCGATGGGGGTATGGATCGCCTCGCAACTGGTGTGGCCGGACATGAATCTCGACCTGCCGTGGACCACCTTCGGCCGTTTGCGGCCACTGCACACCAGCCTGGTGATTTTCGGCTTTGCCGGCAGCGCGCAATTCGCCGCCAGTTACTACGCGGTGCAGCGTACCTGCCAGGTACGGCTGTACTCGGACAAGCTCGCAGCCTTCACCTTCTGGGGCTGGCAGTCGGTGATCGTGGTCATGCTGATCACCCTGCCGATGGGCTACACCACCACCAAGGAATACGCCGAGATCGAATTCTCCGGTGCGGTGTGGATGGCAGTGGTCTGGGTCGCCTACGCCATCGTGTTTTTCACCACCGTGGTGCAGCGCAAAACCAAACATATCTACGTCGGCAACTGGTTCTTTGGCGCATTCATTCTGGTGATCGCCATGCTGCACGTGGTCAATCACCTGTCGATCCCGGTGGACTGGTTCAAGTCCTATCCGGTGTATTCCGGGGCGACCGACGCCATGGTGCAATGGTGGTACGGGCACAACGCGGTGGGATTCTTCCTGACCACCGGGTTCCTCGGGATGATGTATTACTTCGTGCCCAAACAGGTCAACCGTCCTGTGTATTCGTACCGGTTGTCGATCGTGCACTTCTGGGCGCTGATCACCCTGTACATCTGGGCCGGCCCGCACCATCTGCACTACACCGCGCTGCCGGACTGGGCACAGTCACTCGGCATGGCGATGTCGCTGATCCTCCTGGCCCCGAGCTGGGGCGGGATGATCAACGGCATGATGACCTTGTCCGGCGCCTGGCATAAGTTGCGCACCGACCCGATCCTGCGCTTTCTGGTGCTGTCGCTGGCGTTCTACGGCATGTCGACCTTCGAAGGCCCGATGATGGCGATCAAGACCGTCAACGCCCTCTCCCACTACACCGACTGGACCATCGGCCACGTCCACGCCGGGGCGCTGGGCTGGGTGGCGATGATCACCTTCGGCGCGACCTATCACATGGTGCCGAAAGTCTTTGGTCGCGAGCAGATGTTCAGCACGCCGCTGATCAACCTGCACTTCTGGCTGGCGACCATCGGCACGGTGTTGTACATCGCGTCGATGTGGGTCAACGGCATCACCCAGGGCCTGATGTGGCGCGCGATCAACGAGGACGGCACGCTGACCTATTCGTTCGTCGAAGCGCTGCAGGCCAGTCATCCGGGGTTCATCGTGCGCTTTGCCGGCGGGGTGTTCTTCCTCACCGGGATGCTGCTGATGGCCTACAACGTGTGGCGCACGGTGCGGGTAGCCGAAGTGTCGCTGGCGCGCAGCCAGGCGCAGATCGCCTGAGTCAGGGAGCTGATGATGTTCGAAATTTTCTTGAATGTGCTGGGGGTGGTGTTTCTGTGGCTAGCGGTGGAGTACTGCCTGCGCCATCAGACTTCAGAGAGCCTGGATGATGCGAGCATGGTGCCGTTTGCCGATGATCCGGAGGTGGCGCGGCGGGTGGAGCTGGCGACCGGCAAGACCGTGAAAGCGGTGGCACCGGAAGAGGCGAAACCAGGCTGGATCAACCTGCAAATGTAGAACTGCCATCTGCCCCTGTGGGAGCGGGCTTGCTCGCGAAAGCGTCTGATCAGTCACCGAAATGTTGAATGACACACCGCTTTCGCGAGCAAGCCCGCTCCCACCAGGGGAATTTGCAAGTCCTTGATGTCTAGTTACGATCGCGCGGGATCAGGCTCTGCAGCTGCTGCGCGAGGAAATCCGCATCGAACACGAACGTGTCCGGATCCTTCAAGCCGTTGGTCTTGCGCCACTGCCACTCGCCGCTCGGCAGCCCCACCAGCGAAATGCTGCCATAGCGCGCCGCCGTCAAGCCCATCACCGCCAGGGAAATCTGCCCGGCGCTGCCCATCACGTCCGGCACGAATTCCACCGGTTTACCGGCAATCACGATGCTCAGTTTCTCGGTCTTGAAGGTCGAGGTCTCCACCGGCGTACTCGGCCCGAACGCGACGTAAGCCTCGCGGCTCACCTCCAGCAGATTCGGTGCCTGCACCGGTTCCAGCCATTGCTGGATATGGCCGAACAGCTCGGTGATCCGGGCCGACCACGCCTGCGACTGGGTTTCGAACAGTTGCTTCTTGTGCGCTTCACTCTCGGCATAGTGACGAAGCATTTCGCCCAGTTGTTGTACGTCGTTCATCGGTACGTTCCTCGGGGAGAGCCTGCGAAACCCATAGTGACAGATCAACACGCCAGTGCGCGTAAAACCTCGAATGCCGGTCGGTCTCAACTCAGGCTGGGGCGACGGACGGTGGGTCTTTTATGCGGCCACCTGTCAGATCTGACAGTAGGCAAGTCGTACGCGAAGGTTTTAGATGCCTCCAGAGAGCAACCTTTGCGGAGCGGACGAAATGGCCAGCCAAAACAACGACAGTCAATTGCTGACGATCGACCCGGTACTCGTTCCGGGATGGGTTTCACCAATCCAGCATCCGCTGAATCCGCACGGCGGGATTCCGCTCGCGCTGGTCACCAATGGACTTATCCGGGTTCTCGTTGATCCCTGGATCAACCAGAGCCTGGATGACAGTGCTCAACTACTGCTCAACGAGTCGCAAACCATTATTGCCGCACAAACCATCAGGCAGACGGAGCTGAATCAACGGTTCAGCATGAGTTTTGATGCGTCCTTGCTGAGGGATGGAATCAACCTGCTGTTCCTGCGGGTGACGCGGATCGCGCAACCGATGCCCGAAACTTCATTGCCATTACGCGTGCTTTTTCATACACCTCGCCCCGGTGGAGAGATCGCCGGGGGCGGCAATAATCCGAACTTGCTGATGACCCTGCCGGCCGATGTCATCGCCAATGGCATCGATGCAGCGCGTGCGGCACAAGGTGTTGATGTGACGCTGCGCTATGTCTACATGCGGGCGGGGGACGTCATCACTGTCGATCTTGACGGGCGCAATAACCAGCATCCCGTGACCGAGGCGCAGGCTGCCGCCGGTCAAGTGGTGATCACGCTGAACACCAATGACTTCTGGCAGGACAATGCCCGGTTCGCCTTGCGTTTTCGCGTCACCGACCTGCTCGGCAACTCCTCGGGGCCACAGGCGATCTGGTCGGCGACCACCTTGGTCGATGTGCATATTCGTCAACCGGTGCTGGATCTGCTTGCCCCCACAGTGCTCGAAGCCAGAGAGGCCAACGGCACCGTGCTGAATTTTGTTCAAGACTTCTATGACGCCCAGTATGCGACCGTCGAAGTGAATTACACCGGATCGGCACCGGGGCAATCGGTCAAGGTTTATTGGAAAGGTCGCAATTCCACTTATGTCAGCGAGATTCAGACCGTCACGGCTGTCGGCCAGACGCTGCAGTTTCGGCTGCCACGCGAAGAAGTGGTCGACACCGTTGGCAGCGGCGCCGAGGTGTCCTACACCGTCCGGTTACCGGGCACCACGGTTGATCTCCCATCCAGGGCGCTGAACATAACCATTACCAGACAAAAGCATCACCTGCCAGAACCGACGCTGAATGCAGCCAAGGACAACCTGAGGGCCTACTACCCGACGCTGGACGGTGCTTACAAAATAAGAATATCGCTGACCGTTGGAGCGACTCGCTACGACAGCGAGGAATTCGACATCACCCAGCCGTCCTATACCAACGTCGCGGTCCCGTCGAACTGGATCACGCCGAACAAGGGAAAACTCGGTCTGTTCAATTACACCCTCAGAAAGACGGGCGCGGGCGAACCCATTATTTTTTCCTGGTACCTGCGAGTGACGCTGTAAAGGGCTGGCAGTCGACTTGCAAATTATTGAAGCGAATCCGCCGCTGTCTGCGGCAAGGATCTGCACATGCGTAAATTGGCAACGTCACTGTTCATTACGTTACTGCTGGGATGCTCGCAGACAGCCGTTCAACCGCCAGCGGCAATCGGAACACGCGATGCTCACGCGCTCAACGGCCCACAAATCGCCTCGCATCTCAACACGCTGTATGGGCGGCAGTTTCCCAATTGCAACAAGAGCGAATCGCAGCCAGCTTTTCTCTGTTCCGGAGTCACCTTGCGAGTCACCGCCAGGGACCCGGCAGGCCTATACAAGGTCTGGGACCCGAGTCCGGCCTCGGTGAAAAGTGGCGGCGTTTCCTACTCTTATTTGCGCCAGGATGCCAATTTCGGGCGCCTGGCCTGGGGTTACGGCAATGGCTACATCCTCTATCCATTCCTTGAGCAGCCCCCTGGCAAACTGCATCTGAAGGTGTTGTGCTCCTACCCCATGGATGCCTGGACCTGGAGTCGCAGCACTACCTCCGTCTGTGGTCCGACGCCCCAATACCCGAATGTCAGCCAGGCCTGCCATCTGGCGGGGGTCTTTACCGGCGAACAGGCCAAGACGGCATGGGACGTCTCCTACGAAAACAAAAACCTGCGGCAATGCGGGTTCGATGTCAGGGATGAACGAGATCACCTCGCCGGCCCGGCATTCTATCAATCGCTCAGAGCCAAGACCTTGCTGGGCGCCACCGGGTTTGGTCAACAAAATGAAATTGTCATTCGCATCTGGGCTGCCGGGCAGGCCAACGCTCTGCCGATCATGGCGTTCTTTTTCATCGCCGGCGGCACCAATGCCGGCCTGGCGGACGCGCAGTACAACCAGCGCGACTTCTATAACTCGACCAACCCGAAAATCGTCGTCCCCATTATTCGCCTGACGCCTGCAGCCAGCGCCGCAGCACCGGCGACCTTCACCTACTCGGCAGCAGATCAGGCGGTGGCTCAATGAAATTGCAACAAAAAAACGGGCGAAAACGATCAGGTTTCACCGTAATTGCGTTGCTCAATCTCTGCATGGCACTGCCCTTCGCGCCCCCCCGCAATCTGTCGAGCCGTTGCCTGAACCTGCGCCGTAACGCTTGACCAAGTTTTTCAACTGACAAATGCAATCCCCACTTCAGGCAAGGGTTTGATCATGAGAACAATCGCCGCAGCGCTTTTTATTGCATTACTGATGGGTTGCACGCAGACCGCCACTCAACCGCCGGTGGCCATCGGCGTCAGTGGTGTTGAGTTGCTCAACGGCCCGGCCATCGCCACTCAGCTCAATACGCTTTACGGGCGAAAATTTCCCAACTGCAACAAGAGCGACTCCCAACCAGCGTTCCTGTGCTCCGGTGTGACCCTGAGGGTAACGGTCAAGGATCCCTCCAACAAATACAAGGTTTGGGACCCAAGCCCGACATCCGTGACCAGTGGAGGCGTGTCATTTTCCTACCTGCGCCAGGATGCCGACTTCGGCCGACTCGCCTGGGGCAATGGCAACGGCTACATTGTTTATCCGATCTTTGAGTCCCCCCAAGACAAGCTCGACCTCGATTATCTGTGTGCCTATCCGTACGATGCCTGGACCTGGACACGGCGGACTGACGCCGTGTGCGCTGCCCACCCGAGCTATCCGGTGCAAAGTCAGCTCTGTCAGAACGCCGGTGTCACCACCGCAGAACAATGGTACGCGGTCTGGACGATAGCGGGAGGCAACCGAAACCAGCGCCAATGTGGCTTTGACGTCAGCGACGAGCGCAATCAGCTGGCGGGCCCGGCGTTCTATCAATCCGTGCGCGCCAGGGCGTTTGCAAATGTCACTGGCTACAATGAACACAATGAGTTGCTGATAAAAACCTGGTGCGATCCGGTCTCCTCCGACCCGGCAAAATCATGTGCTTCGAGTTTTCCCCCCAACCGATTTCCCATCATGGCGTTTTTCTATGTTTACGGAGGCGCTAACGCCGGCCTGGCGGACGCGCAATACAACCAGCGCGACTTCTATAACTCGACCAATCCGAAAATTCTCGTGCCCATCATTCGGTTGACACCCTCCGCCAATAACGGGGCAGCGGCGAGCTTTACGTTCGCGCCAGCGGATCAAGTGGTTACCCAATGAACAGCGGCGGTTTATGGCAAACGGCACCGTTACACCTGGCAGAAGGATTGGCGGTACAGCTGATTTGCGCTGGCGTCCTTCGATGAACAAATGGACACTCTGTGCAGACCTGGTTGTTCGTTCCAGGTCCAAGCCAGAGGAATTTCAATGCGCACCATCGGCCTGATCGGCGGCATGAGCTGGGAGTCCAGCGCCGAATACTATCGCCTCATCAATCAACAAGTCCGCGATCGCCTCGGCCCGCTGCGTTCGGCGCAACTGCTGATGCACAGCGTCGATTTCGGCCCGGTCGAACAGGCTCAGCATGCCGGGCGCTGGGATGATGCGGCGGCGATTCTGGTGGATGCGGCGCGCAGGCTGGAGGTCGGCGGCGCGCAATGCGTGGTGCTGTGTACCAACACCATGCACAAGGTGGCGGAACAGATTCAGGCGGCGATCAGCATCCCGTTCCTGCACATCGCCGAACCGGCGGCGCAGGCAGCGTTGGACATCGATGCGCACACGGTTGGTTTGCTCGGCACCGCGTTCACCATGGAGCAGGCGTTTCTCAAGCAGCGTCTGATTGCCAAGGGTTTGACGGTACTGGTGCCGGACGACGCCGAGCGCCAGGACGTGCACCGGATCATCTACGACGAGTTGTGCGTCGGGGTGATCAGTGACGAGTCGCGCAAAATCTATCAAACAGTGATCGAATCACTGACCGCGCGCGGCGCCCAGGCGATCATCCTCGGCTGCACGGAAATCGGCCTGCTGGTCAAACCCCAACACAGCGCCCTGCCCCTGCTCGACACCACCGAGCTGCATGCGCAGTCGGCGGTGGCGTTCGCCCTGGACGACTGAGTCAGACTTGGCCGCGCGTGCGCAGGCGGGCCATGCTCAGGGTGTCGACCCATTGCCCGTCGCGCACGGCGTAGTCACGGAACAGGCCTTCGTTCTCGAAACCGAACTTGCGGTAGAGACCGATGGCCGCCTCATTGTCGGCGTAGACCGAGAGTTCGACCCGGTGCAAATTCATCCAGTTGTCGGCGACGTCCAGCGCCGCCGCCAGCAGTTTCGAACCGACACCCTTGCCCTGCCATGCCACAGCGACCGCCATGCCGATACTGCCGGCGTGCGCACGGCGAATCCGCGAATAGTTTTCCAGCCCGAGATGACCGACCACCGCGCCCTGATGCAGCGCCACCAGTTTGAGCATCCGCTCGTTCTCCGCCAGCAACCGCTGACGCCAGATCTCAGTGGATTGAAACGGCATCTGCAACACCTGGCGGGTCACGGCCGGATCGTTGTACAGCGCGGTGACAGACTCCAGGTGCGATTCGTTGAACCGTTCGAGGGTGATGGCGGGGTTGTAGTCGGGCATGGCGGATCCTTCCTGGATCGATGTGTGGCCAGACACTCTAAACTGCCAGTCATCTATTTGGCGAGGTCCCAGACTGTGGGAGCGGGCTTGCTCGCGAAAGCGGTGTGCCAGGTGTCGCAGATATTGAATGTGCTGACGCCTTCGCGAGCAAGCCCGCTCCCACAGGGGTTATGTGTTCAGCTCTGGAACCATTCGTGGCGTTCGTTGAAGGTGCGCTGGATCAGTTCGACCAGGGTCTGCACTTCGCCGACGTCTCGCGATTCAACATTGACCGCCAGCCACGCCTGTAACCGCATCGGCTCGTCAAACAGCCCCGGCAGCGCAGTCAGCCCGCGATCGAAGCGGCTCATGTACGCCGGCAGCAAACCGATGCAGGCGCTGCAGCGGATCATTTCCAGCATCAGCTCATAGGACTGCATCTGGACCACGCCAGCGAGGCGCTGTTCGACCAGCTCATTCCACGGCCGGAAGCTGTCGATCTGCCGGTCGTGTTGCCATTGCACCAGCATGAAATCGCTCAGGTCGTCGGCACTGGCCGGGCGCGCGGTGACGCGCGAATAGCGTTTGGCGATGTGCGGCAGGTAATCCAGGTGCGCCAGTGCCTGTGGCTGACTGGTGGCGAAGGTCGGGCCGGGATTGGGGGTTTCGCCGTGGGCCAGCCACAGCACCACGTCGGCGCTGACCGCGCGCAGCGCCAGTTCGCTGTCCAGCGCGATGATTTCCAGGCGCACGCTGGCGTTGCGGCGCAACAGCGCGATCAGGTCGCGACCGAGGATGTCATGCAGGATTGACTCGGCGACGGCCAGACGCACCAGCGGCTGCTCGACCACCGGCAGTTTGCGCTCGTGGGCCAGTGCCACCAGTTGCGCCTGAAGTTGCAGGCCCTCGCGGGTCAGGCTCAGGGCACTGCCCTGAAAGCTGAACAGCGAGTGCTGCAGTTCTTGTTCAAGCTGCGCCAGTTGCTTGCGCAGCAAGGTCGAACGCACGTTGAGGCTGCGCGCCGCCTGCATGAAGCAGCCACAGCGAGCACTGACCAGAAAATATTGCGCGACGTCGGCATCGATGGTCGCAGCTTGCGCCAGCCAAGGCTCGCGCTCGCCCTGTGCCCAGCGATAATCGGGGCTACCCTGTCGTCCTGCGGGTTCGGTGAATGACATCGATGACTCCCTGTCGATCTTTGTATTTTGAAAAACACCACGGTTCTACTGTGGGAGCGGGCTTGCTCGCGAAGGGGCCATGCCTGCCAGCGTGTCCGTTGAATGCCACACCGCTTTCGCGAGCAAGCCCGCTCCCACCCGGGTCCTGCGGTGAGTCACGATCAGCGTTTCTCTTCCAGGACCTTGTTCAGCTCAGCCCCGTCGATACTCAGCGTCGCCGTGTTGAGCATGCCGTCCAGATACGCCTGGGCGATCTGCTCCTGACGCTGGGCACGCAAGGCCTGGGTCAGTTGGTCACGCAATTCGTCGAGGGTCGCGGTGCGCGCCGGTTGCTGTTCGGTGAGTTTGATCACGTGGAATCCGGCGGCGCTCTGCAGCGGCTCGGACACCGCGCCGACCTTGAGCCGCGCCACCGCGCCACGTACCTGCGGCACCAACTGCTGCAACGGTTGCAACCCGGTGTCGCCGCCGCGCTCGGCGGTCAGCCGGTCCTGCGAATACTGGCTCGCCAGCGCAGCAAAATCCCCCGGCGTGGCTTGAGCCTTTTTGCTCAGCTCCGTCGCCTGTTTGCGCACTGCTTCGAGGTTCTGCGAGTCATTCACGGCGAGGAAAATCTGGCTCACCCGATACAACGCCGGGGTTTGCCATTCAGCCTTGCCGGCGTCGTAGGCCTGCTGCAGCTCGGCCGCACTCGGGTAGTCCGCCGGCACTTCGCTGACCGAGCGCAGGTAATCACGGAAGACAATTTGCTCGGTCGCCGCCCGGGTTTGCCGCACCACGTCCGGACGCTGCGCCCAGCCCTGGGCGTCGGCCTGTTCGAGCACGGCTTTCTCCGCCAGACGCGTGCGCAGCCAGCGCTCCAGCGCCTCACGGTTACCGCGCAGTTGCTCGCGAGTCGTTGGCGGGACGGTCGCCAGGAGCGCCTGCAATTCCTGCGGCGTCACCTGCTGATTGCCCAACCGCGCCACTGCCGGGCCGGCAGCAACCGCCGCCAAAGGCGACGATTGCTGCGCGGCGACCGGGTCTGTACCCGGTCGCAGCACCAGCGCCACGGCTACCACCAACAGCGCCACTGCCCCGGCGCCGATCACCATGGCAGGCTTTTTCACAGCGCGACTTCCTCTTGCTCGGCGACGGCGACTTTGGCTGTCGAGGTTTGCGCGGCCTGGCTGAAATCACGCAGATAAACGATGAACTCCTGCAACAGGCGATCCCACAATTCGAGGTTGCCACGCAGGTGATCGTTGCTCACGCCCGCCGCGACCACCACGTCCATTTCCATCACCAGAAACTCGCCCTGCAACGACAACCGCGCAAACCGGCGGCTGGCGTTCCACTGTTCGGCCACACCCTGTGGCAACTCACCTTGCACCCGCAGCGCGCAACTGAAGGTGAAATCGACGTAGCTGCCCTGCTCCACCGCCGTGTTGCCGAAACGCACGGCATAACCGATGCCCTGGCTGGCGCTGAGCAATTGCACGATACCGTTCTGTTCGGTCTGGTTGACGCGATAACCGGCGGCCTGCAGGACTTCAGTCAGGGATTGTGGCGATACGTGAGTGATCAATTGAGTCATTGTTTCATCCTTGTTTATCAGTCTTTTAAATCAGTGTGCGAGCGCGGCTTGCGGCGCGTCGAATTGAGTCTTGTAAAGCTCGTCACCGAACCCCTGAGCCAGTTCATCGAACTTGACCCGGGCGCTGCCCGCAAAGGGCTGGCGGATCTTCATCACCTCGGCCACATCGATGTTTTCGTAGGCGGTGAGGATCTGCTTGGCGACGCCGTACATTTGCTGATTCTTGACTGAACATTGCTGCACTTGTGTGTCACGTTCAGCCAATTGCGCCTGAAGCTTAGACCGTTCTGCCTCTTTGGCACGGGCCATGACCAACAACTCGTCGTAGGCCTTCTTGAACTTGCCGACCTGCTCGTTACTCGCCGCGACTTGCGCCTGGGCCTGGCTGTGCAGATTCTGCTGCTGGTCGGCCAACTGCTCGGCAACGCCTTTGGCCTTGGCCAGCTCGGCGGTCAATTGCTTGATCTGCGCCTGCGCGGCCTTGGCCTCGTTCTGAGCCGCCAGTTGCGCGGCGCTGGCCTGGGCCTGCTGGCTTTGCAGGGCCTGCAATTGCTGGGTGGTGCTGCGCAACTGGGTGCGCAGACGCTCCTCCATGCCTTCGGCACTGGCCCCTTGAGCAACGAAGAAACTCAGCCCCAACAGTAAAACTCGTGCGTGCATGACCGTACTCCCGGCGCCTTAGAAGCGCGTGTTGATCTCAAGCTGCAAGACGTCGATATCAAACGGCGCGCCGTACACCGTCTCGGTACTCATCCAGCGGCCGGTGGCATAGACGTTCTTCGCCAGACCGTAGTTGCCACCGAGGAAATAGCCCTTGGCGTTGGTGCCGCCGAGGTGGAACGACGAATCGTTGAAGCCGTCAGGCAAGGCGTCCGGCTGGATGTACTTGTAGCCGGCGAACAGATTCCAGTCGCCCTGTCGTTTCAGGTCCAGCGCGTTGCCGAGGGTGAACTGCACCATCCACGCATTGGCGCCGCTTTCGATATCGCCGCTGCTGTTGAGGTTGTTGACGATCTGCCCCTCGGAGCGCTTGCGCATGTCGCCTTCGTCGTAACCGAGGTTGTGGATGTAGTTACCCTGGCTACGCAATTTGAAGTCCTGCGGCAGATCGGCGTCCCACACCAGATTCAGGTCAAGCAGGTTGAACTCCGACGCCAGACCGACGAATTGCGGTTGCGGTGTGGTCGTAGGGTTGGCCGGGTTTGGCGTGATGTCACGCAGCAGGAACACGCTGTTGCCCTTCTGCATGAATGCCACCCGCGAGCCGTCGGTGTCGCAGCCAGGGGCGCCGGCCCACGGTGCGCAAGGGCTGGAGCGCTGGCCCTGAATGTCGTCGAAACGGTAGTAGGCCAAGGCCCCCTTGAGACGGTTGTTGCTGTTGATCGCCCACTTGGCGCCGATCTGCGCGCCGTACAGCCACTTGTTGTCGCTTTCTTCCTTGTCGAAGCCGTTGCTGGTGCTGGTGTCGTTGGTGTAGTCCACCGGGAACGCGCCGACGGTGCCGAACACACCCCAGTCGCGGTTAAGTTTGTGGTCGAAAATCGCTGCCACGCCGTCGAAATTGAGGTCGTTGGAATACAGCATGTCGGTGGACATGAACGGGTTGGCAAAGCGGCCACCGGTCACCGTCAACTCATCCGTCGGCTTCCAGTTCAGGTAACCCTGATCGAGCCAGATGTCTTTCTTGGCGAAACCACCGCCCAGGCTCTGGGTGGTCGACACCGGGTTGTTGTCGGAGCCGGTGCCAAGGCGAATGCCGGCGGTCCATTGCGGCGCAATCTCGGCCTTCATGCCCAGACGTGCGCGAATGCGAAATTGATTGGTGCGGTCTTCGCGGGTGTTGAGCAACGGCGGCAGATTGGTGCTGCTGTTGGGGTTCACATCGTACGGGCCGTTGTTGTTGAGCTTGGCAAAGTCGACGATCTCGTTGCTGTTACTGTCCGAGTAGTAGCGCGATTCGTCACGCAGACGGATGTCGCCATCGAAGCTGATGCGCGAGGTCCACTCCGGGAAGGTGTTGGGCGCGGCCCAGTTTTCCTGCTTGGCGGTGGCCATGACTTCGGCCTTGACCTGATCGCGGATCTGATCGCGCACGGCGGCCGGCACGTACTGCACGCGCACATCGCCCGGTGCGGCCACCGGGCCTGCTGCCACCGCTGTGGAGGCTGCCGCCTGTTTGGCCTGGGCGGCTTCGTTCTGTGCCTGGGCGATCAGCGCGTCGGCCTTGTCCTGTTTCAAAATGCCCTGCTCGACCAGCAAGCGGATCAGATTGATCGTGGCGTTCTCCGAAGGCGCGGGCGCTGCCGCGGCCTGACCGACCAGGGTCGCGATGACCATGCCGATCGCCAGGGACAATCGATTCACATTGGAAATCATCTGCACACAACTCCTTTTGGCAAAGCTTGAATGCTTGGCAATAAATAGGTTCGGTTAACCCGGACGCCGCCCTTGCAGGGACAGGCGCACGGGCAAAGTCATGGAGGCCGGTGGCCGTTCGCTCAGGTGCGGCGCATTGCGCAGCGCCGCCAGCACCTGGGTGTCGATTTCGGGGTTGCCGCTGGACTTGATCAGCTCGACGCGGGTGATCTCGCCGACACTGCTCAGCCACACATCGGCCTGCAGCGAAAACGCGAGGTTGCGCAGGTCCGGGTTCTCGCGCAGCAGCTTCTGAAACGTGAACGCGAGGAACTGGCTGTAGGTGCCGGTGCCCAGCCGCCCGCCCCCGGCACCGGCCATGCCACCGCCCTTGCCCGCACCGATGTTGAACGCGTCGCTGCCGCTCTGGGCATCGCCGTCCATTTGCATCGGGTTGGCCAGATCGTCGGCAGGCGATGGCGGTGCTTGCTCTTCGGGCTTGACCTCTTGCGGCTCGGGCGTCGGCTCGGGCTCGACGATTTTCTCTTCCACTGGAGTTTCCGGCTCCGGCGGTTTCTCCGGGGGCGGCGGCGGTGGTGGTGGCAACGGAATGATCGTCGGCACCCTCGGTGCTTCACGGCGGATGCCGCTCATGTCGTTGGCCCACTGCCACAGGAACCACGCGGCGAGCGCACCGATGACCAGCCCCACGCCCCACTTCGCATAACGCAGCGCAGGCGTTTTAACCGGTAACGGCTCGATCGGGAGTTGTGCGGTCATGACTCAGCCCTGACTCGGTTTGCCGGTCACCAGACCGACCTGGGACAGTTCGAGCCGGCGCAGCAGATCCAGCACTTCGATGACCTTCTGGTACTGCACCGTGGCGTCGCCGCGCACGATCACCGGGAAGTCCGGGTTCTGCGCTTTCTCGATGCGCAGGCGTTCTTCCAGCTCGGCGAGCGTCACCGGATAGGCATCGAGGAACACCTGGCCGCCGTCATTGACCGAAATCGCCTTGGTCTTGGCTTCCGACAGTGAAACCGCAGCACTGGCCTTGGGCAGGTTGATCTGAATCCCCGAAACCTGCGCGGTGGCAGTAAGGATGAACATCACCAACACCACCATCAGCACGTCGACCAGCGGGGTGATGTTGATGCTGTCCACCGCTGCATCTTCGTCATCGTCGTGGGAGGCATTTACAGACGCCATGTCAGTGCTCCTCAGGCCGGTACGGAGTGGTTGGCATGATGGCCGCGCGGGTGCGACGCCTCACTGATCTGGCTCTCGCCATGTAACTCCGCCAGACGGGTGATGAATTCATCGACGAACACGCGCATGTCGGCGCTGACCTCCTTGTTGCGGGTGATCAGGCGGTTGTAGCCAAACAGCGCCGGGATCGCGACGAACAGGCCCATGGCGGTGGCGAGCAACGCAGCGGCCATGCCCGGGGCGATGGCGTTGATGTTGACGTCGCCGGCCATTGCGGTGCCGAGGAACACCACCATGATCCCCAGCACGGTCCCGAGCAGGCCGATGTACGGGCCGCCGGCGATGGCGTTGGACAGGGTCGAGAGTTTCGAGCTGAGCGCCTGGTTCTCGCGGGTTCGCACACCGTCCATCGAGCAGCGGATGGCTTCGATGGTTGCGGCGGACACCGAGGAGGTATCGGCGCCCTGCTCGCGACGGGTGCGGATCTCCTTGACCGCCACCGAGTACAGGCGCCACAGCGGCGAATGCTGCAGGCGCTGGGCCAGTTGCGCGTCGTCGGCGAACATTTCCAGGCGTGTGCCGACCTTGGCGAACTGTACGCGGAAGTCTTCGTTGGCCGCCGTGACGCGGCTCAGAGTGCGGTTCTTGCGCAGCATGATGATCCACGACTGGAACATCATCAGCACCAGCACGGCGATAATCACCCAGGCGTCCACCGGCACCGCGTTGAGCAGAAAACCGAGGCTGCCGAAACCGAAACCGGACTGTTCTTCGTCGACGCCGTAGGCCACCAGTTTCGACTCGGCGCCTTGCGAGCTCGCGTCAGCCAGCAACAGCGGCGCCGGGCGAGCGACTTTCGACAGGCGCAGTTCGTCGATGGCGCCCACGAACGGTTGGTAAGGCCCTTCGTGCAGATCGGCGCCAATGGCCATGACCGAATTGAACGCCGGCATGGCCTGGGCCAGAGCCGCACCTTCACGACCGTTGAGGTAGAGCGTCACTTTCGAGCCTTCGGCGGTCACCGCGACGTGCTGCCATTGGCCAGGATTCAGCGGTTGAGTGGCGACGGCGCGCTGGCCGTCGATCTCCACGAACGGCACGCCCTGATTCACACCGATCAGCAGGCTGTTGGTGCCTTCGCGGCGGGCCAGGATCAATTGCTCGCCATTGGCCTGATCCAGTCGCAGCCAGGCACTGAAGGTGAATGCGCTGCCGGCGTTGTGCTGCAGCGACGCACTGGCCGGCAGCAGCAATGGCTGACCGCTGAACTGCAAGGCGCGCCCTACTACGCCGTCAATCGCGGCGCCGGTCGCGCTCTGCGCGGTGTTGCCGTAAGCAGTGGTGTCTTTCGCCGGGGTGCCAGTGTCGCCCTCGAAGTGATAAAGCGCGGTGTAATTCGGATCGAATGTCAGTTGGCCGTTGCCGGTGGCCGGCGCTTTCTGGTTGCCGTAGTACATCCAGATGTCCTGGCGCTGGCCGCCCTCGACATTCGGCACGTCGACCCAGATCAGCGCCATGCCCATCAGCGCGTCGAAGCTTTCGATCTGGTGGTTGAGCACGGTCTTGTCGTCGGCGGCAACGAAGCGCAGGTCCGAGCCGTCTTCTTTCACGCCATCAAACGTGAAGTTGCCAGTGTGCAGGCGCACCAGCAGCGCGGTGCGGCCCAGCGCCTGATTGATTCCGGCGCCCTGCGGCGTGGTATCGACGGCGATCTGTTTGCGGTAGTGCCAGTCGTCCTGCCACCAGGCCTGAGCCGTGGCCGGGAGCACGAAGCCCAGGCAGATCAACAACGAAAGAATGAGGCGCTGCATGAACGTGCTCCTTTAGAAAGTGGCTTGAAGGTTGAAGTGCAGGCGCGATTCCTGTTTCGAGGTATTCGGCCCTTCGAGTAGCGGATAGCCCCAGTCGAGGCTGCCGGACAGCCATTTGCTGAGGCTGGCGCGGGTGCCCAGGCCGACGCTGGCCAAGGCGTAACTGGCGTCCTGGTCCGGAAGTTCGTCGCGCAGATACAGTTGCGCGCCTTCGGCAAAGGCGTAGAAACGCCATTCCTGCATCCAGTTGCCGGCGTACTTGGCGAGCGACGGTGTGCGCAGCTCCTGGCTCAGCAGCACGCCGTCATCAGCGGTGCGCTCAGCCGCCAGGTAGCCGCGCACCGAGGTCGCGCCGCCGGCGGAGAATTGTTCGTTGGAAACCAGTGGCCCCGACGCCAACTGGAACGCGCCTTTGCTCGCGCTCTGCCAATCGTTGTCGAAGGTCCAGGTGAAGTTGCTGTCGCCTTTGAGCACGGCGAAACTCGGCTTGGCGCGGTAGCGTTTGTAGTCGAATTCTTCGTCGGAGCTGCCGTAGCCAAAAAGGCTGCGCGTGGCCGCCACCAGACTCAGGCCGAGGCCCAGCTGGCTTTTTTCGGTGTAGCGAAAGCCGTTGTAGGCGAAGGTGAACGGCGCGTATTTGAGCGGCACCTTGTCGCTCTCGCCGGACAGGGTCAGGCGCTCGTCGAAGTTCTTGAAGTCGATGCCCGCCGACAGCGAGTTCGACCAACTGCCGCTGGACGGCAGCGTGTAGATCGCCGACACGCCGTAGGAATGGCCCTTGCCCAACACGTTGCTGCCGCCGATGGTGGCGACGTTACTGTCGGACTGGTAACCAGAAAACTGCACGCTCCAGCGATCGGTCAGTGGCGCGGTGTAGGACCCCGACCAGACCTTGGCGTTGTCGGTGTCCTGCGGCGCGGTGAAGTACGTCAGGTTGATGCTGTGGCCAAGCTGCCAGAGGTTGTTGTAGCCGAGGCTGGTCACGGCGCGCAGTTTTTCGGTGTCGGCGCTGTAGTCGTTGTTGAGGCCGACACTGGCACTCCACGGGTTCTGGTCTTCGACCTGCAAATCCACGTCCATGGTGCCGGGGCGCTGACCTTCACGCACCAGCGGCATGACCTGACGGCCCGGGGTCTTGTTCAGTTGCGCCAGCTCGCCCTGGACCTTGGCGAAGTCCGGCACCTGGCCTTCCTTCAGCGCCGGCACGTTGTCGCGAATGTCCAGCGGCGAATAGTGTTTGGCGCCGACCACACGCACCCGGCCAACCTTGGTTTCGCTGACTTGCAGGTAGACGATGCCATCCGCCACCGCTTGCTCCGGCAGTTCGACGAACACCGATTGGTAGCCGCGCTCCTGGTAGGCCTTCTGCAACGCATCACGGGCGCCTTCAATATCGCTCATGCCCTTTTGCGGGCCGAGAAACGGGTACACCGCCTCTTCAATCGCCCGGGCGTCGAGCACCGTGTTGCCGCGCACGAAGTATTCATTGACGTCCACCAGGCGCTGCGGCGCGGCGTTTTCGGCAGCCTCGTCGGCGAACGCCGGATGAGCGCCGGCCGTCACCAGCAGCCAGCCCCACAGCGCCAGCCGTGACGTGAAAATCTGATCCACACTACCCCCTGAATTCGCGATGTCCTGTTGGCGCAGCTGCGCGCCTTGTGTGTTGCGTCAATGGCTGGTGCGGCTAATTGCTGACGTGCGAAGCACCGCTGTGCTTGCCGAGCCAGGTGTGCAGCAGCGCGAAGTTCAAGGAGAACTCGGGCATTTGCAGCAAGGCTCCGCAGAACACTTCGCCGATGATTTTTTGAATGAGCAGCACCGCACGGGGCTCATTGAGCAGTGTGGCGATGTCGCGACTGAGGACGTTGAAGCTCCAGACTTTCTGGTTCAGGCCGAGGCCGACGAACCAGCGGAACAGCAGGTTGTAATTGAGCTGTTCATACAGTTGCTGCTCGCTGGGCACCGAATACAGCAGCTGCAGGAGCAGGATGTGCATGACCGTTTGCGCGGGGATCAGCATGCCGGGCTCGGCATTGAGGTCGTGCAGAAGGCCTTGGTGGGCATCGAGCATGTCGTCGATCTGCGGGCGCAGCAACACCAGCGAATGGCCCGGCGGAATGTAGCTGGAGACCTCTTTCAAGGCGCCCTGCCAATCATCCTGCGACACGATCCAGACCCACGGCGCACCGTAGCGATACACCGAAACCGGCTTCTTGCGCGCCGCTTCGACGATCTTCGACA
This sequence comes from Pseudomonas sp. H1h, assembly GCF_000633255.1. GTDB lineage: Bacteria > Pseudomonadota > Gammaproteobacteria > Pseudomonadales > Pseudomonadaceae > Aquipseudomonas. The sequence goes on from NZ_AYMJ01000011.1 coordinate 190,087, forward strand.
GGCGCTGATCAAGCTCCTGCATGCCCACTTTCGAGTAGCGTTCCATAGTCCCCATTGCCTCACTCCCGGCGTCCCGCCTCGGCTTGTGAAAAGCGCCCTGTTGGGCCCCTCAAGCGCGTTACATAGGCATGACCGGACTGGCTATGTGCTACCGAACTTTTGTCATGAAAGCTTCATTAATGAATTGGAGGAGAACCTGCAGGCGTAAAAAAACCGTGGGATCGAGCCTGTTCGCTCCCACGGTGTTAGCTGACGCAGAGAAACGCGGAGAATCAGTTTTTCAGATCAAACGCGCCATTGGTGATGCTCAGTTTTTTTGGCCCTTGTGGATCACTGTCAGCGTCGGCGCTCATTTCAAGGTTGAATGTGCCACTGATTGCCACCACGCCAGCCTCAATGGTGGCCTTCAGAGAACCAGACGTAGCGGTATATTTGAAATTGAAATCATCATTCCGGGAAATATATTTAATCACGGGCAGTTGCTCATCTTTGAACGTTTTTGTTCCATCAAACTTCTCGATATCCATTGAAAACCAACCGCCAGACTTGGCACCAATACGCTGGATTGCAACCACTTTAAACAGGTTGCCAACTTCGCTGAGCGTGAGCTCACTGGCCTTAAAATTCCCAAGCTCACTGGCTTCAAAGCTAAATTTACCGGTAGTCGCCATTTTCATTACCTATCCATAAAAGGAGTCTATGAAGAACGCCTAAAGGTAATGCTCTCCCCTTCAACGACGACGCCATGAGGCCGATTATTGCGCGCACCAGAAACGCGCCGTCTACTGTCAAACCTGACAGTGGACAGGTTCTGATATCGGTAACACGCGCTGTGATTCGGCCGTCAGCTGTACACAGGCCAGGTGTCGACGATTCTGCCGTCGCGCACCGCCAGCAGATCACCGAACTGCAGCAGCACCGCCTCGGTCTGGGTCGGGCGCAGGAATACTTGATCCTCAACGGTCAAACCCACGGCATTCGAGCCGTTGACCATCTCTTGATTGGAGCTGCGGCCATAGACGCTGTTGCTCTGCAAACCGGGCGGCGATTCGAACTCGGCCATCCAGTTGCCGCCGTAAATGAAGAAAGTCTGGCGCTGGTTGGTGTCCCACCATGAGAACAGCCTGGATTTATCGTCGAGCGCCGGGATGTTCACCGCACCGGTGCTTTTCAATACTGGCGTGGCGATGTAAACCGCGGGCTCATGTTCGACCAGCGACGGCAAATCATAGTGCGTCGGTTTGAGCATCGCCGTGCCCACCGAAACCTCGGTGCTGAGTTTCTCGTTTTCGTGGATGCGGTAGCTCGGACTGCCAGCGGTGTTCAGGCACAGGCCGTCATGCCAAAGCGCCGGAAACTGCTGGCGGGTGAAGTCCACACAACGCTGGTAAATCACCATCACCTTGGCGAACAGCTCTTCAGGCGAGCCGAGAATCCCCGGCACACCCATGCCCACGAACGGGTCGTAGCCCATGAACCCGGCGAACTGCAGATGCTGCGCATTGGCGCTGATCAGCGTGAGCATCTGCCCCAACACCTTCACATCACTGACCCCGCCACGATGCAAGCCGACATCCAGTTCGATGTTGATGCGCATCCGTGTGCCCAGCCCCTGTGCCAACGCGAGGTATTGCTGCAAGCGTTCCGGCCCGTCCAGCAGCCATTGCAGTTGTCTGGAAGGATCGAATGGGCCTTTGTGGATTTGATAGAACAGCTCGGCCGAACGCACCGGCAACGGCTTGCCGAGCAGGATGTCGGACTGGGGAAATGTGACCGCATCGTGGTTGAGAAACGGCTGGTGAAAGGACATGAGTTTTTGCGTTCCGGCCCGTTGCGCGATGTAGTTCAAGAGGCCCGGTGATGGCAGGGATTTTTCCACCAGCCGCAGTTGCTTGCCGCCGCGTCTGACCGACTGCATCACCACGTCGATGTTGTGGTCCAGGCGATCCAGATCAATCAGCAACACCGGACGCATCGGGCCGTTGTCCTTCAGTTCTTTATTCAGCGCGCGGTAATACTCGCTGTACGGCCCGCCACGATCACCCGGTCGCAGCCAGGCCCCCACACCCACCAGCAAAGCGCCGAAACCCAGCGTGCCGAGCAGAAAATTGCGTCGGTTGACCGCCATCAGCTCACCCCCAGAATCGACGACAGATGTGCGTTGAGAAACCTTCCGCTCGGATCAAGCGCCTGACGCACCTCGACGAACTCGCGCCAGCGCGGGTACAACGGCTGCAAGGTTCGCGCGTTGAGCGTATGCAACTTGCCCCAGTGCGGGCGGCCGTTGTACTTCCAGAAGATCGGCTCGACCGCCGCAAAGAAGTTGTGATGATCCATCTGGTAATGCTGGTGCACCGAGATCGAACAGCTGTCGCGCCCCTCGAACATGCTCAGCGCAATGTCGTCGGCCTTGACGTAGCGGTACTCGATGGGAAACCAGGTGCGCAGGTCCTTGTCCTGGATCAGCTTGAGGATTTCACGCAGGCAGGCCGGGCCGTGCTCAGCAGGCACCGAGTATTCCATCTCGTTGAAACGCACGGTGCGCACGTTGGCGTAGATGTCGAACGAGTCGCCCACCCGATCATCGAAACTCGCCAGATAGCGCAGACTGTTGAGCAGCGTGCGACGCAGGTCGGGGAAGTCGCTGCCGTACTTGTCGATCTTCTCGATCAGGGTCACGAACTCGTTACCACCCTCCTCTTCAGGTGGAATCGGCGGCGTGGCCGGGTCGCTGGTTTCGTTGAGGGCGATGGACAACGCGTAATCGGAATGGGTGACCACCAGCATTTCCCAGTGCTGGTTCTCGCGGGTGTTCTTGTCGAGGTCTTCCAGCAATTCTTCGGTCTTGGCGATCCACTGACGTTCGCGCAGGCGATAGGCCGGACGGTTTTGCAGGCGGATTTTCGTCGCCACACCCAATGCGCCAAGCGACACCCGCGCAGCATTGAACACCTCAGGATGGCGTTGGCTGTCGCAGTCCAGCACGTCGCCACTGGCCGTCACCAACTGCATGCCGCAGACATGCGCCGAGTACGACTGAAAGGTTTTGCCGGTGCCATGGGTCGAAGTGGCAATCGCCCCGGCGAGGGTCTGGTAATCGATGTCGGCCATGTTCTGCAATGCCTGCCCGATGTCCTTCAACGGCAGGCCCATACGCGACATCGGCGTGCCCGCGGCAAATTCGGCCTGCAGGGCTTTCGGGTCGTGATCCAGCAGGCCGGTGAAATAACTCAGCGACAACAGCGTACCGTCGGTGGGCACCAGCGCACTGAAAGAATGCGCCGAGCCGACCGGACGGATCTTGCCCTGAGCCTGGCGAATCGCCGAGGTCAATTCATCGAGATTTTTCGGTGCCAGCCGCGCTGCCGGCAGGCAACTCTGCCCGCCCGACCAGTTACGCCAGGGGATCAATCGCGGGGCGCGCATCAACTGCCCCAGTGCGGGGTTGGCCGCCAGCGCACTGAACGCACCGACGATACTTGCCCGTTGCAACAACTGACGCCGGGTCAGATCCATGGTCATGCGCGCGCTCTTATTGTGGGAGGGGCTGGTCGGCCATGAAGCCGATCAGTTGCAGGAATTGTTCTTCGGTGCACTCGACGCACTGGCCCATCGGCGGCATGCCGTTGTAGCCATTTATCGCATGGTCAAGCAGCGTGTCGACACCTTGCTGAATGCGTGGCGCCCAGGCTTTGCGATCACCGGTGAGCGGCGCGTTGGCCGCTGGGTTGGCGTGGCACAGCTGGCAGCTGTTGGTGTAGATCTGCGCCAGCGCCGGGTCCTGGGGAATGGCAGTGTTGTGGGTGGCCGGGGGTTTGGGCTCCTCGCCGCAACCGGGCAGCACCATGGCCAGTGCCAGCAATAAAGAGAGTCGGATGGCCCGCATAACAATCCTCGCGTGAGTGCCGCTTATTGTTGTGATCACACCTTAAGGCAGCGACGTCAGCGGGTTGAGGGCATTGCAGGACAACGAAGGGGGCTTCGTGGGCCAGCCGCTCGCACACTGGATCGGTGGCGCACGCAAAACGTGTGTTCACCGCGATTGACACTGTGGGAGCGGGCTTGCTCGCGAAGAGGCTTCCAGTCAACAACTGCATTGAATGACCCAGCGCACTCGCGAGCACACCGCCACGCCCACGATAGATGTCGCGTGCCTCTTAGAGCTCTGTTCTGCGCCTTGCGTGACATTCGCGTGACATTGGCGGGTTTAAATTTCGGCGTATTCAGGCGTATAACCTGTAAAGACTTTTTGATTGGTATGCGGACATCAACACGGGGTAGCGACATGACCACAGCAAACATCCTTGGCAATCTGTTCCCTTCTGTCAGCGACATCCCGGAAAAATACCGTCTGGACGGTCAGGTCGAGCAACGCGAATACTTAGTTGATGGCCAACTGCGGCGCTGGGACGGCCCGCTCGCCCAAGTGCGCAGCCCGGTCTATCTGCATGGTGAAAATGGCGACGAACAGGTGATCCTCGGCAGCACGCCGCTGCTCGACGCCGACACTGCCCTCACCGCTCTCGACGCCGCTGTACGGGCATACGACCGTGGTCAGGGCCTGTGGCCGACCATGCGCGTGGCCGAACGCATCCAGCACGTCGAAGCTTTCCTGGGGCGCATGCGCCAACAGCGCGATGCAGTGGTGAAGCTGCTGATGTGGGAGATTGGCAAGAACCTCAAGGACTCGGAAAAAGAGTTCGATCGCACCTGCGACTACATCGTCGACACCATCAATGCCCTGAAAGAACTCGACCGCCGCTCCAGCCGATTCGAACTGGAACAGGACACCCTCGGCCAGATCCGCCGCGTACCGCTCGGCGTGGCGCTGTGCATGGGTCCTTACAACTATCCGTTGAACGAAACCTTCACCACGCTGATTCCGGCACTGATCATGGGCAACACCGTGGTGTTCAAACCGGCCAAGCTTGGCGTGCTACTGATCCGTCCGCTGCTCGAAGCATTCCGTGACAGCTTCCCCACCGGTGTGATCAACGTGATCTACGGCAGCGGCCGCGAGACCGTCAGTGCGCTGATGGCCAGCGGCAAGATCGACATCTTCGCCTTCATCGGCACCAACAAGGCCGCCAGCGACCTGAAGAAACTGCACCCCAAACCGCACCGTCTGCGCGCGGCACTGGGCCTGGATGCGAAGAACCCCGGGATCGTGCTGCCGGAAGTCGATCTGGACAATGCGGTCAATGAAGCGGTGACCGGTTCGCTGTCGTTCAACGGCCAGCGCTGCACGGCACTGAAAATCCTCTTCGTGCATGAAGATGTGGTCGACAGCTTTATCGAGAAATTCAACGCCAAACTGGCCACGCTGAAACCGGGCATGCCGTGGGACAGTGGTGTGTCGCTGACGCCGCTGCCGGAATCGGGCAAGGTCGATTACCTGCACGGTCTGGTGGCCGACGCGCAGAGCAAGGGCGCAAAAGTAGTCAACCCGAATGGCGGCGAGAGCCGGGAGTCGTTCTTCTACCCGGCCGTGCTGTACCCGGTGACGCCACAGATGCGCGTGTACAACGAGGAGCAGTTCGGTCCGGTGGTGCCGATCGTGCCGTACCGTCATCTCGATACGGTGATCGATTACGTGCTGGAATCGGATTTCGGTCAGCAGTTGAGCCTGTTCGGCACCAACCCGGTGGCGATCGGTCGACTGGTTGATACGTTCGCCAACCAGGTCGGGCGGATCAACCTCAACGCCCAGTGCCAGCGCGGGCCGGACACTTACCCGTTCAACGGGCGCAAGAACTCCGCCGAGGGCACGTTGTCGGTACACGATGCCTTGCGGGTGTTTTCGATCCGCACGCTGGTGGCGACCAAGTTCCAGGACAGCAATAAGGATCTGATCAGCGAGATTATTCGCGGCCGCGATTCAAGCTTTCTGACCACCGACTACATTTTCTGACGAGGACATCGCACTGAGTACATTCAGCACCCACCGACTGCCACCGCTGTTGCGGCGAATCCTGCGTCCGTTGCTGGACCCGTATCGCCGTTACCAGCACGCCCGACTGATCCATGCGGTGCGGGTGGCACTGGGATTGCTGGCGACCATCCTGCTGACCACCGGCATCAACCTGCCCCACGGCGAGTGGGCCTCGGTGACCATGCTGGTGGTGATCGGCGGCCTGCAACACCACGGCAACATCGGCAAGAAAGCCGCCGAACGCGCCACCGGCACGCTGATCGGTGCCGGCGTCGGTCTGGTGCTGGTGGCGCAACAGGCGTGGCTGGGCCTGCCGTGGCTGACGTACTTTGCCATGGCGGTGGTGTGCGGGTTTTTCTCCTATCACGCGATCGGCAAGGGCGGTTACACCGCCCTGCTCTCGGCAATCACCGTGTTCATTGTCGCCGGGCATGGCGACAACCCGATTACTGACGGCTTGTGGCGCGGGGTCGATATCCTGATCGGTATTGCCCTGGCCCTGGCGTTTTCCTTCGCCCTGCCGCTGTACGCGGTGTATTCGTGGCGCTACAACCTGGCCGATGCCTTGCGCGACTGCGCCACGTTGTACGGGCGAATCATCAGCGGCCAACCGGTCAGCGCCGATGACCACCTGAAGCTGATGGGCCGGGTGACCTCGGTCATGGTGCAACTGCGTTCGCTGATGCCTTCGGTGTCCAAGGAAGTGAAGATTTCCATGACCGAACTGGATGCGATTCAACGCAACCTGCGCATGTGCGTCAGCACCCTGGAAATCCTCGGCAACACCCGACCGGATGCCAACGATCCCGACGCCATGGCCCATCTGCAATCGGCGCTGCGGGCCGAGCACCGCTTGATCCGGGTGCAACTGATCGGCATGGCGCGTGCCTTGAAATCCGGCGCGGCGCAACGTCTGGAGCGCCCGCTTGAACTGCCCGATGCCAGCCTCGACACACCGGTCTACAGCGCGCTGGACGGTTACCGTTTGCTGACCCGACAACTGGCGGCCAACATCGGTGAACTGCGCCAGCGTCTGGCAAAAACCGCGCCGCGCTGGAATATCTGAACGCTACTGGGTAGCCAGTGGGCGACGCTTCAGGCCCCAGCCCTGCTGCATGCCGGCGGCGGCCAGCAGAATCGCCGCCACACCGAGCCATTGCAGAGGCTGCAGGCGATGGCCGAAGGCGAACCAGTCGACGAAAATCGCCGCTATCGGGTAGATGAAGGACAGCGCACCGGTCAGGGCCGTCGGCAGTTTCTGGATTGCGCCGTACAGCAACACGTACATCAGGCCGGTGTGGACGATGCCCAACGTCACCAGGCTGGCCCACGCGCCAGTGGTTTGCGGCAGGCCATTGAAGTGCGCGAACGGCGCGAGCAGCAGCACCCCGGTGCAGACCTGAATCAGCGCGATCAGATGCGGCGGCGTGCCCGTCAGACGCTTGATGATCAGCGCCGCTATCGCGTAGAGCAGCGCCGCCCCCAGCGCCAGCGCAATCCCCAGCAGATAGTCGCCACCGCTCTCACCCTGCCCGCCATGGGCGCTGACGATCGCCAACATGCCGAGAAAGGAAATCGCCAGCCAGAACAGTTTCTGCGCAGTGATTTTTTCGCCGAGGAACAGCGCGGCCAGGCCCACCAGCATGAACGGCTGCACGTTGTAGACCGCCGTGCCGATGGCAATCGAGGCCCGCGAATACGAACCGAACAACAACACCCAGTTGCCGACAATCGCAACGCCGCTGAACACCGCCAACAGGAACGTGCTACGGGTCAGGATGCCTGGACGCAAGAAGCCGAACGCGGCGCAGATCAGCAGCAAGGTGCCGGAGCCGAATACGCAGCGCCAGAACACCACGTCCAGCACCGGTTGCCCGGACACCAGCACGAACCAACCGATGGTTCCGGAAATCAGCATGGCAGCGGTCATTTCGAACGAGCCGCGCCGGATTGTGTTGTCCATCATCGATCTCCCTTGGCATTTGACGAAAGCGTGGCAAAAGTATGCCAAGCCGACACTGCGCCTCTCCAGCGCAAAAAGCAGGCTAAACTCGGTTTCTGCCTTTTTTATCGCGGGTGGTTTCCTTCAAATGCCTAATTGCGGAGTTGCCTTATGACCGACGACATCGACCAGATCCTCATCAGCGCCTTGATGGAAGACTCGCGCCGCTCGCTCAAGGCGTTGGCGCAGATCAGCGGCCTGTCGTCGCCAAGCGTGGCCGAACGCCTGCGCCGATTGGAGGAACGTGGCGTGCTCAAGGGCTACACCGTCGAGATCGATCCCAAATGCTTCGGGTATCAATTGCAGGCCATCGTCCGGGTACGACCGCTGCCTGGGCAATTGCAGGAAGTGGAGCGGCAGATCCTGTCGATCCCGGAGTTCACCGAGTGCGACAAGGTCACGGGCGAAGACTGCTTCATCGCCCGTCTGCACGTGCGTTCGATGGAGCAACTGGACACCCTGCTCGACCGGCTCAATACGCTGGCCGAAACCAACACCGCGATCGTCAAGAAAACTCCGGTCAAACGCCGGTTACCGCCAATGGCATGAGTGTCTTTCGCGCCTGTTTGGCGTAGATTAAGGTTTTTCCGGCGAAGGACTGGCGGTGATGAAAATTCAGGCAGTGATGCTGGCGGCAATGGTGCTTACCGGCTGCGGGACGGTGCAGACGGTTGTGAGCAGTGATCACAAGACGGCAGAGCGACTCAGGAAAGAGAAAACCTACTGTGGCGCCGTCCCACGGATCTACAGTGGCGTGACGTATGATTTTTGCCTGATGAACGCCGAGCTGAAGGATGGCGTTGATGCATTCGACTACAAGAATGCCAATCCCGGCGTGCTGATCGATGCCGCAGCGTCCGGTGTACTCGACACCTTGCTCCTGCCCTACACCATCTACAAACAGCAGGTCGATGGCAGCATCGTGATCAATTGATCTCACTTGTACTGTTTCGCAGACAACAAAAAACCCGCCTAGGCGGGTTTCTTGTTGATTCAGCAGCAGCGATCAATCGTCGCGGCTCATGATGCCGAAGATCTGCAACAAGCTGATGAACAGGTTGTAGATCGATACATACAGGCTGATGGTCGCCATGATGTAGTTACGCTCGCCGCCCTGGATGATGGCGCTGGTCTGGAACAGGATGCACACCGAGGAGAACAGCACGAAACCTGCGCTGATCGCCAGTTGCAGACCACTGATCTGGAAGAACATGCTCGCCAGCGTCGCACCCAGCAGGACGAAGAAACCGGCGGTGATGAAGCCACCGAGGAAGCTCATGTCCTTGCGGGTGATCAGCACGTAGGCCGACAGACCGCCGAACACGAGCGCGGTCATCGCGAATGCCGAGCTGACCACTTCAGCGCCGCCCTGCATGCCCAGGTAACGGTTGAGGATCGGGCCGAGCAGGAAACCCATGAAACCGGTCAGCGCAAATGCAGACACCAGGCCCCAGGCCGAATCACGGAGTTTGTTGGTGAGGAAGAACAGCCCGTAGAAGCCGATCAGTACCACGAAAATGTTCGGGTAGCCGACACGCATCTGCTGGGCCACGAAAGCCATCACACCGCTGAAAGCGAGGGTGAGCGCCAGCAAGCCGTATGTGTTGCGCAGGACGCGGCTAACCTCTAGCTGCTCAGCCTGCACGCTGTTGTGAACTGCGTAATCCTGTTCGCGCATGGCGACACTCCTGTTGGTTTGAAACGTTCAGTCGCAAAGATCATAACAGACGCTCTGTAACAAGCCATGCACAGAGTTTGACAGTGTGTTTCATTCAGGTATTATGGCGCCCGCAACGCAACGGAGGTGTGGCCGAGTGGTTTAAGGCAACGGTCTTGAAAACCGTCGACTGTAACAGGTCCATGAGTTCGAATCCCATCGCCTCCGCCATCTTATGTACGACAAAGCCCTGATTATTCAGGGCTTTGTCGTTTCTGGGGCTCACGAAAATTTCCGCTTTTCAGAATGTGTTCCATAACTTTTGTGGACGCGTTCCATAACTCAAGCGGTTTCCCCCCTTTCCCCGGCGTCCTGCCGATCGTTAAATACTCTTCATGTAACATGGTGCTACGCTGGGCTCTTTCACGGAGGAACGCCTATGCCAAATTCCGACCTGCTCCCTTCCCTACTCTTCAAGATCAACGAAAACCAGCTCGCCCTCGAAGCCGCCATCATGGAACTGTCCAACTGGGTCGAGCAACGCGGATCGGCCGACGTAGCCGAGAACGTCCGCGGCGCACTCTGGACGATCGATAAGAACGAGGAGTTCATCAAAATGACCTTGGCGGTTTTGATGGCGCCCGACTGACAGCTCGTCGCCTACCGCTCGCCCGGGCACCGCGGCTCAATTACTGTGTATCCAAACAGTACAAAGCAAGGCGCCTTCGTGGAACCATCCGATATCGAAAACACCGACGACTGGCTCGGCTGCCCGACACCGCTCGAAACTTGCCGGCACCAGCTCGCCCTTTACGAAAATGAGTTCGAGGAACTGAACCTGCAACTGCGCCAAGCCAGAGAGCGCATATTCAAGCTGGTCGAGATGAACGATGAATTGTCTGCTGGCAAAGCCAAAGCAGAAGCCGCACTCAAGAAATCCTCCGCTGATGCTGCGCGACTCCAAAGCGAACGAGGAGAACTACTCGGACAAGTGAACAGCCTTCTGCGCGTGTCCGATCAGCGTGACCACCTCTTCCTTGAGAATCAGCGCCTACTGAGGGAAGCTCGCGAGAGGAACAGATGAAGGCTAGGCTCAGGGCTCACTTTGAGGAATCAGTCGATGTGCGGACGACTCTCCCAGTACAGCGGCATTCACGACTTCGTGGCGGCGCTGAGCATGCCGAATGCACTTGTCAACTCGACCGGGGATCAGCCCATCGAGCGGTATAACGCCGCGCCGACCACTCAACTTGTGCTCTTCCACCAGGACGGCCAGTTTCTGCACGCCGACATGATCCGGTGGGGATGGCGACCACACTGGGCCAAGGATCGCGCCGCGCCGATCAATGCCAGGGTCGAGAAAGTCGCCCATGGCCCGTTCTTCCGCGCGATCTGGCCGCACCGGGCGGTCATCGCGATCAACAACTGGTTCGAGTGGGTCGACGAAGGAGAACCGAAAAAGCAGCCCTACTTGATCAGGCATCGGGACCAGACGCCAATTCTCTGCGCCGCCATCGGCCAATACCCGAACGGGGAGCACGCGCCAAGCGAGCATGACGGCTTTGTGATCATCACCGCGGACAGTGCCGGCGGCATGGTCGATATTCACGATCGCCGGCCCGTGGTGCTAACCCCCGAGCTCGCACGGGAATGGTTGGACCCGGGCACCCCGAAAGAACGCGCCGAACAGATGGTGCTGCACCAAGGCGAGCCGAAAGAAACGTTCGAATGGTTCAAGGTTGACCGGGCCGTGGGGAACGTCCGGAACCAAGGCCCGGATCTGATCAAGCCGGTCGATTGATCAGCGCTTCGATAGAGTTTTAAGACGCTCCACCAGCGCGGCTTCAAAAATGATGTACAGCCTTTCAGCATCGCCGGCACGCAAAGCCCCGCCGGTTTCCAGTCCAAGCACGAAACCGTCCGCCCGTGCCCCTGCCTTCACAGCGATGATCATCGAGTCGGCCCGGACAATTTGCGCCAGCAGTCGATCTGCTTCCCGCTGCATTTTTTCGCTCAGCACTACGCCTTCCACATTCGCCACCTTTAACTTCAGCGTGACATCCAATACATAACCGCAACCACGACCGTGACCCAGGTGAGCGTTATCAAAAAAGAGAGTCCAGCCAGTCGCTTATCCATGCAGATCACATCAACATTCAAACAAGAATGATGGTTCACGACTGATTGTCTCGCAAGAATGGCTCGGTGCCATTAGCGCTGCAACTCCCGTACATAGTCTTGGCAGGCCTGCAGCGCGATCAGTCCGCGATCGCCGGTGTCGGTGATGGCGATAATTCGTTGAGCATGCGCCGGGTCAAGTCGGGCTCGTACGGCTGCATGATCCACGCCGCCGGCGCCGGCAGTGGCTGGCATACCACAGCCTTTGGCAGTGTCGGTTGCGTCGAGGAGGACTGACAGCCGCAAATCAGAAGTGGCAAGGCGATCGCGCAGGCGATCTTGGTCACGTTGGGCATCGGTCATTTTCCTGAAGTGGGTTTGCTCACTGGCCGCCAGCCGCTGCTCGAGCGCGAGACGCTTGCCCTGCTCGACCTGCTGCGCGGTGGTTGCGGCTTGGGTCAGTTCATTGAGGGTTTCGGCGTGCTGCCGCGCCTGCTCGGCCAGTTGGCGGCCGTAGCGCCAGTCCTGAAACTGCCAGGCGCTGCCGGCACCGAGCAGCACCAGCACAACCGCGCAGACCGTCTTCCAAGGAACGACCATCACGGTACATCCTTGAAGAAGACGTGCCCGCCCAATTTCAGGGTCTGCTTTGCCTTCGCCGCCCAGACAGGCGCCTTGATGCTGGTGGCGTAGTAATGAGTCGCGCCGCCGGTGGGATCTTGCACCTTACCGTCGATCACCTGGTCAGCAGCGATCCGACATTGCGCCAGCTCGCGGAATGGGATCTCCTTCACCCCGATCAGGAACTGATAGTTCGGGTCGGTCTTGTTCCAGCAACTGAACTGGTAAGACTTTTGGCACACGCCGGCGTAGCCCTCGCCCCACCACGAATTGGTCTTTCCGTCGAACACGCGATTACGGATCGCCCAGGCCACGGCGATCCGGCCGGCCGTGCCTTCGCCGCGCGCCTCTCCCCACAGCGTACGCGCCAGGACGTCGCGATCTTTCTCGGTTGCAGTCATCACTTTCTCCAGGCAATAAAAAACCGCCTCGCGGGCGGTGTTGGTGGACAATTCAGGTCAGGCAGGCGGACTTGGCCAAGTCACCTCGGTAGGCCAGCCGGGCTGCTTATCAATGCGGTTGAGGTCGACCATGTACTTTTTCCACTCATTCAGCTGAGCGGCTTCGGCCTCTTCGGCGATGTCCAGATCGACGGCGTATTGCAGCGGTGCGATGACAGCCAGCGCTACGCTTCTGAGCTCAGCCCGCATCTGGTACTGGCGCTCGGCAGTGATCGAGGGTGGCGCCCCAGTTTCTATCCATTCGCCAGCAGACCACTCGCCATTGCTGTCCCGTGACGCGCCTTGATACTGGGCTTTGAAAAAGCCATCCCCGACGAGCGTCCGTGTCCAGTTCTCTGGCAGCACCGTTTTGCGGCGAATAACTGCGACGGACTCGCCATCGACGATCTCAACTTCCGGTGTGTCGACGAGATAAATCGAGGTTGTGCCGACGATCACATCGCCGATATAGAAGCCGGCAGCGTCAAGCTGATTGATTTTGATCATGAGAGAGGAATCCAAAAGCTGCCGGCAATTGAACCGGCAATATTGCTGGTAGTGACGCTCCCGTCCGCCGCCAAAAAGATGCTCGGCGAAGCCTGGCCACTCACAGGAATCGATCTGACCGGCACCACCACGGGCGCTGCCGGCCTGTAACCGACTGGCATGGTCCAAAGAAGCGTGCCGTTGGCGGTGGTACCGCCGCTGATGTAGAACTGGCACTCAATGTGCCCCAGCACAATCCGAAAGACCGCCCGGTAACCGGCCACTACCGACCAGCCATTCTGCAAGGTGGCCGGAATCCATGGCGTGGTCCCCACGGTGTACTCCGTGTAGAGCTGGCCGAGGTCCGTTGAATCGACCGCCGCCCGCAGGAAGCCTCCCGTGGTCCAGCCGATCTTGACCTGATTACCAGTCTGGCCGGGGCCGGTGCCCATCTGCACCGGGGCGTACCCAGCGTTTGCCAGCACGACGAGGTTCGCAACCGAGGAGGCGCCAGCCAGATCGGTCAATTTTCCGGAGAGAGGCTGCTTATTGGGAATGGACGCGATCAGGTCGCCGAAGTTATTCACCAGCGCCCTGAGCGCATCCGCCGAGTCCTTTACGTAGCCCTGCATCGGTGCGAGCGCGTAACTGCCACCGGCAGCGGTCGCGCCCTTGTAAGGCGGTGAAATGGACAGCGCTGTATCGCTGGCAATGTTGGTGACCTCATACCAGCCACCGTCCGGGCCGCGAAACGCATCGCCGACTCGGCCATTGGAAATGAAGGCAGTGCCGGAACCGATTACCGCGTTGGAATTTTGGGTGACAGAGACCGTTCCCGATTTGTACCAGGGCATGGAGTGTTCCTTATTTCGGGCACAAAAAAACCGCTCAAGGCGGCGATGAATGCTGGATTTTTAGACGGCCATCTTGGCGAAGAGCGCCGGGAGCCAAAAAGCGTAGGGGTTATCGAGAGCAACAGTGATTGCATACAGTTTTCGGTTCGGAAAGTCCCACCAGCAGTACAATTGACGCCCTCGGGTACCCCCGGTAACCATCCGCATACCGAAGCTGTTGATCAACAGAAACTCATTCTCGGGAAAATCGAAACTCACCGAGTAGTAGTTCCTGTAGAGCCCCTGCGGATCGTTGTCGGTCGTGACATACGTCCAGTTCTGGAAAGCCCGGGTGAACAGCGCGGCCGGGGTGCCCGAATTGAACAGCAACTTTCCAGCACCATCCCACATCGCCAGCCCGTACTGAGCGACAGGCTGCGCCAAGAACGCGGCCACAAAATATCGGCCGTTGGGTGGTGCCGTGATCGCGTTGTAGGCCCGAACGTAAAACCCCGTCCAATTGCCCGGCCCGCCGACCAGTCGCATCATGCAGAGGCCAGCTATCCCGCCGACAGTATCCGGTCTGACGAAAACCAGTGGCGGTTCCTGAGATGTCGCCGCCACGGGGAATGTCGTCAGCGAACCCAGCCCGCTGTCCGCGTTTGGCGAAAAACGGCCGGTTGCAATAACCGATAGTCTCGCGTATTCCGAATCCAGCGTGACCACATTGCTGTTGTTAGTGAATTGAAGACCGTAAGCCATCACATGAACCTTATGACGTTGAGCCGCATCGTGTTTGCCACTGAGTTACTCGAGGCGTAAGTCCGGCAGTAGTTGTAGACCCTTGCCACGTCCGTGAGCATTTCTGTTTCAAGCTGCAAATCGTCATCGACATAAGGTCCAACAGGCACCATCACCGCGACGGAATTACTCGCGTTGCAGCCAGGCACAGAAAAGTCCTGGTAGGACTTCACACCCGCGGGTGGCGAGAACGCGACAACCACGGACAGAACCACCCTGCAGGTGAACGAGTTTTCGTCGAGTTGGAGTGCGCCGTCGGCGCCCCAGACTCGCATCCCATGAGCCATTGATTACCCCAGATAGCCGAGACGGACACGCAACACGTTGTTGGCGTCGTAGACAGAGACGTTGAGAGAGTTGATCACCAACCGCCCCTGCCCTGGCACAATGCCGTTGATCTCGAGTGTGCCGTCTTTGTTGAGAATCCAGCCTTGCTGGCCGGCAATGTAGTTGGTGGAGCTGATGTAACTGCCGATCTTGGCGTTGGTGATTGTCCCGTCGAGGATGAACGCGGACTGCAAAAAAGCTTGGCCGTTCTGAACCGCAAACGGAACGGACAAATTGCCGTTGATTCCATTTACGACGGCGAAACGATCGGCGCTCACCAAGAATTGGCTTTGAAGCCCTGCCCCAGTGTTCTCGATCCCTAAGCCGATGCCAGCCGCGACGTACTGTCCCTGGGCATTTACCTGCATCTTCACCGACCACATCGTGGTCAGTTTCCCTGCCGTGTCCGCGTAGGCGGTCGAGGTCTGCTGAATCTGCGCGGTGTTCTGCCCAACGGAGGCGGTTAACTGATCGATCTTCGTCGACGTCGCCGAGTTGGTGGTGGTGACCACGCGATCAAGCTCGGTGATGGTCGCCTCGTTGCGCCCAACTCGCGCGTCCAGCGTCACCTGGCGCTGTGCCATCGCTTCATTATCAGACGCCCGCACCTTGCTTTCTGCTGCGATCGCAGCGGTGCTATTCCAACCCTTCAAAGCATCAGCAAGGTCGCCTTCCCCGCTATCGTCCCGAGAAGATGCCCGCAGCGCCTCGAATGACGTTGCTGTGGCCGTTACGGCGCCGTCGAGTTCGGTGATATCGACGGTATTGGTCGCCACCTGCTGGGCAAGGCCGTTTGCCGTTTCCACGGTCTGGCCAACATCGAGCCAGTAGGCAGGATTCGGCGGTGGCGTCTCTTTCGGTACCGGGCCAGTGGCCTGATAGATCCGCTTGCCAACGACTACAAGGTCGTATTCCTCGTAGGTGTCGTCCGGGTTGTAAGTCTTCAGACCATCGAGCGCATCGATCTGCGCCTGCAGGCCTGGAATCTTCTCGATTTCCTTGAGCAGATCCTCGCCGAGTTCTGTCTCGGTGATCTTGCGGGCGATCATTTCCAGAATGTCCCCAGCGTTCGAGCTGGACTGCCCCTGCACGCCCAAGCCGATCGGATACCACGGCCCGATGTTGCCGATCTTGTCGACGATCCGCCCCCAAAAGTAGAACGTCACGCCAGCAGCCAGCCCGAGCATGGAAAAGTCGCTTTGTGGATAGGCCAGGTCGGTCAGCTTGGTGGCAGCCTCGAGACTGGTGGTCGGGCCATACCAGATTTCAGTCCGCTGGCTGTCTCCAGCGCCAGCGGGGAAACCCCACTTCAGGTAGATGCCGAACAGCAGCGGTGTGGCCGTCAGGTAGCTGAGCGCCGACGGCAGACCTTCCTTCCCTTTCAGGTTGGTCAGGATCGAGTTACGCCATTGTGACGAGATGTCGAACGCACTTACCGCACGCACCCGGGCCACGTAGGCGCCAGCGTAGATACCGACCACGTCCACGTTGGTCATGCCGGTACGCTGGAGCTTGATCCAGTTGCCGCTGTCCTTGCGCCACTCCACGTCATAGCCCACAGCGCCATCCACCGCGGGCCAGCTGATGGTCATGGTGGCCACGGCCAAGCCCTGCACCACCGACGACGTCGATGTGAGGGACACGCTTGCCGGCGCCGGAACCACGGTGATCGGGATCACGCTGATCGGCCGTTCTTCCAGACGAGCGCCGGTGTCAATGTGCGCGAACTTGCTCGGCTCGAACTGCAGCGCACTGATTTCGAAGTCGCCCTCGGTGGTGCGCTTGGTGCGCAGCACGCGATACAGCGGGATCGCCAGATCATCGGCGTCGAGCGCCCATTGCAGCTGCGCGACTGGTGGCTCGCTGTATGCGACAGTCACTGTCACGGCGCGACCATTGACGCTCTGCACGGTGCGGCCCTCGGCGCGGCCGCCAGGCAGGTTGATGATCAACCGATCACCCGCCTTGGCCTGGGTGTCGCGATCGAGCGTGACGACTCGGCCAGCCGCTGACGAGATCCGCCCGCCGACCTCCCGCCCAGCCAGCAGCGAGTCAGCCACAGGAATGATGTGGCCCGGCAGCGGAATCACGCCCTCCATGCCGGTCTTGAACGATACGGTGCGGTCTTGGTTGTTGCTGAGGATCGCCCACTTGCCACGGCGCTGGGCCTCGGAGGCGCGGGTGCAGCCGATGGCGCTCAGCTCGGTCGGCCGGTCGCCGTAGCGGCGTTGCAGGTCCAGATCCGCGAACGGAATGACATCGGTGTCGTAGTTGTTCGCCGGGTTGTCGTAGCTGACGAGTGCCCGGGTGTACCGGGTCTTCGCCGAGGCGCTGCCGTACGAGAACTTCCCGTCGATGACGTTTGCCCGGGTGAAGACGTAGTCGAAATCCTGCGCGCGCGGCATGTCGGCCTGCATCACAAGCTGGCCCTGCGCCCAGTAGGTCATGCCCCGGTAAATCGCCGAGATGTCACGCAGCAGCGACCAGGCGTCGGCCTTGCCCTGCAGGTTCATGTCACAGAGGAAGCGCGGTTCCTGGCCACCGATACCATTCGGCACAAGCTGGTCGCAGTACTGGGCGATCCGATACAGCTCCCACTTGTCGACCATGAAGGGCTTGATGCGCTTGCCCAGGCCGAAACGTTCCTCGGTGCAGATCCCGAAGGTGATCCACGCCGGGTTATTGGTCCAGGCTGATTTCATCGAGCCGTCCCACGTCCCGGTGTAGCTGCGCTGAATCGGGTCGTAGTTACTCGGCACCATCCAGCGCCGGGCCTTGCACTTCACGGTCACCGCCGGGATGTTGGTGAACTGCTCGGCGTCGAATTCGATATAGAGAAGCGCGGTGTTGGGGTAGCGCAGCTTGGCGTCGATCACTTCCGTGTAGCCGGCCACCAGCATGGTGTCGGCGACCTTATTGCTGTTCTGATTCGGCGTCAGGCGGCGCACGCGGATCTGCCAGCCCGTGGTGGCGGCCGGCAAATCGATACGGCGCGAGCGCTCGTAGCGCGTGGTGGTCTTGCCGTCGACGGCGTCCACCAGCACCTGCTGATAGGCACCGCCATCGGTGGCGATGTCGATCGCATACTCGATACGGTAACCGCCGACATTGCCTTCATCATCGGACCGTTGCAGCGCCGGCCACGCCAGGCGCATGCGCACCGCCGACAACTGGGTGTTGCTGATCGAGCGCACCCACGGCGCATCGCTGCGCAACTCGATGTTCAGCGAGGTCTCGTTCTCCACGGACGGGATGCCCGGAATATAGGTCTGATCCACTGAGCCCGGGCGCCAGTCCCACTTCACGTTCGGGAAGTTGTAGTTGCCGCTGGCATCGCGGATCGGC
Source organism: Pseudomonas sp. H1h (assembly GCF_000633255.1). Lineage (GTDB taxonomy): Bacteria > Pseudomonadota > Gammaproteobacteria > Pseudomonadales > Pseudomonadaceae > Aquipseudomonas. The sequence goes on from NZ_AYMJ01000011.1 coordinate 208,649, forward strand.
GTGTTATCCAGGTAGATGTCGTAATCGGTCGGGACGCTGTCGAACTCACCCTCGCCCACGGCGATCAGCAACTTGGCCAGGTTGGTCGAGCGCAGGCTGTCGCCGGCTTCGACCGGCGACTTCGGCTTGCTGCTGCCGCCCTTCTCGCCGTGGATATCGATCTGTTCCACTACGCCCATGCTTTCCTCCAGGCGAAAAAAAGCCCGCTCAACGGCGGGCATCAGGTTTTAGCTAGCGCGCTATGCAGCATCGAGCCCTAAAGTGAGCTGCAGCTGATCACGCCAATATTCGACATCATGGATAAGCCCAGGCTTCTGCCAGCGAAATTTTGCAAGTTCTTTTCCGCTAAGACTCGCGACAGCTTGTGCATCGCCCAGCTTCTTGCAGGCTCGATCAAACTGCTGCTTTTCGTTCATTTCTCCGCGTAGCAAAGCGTCAATGTGTAGATCCGCCCATACGGCAAAGTCCGGAGAAATCCAACGAGCAAACCCAACCGCCAGTTTTGGATGAAGCCAAGTCCCACCGCCTCGTCCGCGACGAGCCTGAATCAAATCCCTCGAATCCGAGGTATTTAAATGGCGACTTAGCGCCTGGATGTAGTCTTCGGTTTCTTTGTTGCGCAACCAGTTATCCAGCCTAAGCCCTTTCGATAAAGCAACTTCGGTGGCATTGATCCAACCCTCGCTATTGAAGCGCACGGCCTGACCTTCGTAGTGAAATGGGATGACATTGTTCATGTGAGCTCCTTCCGCCTGGGAAGATGTGCAGGCAGGGGCGTAGGCGGAGCGAAACCGACCCTTTTCGGTAGCGAACCTAGCCTGCACGGGTATCCCCTTAGGGATTCTTGGGCACAAAAAAGCCCCGGTGCGCAGAAGCGCTGCCGAGGCTCATTTACTGCCCGGATGACCTGTCGATCATTTCCGGTTCAGGGTGTCGGTTTCCCGACAGTTTTCTGTCTCGGCGCTGATGAGAATTTTTGATCTCAAACGCCGACAACTGCATTTCTGGAACGTATAAGGTGTGCGGGAGTCGTGTGGCAATAGGTCCGAATAACTTTGGGACAGCATATTTCGGGCACAAAAAAAGCGCCTTTTAGGCGCCCTGCTTACTAAAATGTCCACACTGCCTGAAAAGTACCGTCTAAGTGTCAACTTGTCAATGACTCACACTTTGTCTTCTGCCAGGATCGAGGCCGAGATGATCATCCCACCCCACCGGCGTTCGCCGATGCAGATCGGGACCGGGTTGCCGCTGGCCGTGGTGTTCTTGGCGCTACCGAAGGCGTAGGACGGGGCGTTTTCAGGGGATGCGCTCTGTTTCAGGCCCGACGCCTGGGGGCTTAGCATTTGGATCACGCCGCCGGCAGTCATTGCCAGACCAGCCGAGAACAGAGATGGACCAGCGCCACCGGCAAAAAATGAAGCGGCAATCAGCACTACGCCGATGATTGTTTGAAGTACGCCAGCGCGCTTGCTTCCTGAAATCACTGGAACAATTCGAATTTCCTGAGCACCCCCGAGTGCAAAATCTTTTTCGCCCACATTTTTCCGATTTCGGAAAATCGCGAATCGCATACCGCGCCGATCCAGATCCTTGATCGCCCCTTCAAATCCGTCGATTGTGCATTTCAATGCCTGGAACGCTTCGCCAACCGATTTACTGTCAAGCTCTCGATAATGCACGCGTCCGAATAGCCTTGCCAGCGGGCCAGATAGGAGAATAGTGGTCATTGATGGTTTAGAAATTGCTGCGGCCGCCATGTGTTATCTCCTGACGAAAAAAAACCGCCAATTGGCGGTTTTGATAAATTGCTCGGCTTACAGACACTCGCGAACTGCTGCCTCAAGTGCCGCGCGGCCCCACATTTTTGACCACGGCAAGCGCTGGTACAGTGCGACTTTACTGCCCGTTCCAGCGCTGGAAACTTCAAGCACCTCATCAGTCATCATGTCAGTAGCAACGACCAACCGATAGCCGCTCTCTGTCTCAGACATGGTCGAAGTCGAGCGCTGCTCCTGCCACTTCGGGAATACGCACAGAGCGTACTTCTTGGCTGATTTATTGGTGGATGTGCTGATCGTCGGATCGTTCTTCTTCACATCTCCGGGCGACGAGCACCCCGCCAATAGCGCTACCGCCAACGCCCCTACGATCAATTTCATGCAGGTCACTCCTGTGGGAAAGGGTGAAAGGTATCATTTCGGCAGAAGGAGTAGAGTTATAAACCAGACCCATGTATGTATCCACAGTTCGATCCACTACAAAATGATGGCATAATGCCAAGCCTAGATCAAAGCAAGATATAAAACTCATACAAACGCTTTCCATCAATGGGGCATTAAATGGATATAAGCTCAATCCCTGCAACTGTATTTGTTGCATTTGGTGTAATCACTGCGGCACTTTTAACTGGCTTTTTCTCCTTCATGAACATGGTGAGCGCAAAAGAAAACAAAGTATCCGAGTTCAGACTTACATGGGTTGATGGCCTCAGAAACGAAATAGCCGAATACATCTCCGCCGCGCAAGAACTTGTTCGAGTTTCCAAAGTATTTGTGGCAAAAGATTTTCACTCCCCAAAAGAGAAAAAAGAGATCCATATTGAGTGGTACAAGGAAACTAGAGCCGCTTTTTCCCGCGCAGTGGAAAACCTCACTAAAATCCAACTGAGGCTAAATGCGGACGATATAGCTGAAGATGCTAAAACTCCTGAAGCCGAGCTAATGAAAGCAGTTACGGCAGCCAGAAACTACTCCATCAACGGAGATTTAAAAGGAGTTTTGAGTTCTTGCAATGATATACGATCTAAAGCTGCCCCGATTCTGAAAAGCACATGGGTTTTGGTAAAGCGTGGCGAAATAGGTTACAGGCGTATTCGTAGATACTCCTTGTTCACAGTCACAATAGGATTTTATGCGATTATTAGCTTCGGCATCTACATCGGCATAGCAACTTATAACACTCATTCTAAAAAAGAACTGAAGCTAATGACAAATACAATCGAAGAGCACCAAAAACACAACACACACCCACTACCCCAGCCACAAAAAGAACCAGTAACACCTAAACTAAATCAGCCACAAGAAAGTATAATTAAATAGCGCACGATAATTTTGATAAAGCTGTGCTAAATAGGTCACGGCACATCATGTGGTCGGTTGTGAATATTTATGCCTGAGGATCACCCGTGTGCGGTCGAGCCAAGGCCCGCCAAAGACAATGACCTCCGACGGCCTTCCGTATAGGTGGTGCAGCAGGAATGGCCCGGGACCGAAGGTCCCTGCGTCCTCGTCAGGCAACGCGGGATCCGCACCGAGAAAGATCCCTGCGTGATTCGGATAAACCGTCCGCCCTACTTCCATCACGATCATGTCGCCGCGCTGCGGCTGATCCACACGGTAGAAGCCGGCGGCCTCGTAGTTCGCCTCGTACAGGCTGGTGTTGTCGTTGCTCTCCCACCAGCCGTCAGCGCGCTTGAAGGCTTCGAACTCCAGCCCCCATTCGCGCTTGTACCAGTCAGCGCAGACCTGCCAGCAGTCCCAGGCACCGTGCACGAATGGTCGCTTGAGCAGCGGTACTTCACCCGAAGGCATGACGGTGCGCAGGTCGCCCTCGGGCCAGCTCAGGATGTGCCAGGGCAACGCGGTCGCTTCGCACATGGCCAGGTCGCGCGGTGAAGGCCGGCTGGTGGCGTCAGGATGTGAATGCACAACGCCGATCACCTCCCCGACGTCCTCGGCCGCTGCGTATTGCTCGGGATCGATCCGGAACTCTTCGTTCGGCTCGATCGAGACGTTGCGGCACGGGTAATACTGCTGTTTGCGGCCCACCGCCAGCAAAAGACCGCAGCATTCTTTCGGATACTCCGCCGCCGCGTGCACCTGGATCGCGTTCAATATGTGTTTGCGCATGTCAGCTCCGTGCGATCAGCGAAACGGCCGGGAAACCACCAAACGGCAGCGGGTTGCCTTCGCCGAAACGCGGGATGCAGCCCTTGCCCAGTGTGGCGTCACACTCGTCCAGTTCAGGGTTGTCAGTGACCGCGCCGTCTTTGGTCACGTACGGCCCTGTGTAGCCGCAGTTCGGCTCTCGGTAGCCATCGGTGAGGCACCAGTGGCACAGCGTCGTGGCCTGCCGCCCAATCGACTCGTTGCCGACGTCGCCCGGGCTGGCCAACTCCCAACTGACGTTTTCCCCGTCCTCGTTCGTCTTCTGGTCGATGTACCAGACCTCGATCGTTTCTTGGGTAGGGTCTGCCGTCGGATTGCCGGCCGGGAAGTTCGCCGCGTCGAGGTAGGTGCCGAGCGTGTGACGCATGGTCAACTTGAATTCGAGCAGATCCTCGAACGCTAGACAGAGCGCTGTGATGCGCCCGTTGACGTTGCCGACCGACAGCGTTGGCCGAACCGCAGTACCGTCACCGTTCGCCTCGATGCCGTCGATCTGCATCGGCCAGGCGCTGTACTCGTTGCCCTGCCAGTAGATTGCTTTCGCCGGTAGTTGATCGGCATCGGCGCCGGCGGCGATCAGCTCCGCCGCCGTGTGCGGTATCGCGTGCCCGTGGAAGCGCAGCACGTCCGCGCCATAGTCCGTGCCGTCCAATTCAAAGAGCAGCACTTCGCTGCCAGGTTCAAGCACCTGGATGTCACTGATCAGCATGATTGCCCCTTATGGTTGGAATGCCCGCTCGAACGTGGCGGTGAGTTTGAAGACCCCACCGCCCATTGGTGTGGGAGCGGGATTTTTGCAGGTGAACAGCCCGAGTTCGCCGAGCGGCGTTGTCCAGAGAAACGCCTTTGCCCCGGCGTGCCGGTCGAGGAACGCCATGATCTGCTGCACGGTGGACTTCTGGCCGACGCAGGTGATCGGGTAGGAGTCCTGTTTGTTGTTCGGACCGTCGCCGACGTTCTGCGCGTAGCCGCTGCCGAATTTCGAAGTGCGCACCCGATATGTGATATCGGGCGTTTCCCCGCGCTCGGTTGGCCAGGTGAATTTCTCGATAGCCATCAGGCCCTCCCATTTGCGCGTCGGAAGCTGGCTCCGCCAGGCTGCCAAGAGTCGGCCACGACTCTTTCCGCAACGGCGCGCATTTGTGTTTGGAGATTTTTCGAAAGGGCTTGCTGGTCAATCTGCATGCCTTCGGAGCCTCGATCCTGGGTCACCACCGTGACCGGAGCGCTGATGCTGATTGCAGTCCCGGAGCCACCGCCGGCGGCGAGAACACCCAGCTTGCCGCTGGAAGTCCGGGTCAGCGGCATGATCGCCTCCGGCCCCGCCTCCCCCATGACCCCCGCCCGGCCGCCGGCCATCCCGAAGGCGGTCGGCGTGCTGACGATGCTGTTGGTGAAGGCGCCGCCATTGGCGAACATCTGCACACCGGATGACCAGGCGCCGCCGAGCGCTTGCGGGAAGTAGTTGCTGGAGTAACCAGCCGAGGACGCCCCGAGATTCGACGACGTCGCACCTGCTGATCCAGCCGCCAGCCCATTTCCGCCACCACCGCCCGTGAAGTAACTGGTGGCAGCGCCGACGAGGCTGCTCAACAACGCAGAGCTGGCCTGTCGGGTCGCGATCCGCGCCATGTCCGCCAGAATGGACTTGGTGAAGTCGGCGAACGATAGCTTCCCGGTCATGGCAAAGTTGACGACCGCGTCCTCCATCGAGCTGAAGGCGTTGCCGAACAGGGTTTTCGTCTGGCCGGCAATGTTGCTCGCCGAGTCCAGGTAGTTGGCCCAGGCCGATGTCGCGCCTTTGGTCCAATCACCCTGCGCTGCCTCCACATCCGCGTAGTTCTGGCGGATTTGGTCGGTGGCCGCCTTGTTCGCGTCGGCGAGAGCCTGCGACTTACGGCTGAATTCCTCCTCGGACATATTCCGCGACGGGTCAGATTTCTGGTTTGCCAGCTCCAGAGATAGCTGTGCGAACCGGTCTTGCTGGCTATTTAGCTCGTTATTGAGTGCGTTCTGGCGATCACCCTGGCCGACGCCGAGAACGGCACGCTGTCCTGCCAGCTCCAGCGCTCGCTGCTGCTGAGCTAGTGCCTGAACGTAGGTCGTGATCGACCGCTCTTGTCGAGCAAGGCGACCGGTCTCGTTCGTGGCCAGAACCTCAAGTTGGCTGTCCGCCTCTTTCTGCGCCTTGACCATCCCGGCTCGCGCATCGGCGATCTTCTGGTCGAGCTGAATGCTTTGCGCAGCAGAAGTGGTCTTTTTCGCCTTCGCGGCTTCCAGTGCGGCGATCTCCGCCTCGTAGGCCGCAGTCACCTCGTCGCGCTCGTTGCCGATCAGCGCTTCGCGTTTCAGGGCGTAGTCGGCTTGCGAAACGAGCCCGGCCTTCTGAGCCGAGTCCAGTTCCTTCTGGGCGTTTTTGTACTCCTCGCTGATGGCCGCCAGGTTGTTCTTGGCATTGTTGAAGCCGGTCAGGTCGACCTGAGTGCCTGCCGTTTTCGCATCCTTGAACTGGTCGTTGATGTTCGCCAGGTTCTTGTCAATCGCCGCCTGATTCAGGCGCGGGTCGTTGGGGGCGACCTTGCGAATATCTTCGAGCTGCCGCTTGTACTCTTTGATCGCCTCGGTGCGCTTCTGTTCGTTCGTCCACGCCGACTTGGTGAGTGCGTCGATCTTGCCCATGGCGGTAACAGCTTCGCCTTGGGCTTTTGCCTGTTCCCCTTCCCATTTGGCGATATCGGCTTCAGCTGCTTTTTGATCTTCAAGCATGTTGAGACGATTCTGGTAGAGATCGATCATCTCCTGCTTGTTCTGGAACAGACCAATATTGCTCGACTGGGCAGATTCCAGGTTGCGCCGCGCCTGCTCGATATCTGCGTTGATATCCGGCCGGCCAAGGTTCTTCAAATTATCCGCGGCACGCGCAACAGCGTTGTAGCCTTTCTCCCAGAAGCTCAGGTTTTCCAGAATGCGTGGAGTACGCTCGTTGATCGCATCAGCGTACTGCTCTGTAGCCAACTTCACAGCACCAGCATGGTCGCCCTGCTTCTCCAGCGCGGCGATCTGCGAGTAAACCGATGCGGTCAGGTAGTGGTACTGCTCATTCAGCGCAGCAGACGCCTTGACCGGGTCGTCAGCGAGCTTGGCGAACTCGGCCACGGTCTCGCTTACGGCCTTGCCAGTTGCCTCCTGCATCGATACGGCAGCCTGGGTGATTCCGGTGAAGCTTTCGCCGGCGATCTTGCCGTTGTCGGCCAGCAGAGCGAGCACAGATGCGGCTTGGCCAGTGGTGCCAACGGTTGCGCTGACCTGACGGGCCATGTCGCCCAATTGCCCGGCGCTCACACCGGCGTAGTTACCGGTCAGGATCAGCGCTTTGTTGTAACTGTCCTGTTCCTCGCCCCCCTTGTAGAAAGCGTACGCCAGACCACCTACGGCAGCGGTGGCAAGCGCGAGCGGACCGAGAATGGCGAGCAGTCCAGCCGCACCCGCACCTGCACCGGCACCCAATTGCGCGACCGCGCGTACGCCACTTCCCCAGTCTCCCGAGGACAGCGCATTCCCCAGCTGAACGACGTTTTCCTGTGCCTGGCGGGTGCCGAGGCGCAACCTGTCGAAGCCGGTGGTGGTTTTGTTGAGCTTGTCGTAATCCTTGTCGATCTTACTCAGGGCAGTGTTGTACTCGTCCTGACTGATCCGGCCGGCATCCAGATGCTTGCCCAGTTGCTCGACCTGGGTGTCCAGCTTCGCCAGTGCGGCGCGGGCCGGGTCAATGGCGCCCAGCAGGCTGTTCAGCGCCTTCTGTTCATCCATGGCCGACTTGGCCAGCGCTACCTGCTGCTTGTCGAGCTGTGCCGAGATCTTCGCGGCCTCAGCCTCGCCATAGGCGCCGGTCTTGGTCAGTTTCGCCAACGCGTCGCGCTGTTTGGCCAGGTCCTGCGTAGTCTTGGCACTGGTAGCAAGCGACTTCTCCAGCGCCTGCATTTCGTTCATCAGCGAAACGGCGGACTGCTCGGCCCGGCCGCCGGCCTTCGCCATTTCATCAAGGCTTGTTTTGGCCTCGATCGCATCGGCCGAGTCGATCTTGACGCCGAGTTCTGCAATGTTCATCGACTCACCTTGAATAAGTGCCCGTGACTACGGGCTGTTTTCCCTTTCCTCCGCCATGACGCGCAGGGCTTCGCCTTCCAGCACCTGCAGGTCAGGAAAGATTTCAGCGAGTTTCTTTTTCTTGATGCCGAGGAAGCCGGCTACGTCGCGAATGCAGTTGTAATCGAGGCCGATGGCGCCACCGGAGCCGACCCGCCACTGCGTGGACATTCGGTTGAACAGGAGGAAGGCTGGCCAGTTGCATGGCCAGACCTCTACATCGTCACCCGACATATCGGCAGCCGTCAGCCCGAGGATGGCCAACTGCTCAGCAGAGGGCCCGCTTTCGTACAACGCCGCGGCTGCTTCCCTCAGTTTCCCAAGCGGGCCTGATTGAACGCGCTCTGATAGGCATTCACTACCGCTTCGGCGGTCCCCTGACACGACTTCACAAGGGCAAGGATGCTCTTGTCGTCGAACTTGTCATCGAAGCCCCATCCAGCGACCAAGTCCTTGACCTGCTGAACTTGATACTCGGTTTCGGCAGCAACGACATCCGACAATGTGGTGCCATCCCCGAACCCCTCGCGCATTTCCTTCGCCTTCAAGTTCCACTCGTCAAACAGCGCGGCGAGTGCCGGGCGATCGCGATATTTGAAGGTGAACTCGATTGCCTCGGGCTCGCGCCCGACGATGGGTATGTGGACGAGAGCCTTGAACGTAGGGTTCTGGGCGATCCTGATCTTTGCCATGGGAAGTCCTTATGCGCCGGCCAAATAGCGGAGCGAGCGAGCCGAAAGCCCGATGCTGATGGTGCGCGTCATTACGTTGTTGCGCTCCATCGTTGGATCGGGGGTGATGCTCACATAGCCTGGGTAGAGGATTTGATCGCCATTGCGCAACTTCATGCGCACGACGGCCAGCTCTTTGGTGTCATCGAAGCCTTCGACAGTCTCGACGTATTGAGCGGTCGGCTGATCCTCAACCACGATGGTGATCGTGGTCGGGTTGCGGTTGGTTGGAAACTGCTTGTCGTCGTCATCTTCCAGGTAGCCGACAGTTTGGTATTGCTGCTCGCCGCCGGACGATGTGAAAGAAGTGACTTTCGAGATTTGCGTCCATCCAGATACCGGGATCACAGAGCCAGAACCTGCGCCGACAGTGAATTTGTCAGTGTTGGTGGTATTGAGACCGGCCAGCGCAAAGGCATCGGCAGTAACGCTGGACGCTTTTACTGCGCGATCGTTGATCAGCGCCCAACCGGAATTGATCAGCAAAACGTCGCCGTTTTCAATGTCGTGCTCTACAGAGGTAGCAACCGGCGGTTTGGCGTTGGTCAGGGCGGTGAAAGCGACGGCGGTCCCCATAATGCTGGCGATCTCCAGCACAGCGCCGTTCGGCAGCGGAAAGCGTGCGGCCATGGTGTGTTTCCTCTTGAATGCCCGCCTGACGGCGGTAGGTTATGCCCCAGCGGGCGGTTGGTCTGCGACACCTGCGTAGGTGAAGCTGGCCGGGACCGTATAGGTCGCGGACTCTGTGATAGTTGGCCCCTGATCTACTGGCTCAGTGATGAGGCCATCGAACCCGTTGCGGGCCAGTGGCGTGTCTACTCGAAAGAGCCGTGTCAGCTCTTCAACAAGCGTTTCAGCGGTCGCCATGGCCTGGGCAGATGGACAGACGATGCTGATCTGATAGACGCCGGTGTACTCGTAGGCGTCCCCGCCGAGATAACGGCAGGTGGTGCTGGCTGGTAGCTGGAAGGCCCGCAGATAGGTTTCAGATGGACCCGGTGTGAATGGCTGACTCGAGTAGGCCACTCGTATTGGGCGCCCATTCGACCATGCGGCCAGCTTCGTTTCGATGGCCTGACGGGCGCGTGCGTGACTCATACCTGATTGTTCCTGATGGCCTCCTGCACGATCTGCTGGAAGCGAGCCACGGTAACCCGGACCATGCCGCCGGGAGCCTGCGTGGAATGGCCGAACTCCAGCGGGATCGCATAGGGCAAGTTGTTGATGATGTAGGCGATCTGGCCGGCGGTGAAATCACTCATCGCGGCGACCAGGGCAGCGACTGTCTCGGTGCCGCTCGGGTCAACCTCATCGAAGGTGACGCTCTCGACCACTCCGAGGGAAATGTGCCAATTCGCGCGGAATCGGCCGCCGACGTAGCCCTCCGGGGCAACGATATCCATGCCGTCATTGAGCTTGCGGCCTTTTTTGAGCCTGCCGCCCTTGGTCAGGTTGGCCGGGTCGCTGCGCAGCGCAGTATTGTGGTCGTCGACAGCCTTGTTGTACTGAGTTGCGACAGCGTTCTGCGCCCAGATCTCCGGGTTGCCCACGGGCGACATGCGGATGAGGCTGCTGCCGACCTCAATGATGATCTCGCGCACGCTCGCGTCGATCGCTTCACTGGTTTTAGCTGCGAACTCGGCGAGACTCAGGGCGAAGCTGCCCGATTGAGCCGCCATGTCATTTCCTCAGTTGTGCCGTCCATGTTGCATCTGCAGGATCCGCCGATACGTTCATCACCCGCAGCCCGTTGACGATATCGCCAATGGCCGGGGCGGCCGGTACCGCCGTTGGCACGCCCGCCTCCGAAACGAATAGTTCGTTTTGCAGCACCAGCAACTTTTTGTCGGTCGTCTGGATCAAGGAGCCGTCGACTTCTTTGGCTAGGTAGCTGCCGAATACTCCACGACCGCCGTAGGTGGTGGTCACTTCGGGCGCACCGCCCAGGTCAGGGTCATACTCGCCCACAACCTTGCGCACACCTGTCACTGGCTTGACCGCATCGGCCAGGCCATCAGGATCATCGAACGCCTCAGCCATTTCGGCCTGGATCTCTTCGCGAATTCCCATATGCAATACTCCCTAACTCACAAAGGAGCTGTTAATGAAACGACCAGAATGCAAAATTGCGATTCGTCGCCTAGCTCATGAATGGGCGGAGACGCAAGAAAGGCCAGCGAATTGGCACCCGTCATTTGGCGCCTTCGTCAGTTGGCTGAAAGAGAATGGTCATGGCCAATATTTGGACTTCAGGAGCACCATGGGGGCCTCGTACGATGCCGAGCAATGGTTCGATGAGGAGCTGAAACAAGGGTGGCGCAATTGATGGGTTTCAGATCCTTTTCAGCATCATCACACCAGATCGTTTGATCCAAGGATCCAGCAGCGCGAGGGCGAAATTCACGCCCGCTGACTGATCGGTAGAGCCCGCCACGTAGGTCTTGCTCACTGACGTGCCGGACTGAGCCGATACGGTCTTGCTCTGCACTTCCTTCTGCGTGGGCGTGTACAGCTTGCCCGCCGCCGCCTCTTTCGCGACCTGAGCGCCGGCTGTTTTGATCTCGGTCGGAACCGGATATGGAACAGCCCGCTTAATCTTGGTCGTGAGCCATGCATTGGCCATGGTCACGGCAAGGACCGGATCACCGGTGCCGGCCCAGCCAGAACCGAGCTGGGCGTCAACATCGGCGACGGTGATGAAATCGGTCATGTGTCTGTCCTTATTCCGCCGGCACCAGGGTCAGCAGGTCTTCTTTCTTGGCGGTCGCGTCGAAGGTAATACCCTTGGCGGTCAGCCACTCTTTCAGCTCGGGGACTTTCATTTTCAGAGGGTCGGTTTCCTCGGCTTCCTGCTCATTGCCGTCCGAGACCTTGATGCCAGCCGCTTGGTATGCATCGACGATATCCGGTGCATCGCCATCGACAACCACCTCGGTAGCGGAGCCGATGACACCGAAGAATTCGCTCAGCAGGCGGTAGCACACGCCGCGCTCTTTGCCCGGACTGTCTGTGTAGATCACTTTCATAAGTCACCTCAAAAGCATCCCGGCGCCCGTATAGGCGCCAGGCTGTGCGGGCCGAGTTACGGCGTAGTGGTTCCGCTGATCACAGCGGCGAACGGGACCTGCTTGCGGCTGAACACACGCTGCCAGTTCGCAGCAGCTGCGTACTGAGTCGCGGTTGGGCTGGCGTTCTGGGCCTCGGAGCCCTTCCAGCTGAAACCAGCAGGCTGGAGGATGTAGGTCTTCCGCTCCCACAGCACTTCCGCACCGCCGCCGTTGCCGCCGCCCGGCTTACGCTCCAGCTCGACCGGCACCTTCGGAGCACCTTCGCCGTAGCCGAAAGCGCCCTGGCCGAAGAACACAGACAGGTATTTGCCAGCGCCATAGATCAGGCCATCGTCCATGAACACCGGTTTGCCCAGGTAGGTTGCCAGGATGATCTTGCCGTCGGAGTCGCGTAGGTACTCGATCAGGTCTTGCTTGACCATCTGGTTCATCACGACCGAGTGCACGCCGATCGCGCCGAACTGATCAGCAGCATCGCCGGCGGTAAACGCGGCATCCTGAAAGGCATTCGCGTTGATGGTCGCGCCCGCGTCGATGACCATGTCACCGCCGTTATTGGCGATGTTCGAGGCAATGATGCCGCGAGCGGCACCCAGGGTGTAGCGCTGCCACTGACGAGTCCAGTAGGTGCCGAAGCGGTTGCGGATCTGCTGTTGTGGTTCGGTGTTGGCCAGCTCCGCAGTCAAATCGGTTACGCCGTAACCTTTGTTGAGGTACAGGACTCGGGCACGCATGCTGTCCTGCTCGACCTTGCCGACTTCGCCTTGGTCATTCGGGTCATCGTTGCTGATGTTCGGAGCTTCATCAGCGTTGAGATCCTGCCAGTAGCTGATCTCAGCGGTGCCTTGGCTGCCGGAGGCGATCGCATCCAGCACTGGCGAGCGAGTCACGATGCCCGACTCATATACAGCGGTCTTTTCCGGGCTGTTAACCGGCGCCAGGGAGGCGTAGTAGTCACCGACGAAGATGTCAGTCAGTTGGGTAGTTGCCATGGACTAGGTTCCTTTGGTGGCCTGGAGTTTTTTGAATGCTTCGGGGTTGTCACGAGCCAGCGCGGCGCGCTCCTGCTCGGTGTATTCGCCCCATTTCTTCGTGGCCTTGCCACCTTGATCGCCGGTCGGACCGGCACCCTGAGCCCTTGGCCACAGGTGTGTTGCTGTTTCACGCAGCGACTCCGCCCATTCGAGCGGAGACAGCGGGGTTTTCCCGTCCTTCCCGTAAACGACCTCGCCGTCACGGTCGGTGGCGATCGCCTCACCGTCTTCACTGAGTTTGAAAGCGCCCCGTGCGCGCAGGATGATGTCCTCGGCGGCTTCGGGGAGCGCGCCGGCCTTGATGGCTGCAGCGCGGATGGAATCGGCCAGCACCTTGTCGCTGTACTTGGCGGCGAATTGCTCGGCTTTGTCAGCACGGGCCTTCTCGGCGGCAAGCTTGGTGTCGTAGTCGGTGCGCAGGCGCTCGGTGCGTCGGGTGATGACCTCGTCCAGCTTGCCCTCGGCAATCAGCTTGGTCTCTTCGTCCTGGCCCACCTTTGTCAGCAGCCCCTTCACGGCGGCGATGTCCAAACCTTCGAACTGGGTCTTGAAGCCGTCCAGTTCGGTTTTGGTAGTCCGGAGCGAGCCAAGCAGCTCGGTGTTTTTGTTCTTGAGTCCCAGGGTCGCCGCCTCTACCGCTTCAACGATCGCGGATTTGACTGCCGGGTCTTCAAGATCAATCTGGTTTTCGTCTGCCACTTGGTGCACCCCTTGGGTTTGGTCGGCCCGCTTTGCAGGCATAAAAAAACCCCGGCATGGCCGAGGTTTGGAATTTGCATCGATAAAGTCAATGCGGGCTTAGAAGTTTAATGTCATGCCTGTTGGCTGCATCCTGTAGCCAGGCAATGAAGTTGGCATCCACGGGCAAAACGTGAACATCCATGGAGGTGATTACTTCGATCGTCAATTCATTTAGGGTGAAGGGCTGCAACCAACTTACGATCGTTACTAACTGTTTGGCCTGATCTGACCGCCAACTGGCATGTATTTCCTCCCTAAAGCCCAAACGAACGGGGAATATAATTTGATCTCCCGATGAATCGTTAAGGACGGGACTTATGGCGTTTTTGCTCGAACGACCAATAAGCACGGTCTTTACTATTACCGGGTAATGTCCGAGAGAAACGATGTGCAGGTGCGCAAACATGCCCCCCACCCTTACATCAATCTTCAAATTTTCCTTCTCTCTTTCCGCTTGCATTCTCTCGCCGCGGTTAGCCATCCATAGGCTAACAAGAACGGCTAGCAGCGCCCCCACCCCGGAGACCCAGCTACCGGCGGTATTCCAATCCCAAACGAAGGAAACAGTCGACGTAGAGTTAAAATTGATGCCTGCGGTAAGACCAAGCATCCCGCAAATCAGGCACATTAGCGCCGCGATCAGCACTGCCATCCAATTCATTAACTAGCCCCCTAAATCACAGGAGCTTATAGCAGCCAGCACGCGACCGGCCAACCGCTTTGCACTCTACTCAACGACAGTCAACCCACGCATGACAAGGTAATCAGCGAACTGCGTCCTACTCGGCGCGTATGGCGGCGGTCGCATGCGAAAGCCCGGCGTATCGCGATTGAGCCGAGTTCGTCGCCCGTTTGGCTCCGTGCAATGCGTTGGCTCTTCGATCTGGAAGCCCTGTTCGGCGGCGTATAACTCAACTGCCAGCCGTACTTGGCCCCATTCAAGCTCAAAGGGCACGAACGTCTCTGAAAGCGTCTGGCATTCGATCTTACAGTCACGCCGAGGCCAGGCCATTGCCTGATCTGGATTGGCCTTGCGCCCTTTCCACTGCCGGGCGTTGATGTCCGCCGCGGCGCGCAGCAGCAACGCAACCTGATCGGGCTCTGCTTCAGGGATCCGAAAGCCGTAGTAGTCGCGGTAGAAGGTCAGCTTCTCCAGCGGTACAAAGCTGTTGGCATCCGGCCTTCCCTGCCCATCCTCAACAATGATCTGCATCGGTCATCTCAACCTGGTGGTGTCCCGAGTGTAACGCCTGCCCGGGCGAACATGTCAGGCTCAATGGCCTTCAGTTCGGCCAGGGTCAGTGGCTTGAACTTCTTGTCGAGCTGCAGCTTGGCGAACTTCTCCGGCGTCAGCCCGCCATCTCGGAACAGCTTGCCCCGGACGGGGCCAAGTGCATGATCTTGGAAGCTCGCTGGCTGTGTTGCCAGCCATTCGTAATAATTCAAACTTGCATCGACCTGCGCCCCGCCATTGTCGCCTATCGAAGCGCGCGTGGCGTCCTTGGCAAACGTCTCCGAAAGCCTGGTGGTCGGCACCGTAGTCGACCGGCAGTTGATGTGCGCCGGCGGCAGCGGCCCTTTCCCCAAGTCAAAGCGCATACCATCCAAGCCCTTGCACTGTTGTGAGGTCTTGCGGTCGAGCGTCGAAACCCACCTGTAGCCCAAAACTACATCACTATTGGCCTTCAGGGTTTCCATCCGCGCCGTGGTGGCCACATGCTGAATCGCTGTCTGCACCACAGAGGCGGCGTTGCGATTGCTTACTGCAAGAATGCCATCGGTAAAGTTCTGCGCCGCGGTGCCGCGAATAGCCTGGATGATCTGGGCGTTCGTCTGGCCTTGGCCGAAGCCGAGCCGGATGGTGTTCGTTACCCGCATCGTCTCAGTCCGCGTCCAGCCGCTGAGGAAGCTCTTGAGCAGCTTCCCGCCATCGATGCCCTTCACCTGCAGCGGATAGGAGAACACCGCCGCGCGGATCACCGTGTTGGTCGGCACCACTGCGTCGATGGAGAGCGCATTGCTCAGGCTGTTGGCCTCGAAGGTGGCCTCATACAGCGCAATATCCACCAGATCGACCTGCACAACATCGCCGAAGGCCTTATAAATCTCCAGCAGCTTTCCGTCGACTCGGGCCAGAAACTGCTCAAGGCGATCGCGACTGTAGGTCGTCAGCTCCTTGCGTGTCAGTTGCTCGCGCACCAGCTTGTCGATCTGGCGCAGGTACTTCTCGAACTTTTTGACCTCGCCAGCCTTAAGCCGCTCCAGCATTACCGAGTGACGGGTCGTCTGCTCCAGTAATTGGCTGTCCGCCTGCGCCTGGCTTGTCGTTGACATCTTCTTTGTCCAGGTTAATGCCGGCCGACTCGCGCTCATCGCTGATCAGGTCGGCTTCATCTTCATATGGGCGCTCCGGCAGCTTGCCGGTGGTGAGGTACTGCCAGTAGGTATCGGCGCTGATCGTTCCGGCCATCACACCTTTCAGCAGCTCGGCGAGAACCTGCGCGTCGACCACTGGGGTCACGAATTCAGGGTTCACCTTGAACTTGACCTGCTTGGGGTCGTAGCCCTTCCACTCGGCGGCGTATCGCAGACCCTGCTCCACCGCCTCGGCCACCGTGATGACGATGCTGTGCAGCGTGGCGTGCTGGTCGTTTTGGCGTGTTTTGCGCGCCTCACCCGACTCCGTACCGGCCACGTCCATGACCTTGGCGCCGGCTTCAAGCGCGGCGTTTTTCTGGTCATCCATGGCTTTGCGTACTGCTTCAATGCCGGCACCTTGGAACTCTAGGTAACCGCACTGTCCGCTCGGGCCAAGATCCCATGCCGCCGATGGCCCCGTCACGCTGAGCTCTACGGACTCATCGAGACCGGACACCCACGGCTGCGGATGGCTAGTTTGGTGCAGTGCGGTGAAGTAGTCAGCACTCAGCTGATACGACTTCAAAGCGGCCCGCGCCATGGTCAGCAGCGGCACCTCGTCGACATCTGGCGAGTTGTCGGTAGAGCCGCAGTAGATCACCGGAAGGTACGCCAGCCCTTTGACTAGGCGATTGTCGGTGTCAGTGGTACCTAGAGGCCGCTCATCCTCGACAAGTTCGCCACCCTCGTTCCGCACCGCGGTGTAGCAAACATTTCCGTCCATGAAGAACTCACGGAAAACCGTGTCGCAGTCGTGGCTGTATCGATCGCCGCCCTTCTTGCGAAACTCGCGGAACACCGAAAGGACCAGATCCTGCCGGCCGCCTTGGTCCGCGGTGTCCCAGTTGATGGCGTTGCGCGTGGCATAAGTCGAGAAATACGGCTCGCCGCGATCATCGATGTTCACCACCAGCGGCACCCGACCGTGCGAGATCGCCTGGCGCACCATGCGGAAGAACAGCTGCTTCAGGCCGAAGCCGTCCGCCGTGGCGTTGTCCTCCAACACTTTCAAACCAGTGGGCAGTTCGATCTCCGGGATCAGCCGAGACACCAACCCCATCATCGAGCGCAGAGAGTCACGCACCCAGTGCTCGTACTGAGCGCGGGCCGTGTAGTTCGCGTAAAGGTACTTGTTGCCGGCGGCGTCGAGCTTTTCGGCTTCGACCATGCCGCTCGGCTTGGGCAGGTTGCGCTCGTTGCGTTTGACGGCGCACTCACCCTCGAGCGCGTCGTCCATCATCTCCCACTCGGCGATGTGCGCGTCGTAGTCGGGGTTTGTCGATTGCACTGGCATCAGGCCAAGCCTCCAATTCGGCGTGTTCCGCCTGTGCGTTTGATGCACGGCCACTCGACGTCGATGCAATACCCAATCGCCGTGGTGATGTGCTGGTAGTCGTTTTTCTGGTCTTCCTGGAAGGTCGAGCCCATTTGAAGTTGAACCGTACTCAAACCCTTGTGGCACCAGGGAGCGGTGACCGGGTTGATGAACAGGCTTGTTTCTCCTGAGGCTGTCAGGATCTTTGCCCGCACGGCGTTCTGCCGGTCCTTGATGGACGGGTGCGCCGGCTTGACCTTGCGCGTGTACGTCCAGCCATTAGCCTTGAGCACGCCCTCGATGTCGGTGTAGTCAGATGCGTGGCCGTGCTTCTCGCCCGCCTTGCCGGCCGGGTCGCCGTAGATCAGGACATGCTTGTTCTTGTGGTCCTTGAACTTGTCCACGAACTCGGCTGCCGACTGCTTCGATACCGCGCTAATCAGCACGATCTCATCCAGCAGGTAAAGGTCTTTGCCGTCGTTGCGCCGCACACCGATGGCCGAAGACAGGGGCGTGAAGTTCTGGTCGTGCATCCACAACAGCTGCTCGTGCGGCTCAATGGCTGCATTCGTGGTGTTCGCCTTGCTGTAGTCCTCGTAGATACGGCCTGATGCCGTTTCAAACGATGCTTCGAATTCCTGCTTGAACTGCTTGGCCGACATGGCCCGCTTCATTGCATCCATTACGTCAGCCGGAAGAATCTCGGCCGATTTCCAATGAAACACGCGGAAGTTCGGGTCATTGCCCGACTCCGCCTGCATGCACAGGTCGTAGTAATGGTTCAGGCCGTCCGGCACGCCAAGCAACCAGCACCAGGCCCGGTAATCCGGCATGGTCGGGTTGACGGTGTTCAGCGCCGGGAGAATGTTTGCTTCCCAGGCATCCGGCTTGATGTCGGCGAACTCGTCGATTCCGCCGCCCGTCCACGGGATACCCTCGATCCGCTGTGGCTTGTCCAAGCCGATGACGTGGATCTCGCTACCGTTGTCCAAGTAGATGATCAGATCCGACTCAGAAGGCCGGCGACTGTGCATGCAGCTCAGCGTGAAAGCCTTGAGGTCATCCCAGAAGATCTTCTTGGCCTGGGCATGCGTTGGCGCGGCGGCGAAGTACATGCCGGTGTAAGCGGATGCCTGCTTTACGAGGAAGCGCTTGAACCGTTCGGTCTTGCCGCTTCGGCGCCCAGCAGGCACCAGCGGGAAACGGATGCCCTCAGATACAGCCGCAACCAGGGCGAGCTGTACAGGGTGATCCTTGAGCGGATACCAGCGTGACAGTTGGCGATCAAACAACAGGTTGCCGGTGTTGGCCTTCATGACGGCAGCCTCGCGATCAAATCGGCCAGCAGCTGGGCGTTTGAGTTTCCGCCGCCCTTCTCTATCAGCTTGAGCTCGGCCTTACGCTTCTCGATCTCAAGCAGTTTGATTTCTTCATCCAGCGACTTGTCCGGCTCAACGCGTCGATTGACGTATACGTCCCCGATCTCCTTGGCTGCTTGCTCAATGATCTGAGTGGCAAGGGCCATGTTCTTCATTGTCTCGGCCTTTTCAGCCATGCGTCCAAGCGCGCGTAGTCGATACGCACGGTTTGCGATCGGTATCTCTGCGGTCTGCTCACGAAAGCGCTTGCGGGTGTCATGAAAGAGGGTCTGCCACTTGGCTGCCAGGTTCACGCCGGCGCGCTTGGTTGGGTCGTGCTGCTCTACCTGCTGGCGGGTTACATCAACATCGAATTCTTGCTTCACCGCTTGTGAGACCTGCGTCGGAGTGTCGAAACACGCCAAAGCCTGAACGATGAAGGCTTTCACATCGTTTTTCAGGGCTGCCATAGATTGGATTCCGTCTCATGCCTGTCTCATATCAGGCCGACTTGAGCAGACAGGTTCCGCAGGCCCTCGCAATGTTCATTTTCCCTACCTCGGCAGGATTGTTTGCAGCATCCACCAGCTCTTGAACCGCCAGACTTGCACCATACCGACGCACCACACCGACGAACTCTTCAACGTCGTGTCCGCGCATCTCAAGCTTGGGCAGGCCGTCCTGGGTGAAAGCTGGTTGACCGTACTTATCGGTCGCCTGGGCGATGTGGTAAAGCTCATGCTCAACCAGTGCGCAGAAGTCAGCATCAGAGCACTGGGCGCAGTAATCGGCGGCAAGGGTGATGATGTAGGCCGGCACGTCGCCGAACCAATCCATCATTTGCTGTTCCATTCTCGCCTTTTGCCAACCACCAGCGCGAAACGCTACCTGCTCGGCTTGACCGACCACTGTGCGCCCCTTCTTCGTGAAGGCAGCAGATGCCCACATCACACGAATGTCCGCATCGATCAGATGGGCGTGTTCTTCGTTATAAACGCTTCCGGTTTCGGCGAGAATTTCGGTCTGGAGCCATTCCCACACCTCGGGCGCCGGAGTCAGGCGGATGCCGAAGTCAGGTAGATCGGACAGATCAAGCAGTGAGCCAGGTGGTGTGGGTCTTTCCATCACGTCTCCTCATTGGTATCCAAGAAAGCGTCGATCAGAGCAGTTCCTATAACCACCCGAACTTTTCCAACTATCATCTTCGGAAGCCACACCATGGGAATGCACCTGCAAAGGAGTCTGCTCGAATTGGATATCTATTACTCGAAGCTGTTATTTGTAGCCCTCCCCGCACTCCTTCTCCTGCTGTACATCGGTCTTGGCCTGTTCGATCAGATCAGACCTAAAGGAGTCGTTTGGGGAGCTTGGAAAACGCACTGCTACTCAGGAGCTATGGGCTTTGGAGCTGGAATTTCTTTAGTTTTTGTCGTTACGTTCTTACTAAGAAAGACCTACCCAGGCAGGTTGGAAATTTACGTATTCAGCGTGTCGCTTTTGAATGCTTATCTGTATACCGCTACTGCTTTAATCGTGAACGTTCGATACTTTTTGAATCGCCGACAAAAACGCGCTGAAGCCCTCAATGCGTCAGACCAGCCTCCGCCCATTTAACGGTCGCCCAGTCCGGTAGGCTCGTTCGATCGCCTCCCAATCGGGTTGCTTGGTTGTCATTGGAGATCCTTATGTCTCTGGCTGCTCCAGCAGCACATCAATCAGCTTCTGCTCACCCAGCCGCATTGCGCCCAGGCATTGCAGGTCGTCGCACTTTGGCCCGAGACCGAACACGGTCACCTCGCCTTTAGGCCCCATGATGGTCAGCGCGCCTACCGTGCATTCCGGGTGCACACCGGCATCGAGGTCGTCAGCGATCTTGCGCAGGGTCTTGGCGGCGTCGCGCCAACCCTCCCGCTTGAACTCAACGAGCTTCGCGGTCATGCCGTTAACCTCTGGAACCACTCTTCAATGATCCGGCGCAGAACTGGCTCGGTTAGGATGGCCGATGGCTTGTCGCCGACGATCACCGTGCGCACCAAGTCACAGGGCAGTACGTGGACACCGTCATCGGCCGCAACCGTCAGGTGCGGGCGTTGGTCGGCGATGTCATGGATGTCTGCGGTCATGTCTTGCTCCGGTGTCGCGACACAATTTGCTGATTCGCTAAACGTGTCGCAACTTGTGAAAGTGGTACTCTCATTCCAGATCTTCAGCTACCACTCATGTCCTTCGAACGGAATCGACCAAATGACCTTCAGATACTTTCTTTTGATACTCGCGGCCGCTTCAGCGACCGGGTGCGGAACGATCAACACGACCTTCCGGGACGATTCCATCACCAGCAATAAACTGGCTCGATGGCAATCCCATTGCGATTCGGTGTCTCGCATCTACGGTGGTGCCATCCTTGACTACTGCACATTGAATGCGGAGCCGCGCCGTACCAGTGGGTTTGACGGACACCCCGCTGCAGCCCTAATCGCCTTGGATATGGGAATTTCAGCAGTCGCGGACACTCTCGTTCTGCCATACACCATTTATTTGCAAAACAAGCATGGAGATATCAAGAAGTCCCGGTTCGAATAGCAAGTGAAGTGACTGCCTCCAAGAGAAGATGACACGACTTATTTGCCGCGCCGGTCGATCCCGCCCGGCGCCTTGTCACAGCGCAGGCAGTGCTCGCAG
Source organism: Pseudomonas sp. H1h (assembly GCF_000633255.1). GTDB lineage: Bacteria > Pseudomonadota > Gammaproteobacteria > Pseudomonadales > Pseudomonadaceae > Aquipseudomonas. The sequence goes on from NZ_AYMJ01000011.1 coordinate 230,092, forward strand.
TTCATCGTCCGGCAGAGCCATGCCTTCACCCGCTGCCACCAGATGACCATGAAGATGTGGCGCATGCCGGCCAGGGCCAGCGAGACGTGCAACGTGATGCCGGCCGTGGTTGGGCCCATCATGAAGATGGTCTGCTCCCGGCTCATCACGACGAACCCGCTGATGGCAATCGCCGAATAGATCAGCTTTCCGATGACGCCGTCCCGCACTCGACCGCTCAGAACACACCAGGTCGCCCAGAAGGCAATTAAGCCGCAGGCGATAGAGTTGATCAGTTCAAAATTCATGGTGGATTGCCTCCCCCGAACCGCTGGCGAATAAGCGCCCAGAGGTCAGCGGATTTGATGGCGCGATTGATGGCTGCGAGCAGCGAACCACCGAACGCCCCAAGAAGGAAGCCGATCCCTGCGACGATCTTCGGCTCGGTTACACCCAAGTAGGCGCTGACCATACTCGTCAAATAAATCGAGCAGGCGACTCCCGTAATCAGAAAAACAATCCAGGCACGCCAATCCGTCAGGTCGTCCTTGTGCCACCAACTGGCGACAACGGCGCCGACCAATCCCGCGATCAGCAATCCGAACCTGTCGATGAGCTCGAGCAGGCGATGTAAAGAATCCATGCGCTCGACTCCGTGTGCATGATTGATAAAAAAGTCTTGTCGGAAGACCTGCGTCCAAAAAAGAAAGACTCTCCGCCCTAAGGCGGAGAGGTTTGCTCAGAATTCCCAGCCGATGTGGCCATAGGTTGGGTACGGGTCTGTACCGTTATGCTCGGCGCTGGTGTTGTCTGGGTAGTAAACCTTCCGGCGACGCGCTGTTGGCGTGAAGCCAAAACGAGCCCAAACCGGGGTTTCCTGGACAATCGCCAGGCTGCCATTCGGCTGCAGTCGCATGGTGGCACCAGGATGCCCGCCAGTGCCCGACTGCCAGATCGGTACGTTATTCGCTGCATAAATAACGAAGTTACCATCATTCTGGAATACAGCTCGCACCGCACCCTTGTTCTGGGTGTAGCTGGCCCAGCGAACACTCCAGTTCGGGCCATAGTTCACGACGTTGCCGTCCCCTTGGAAGATCAAGGCGCCGTCACCGGCAAAGTACGGAACACCCATTGCCAGTTCGGTTGTACCGCCGAACAGATACGCACCACCACCTGGATCAAGCGGAAGGGATGGAGTGCCATTCCAGATCGGCAGAGAGTCGACCAGAACGATGTTGCCGTCGTTCTGCAATGCCATATGAGTTCGGTTCCACTGATCTTCACTGGTGAAGCCAGAGTTGTTGGTTAGCCAGGTACGACCCCGGAGAGGATCGTCGAGAAACGCGCCAAATTGAACATACAGCTGCACCGGCACCTGGTATCGCAATGGAACGGTTGAAGTGTAAGGGGTAGTTTCGTTGGCGATCCAAACCACCGCGCCATTGTCCTGCAACGCGAGGTTGCCGTCGGGTTGCAACAGCAGCTTGAATCGGCCGTTTGGCGAAAGCAGGAATTGTCCCGGAGACATCGTTTGATAAGCAGGGAGAATCGAAGTACCGCTGCGTTGAAACGGAGTACGTGTACGTCCAGCCATGTTGTTCACCTATAGAGTCGAATGATTGTTCGCGAAGATTTCCGCTTTCATGTCGCTCAGAGGCGATCTCTAGAGGCTCCTGACCTTCTGTTTTTTTCATACTGAGAAAAAAGCCGTAGAAACGCCTTTTTACCCGTTACGGCAGCAGGTCGTAGGTCACGTAAGCCGTACCGCCGCCATTCTGCGTCATTGCTACCCAAAGGCCCTGACCGGCAGGAATGGTCACAGGGAACGGGAGAGTGGAAGAACCGTTAACGGCGGACAAGATAACAGGCACGTTAGTCATCCAGCGCCCAGTAGGCATGGTCGTGCCGGTGCTAATAAATCCGTTCCCGGATGGGCTAATCATCGTAGCTGTTCGAACTACCGCGCCATTGACGTTCTGTGCCGGAGTGAAAATTACGTCTTCGTAGCTGGTTGCCACCGATTTGAAGCGGCTGCCGATTTGTACTGGTTCCATTTTTTTACCTATTGAGTCAAATGATTATTCGCGGAGGATTCCGCATTCAGTCGCTCAAAGGCGATCGCTCGAGGCTCGTGGCCTTCTCATGATTCAACGTTCCGCATCGGGAACACTTGATCTGGAGCTCGGTAAACTCACCCACCCGGGCGAGAAGTCTTTTGCATTTTCCACATCTGCATTCTTTCAACATCTGCAAATTCCTTTTGCAAATGGCTTTCTTGCGGAAACAAAAAAGCCCCTGCAAGTGCAGGTGCGCTCGTCTTCCCGAGCTGCCGGCCAAAGACCTTCTCAGCGTCGACGCCTCAATGCGTCGATCGCGCCGTTATTGTCTCGCGCCACCCTGGAAGCACAGTGAGGTCAGGATGCACGGGCCGCCGATGTTTTTCCGTAGCGCTGCACTACCGGCTTATCCGAGTCCAGGCATCCCCCGAGCCTGAATCAGAAATGAAAAAGCCCAGCGCGACGGCTGGGCTCTATTACGCAAGGAGATAGAAGATCATGGAGTCCAGTAAGCAATCTTGCCGCCTGCACCAACAGCTACAAACTTGCCGTTGCCGTAAGCGACGCTCCGGATATCGGTTCCTGCAAAAGTGTTGGCTTGCTGAACCCAGCCGATTCCATCCTCGGAAACGGCTGTCTTGCCACCGTCGCCGACAGCTACATACTTGCCATTACCGTAAGCAATGTCGCGGATGATGGTTCCACCGAAACTGGTATCTTCAACAGCAGTCCAGCTAAGTCCATCGGATGAATATGCCATCTTGCCATCCGCACCAACGATAAACATTTTCCCGTTGCAAAGCTTCATGGAAAGGATGGTGCTACTGCCGAAGGTGCTGGTTCTGGTCGTGAATGTTTGCGGATTATCCGTCGCCATCTTCACAGCGCTGAGCAGCTTCCCATTCGATCCCGCAATCAACACAAAACTGCCAATGACGTTGACGCAGTAAACAGTCTCGCTAGAAGTGAAGGTCGTAGTGCGCTCCACCTGGCCCGACCAATCGCCATAACGGGAAAAGACTTTACCGTTAGACCCAACCAGTATCCAGGTGTTGTTCTCGCCGTAAATTGGCTTATAAAACACAATGCCTTGCAAGTCTCCGGACGCGCGAACAGTTGCCGTAAGGTCTGTCCAAGCCCTTTCAGGGCGTGCTGTGCTGCCGAAGATCAGATTGCCGGCTTGAGAAAGGGCTTGAAGCGATGACCCAATACCGTTCCAGTACAGCTCATTGATGACCTTCCCGCTATCAGAGGTGAGGGCGCCCTGAATCTTGGTCCAAGCTGTACCAGTTGCGCTTCCGCCGACAAGCTGAGTGGTTGAGGGAAGACCGTTGCCACCAGCCGCATAAAACTTGCCCTCCGCAAAAACCACGCGCCGAAGCATGCCGGTGTTATCCACCGGTTCTACTTGAGTCCAAAGATCTTGCAAGGTTTGAGACGCTGAGTTTGCGTTTTCCATTTTAAACTCCGTTATTGAGCTGATTTAAGTTCAGGCCTCTATATTGGGCGTATGGCGCTCATGGGCGATTGCTCGAGGCTCGCGGCCTTCACATGATTCAGCGTCCCGCATCGGGAACATTTGATCTGGAGCTCGGTAAACTCACCCACCCGGGCGAGAAGTCTGTTGCATTTTCCGCATCTGCATTCTTTTAACATCTGCAAGTCCATTTGTTTTTCTGCTAGGCTCCGTCCCGCTCGCGCGAGCAGTGAGGGCCTTGGCTGGCTTGCAGGCACTATCTGCGATCTAGCGTCTCTTTTGGGTGTTAGCGCATCCTTTGGAGTCGCCCTCTCTTTTTCACCGCGCATAAAAAAGCCCCGAACTTGTCGGGGCTTTTTGCTTTCTGGCGGGCATAAAAAAACCGGCTTCAGAACCGGCTTTTTCAAGTAACTTGCCGAAGGCAAAATACTAACTATGAAGAAATCATGCCCTCAGCCGTGCGGGAAGTCAAGCGGCCTCTTTCATTTTATAAATCACCCGTCCAATTGGACTCAATGCGCGTGCGTCGATGTCGTAACAGGCATCGAAGCAAAGCTGCACGAATGGCTCCCAATCACGGCCCCAAGCTGCGGATGACAGCTCAATGTCGTACTCCCCCTTTATCCAGGCTCTGAACAACTCGGGCTTTATCAGCGGATCGGCGTTGGCCGATTGTCCGCCTTGGTGCATGTAGCGGTAACGACGAAAAACGCCCTTGGCAACGTACTCGGCCCGCTCCCGCTTGCTGGCGGTCATGCGTGCTGCTCGCGAACATGCAAGATTGAAAACCGCAGCTTCGGCCTCCTCCCGATCGTCATCTGTCGGCTCAGCCGCATACATTGCATTGCCGAAAGCCCGCAATTGAAAGTGAAGCCGTGCGATAGCCGACTGAATGTGACCGGCCAGCACCGCGTGCATCGCAGGGTTCGCCGTCGGGCCTCGCTCAGTGCTCTGTACTACTACACCCAGTTCGGCAGCGTCGGAAGTCTGGCCCGGGGCCGGGTTGTAGTTGCAGTCGTGCCATGCCTGGCGCGCCGAATTGATTTTCATGCTGCGTGCCCCTTCTTCAGTTCTCTGTTCTTTGCCCGATATTCGGCCTTGATGGTTTTGATTTCTTCGACGGTGTACTTGCGGGACTCATGAGGCCCTTCAAGCCATTCGACTTTTTCGGCGCCGATTCCCTGTAGGAGTGAGATTCGGTAATTCACCAAATTGCCTGACAGGTGTGTATTGCACGGGGCGCACTGTTTCCAGACATTGAGCGGCTCGAATCGCAATTCAGGGTTCGCTCCTACGGATCGGTAGTGCCCGGCGTGGTATTGGCCGTCGTGGTGGCGGCCGCAACTGATACAAGGGCGATCGGCGTCACGCAGGCGAACCCACTCGTTGAATGCCGCCTGGGCTTCGCGCAGGTGATCCGCCCTGCTCATCAGCTTCTCCTTGCGGACTTTGATCTCGCGGCGACCTACTTCGGCCAAGGCCTTTCCGGCTATTGCGCGCCCCCTCTCCGACTGCCCATAAGCAATGGCGCACTTGATCTCTCCGCATACGGCCTGGCCATTCCGCGCAGGTACGAACATCATCCGGCACTCTGGGCAGCGCTTTCGCCGTGGAGCGCCAGACCTGAGCGGCGTTTTGCGCTGTAGTGGTGTGCGCTTCATGCGTAGCTCCCGATCTGGTCAGCAGCACTCAGGGCGGCATCTTCGGTCTCAAAGTGCGCTGACAGGACGAGGCGCCAGCAGGCGTTGAACACGTCGCGGTAAAGCGGCTCAAAGGCCGTGTCGTCCATATTTGCCCAACTGATCGACTTGGCCTCCTTGCGAACACCGTCAGGAGTTCGCACCAGGTGGAAATGACCGGCCTCGATCGTCACCCATTCCCGGAAAGCTTCGCGAGACTTTTCCACGGTCGGGAAACGTTCGGCCCGCTCGGTTTCGAGGTGGGCAATGTAGGAATCCACGGCATGCGACAACTGACCGGGCTTGCCGCTGGCAGCCTCGAAGAACTTGGCCAGACCACGGATGCCACGCATTTCCTGACGCGGGACCAGGCCGCCAACCGGCTCCCAGTACTCCCACGCCAGATCCAGCATCGAGAAGAACTTGCCGTGAAACTTGGCGTTGCGCATCTTCGTGAATTTGCCGTGGATGACCTGACCGAGCTTCCATTTTTGGGTTACTTCACGGTCGGCCTCAGTCGCTGGAACCAAGCCTTGCGCGGTGCGGATAAGGGCGAGCTCAGCCATGCTCCACCCCCTTGATCACAGTTTTCCCGTTGCATAAAATCTGCTCACCAGCCTCATGCGCGCGCGAACCTTTCGGAAGTCTGAGCGAAAGCGAGAGGCTGGATTCTGTTCCTTCTCCGCCCGCTCGACTGTCAGCGGAATGCTCAAGCTCCCCCATAACCTCGCACGCGATGGCAAACGCCGGGTCACCCAAGCGGGTCGATTGCATGATGCGTGTCATGCCTTCGAGCAAAGCGTCGTTCTGTTCCTGAAACTGGCCGGCACCACGCTGCAGCGCTTGCACCTGCCCACGCAGCGCCGCGTTTTCCGCATTGACGTGGCTGAATTGAGTGGCGATGTGCTCTTCCAGCGACACCTGGTCACGCTGCCAGTCGATGTCGTCGTGGTAGTAACCGAAGCGCTCGCAGAGGCTGCGGTGGAAGTTTTTGAAGCCAGACTCCACCACTTCCAGATCGCCCATTAACCCGGCAGCCATGTTGTCGATCTGCCCGATGATGCTTGTGGCATTTTCGAAGGGCTGGAAGTTTGGCGAATCCTTAGCGTAACGCCTGCGCCAGATCGCAATGGCTAAATCGGTTGCTTGGCGGATGGATGCACTGTTCTCGGTCTTAAGCTGATCGCGCTCATGCTTCAGCTCTTCATGCTCGAGGTTGAAGTCGCGGGCCTGGGTCATCTCGCCATCCAGATCGGCGCGCAGACACTCGTTCTCGGCGATCAAGGTGGACACAATCGGCGGCAAGCTACCGGCTTCAGACAGTCGTTTCAGTTCGGTGTAATCGGTCATTGAGCCGCGCTCCCTGCTTTCCATTGTTCGGCCTGCCGAATCAGCAGCGCCCGGCGATCGGCCAGCTCGTTGGCTGCCACAATTCGCAGTTCTGTTTTTTCCTTGTCCGAGGCTTTCCGCATGGCCAGCATCGAGTCCTTAACCGCGGCGAGCTTCTCTCGCAGTTTTGGGGATGGCCGCGCGACCTCACCAGTGAGCAGCGCCACCACGGCCCGGCCGTCTTCAGTGACCGGCGCGACACTCAAGTCGGCCAGGTACTGCTGAGCGCGCTCCTGTGGGATTCGCTGCATTTGCAAAGCCTGGGTGATTGCCTGCGTGCGGCGATTGGCGTCGAAGCCGACAGACACATGCCAGTTCACCTCCTTGCCGTCCTCACGGGCTTGCCCTACCAGACGCTCGTAAGCGCTGTTGAACGCCATGCGCGCACCAACCTTGTCGCCGGCATCGAGGACAGGTTTTGCGGCAGCCAGGGCTAGCTGGATTTCGTCGGTCAGCACCACGGTTTCAAATTCATCGTTGGTGGTCATGGCGATCGCCCATGCTTCGTCCTTGCCCGGGCGGCCATCAGCTGCCCGCACTCGCTGGAGGATGTCGGCCATCCCCAGCTTGCCTTTCACCTCGAAGCGGCATGCCTTCAGAGCGGCTTTCACGGCGGGCACTGAGTAAACGCAGAGGTCTTCGGCCATCATCGCCGCGGTGCCTGGGTTCATTTCCTGACCCATGGACTCGGCGGTGGCGCAGATCGCTGCAGCGAGCCCGGCAACCTGCTGATCGTTCATTTCAAAGGTACTCATTGCGCTCTCCCCCTTGGCGCTTGGCCAAGACAATTTGCGCGGCCTGTTCGGCGGCGGAGACGTTTGCCTCGGTGCGCTCCATCTGGCGTGCGGTTGTCCCGTTGATGCGCTGACCGGTAACCCACTGGGTGTGGTAGCTCTCGGCGTTGGCCAGCAGCTCGTTGAGGCTGTGGCACTTGCGCAGGACGGCCGCATCGCTGGTTTTCAGGAAGTGGGCAGCGACGTGGTGAGCAACATCGGCGCCGAGGCGATCGACCAGTTGGCCGAGTTGTCCGCCGACCTTGGCGTTCCACACCGGCCAGGTGCTGTAGCGCTTGCGGTAGGCCATGGCGTAGTTCGCCCAGACCTTGAAGGTTTTGCAGGACTGGTCTTTGGGGCCTGGCATGTCGGCGGGAATCTCAACCCGTGGCGTATCGGTGCGATCAACCACCAGCACCAAACCGCGGGAATGACCCGGCACAACCTCGGCGGAAGCCGGGGGTGCAATTGGTTCAATGACCGGTTCATTGACTGGTTCAGGAGAGTGACTGGTTCTGGGTGCAGCTCTTGCACTACCTTCTAGTGCAGGAGATTCACTAGGGGGCGAACCTGCTGCACTACCCTGGTGAATCTGCTGCACTACCCCTGGTGCAGGAGGTGCACCACCATCAAGGGTCAGTAAGTAAACATTTGACGAATTACCCTTTGGCCCACCCTTCCGAATTTCCTTACGGAGTAGTCCCGAGTCGCACAAAGCTGCAATATGGTTCATGACAGACCGCTTGCTGATCTCACACTGATCGGCGATGTGCTGATAGGAAGGCCAGCACTCACCTACGTCGCTGGCGTTGTCGGCCAGCTTGATCAGCACCAGCTTTCGCAATGGATTGCCAACGCGAAGCTTCATCGCGGCGACCATAAGACCCATGCTCACGCAGCACCTCGCAAGGCTTTGTCGTGAGTGAACAGGCCGTTCCAGTTCTTCTTCATGGGCAGCTCGCCGGCCAGGTATAGGTCGTACAGGCGCACGGCCCCCTTCTTCAGCAGAACTGGCGTAAAGGCAATGAACGATTCTTTGCCATGGGGAGTGACTTCGTTCTGATGCTCAGTCATGTACTTGTCGCGGGCGTAGGACGCCACACGGAAGCGCAGGCCGGATTTGCTCTCGTTGTAGAGCCAGTTCCGGCCCTCGAGGAATTTGCCCACCTGCATGACGTTGACCCCATTGAGGCCCTTGCAGAATTGGGTATGGCTCATCCCTTCCTTGAAGAGGTTCTCCATGGAGTGGATTTTTGTGGCTTGCTCGCGGTTCTCGATCCGAAGAACTGCTGTTTGCTCGATCTGATCGGCATAAAGCCTTAGAGCTTCCGCGTAGGACGGCATGGCCACAGGCTGCGCGACTTTCGACTCCAGCTCCTGCCATCGGTCAATGACGCGAGCCCTGTGCTCGTCACTGTATCCAGCGACCACCAAGTGAGTGTCGCGCTCGATGAGGTCGTAAACTTCAGTCGGGCGGCCGCCTGTAGCCTCCTTACGGCTTTTACGAGTTGATCGTAAAAGCCCTTTCGCGAAGAGGCGCTCAATAGTCGCGATCATGTCGTTGTGGCGAGCCTCCACCAGATCTGCGATCTCGCGAGACGACATGGTTTGCGACACGTTTTCAGAATTCGAAAAACGTGTCGCGACATTGTTGGGGGTATTGCTTGAAGTAGGTTGGCTATGCATAATCGGCCTCATCAAGTGTTAATGAATTAGCCGGGGCGCAATCCCGGCTTTTTTGTGCCCGGAATTCAGGCGGCCTTCACCGAGGCATCCATCACGTCTAGGCTCCGCCGAACGTGGTTGATCTCCTGGCGGATCAAGTTTTTCTCGAAAGAACTGACGTGGTTGTCATCTAGCGCCTGGTGAACCGCGATGGTCAGATCGGCGACCTCTTTGCCGACGTTGATCAGTGATTTGGTCAACGCTTGCGGCTCCGGCGCAGCTTTCGCAACGAGGTCGAAACCAAATTCACTCGCCAGTGCAGCCAGAGGGCGCATGTCGCCGGTGTGCAACAGAATCCCGAACAAATGCTCCACGGTCAGGTGGTGTGCGTCGTTGTCCGGATTGGCGCGCTGAAGCAGGCCAACGTGAGGAACGCCCATCTTTGCAGCAAGGGTCTTAGCTTCGTTATCGAGGACAGCGCTCTGGCAGGCCCGCAGAAAATCTTCCATTCGTAAAATCTCAAATTTGTTTCCGTGGCGCCCTGCCGGTGCGTGGGCGATTATTCGTTCGGGCAGTAGCAATGACTGCCTCAGGCTGCTGTGCGCTTTGGGCGCGCCGGGATCGGACGAATCTCATTCGCCTCAATACGGCCGTCGTCATAAAGGGTGATTTCGATGCTTCTGCCGGCTCGAACCATTTGCGAGATCGCGCTCTGGTTCACGCCGAGAGCAGCAGCAAGCGCGGCTTGAGTGCCGTGCTCTTCTAGGTATTTGCTCAAAGGGATCTTTTTCATGGAATTTCCACGGCCTGATATCTGCCATGGATAGTAGCAGTGCTGCTTTTTATCAGCAACAAAATACTAGCAGCGCTGTTTGCTTAAATATCAGCTCTGCTAATACTCTTGTTCTTATGAAAATACGTCGCCCCCTCACCCCCGAAGAAGTCGCCGAGAGCGCCAGGCTCAAAGCTATCTACGAACAGCGGAAATCAGCTGCTAAAGCGGCCGGGCGCAGCCTGACGCAGGCGGACGTTGCCGAAGCATGCGGATGGTCCGGGCAAAGCGCATTCAGCCAATACGCAACCGGCAAGGTGCCACTAAATGTTGAAGCGCTGCTGAAGCTAGCGAAGGCGCTCAACTTCGATGCAAGCGAGGTCAGCTCTCGACTGTTATCCACTGTCGCTAGCGTGCAGCAGGACCGCATACAGCCAAGCGTAAAATTAGGAAGCATCGAGACTTGGGACGACGAAACCCCGCTCGATGACGATGAGGTCTACGTCCCCTTCCTTCATGAAGTCGAACTGGCGGCCGGATCTGGCAGATTTGCGATTGAGGAAAGTACCAACTCACGTCTACGCTTCAATAAGAAGGATCTGCGCCACAATGGCGTCCAGTTCAGCAACGCGAAGTGCGTGAAAGTTGGCGGGAACAGCATGATGCCCGTGTTGCGCGACGGCGCCACTGTAGGCGTGAACGTGGGGAAAAACTCCCTGAGCGATATCGTCGACGGCGAGATGTACGCCATCAACCACAATGGCCAGCTTCGCGTGAAGCAGGTCTACCGCATACCGACCGGACTTCGCCTGCGCAGCTTCAACCGTGATGAACATCCAGACGAGGACTACACGTTCCAGCAGATCCAGGAACAGCAGATCTCGATCCTGGGGCATGTGTTCTGGTGGGCAATGTATTCCAGATAAGCTGAGCACCTCTGTTACAGCCACCGGGACGTCGGGCAAGGAACTTTTATCATCATTGCAAAGGAGAGCGATATGCCGGTGGTGGCCGTTTTGAATGATGAGTCAGATTTAGATCGGATTGTCAGCATTTTAAAGGCTTACGGATGTGTGGTGGCTAACCATCACAATCGCCCTGGGGCTTCAATCCTCACAAAGTCACTTCGAATTGCACTGGGTCCGAGATCAGATGAGGATGCTCTGCAGTGCCACGAGCTTCCCCTCCTGATCGACGGAGAGCCTTGGTGGACTAGCGTATTAATCATGCCTCCGCGCTATGACTTCGACCATTATGAAACCACGGCACTTGCAGCTCGAGCTCTGATGGCTTCAAACGAAGCCGACGAGGAAGGTGTGTTTCTGTACCACGCTTCATAGCCGCCGCTACCAGGTCATGCGGCAGGCTGCGACATCAACATCGCAATCCAGCTTTCAAGCGCGGGAATGGGTTTCTTTCGAATAATTATTTCCATAAGCAAAAGCTGAGCGCAGCCTGAGCCAAGAAGCAGAATAGTCTCGCGCAGTACCTTCCAGCTCATGCACAGATCGGCGAACCGCCGGCTTATTCATGCTGGCCTGAATATTACGCGCCGCTCTCAAGCTCCTCGACCGAGAGCCCATCACCCTCTCTAACGGCGCCACCCATCATCACCGTCGACGCGCCGGCTCCTGAAACGGAAGGATTCCGCGGCAGTTCCTGTGCCGCACGCAAATAGCTTCCCGTCGGCTATTCTCAAAATTCCTCATGACTTGATAGCCCACCTCCCCCTTGGCGGGCTTTTTTTGCACGCGATGACCGTCTTCTGCAAGGCGGATAAATAGGTATCCGTGCAGACTGCATGCCCTCACCTCGCCATCAGTTCTCCGAAATGGTTGAAATCGTTGAGTCTTCTGCCATTGGGCACTTGGCACAGAAAATGCCCTAACTAGTGGGAGAACGTGAACCGCAGTCGGAGAGCTGCTGACGCAAACCTGTGATAGTTGAGGCATACAAAAATGAACGCAATTGACCTTCTCAAAGCCGACCACGAAAAAGTAAAAAACATCCTGAGCCAGCTGAGCGAATCCACTGACCGCGCTCTAAAAAAACGCGTCGACCTGCTCGATAAGCTGGAGATGGAGATCACCATCCATACCCAGCTGGAAGAGCAGATCCTCTACCCCGCATTCAAAGAGGCCGGTGGTAAGGAGCAAGACGAGATGTACTACGAGGCGAAGGAGGAGCATCGCACAGTGGACTCCCTGGTGCTCCCAGATCTGAAAAGCACTGACCCTTCAACACCGGAGTTTGCCGGTCGCGTAAAAGTCGTTAAAGAGCTTCTGGAGCACCACATAGAAGAAGAGGAAACTGAAATGTTCCCTCAAGCCAAAAAGCTTTTGGGTAAGGCGAAGCTCAATGAGCTGGGAGAGCAGATGGAAGTGATGAAGGCTTCACTGAAGAAAAGCTTGAGCAAAGGGAACTTGGCGGCTTGAAGATGTCGCTTGCTCTATTTGCCAAAGGAGCCCGGCCCAGAGCCGGGCTTCTTGTATCTGCCCGACTGCCTTCCGCCCTCGAGTCCTTCACTCGCATTTGCTAAGTTCTTTCCTCCCCTCATTAAAAGCTAACTGCCCTGAGCAGCAATGACGAATGGAGCTCTTTGCACATCGTAAAATGAAGATTTCTTCATCATCGGTCAAAGCTGCTTTTGATCGAGAATTAAAGCACGGCAAATGTGTCTATTTGTTACAAACAACAAGGACTTGCCGCAATGAAATTTTCAAAACTCTGCCAAACGCTGTGCAATTGGTCGGGAAGCCCACGAACCTTCCTTGCTGCGGTGGTATTGATACTGATTTGGGCAAGCACCGGCCCGATGTTCCACTACAACGACACTTGGCAACTGATCATCAACACGTCAACAACGATCATCACGTTCCTGATGGTCTTTCTTATCCAAAACACCCAAAACCGCGACAATGACATCCTTCATCTTAAAATTGACGAGCTCATCCGCGCCAACAAGGAGGCCCAGAACGCGGCACTGAATCTTGAGGCGATGGGAAATAAGGAGCTAAGAGATCTGAGGAAGGAATACACGACGATTGGGGAGAGCGAGACGATGTGCGTACAGCCGCTTCCTCTTCAAGACGCTACCGGGAACAGTTCACCTCCAACCATAACCCCTTGATCGTGGTTCGAGAGGGCAAGTGGATCCCCGCAATTCCTTTGTGGGTTCGCTTGACCCCCTCGGAGCCTGACCTACACTCTCCCCGCCGGCAGTAGGATAGTAGGTGTTTTCCGAACGCCCAATTCTGCAGTAAGGAGGGACATTCGGATGACGAATTACGAAATGGATTCCGGAAACCATTGAATAAACGGGGCGAACTCCGAAAAGCCAGACGAGTAGGAACTTAAATATGGAGATTTAATTCATGACTGCTCAAGAACATCTTGTTGGTGGATGGACTCCCTATCACAAACTGACCCCTAAGGATCAGGAAGTATTCAAAGAAGCTTTGGCGGGTTTTGTAGGTGTGAACTACACCCCCGAGGAAGTTTCGAGCCAAGTAGTCAATGGCACGAACTATCGCTATAAGTCGAAGGCGACGTTGCCGGGCTCACCAAGCAGCTGGCAAGCGATTGTGGAAATCTATGCGCCTATCAATGGCAAGCCGCACATCACCCAGATTCACAGGATCTAAAAGCACCTTCGGGCGTTTACATTTGTAAGCGCCCGAAGTCTTTTATGCTCCCCATCAGGGCCATCGATTGCTCTCGCGTAGAAAACTCCCGCTTCCGACACCATCTCCCACCAGTCATCACCGTCAAAAAAGCCAGCGCGCAAGCTTCAGCAGTTCCAAGTCTGCGAAACCGAGGGGAAAATTTCCCAAGACGATATGGAAGGTATGCGCAAGGTCCTCGCCATGACAATGTGAAATCAGGCGCCCCTTACCTAGCCCGCCAAATGCGGGTTTTTTTACGCCTAGAAAAAATATTATTAGCAGCGCTATTTACTTTAAATAGCAGCGCTGCTACTTTTATTCGCAAGTCAGGTAGCACTGGCCCAGCAGCGAAAGCCGCGCCGCTCTTTAACAACCCGCGCCATAAACGATTACCCGGCTCATGCTGGGAGGTCAGCCCCGGCCACACCTGTGGGGCGAGATGAAGTCAGGTGAACAAAATCGCGCCGCCACTACTGGCGACCGGCGATCCGATAGCCCCGAAAGGCTACCAACGCGCAGAACTGCGACGGCGGACGAGGTGTTGACCGAACTGGCGAATGACCTGGTAGGAGGCGCGATAACAGATTCAACAATTAGCGGACCCGATAGCCTCGGCTGGGACCGCCGGACCTCATGCACCCTGCCCCACTCAATCAGGGCATTCAGAGCTGTAGCGTGCATGTTGTAAGGACCTGTGATCCAAGGCGAACAGATGCTGTTTGACGCCGTGGGGAGGAAGCTCGACGCCCACACCGACGTAGATAGGCCAGCCCTGCAATCAGCTGCGGGTAACTGGCCAACATCGCTGACGCAACAAACCCGGTCTGTCGCCAGTAGCGAGACCGGGCCACCCTCCCCGACACCACCCGAATGCACTCCCCTCCGCGCCCAACGGCAACCAGCGGAGCGGATGAGTGCATCCGAGTTTTGTTGGATCAACACCCCGCCATTCTGGAGGCGACGATGAGCGCAGCAATGAATATCTGTCAGTCCATGCACGATGCGCAGTTGCCTCCGGCGGTGAGCGAGTCGGAAGAACAGCTGGAATGGCTGGAAAGCGCCGCTGAGCAGTTGGTGTGCGGATCGGATGTGAAATGGAAGCGTCGGCTTGGCCCGGTGCAGAAGGTCACGAAGGCGCAGTATGCCGAACACCTGCAATTGCATCTGAACCAGCGCCAGATCGATGGTCTGGATGATCGCGACTCTTTCGCCAACCTGGTGCTGGCCGTGGTGGTTGGCAGCTCTGCCGAGGCGCTGACGCACGCCAAGCATCTATTAGGGAGTAATAGCCCGGTCACCCAACTTGAGGCGATCGCTGCGAACTTCCTCAGCTTGCACGCCGCTGACGCGGTGGCTGCCGAGCGCGAAGCGGCAGAGGACGACGTGGACGCGGATCTGTGAGCCCTCACATCCTGATCGACCAAGCCCTCGATGGCGTGTCGGCACCCGCTGGCGAAGAAGACATCAGTCTGCTGGTTCAGGGGCTGATTACCCGCCTCTTCACTGACGGCGCGATCACCATCGACGAGTTCAACCACTACTGCAAACGCCTGCGTGACAACTGTCAGCGGCGCAAGGAGGAAGCATGAGTACGGCACCGGTCAAATCGCTCATCGACGAGCAACTCGAGGACATCGAACACAAGATCGCCCTGCTCGGCTTCGGCCTTCCCTTCAACGAGGTGATCGGCCGCAAGCGCGAGGACTTGGTCGTCAATCTGCCGCAGCGCCTGGCGCCGTCCATGAAGGGCAAGCGGATCGCGGTGAGAGTTCGGCCGTGACCGGTCGCAAATGGGCGCGCCGCCTGATCATCTGGCGCGGCGCGTTCTCTTCCCTCGGAGTTTTCACCTTATTGATGCTGCTCAGCGCCCTCGCCGATCACATCACTCAATAAACCCATCTTTCAAAGCTGCGCACATGCGCGGCGGGAGATCGTCATGCCTGCATCAAACCTCGCCCTCTGGGAAGAGGTCGAAAAGACCGACCCCAAGTTCACCAAGGAATACACCGGTCTCGGCGGCTTCACGGGTACTGCAGTGAATGCCCAGTATCTGGCTAAACGCGCTACTGAGCAGTTCGGCCCATGCGGTACCGGCTGGGGTTACGACGTCATTGAGGAACGCTTCGATATCGGCGGCCCACTTTTGAACAAAGAGGGTTCGGTGCTAGCACATGCCCAGGTGCACACCCTCAAGGTCGCGCTTTGGTACTTGGGCGGCGACGGTGAGCGCAAGACAATTACGCACTACGGGCACACACCTTTTATCACTCAGAACAAATTCGGGAGCATCAGCACTGACTTCGATGCCCCAAAGAAATCCCTCACTGATGCGATCGGCAAGTGTCTGAGTCAGCTCGGCTTCTCCGCCGACGTTCGCCTGGGTCTTTACGACGACATTCACTACGTCAACGAGCGCTTGGGTGAAGCAGAAATCGAGCGCGCCGAGGACAAGATCGAAGCGAAGGAGCGTCTGGCAGCCGAGTATCGCGAATGGCTCTCGGAAACACTTCACCTGATTGGCACCGCGCAGTCTCTCAATGAGCTGGAACAGCTCTACAAGTCAGCGATGCGCAAGCTGGACTTGCGCAAGACCGATCCAGATTGCGCGGCCCACAAACTTAAATTCACTCGTGCCAAGGATGCTCGCAAAGCGGACCTTGAGGACGCTATGGAGGGTGCAGCGTGACTGATCTCTACAAGCTCAATCGGCAGATGGCCGAACTCGGGGCACTGGCTGACACTGACGACGAAGGTCTGCGCCAAGCCATCCAGGACACCATGGACAGCATAAAAGGTGAGTTCGAAGTAAAGGCCGACAGCGTCGTCATGCTGCGCCGAAATATCGAAGGTGACATTGACGCAATAGACAAGGAGGTCGACCGCCTAAACGAGCTCAAGCGCATCAAGAAAAACACTGTCGGGCAACTCAGCGATTACCTGCGCCGGAACATGGAGGCCGCAGATATCAAGTCGATCAAGCGACCACTGTTCACCATCACACTCGCGCTCTCGCCGGAGAAGGTGATCGTCGACAACGAACAAGCCGTTCCTGATGAGTTTGTAACGCTCAAAAGCGTAATCACCCCTGACAAGAAAACTATCGCCGTGAAGCTCAAGGAAATCCGTGATCACAACGACGCGGTGCGCAAGCGCATCGAAGCCGGCGAAGACGCGGAACATGAACTGCTACCGGAACCGGTCTGGGCTCACCTTGAGCGCGGCGAAAGCTCGATCCGGATCAAGTGAGGCCAACATGATCAGCAATCATCTCAACGACGTCGTGCGGCGGCGTCAGGACGCAAACGACCTTTCCGCTCAAATTGCCCAGTACCTAGGCGCTGGCGGAAAGATCGACGTGCCAGAACCGGCGCCGATCAAGTTCACCAGCAACTCCGAGCGGAAACATCCGCCAAGTTTCCATCGACCGAAAGTGAAGGATGAGACAACCGCTCGCGTTGCGCGAATCCGAGAAATGGCAAAGACGCTGACCAGGAACGAGATCTGCGAGCGGGAAGGAATTGCGCTGGCCACGCTGAAAGCAATCGCGTCCAAGCACGCCATCAAGTTCCAGGTTCGGCAGAAGACCGGCACGGCGCCGAACAAGGCGCCGCCCGATCTGGAAGCGCGATTGGTCGCGCGGATCAAAGACTACATCGCCGGCGGCATGAACCGGAGCCAATGCTGCAAAGCTCTGGCTATCAGCTACAACATGCTCAACCGGATCATCCGGGACAACGAGATCGATTTCCCAAAGCTGAAACCTGCATTTCGATGAGAAGAACCATCAACCGGGCGGCCACGCGCCGCCGACAGACCTGGCTGGATTTGCCGGCCAGCGGAATTGAAGAGGTAGGCCATGGCCGAAGTACAGGAGCCGACGAAGGAATCGATCAAGCAGAAGAAAAAGCGCGAGAAGGCAGCAGCGAAGGATGCTGCATTGGGCGTCGAGAAGTTTACGGTTGAGGTGGCCGGCGTATTCAAGCCTGACCTGAAGCGCTTGATGAAAGAACACGGGTTCAACAATCAGCAGGAGGTGCATCAGAACCTGTTGCGCAACGTGATCGCCGCGGATTTTGAAACGGCGGCGGTGATGCTCAGGAGTGTCACGACACCTTTTATTATTGTTGAAAAGGTGTCGCAGGAGTTTCGCAACGAAAGCTTGCGAATCCTGCACGACTCACCAGGTGAGCCACAGGACGAGATTATTTGCCCGCTATAGCTTTGAACTGATCCCAGGCGCCTACCAGCTCTTTACGAGCATCGGCGACATGAGGGCGATCCAGCTCCACGAACTTGCTGTGACGCTGAATAATCTCACGGGACTCTTGGTGCAATGTGTCGTGGTCGATACCAAGCTTTTCAGCTGCAGCAAACGCCGCCACAAGCGCCTGCTCTAATGCAATTTCACGATCAGTCGCCATCTTCGCACTCCATTCGGCCTCATGCCGAACGGAAAACATAACCGAATTGACACGAACGTGCCATGAAACTGTGCCGCCACCGGTCACCGAGGGTGACGCCCGGTACCAGGTGAAGGTAGCAGCGTGAGACGAACCATCACCGGGCGCACCAGCGCCGCTGACAGACCTGGCTGGACTTGCCGGCCAGCGGAATTGAAGAGGTAGGCCATGGCCGACGAAAAGGAACTGACGGCGGAAGCCAAGAAGCAGCGCAGGAAGCGCGAGAAGGCAGCAGCGAAGGAAGCTGCATTGGGCGTCGAGAGGTTTACGGTTGAGGTTGCCGGCGTGTTCAAACCAGATCTGAAGCGGGTCATGGCCGCCCACGGTTTCAACAACCAGCAGGAGGTTTACCAGAACCTGCTGCGCAACCTGATCTCCGCCGACTTCGAGACCCAGGCCCAGATGCTCAAATGTGTCACGACACCTTTCGTCATCACGGAAGAAGTGTCACGCGAATTTCAAAATCAAAGCCTAATCGAGATCAGCAAAGACCCAGGCGACCAGATCATCGAACCTGCACAGGAGATCTACGCGCGCCTCCTTCCTCATAGATGAAATTATCTCGCAACCGATTGCTTGCGATTTCCAAACAAGTCTTCAGAATTCCAAGGGTAAATTCCAAGTGATATTCGGTTGGGCCGGTAACAAGCACGGGCTCGCCGTCCCTAACTAGTAGCGATGAATCCATTGACCTGAAGGTCGCGTGGCTAGCTACAGATGAAAGCCCTCGGTACATGGTATCGTAGAGAGGAGTCAAACCAGCAACCCGGGCAGCGTCATAAGTCGAAAATCCGGGGCCTGCGCCTTCAGCTCGGCTGATAACTTCGTTCAAGTCTTGGATATTTTTATCCGTAAGCCCGAGCCCCACTAATGATCTGATCATCGCCTCTGCCTGCTTCCGGTCTTCGATATCCCCAGCCCTACCCATGCGAGCAAATACAGAGGGATCGTTGATCAGAGCTGCAGCATGAAACAGAGCTTCAACAGCTGATCGACTCAACGTTTGAGCATCAACAACAAGCCCTCTTTCACAAAGTAAGATTGCCGCCTGGCAGCTCCTCACTGTTTTATGAAAAAAAACAAGTGATGCCATCTGGTGAGGGGCATTTCGATCGGCACCTGCGCCCATGACCAAAATCTGAGCGACACCAGATGCAGCTTCCGCATCATCAAAGGCTTTTTGGTAAGTCGCCTTCAAGTTCGTCCTTACCACTTCAATCGCCGGGGACAGAAAACCTTTCTCATTTAAGTCATCGACTGTGGCTTGATTCATACCGCGTTACTCCTTGGCTGCAAAGTCAGTCGCTCTATAAAACACGTCCATCCCAAACATTGCCACCACCGGTCACGGAGCGCGGCGCCGATCATTTGAGTTTCGCTATCTGTTTTGCAGAGGAAACCACGAGAGCCACCCACAACGTCGCCTCGGTCAAGGTCAGCCATGTCGGGAGATACTGCTGTTTATCCGCCTCACTCATACCGGCCTCCAATGCTCTAAGTGAGTCGCGCAGAGTGCATATCGGATCAATTACTTCAATCGAAGGCAGGAGCAGTACATCAATTTTATCAAGACTATGACTTAGGCCTCTGATCAAGTTGAGACTTGCTAGAAGGTTAATCCGTTCTTTGCTACCAAATTCCACAGCACGGCGCGATCGATCAGCCAAAGTTTTCACAAGGCTGAGCATGAGTTTTGACTTTTCCCTATCCGCCTTCATTTGAACTCGGCGCTGTGAGGATGCCACCCAAATTGCAATACCGAGAGCAGCAATAGAGCCGAATGCCTGAACCCATGATGCCAAGCCCGGGTGCCCTTCAACCCAAGTCAAAATATCCCCACAACACATAACCGCTCCTATTGATCCGGCTCCATGCCGGGCCGAACACAAATACCCCACTTCTACGAATCACGCCAGCCGGCGAGGATCCCCTATGGAAATCACTTACGGCTCGGTCTGTTCGGGCATCGAGGCGGCAACGCTTGCATGGAAGCCTCTCGGGATGCGCGCCACCTGGTTCGCCGAGATCGAAGCCTTCCCCAGCGCGGTGCTGTCCCACCACTACCCGAACACGCCGAACCTCGGCGACATGACCAAACTCGGCGCCCAGGTGCTGGCCGGAAAGATCGCTGCACCTGACGTCCTCGTCGGCGGCACCCCGTGCCAGGCGTTCAGCGTGGCCGGCATGCGCGAAGGCCTCACCGACCCGCGCGGCGCCCTCACGATCAAATACGTGGAGCTTGCAGATGCAGTTGACTATGTTCGCGCCGGCCAGCGAAAACCCGCCTGCGTCATCGTCTGGGAAAACGTCCCCGGCGTCCTCAGCGACAAAGGCAACGCCTTCGGATGCTTTCTTGGCGCGCTTGCTGGGGAAGACTGCGAACTGCAGCCTTCAGGGAAGAAATGGCCGGACGCTGGTTGTGTGTATGGACCCAAAAGAACAATCGCGTGGCGGATCCTGGACGCCCAATATTTCGGCTTGGCCCAACGACGCCGCCGTGTGTTCGTTGTCGCAAGTGCTCGAGACGGATTCGATCCCACCGAGGTACTTTTTGAGCGAGAAGGCGTGCGCCGGGATACTGCGCCGCGCCGAGGCGAGGGGCAAGACGTTACCGGATCAGCTCCTTTCGGCCCTGCGCTCCAGTGCGGATGCGGATACACCTTCGACGAGTCACTAGGACAATACGGCTGCCCAAATTGCGAAGGTGACGAGGGACCAGCGGTTGGGGTCTTCTGCGGTGTTCCTGCATTTGGCGCGGGAAACAGTTCAGGCTCGATCGAGCGCTCAAGCACCCTTACTCACCACGGCGGTCGGCAAGACTTCGAAAGCGAGACATTCTTCGTGGCACAAACGCTCGCCGGCGGCGGACGCAAGTCCGGAGGATACTCGCTCGACGACATCCCGATCACCGCGCCAGCACTGCGTGCCCAAGCACAGAGTAGCCACCGAGCCGACTCAGAGGCTTTCATCGTGGCCGGCACCCTAAACGCCAACGGCAAGGCGGCCGGCAGCGCCACACAGCAGGATGCTGAATCTGGGCTGCTGGTCGTACATGGCACGCAAGACCCTGATGTTCGTTTTGAACAGGCGCACACTTTGGGACGGAACAATGGGATGGAAAACGCCGTCCTTGCCTTTTCCTGCAAGGATCACGGCGCCGACGCTGGCGATATCGCGCCAACGCTTCGAGCTATGAATCACTCCGGAAGCCACGCGAATGCAGGCGGCCAGGTCGCAGTTGCCTTTCCGATTCAGAATGCCACTCGCGGCAAGGCACAGAATGGGCTCGGAATCGGCGAGAAGGCCGATCCCATGTATACGTTGGACAACGGCTCACAACATGCGGTCTGCATCACTGGTGACATCACGCATACTCTGAAAGCCGACGGCTGCGACGGCAGCGAGGATGGTACCGGGCGTGGTCAACCGATTGTGGCGGCGTTCGCCGAGAACTCGAGAGCCGAGCTGCGCTACGAGAGCGGCGACGGCAGTATCACTGGCGCGCTTGGATGCGGTGGTGGCAAGGCCGGCCAAGGGTTGCCATCAGCTCAAGTCGGTGCCTCGGTTCGGCGCCTTATCCCGCGAGAGTGCGAACGCCTTCAGGGCATGATCGACGACTACACGCTGATCCCATGGCGCGGCAAGTCTGCCAGCGAGTGTCCGGACGGCCCGCGCTACAAGGCGATCGGTAACAGCAAAGCCGTGCCCTGCGTTCGCTGGATCGGCCGGCGCATCTTGAAGCAGATCACACCCAGCCCGTACGGATGATCACGTCGATCAGTCGAATCACGGCAGCGGTCAGGTTTATCAGATCAGTTAGTCGTTTCATTCGGTAGTGCTCCGGCTCGTTGGATGACCCATCGTGCCGTCACAAAAAAATCGCTTGTATACCTACCCACCACCGCCCGGGCATGCCCCGGCATAGGACGCCCCATGCCCACAGAAACCAAACCGGCCGAGCCGCTGAAGGTTGAGCGCTCGACAGTCACGAAGCTGGTGATCACTGGCGCGCCGAGCCTTGACCCAATCACCGTCTTCCTTGAAGACCTGGCTCCATGCAAAGGCAAGATTACCGTCAGCTGCTGGGGTAAGAGCTGGACGGCTTACTGGGGTGGCATGTGGGACGGCCACACCATTGCGCAGTTCTTCTGCGAGTTGAACACCAGCTACATCATTGGATACTTCGACCAGTCACTGCGTTCGCGGCAATTCAGCGGTGATGCCCTGGCAAACGAAGCACAGCGCCTGGTGCTGAAAGAGCGTCGGCAGTTTTGTTATGGGCCGGACGAGGCGCGCGAAATGTTCGACGCAGCTGAAGATCTGCGCGACTCGCCATCGATTGACCATCTCCACGGCGCGCACAGCGAACTGATGACCAAGCTGTTCGGCGACGAGTGGTGGCACATGACGAGCGATGCCACTGAGCCCAATCCCGATTACGCCTACCTCGAGCGAATCATCCTCGCGGTGCAGCAGGCGCTGCGCCAAGAACAGCCGCAACAGGAGGCAGCATGAAGCGCATCTACCTCAGCGGCCCTATGACTGGCCTGCCAGAACTGAACTTCCCCGCGTTCCACGCGATGACAACCCAACTCCGCGCCGCCGGCCACGCTGTCACCAACCCGGCTGAGTTGAACCCCGACGGCGGAAGCTGGACCGACTGCATGCGCCGCGACATTGCCGCGCTGATGGACTGCGACACCGTGGCGAGGCTTCCTGGCTGGCACACCTCGAAAGGCGCCCAGCTGGAGGTCCTGATCGCCGAACACCTCGGCATGACGGTTGTGAATGCCCATGATCTGGTATCGAACAAACCATGAGCGTTATTCGGCATTACATTTCTCATTTTTCGAAGGCTGCACGGTCCATTCCGATGAAGGTGACGCGATCATAAATACAGCGGGATCGTCACATAGATTGATCAGGAAATTACCGTTAACCCCGCCAATCAAGACGCCGCGCACGCCCTTACTAACGTTAGTTATTAATTCGGCACTACCATCTCTGAGCATTTCGTCCCGGGTTTTTCCCGAATAAACAAGATAGGCAAGAAATATCGCGCTAAAAACAAATGCGACAAACACCCCAACCATATAGCTATATGACTTCTTCTCCGACACATAATGCATGGCCCCTGCGACAGTGACGGAGAAGCACGAGTAATAAGCCACATATGTAAGTATTTCAGCCAAACCGTGACTGAATTTCACATGAAGCAATTTATCTGCTGTCAGATAACTAGTGCACAACCCTACCACCACCAATCCGACTGGCCGAAGCCCATGAGCAGAGACGTGCTGAAAGCTTTTGAAACCGTAGAAAAGTGGTGTAGAAAAAACCGCAATCACTACTAAATCAAGCATGCCTCTATAAACATAATCCTGAAATCCGTGATAACTCAACACCCACTCACAACCCAAACCCTTGTACACAAAATACAACTTAGAGAATCCGGCGATAAATGCTAGCAACGCTAGAACACTGAAAGCAGCCGCAAGCTTTCCAAACCAAGAAACAACATCAACATGTTCAACCCGTCTGTTCGCCCGACTCAAAGGACACCTCAGGACTTAAAAATACAGAAGTGATTCTATATTCATTTCGCTACGCCTACTGAAAGAAATCTCTCCCCTTCAAAGTCAGCCGCTATAGCGGCAAGGAACCGGCATGCTCAGGAAAAACCACCTCATAGTCGACTCCGGCTGCACGCAGGACAACGAGCGCTGGTCGCTGTCGGCTTGCGGCCTGAATGAAGAGTCCGAAGTCGCATGGGACGGCACCCACCAACGCGAATTTGTCAGCTGCAAACGATGCCTGGCGAAAATGGCCAAGAAGCGACCGGCTCCAGAGCCATTCCACAAAGAGCGTCCCATTCTTTTCAACGGTGCGATGGTGCGCGCGATTCTGTCCGGCCAAAAGACGGTCACGCGCCGCCCGATCAAAGGGAATCAGATCCCGACCTATATAAAATCAGATTCCGCCGAACATCAGTGGATGGCCGTGGTTCAAGATCATCCGCGCTGGGGCTTCGGTGCATTCGGTGCGACTGAGGAGGAATGCGCGGCCGAGCTGGCCATGTACGGTGGCTGTCCGTACGGGCGGCAAGGCGATCGGCTGTATGTCCGTGAAACTTTCAATCGCACCAACCCGGGTGGCGCGGAAGGCGTTTATTACTACCGCGCTGACGGGGAGTTCCCGAAGAGCATCGGCGGCGGGAAGTTCACCGATGCCGAATCATGGAAGCCTTCGATTCATATGCCGCGAGCAGCGAGCCGCATCCTGCTGGAGATCACCGACGTGCGCGTCGAGCGGTTGCACGCAATCACCGATCAACAATGCAAAGCAGAGGGTTGCGCCGGTGGGCACGGATCAATTCCAGGTTACATCTACAACGCCACGCCGCAGGAGCATTTCCGGCACATTTGGGAAAGCACGGGCGGCGACTATCACGCCAACCCTTGGGTCTGGGTCGTCGAGTTCAAGGGGGTGACGCCATGATCTTCGCCCCGCTCTACATGGCCTACCTCATCTACAAGGGGCCGTGGCGATGAATGCGCAAGTTCTCGATCCTTGCAGCGCCAGCCGCATGATGTGGTTCGACAAGGGTGACCAGCGCGCCTTGTTCGGCGACATTCGTGACGAGGAGCATCTGCTGTGTGATGGACGGGTGTTGAAGGTTGAGCCAGACGTGATCATGGACTTCCGCAACCTACCGTTCCCCGATGCCAGCTTCAGCATGGTCGTGTTCGATCCGCCGCACTTGGTGCGGGCCGGCCGTGAAAGTTGGCTGCGGTTGAAGTACGGAATCCTCACGGACGACTGGCGCGATGATCTTCGCCAAGGATTCGCCGAGTGTTTCCGAGTGCTGAAGCCTGGTCAGTTCCTGATCTTCAAGTGGAACGAAACCCAGATCCGTGTCAGCGAGATTCTTGCCCTGACCGATGAGCAGCCGTTGTTTGGCCACAAGTCCGGCAAGCGCGAGAAAACGCACTGGATCACCTTCATGAAGCGGCCGGCGCCATGAACCGCATGGTCAGCGTCCGCACCGAGGAACTGGACGGCACTGCGCTGGACTGGGCAATCAACGCGATCGAGGGTGACCAGCAGCCCGTCGCTGGCCAGCTGGATCTTTTCGCCCTGCCCGACGTCGACCAATTGATTACGAAGTACGACGTCCGGGTCGATGTTGGCCACCGGCACCCGTGGCTGGCCGACGCCACCAACGATCCATTCAACCGCCAGCCCGGCGAAACCCGAACCATCGCCGTGTTCCGCGCCGTGGTTTTCGCCAAATGCGGAGCCTCGGTGAGCGTGCCCGCCGAACTCATCCAGTTGTAAAACCAAAATTGACAACTCAACAGCCTGCCGGTGTACGGCGGGCGAGGAATGACCGTGAGCAATGCACTTGATAACCGACCACTGCTGGTACGCCTGCAGAAACGTATTGAAAAACTCGACCCCGAAGGACATACAGGCGCAACACCGGTCGACGTCGAACTTCACCGGCAGTCAGTGGCGCTGGTGAACGAGCTGACAGCAGCGCTGAAACTCATCCGCGAGAACCTGCGCGCCTGCCAAGCGACGATCCACTTGGCCGGCTACTTCGATCCTGCCTACGTCAACGATGCGCAGGCTGCCATGAAGGTCGCCGACGCAGTCCTTGCCAAGACCGACGCATAACCCATCACCACCTTCTGCCGCCACGCGCGGCATGGAGCACCACAATGGAAAACGAAATCCTCTCCGACGAGGAGTTGGCCGAACTCACCGGCTACAAGGCCCGGGCCTACCAGCGCCGCTGGCTGATTGATCGCCAGTGGGTGTTTGTCGAAAGCCGCGGCAAGCGCCCACTGGTGGGCCGCATGTACGCACGCATGAAGTTGGGCATGATCAGCCCCACCATCGCCGACCCATACCCGCCGCCGGCAGCGCCGGCATGGACGCCAGACTATTCGCGAGTGAATTGATATGCGCCCCCGCAAGACCGAGCATCACCACCTGCCACCTCGGATGTACAAACGATCGCGAAAACGCAAGAACGGCACCACCTGGACGGCCTACTACTACCGCGATCTGCTCGGCAATGACATTCCGCTGGGCAAAGATCTCGACAAAGCTCGGTTGAAATGGGCCGAGTTGGAAGCCAAGGAAAAGCCGCTCGACCTGCGCACCATGAAAGGCATCTTCGATCGGTACATCCGCGACGTGGTGCCCAAGAAAGCACCGCGCACGCAGAAGGACAACTTGGCAGAGATTAAGCAGCTGCGGCCGATGTTCGACAGCGCGCCGATTGACTCGATCACGCCAGCTACGATTGCTGGATATCGTGACGCCAGATCGGCAAAAGTCCGGGCCAACCGCGAGATCGCTACCCTCTCCCATGTTTTCAACATTGCCCGGGAGTGGGGCCTGACGACAAAGGAAAACCCCTGCCAGGGTGTGCGCAAGAACAAAGAGACGCCGAGGGACTACTACGCGAATGATGTGGTTTGGGAAGCGGTGTACAAGAAAGCAGCTCAAGAGCTGAAGGAAGCGATGGACCTGGCCTATCTGACCGGCCAAAGGCCGGCAGATGTGCTGGTTATGCGGAAGGATGATATTGAGGGCGGATATCTGACTGTTCAACAGAACAAGACGCACAAGAAGCTGCGCATTCAGATGACGACCGCCGGAGAGGCTAACAGCCTGGGCATTTTGATCGCGGCAATCACAGAGCGAAACGCTGCTCACGTTTCGAGCTACCTGATCATCAACCGGAGCGGTAAGCGGATGACTGCGACGATGCTGAGGAAGCGATGGGACGCGGCGCGAGAGAAGGCAAAACTGGAAGCTCTTGAGCAGGGAGACGAGCTGCTGGCTAAGCGGATCGGTGAATTCCAGTTCCGGGATATTCGGCCGAAAGCGGCGTCGGAAATCAGCGATGTTGGTGACGCCAGCCTGTTGCTCGGGCACACAAAAGGCGACATTACTGAGCGGGTTTATCGCCGTGTCGGCGCGATCGCCAAACCCTCAAAATAGGCAAAAAATGCGTTCCATAACTCGAAACACGCCCCTTGTAGAATGCGGTCTGTAGAGGTGCTGCAAAACAAAAGTATTGGAACGAAAATACGTCTGACGCCGCGTATTCTGAGGCTTTCCATAGCGGTCTTGAAAACCGTCGACTGTAACAGGTCCATGAGTTCGAATCCCATCGCCTCCGCCATATTTGATACGACAAAGCCCTGATTATTCAGGGCTTTGTCGTTTCTGGCATTTGGGAATTTTGCTCGTCTCACTATGGATCGTTTCCGCATCTTTTCGGCCATTTCCGCAACCCTACCTTTCAGACCGCCCTCCTCCCGTCAGTTTCAACTGCAGATTTGATGTGACGGACGAGCTTGGAGTGTAGCGATAGGCTGCTTTCGGCCAACAGCAGCAAGTCACGAAAGGCTGCTCTCGACTAACAGTGCACCTTCTTGAGGGCAGCTACGGGCCACAAGCGCACAAATATCGTCATCATCTGGGCGCCAGAATCGAAACGTTTGCTCGAGGTAAATTCGACCTCATCAAGGCGTCATAATCCTATACCGCGTGACGCGATCCCCTTGACTATCTAAACTGCCGCAGAAGCCAAAAACCTTTGCTGCGACCGGGGCAACATCCATGGACCTTCAACATCGCAACAATGTAAAAGTCATGGGCGATGGTCCTTCAACGCTGATCTTTTCTCATGGTTTCGGCTGTGATCAGACGATGTGGCGTTATCTCGCCGAAGGCTTCAACGATCGCTTTACAGTTGTGCTGTACGACCTGGTTGGCGCGGGCCAGTCGGACATCGAAGCCTATGATCGGGAAAAATATAACTCGCTGGACGGTTACGCCCGGGACCTGAATGAAATCATTGACCAGTATGCCCGCGGCCCCGTGATCGTTGTCGGCCATTCCGTCAGCAGCATGATCGGTGCACTGGCCGATCGTCAGGCGCCCGGAAGCGTTGCCGCCCATATAATGATCGGCCCCTCCCCCTGCTACATCGACACCGACGAATATGTGGGTGGTTTCAAGTTGGAGGACATCCACTCGCTGCTCGACACGCTAGACAGCAACTACCTGGGCTGGTCCAGCACCATGGCTCCGGTGATTATGGGCGCGCCTGGGCAACCGGCGCTGGGCGAGGAGTTGACCAACAGTTTTTGCCGCACCGAACCCGATATCGCCAAGCAATTCGCGCGAGTGACGTTCATGTCCGACAACCGCCAGGACATCGCAGGGCTGGCAACACCCACGCTGATCCTGCAATCCACCGACGACCTGATCGCACCCACCGCCGTTGGCGACTACCTGCACGCTGTGCTGCCCAACAGCAAGCTCTGCCTGATAGCTAACGTCGGCCATTGCCCCCATATGAGCGCGCCCAGTGCATGCTCGGAGGCCATGGAGAACTTCCTGTCACCCTGGATGGGCGAACATGTCGAATGACCATCAGTGGCCGCCTGATAATCAGACGCTATTCGATGAAGCCCCCTGCGGATTGGTGGTGACGAAAGAAGACGGCACGATTCTTCGTAGCAACAAGACGTTCAGCCATTCGATCGGCCTGGACGCACAGGCGATCATCGGGCGGCGTTTCCAGGACCTACTGACCATGGGCGGTCGCATTTTCCATCAAACGCATTGGTCGCCACTGATGCAGATGCAAGGCTCCGTCGCGGAGGTAAAGCTCGATCTGGTTCACCATGACAAACACATTGTGACCATGTTGCTCAATGGCGTCCGACGCGAGCACTCCAGCGGTGTGTTTTATGAGCTGGCGCTCTTTGGCACCAAAGATCGTGACAAGTACGAGCGTGAGTTGGTCAACGCACGCAAGGCAGCCGAAAACCTGCTGCGCGAAAAAGCCGCCGCCGAAACGGCCCTCAGGCAGGCCCAGGCCGAGCTGAAAAGCGCCTACGAAAAGGCCCAGCTTCGCGCCACGTTCGCAGAGCAAATGGTCGCCATCGTCAGCCACGATCTCAAAAATCCGCTGACGGCTATCAAAATGGCCTCTGACATCTTGGCCCGAGGTGAACGCACCGCCCGGGAAACCAAAATGCTCGGCCACATTAGTCAGTCGGCCGATCGTGCTGAACGCATGATTGCCGACCTGCTGGACCTGGCGCTAGCCAGAGTTGGGCAAGGCATTTCGATCAGTCCTTCGACGGTGGACTTGCATGCCTTCGTGGGCGCCAGCGTCGATGAATTGCGTATGGCGTTCCCCGAAGCCACGTTGATACATCGGTGCGTGGGGACAGGCAGCGCCCGTCTGGATGAGGACCGGGTGCAGCAAATTATTGGCAATCTCGTGGCTAACAGTGTGGCTTATGGTGATTTACAACAGCCGATCACGATCACTTCATGCGTCGAGCAGGATCACACCCTTGTATCGGTACAAAACCAGGGGGCTGCCATTCCCGAGTCGTTGATGGGCGTTTTGTTTGAGCCAATGATTCGGGGGACAGAGACAGGTAGCGATGCGCGAAGTGTGGGGCTCGGACTTTTTATCGTTCGAGAGATCGTCAGGGCGCACGACGGTTTCGTATCGGTGAATTCAACACCGGAGAGTGGCACCACCTTCACGGCAAAGTTTCCAACGCTTTGATACAAACTCATCCGCCTCAATTTCTCCCTCTATCTCCGCTAGTTTTCACGGTCGTTTCCAGTTCGTCGCGACAGACAGAAAACGGCCATAAGCGGTCAGCCCTGGCCGTCTGCTTTTGGCCAAAAGCGGACGTTCTAGAGCGACCGCTGTCGGCCAAAAGCGGACTTAACGTGAACCATTCTGTTCCAGCAATTTTGGGACTGAGGAGCTCTTTACCTCTTCAGATAAGCGCGACCCCTCAGCTGCTGTAGGTTCATAAGCTAGGTGATTGCTCAGGCCCCGTGAAATGGGAAGCCTAGTCATTTATTTTGTGAAGTGAAGAGGTGCTTTTCACAGAAAAGCTGAGAAAAGCCTACTTGCCTCTCACAAAAGTTGATTGGCGTAGTGAGGGCCACTTTTCTACCTTCATGACCGACGCTCAGCCGTTGACGGTACACTGTAGCGGCATGCACAAGAGGTCCATAGCATTCGTATGGACCTCTTCGACCATTATCAGAATAGATCCTGCAGGGTTTGCTGCGTAGGGCTAAGCGATGGGTCACTATACTGCGTGGTGCTCGTCGCCGGCGCACTCTCGATCTTGAATACTTCCATAGCCGTCTGCGGCCCGTCCGCCGATGCCGCCGTCCCGTCTACTGTGTTGATCAGCCGAGTTACAACCCCATCAGGCGCAGGCTGCGAGTAAGGTGCTGTCCCGGCAAGTGCCACCTTCATGTAGTCCATCCAGATAGGCAATGCGATGGTCACCCCCCACTCTCTCCGCCCCAAGCTTTGCGGGTTATCGAAACCTGCCCAGACACTCGTCACATAGTTGCCGTTGTACCCCGTGAACCAAGAGTCCTTGGCGTCGTTGGTAGTGCCCGTCTTGCCCGCAATATCGGGGCGATGCAGCGCGGAAGCGGCGCGACCGGTACCCCGCTTGATGACATCCTGGAGCATGCTGGTGAGTAGGTAGGTCGTACGGCTGTCAACAATCTGTTCTGCCACCGCTTCGGGTGCAGGGTTGCGGGCGCTGGGCGCGAAACGCGGGGCGGCCTCGAAGACAACCCGGCCTGAGCGGTCTTCGACTCGGTCGATGAAAAAGGGCGTGACCTTGTAGCCGCCGTTGGCGAGCACGCTCCAGCCGCCGACCACCGCCAGGGGTGTAACGGACGCTGTGCCCAGGGCGAGGGAAAGGTTGCGCGGCATGTCGTTGGCGTCGAAACCGAAACGCGTGATGTAGTCGATGGTCGGGTCGACGCCCATGGCTTGCAGCAGGCGGATCGAAATCATGTTTCTGGAACGATATAGCGCTTCGCGCAGGCGAATGGGGCCGAGGAAGGTGCGGTTTTCGTTCTGTGGGCGCCATGCAGGCCCCGAGTAGTCGCTGCCCAGCACAATAGGCGCGTCGTTGACGATGCTTGCCGGCGTATAGCCGTTGTCGAGCGCCGCACAGTAGATGAAGGGCTTGAAGCTTGAGCCCGGTTGTCGTTTGGCCTGTACCACGCGGTTGAAACCGCTCTGGTTGAAATCGAAGCCGCCGACAAGGGCCTTGATCGCGCCATTGTCCGGCGCTACCGACACCAGCGCGCCCTGAACGTCGGGCACCTGGCTGAAAGCGAAAGGCTGGGAGCCTGCCCGCTCAACGCGGATCACATCTCCGGGGCTGACGATGTCTGCAGGCCGTGCCGGTTGGCGGCCCAGTGCGCTGTGGTTGATGAAGGGGCGGGCCCACGCCATCGTCTGCCAGGCGACGTCATGTTGCTGGCCGGTCTGGTCGACTACGGTGATGCGGTCGGCGAAGACCTTCGTCACCGCCACAGCTTCCAAGCCGCCCAGTACCGAATATCGTTTCAACCTTTCCAGCCATGCTGGGCTCAGGCTGCCGGTGAGATGGCCTTCGGGGCCGCGATAGCCGTGGCGCTTGTCATAGGTTTTCAAACCGTTCTGTAACGCAGCGTTGGCAGCCTTCTGCAGTGTACCGGAGAGGGTCGTCACCACGCGAAAGCCCTGCGTGTAGGCGTCATCGCCGAAGCGGCTGACCAATTGGGCCCTGACCATTTCGGCTATGTAGGGGGCACTTACCTCGGGTTCAGGCGCGTGATATTGCGCGGTCACGGGCGCCTCCAGCGCGGCACGGTAGCGGGCCTCATCGATGCTTCCCAGCGCGTACATTCGCCGCAGAATCCAGTCGCGTCGTTGTTTGGCCCTAGCGGGGTTATTGATAGGGTTGAACCGTGAGGGCGCCTTTGGCAAGCCCGCGATCATTGCGGTCTGCGCCAGGGTGAGTTGGGATACCGGCTTTCCATAATAGATCTGTGCGGCGGCTGCGATGCCATAGGCCCGCTTGCCCAGGTAGATCTTGTTGACGTAGAGGTTGAAGATTTCGTCCTTGGTCAATGTGCGTTCAATGCGCAAGGCCAGCAGTATCTCGGTCAGTTTGCGTGAGAACGTCTTCTCTTTGCTCAAGAAGAAATTCTTGGCCACCTGCATGGTGATCGTGCTGCCGCCGGAGCGCACGTGCCCGCTGCTAATCAATTCCATGGCCGCCCGCACCAGGCCTGTGGGGTCGACGCCACGGTGATGGTAGAAGTTGGCATCCTCCGCAGCCCTGAAGGCGGCCAGGAAGTCGCCCGGGATTTGTGTGGACGGCAGGGGGATACGGCGTATTTCACCAAATTCGGCGATTAGCTTTCCTTCTGCGCTGAATACCTGCAAAGGCTCTTGGAGTTGCACGGCCTTGAGGCTTTCTACATCGGGCAATTGTGGGTTGAAGTACAGATAGGTGCCGCTTGCACCAAGCACCAGCACGCTGACGAGAGCCAGTGCACACCAGCCCAGGGCCTTTAAAAGCCGCATTCGTTGCTCCTTAAGCAGGTTTTTCGATACCGATGAGGGAGCGTCGGAGCATTCCAACGCGCGGATCAGTCTTTTCCGGCTCGGGTATCGAGGCGTTTTGCAGGGCATTCGGGACGTCGAATTCCGGCTTCAACTGCCCGTGTGCATCCAGTAGCCAGGCGTCCATTACCTTCCTGACCACCGGCCCTGCGACCCGGGCTCCGGCTTCACCGTTCTCGATCATCACCGCGACCACGATGGCCGGACGTTGCGCGGGGGCAAAACCGACAAAAAGTGCGTTGTCGCGATGGCGTTCACGGGTCTTGTTGCGGTTGTAGCGCTCGCCCTGCCTGATCGCGATGACCTGTGCCGTGCCACTCTTGCCGGCTATACGGTATGGCGCGCCCTGGGCTGCCCGGCGCCCGGCACCGCGCGGGTCGTGCATGACCATCTCCATGCCCTTTACCACCTCGCGCCAGGTGTCCGGATTTTTCAGGGTGATGTTGGGCAGGGGGTGTAGGTCGGCCGGTTTTTGCCCACCAATCGACAGCGCCAGGTGCGGCCGATGCCAGATGCCTCTGCTGGCAATCAGGCTGGTGGCCTGGGCCATCTGCAGGGGCGTCATCTGCACATAGCCCTGGCCGATGCCCGCGATAAGCGTTTCGCCGGGGTACCACTGCTGGCGGCGGTTTGCGCGTTTCCAAGCCGGGGAGGGCATCAGCCCGGGCGCTTCCTCGAACAGGTCGATCGAGACCCGCTGCCCCAGGCCAAACGCGGTGAGGTAGCTGTGTAACCGCTCGATACCCAGCCTGTGGGCTAGGTCGTAGAAGTAGGTGTCATTGGAGCGCATGATCGCGTCGTACATATCCACCCACCCCTCGCCTGCCCGATTCCAGTTGCGGTATTTGTGCCGGTAATTAGGCAGTTCGTAATAGCCACGGTCGAATACCCGCTGGTAGGGGGTGATGACGCCACTGTCCAGCCCTGCAACCACCACCATTGGTTTGATGGTTGAAGCCGGGGGGTAGAGGCCGCGTAGCACGCGGTTGAACAGCGGCATGTCGGCTGAATCTCGCAAGGCCGCATAGTCCCGGGCCGTGATGCCCTTGACGAAAGGGTTGGGGTCGAAGCTGGGCCGACTGACCATGGCCAGGACATCGCCAGTTTCCGGATCCAGTGCGACCACCGCTCCACGCCGGTCTCCCAAGGCCTGCTCGGCAGCACCTTGCAGTGACGCATCGATCGTCAGCACGATGTCCTGGCCCGAGGTTGGGTTGTGTCGGCCCAGCACGCGGATCACCTTGCCTTGCGCATTGGTTTCCACTTCTTCGAAACCCATCTGGCCATGCAGGGCGTTTTCATAAAAGCGCTCGATGCCGGTTTTGCCGATCTGTTCCGTGCTCAGGTATTTTGCGTGATCGAGTTGCCGGTATTCTTTTTCATTGATGCGCCCGACATATCCCACCGAATGGGCAAAGTGTTCGGCCAACGGGTACACCCGTGAAAACTGCGCTTGGACATCTACCCCCGGCAGTCGAAATTGATTCACTGCCACCCGTGCGATCTGCTGTTCGGTGAGGTCCGTCATCAAGACGACTGGCTCGAACGCTCTGCCCCTCCTGTGCATGGCCCTGTCTATCTTGTCGCATTGACTGACGCTCAAACCCAGCACCTGGCACAACTGGCTGACGACGGACTTGCTATCGCCTGCTCGTTCGCGGGTGATCGTCAGGTTAAAGGTGGGTATGTTGTCGGCCAGCACGACATTATTGCGGTCATAGATGATGCCCCGTGCTGACGCGATTGGCCGCATATGCACGCGGTTTTTTTCTGCGACCGCAACGTGTAGATCATGCTGAGTGACTTGCAGGAAGTACAACCGACACACCAGTGCGGTTGTGAGGGCTAAAACAAGTACGGTGCTGGCGATAATCCTTGTTTTTACAATCCTGTGGCTTGCTTCCCTGTCCTGTAATTCGGTGGAATGTGTCATCTGGAGATACTTACGCTTTTTGCAGGTCTTACGCTCGTGGACCTTTATTCTAAGGGGCGCAAATTATTCAGCAATTCGTACTTCTGGCTATCTGATATCAATAAGGTTTATGTCATACAAAGGCTTCTGACTCTGACCGCTCGCTTATCAAAATCGAGGTGGCTCAGGTCAGGCAAAAGGTCTTATCCACCAGTTCTATGATCATCGCCTTGACCGTTTGTAGCGTGCTGTCGTGCTTGCTACCCACTCGCGTGCCGATTTCAAGATCGTAGGAGGGCATTGGAACGGGGCAGGAGAACGTTTGCAGCGTGCTGACCCTTTCCATGGCGCGAGCCGCATGAGTAGGCACAGTGGTGATCAGTTTCGATCCCATCAGCAGAAACGGCACTGCGGCAAAATGCGAAGTAGAGGCGTGGATACGGCGTTTGTAGCCGACTGCATTCAAGCCTTCGTCGACGATGCCGACGAAACCGGCTGAAGAGACCAGCAGGTGGGGCCGCTGGGCGTAGTCTTCGGCGGTGGTGGGTAGCGTGTTGTTGGCATCGGCAATGCCTAGGTAATTGCCCCGGCCAAGGCGGTGCCGGGCGATCAGTGGCGACGACATCCCGCCGGCCGACAAGGCAATGTCTATCTGATGATGCATCAACATGTCCTGGACCAGTCCGCTGTGAGTCTGCCGAAAAATCACGCGCAAGCCAGGCAGGTGTTTGTCGATCTGCGATACCAGGCTTTCGCCGAGGGCGATTTCACTGTCATCGGACAAGCCGAAGGTGATCGTCCTACCCTTAATGTCCCGATCACCGCCCGAAAGTGCAAGGGCTTGCCGGCAGCAATTGAGGGCCTCGCCAATGAGCGGTGCCAGCTCGTTGGCGCGCCTTGTCGGGCGCAGGCCACGGCCAGTGCGCTCGAACAACGGGTCGGCGTAGATCTCACGCAGGCGGCCAAGTGCGGCACTAACCGCAGGCTGCGTGACGCCCAGACGTATGGCAGCACGGCTGGCGCCACCTTCTTCGATCAGGGCGACAAAAACTCTGAGCAGATTCAGGTCGGCACTTTCGATATCAATGTTTTTCATATCAGATATCTTGATAGTTGATTGATTAATAGTATAGGCGTGCGGACAATACACGGCAAATAGTTAACTAATGCTTGAGTCGCTATTTGGCTGGGCAGGTAAATTGATACTAATGAATGCAAGCAAAGTTGTTGCGGGTTTACTGCTGGTTATTACTGTCGGCACGTTGAATGCCGCGCCCATGCCGCCGAAAGATGAGCCGCACGCCAGTGTAATGATGCCGCTTGGCAAGCAATTGATCACCGAACTTCAGGTCGCGCTGCAGGGGCACAACTATTATCAAGGCGACATCGATGGTTTGTTTGGCAGCGAAACACAAGAGGCCATCTATTTGCTGCAGTTGGACCAAGCGTTGCCATTGACCGGGAGTGTCAACGTGCAACTGCTGGAATGGCTCGGTATTGCCCCCCCTGCCTGGCTGTTGCCCTGATTCATCGCTGTGAGTGTCTTAATGCGTCCCTCTTCTAGAACGCTGCCCGGTTATCCGTGGCGGTTCAGGCTCGTGGTCGGCGTTGTATTTATCCTTGCGTTCACGCTGTGCTGGCGCATTGTCGAGTTGCAAATTGTCGATAATGCCTTCCTCCGCCATCAGGGTGATGCGCGGAGCCTGCGTTATGTGACCCACCCTGCGCCCCGAGGGGTGATCACGGATCGGGCCGGACGCCCGCTGGCTGTCAGCACCCCAATGGTTGCCCTGTGGGCTGACATGCGTGAACTGTCCGATGAGAAGGCCAAATGGCCGTCGCTCGCCGAGGCGTTGGAGATGCCGCTTGCGACGCTCGAAAAGCGCTTTGCGCAAAACCGGCACAAGGCGTTTTTCTACCTGCGCAGGCGCCTGCCCCCTGAACGGGCTGGCCAGGTTTTGCAGGTCGTCCACCAACAGCACATCAAGGGCATTTACAGCTTAGAGGAGTCGCGACGCTTCTATCCTACAGGTGCCATCGCCGCGCAGGTCGTTGGTTTTACCGATATCGACAACAACGGGAGCGAAGGCGTGGAGCTGGCCTACGATCAGGCGCTACGTGGGATCAGCGGCAGGCAGCATGTAGTCAAAGACCGCAAGGGGCAGGTAATCCAGGATCTGGGAGTGAGCCGGCCTGCAAGACAGGGGCAGGATCTGGCGCTGTCCCTGGACATACGCTTGCAGTACCTGGCGAGCCGCGAGTTGGAGAAGGCCGTGACCGACAATGGTGCCGACGCGGGAAGTGTCGTGATCCTCGATGTCGAGACCGGGGAGCTGCTGGCACTGGCCAACTACCCCACCTACAACCCTAACAACCGAGGACAGGCCAGCCCATTAGCGATGAGAAACCGGGCGCTAGTGGACGTGTTCGAGCCTGCCTCGACGATGAAACCGTTTTCGGTTGCCGCTGCACTAGAAAGCGGGCGCTGGAAACCGTCCGACACCGTGCTGGTAAAAACCGGCAGCCTGAAGGTTGGCAGGTTCATCATCCGTGATGCCTCGCGCACCGCGGGCGAGCGGTTGGACATGGCCGGGATCCTGGTACGTTCCAGCAACGTTGCGATCAGCAAGGTGGCATTCGATATTGGCGGTGAGAAGATTCATGGCCTGCTGCAGCGCTTGGGCCTGGGGCAATCGACCGGTACGGCGTTCCCCGGGGAGCGTTCGGGCGTGTTGCCAACCCGACGCCAGTGGCGGGACGCCGAAACCGCAGCGATGTCCTACGGCTACGGCGTTTCCGTCACCGCCGTGCAGTTGGCCAAAGCCTACGCCACCCTGGCCAATGGCGGCAGAAGTGTGCCTGTCTCGCTGTTGCGTGTCAGCGAACCAACGCATGCGAGTCAGGCGATGCCTGCCCCGGTGGCCAATGCGCTGAAGCACATGCTGGTACAGGTTGTTGAAGCACCCAGGGGTATTTATCGGGCCAAGGTTCCGGGCTACCACGTGGGCGGCAAGAGCGGTACCGCCAGGCGGCCCAGCGCCATCAATAAGGGCTATCAGCACAATACGTACAGGGCGATGTTCGCCGGGTTCGCACCCGCCGCCTCACCGAAATTTGTGGTGGTCGTGATGATCGACAACCCTTCCAAGCACGGCTATTTCGGAGGGCTGGTATCGGCGCCGGTTTTCAGCAAGGTCATGGCGCAGGCGCTTCGGTTATATAATATTGCCCCGGACAATCTTCCCTGACCTAGGCTCGGCGCCATCTTCACCCGCGACTTGCGAACGTGTGAGCAAGAAATGCTGGGAGGGGATTGACAGAGCAACAAAAAAAGAAAAATTTGCGCGTGTTGTGTCTAAGCAATCACGAGCTAGTACTGTTTTTTCTTTTGTTGCTCTGTCTTCCCTCAGCAAAGGTATTTACGTCTGGCTTACTCCTTTTGTAGTTGAAAAGCGAAAAAGTACTGTGTATGCAGGCTAAGATTTTTCTCTAACACAATCGTTTAACTATTTGAACAAATAGAGCTTCCGGATACGGGGCTTACTTTATTTTTAACCGGCTGATTTTAATCCAGTCGTTTAAACGGCGCAAACTTTCCGCGCCAAATTCACATTTAAAACTTTCCTCGCTAGAACACACTAGCTTGCGCGATTTGGTTAACAACCAGGACCAATAGTATTAGTTGTACGTGTAAGGATTTAAATAACAAGCTTATCATTGTAGTCCCGCAGCAACCTATTAGAAACCGGTCCTCACCAGAGAAATCCGGATTCTCGCATGCCACAATCCAGTATTGGATTCCAACTGATAAGCCTCACCGAATGAGGAGAGCATCCCGAGGGTATCGCCACCTTAGAGCTCCTTCGGGTCGATTCGCATACCGCGCGCGCAACCAAAGGCCGCTATTGGCCGATAGCTGCCAGCTTCCTCCTCACGTTCAGATGCTGTAAGACACATCGGTGCGACTGGCATATCGCCATACTGCGCAACTTCTTGCGCACTCGTCCGGCGAAAACGACCGCCGATCATTCTACAGGCCTTGATTGGCGTGACTCGCAGCCAAGTGCGCAGAAAACTTCGTCCCAACCGCAGTCCAGAGCCGTTCCACCCCCGGCTTCCGGGACCTTCAACAAACCTGGCACGCTCCTTGATAACAGCCAGGCACCCACCGGGCGATTCCGCCTCCCGGGCACCCTAAATTTATCCGCAAGGAGAGCACCCCATGGCAACACCAGCGTACATGTCGGTTACCGGCG
>NZ_AYMJ01000012.1 GCF_000633255.1 Pseudomonas sp. H1h
ATGCGATCAAACTGTGGGAGCGGGCTTGCTCGCGAAGAGGCCCGACCAGACAACATCAAGCCCGGAACTGCCCCAGGCTTGCCTTCAACTGCGCCGCCAACCCATCCAGCACCTTGCCACTGGCCGTGGTCTCCACCACCGCCTGCGCCGCTTTCTCGGCCTGGGCATGAATGGTCTCGACCCGCCCACGAACCGCTTGTGCGCCCTGCGCCTGATGCGCTGCCGCCTGCGTCGCCAGCCCGATCGCCGCGTGCACCTGCTCGACCGAGGCCTGTACCGACTGCTGCAACCGCGCACTGTCGCGCAACACCAGCAAACCTTCGCTGGCTTGGCGCCCGGCCTGACCGATCGCCTCGACCGCCTCACGCGCGCCCTGCTGCAAGGCGACGATGTGCGCCTGAATGTCGCCAGTCGAGCTTTGCGTCTTGCTCGCCAGGGCGCGCACTTCATCCGCCACCACTGCGAATCCACGCCCGGTCTCACCGGCCCGCGCCGCTTCAATAGCCGCATTGAGCGCCAGCAGGTTGGTCTGTTCGGCGATCCCGTGAATCACCGTCAGCACCACTTCAATCTGTTCACTCTGCTGCGCCAGTCGCTCGATCACTTTCGCCCCGGTATCCACCTGCCCGGCCAGCGCCTCGATCAGGCTGCCGACCTTGGCCGAGGTGCGGGTGTTTTCGTCAGTGGCCTGGCGAATATCCACTACCTGCTTTAATGCCGCCTGCATCGCATGGCTTTCCGATTGTGCCTCGTCGGCCATTTGCGACAGCGCGCGCAGGCTTTCCGCAACCTCGTCACGCTGCATCCCGGCGGCCGCATCGGCACCGGCGTTGCGCAGGGTCATTGCACCGATTTCCACGCCCGTGCGCTGAGCCACGTCGCCCGCTTCGCGCACGATGGGCTGCAACTTATCCACAAAGCGATTGACCGCCGAGGCCATGTCGCCAATCTCGTCCTTGCTGTTGATCTGCACACGCTTGGTCAGGTCGCCCTCGCCTGCCGCGAGGTCATCCATCGCAGCGTTGAGCATCTTCAAGCGATTGACCACCCGATGCCCCAGCACCACCGCCAGCAACAGCAGCACCCCACAGCCGACCAGCGCCAGGCCCATGCCGATCCGCCAACGCAAGGTCGCGGCAGCGTCCTGCACGGTGCTGCGGGTGTTGGCTTTCATCTCGGCAGCGGTGGATTGCGCCGACTGCAAACGCGCCTGCATTGCTGCGGCGCTGTCAGCGGCGGCCCCCTTCAGGCTGTCGCCGACCAATTGATCACTGCTGGCGATCAGCGCCGAGAAGCGCTGGTCGAGTGCTGCCAGATCGGTTTCCACCGAGGCCGTCGAAACGCCCATCAGTACCTTGCCGATTTCCACGCCATTGGGATTGATCGAGGCCTCGAGGTAGTAGACCGACGGATCGTGCTTCGCCGCGTCCAGCACCTTGTCCAGCGCACGCTCGCCCTGACCTTTTTCCAACAGGGCCTTGTTGATCGGATTTTCGCGGTTGAGGTAGCGCGTCAGATGCTGCCCGGTGGCGTCGTCATAGACCACGAACAGCACGTTGGGATTGCGCAGGGCACGACGGGCGAATTCGGAAAGGGTCGGCACGTCGCTGTCCCACATGGCACGCGGTGCAACCGAGGCGAGCAACTGAGCCATGTCATTGGCCGAGTCCTTCAGGTCCTTTTCCAACGTCGTGCGCAGTTGTGCCTGCTCGTCCTTCAGACGCGAGGACAGGCCGGCAGTCAGGCGCTGACGAGTGTTGGTGGACAAGGTATCGAGGCTCGACGTGACCTCACGCCCGGCCTGCTCCAGCTCACCGGACAGCTTCTGGCTGTCGACGCCCAGGCGAGCGCCAAGATCGGCTTCCAGCGCGGTGACCGTGCTCCGCGTCAGGGCGACTGCCACCAGCACTTGCACCAAAAGGGCGATACCAAGGGTAACGAACACGGGCCGCAACAAACGGCTTTGTAACAGTGAGAGAACGGCCGACACTGTGAATCCCTCTACTTCTGACGCCATTAATTTGATGGCACTCTTGTAGACAGATTTACAGCAAAGGTCATGCCGTGCAGCCGGCATAAACGACAAAGGCCCCGATTAAGGGGCCTTTGGTTTTTACATCAACAACTTATCAAGCAAACGGATGGCGCAGAACGATGGTTTCGTTGCGATCCGGGCCCGTCGAAATAATGTCGATCGGCGCACCGATCAGCTCTTCAACGCGCTTGATGTACGCACGGGCGTTAGCCGGCAACTCTTCCAGGGTTTTGGCACCCACGGTCGATTCGGTCCAGCCCGGCACTTCTTCGTATACAGGCTGCAGGCCTACGTAGCTGTCAGCGTCGGTCGGCGCAACGGCGTTGCCCTGCGCATCTTTGTAGCCAGTGCAGATGTTGATGGTTTCCAGACCATCGAGTACGTCCAGCTTGGTCAGGCAGATGCCCGAGATGCTGTTCACATCGATAGCGCGACGCAGGATAACGGCGTCGAACCAGCCACAACGACGGGCACGGCCGGTGGTCGCGCCGAACTCGTGACCTTGCTTGGCCAGGTGCGCGCCCACGTCATCAAACAGCTCAGTCGGGAACGGGCCCGAACCTACGCGAGTGGTGTAAGCCTTGGTGATGCCCAGGATGTAGTCCAGGAACATCGGGCCAACGCCCGAACCGGTCGCCACGCCACCAGCGGTGGTGTTGGAGCTGGTCACGTACGGGTAAGTACCGTGGTCGATGTCGAGCAACGAACCCTGGGCACCTTCGAACATGATGTCTTTGCCGGCGCGACGCAGGTCGTGCAGCTCGGCCGTCACGTCCAGCATCAGCGGCTTGAGCAGCTCAGCGTATTCCTTGCACTCGGCCAGGGTTTTTTCGAACTCGATGGCCGGCACTTTGTAGTAACCAACCAGCATGAAGTTGTGGTAATCCACTAGTTCACGCAGCTTGTCTTCAAAGCGCGGCATGTTGAGCAGGTCGCCCACACGCAGGCCACGACGTGCAACCTTGTCTTCGTACGCCGGGCCGATGCCGCGACCGGTGGTACCGATCTTCAGCTCGCCACGGGCCTTTTCACGGGCCTGGTCCAGCGCCACGTGGAAGGACAGGATCAGCGGGCAGGACGGGCTGATACGCAGGCGCTCGCGCACCGGTACGCCTTTCTCTTCCAGCTTGGTGATCTCGCGCAGCAGGGCGTCAGGTGCAACCACCACGCCGTTGCCGATCAGGCACTGCACGCCTTCGCGCAGCACGCCCGACGGGATCAGGTGCAAGACGGTTTTTTCGCCGTCGATCACCAGGGTGTGGCCAGCGTTGTGGCCACCTTGGTAGCGCACTACGGCGGCAGCATGTTCGGTCAGCAGATCAACGATCTTGCCTTTGCCCTCATCACCCCATTGGGTGCCCAGGACTACGACATTCTTACCCATAACACTTGTCCTCATTCGCGCAAACTTGGTGCCGGCAGTGGCCGGCAGGAAAACTCAAGAAGCCAGTGGCGATACTTGCCAAAGCCCGTTCTGCTGAATCAATTGCCGGTCGCAGTCCGCATCACGGGCGGCGGCCAAAGGTTGTCCAGGCAACGCCTGAACGACACGCTGACCCTCACTGCGCAACTGGCAAACCTGCTGCCAGAGTGCCGTATCCGTACTGTCAGGCATCCAGATACCGCCAGACGGTAGCTCGATTTCAGCACGCCCCAGGGTCACCAGGGTTTTCAAATCGGTAGAGAAGCCGGTCGCCGGACGGGCACGACCGAAGTCGGCGCCGATGTCATCGTAACGACCGCCCTGAGCGATGGACTGACCCACGCCCGGTACAAACACCGCGAACACCACACCGGTGTGGTAGTGGTAGCCGCGCAGCTCACCCAGATCGAAGTACAGCGGCAGATCCGGGAAGCGCGCCGACAGACGCTCGGCGATCGCCAGCAAGTCTTCCAGCGCGGCCAGCACCGGCGCCGGCGCATTGGCCAGACGCTCACGGGCGGCAGCCAGCACTTCACGCCCGCCACACAGATCGACCAGCGCCCGCAGCATGCCGGACAAGTCCGCCGGCAAGCCTTCGGTCAAGGTAATGACCTCGTCGATGGCCTTGCGTTGCAACGCATCGAACAACTGCTGCTCGACTTCACCCGACAGACCGGCCGCACGTGCCAGTCCACGGTAGATGCCGACATGACCGAGGTCCATGTGTACATCCGGCACATCGGCCAGTTGCAGCATGGCCAGCATCAGACTGATCACTTCAACGTCACTGCTCGGGCTGGCGTCGCCGTACAACTCGGCGCCCAACTGGATCGGGCTGCGCGAGGACGACAGTGCACGCGGCTGGGCATGCAGCACGCTGCCGGCGTAGCACAGACGGCTCGGGCCTTCGCGACGCAGGGTGTGCGCATCGATGCGCGCCACTTGCGGCGTGATGTCGGCACGGAACCCCATCTGCCGGCCCGATTGCGGGTCGATGACCTTGAAGGTACGCAGATCCAGGTCCTGGCCCGCACCGGTCAGCAGGGATTCCAGGTACTCGATATGGGGAGTCACGACAAACTCGTAACCCCAGCTCTGGAACAGATCCAACACCTGACGACGCGCGACTTCAATGCGCGCCGCTTCCGGTGGCAGTACTTCTTCGATGCCATCTGGCAGCAGCCAGCGGTCTACCGTTGCCATTACGCCATTCCCCTTTGATCCGGGCGGCCAGCCTGCGGGCGAGCCTTGAGTGAAGCAGAAAATGACCGGCCCGTTCAAAACGCACGCGCATGAACGACGCGGCGAAAGGCCTGTTACCGGCTTCGCCCATCACTTTCCTCGAAAATCTCTCGGGCCATTCAACCCGATGCCTGCAACAAAAAACAGCAATCAAACGTGCAGACGCAAAAAAGCCGGGAATTTCCCGGCTGCCGCATCATACACACGTTTTC
This sequence comes from Pseudomonas sp. H1h, assembly GCF_000633255.1. Taxonomy (GTDB): domain Bacteria; phylum Pseudomonadota; class Gammaproteobacteria; order Pseudomonadales; family Pseudomonadaceae; genus Aquipseudomonas. The sequence continues at coordinate 4,913 of NZ_AYMJ01000012.1, forward strand.
CCAAAGGATCACCCCGCCCGAGGTTTTAGCCGCCGGGCGGAGCGATTCAGGTCAACGTCGCATCAAGGCTTGGACTTTTCCAGATAGCGGAAGAAGTCGCTGCTTGGGTCGAGAACCATGACGTCGGATTTGTTCGCGAAGCTCTCACGGTAGGCACGCAGGCTACGGTAAAAACCGTAGAACTCCTGATCCTGACCGTAGGCCTTGGAGTAGATCGCAGCAGCCTGGGCATCACCATCACCGCGAACCTCTTCGGATTCACGATAGGCTTCAGCCAGCAGTACGCGGCGTTGACGATCGGCGTCGGCACGAATGCCCTCGGCCAGCTCGTTACCCTTGGCGCGGTGCTCGCGAGCTTCACGCTCACGCTCGGTGCTCATACGCTCGAACACGCTGCGGTTCACTTCCTTCGGCAGATCGATGGCCTTGACCCGGACATCGACCACTTCGATACCCAGCTCTTTTTCCGCCATCGAGTTCAGCGACGCGGTGATGTCAGCCATCAGCGCATCACGCTCACCCGACACCACTTCGTGCAGGGTGCGCTTGCCGAACTGGTCACGCAGGCCCGATTCCAGACGACGGGACAGACGCTCGTCGGCGATCTGCTTGAGGCCGGAAGTCGCGGTGTAGAAGCGCTCGGCATCTTTCACCCGCCACTTGGCGTAGGCATCGACCATCACGGCTTTCTTTTCCAGGGTCAGGAAACGCTGTGTCGGTGCGTCCAGCGTCATCAGACGTGCGTCAAATTTACGCACCTGGTTAACGTAAGGCACCTTCACATGCAGACCCGGCTGAACATCAGCCTGAACCACACGGCCGAACTGCAGCAACACCGCGCGCTCGGTCTGAGCCACGATGTAGAAGCAGTTCCAGCCAACCAGAACCACAACGACGCCAACAATCAGGGCGATCAGCGATTTATTGCTCATCAGCGGGTCTCCCTTGTGCGTGTCTGCGGCAGGTCAGTGACATGCGGCACGACGTCCGTGTTGTTGCTGGCAGCGGCCGAACCGGTCACTGGTGCATTGCTGCCACCCGAGCTGTTCTGAATCATCTTGTCCAACGGCAGGTAAAGCAGGTTGCTCTGGCCGTTCTTGTTGCCGGTCACGAGTACCTTGCTGGTATTGCTGAAGACTTCCTGCATGGTGTCCAGGTACAGACGCTGGCGGGTGACTTCAGGTGCCTTGCGATACTCGGCCACCAGTTTGGTGAAGCGGTCAGCCTCACCCTTGGCGCGCGAGATCGTCTCGTCACGGTAACCATTGGCATCTTCGAGGATGCGCTGGGCCTGACCACGGGCTTCCGGCACGACGCCGTTGGCATAGGTTTCAGCCTGGTTGCGCGAACGCTGCTCGTCTTCACGGGCGCGGATCACGTCGTCGAAGGCTTCCTGCACTTCACGCGGGGCTGCCGCGTTCTGCACGTTGACCTGAGTAACGGTGATACCGGTGCGATAGGTATCGAGGAAGCGTTGCAGACGCTCCTTGATTTCGCTGGCCATCAGTTCACGACCTTCGGTCAGCACCTGGTCCATGGCGGTCGAACCCACCACGTGGCGCAGGGCGCTGTCGGTCGCATGCTGCAGGCTGATTTCCGGCTGATCGACGTTCAGCACAAAGTCCTGCAGGTTGGTGATCTTGTACTGCACGGTCAGCGGCACTTCGACGATGTTTTCGTCTTCGGTCAGCATCTGGCCCTGCTTGGTGTACGCACGCTCACGCGTTACGTTTTCCATGTACTTCTTGTCGATCGGCGGGAAATAGATGTTCAGGCCCGGGCCGACAGTCTCGTAGTACTTGCCGAAGCGCAGCACCACGGCTTGCTCCTGCTCGTCGACTACATAGACCGCGCTGTACAGCCAGACAGCCGCCAGCACCACGAGGCCGATGCCGAGCAGACCGCCGAAGCCGCCACCACTCCTGCCCGAACCACCGCCGTCATCACCACCGCGTTTCTTACCACCACCGAACAACCCGTTCAGGCTTTCCTGCAGCTTTCGGAAGGCCTCGTCGAGATCCGGTGGCCCCTTGCGGTCGCCGTTATTGCGGCGCTTGCCACCCCAAGGATCCTGATTATTCGAGTTGCCACCCGGCTCATTCCAAGCCATAGCGCTCTCCATCTGATAAAGCAAAGACGCACCCACGGCGCGCCGACCAATGCTACAGAATGCCTGCCGTTGCGGCACAACCGCTTTGCCAGGCTTTTATTGCAAAGTGTGTTGCTCGATGAATTCCATCGGCTGCAATCCTTCGCGGCTTACCAGTCGATTCAACTCGACCCGGGGCAAACGAACGGCCAGCAGGCAGATGCCTTCCTCGTCGTGCTCTTCTTTCTGCACCGCACCGAGTTCGAAGAACTGCGCACGCAGTCGAGCGAACCGTTGCGGCAAGCGCAATGTCCCCACGAACAAATCACTGCCCAGCAACTCGGCAATGGCTTGTTCCAGCAATTCCAGACCCGTGCCATCGCGCGCCGACAGCCACACCCGTTGCGGCTTGCCATCGGCATCGCGCTGGATCTGTGGCTCAACGCCTTCAAGCAAATCGAGTTTGTTGTATACCTCAAGGATCGGCAAGTCCTGAGCCCCGATCTCCCCCAGCACCACCATCACCTGCTCGATCTGCAACATGCGATCCGGTTCAGCCGCATCGATCACGTGCAACAGCAGGTCGGAGTTACTCGACTCTTCGAGCGTAGACCGAAATGCCTCGACCAGCTTGTGCGGCAAGTGGCGAATGAAACCCACGGTGTCCGCGAGAACAATCGGCCCCAGGTCGTCCAGTTCCAGACGGCGCAAGGTCGGGTCGAGGGTGGCGAACAGCTGGTCAGCCGCGTACACCTCGGACTTGGTCACGTTATTGAACAGCGTGGACTTGCCGGCGTTGGTATAGCCCACCAGGGACACGGTCGGAATATCCGCACGCGAACGGCCGCGTCGCGATTGCTCGCGCTGGCTGCGTACTTTTTCCAGTCGACCCTTGATCTGGCGCAGGCGCACCCGCAGCAGACGGCGGTCGGTTTCGAGTTGGGTTTCACCCGGGCCACGCATGCCAATACCGCCACCCTGACGCTCAAGGTGAGTCCAGCCGCGAACCAGGCGGGTGCTCATGTGATCAAGCTGGGCCAGTTCTACCTGGAGCTTGCCTTCATGGGTACGGGCGCGCTGGGCGAAAATATCGAGAATCAGGCCGGTACGGTCGATCACGCGACACTCGAAAACACGTTCGAGGTTACGTTCCTGACTGGGCGTGAGAATGTGATTGAAAATCACCAGATCGGCTTCTTCAGCCTTGACCAGGTCGCGCAGTTCCTCGACCTTGCCGCTGCCGATCAGGAATTTGGCGGTTGGCCGATGACGCGGTACGTTAAAAAACGCAACGGTCTCGGCGCCCGCCGAATTAGCCAATTCCTGAAACTCCTGCGGATCTTCGCGCGCCTCAGGGTCCTGACCATCCAAGTGAACGAGGATCACTCGCTCACCACCACCGTGGCGCTCAAAGAACAAAGGAGACTCCTATCAGGCGTTACCTGGCTCAGCGTCACCTGCATCGGATTCGGTTGCGCTAGGCAGACGAATTGGACGTACTGGCACGACTGTCGAGATAGCGTGTTTGTAAACCATCTGGCTTACGGTGTTTTTCAGCAGGATAACGAACTGGTCGAACGACTCGATCGTGCCCTGCAGTTTGATACCGTTGACCAGGTAGATGGAAACCCCAACTTTCTCTTTACGTAAAGTATTCAAGTAAGGGTCTTGTAGCGAATGCCCTTTTGACATGTGCCGCACTCCTTTAAGGATTCAATAATAAAAATAGGTAATTCAGATGGCTTTGGCCGCCACACCCCCAAGGATAGACGGCAATTGCAAGGACTCAGCTCAATATGGAGATGGTCCCAAGGTATTTCAAGGCGCGTGGCAGATTGTCGCAATCAAGACTGTCCAGCCAGTGCAGATCATCCCAGCTGCGCAGCCAGGTGAACTGGCGTTTGGCCAATTGACGCGTGGCAATGATGCCGCGTTCCTGCATTTCGGCTAACGACAGCTTGCCGTCCAGATAGTCCCAGACTTGGCGGTAGCCTACCGCACGTATAGACGGCAACCCCGAATGCAGGTCACTTCTTTTACGCAGGGCTACGACCTCGTCGATGAACCCCTGTTCCAGCATATTTGTGAATCTTTGTTTAATGCGCTCGTGCAGTACCTGACGATTTGCCGGAGCAATGGCCAAGTTCGCGACAGTATAGGGCAATTGTTGCCGTCCCGAAGCGGCTGCTTCAGTACTTTGCGCAGATTGTTGCTGACGCAGGGCGGTCATGCTCTGGCCGCTGACCCGATAAACCTCCAGCGCACGACTCAGGCGCTGTGGATCATTGGGGTGAATGCGCGCCGCCGACTCTGGGTCGATCACCGCCAACTGCTCGTGCAGGGCTTGCCAGCCAAGGCGTGCAGCCTCTGCTTCGATCTGCGCGCGGACCTCCGGGTCCGCGGCCGGCATGTCCGCCAGACCATCGACCAACGCCTTGTAATAGAGCATCGTGCCGCCCACCAGCAGCGGAATTTTCCCGCGTGCGGTGATTTCAGCCATGGCCTGCAGGGCATCGCGGCGGAAATCGGCGGCGGAATAGGCCTCTGCCGGGTCGAGAATGTCGATCAGGCGATGCGGGAACTCGGCCAGCAGTTCTTTCGAAGGCTTGGCGGTGCCGATGTCCATGCCACGATAGACCAACGCCGAATCGACGCTGATCAGCTCGCACGGCAGCACCTTGGTCAGCTCGATGGCCAGGTCGGTCTTGCCCGCAGCGGTCGGGCCCATCAGGAAAATCGCTGGAGGAAGCTGGCTCATCAACGACCGCGCAGGAACAGTTTGTCCAGATCGTCCAGGCCCAATTGGGTCCAGGTCGGTCGGCCATGGTTGCATTGACCGCTGCGCTCGGTGTTTTCCATGTCACGCAGCAGGCCGTTCATTTCCGGCAGGGCCAGGCGCCGGTTGGCGCGGATCGCGCCGTGGCAGGCCATGGTGCCGAGCAGTTCGTTCAGGTGGGCCTGAATCCGGTCGCTGGTGCCGTATTCCATCAGGTCCGACAGCACATCGCCTACCAACCGGTTAGCCTCGGCCTGTTTGAGCAGCGCCGGAATCTGTCGGATCGCCAGGGTTTCCGGCCCCAGACGCTGCAGCTCGAAGCCCAGTCGCTGGAACCACGCAGCGTGTTCTTCGGCGCAATCGGCTTCACGCTGACTGACCGCCAGCGATTCCGGCACCAGCAATGGCTGGCCGCTCAGGCCTTCGCTGGCCATGGCGATCTTCAGGCGTTCATACATGATCCGCTCGTGAGCGGCGTGCATGTCCACCAGCACCAGCCCCTGAGCGTTCTCGGACAAAATATAGATGCCCTTGAGCTGCGCCAGTGCGTAACCGAGCGGCGGAATGTCTTCCTGACCGGCCGGCAGCGCGTTGGCATTGGCCTCAGGCAGCGGCGCGAAAAACTCGCGGTAGGCAGCCTGCGCCTCGGCGGCTGGCGGCACCGCAGATTGCGGCCGCGGCGTGTACTGATACTGATAAGCGCCGCCAGCACTGCCCCCGGACGAGGTATTGAACGCCGGTTGCGCCTGCGGCTGCTCCAGCAGCGCGTTGGCCGCCAGACGCATTTCGCCCTGCGGGCCGAACTCACCGGCCTCGATGCCGGTTGGGCGGACGACGGCAGTGGTGACAGAACCGGCAAGCTGATCTTCCGGACGCACATCACCCAGCGCGCGGTGCAACGTGCCATAAAGGAAGTCATGCACCATGCGTCCGTCACGGAAGCGCACTTCGTGCTTGGTCGGGTGCACGTTGACGTCGACCGCTGCCGGATCGACCTCGAAAAACAGCGCGAAGGTCGGATGACGACCATTGAACAACACGTCGCGGTAAGCCTGGCGCACTGCGTGGGCCACCAGTTTGTCGCGCACCGCGCGGCCATTCACAAAGAAATACTGCAAATCCGCCTGACTGCGGTTGAACGTCGGCAATCCGACCCAGCCCCAGAGGTGCAGGCCATTGCGCTCGATCTCGATCGGCAGCGCCTGCTCAAGAAAGCCCGAGCCGCAAATCGCCGCCACACGCCGGGCGCGCGCCGCGTCATCATGGGCTTCGTGCAGGCTGAGGATGGTCTTGCCGTTGTGGCGCAGATGGAACGCCACGTCGAAACGCGCCAGCGCCAAACGCTTGATCACTTCTTGCAGATGATCGAATTCGGTTTTTTCGGTCTTGAGAAACTTGCGCCGCGCCGGCGTGTTGAAGAACAGGTCGCGCACTTCCACCGACGTTCCGACCGGATGCGCCGCCGGTTGCACCCGGGGCGCCATGTCGCGGCCCTCGGTCTCCACCTGCCAGGCCTGATCGGCATCGCGGGTGCGCGAGGTCAGGGTCAGGCGCGCCACGGAGCTGATCGACGCGAGTGCTTCACCACGGAAGCCCAGGCTCATCACCTGTTCGAGATCTTCGAGATTACGAATCTTGCTGGTGGCGTGACGGGCCAAGGCCAGCGGCAGGTCGTCGGCAGAAATGCCGCTGCCGTCATCACGCACTCGCAACAGCTTGACGCCGCCCTGCTCGACATCGACATCGATGCGCCTGGCGCCGGAGTCGAGGCTGTTTTCCAGCAGCTCCTTGATCACCGAAGCCGGACGTTCAACCACCTCACCGGCGGCGATCTGGTTCGCCAGCCGGGGGCTGAGCAGTTCGATGCGTGCGGCGTTCAACAGCTGATTCATTCTTTGGACGCCAGTTCGGTGCCAGGAATGGTCAGGTGCTGACCGACTTTCAGCTCATCGCTGCTGAGGTTGTTGGCACTGCGCAGGGTCGCTGGCGAGACCTGGTAACGCACCGCAATCATCGCCAGCGTCTCGCCCGGACTCACGCGGTGATCACGCGGGCCCTGGGCGATCTTGCCGGAGTCACGCAGCCAGGCAATGTAAGTGCCTGGCGGCGGGTTTTGCTGGAAGAACTGGCGCACGCCGCTGCTGATCGAACGGGCCAGCGCCTGCTGGTGGCTCGACGCCGAGAGCTTGTTCGCTTCGTTGGCGTTGGAGATAAATCCGGTTTCGACGAGGATCGACGGGATGTCAGGCGATTTCAGCACCATGAACCCGGCCTGTTCCACGCGCTGCTTGTGCAGTGGCGTCACACGACCGATGTTGGTCAGGACTTTCTGGCCGACGTTGAGGCTAGACGTCAGCGACGCGGTCATCGACAGGTCGAGCAGCACACCGGCGAGCATGCGGTCCTTGTCGTCGAGGCTGACGTTGCCGGCACCGCCGATCAGGTCGGAACGGTTTTCGCTGTCGGCCAGCCAACGGGCGGTTTCCGACGTTGCGCCGCGATCAGACAGGGCAAACACCGAGGCGCCGAAAGCTGCCGCAGACGGCGCGGCGTCGGCGTGGATCGAGACGAACAGGTCTGCGCCCTTCTTGCGCGCAATTTCAGTACGCCCGCGCAACGGGATGAAGTAGTCGCCGGTACGGGTCAGCTCGGCGCGAAAGCCTTTCATGCCGTTGACCTGACGCTGCAGTTCGCGGGCAATCTGCAACACCACGTCTTTCTCACGCTGGCCGCGCGAGCCGGACGCACCCGGGTCTTCGCCGCCGTGGCCGGCGTCGATCACCACGATGATGTCGCGTTTTCCGGCCGGGGCCGGCGGCAACTTGATGGCAGGCTCCGAAGGCGTGACCGGCACGGCGGGTACCGTCGCCACTTGTGGCGTCGGCGCAGGCGGCGGCGCGGCATCGGCCGGGTTGTCGAACAGGTCGACCACCAGACGGTTGCCGTATTGCGCGTTCGGCGCCAGCGAGAAGCTTTTCGGAGTGACGGCCTTTTTCAGATCGATGACCACCCGCAGGTCGGTCGGCGTGCGCTGGGCCGAACGCATTGCGGTGATCGGCGTGTTGGCGGTCGAGACTTTCAACGGTGCACCGAGGGTGGCGCCATTGATGTCGATCACCAGCCGATCCGGTGCGGTCAGGGTGAAGACGCTGTGCTGCACCGGGCCGCTCAGGTCAAAGACCAGTCGCGTGTTGTCCGGCGCCCGCCACAGGCGCACGCTGTTGACCTTTGTGTCGGCCACAGCGTTGACGGCCACTGCCATCAACATCAGTCCTGCGGCAGCCACCAACGCGCGAAAGCGCATACCTAACCCCATCATTTAATTGGATTCCAATGCCAAAGCGGCACACCAGGTCTCGCCACGCGAGCCCTGGGATAAAATTTTCAGCGAACGCCCGCTGTCTTGCGGGCTAATGGTAATGGTCAGGTCAGGCTTTGGCAAAAAGCCTGCACCTTTATCGGGCCACTCGATCAGGCACAGGGCATCGTCTTCGAAATAGTCGCGGATGCCAAGAAACTCCAGCTCCTCCGGATCGACCAGGCGATACAGGTCGAAGTGAAAGGCGCGCACATCACCAATCTCGTAGGGCTCGACCAGGGTGAAGGTCGGACTTTTTACCGCGCCGACGTGCCCCAGGCCACGAATAATGCCCCGCGACAGTGTGGTCTTGCCCATGCCCAGGTTGCCTTCGAGAAAAATCAGGCCATGGCCTTGGGTAACGCGGGCGATCCGTGCGCCAAAGTCGCTCATGGCCTGTTCATCGGCCAGGTACAGGGTTACTTCAGACACGGTGCATGCTCCTCCAACAACTGACGAATGGCTGGAATCAGATCACTGGCCGCCAGCCCACGGCCGAATTTACCTTGTTGCGCGCCGGCATTGGCGTGCAGCCAGACCGCCAGGCACGCCGCCTCAAAGCCGTCCATGCCTTGCGCCAGCAGCGCGCCGGTCAGACCAGCGAGTACATCGCCAAGACCGGCAGTGGCCATGGCCGGATGACCCTGATGACACAGCGCCAGACGCCCATCGGGATGGGCGATCAAGCTGCCTGCGCCTTTGAGCACGACCACGGCCGAATATTTCTTGCTCAGCGCATGCGCCGCGGCCGGACGATCGGCCTGCACGTCGGCGGTACTGATGCCCAACAGGCGCGCTGCCTCACCCGGATGCGGGGTGATCACGCAATCCTTGGGCAGACGAACAAAACCGCTGGCCAGCAGATTCAATGCATCGGCGTCCCACACCTGTGGCAGCGCCGCGTTCGCCGCAGCCGACAACAGCGCCCGCCCCCAACTCGCCTGCCCCAATCCCGGCCCGACGACCAGCACTGAGACTTTCTCCAGCAAGCCCATCAATTGATTGGCCGATGAAGCGCCCAGCGCCATGGCCTCCGGCACGCGGCTCAGCGCTGCCGGGACATGCTCCGGGCGCGTCGCCAGCGAGACCATGCCCGCGCCGCTGCGCAGGGCAGTTTCGGTACTCAGCAGGATCGCCCCGCCAAAGCCATGATCGCCGCCGATCAACAGCACATGACCAAAGCGGCCTTTATGGGACGTCGGGGCACGCGCAGCCAGACGCGGCAGATTGGCGGCGTTGAGCCGGCGCGCAGTGACAGGAATGTCAGCGCAGGTTTCAGGTGCCGCTTGCAGATCGTTGAACACCAGTTCGCCGACACAATCTGCCGCGTCACCGGTGAACAGCCCCAGCTTCAAGCCGATGAAAGTGACCGTGAGATCCGCGCGCACGGCGAGGCCCAGCACTCGCCCGGTGTCGGCCGACAATCCGGACGGCATATCGACCGCCACCACCGGCAGGCCGCTGGCGTTGATTGCGGCAATCGCCTCGGCGTAGGGCTCACGCACCTCGCCACTCAAACCAGTACCGAGCAGCGCATCGAGGACCACACCGCGCAATTCGACCTGAGCGTTCCAGCCCTGCACCGCGACACCTTCGGCCAGTGCCTCGGCATGCGCCAGTGCTGCGTCGCCCTGCAAACGCTGCGGTTCACCGACCGTCAGCACCCGCACCACCCAACCGGCACGCTGCGCCAGCACGGCCAGCAAATAGCCGTCGCCGGCGTTGTTGCCACGCCCGGCCAGCACGGTCAGTTCAGTCGCTGCAGGCCAGCGCCGCACCAGCGCGCGCCAGCACGCATACGCGGCGCGCTGCATCAATTCGAAGCCCGGCGTGCCGGCGGCGATCAGCCGGGCGTCGAGTGCCCGCACCTGGGCGGCAGCGTACAGCGCGTCGGGTAATTCATCTTTCGTGTGCGGCATGCGTCTTCGGGCTCCGATGTCTGGCAGAATTATACGCACCTCAGCTCCGGTTTCTCTCGCCTCATGTCCGCCATCACCACAGATCTGCCCACCCTCGCCCAATCGATCAAGGATTGGGGCCGCGAGCTGGGCTTCCAGCAAGTCGGCATCAGCGGTCTGGACCTGGCCGAGCATGAGCAGCACCTTGAGCGCTGGCTCGCCGCCGGCTACCACGGCGAAATGGACTACATGGGCGCCCATGGCAGCAAACGCTCGCACCCCGAAGAGCTTGTGCCAGGCACGTTGCGCGTGGTTTCGCTGCGCATGGATTACCTGCCCGGTGACACGCAAATGGCGCAAATGCTCGCGCAACCGGAAAAAGCCTACGTCTCGCGTTATGCCTTGGGCCGCGATTACCACAAATTGATCCGTAAACGCGTACAACAATTGGCCGACAAGATTCAGGCCGAGATCGGCCCGTTCGGTTTCCGCGCCTTCGTCGACAGCGCTCCGGTGCTGGAAAAGGCCATCGCCGAGCAGGCCGGACTGGGCTGGATCGGCAAAAACACCCTGGTGCTGAACCGCAAGGCCGGCAGCTATTTCTTCCTGAGCGAACTGTTCGTCGATCTGCCGCTGCCGGTGGACGAACCGCACAACACCGAACATTGCGGGCGCTGCACTGCGTGTCTGGACATCTGCCCGACCAACGCTTTCGTCGGCCCGTATGTGCTGGACGCGCGCCGCTGCATCTCTTACCTGACCATCGAACTGAAAAACGCCATCCCCGAAGATCTGCGTCCACTGATCGGCAACCGGGTGTTCGGCTGCGACGACTGCCAGATCGTCTGCCCGTGGAACCGCTTCGCCCGACCGTCTGGAGAAAGCGACTTCAAGCCACGGCACAACCTCGACAACGCCGAACTGGCCGAACTGTTCCTGTGGGACGAGGACAAATTCCTCAGCAGCACCGAAGGCTCGCCGCTGCGCCGCGCCGGTTACGAGCGCTGGTTGCGCAATCTGGCCGTAGGCCTCGGTAATGCGCCGTCGAGCATTACGGTGCTGGAAGCGCTGAAGGCGCGCCGCGACTACCCTTCAGAGCTGGTGCGTGAACACGTCGAGTGGGCGCTGAAACAGCACGCCGAGCGTCAAGGTGCGTCGTTGTAGACGAACTTGGGCATTTCCCAGTGGAACCGGATCGCCAGCAGCCGCAGCAGAAAGCCGCCGAACAAGGTGATCAGGATTGCCTGCTCGCTCGGCACATTCAGATACAGACAGAGCATGTAGCACCACGCAGCCGCGAATGACACGCTGGCGTACAGCTCACGGCGGAAGATCAGCGGGATGTCGTTGCAGAAGATGTCGCGCAGGATGCCGCCGAACACCCCGGTGATCACGCCGCTGACCGAAGCCACCAGCATGCCGTGACCCATTTCCAGTGCCGTCATGCAGCCGATCAACGTGAACGCCACCAGCCCGACCGCATCGAGCACCAGAAACAGCGAGCGCAGGTGGCGCATCCAGCGGGCGGTGAACACGGTGAGCATCGCTGCCGCCGAGGTCAGCACCAGGTATTCCGGGTGTTTGACCCAGGTCAGCGGGTAATGCCCGAGCAACACGTCGCGCACCGAGCCTCCACCCAGCGCGGTGACGCAGGCGATCAGCACCACACCGAACCAGTCCATGCCGCGCCGTCCGGCAGACAGCGCGCCGGTCATGGCTTCAGCGGTAATGGCGATCAGATAGAGCATCAGCAACATGGCAGCGGTCCTGGCAGGAAGGCGCGCAGTCTAGCCATTTCAGCGCCGCACCAGAAGGGGGCGCGCTCGGGGATGCATGTCTGACTTGAATCTTCCGGTGACCCTGACGCCCTCTTCGCGAGCAAGCCCGCTCCCACAGGGGGAACGCATTCCAGATTGTGGGAGCGGGCTTGCTCGCGAAGAGGTCAGTGCAGACACCGCTCAATCAGAACTTGATGAAGTGCTTGCGGTAGTGCTGCAGCTCGGCGATGGATTCGCGGATGTCGTCCAGTGCCAAATGCGTGCTGCCCTTCTTGAAGCTGTCGCGTACGTCCGGCGCCCAGCGCGCGGCCAGTTCCTTGAGCGTGGACACGTCGAGGTTGCGGTAGTGGAAGTAGCTTTCCAGCCCTTTCATGTGCGTATAAAGGAAGCGGCGGTCCTGGCAGATGCTGTTGCCGCAGATCGGCGACTTGCCCTTCGGTACCCACTTCTCAAGGAACGCGATGGTCTCGGCCTCGGCTTCGGCCATGCTGATGCGGCTGTCGCGCACGCGCTGGGTCAGGCCCGAGTTGCCGTGGGTGCGGGTGTTCCACTCGTCCATGCGGGCGAGCACTTCGTCACTGTGGTGAATGGCGATCACCGGGCCTTCGGCCAGGGTGTTCAGGTCACTGTCGGTGACGATGGTGGCCATTTCGATGATGACGTCGTTTTCCGGATCCAGACCGGTCATTTCCAGGTCGATCCAGATCAGGTTCTGCGGGTTTTGCATATTCGGGCTCCTAGGCAATGCTGCGCAGTTTAGCCTAGGCCGGTGCCCGGGCGTGCTAAACTCGCGGCCGTTTTACCTAATCGCTGCATTCTTCAGACGGAACACCCATGGCCAAACGCCAACTCAATCGTCGTCAAAACTGGCGCATCGAAAAGATTCAGGGCGAACGCGCTGCCCGCGCCGCCAAACGCGAGTCCTCGGCGGTCGAAGCGCTCGAGGGTGGCGACCTGGGCCCGGAACAAACAGGTCTGGTGATCGCCCACTTCGGTGTGCAGGTCGAGGTCGAAGCTGTTGACGGCGATCAGGCCGGCCAGGTGTTCCGCTGCCACTTGCGCGCCAACCTGCCAGCACTGGTGACCGGCGACACCGTCGTCTGGCGCGCCGGCAACCAGGGCATCGGGGTGATCGTCGCGCAACTGCCGCGCACCACCGAACTGTGCCGCCCGGACAGCCGTGGTCAGCTCAAACCCGTCGCGGCCAACGTCGACATGATCGTCATCGTCTTCGCGCCACTGCCTGAGCCTCACGCCAACCTGATCGACCGTTATCTGGTCGCCGCTGAACACGCCGGCATCCGTCCGCTGCTGCTGCTCAACAAGTTCGACCTGATCGACGAGCAGAACGCCCCGGCGCTCAATGCGCTGCTGGCGGTGTATCGCACGCTGGGTTATCCGGTGCTGGAAGTCTCGGCGCATCACGGCAACGGCATGGAGCAGTTGCAGAAGCAGCTCGACGGGCGCATCAGCGTGTTCGTCGGCCAGTCCGGTGTCGGCAAGTCGTCGCTGGTCAACAGCCTGCTGCCGGAAGTCGAAACCCGCGTCGGGCCGTTGTCCGAGCTGTCCGGCCAGGGCACGCACACCACGACCACCGCGCGCCTGTTCCACTTCCCCGGTGGCGGTGAGCTGATCGACTCCCCGGGTATCCGTGAGTTCGGTCTCGGCCACGTCAGCCGCGCCGACGTCGAAGCCGGCTTCATCGAGTTCGATGATCTGCTCGGCACCTGCCGCTTCCGCGACTGCAAGCATGATCGCGAGCCGGGCTGTGCACTGCTCAAGGCCTTGGAAGATGGCCGCGTGCAGCAGCAGCGAATGAACAGCTATCGCTCGATCATCGCCAGCCTGCCGGAAAACGGCTACTAAACATCTGCACCGGCAGCACCTCGCCCGAGGGCTGCCGGATGTCGGATCGTGCCTGACACCTCCCCGATTCAATTAAACGTCAGACCTTTCTGACAGACCCACCCACGCCTGCTTGCAGGACATTTCTCTTTCACCGCCCAGCCCTTGTAGGCTCGCGCCAGATGCCTAGATTGGGGTCCTCCTTCGCACTTTCGCGACTTCCGAGGAAGCCCATGCAAGCCTATCACCTGTTCATCAGCCATTCGTGGAACTACGCCCACGCTCACGACAATCTGGTACGCCTGCTCGGCGCCAAACCGGATTTCAGTTTCAAGAATTTTTCCGTGCCGCCGCACAATCCGATCCTGGGCGCGCAGACCGACAAGCAGCTCGAAGAAGCCATCGAAAACAAGATTCGCCCTTGCTCGGCGGTGCTGATCATGGCCGGGATGTATTCGACCTACAGCAAGTGGATCAACAAGGAAATCGAGATCGCCAAACGTATGGGCAAGGTGATCATCGCGATCAAGCCGTTCGGCGCCGAGCGTATTTCCGCCGTGGTGCGTGAAGCGGCGCACGCCGAATGCGCGTGGAACACCAACAGCATCATCGGTGCAATCCGTCAGCACACGGCGGTGTAACCATGCGCAAGGGACTGTTTATCGGGATTAACCATTACGACTACGTCTCACCCTTGAGCGGCTGTAACAACGACGCAATGGCCATGGCTTCGGTGCTGGAGCGTCACGCTAACGGGCGACCGAACTTCAGCAGCAAAGTGCTGACCTCAGCCGAAGAAAAACTCACGCTCAACCACATGAAACAGCAGATTCAGAGCTTGTTCTCAGGCGACTGTGACGTGGCACTGCTGTACTTCGCCGGTCATGGGCAGTTCGACACCAGCATTGACGAAGGGCTACTGATTCCCCAGGACTATCAACCTGGGGGGGACGGTATCCGCATCAGCGACGTCCTGGAATGGGCGGACAAGGCCCCGCACATCAAGAACAAAATCATCATTCTCGATTGCTGCCAGGCCGGCGCAGCAGGGGCCATGCGCAATCTGCGCGGCGGCAGCAGTGTGATCGGCGAAGGCGTGACCATTCTCACCGCCTGCAAAAAAGAACAGTACGCCCTGGAAAGTCGCGGTCATGGCGTATTCACCGACCTGCTTCTGCAAGCGCTGCACGGTGGCGCTGCCAACGTACTCGGCAAGGTCACCCCCGGGAGCGTTTACTCGTTTGTCGACAATGCGCTGGGGGCCTGGGAGCAGCGTCCGGTATTCAAGACCAATGTCTCGCAGTTCGTGCCGTTACGTGAGGTCGCCCCGCTGATTGCCGAGGAAACTCTGCGCAAACTCAAGGACTGGTTCCCCGAGCCAAGTTTCGTCTTCAGACTCGACCCCAGCTACGAGCCCACCGAAGCGCTGTTCGACCCCGAGCACGGCGACATCTTCAAGCAACTGCAAATGTGCAACCGCCACAGCCTGATCGAGCCCGTGGATGCCGAACACATGTACTACGCCGCCATGAACTCCACCGGCTGCCGCCTCACCGCCCTCGGCGCCTACTACCGCGAACTCGCCCTCAAAGGACATTTCTGATGCCCGTATTCATCAGCTACCGCCACATGGATCGCGCCCACGCCATCGCCATCAACAGCCGTCTGATCCAGGCCAACATCAAAACTTACCTCGACGTACTCGACCCGGAATCGCAGACCACCGACGACATCACCGGCGTGATTACACGCAACATCACTGAATGCACTCACTTGCTGGCGGTGGTGTCGGAAAAGACTGCGTTGTCGTGGTGGGTGCCGTTTGAAATTGGCGAAGCGACGATCAGCAATCGCAGGATCTGCTCGTTCAAGACCGGGCCGACGGAGTTGCCGTTGTATCTGGATAAATGGCCAAAGTTGAGCACGACCAGTGATCTGGATTTCTTCATTGATGCCTATCGTGAGGAAGTGTCGAGCAAGCGTTCGATGACGCTGGATTCGAGCAACGAATCGTTCAGCGGCACCTATAAACGCAACGCCGAGATTTTCCATGAACAACTGAAAAACCGGATTCGGCGCGGGTTCTAACGCCAATCGACAGGCACAAAAAAGCCGACATCACTGTCGGCTTTTTTGTCGGTCACTGTTTCGGCGCAGGGGCCGGTGCAGCGGCTGGCGGAGCAGCAGGCGCTGGCGCCGCAGCCCCCGGCTCGGCCGGTTTCGGCGCGGCGTCGTCGAACAGGTTGAGCCGTTCGCGC
This sequence comes from Pseudomonas sp. H1h, assembly GCF_000633255.1. Classification (GTDB taxonomy): domain Bacteria; phylum Pseudomonadota; class Gammaproteobacteria; order Pseudomonadales; family Pseudomonadaceae; genus Aquipseudomonas. The sequence goes on from NZ_AYMJ01000012.1 coordinate 20,915, forward strand.
AACTCATGTGCCGGCACCGGTTGCTGGTCCGCCGGCAGCGCATTCGGATCAACGGGCGTCGCCGGAGCAGCGCCGTTTTCGCCTTCGGTAGCAGGCTTGGCCGGGTCGGCACCTTGTGAGCCTTCGATGGCCGCTTGCGCCTTCTTGGTCAGCACCACGATGTCGATCCGACGGTTGACCGGGTTGAACGGGTTTTCCTTGTCGAACAGCGCCGACGAGGCATAACCGACCACCCGCGCCACTTGCCCGTCCGGATAGCTGCCCGCCACCAGTGCACGCCGTGCGGCGTTGGCGCGGTTGGCCGAGAGCTCCCAGTTACCGAAATCGCCGGTGCCGGTGTACGGCTTGGCGTCGGTGTGGCCGCTGATGCTGATCTTGTTCGGCACCGCTTTGATGGTGTCGGCCATGGCCAGCAGGATGTCTTCGAAGTACGGCTTCAGACGTGCAGAGCCCGAGTCGAACATCGGCCGGTTCTCGGCGTCCATGATCTGGATGCGCAAGCCGTTCGGGGTGATCTCGAACAGGATCTGATCCTTGAACTTCTGCAGTTGCGGGTTCTCGTTGACCTTGTTCTGCAGTTCCTGCAGCAACAGTTCCAGGCGTTCCTTCTCGACCTGTTCGGCCATGCCTTCGACCTGCTCAGTGTCGACCGTGACCTTGTCCGGTTGCGGCTGCGACTTCACCTCAGGGTTGAGGGTATTTTCCGGCGCCAGGGTCGGTGTACCGCCCAGGTCGATGATGTACGGCGTGCCGCTTTCAGAGAAGCCGACCGGATCCTTGAAGTAACCGGCGATGGCGATCTTCTGTTCCGGCGTTGCGGTGGACAGCAGCCACAACACCAGGAAGAACGCCATCATCGCCGTGGCGAAGTCGGCGAAGGCGATTTTCCACGCTCCGCCGTGATGCCCGCCGGCTATGCGCTTGACGCGCTTGATGATAATCGGCTGATTATTTTCCATAGCTTAGCGACCGCGAACGGCTTGTTCCAGCTCGGCAAAGCTTGGACGGTGGGCCGGGTACAGCACCTTGCGCCCGAACTCGACTGCCAGCGATGGCGGCATGCCGGAAGCGGACGCCACCAGGGAAGCCTTGATCGCCTCGTAGACGTTCAGTTCTTCCTTGGCATCGTGGGCCAGGGAATGTGCCAACGGGCCGAAGAAACCATACGCTGCGAGAATACCGAAGAAGGTACCGACCAGTGCCGCACCGACGTGCAGACCGATGGATTTCTGATCGCCCTCACCCAACGACGCCATGGTCACCACGATACCCAGTACCGCCGCGACGATACCGAAACCCGGCATGGCGTCGGCAATGCCGTTCACCGCGTGGGATGGATGTTCGAGGTCTTCCTTGAGGCTGTAGAGTTCCATGTCGAACAGGCCTTCCAGCTCATGCGGAGCCATGTTGCCGGAGGACATGATGCGCAGGTAATCGCAGATGAACGCGGTCATGCGCTCGTCTTTGAGCACGGCCGGGTACTTGGCGAAGATCGGGCTCGCGGCGGCGTCTTCGATGTCGCCTTCTATGGCCATCATGCCTTCGCGGCGGCTCTTGTTGAGGATCTCGTAGATCAGGCCCAGCACTTCGAGATAGAAGGTGTGGCTGAAACGCGAACTGAACATGCTCAGGGATTTCTTGAGCACGTGCATCGTCATGTAACCGGGGTTGGCCTGCAGGAATGCACCGAGGGCCGCACCACCGATGATCATCACCTCGAAGGGCTGGATCAGGGCGGCAATTTTGCCGTGGGAGAGCACGTATCCGCCGAGCACGCTCGCGAATACGACGATGATGCCGATAATTTTAGCCATAGGTAGAAAGTACTTACTGAGTCGGGTTCAAGGTCATATTCGGAAGTTAAAAAATCTCTTCTTCTACTTATCGGCAAAACTGCGCCAGACTATAGCCAGTTCAGGCGAAAAGCCAATTTAGCCCATGCCGGGCGCGTCTACAGTCAGTGAAGATCTCGTCCAGACATGGCTAATGAAACGAACGTCCCACACGCAAAACCGACCACACTCGAAGGCTGGGTAAAGCTGCTCGATAGCGTGCGCCTGCCGGTTCCGCAAGAAGCTCACGACAAGGTTTGCCGGGCGATTCGCGATAACCGCAGCTCGCTGCGCGACATCGCCGACCTGATGCAGGACAGTCCGGCACTGGCCTTGAGCATCATTCGTGAGGCCAATCGTCACACCCACGGCACCATGGCCGCACCGGCGGAAAATCTCGAGGTGGCGATCAACCGCCTGGGCCTGGCGCGTACCGAGGAATTGCTCGCGCGCCTGCCCGTCGAACCGCAGATGCAGATTCCCCAGGCCTTGCGCCAACTGCAAATGATCAGCCAGCACGCCACGCAACAGGCCAACGGTTTTTTCGCCAGTCGCCTGGCGCGGCTGTGGCAGGACATCCATTGGGGCAGCCTGTTGTTTCTCTCGCCGTTATGGCCGCTGGCGCTGACGTTTCCACAGTTGCTCGAAGAGTGGGAGCTGCGGGTCATCCACAAGGGCGAGTCGGCCCCGGTGGTCGAGAAGCAACTGTTTGGCGTGCGCCTGCTGAAAATCGCCGAGGCGCTGGTGCAAGTCTGGCACCTGCCGATCTGGGTGCAGCAAGGCTATAAGCTGCTGCTCAGCGAACAACGCGAACTGGTCAAAGTGCTGCGCATCGCCCGCGACAGCGAACACCCGCTGCGCCAACAGAACCGCCTCGATGACGATCCGACCCTGCGTCGCTGGCTCAATCAGCCAGCCAACACCGTGATGCTGGCCAACGGCCTGGCGCTGTCGGCGCAACAGGCCTGGGACAGTCCGCACAGCGAACGCTGGCAATATCTGACCAGCCTTTATCTGCAGATTTCGATGGACGAGGTGCAACAACAATTGCACCAGCAAGCTGCCAACAGTGCGCGTCAGCATGCAATGCCCGATCTGTGGCACCCGGCCGTTTCATTATTATGGCCGTGGGGCACCCATCGTTTGCCGGCCGGAATGCTGCCGGCGGCCGCACCGAGTACCGAGGATCTGGCGAATTGGCGCCGGCAATGCGCCGAACTGCTGGCCGAGCCGAGCCGCTTCACCAATGCCATGAGCCTGACCGTCGCGGCGCGCGATGCCCTGGTTGCCAGCGGTATGCGCCGGGTGATGATTCTGATGGCCGATCGCACACAGTCCAATCTGCGTGTGCACCAGACCTTCGGCCTGCCGAAAGAAGCCGCCGCGCTGAATTTTGTCGTCAGTCAGAGCAAAGTCCTGCAACGATTGCTCGCGCAGCAGGCACAAGTGCGGATCAACCCCGAAAACAACGCACAATTCTCCGCCCTGCTGCCGCCGGGCCTGCGTTCGCTGTTTCGTGGCGAACACCTGTTCCTGCGCTCGCTGGTCAATAATGGGCGGGTAATCATGATCGTCGTGGCCGATCAGGGCGGCGGGCCATTCGCCGACATCACGGTGCAGGCTTTCGGCAAAACCGCGCAGTGCATCGAAAAAGCCCTGCACAGCTTTAGCAGCCGTGGCCGATGAGGCTGCGCTACAATCCCCCCCTTTGTGCTCTGGAGACCTCACATGTCTGACTTCTCTGGCTTGCCGCTCGTCATCGAGCCGAGCGACCTGCTCCCGCGTCTCGATTCCCCTGAACTGATTCTGGTGGATCTGACCAGCCCTGCCCGTTATGCCGAAGGTCACCTTCCCGGCGCACGCTTTGTTGACCCGAAACGCACCCAGCTCGGCCAGCCGCCGGCGCCGGGACTGCTGCCGGCCAAGGCCGATCTGGAAGCCTTGTTCGGTGAACTGGGCCATCGTCAGGACGCGGTCTACGTGGTTTATGACGACGAGGGCGGCGGCTGGGCCGGGCGCTTCATCTGGCTGCTCGACGTGATCGGTCACGACAAGTACCACTACGTCGATGGTGGTCTGCCGGCGTGGCTGGAGGCTGGCATGCCGATGTCGATCCAGGTGCCGCCTGCGGCGGGCGGCCCGATAGCGCTGAGCATTCACGAAGAGCCAACCGCCACTCGCGAATACTTGCAAAGCCGTCTCGGCGCCGCCGATCTGGCGATCTGGGATGCCCGCGGGCCATTGGAGTACTCCGGCGAGAAGGTGTTGGCCGCCAAGGGTGGGCACATCCCCGGCGCGGTCAATTTCGAGTGGACCGCCGGCATGGACAAGGCCCGTCAGTTGCGCATTCGCGCAGACATGCCGCAAATCCTCGAAGACCTCGGGATCACCAAGGACAAAGAAATCATTACCCACTGCCAGACCCATCACCGGTCGGGCTTCACTTATCTGGTGGCCAAGTCCCTCGGTTATCCGCGGGTCAAGGGCTACGCCGGTTCCTGGGGCGAGTGGGGCAACCACCCTGATACGCCTGTCGAGATTTAAGGTTTTTAAGGACAACTAATGAAAGAGCGTCTGTTTATCCTCAGCCAGTACCTGCTGCCTCATCATCTGCTGTCGCGCCTGGCCGGCTGCATTGCCGAGTGCCGCGTGCGCTGGTTCAAAAATGCCTTCACCCAGTGGTTCGCCAAGCGTTACCAGGTGGACATGTCGCAAGCGCTGGTCGAAGACCTGACCGCTTACGAGCACTTCAACGCCTTCTTCACCCGTGCCCTGAAAGACGGCGCGCGTCCACTGGACGAAACGCCGGGTGCGATCCTCAGCCCGGCCGACGGTGCAGTCAGCCAGCTCGGCCCGATCGAACACGGTCGTGTGTTCCAGGCCAAGGGCCACAGCTTCAGCGTGTTGGAACTGCTGGGCGGTGACGCGGCCAATGCAGCACCGTTCATGGGCGGCGATTTCGCCACCATCTACCTGTCGCCGAAGGACTACCACCGCGTGCACATGCCGCTGGCCGGCACCCTGCGCGAGATGGTCTACATCCCGGGCCGGATCTTCTCGGTCAACCAGACCACCGCCGAAAACGTTCCGGAACTGTTCGCCCGCAACGAGCGTGTGGCGTGCATTTTCGACACCGAGCGCGGCCCGATGGCGGTTGTACTGGTGGGCGCAATGATCGTTGCTTCGATCGAAACCGTGTGGGCCGGCCTGGTCACGCCGCCAAAGCGTGAACTGAAAACCTTCCGCTACGACGAAGCCGCCCGTGCGCCGATCCATCTGGAAAAAGGCGCTGAACTGGGCCGCTTCAAGCTGGGTTCGACCGCGATCGTGCTGTTCGGGCCAGATCAGGTGAAATGGGCTGAAGAACTCGCCGCTGGTTCGCCAGTGCAGATGGGCCAAGGCCTGGCACTGCCACAAGCCTGATTCGTCTTCGGTGAGAGCGGCTTCGGCCGCTCCCACCGATTGCTGTAATTGCTGCTATGGTTTTTGGCATGAGCCAGACCATCTCCCCTCCGCTGCTAAACGCCCCGACTCCAACGCAGTCACGCCTGTCGTTCTGCGAAGCCACCCCGCGCGACCTCAAACGCTGGATCGCCGGCCTGCCCAAGGCCAACATCGGTGAAACCGCCCGCCAGTTGTACCAAGGCCTGGGCGAACTCAACCAACTGCTCACCCCCAGCGACAATCGCCTGCAGTTGCTGGAGTTGCTGCGTCCCGAGGTGTATTTCGTCTGCCAGCATCTGGAGCGGCACTTCCTGCATCAGGCGATCATGCTCGATGATCGTTCGCGCAAGATCAGCAACCTGTGCCAGGCGCTGCAAAGTCAGTTGGCCATCGGCTACAAACAGATCGTTCTGCGCATTGCCCCCAAGTACCACAAGGATCGCGCGACGCTGGTCAGTCAGGCCCTGCAACGGGCCGCCCATGCACTCAAGAGGCAACTGCTGCGGGCCGCGCAGCTGTATAGCCCGGCGCCGGAGCAGCTGTGGTTCGAGCTGCATCAGTTGTATCGCTGCGCCTGCGGATTGCAGCTGCAACAACGCCGGGTGCATGACGACCTGGCGAGCCTGAGCACCGAACTGAGTCTGGAGCAGACCTACATTGCCGCCCTGCTGCTGGGCAGCGCCCGCTGCAATCAACTGCGGCAGAACCAGATCGCCCGGTTGGGCGAAGTGCTGGAACCGTGGAGCGCCCTGCTCAAGCTGCACCCCGGCAGCCCGGACGATGGCCTGTTCGCCATCAGCGCCGAACTGGACGCCGGCCCGCGCTACCGCAGCATGTTCCGCAAAGAACAGCAGGGCGCCCTGCTCGGTTTCAATCCGCAGCCGCTGGTGAATGTCATCGAAGCGCATTTGCTGCATCAGGAAACGTCGACGCCACTGCCCATCCCGTCGGGACTGAGCCTCGACACCCTGCAGCATCTGCACGCCAGTTGGGGCCAGGCCGCCGAGCGCAGTTTTCAGCGCACTGTCGGCCAGGGCAACCTGACCGTGTGCGTGGGCATGAGCGCCCTGCACTTCTATCTGGGCGGCGAGCGCACCTTCAGCGAACTGCTCAAACACCCCGGTGCCCGCGCGGCAAACTTCAGCAGCGCCGTGGCCCAAGGTGAAAAAGACAGCTGGAGCCAGGCCTTCGACGCCGCCCCGCAGAGCAAGGCGGATGAGTTTCTGCCCTATGAAGAAATCCAGTACGACCATCTCGGTGAGGACGAAAGCCAGACCGACCACACACCGCACTACCCGACCTACACGTTACCCGTGATCAACCACAGCCCCGGCGGTTATTGCCTGGGGTGGCCGAGTGAAGTGCCCGCCGAGTTGCAGGCCGGGGAGATGGTCGGGATTCAGGACAGTTCGAATCAGGGCTGGAGCATTGCGGTAGTCCGCTGGATTCGTCAGGTACGCGGCAGCGGGCCGCAAATGGGCATTGAACTGGTGGCACCGCACGCCGAACCCTGCGGATTGCAACTGGTGCGCTCGCAGGACGATCACAGTCACTATTTACGCGGCCTGTTGCTGCCCGAGATCAGCGCCATCGACTTGCCCGCAACCTTGCTGGCCCCACGCTTGCCGTTTCAGGAAGGCAATAAAGTGCTGATCAACACCCACGGCGAAGAACACCGCGCCGGACTGGATCGACGGGTGGCGAGTACGCACAGTTTCAATCAGTTTGCCTATCGCTCGCTGGAGGCCGCGCGCAATGGCGGGAGCGAGGAGGATTTCGATTCGTTGTGGAAGTCGCTTTAGATCGAGTTGAGCCCTTCGCGAGCAAGCCCGCTCCCACAGGAGACCGAATTCCAATGTGGGAGCGGGCTTGCTCGCGAAGAGGCCCGTTCAGACAGCAGAGACTTCAGAGTTCCCCGTCACGGTCGCGAAAGCCCAGCAGGTACAACACACCATCCAGCCCAAGCGTGGAGATCGCCTGCTTGGCCGACTGCTTGACCAACGGCTTGGCCCGGAACGCCACACCCAGACCGGCAATCGCCAGCATCGGCAGGTCATTCGCGCCATCGCCCACCGCAATGGTCTGCTCCAGACGCAAGCCTTCCTTGTGCGCCAGCTCCTTCAGCAGATCAGCCTTGCGCTGCGCATCGACGATCGGCTCGATCGCCACGCCGGTGCACTTGCCGTCGACCACTTCCAGTTCGTTGGCGAATACGTAGTCGATGCCGAGCCTGGCCTGCAGTTGCTTGGCGAAGTAGGTGAAGCCGCCAGACAGGATCGCCGTCTTGTAACCCAGACGCTTGAGTTCGGCGAACAGGGTTTCGGCGCCTTCGGTCAACCGCAGCGACGCGCCGATCGAGTCCAGCACGCTGACGTCCAGGCCCTTGAGCAGCGCCAGACGTTCCTTGAAGCTGGCGCGAAAATCCAGCTCGCCGGCCATGGCGCGCTCGGTGATGGCCGAGACTTGCTCGCCCACGCCGGCTGCCTTGGCCAGTTCATCGATGACTTCGGCTTCGATCAGCGTCGAGTCCATGTCGAACACCGCCAGACGCCGGTTGCGGCGGAACAGCGAATCTTCCTGAAAGGCGATATCGACGTTCAGCTCTTGGGCGACGCTGAGGAATTCAGCGCGCAGGGCCTGCGGGTCAGCCGCTTCGCCCCGCACGGAGAACTCGATGCAGCCCTTGCCCTTGTCCTCCGGCGTGTCCAGCGGCATGCGACCCGACAGACGGTCGATATGATCGATGTTCAGGCCATATTTGGCAGTGATCGAGCTGACCGCCTGCAATTGGCCGGCGGTCACCTTGCGGGTCAACAGGGTGACGATGTGGCGTTTCTTGCCCTGATTGCCCACCCACTGCTGGTAATCCTCTTCAGACACCGGGGTGAAGCGCACCTGCTGATCGAGCTCGTAACCCTTGAACAGGATGTCCTTGAGCACAGCCTTGGCCTGCTCGGAGTCGGGGATCTCGACCAGGATGCCGAACGACAGGGTGTCGTGGATCACCGCCTGACCGATGTCGAGGATGTTCACACCACCCTGGGCCAGAACGCCGGTAATGGCCGCAGTCAGACCCGGACGGTCGACTCCCGTGATGTTAATCAGGACGATTTCGCGCAACGCGCACCCCCGCAGCTGGAAAAAAATCGCATTCTACCCACTTTCAGTGACCATCGGGCACCGCGAGCGCTTTGCCGGCCTAGGGCCTGTCGCTATACTGCGCGTCAACTTCACGGACAAAAGAGCCGAGCTCAGTGAACCGGCCCACGCCAGTTAAAACCGATAACTTCTTCCTGCTGATCTTCCGTGCACTGCGTCATCGCCGTGTGCCGATTGCATTGCGCATTGCCAGCCATAACGTGATCCTGGTCGCTCTGGCCCTGGTGATCTATGCCGGGGTGATGGGCTTGCAGTTCAAGCAGGCCATGCACGAGCAGGCCGATGCGCTGGGCGAAAGCCTGACCACGCAGACCGCCACCTCCGCCACTGAACTGTTGGTGTCCAACGACATCCTCAGCCTCAACGTGCTGCTCAACAACCTGACCAAGAACAAACTGGTGGCCCACGCGGCTATCTATAGCGTGGACAACCGCATCCTCGCCGAATCCGGTCAGCGCCCCAAGCACAGCCTGCTGGGCGAAGCCGAAGGCATGTACGAGAGCAAGATCACCTTCCAGGACGTGACCGCCGGGCAACTGCGCATCAGCCTGGACATGGATCAGTTCCAGCAGCCGATGACCATCAGCCTGCAGAGCATGGGCATTCTCAGTGCAATCCTGTTGGCGCTGTCGCTGGCCTTGAGCCTGCGCATGGGCCGCTATCTGTCCACGCCGCTGCTGCAATTGCGCGTGTGGCTGCGCAACATCGATGAATACACCCCGGGCACCGACCGTCAGGACGAGATCGGCGACCTGGCGCGTCAGCTGCACGCCAACTTCGCTCCGGAACCAGCGCCGAAACCCGAGCCCGAGCCGGAACCCGAGTTCGAAGAAGAGGATGAGCCGGAGTTCGAAGTGCGCAACCTGCGTGACCCGAGCTTTGACGAAACCCGTCCGTTGGCTGCGCAAAAGCCTGCACCACGCCACGTTGTCAGCACTGTTGAAGACGATGAAGACGACGACGCGTTTGCCGATCTGCGCGACGAATCGCTGGATGAAGCGCCACAACCGGTCGCGCGCAAGGCCACGCCGAGCGTGCCGCAACACAGTGCGGTGCTTGCCGTGCAACTGGGGTCGCAGGAACAACTGCGTCGCCTGCCGCGTGCACGCCTGGAAGAATTGCTGGAGCGCTATCGCGATTGCCTCGATCAGGCGGCTTCGCTGTATCAGGGCGAAATCGAAACCCTGAACGACGGCAGCACACTGATGCTGTTCCACACCGAAGACAGCGGCGACGACTACCTGACCAACGCGATCTGCTGCGGCGAGTTGCTGCGGGCGCTGGGCCATCAATTGCAGATCGAAGTCGCCGACAGCGGCATCACCCTGCAATTGCAGCTGGGCCTGACCTTGGGCGATGAGCTGTTCGGTCTGAGCCAGATCGACCTGCTGCTGACCGACTCGGCTCAGGATGCCCTGGCCCTGTCGCAGCACAGCCGCAACCTGCTGCTGGTCGAGCGCAAGATTGGTGACGATGCGCTGATTCGCCAGCGTGCGCGAATCCGCCCGATCGCCAGTCCTGAAGGGGCTTGCTGCGTGGAGCGTTTGATGGAGCCTTATCCCTCGATGCTCGAACGGCAACTGGCGCGGATGCATGAACGCCGGGCGTAAGCCTCAGGCCTGAAACATCGAAGCCCGCAGACACGTGATTGTCTGCGGGCTTTTTTGTTGCCTGTGCCGTCCCCTTCGCGAGCAGGCTCGCTCCCACACTTGATCAGCAGCGCCCACATTCCCTGTGGGAGCGAGCCTGCTCGCGAAGAGGCCAGCCCACACAATGCGGATCTTCAACTGCTGCATCGATTGTGCGTTGCTCGTCACTTCACCGTGGGAGCGGGCTTGCTCGCGAAGGGGCCAGCTGCCATACCGTAGATCCCCAGCCCCCAGACACAACAAAGCCCGCACAAGGCGGGCTCTGCTCTGTCTCGTTCCTGCGTTAGAAGCGGAACACTTCCATATCAGTACGAATCGGCGAGGCCATCGGAATCTTCGGCTGCTTCTCGGATTCCGCTGCCGGCGCTGCCGGTTTTGGGGCCGCTTTACGTGGAGCTTCAGCCACCGGAGGCTGGTTGGACAATGGTTTAAGCGCCACCGACAACTGCTCGGCCAGACGCTGCAGCAAAATGCCTTGTGCCTGAACCTGCGAAGCCGTCGTGCCCGCGTGCAGCTCTTGCAGATGGACGATACGGTTATCGCGTACCTGACCACGGCGGTCGATCAGGCGCCATTGCGCATCGAGAATCGCCGGTTGCTTCTCACCGGAGTCCAGACGCGTGATGGTCAGCAACACCTGCACATCCGGGGTAAAACCCAGGGTGGCCGGTGCCAGCACCACACGCTGGCTGTCGAGATGACCGGCAACCTGACGCATTAGCAATTGATCGATATCCGACGAAAGGCTGCCCGCCCAGCGACCGTCGGTCGAGGCTTGCAGGCTGCCGTCCGGTTGACGTTGCAGCAGGGTTTCACGTTGCAGGTAATCAGCGATGACTACCGGGCCCAACAAAACCGCCATGCCTGTGCTTTGCGCAGGCTGAGCCGGACTTCCGCTGTCCAGCTGATACAGCGACACCGGCTGGTGAACGCTGCAACCCGCCAGGCCAAGAACGCCGGCGAGCAGGAAAATAAGGGGGCGCAGAGAGGTCATCATCCCGTCCAGGTGGCCGCCACAAGGCTGACCACAGTGAAAATACTCAATAAATATGAAGAACGCTCGGCCACGCCGGCGCTTGGAAAGGCCATATCATCCGTGAATATGCGTTCCGACTCCAGCGCCAAAGCGTCGATCTACGCGTTAAATCGTAGATCGAACGCTCTAGGGCGCCTAATTGAGGTTTTCGACGAGCAGCGCATCCACCCTCTGGAAGCCCCTTGGCAGTTTATTGCCACGCCGGCCACGTTCACCTTTGTAGTGTTCGAGGTCGTCGGCCTTCAGCGAAAGGGTCCGTTTTCCGGCCTGCAGCACCAAGGTGGCGCCTTCCGGAATGACGGCGATGTCCGTGACATATTCTTCGCGACTGGCCACGCGTTCACCGGAAATCCCGATGATCTTGTTGCCCTTGCCCTTACCCAATTGTGGCAGATCGCTGATCTTGAATATCAGCAGGCGACCTTCGGTCGTGACCGAGGCCAGCCAGTTCTGCTCACGATCGGCCACCGGACGCGGCGCGATCACCTTGGCGTTGTTCGGCAGACTCAACAGAGCTTTACCGGCCTTGTTCTTGGCTTGCAGATCTTCGCCTTTGACCACGAAACCGTAACCGGCGTCGGAGGCGATCACGTACAGCGCATCGTCTTCCGGCATCAGCACGCATTCGAAAGTCGCGCCCGGTGGCGGGGTCAGACGCCCGGTCAACGGTTCGCCCTGGCCGCGCGCCGACGGCAAGGTATGAGCGGCAACCGAATAGCTGCGGCCAGTGGAGTCAATCACCACGGCAGACTGGTTGGAACGCCCCGCCGCCGAGGTCTTGAAGCCGTCACCCGCCTTGTACGACAGGCCGGTGGCATCAATGTCATGGCCTTTGGCCGAACGGATCCAGCCTTTTTCCGACAGCACGACGGTGACTTTCTCGTTCGGCAGCAGATCGTGTTCGGTCAACGCTTTCGCTTCAGCACGCTCGACGATTGGCGAGCGACGGTCATCACCGTAGGTTTCGGCGTCTTTCAACAGCTCGGTGCGCACCAGCTTCTTCAGCTTGGCTTCGCTGCCCAGCAGCGCTTGCAGCTTGGCTTGTTCCTTGAGCAGTTCGTCCTGCTCGTCACGCAGCTTCATCTCTTCCAGGCGCGCCAATTGACGCAGGCGGGTGTCGAGGATGTAGTCGGCCTGGATTTCGCTGAGGGCAAAGCGCTCGATCAGCTTGGCTTTCGGGTGCTCCTCGGTACGGATGATGTGGATCACTTCATCCAGGTTGAGGTAGGCAATCAGCAAACCGTCCAACAGGTGCAGGCGACGCTCGACCTTGTCGAGGCGGAATTGCAGGCGGCGACGCACGGTCAGCACGCGGAACTCCAGCCATTCGACCAGCAAGGCACGCAGGTTTTTCAGCTGCGGCTTGCCGTCCAGACCGATGATGTTGACGTTGACCCGGTAGGTCGACTCCAGCTCGGTGCTGGCGAACAGGTGCTGCATCAACGCTTCGTGATCGACGCGGCTGTTGACCGGGATGATCACGATGCGGCACGGGTTTTCGTGGTCGGACTCATCGCGCAGGTCAGCGATCTGCGGTGCTTTCGACGGTTTGGCCTGCATCAGTGCAGCGATCTGCTCCAGCACCTTGGCCCCGGAAACCTGATGCGGCAGCGCGGTGACGATAATGTCGCCGTCCTCGACGTGGTACACGGCGCGCATGCGCACCGAGCCCTTGCCGGTTTCGTACATTTTCAGCAGGTCGGCGCGCGGGGTAATGATTTCCGCTTCGGTCGGGTAGTCCGGGCCTTGAATATGCTCGCAGAGCTGCTCGACCGTGGCTTTCGGCTCATCGAGCAGGCGCACGCAGGCGGTGGCGACTTCGCGCAGGTTGTGCGGTGGCACGTCGGTGGCCATGCCCACGGCGATACCGGTGGTGCCGTTGAGCAGGATGTTCGGCAAACGTGCCGGCAACACCAGCGGTTCCTGCAGGGTGCCGTCGAAGTTCGGCCCCCAGTCAGCGGTGCCCTGGCCCAGTTCGCTGAGCAGCACTTCGGAATAACGCGACAGCCGCGCTTCGGTGTAACGCATGGCGGCGAAGGACTTCGGATCGTCCGGCGCACCCCAGTTGCCCTGGCCGTCGACCAGCGTGTAGCGATAGCTGAATGGCTGGGCCATCAGCACCATCGCTTCGTAGCACGCCGAGTCGCCGTGCGGGTGGAACTTGCCGAGCACGTCGCCGACGGTACGCGCCGATTTCTTGTGCTTGGAGTCGGCGTCCAGCCCCAGCTCGCTCATGGCGTAGACGATACGCCGCTGTACCGGTTTCAGGCCGTCGCCGATATGCGGCAGAGCACGGTCCATGATCACGTACATGGAGTAGTTGAGGTAGGCATTTTCGGTGAAGTCAGCCAGCGAGCGGCGTTCTACACCGTCCAGGCTGAGATCAAGGGAGTCGCTCATGCGGGCCTCATCGGTTCGTTGTCTGGCGCAGCAGCATGGTGCCACCGCGCTGGGTAAATTCAAGTTTGTTCAGGGCGCTCATGCCGAGCAGCACCTGATCGCCATGCAGCCCCGGCGCCACCAGTGCGCGGACGTCGCGCAGCACAATGTCACCCAGCTGCAGGCGGTCGATCTTTGTCCGGTAGCCCTGGCTCAGGCCGTTGGCCGTGCTCAGGGTCACGCCGAAGCCTTCTTCCAGCTTCAACCGTTTGGCCAGATCCGCCGGGATCGCCACATCGGTGGCACCGGTGTCGAGCATGAACTCCACCGGCTCACCGTTGATCTGTCCACTGGCGACAAAATGCCCTTGGGCATTGCCGGCCAGCTTCACTTCGATCACGCCGTCATGCTGCTCGGACGTGACCACCACGTTCGGATTCTGCTGGCGCGCTTCCCACTGGCCGAAAAACCGCGTGGCCAGAAACAGCGCCGCGCACCAGGCCAGAATCATCAGCACCCGGCCGGCGCGTTTGCCCGGCAGGGGCTGGCTCAAGGTTTGGCGCTCCATCCACCTTCAGGCGCGGCGAAACGCCAGACGATCGGACGTTTTTCGCCGTCGGCACGGGCACCGTCATTGTTGTCGAGGCCGATCCAGGCGCCGTCGGCGTCCACCACCAGCGCTTCTGCCAGACCGAAGGCCTGTGAGTAGCGTCGCTGGGGCTGCAAGGCCTCCTCGGCGAACGACCAGCAACGCTCGACCTTGGCCGTCACCGCATCGCGGCGGCAGATCTGGTACGCATTACGCTCCAGCGTGAACAGCTTGCCGTTGAACAACGACAGGTCGGCGAAGTCGCGTGTCACCAACCGGGCGTTGGGAAACTGCGGCGGCTGCATCTCGACCCCGTCTTCGCTGAACAGCACGCAGCCGCCGTCGCAATCCCAGACCGTTTGCTGACGCTTGATCTTCAACAGACCACGGCGCTCGCGCTCGGCGGCCAGCCATATTTCATCGCCGGCAGGGTTGACCGTCAGGCCTTCGAACAAGGCGTTGAAGTGCAGCAACATGCCACTGGCTCGCGCTTCACGGACCAGCATTGGCGAGATTTTCAGCCATGACGCCGTGCCTTGCGGCGATACCTGCAACACGGCTGCATGCGCTTCACTGACGATGTAGCGATTGCCCGCGTTGTCGCATGTGATGCCTTCGAAATCCAGATCACCGCCACGCACGAACTGCGCGGCCCACGTCCGCACTCGCAAGCCCCAAGGCAATCCGCTGTCTGGCAATGACGGCACGTCGAGACGCACCGTTTCGGCCTGCCAGACCTGATCGCGGGTGTCCAGACGATAGATCTGATCATCGTCGCGGTCAGAGACCGTCCACAGATCTTTACCGCACACCGCCAGCCCCGACAGGTTGCCGCCACGCATGCCGTCAACCGGGTGTTCGGACAGCAACTTCAACTCGGGTGCAGGCTGCGCCGACACCGTCATCGCACTCAGTAGCAACGCACTCGCCAATACTCGACCGAACCGCATCAAACCAGCACCTCGGCGAGGTTGCCTTTGGATTCGAGCCAGGTCTTGCGGTCGCCGGCGCGCTTCTTCGCCAGCAGCATGTCCATCATTTCCGAGGTTTCGGCGAAGTCCTCGCCCAGCGTCAGTTGCACCAGACGCCGGGTATTCGGGTCCATCGTGGTTTCACGCAGCTGCGGCGGGTTCATTTCACCCAGGCCTTTGAATCGGGTGACCTGTGGTTTGCCGCGTTTCTTCTCGGCCACCAGACGGTCGAGAATCCCGTCGCGCTCGGCTTCGTCGAGGGCGTAGTAAATCTCTTTGCCAAGGTCGATGCGATACAGCGGCGGCATCGCCACGTAGACGTGACCGGCATCCACCAGTGGGCGGAAATGCTGGACGAACAAGGCGCACAGCAGCGTGGCAATGTGCAGACCGTCAGAGTCGGCGTCGGCGAGGATGCAGATCTTGCCGTAGCGCAGCTGGCTCATGTCCGCCGCGCCCGGATCGACACCGATGGCCACGGCAATGTTGTGCACTTCCTGGCTGGCCAGAACTTCGCTGCCGTCGACTTCCCAGGTGTTGAGGATCTTGCCGCGCAACGGCAGGATCGCCTGGAACTCCTTGTCCCGCGCTTGCTTGGCGGAACCGCCGGCGGAATCACCTTCGACCAGGAACAGCTCGGAACGCATCGGGTCCTGCCCGGCGCAATCAGCCAGTTTGCCTGGCAACGCCGGGCCTTGGGTGACACGCTTGCGCTCGACCTTTTTGCTGGCCTTGAGACGACGGCCGGCGTTGTTGATCGCCAGTTCGGCCAGCGCCAGGCCAGTTTCCGGGTTGGCGTTGAGCCACAGGCTGAAAGCGTCCTTGACCACACCGGAAACGAACGCCGCCGCTTCACGGGACGACAGTCGCTCTTTGGTCTGGCCGGAGAATTGCGGCTCCTGCATCTTCATCGACAGCACGAAAGCGATGCGCTCCCAGACGTCTTCCGGCGCCAGCTTCACGCCGCGCGGCAGCAGGCTGCGGAACTCGCAGAACTCGCGCATCGCATCGAGCAGGCCCTGACGCAGACCGTTGACATGGGTACCGCCCTGCTGCGTCGGGATCAGGTTGACGTAGCTTTCCTGCACCGCATCACCACCTTCCGGCAGCCACAGCAGTGCCCAGTCGACCGCTTCTTTATTGCCGGCCAGGCTGCCGCAGAACGGTTCGTCCGGCAGGCGTTCGAATTCGCTGACCGCGTCCACCAGATAGGAGCGCAGGCCGTCTTCGTAATGCCACTCGACTTTCTCGCCGGTGCCTTTGTCTTCGAAGCTGACCAGCAGCCCCGGGCACAGCACAGCCTTGGCCTTGAGCACGTGCTTGAGACGGCTGATGGAGAATTTTGGTGAATCGAAGTATTTCGGATCCGGCGCGAAATACACGCTGGTGCCGGTATTGCGCTTGCCGACGGTGCCGACGATTTCCAGCTCGGTGGCCTTGAAGCCATCGTTGAAAGTCATCTGGTATTCGTTGCCGTCACGTTTTACACGCACCCGGACTTCGGTCGACAAGGCGTTGACGACGGAAATACCCACCCCGTGCAGACCGCCGGAGAACTGGTAGTTCTTGTTGGAAAACTTGCCGCCCGCATGGAGCTTGGTAAGGATCAGTTCAACGCCCGACACGCCCTCTTCCGGGTGAATGTCGACCGGCATGCCGCGACCATCGTCGCTGACTTCCAGCGAGTGGTCGGCGTGCAAGATGACCTGCACCGATTTTGCGTGACCGGCCAGGGCTTCGTCGACGCTGTTGTCGATGACTTCCTGGGCGAGGTGGTTCGGCCGGCTGGTGTCGGTGTACATGCCGGGGCGTTTGCGCACCGGGTCGAGGCCCGAGAGGACTTCGATGGCGTCGGCGTTATAAGAGCTAGCGCTGGGAGTGGCCATAGGGTCTCGTCGTCAGTGATTCAATGAAAAAGGGGCAAGACATCACAATGCAGTGAAATCGATTGCCTGATACAAATCGGCGCCAATGCCGGCAAAACTCAGCAACGCCGGCAATTGCCCGGCAAAACCCTGGAAACCATGGTCGCCGCCAGCTTGAATGCGCAAGGCACAGGCCCGGTAATACTGCTGGGCGTGGCGATAATCCAGTGTTTCATCGCCGGTCTGCAACCACACCTGATAGCGCTGCGCATCCACGGGGGCCGGCACTTCCAGCTCGGCCAGGGCCGTCACGTGGTCGTGGGTCAGTTCCCAGGTCTCATCGGTATACAGGTTTTTCTGCGTGCCCAGGTATCCGTCGAACATCCGGTGCGGGCTGACCGCCGGGTTGACCAGCAGGGCTTTCAAGCCATGGCGCTCGGCCAGGTGAGTCGCATAGTAGCCGCCGAGTGAGCTTCCCACCAGCAACGGCCGGCCCAGCTCGGCAATCGCCTGTTCCAGCTGACCGATGGCTTCACGTGGGTGGTGATGCAGCGCCGGCACACACAATTGGTCACTCAAACCCAGTCGCTCCATCACCTCGACCAGCTGACAGGCCTTTTTTGAGGCCGGGGCGCTGTTGAAACCGTGGATATAGAGGATCGAACCGGACATTTGAGCTCCCTGGGTGTCGGTTTAGGAAAGCGGAGTTTACAGGGAGTCAGGGAGATCGTGGGTGTTTGTGCGGACGTCTTCGCGAGCAAGCCCGCTCCCACATTGGAAACCATTGCCCCTGTGGGAGCGGGCTTGCTCGCGAAGAGGCCCTATGGAGCTCAGTAACCGTTCGAGCCGTAATCGACAATGAAGTGGAATCCAGTGACACGCTCCACCCCAGTGTCGAGCCGCCCATCCGGCAACAGCCGCAACCAGCGATAACCCGGTGACTGCTCGCCGACCTTGAAATCTTCACTGCCAGGTTCGAACTGAATGCACGTCGAAGGCGAGGCCAGCAGGCGCACGCCATTGCGTTCGCGGTCAATCTCCTGATGCACATGCCCCCACAACACCGCGCGGGCTTGCGGAAAACGGTCCAGCACGTCGAAGAAAGCTTCAGGGTTGCGCAAGCCGATGGGTTCCATCCAGGGGCAATCGATGGACACCGGATGATGGTGGAAACACACCAGATGATGGCGCTCCGGCGCTTCGCTCAACGAGCGGGCCAGCAACTGCAACTGATCGTCCTGAAGATAACCCGGCACTGAACCCGGCACTGCCGAATCCAGCAGCGTCACGCGCCAGTTACCGATATCGACCACTGACTCCAGCAACGCGCTCTGCACGGCCGCTTGCGCCATGATCTGCGGTTCGTCGTGATTGCCGGGAATCCAGCGTGCTGGCGCTTCGATCTGCGCGCTCATCTGACGAAACTGCTGATACGACTCCAGCGTGCCGTCCTGGGAAATATCGCCGGTGGCCAGCACCAGATCGATCTGCGGCTGCTGCCCCAGCACCAGCTCAATGACCTTTTGCAGGCTCTCGCGGGTGTTCATGCCCAGCAGCGTTCCGTCCGCTTCAGCGAACAGATGGCTGTCGGACAACTGCACCAGCAACGCCGGATCGGCGGTGGTCAATGTGGATACGCTCGGCAAGGCGTTCTCCCAGGGCAAAGGCACGGAATCGGTTGAGTGCCGCAATTATGCTGGGGGATGCGCAAAGAGGAAACCGGCGAACCGGACCCAGTTCACAACTAGCGTACGACTTCGTACTCGTGCCCCAAGGCCAGACAATGGCTCAGCCATTCCCCCAGGAACAGATTGAGCTGGGCCTTTTCATCCGGCTGATGCATCGCGGCGTTCGGGTAAGGATAGATGCCGCGAAAGCGTCGTGCATGCTCGGCGCTGATCACCTCGGCCATGCGCGCGTCGTGATAGACCTGAACTTCCAGTTGCGGCACCGGCAGCCATGGCAGGCTGTGCTCCTGACGCACCTGCAAGGTGGTGGTGTATGGGCAGGTCTGCAGCACTTCAAGGGCCAACACGCCGAGCATCTGTTCGCCCTGGGTCACGGCAATGCGCCGCGCCTCGGGGTCGTTGCGCATGTCCGGGACCAGTCGCATCAGGCGCGCGTAGTTGGCCTCGCAGGCGGCTTGCAGCCCCGCAAGGTCAACTCGATAACGATCGCGCAGCTTGTTTACGACCATAACCCCCTCACTTCGGCGCGGTTGAGCGCCAGCCATTGCAAGGCGATGATGCTCGCCGCGTTGGCAATGCGTCCGTCACGGACGGCCTGCAAGGCATCTTCGAAGGCCCAGACCGTGACGCGGATATCTTCTGCTTCTTCCTCCAGCCCATGCAGGCCGCCTACGCCTTCGGTGCTGCAACGCCCCAGAAACAAATGCACGAACTCGTTGCTGCCGCCCGGCGACGGGAAATATCGGGTCATCGGCCACAGGGCCTTGATGTCCAGTCCAGCTTCCTCCTGCGCTTCGCGGTGAGCAACCTCTTCCGGCACTTCTTCCTTGTCGATCAGACCGGCGACCAGCTCTACCAGCCAGGGGTTGTCGGTCTTGCCCATGGCGCCGACGCGAAACTGCTCGATCAGCACCACTTCGTCACGCTGCGGATCGTAAGGCAGCATGCACACCGCATCATGACGCACGAACACTTCACGGTTGATCTCGCGACTCATGCCGCCGGCGAACAGTTCATGGCGCAAGTGCAGGCGGTCGAGTTTGTAAAAGCCCTCGTAGCAGCGCTCGCGCTTTACGACATCGACGGTGGCCGGAGTGGCGCTGGCAAAATCAGTCATGAGCATCCTCTTTACTGCAAATCCGATACGAGGTTCCTTTTTGTGGCTTGCAACCTCAACTTCGCGCCATCCTAACGCGCCGGTGGTGATTGATGCAGCCCCTTTACCGTCAGCGGGATGGACGGTGGAGGCGAAACCCACTCTAATTAGCTTAGTGGCGAACTGACGGCTTCGGCGAGAGTCGAAGCGGATACTTTTTGCCTTCCCCTGTTTCAGAAAGGACGCCCATGTCGCTTTTCAAAATTGCCTCCGTGGCCGCCATCGCCCTGACCCTGGGCGCCTGCGCCAACCTGTTCCAGCCCAACTACCGCACGCCGCTGGAAACCACCCGCGACGCGTCGGAAACCCTGAAACCCGGCTGCTCCAACCCTGACTGTCCGCTGGTGAATATCGACACCGTGCACTTCGCGGGCGAACCTGCGCTGGACGGCATCATCGAAAAGCGCCTGCTGCAAATGACCCGCACCGAGGCGAACGCGCCGGTGGCACCGACGCTGGCGGCCTATCGTGAGCAGTTCCTGCAAACGGCCGGCCCGCGCAACAGCAGCTATCTGCAGGCCAAGGTACGCGAGCAGCATGACGGCTTGGTGATTATCGAGCTGTCGAGCTACTTCGACACCGGCGGCGCGCATGGCACCCCGGGGCGCGGTTTCATCAACTACTCGCGCCAGCAGCATAAAGTGCTGAACCTGTCGGACATGTTGCTGCCGGGTCAGGAAGAGGCGTTCTGGAAAGCCGCGCAAGTGGCACACAACAGTTGGCTGATCAGCACCAAGCTTGATCAGGAAGCCGAGTTCGTGAAGAACTGGCCGTTCGTGAAAACCCCGAACGTGGCGCTGACCTACGGTGGCGTGATCCTCAAGTACGACGTGAGCACCATCGCGCCTTACGCGCTGGGCCACGTCGAACTGAAGATTCCTTACCCGCGCCTGAACGGCATCGTCAAACCCGAGCTGTTTCCGGGCCGTAACTGAACGCCCGCCCCAGCACCAATTGCAACAGCCCTGCCAGCACCAGTGCCGGCAGGGTTGCGCCGACATCCGGATACAGATTGGCCAGCAAGTGGTAGGTGCTGATCCCGCCCAGCCACGCCAACAGCGCCGGCCAGCGCAAGGCGGCTGACGCTACCTGCGCGCTGCGCTTGCGCAGGATGAAGTGATCCACCAGCACCACGCCGAACAGCGGCGCGAACACCGAGCCGATCAACAGCAGGAAATTCTGGTACTGCGCCAGTGGCGCCAACAGCGCGATCAGGGTGCAGAGCACACCGATCGCCAACGCCAGATGTTCGACTTTCAAGCGCAACAGAATCCCGCTGGATACCGCCGCCGAGTGAATGTCGGCGAAGGCGTTTTCCGATTCGTCCAAGAGAATCAGCAACAACGGAATCCCCAGGCCGGCACCGGCCAGGGCCAACAGCAGCGCGTTGACTTCACCGCTCGGCGCGAACGCCAGGGTGTAGGCCACGCCGAGGCTCATCAGCCAGAAGTTGCCGATGAAGAAACCGATGGCGGTGCCACCGAAGACATTTTTCGCGCGCTTGCCGAATCGCGAGTAGTCGGCAATCAGCGGCAACCACGACAGCGGCATCGCGATGGCAATGTCAAAACCCACGGCGAACGGCATCGAACCGTCCCCCGTGCGCGCCCACAGTGCCGCCAGATCGGCCTTGGCGAACAGGTTCCAGGTCAGCCAGATGCACGCGGCCAGAATCAGCCAGATGCCCCATTTGCGCAGGATCTTGCGCACGAACGTCAGCGGCCCGCTGACCGCGAGCAAGGTCGCCAATGCACCGAAGCACAAGGTCCACAGCATCGGACTGGCCCACAGCGAACCTTCGCTGAACGCGCGGGTGCCGAGCAGGCTGGCCGCATCGCGCATGACGATGATTTCGAATGAGCCCCAACCGATCAGTTGCAGCAGGTTGAGCAGCGCCGGCAGGCTCGCGCCTTTGCTGCCCAGGCTCAACTTAAGGGCCGCCATCGATGACAGGCCGGTATCGCTGCCAATCACGCCAACGGCGGCCAACAGCAGAACGCCCACCAGCGTGCCGAGAAAAATCGCCAGCAACGAACCGGACAGACCAAGACCGGGGGCGAGCAACGCACCGGTCTGCAGAACCATCAGGCCGATGCCAAGGGAAAACCACAGGGAAAACAGATCGCGACCGCCGAACACACGCTTGTCGGCGGGTACGGCGAGGTCGGGGGAATAGGTGCCGGGTTGAATGCTCAAGGGTGTTATCTCGGAGGAATATTTTTGTCATTGAGATCTTTGGCGCCTGTTCTGCCGCCTTCGGGCGGCGATCCGACGAAGAGGCCAGCACAGACACCGCAGACTTCAGGTCAGATCAAACCTTCTTGTACAGCTGACTGCCTTCCTTCTTGAACCGCTCGGCCTGTTCCGCCAGGCCCTGGGCGACGTCCACGTCGACCGCGTCGATCCGCTGGTTGGCCGCGTATTCGCGGACTTCCTGAGTGATCTTCATCGAGCAGAATTTCGGCCCGCACATCGAACAGAAGTGCGCGACCTTGGCCGAGTCCTTCGGCAGGGTTTCATCGTGATACGAACGCGCAGTGTCCGGGTCCAGACCAAGGTTGAACTGGTCTTCCCAACGGAATTCGAACCGCGCCTTGCTCAAGGCGTTGTCGCGAATCTGCGCACCCGGATGGCCCTTGGCAAGGTCAGCAGCGTGCGCAGCGATCTTGTAAGTGATGATCCCGGTCTTCACGTCATCCTTGTTCGGCAGGCCCAAGTGTTCCTTCGGCGTCACGTAGCAAAGCATCGCGCAACCGAACCAACCGATCATCGCCGCACCGATACCCGAGGTGATGTGGTCATAGCCCGGCGCAATGTCGGTGGTCAGCGGGCCGAGGGTGTAGAACGGCGCCTCGTCGCAGCACTCCAGTTGCTTGTCCATGTTCTCTTTGATCAACTGCATCGGCACGTGGCCCGGGCCTTCGATCATGCACTGCACGTCGTGCTTCCAGGCGATCTTGGTCAGCTCGCCGAGGGTTTCCAGTTCGCCGAACTGCGCTTCGTCGTTGGCGTCGGCAATCGAGCCCGGACGCAGGCCATCGCCCAGCGAGAAGCTGACGTCGTAGGCCTTCATGATTTCGCAGATTTCATCGAAGTGGGTGTAGAGGAAGTTCTCTTTGTGGTGCGCCAGGCACCACTTGGCCATGATCGAGCCGCCACGGGAGACGATGCCGGTCACGCGTTTGGCGGTCAGTGGCACGTAACGCAGCAGGACGCCGGCGTGGATGGTGAAGTAGTCGACGCCCTGCTCGGCCTGCTCGATCAGCGTGTCGCGGAACAGCTCCCAGGTCAGGTCTTCAGCCACGCCGTTGACCTTCTCCAGCGCCTGATAGATCGGCACAGTACCGATCGGCACCGGCGAGTTGCGGATGATCCACTCGCGGGTTTCGTGAATGTGTTTGCCGGTGGACAAGTCCATCACGGTGTCCGAACCCCAGCGAATGCCCCAGGTCAGTTTTGCCACTTCTTCTTCGATCGAAGAACCCAGGGCGCTGTTGCCGATGTTGCCGTTGATCTTCACCAGGAAGTTACGGCCGATGATCATCGGTTCCAGTTCGACGTGGTTGATGTTGGCCGGGATGATCGCGCGGCCGCGGGCGATTTCTTCGCGGACGAATTCAGCGGTGATTTCTTTCGGGATGCTTGCGCCAAAACTGTGGCCGGCGTGTTGCTGGTTCAACAGGCCGGCAGCGCGGGCCTCTTGCAGCTTCATGTTTTCGCGGATGGCGACGTATTCCATCTCGGCAGTAATGATGCCTTGGCGCGCGTAGTGCATCTGGCTGACGTTGGCCCCGGCCTTGGCGCGGCGCGGGTTGTTGACGTGGGCGAAACGCAGCTTGGTCAGTTCCGGATCGGCCAGGCGTTCCTGGCCGAAGTTCGAACTCAGGCCTGGCAGACGCTCGGTGTCGCCACGGTCGTCGATCCACGCCGAACGCACATCGCCCAGCCCTTTGCGCACATCGATGACCACGTTCGGATCGGTGTACGGGCCGGAGGTATCGTAGACGGTGACCGGCGCGTTGATTTCGCCGCCGAAGTCGGTCGGGGTCACATCCAGGGTGATTTCGCGCATCGGCACGCGGATGTCCGGGCGCGAGCCCTGAACGTAGACTTTTTGCGAACGGGTGAACGGCTTGACCGATTGCTCGTCGACCTTGGCCGAGTCACTCAGGTTGATCGCGTTTTTTGATTTTGTCGTCATCACGGGCTCTCCAGACAGCATCCAGGCAGTGGATTGTCGGAGCAGAACCTGAAAGGCACGGACGCACCAGGACTGGTGCTGTGCATCGTCGTCGAGCGTTCGATTGTCGAACAATATCCCGGACGAAGCACAAGAGGACTCGCCGGGTGACGAGAAATCTTGTTCCCTACGCAGGCGCTAACCTGATCAGGTTCAACGGGATCCGAAATTATTCGATCTCAGCCTCATAGCAAGGCACCCCGACAAGAACCCGGCCAGTCTAGACACAACCGGCAAAGAACGCCAACACCGCAGCAAACACCATGATGAATGGCGCAAATACACAGGTCGGGTGGATTGTTGCGGTGCGAATGCGCAACTACACTCGCTTTGCCCTGTAACGCCTTGACGCTAAACGGGACGCGCCGTAGCCTTGGCGCGCAGATTATTTTCATAATATTAATGCTAGGGATCGCCTCATGCTGCGCAAACTTTCACTGGCTGTTGCCGTGTCTTGTGCGTCCACCGCAATGGCCTGGGCAGCAGAAGCGCCCTTGTCGACCAAGACCGATCTGGTCAGCGTCTATCAGGAAGCCGTCGACAACAACGCCGATCTGGCCGCCGCCCGCGCCCAGTACGGTGCACAGAAAGAGGTCGTGCCACAGGCCCGTGCCGGGCTGCTGCCCAACCTCTCCGGCGGCGCTGAAGTCGCGGATGTGCGCACCTCGATCGACCAGCCTTCAGCCATTGCCAATCGCAGCGCGCATTCCTATCAGGCGACCCTGGCCCAGCCATTGTTCCGTGCTGATCGCTGGTTCCAGTACCAGGCCGCCAAGGACGTCAACGAACAAGCCGCGCTGCAACTGTCGGCCACCGAACAGAACCTGATCCTGCAATCGGCGCAAGACTACTTCAACGTGCTGCGCAGCCAGGACAACCTCGCGTCGACCAAGGCCGAAGAGGCTGCATTCAAACGTCAGCTCGACCAATCCAACGAACGCTTCGATGTGGGCCTGTCGGACAAGACCGACGTGCTGCAATCGCAAGCCAGTTATGACACCGCACGCGCCAACCGGATCGTTGCCCAGCGTCAGGTCGACGATGCCTTCGAAGCGCTGATCACCCTGACCAACCGTCAGTACAACTCCATTCAGGGCATCGTGCACACTCTGCCGATCCTGCCGCCAACGCCGAATGATGCCAAGGCCTGGGTCGATACCGCCGCGAAACAGAACCTCAATCTGCTGGCGAGCAACTATGCGGTCAGCTCCGCCGAACAGACCCTCAAGCAGCGCAAGGCCGGCCACTTGCCGACCCTCGACGCCGTGGCCAAATACGAAAAGGGTGACAACGATGCCCTCGGCTTCGCCAACCCGAATGCATTCGGTACCCCGTACGGTGGCAACGTCGAACAACGCACGCTGGCCCTGCAACTGAGTATTCCGATCTACAGCGGCGGACTGACCAGTTCGCAAGTGCGTCAGTCGTATGCGCAACTGGATCAGAGCGAGCAACAGCGCGAATCCCTGCGCCGGCAAGTGGTGGAAAACACCCGCAATCTGCACCGCGCGGTCAACACCGATGTCGAGCAGGTGCAGGCGCGCCGCCAGTCGATCATCTCCAACCAAAGCGCGGTGGAAGCCACGGAAATCGGCTATCAGGTCGGTACGCGCAACATCGTCGATGTGCTCGACGCCCAGCGCCAGCTGTACACCTCCGTGCGCAACTACAACAACACCCGCTACGACTACATCCTCGACAACCTGCGTCTGAAGCAGGCAGCGGGAACGTTGAACCCGGGCGACTTGCAGGACCTGACGCGTTATCTGAAAGCCGACTACAACCCGGACAAGGACTTCCTGCCGCCGGACCTGGCCCAGGCAGCGGAAGCGCAGCTCAAGGCGCGGCCCTGACTCAATAAACCCGCAGAGCTGCGGGTTTTTATTTGACTGTTCTTTGTCAAACAAATCCGCCCTTGCGCTTCCCTTGCGGATAGATGGAGCGCTGCGCCTTGTCCAGATAACCACCGCGGCGCACGAAACTGACTGCTTCATTATTTCGCCGACTACGCATCCAGGTGATCCATCCCAGTAACTCAGCGTGCCCCAAAGCTTCGATCAATAACAAAAACTGCCCCCGCCAGCGTGTACTGGCCCCCATGCCCAGCCCGGAACTGCGTTTGAGATCCGGGATGCTTTGTCCATCCATCACGCCTTTCACGAAGTCGAGCCAGAGGTCAGGCCGGATCATCCCTTCCAATGGCGTCCCGGACAGAATGGAAAAGCAGGTCACACAGGGGTCACATTTGAACTTGGGGCGAATCCCTTTGATTCGATAGGTTCGATTGCCTCTACACGTGGGGCATATCGCGTGTGGAGCATTGAGCATCGTTTCGATCCAGACCATGACCGCTTGCTGCTGCACAGCAATATGCTCCGGCGCTTGCAGGTTTTCCCGGTAATGCCTTGCCGCCCACCACTGATGCAGCTCAGGACACTCTTCAGCCATCACCTTGCGGATCGCCTTGCCCCAACTGAAATAGACCTTGTGGTTCACTCCCAGACGAGACGCTATCTGGACACTGGACCAACCGGCCAGCAGGTACAGGGCAAACGTAGACCACAGCTCCATACGGTGCAGTTTTGCGAACGGCGTATCGCTCAGACTGTTGCAGCTCCTGCGACATGAAGCGCAGTAGTAATGCGGCAGCCGGCGGGCCAAACCAGCCCGGCAGGTCAGATTGGTGTTGCTGCACCATGGGCAAAACCTCAAGCGCCGACTCGGCAACCGGTGCAGATAGCGGATCAACCGATTTGCGTCGGCACGCAGATGCATCGGCAGACACACCTCGTAGTCCGGCATATCGCCGTGACCTGGGACGGGCAGAGCGGGAAGTTGAGACATAACGGGCTCAGGACCGATTCATGATCAAGGATTGCCCGGCAAGTTCGGCCTCACGCCGGGCGATGGCGAGTTCCAGTTCTGGCGACCGTTTGGCCCAGTGTTCCGGCGGGATTGGTTTTGACCATTCGAGGATGTCGGGATGGGGCAAGTCGGGGGGAGGCGACAACTTCCACGTTTGCAACATCATTGCCAGTGGCGCGCCGAAAAGCACAGCACCAATGACCAACCACGCTGCCTTGCCGACCTCTTGCGCAACCAAGTGGTGTCTGATGCCATCCACATATTCACAACAAATCCCCCAGAAGACGCTTCGGCCTCGCAGCTTTTCTCGACCGCCCTCGAAGTCGTTCGTCTCTGGCAGAACTTGCGGCCCGACTTCCATGTAACTGCGCATGCACTCCCATAACGCCATCGCCGTCGTGCCGCCACCGCAGTTGAAGCCCAGCGAAAAATGCTTGTTGTCTTCCGAGGCGTGCGGGTCGGGGTTTTCGAAACCGACGACCAGTAGACCCATTGTGGCTTTGCCGGCCTGACTGACTGATGACTGCTGGGTGGCGGCGGCTGTCACGGTTTCCCAAGGGACAATCCAGTACTCGCCGTTGTCACGGGGGACGCAGACTTCGCGGCGTTGGCGATTGAAGCGTATGGGTAAGGGGACTTCGCGGAAGAGGCCTTGGATCAGAAACAGTGCTGGAACACCCGTGATTATTCCTCCACCGATGAGTGCAAAAGCACTTAGGTCTGGCGCAATGTTCCTAAACCCATAAGCCATAGCTAAAAACAACATCACTCCTGGCCAAAGCACCATCACCGCAGATCCAATGCTGTAGTTACCGATATCGAGAAAAACCTCGTTCTTGCGCCAGATGATGCTGAGTACATCACACGGCTTTTCACTCGTAGGAACAGGTAATGGAGCCAGATAGTCATTTCGCGAAAACATCCTTTTTTCCGTTGTTCCTGCCGGTGGCGTACTCATGACTGCGCCTCAACTCGTCCGGCCAATTCGGTTTCGCGTTTGACGATGGCTGCTTCTAGTTCTGGAGAGCGTTTGGCCCATTGTTCAGGCGGGAGCGGTTTTGACCATTCGATGATGTCGGGATAGGGCAAGTCGGGCGGAGGGTTCAACTTCCAACGCTCCAGCACATCGATCAGCAGCGTGTTGAATATGAATATTCCGCAGAACCCCTCCCAGAGAACGGTTACGAACCAGCCTCTCAACTTCGCGGCTTTGATCAGATCGTCCAGATAAGTCGCCCAGATTCCTTTTGACCTGTCGAAACGCGCGGTTTGATCCTCAACAGCCTCTGGCCCGATCTCCATATAACTGCGCATGCATTCCCACAGAGCCATCGCCGTGGTGCCACCGCCACAGTTGAAGCCCAGCGAAAAGTGCTTGTTGTTGTCCGAAGCGTGCGGGTCGGGGTTTTCGAAACCGATGACCAGTAGGCCCATTGTGGCTTTGCCAGCCTGACTGACTGATGACTGCTGAGTGGCGGCGGCTGTCACGGTTTCCCAAGGGACGATCCAGTACTCGTCGTTATTGCGGGGGACGCAGACTTCGCGGCGTTGGCGATTGAAGCGTATGGGTAAAGGGACTTCGCGGAAGAGGCCTTGAATCACAAATATTGAAGGAATGCCTATGATCAATAACGCCGCAATCCAGATCAGCCCGGGGGCTGGAGTGATGAAGCCCATAAATACAAATACCATCAGCGACGGCCACATCACCATGACCGTCGAACCGATGCTGTAGTTACCGATATCAAGAAAAACCTCGTTCTTGCGCCAGATGATGTTGAGCACATCAGAAGGTTTTCTGCCGGTGGGGATAGGTAATGGTGCGAGATAGTCATTACGCGAAAACATCCTTTTTTCCGTTGTGCCTGCCGGTGGCGTACTCATGACTGCGCCTCAACTCGTCCGGCCAATTCGGTTTCGCGTTTGACGATGGCTGCTTCTAGTTCTGGAGAGCGTTTGGCCCATTGTTCAGGCGGGATTGGTTTCGACCATTCGATGATGTCGGGGTAGAGCAGATCGGGTGGCGGGTAAAGCTTCTTCCTCTGCAGGTAGGTGGCGAGAGGAGCATTGAAGATGAATACGCCAAAGACACCTTCCCACAACAGGGTCAAAAACCAGCCACGTTCTTTGGCTTTATCCTTCATGTAATCGATGTAGTAACGCAGGTTGGCCCCTGAATTAAGCGCTGCGGCATCCGGTGCCGCCTCTGGACCGATTTCCATATAACTGCGCATGCATTCCCACAGAGCCATCGCTGTAGTGCCGCCGCCACAGTTGAAGCCCAGCGAAAAATGCTTGTTGTCTTCCGTGGCGTGCGGGTCGGGGTTTTCGAAACCGATGACCAGTAGACCCATTGTGGCTTTGCCGGCCTGACTGACTGATGACTGCTGAGTGGCGGCGGCTGTCACCGTTTCCCAAGGGACAATCCAGTACTCGCCGTTGTCACGAGGGACGCAGACTTCGCGGCGTTGGCGGTTGAACCGTATGGGGAAGGGGACTTCGCGGACGAGGCCTTGGATCATAATCAGCGTAGGAACGCCTAAAATAATTGCCCCAAGGATCAGAATCTCACGGCTGAATTCAGGTTCGAGATTTCGAGTGAAGAATGACATCGCTAGAACCACCATCAGCGATGGCCACATCACCATCACCGCCGAGCCGATGCTGTAGTTACCAATATCGAGAAAAACCTCGTTCTTGCGCCAGATGATGTTGAGCACATCAGAAGGTTTTCTACCGGTGGGAATAGGTAATGGCGCCAGATAGTCATTGCGCGAAAACATCCTTTTTTCCGTTGTGCCTGCCGGTGGCGTACTCATGACTGCGCCTCAACTCGTCCGGCCAATTCGGCTTCGCGTTGGGCTATAGCTTCCTCCAACTCCGGGGAGCGTTTGGCCCACTCTTCGGGAGGGATTGGTTTCGACCATTCGGTGATATCGGGATAGGGCAATTCCGGTGGATGGGAAAGCTTCCAGTCCTGCAACTTTTCCGCCAGATAAGTGCCAAGAAACGTTATGCAGAAAACTCCCCACAGGACGCTTAATATTTCCCCTTTGCGCAGGTCGACGATTAGCGATCCGATTTGGGTTTCTTCGTAAGGTGCGATACCCACCCGACTTTCGGGGACAGCCTCAGGTCCAATTTCCATGTAACTGCGCGTGCATTCCCATAACGCCATCGCTGTAGTGCCGCCGCCACAGTTGAAGCCCAGCGAAAAATGCTTGTTGTCTTCCGTGGCGTGCGGGTCGGGGTTTTCGAAACCAATGACCAGAAGGCCCATTGTGGCTTTGCCGGCCTGACTGACTGATGACTGTTGAGTGGCGGCGGCTGTCACGGTCTCCCAAGGGACGATCCAATATTCGCCGTTGTCGCGGGGAACGCAGACTTCGCGGCGTTGGCGATTGAAGCGTATGGGTAAGGGGACCTCGCGGAAGAGGCCCTGAATCAACCAAAAAATAGGGAGAGCCATGATGCAAGCTCCCAATATCAACGCATCAGCGTCATCGAAGACGTATGCCAGCCCCAAAAACAGCATCACTCCGGGCCACATCACCATCACAGCCGAGCCGATGCTGTAGTTACCGATATCGAGAACCACCTCGTTCTTGCGCCAGATGGTGTTGAGCACATCGCAAGGCTTTTCACCCGTAGGAATTGGCAATGGCGCCAGATAGTCATTGCGCGAAAACATCCTTTTTTCCGTTGTGCCTGCCGGTGGCGTACTCATCGCTTGTCCTTTGGTTGCAGGTAAATGGCGCCGGGGTGATCCTCGCCGAGCGGGTAATTCGGTACACGATCAAGTTCGGGTGTTGGGTCGTTTCTAAGCACTATGACGCCCGAGGTATTGTTCAACGTAAAAGCCAAACCTCGCTCCCCGCCGATAAAATTTCTAGCGCCGAGTATCCCGGTCAATGGCGTGTGATAACGCAACCTTAGTGAAATCGTGCTCGGAGGCGTGCCCAAAACATTCAGCAGTTCGTTGAACGGTCCACTCAGACGTAAACCCTGACCTTCCTTGAACGGTATCCACTCACAACGACTGCTGGCCAACCAGTACGGGGTCATATCGCGCCAAGGCCTCGGTGCCTTGTAGCTATTGGTCGGGCTGTTCTTGATCAGATGCCGGAAGCCTAGGGTATCTACCGGGTCACCGATCATACTCAGCTCCAGGTATGCACTGCCGGGTTCCGCACCCGGCAAGTCGATGGTCAACGAATTGATGGCACTGACGAAAGTCAGGCCGGAACGGCCATCATCACGCGCCTGCTCCGAACTGCTTTCCATGGTGACTCGTGGCGTGTACAGGATGAGGTACAACCGGTCGAGTTCGTCCTGTTGGGCTTTCGGCGCGATAGGCTCCAAATCGTTAGCCCGCGCTTTAGACCAGCAGCAGTTGTTCAGGAAGTTTTGCAGCGGTGTTTTTTCGAAGAGCCAGGCTGTCAGGTACAGTGCGCCGAACCCCAAAATGATCCAGTTCAACGGCCCCATGTACAGCGTGTAACGCAAGATTGCGACATCCGCTGTGATTGACCCTGCTAAGGCACGGGCGGTGTAGCCAAACCCTAATATCGCTTGGGCGCCGAAGGTCGCAACTTGCCCTCCAACCGCGAACTGACGCAGTTGCAGCCATGGATCGACTCGTTTTTGGGCATCCTCTAGCTGTTGTTTCAAGGATTTGAACTCTTGCAAGGCTGCATAGGCCGACAACCCACCAATCACCCCACCAAACAAGGTTAAAGTCGGAGCGATTGACCGGCCCCTACCAAACTCTTTAATCCCCAACCCCATCCGCACCTGACTATCAACAACCGCCACCAACGCCGCCGCCCCATACAAACTCGCCGACACCGTGTCATTCACCCGCCGGGCATCCATCCCCTCCAGCACCCCGGCCTCGCTCAAATAGTTCTGCACATTCACCACGTTGACCAACAACGCCGCCAACGGCACCACTCCCCCGCTGTTGACCACCACTGGCGAATTGACAATCCGCTCCACCCGCCCGCCCCCAATGGCTTTCCCCGTCTTGTTCACCCATTCACTCAACGCCTCGGCCCGTTGCCCCAGCAATTTCCACACGGGTCGCCCGGCTTCGATTGCGAACTGCAAGCGGCTCTCCCCGCCCAACCTCGCAGCGATAAAAATACTCATCCACGACGCACTGAAACCCTTGTCTCCCTTGAGCAACAGCAACGCTGCGCCCAGCCGATTGACCAATACATTCCATTGGCTGTCGGCCTCGCGGGCCATGGTTGCGATGTCGTCCAGCACCACCACGCTCAGCGGCGCCAAGGCCTGATGGGTGGCGCTGAGGTTGTCGGCGGACAGGGCGGCCATCAACTCACCAAGGCGCGAGGCGTTGTTGACTGCCGCCTCAATCGACGGCGCCCAGGCGCTGAACAGTTGCCGGAGTGCGCTACCGTCGGCGGTGCGCACGTAGTCGGCGTATTGCTCGGCGCCATGGGCGCGAATGCATTGGGCGGTGAGGCAGCCGGTGGCGAGTTCGGTCAGCCATTGGCGGGTTTCGAGGTCGTCGTAATCGACAAACCAGGTGCCGCTGGCCGAGCGTTTCAGGTACACGCCACGGTCGGCGAACAACGCCGTGTGGCGTTGTTCGAGTTGTTGGAAGTGGCCGGCGGCGGTGTCGGTGAACCATGTGTTCATGGCGTCGAGGTCGATGTACTTGCCGACCTTGGCGCTGAATGCGTGATTGTTGAGGTTGGCGTGTTTTTCCGCGCGGTATTGCCGGACCACTTCCTCCGCTTCGTAGTACAGATCGGCCGGAATAAACGCCCGCACCGGGCCGACAATGGCCGCGATTCGCGCGTCACGGACTGCAGCTTCGGCCTCGGTCGGCCGACCGCCGTATTGGCGATCCCGGGTTTCAACCCTGAGTTCCTCGTTCAGCCGATCCTGGGTGTCGAGCATGATCTGGCCCTGTTCGGGCGTCAGGCTGATGTCGCGATCCTTGTAGCGGTAGCTGAGATTGCCGGCCAGTTCGGCGCCATCTTCGCTGATCAGACTGCGCACGAAACCGCCGATGCTCAGGCGCAGATTGTTTTCGCCCAACCATTTTTCGTGGCCGGCTTCCAGCCATTCCTGTTCGTGGTTGATGTCGCGTAACACGCCCAGATCATCGTCCAGGCAGGCGAAAACGGCGAACAGGCCCTCGGTTTGTGCTTTGGCGCTTTCCAGCCAATCGCGCGTGCCCTGCCCGTCCCACGGCTCGGCGCTCCACTCGCCCGGAGGCTCGTCGCTGGCGTCGGGATATTGCGCAAGAACCTTGTGGCGCTCGCGGTTGCGATGCATGGCGTCTGTGTAGGCCTTGATGTTGGTCGGCGTCGGGACCTCTAACAGCGTCGCGCCAAGGGCTTCGGTGTCCTCGGCGTTTTTTTGCTGGTCGACTTTCATTGACCGGGCATAGGTCTCCGGGAGAAGTTCGGCGATGACCTCATCGGCCTTCTCCAGCGGCGGACAGTGCGGGGCCTGCAATTCGTCGGCCACCGTGCGCAAGGCGATCTGGCGCATGTGCTGGCTGCGTTTGCCGCTGCTCTCGCTCAGGACTCGGCAATGCTCGGCGTTCAACGGGAACTCGCTGTAAAGCATCCAGGCGTCGTGGACTTTTTGCAGTGACAGGCCTGTGAGTGTGGCGTCGGGCACCGGAGCGGCCGCCGCGTCCAGCGCCTGCTCTTGCAGCAGCCCCTGCGGCGAAACGGCAAAACGCTTGAGCGGCCCCTGATGCTACCAGAGGTACACAAACCCCGCCCGCAAACGACGTGCTGCTATCGGGCGGCTCTGCGGCGTAATACCGGGAACGCAACAAGCGTGTTCAGCCTTTTCGTGCGCCAGCGCATAGCGCACCGGCACCACAAACAGTTCGGGCTGACTGGCAGGACACGGATGCACCGTGCAGTTGATATCTACGTGTGGCTGGGCTTTGGCCTCGCGTTCGGCCTGAGCGGCCTCGTCGACCATGGCCAGTTTTTCGGCGCTCATCGGGCGAAGTCCTTGTCGGTCAGCAATTGGTGCGTCAATGCACAGTTGAGGTTGTCCAGACGCTGGTGCGGCAACACCCGGGGTTCGGCCAGCAATTGCCGGTAGGCGCCGTGCTCCGCCCCATCGGGAAAGTCAGTGCCCAGCACCGTGAAAAAGCGCGCCCAGAGCAGGACTTCATCGACGGCACTGAAGCCACTGCGGGCTGCACTGGCCTGACAGTCCACGGCCCATTGCTGCAAAGCAGTCGAATCCATTGAGTTGAGGTATGTGGCGAAATGGCGTTGACCGTGTGCGATCAACTGTCGGGAGAAAGACTGGCGCTTGACCGCGTTCAGCTGATCGAGTTGTTCCGCTGTCAGCAGCAGCCAGGGCTTATGCGCATAGGGGATCGCGGGGTGCTCGGTTTGCTGATGAATCTGTAAATCCGGCAGACGAATCAGCCGTACCGGCCCCATCAATCGATCAAGCTCAGGCGCGGGCAAATCCTTCAGCCACAACGCGGCAATTCGCGGGTCGTAGAACCGGAAGAAAACCGTCGCAGCCCCGTCGACACGCGCGTGGATCAGGCTGCGCACATGCGCCAGCACTTGATCTTCGTCGGCCTCAGACTCCAGCCAGATGCCCGCCGTTGCGCTCCACTCCTGGCAAAAAACCGATGCCAACGGGCTATCGGGGGTCACACCGATCAGCACGGGGCCGGCCTTGTCCAAAGCGCTGTAGGCGGTACGTTGATAAAGCGAGTGAACAGGCGTGCCGCCCGTCAGCTCGAACAGGCGATCCGGAAGGTTTTCGATCTGGACTCGATCCAGCAACAGATACGCCCGGCTCATGCGCTCACCTGTGACAGTTTTTCGCACACGGCACAGACTGAGGAGGCTTGCGCTGCCGCCTGAGTCAGCGCAGCCATTTGCGCGGTGACCGACAGCGCGAGCAGCGCCTGCGGATCTTCGGGCACCGCCGACAACGCCGTCTGCGCCGCCACCCCCGCCACCGGCGCACCGCCCTCGACGATGGCCACACTGCTGAAGATCCCGGCCGCATTGATCACGAGGTGATGCCCACCCGCCGTCAGCGACAGGCTCGTGCCGGCATCGATCACCACCTGGCTGGCGGTAACGCGGGCATGCGGGCCGGCCTGAATCACCATCGTGCCGTGGGCAGTCGTGCTGCTGTTGCCGCTGACGCTCAGCACGTCATCGGTGCCGATCACCGTGTGGCGCGTACCGTCAGTGGTGTGCCGTTCATCAGCCTTGATCAGGCTGGTGCTGTGGTTGTCGACCTGCTCGAAACGGTCGCGACGGACCAGGCTGCGGCTGTCGTTGAAGATCAGTTGTTCGAAATCACGTTCGGCGCGCAGGTAGATTTTTTCCTGGCCGGCGCGGTCTTCGATCATCAGTTCGTTGTAGCCGCCGGTGTGCGGCGAACTGTGGCTGCGCAGCACGGTTCGAGTCTTGTGCTCGGGCAAGGCGTAAGGCGGAGACTTGACCTTGTTGGCCACGCAACCGGTGATCAGCGGCTGGTCCGGGTCGCCCTCGAGAAAGGTCACCACGACTTCCATGCCGATGCGCGGGATGGTCACCGAACCGAAATTTTCACCGGCCCAACTCGATGCAACACGAATCCAGCAACTGCTGCGTTCGCTGTCGAGTTCGGCACGGTCCCAGTTCAGCTCGCATTTCACGCGGCCATATTCGTCGCAGTAGATTTCTTCGTTGGCAGGCCCGGTGACGCGTGCGGTCTGGCTGACCAGCGGCCGGCGAGGCGCTGGCAATGGCGGGCGAAACACCACCTCGGCGGGAATCGCGCTGAAGCTGTTGCGATAGCCCTGAGTGAAACCGTCGGTGTCTTTCGCGTCGCTGGTAATCGATTCCTCAAGCACCTGGGGCTGTCGGCCAGTGTGAGAAACGCTGAGCAACAGCCACAGGTCATTGCCGCTTTTGCGCGGGTGCTCGGTCAGTTCGAACAGGTGGCCGCAGCGCAGGCTCGACTGATCGCTCTGCCCCTCGCCCAGTTCATAGTCGCTGCGACAGCGCTCAAGTGCCTGCCGGGCCAGTTGCTTGCCGCGCTTTTCGTTTTCGATCAACAGCGGGTATCGGTAGTCCTCCAGCACCGGGGTGAAGTCGGCGGTGAATCTACTTTCCAGCAGTAGACTCGGACGTTCGAGGTCATAGTCGCGGCGGGTAACGGTGCTGGTGCGCGTGCTTTTGCGCACGCTGAAGCGGCTGACCACCGGGTGCTCAGCGACCATACCCGAGTCCTGTTGATAGGGCGTGGCGCCGAGGGTGGGCAGGAACACCTGATCGTCGGTGAACACCAGCAAATGATCGTCCGCCGAGTGCTGATGATGCCAGGCGATGCCGTCCTCGGCGCATAGCCTCTGGATGAACTCGTAGTCACTTTCGGCGTACTGCGTACAGTATTCGCGAACAGCGCTGGTGCTGACATGAAAGCTGAACGCATCGGCCTGAAGGCCATGGCCCTTGAGCACCTGCGCGATGATCTGCGGCACGGTCAGACGCTGAAAAATTCGTTGATCGCGGCTGAACTGCAAGTAATACAGCGCTGGCACCAGCGTCAGGTGATAGCGGGTCAGGCGCTTGCCGGCCTCACCGACCAAGACGTCTTCGATATGCCCGTGAATGCCTTCGCCGCGATGGCCGAATTGCAGAAACGCGGGTTGGCCGAGCACACTCTCCAGATCGAAATCAGGGTGCTCGCTGACCAGTTCGACCCGGATGCCGTAGAGGTTACTGATCGCTTCGGTGCCACTGAAGGCCAGCACCTGAAAGTCGTGACGGATTGCAGGAATCTGCAACGCAAAATGCGCGGCATTGGCCGGCCGGAACATACGCTTATCCTTAAGCAAATAGGAAAAGAGCGCGATGTCCAAACCGTCCGTGGTTCGTGCTCGCGAGTATTGGCGGGCACGGTAACAACGGGGAAAAAAAATCTATGTAGGAAGGCTCGCTGAAGAATGCGGGAACATTCCTCAATGCGAATATCAGCTTCTACTAAAAGGCCGGTTTAAAAGAGATCGCTGCGCGCGATCTCTTTTAAGCCGGGCTACTTTAATAACCTGCCCATTCCATCCAGCAGTCGCTGCAACGCGCCCTGATTGCGGCGCATCACCGCCAGCCCGGCCTCGGCCATGCGTTGCGCATCACGCGGCAATTCGAACAGCCGCTGCACTTCCACCGCCAGCCCTTCGGCATCATCCACTTCGGCCAACGCCCCGGCCTCGCGCAATTGCGCGGCGATGTCGAGGAAGTTGAACAGGTGCGGGCCGCTGAGCACCGGTTTTGCCAGGGCCGCCGGCTCCAGCAGGTTATGCCCGCCGTTCGGCACCAGGCTGCCACCGACGAAAGCGCTGTCAGCCAGCGCATAGAGAAACAGCAACTCGCCCATGGTGTCGCCGAGCAGCACCGAGGTGTCGGCCTCGACGTTGGCACCGGTAGAGCGGCGCACCGTGGCAAAGCCTTCGCGCTGGCACAATTCGAACACCGCGTTGAAGCGCTCTGGATGACGCGGCACCAGAATCAGCAGCGCATTCGGGTAGTTCGCCAGCAGGCGACGATGGGCGTCGAGCACCACTTCGTCTTCGCCTTCGTGGGTGCTGGCGGCGATCCACACCGGGCGCTCCAGCGCCTGCCATTGGCCGCGCAATTGATTGGCGCGTTGCAGCAGTTGCGGGTCGATGGTCAGGTCGAACTTGATCGAACCGGTGACCTCGACCGTCTCCGGGCGCGCACCCAGATCACGAAAGCGCTGGGCTTCGGCTTCGGTCTGCACCGCGAACAAGCTCATTTCAGCCAGCATCGGCGCGGTCAGCTTGCTGAAGCGGCCATAACCCCGGGCCGAACGTTCGGACAATCGGCCGTTGGCCAGCGCCACCGGGATCCCGCGTTTGGCGCACTGGTGGATGTGGTTGGGCCACAGCTCGGTTTCCATGATCACCGCCAGTTTCGGCTGGACGCGATCCAGGAAGCGCGCTGCCGCACACGGCAAGTCGTACGGCAGATAGCAATGCTGGATGCGCGGCTCGTTGGCGAACAACGCCTGAATCCGCTCCGAACCGGTCGGGGTCATGCAGGTCACGGTGATCGGCAGCTGGGGATAACGTTGCAGCAAGGCGCGGATCATCGGCGCGGCGGCGATGCTTTCGCCCACCGACACCGCATGCACCCAGATCCCGCCGGGCTGCAGCGACGGCATCCCGTAGGAGAAGCGCTCGCCAATCCGCTTGGCATACGCCGGGGCCTTGCGCGAGCGCAGCCACAGCCGAATCGCCACCAATGGCAGCCCCAGGTAAAACAGCGCGGTGTAGAGAGTTCTATTCATGGCGGCGGAGTTTATCGACTTTTGTCGCCAATCGCCCGCAAGTGCACGGCAAAACGTTCAGCCAGCCAGCGAGCGGCGGGCCCCAAAGGCTCATCCCGACGCCAGACCAGCTCCACCACCAGCGCTGGCGGCGTCCATTCGCTTTCCAGTTCAACCATCAGGCCCTGATAGGCCGAATACTGCACCACATGCCGGGGCAGCCACGCCCAGCCAAGATCACGCACCAGCCATTCGGCCATCACATAGAAACTGTCGGCGCGCCATACCTGTGGGCTGGCCGGTTCGTTGCCGGGATAAACGCTGGTTTGCGTCGACATCAACAGCTGCCGGTGTTGCGCCAGTTGCTGACAGGTGACATAGGACTGCGTCGCCAGCGGATGATTGATCCCGCAGACCGTGACCATTTCCACCCGGCCCAAGACCCGGCGCTCCAGTGCTTCGGGGATTTCATCGTGATAGAACAGCAGGCCCAGATCGGCGCGGCGCTCGACCAGTTTGCGCGCCACCTCGCCTTGGGCGGCGCTGGTCAGTTGCACTTCGAGGCTGGGGAATTGCTCGGCCAGGGCATCGAAGCTTTCCACCAGAGCCTGATAAGGCATCGCCTCGTCCTGAGCCACGCGCAACTGCGCTTCCTGGCCGCGCATCATCGCCATCGCCCGACCATTGAGGCGCTCGCATTGGCGCAATACTTCCCGGGCCTCTTCGAGCAGCGCTTCCCCCGCTTCGGTGAGCTTGGGCTGCCGTCCACTGCTACGCTCGAACAGGCTGACGCCCAGATCATCCTCCAGCATGGCAATTGCGCTGCTGATCGCTGATTGTGCCTTGCGCTGCTGGCGGGCCACAGCGGAAAACGAGCGTTGCTCGGCGACGCTGACGAAGGCGCGCAGTTGTTCCAGGTTCCATTGGGTATTCATGGTGTAACCCATCTTTAAAACAGATAGGTAATGACTTTACCCCATCTGGCGAATCACTAGAATGCCGCCTCAGCAAGCAACGTTTTACATGAGGATTTACACATGAACGCCTACGCCTTTCTGGCTATCGCCATCTGCGCCGAAGTGATTGCCACCGTTTCGATGAAAGCGGTCAAAGGCTTGAGCACCCCGCTGCCGCTGATCCTGGTCATCGTCGGTTACGGGATCGCCTTCTGGATGCTCACGCTGGTGGTGCGTACCGTGCCGGTGGGCGTCGCCTACGCCGTGTGGGCAGGCATGGGCATCGTGATGGTCAGCGTCGCGGCGCTGTTCATTTATGGGCAGAAGCTGGATGTGCCGGCAATGCTCGGGATGGCGCTGATCGTCCTCGGTGTGGTGGTCATCCAGTTGTTCTCGAAAACTGCCGGGCATTGACTGAGTGATGCATGCCCCCTGTGGGAGCGGGCTTGCTCGCGAAGACGGTGTGTCAGGCAACATTGGTGTTAACTGATAGACCGCTTTCGCGAGCAAGCCCGCTCCCACAGGGGCCGACGCCTTCCCCTCTGTTGATCATCGACAAATCCCCTCTTTGCCGAGTCTGTATACTGCGCCCTCGTCTTGAACACTGAGGTCGTTGCATGCCATCCGTTATTTCCACCGACGTTCTGATTGTCGGCGCTGGTGTCGCCGGCCTCTGGCTGAACGCGCGTCTGCGCCGTCAGGGTTTTTCGACCGTGCTGGTGGAAAGCGCCAGCCTCGGCGGCGGGCAGAGTGTGAAGTCCCAGGGCATCATCCATGGCGGTGCAAAGTACGCCTTGCACGGCGCGCTGACCGGCGCCTCGGAAGCGATCGCCGACATGCCGCGCCGCTGGCGTGAAGCGCTGGCCGGCAACGGTGAGCTGGACCTGTCCGGCGTACGCCTGCTATCCGAAGCGCATTACCTGTGGTCGCCAGGCACCCTGGCCGGCAACCTCACCAGTTTTTTCGCCAGCAAAGCCGTGCGTGGCCGCGTCGATCAGGTCAAGGGCGATCAACTGCCGCCAGCGCTGCAAGACAAACGTTTCAAGGGCAAGGTCTATCGCCTGGCTGAACTGGTGGTCGACGTGCCGAGCCTGATCCAGCGTCTGGCCGATCTGGCCGGGGACGGTCTGCTCGCCGGGCAAACCATCGAGCCGCTGCTGGAAGCGGGCGTGCTGGTCGGCCTGAAAGTCGACGGCCGCGAGATTCGCGCCCAGCGCATCGTCCTCAGTGCCGGGGCCGGTACCGCGCGGTTGCTGGAAGACCTGGGCCTGACCCAACCGGCAATGCAACGTCGTCCGCTGCACATGATCATCGCCAAAGGCCCGGGCCTGAAGCCGCTGTACGCTCACTGCCTGGGTGGCGGCACCAAACCGCGCATCACCGTGACCACCCACCCGGCCGCTGATGGCAACTGGGTCTGGTACATGGGCGGTGACATCGCCGAAAGCGAAGGCGTAAACCGCGAGCCGGCCGAGCAGATTGCCACGGCGCAAAAGGAAATCACGCAGCTGTTGCCGTGGATCGACCTCAGCACCACGCAGTGGGCGACCTTGCGGGTCGACCGCGCAGAACCGCTGCAAACCGGCCTGAGCCGTCCGGACAACGCCTTCCTCGCCGAACAGGGTCGCCTGCTGGTCGGCTGGCCAACCAAGCTCGCACTGGCGCCAGATTTCGCCGATCGTGTCATCGCCTCGCTGGAGCGCGACGGCATCCAGCCGCAAGCTGCCGAGCCATTGCCGGCGCTACCGAAACCACCGATGGGCGTACCGGCCTGGGAGCAACTCTTGCCATGAGCGTAGCGACCCTGCACGAACTGCATCGCCCGCTGGGCAGTACCGGACTGCTGGTTTCACCGCTGGGCCTGGGCACGGTCAAGCTTGGCCGCGACCAGGGTGTGAAATACCCCAACGGCTTTCAGATCCCCGACGATGACGCAGCACGCATGCTGCTCAAGCAGGCGCAGGGGCTGGGCATCAACCTGATCGACACCGCCCCGGCCTATGGCCGCAGCGAAGAACGCCTCGGCCCGCTGCTGCGCGGCCAGCGTCAGGACTGGGTGATCGTCAGCAAGGTCGGTGAAGAGTTTGCCGACGGCCTGTCGCGCCATGACTTCAGCGCTGCGCATACGCGGATGTCGGTCGAGCGCAGCCTGCAACGTCTTGAAACCGATTTTATCGATCTGGTGCTGGTGCACTCCGACGGCAACGACCTGGCGATTCTTGAGCATGAAGAGGTTTACGCTACGCTCGCCGCACTCAAGGCCGAGGGCAAGATTCGCGGCTTCGGCTTCTCCGGCAAAACCGTCGAAGGCGGCTTGAAAGCGCTGGAGCAAGGGGACTGCGCGATGGTCACCTACAATCTGAACGAACAGAACGAGAAGGCAGTCATTGACTATGCTGCTGCCCACGGCAAAGCCATCCTGGTGAAAAAAGCCCTGGCCAGCGGACACGTGTGCCTG
The DNA here is from genome assembly GCF_000633255.1 of Pseudomonas sp. H1h. Taxonomy (GTDB): domain Bacteria; phylum Pseudomonadota; class Gammaproteobacteria; order Pseudomonadales; family Pseudomonadaceae; genus Aquipseudomonas. The sequence goes on from NZ_AYMJ01000012.1 coordinate 62,515, forward strand.
AGTCCGGGCGTGGACCCGGTGCGCGCCAGCTTCGAGCTGTTGTTCCAACAGCCCGGCGTTGCCAGTGCTATTGTCGGGACGATCAATCCGCTGCACCTCGCCCATAACGTTGCGACCGTTGCCCAGGTCCTTCGTGGTCACTGACGCCGCCTCGCGGCCTTAAGCAGGAGCCGACATGCCGCGCACGCTCATCAGAAAGAACCCGAGCAACTTCAAGACCCTGCCGCTGTTCGTCGAAGCCTCGCCCGAAGGCCTGACCTATCAGAGCGTGGGCATGCCGCTGAACTTCGCCCAGACCTTGCAGCGACGCAAACCAGTGAGCGTGGCGGATGCCGAGCGTTTCGCGCTGGAGCTGGCCAACCTTGGGGTTTCGGTGCGCCTGACCCTGCATTGGCAGAATCGCGACTACTGGGTGCTGGTGCGCCAACGCCGCCAGGATCGCGGTGACGTGGTGCTCAAACTGATTTCCGGTTACGTGCCGGCCCATGAGCTGAACATCCCGCTGCACACCGCAATTCAGGAGATTGCCGAGGAGTGCCTGCTGGAAACCCCGGAAGGCTGGCTCGGCGGGCGCTTCAACGACACCTGGCTGCCGGCGCCCTACTCGTCCGCGCTGCATTATCGCGAGGCCCTGCCGTTTCGCCTGACGCCGCTGTCCGGCTCGGCGCGGCCGGTGCGCTGTGCCAACCTGCAATTATTGGAGCGTCCACGGGCCTACGTGCATTTGCCCACCGCGTCGCTGCAACTGATCTATGACCTGCGCCTGGAAGTACCAAAAGAAGCCAAGTCGCTGAGCCTGTTTCATGTCGATGAGCGCCTGGAGGGCGATCAACTGGTCGCGCGTCTGGACCGCAAACGTCCGGATCTGTACCTGATGCCGTTGCAGGATGGCGAGCCGCTGGCTGAACTCTACACCTTGAAGAAAGGTCAGCTGTATCCGGCCGGCACGCGCGGTCTGTATCTGGCCGAAAGCTTTGCCAGACAGGATGGCTGGCTGGTGCGCGAGGAGCGGATTCGCTGGAAGGACTGGCTGCGCCAGCAAGGCCTGACACCGCCGGAAAAGCCCACGGGACTGGCGCGGTTGCGCGGCAAGGCCAAGCAATTGCTGAAGAAGATCGTACCGCGCAAGAAAGTCAGTTCCTGAAACGAAAAAAAATCGCCCGAACGCAGGCCAGGGCCGCGTTCGGGCGATTTTTTTAGCGTGAATCAGTGACCGCGGATTTTCTCCACGATCGCTGTCGTCGAGCTGTTTTCCACCAGCCCCAGCACTTTCACCGTGCCGCCGTACGCCTTGACGATGTCCGCGCCGACCACTTGGTCGATGCCGTAGTCACCGCCTTTGACCAGTACGTCCGGCTTGACCTCGCGCAGCAGGTTTTCCGGAGTGCCTTCCGGGAAGCTGATCACCCAGTCCACCGCACCGAGGCCGGCGAGTACCGCCATGCGCCGGTCGACACTGTTGATCGGACGTCCCGGCCCTTTCAGGCGACTGACGGAGGCGTCATCGTTGATCGCCACGATCAGACGGTCGCCCTGCGCGCGCGCCTGCTCGAGGTAGGTCACGTGACCGGCATGCAGAATGTCGAAGCAGCCGTTGGTGAAGACGATGCGCTCGTTATGCGCGCGAGCATCGGCGACTGCCTGTACCAGTTGTTCGAGACCCAGCACGCCACGTTCCGAGCCTTCTTCGCGCTGGATCGCCCGGCGCAGTTCCGGCGCGCTGATCGCTGCGGTACCGAGCTTGCCGACCACAATGCCGGCTGCCAGGTTGGCCAGCGCCACCGCGTGCGGCAACTCTTCACCGGCAGCGATCGCCGCCGCCAGCGTGGAAATCACCGTATCACCAGCACCGGTCACGTCGAACACTTCACGGGCACGGGCCGGCAGGTGCAGCGCCGGATGCTCCGGGCGCAACAGGGTCATGCCGTGTTCGCCACGGGTCACCAGCAGCGCGCCGAGTTCGAGATCGTGCATCAGGGTCGCGCCCTTGCTCACCAGCTCGTGCTCATCGACGCAACCGCCGACGATGGCTTCGAATTCGCTGAGGTTCGGCGTGATCAGGCTGGCACCACGGTAGATCGAAAAGTCCTTGCCCTTGGGATCGGCCAGCACCGGAATGCCTTTGGCCCGGGCAGCCTGAATCAAGGCCTGATGGTTTTTCAACGCGCCTTTGCCGTAGTCGGACAGCACCAGCACCTTGATGCCTTCCAGCAGATCATCGACCTGCGAGGCCAGGGCCAGTGCATCGGTGGCAAACGGTTCTTCAAAGTCGATACGCAGCAATTGCTGGTGCCGGCTCATGACCCGCAGCTTGACGATGGTCGGCTGATGCGCAATGCGCTGGAACAGAGCACGCACGCCCGCCCCCTTGAGACTGTTGCTCAGGCTGTCGGCGGCTTCGTCATCACCGGTCACACCGACCAGGGACGCCGGCGCACCCAGCGCGGCAATGTTCAAGGCAACGTTGGCAGCACCGCCCGGGCGGTCTTCGATTTGCTCGACTTTTACGACCGGAACCGGCGCCTCAGGGGAAATCCGTGAGGTTCCACCATGCCAGTAACGGTCGAGCATGACATCGCCGACCACCAAGACTGGGGCTTGATCGAATCGCGGCATGGACAACTTCATGGAGCAACCCACATACAAAATGAACAGGGGCGCGATATTAACACAGGGTTGGCGCAGGCTTGAGTGCAGCCTGCAACAGGATGAAACAGCTCAGTATTTTGCTTAATTTTTGAGCACCAGCGCCGCCAGTTGCTGGCAGGCTTCGGACAAGTCGAGGTCCTCGGTGTCGATCTGCCACTCGGCTGTCAGCGGCGGCTCGTAAGGACTGTCCACCCCCGTGAAATGCTTGATCCGCCCTTCCCGCACGGCCTGGTACAGACCTTTTGGATCGCGCCTGGCACAGACGTCCAGCGAGGTACTGACATGCACCTCAATGAACTCATCCGGCGCAAACAGCCGGCGTGCGGCATCGCGTTCGGCGCGGAACGGCGAAATGGCCGCGACGATCACGATCAATCCCGCGTCGACCATCAGCCGCGCCACCTCCGCCATGCGCCGGGTGTTTTCCCGGCGGCAGGCGTCACTCATGCCCAGGTCACGGCACAGACCGTTGCGCACGTTGTCGCCATCGAGCAGAAAAGTGTGTCGACCGAACGCATGCAGGTGCAGCTCGAGGGCATTGGCCAAGGTCGACTTGCCGGCTCCGGAGAACCCGGTCAGCCACAGGCAGCATGGGCGCTGCGCCTTGAGCGCAGCCCGGGCCTGGTGCGAGAGCGCCAGACCATAAGGCCGGATGGCGAGCGTCTGTACCACCCGTGACATGGACTCATTCATAACCGAGCAACTCGTAGTCACGCTGATAGACCCGACGCACCAGGCGCCGGGTGCGTACGCAACAGAACTCACGCACAGGCATCGATTGCCGCTCCCGCGAACTGTTGACGTGAGGCAACTGACTGTCCAGCCCCAACTGTGCGCAGACCAGACCAAAGTCGCGCGTCAGGTACTCCTGATAACCGACGAAATCCAGCGCCAGGTGACCGAGCGAATCAACGAGAAAGTCCGTCTGTGGCGCGAAGTGCAGTTGCCGGGCGATGGTTTCCGGGTGCAGCCAGCGTGCGACAAAATCGTCGAAATCGCGGTATTTACGCACCAGCTGCTGCGCCGGGTGGTCGCGCGCGCTCAACGCGTTGCCACGCAGAAAGGCATAGGCCGAATAGGCGCGCTCCAGCGGGTCGCGGACAAAGGCAAACTTGAAAGCGCTCGCGAACTGCGCGGGGAATTGTGCCTCGTACCAGTACAGCGGCAAATGTCCGGGACGCCAGCCGTCAAACATTGCCGTGCAGATGCTGCTGCCGGCGCATTTGGGGACGTGAATGAACAGGCAGGAACGCTGCTGGAAGGCTTGGGGAAACGTCAGGTTGGCCGACATCGATTTGTTCACCACCTGACGATCGACCACCGACAGGCGCCCCAACAGAAAGGCCCGCTGCGACTTGGGCAGCAGTTTCCAGAGATAGCGTTGCAGCATGAAAGCACCCGCGCGACGGGGATGGCCCCCTCGATGAAAGTCAGAGTTCGTTGAGGAACCTTAACAAGCGCGGTGCCCGGATTTATTCCGGTTTGGTCAAGAAGGGTAAAGGTCTGGATACAAACGACTGTGGGAGCGAGCCTGCTCGCGAAGGCGTGTGCACATTCGACACGGATGTCGTCTGTTGCACCGCTTTCACGAGCAGGCTCGCTCCCACAGGGTCAGGCCTGGAATCAGGCGATGTCTTCGGCCGGAGTGTCCAGACCCATGGCGTTCAGGCGTGCGTAATAGCCGTTCTGGGCGAGCAACTCGTCGTGAGTACCGCGCTCGACGATCCGCCCCTGATCCATGACCAGAATCAGATCGGCCTTCTCGATCGTCGACAGACGGTGAGCGATCACCAGCGTGGTGCGGCCCTTCATCACTTGATCCAGCGCCGCCTGAATGTGCCGCTCGGATTCGGTATCGAGTGCCGAGGTGGCTTCGTCGAGAATCAGCAGCGGTGCATTCTTGAGCAGCGCACGGGCAATCGCCAGGCGCTGACGCTGACCACCGGAAAGCAGTACGCCGTTTTCGCCAACCTGAGTGTCCAGGCCTTGGGGAAGTTGCGAGATGAAGTCCATCGCATAAGCATCACGCGCGGCTTTCTCGATGTCTTCGCGGGGCGCGCCGGCCAGATCGCCATAAGCGATGTTGTTGGCCACGGTGTCGCTGAACAGGGTGACATGCTGGGTCACCTGGGCGATATGGCGACGCAGGTTGAGCAGTTTGTACTGTTCGACTTCCACGTCATCGATAAGGATCTCGCCCTTGTCGTGGTGATAGAAGCGCGGAATCAGGTTGGCCAGCGTCGACTTGCCGCTGCCCGAGCGCCCCACCAATGCCACCATCTGCCCCGGTTGAACCGAGAAGCTGATGTTGTCGAGCACCTGACGTTCGGTGCCCGGGTAGGTGAAACTCAGGTTGCGTACATCCAGACGACCGCTGACCGAGTCACGCTCGACCGTACCGGTATCGACTTCGGGCTCGACGTCCAGTTGCTCGAAGATGCTCTCGGCACCGGCCACACCTTTCTGAATGGTCGAGCTGACTTCCGACAATTGGCGAATCGGCTTGGGCAGCAGGCCCGCCAGGGTGATGTAGGCGACCATGTCACCCGCCGAGGCGTCACCGCGCAGGAACAACACCAGGAACATCAGCACGGCCATGGCGGTGTAGATCACCAGTTGCAGCATCGGCGTATAGATCGCACCAGTGCGAGTCATGCGCAGTTGCTTGTCGGTGTTACTTTGGCTGGCGTTGAGGAAGCGCTGTTCTTCGTAAGCCTCGCCGCCGAAGCTGCGTACCACGCGATAGCCCTGGATGGTTTCCGAGGCCACGTGCGTGACGTCGCCCATCGCCAGCTGGATCTTCTTGCTCTGCTTGCGGAATTTCTTGCTCGCCGTGCGCACCATTACGGCGATGAGCGGCAGGATCGCAACCATCACCAGGGTCAGCTTCCAGTTCATGAACAACAGCGATGCGAACAGGAAGATCACCGTCATCCCTTCACGGATTACGACCTTGATCGCATCTGTTGCCGCCCCCGTGACCATGGTCACGTTGAAGGTGATACGCGAAATCAGATGACCGGAGTTATGCTTGTCGAAATAGCGGTTAGGCAGGACCAGCAGGTTGTTGAACAACTGCACCCGCAGGTCATGCACCAGGCCCAGGGAGACCTTGGCCAGGAAATAGTTGCCCAGATAGGAGCCAAGCCCCTGCCAGGCGGCGATCAGGATGATCAGCAGCGGTACGGCCTGCAGCAGTTGCAGGTCACGCAGATACGGCACGCTGGGAAACAGCACCGCTTCAGGGTTGGACAGGCCATCGACAAAGTACTTGAGGATGTAGCCGAGCATCGGCTGCGTCGAGGCGAAAATCAGAAAACCGACGATGCTGATCAGGAACAGACTGATGTACGGCCGGACATAGCCGAGCAGGCGGAAGTAGATTTTCAAGCTCGAAGGGCTTGCGGCTGGACTGGAGTCGGTCATATCACGCGAAAGTCGATAAAAAGGACGCTGACTTTAGCACAGCTTCTTCAGGGTTCTGGCAATCGGCGAAAGGCTGTTATTGTTAGGCATCTTTTTCCGTATCAAATAGCCATCACTCGAATGGTCGATCAACCTCAGGAATGAATCTCACAGCATGCAACTCAGCGGCTTCAGCAGTACGTCCAACCGGATTTTCGATTTCATCAGCCTGTGGATACTTCCCGCCGGCTATTTCCTGCTCCTGTGCGCGCTGTTCTTTTTGCCGGGCCGAAGCCTGCATCACAAGCTGTTTTACGGACTGTTCAGCATTCCGACATTGATCGCATTGTGCCTGCGCCCGCGCGAGCTCAGAGAGTTGCTGCGCGAGCCGATTTTCATCGCGGTTCTGCTGTTTGCGGCGTGGGCCTTGCTCAGTCTGTCCTGGGGACCGGGCGGTGAACCTTTCGGCGGAATGCTCAAGCCGCCACTGCATACCCTGCTGTTGTTCGCCGGCTGCTACCTGCTGGTGCGCTACCGCAGCGATATCCTTCAACCCTTGATGTTCGGCGCAGCGCTGGTCGCCCTGATTGCCACCACCATTTTCCTGTTCATGTTCGCCCGGGTCTATGAACCGGGGATGCGCCTGATCGGCGGTGGCGCCTTCGACAATCCACTGCTCAGTTCGCACCTGTTCGGGTTCTTCAGTGCCTACTGGCTGAGCGTGACCATGACCTGCAAACGCCGCCGGATGATGTGGCTCAGCGTGCCGGCGATGGCCATCATGTTCATGGCGGTGATCGGTACCGGCTCCAGAACCCCGCTGGTGGCGCTGACCATGGCAGCACTGTGGCTGTGTTTCATTTGCTGGAACCGACGCTCGGTGGGGCTGCTGATCGCCCTGGCCTTGAGCGGTGTGACCGTTGTCATGCTGTTTGGGCAGATGATCACCGAGCGTGGCGACTCCTACCGCCTGGAAATCTGGCAGAAAGTGCTGCACATGATTGCTGATCATCCATGGATCGGTCACGGCTACAGCGCCACCTTGGCCGTCGATCCCGGCAACGGTGTCAGCTTTCAGGAGCCGCACAGTTTTGTCTTGGGGGTTCTGTATTACGTCGGCATCATCGGCTTGCTGCCCTGGTTGTTTTTTCTGCTCTGGGGCCTGCTGAGCAGTTGGCGCCAGCGCGTGCAGCCCATGCTGATCATTGCCTCGACCTGGCTGGTGTTCGGTATTGGTGCAGGACTGACCGAAGGCGGTGGAATCATCTCGCGGCCCAAGGAGCACTGGTTCCTGCTGTGGATCCCGCTGGCGCTGATCGCGGCGCTGAGCATCAATCAGCGCGCGCGTCGCCTGTTGACCCTGCCGGTGCAAAAGCTCGCCGCGGCAGACCTTGAGCAATTGAGCCGCGAAGCGCAGATCATTGAAGAAGACGGCCTCGGCCCGAAAGTCCTGCGCCTGAGCGACGGCAGCTTCCTCAAACTGTTCCGCCGACGCCGCTGGTACACCTCCGGCAGTTTCAATCCCTACTCCGAACGCTTCGCGGTCAACAGTGAACAATTGCGTCAGATGGGCATTCCGACCCCACCAGTATCGAATCTGTACCGCCTGGACGATGGCAGCAGCGCCGTGCATTACTCACCATTGCCGGGCCACACCCTGCGTCAGGTGCTGCAGAGCATTACCGCCCCGGCGGTACGTCAGGCGTTGGTAGAGCGCTTTGGCAAATTCATGGCGCAACTGCACGAGAAAGGCGTGTATTTCCGCTCGCTGCATCTGGGCAATGTGCTGGTACTGGAAGATGGCGAATTCGGGCTGATTGATCTGGCCGACCTGCGTATCTACCCTACCCCGCTCAGTCTCTCCCTGCGCCAACGGAATTTGCGTCATATGCAACGTTACACTGTCGACAAACGCTGGTTGTTCGAGGATCACCTCGATGCGTTGCTCCAGGGGTACGCCATGACGGCGTCTAAATCCGCGGTTGAAAATCTGCACAGGCAAGTGCTGGCCGGCAACACTGCGGCCCGAGTTCACTGATGAACGAAACTAATCCCCTATTTGCGCTGGTCGCCTATCTGCTGGCCATCGTCACCTCCGCCCTGTTGTTGCGCGCGGTACCGAAAATCGCCCGGCACCTGCAGCATTCCGGCGAAAGCCGTTATGCCAGCATCGACGGCCTGCGCGGCTACCTGGCGTTTGGTGTATTCGTGCACCACTCGATCATTACCTGGATCTTCTTGCGCACCGGGGTGATCGATTTCCCCCCGAGCAACTTCTATTCGATGCTCGGCCAGGGCAGCGTTGCGCTGTTCTTCATGATCACCGGGTTTCTGTTCTGGAGCCGCCTGCTTGCGCAAGGACGCGACCACGACTGGCTGGCTTTCGGCGTCTCACGGGTATTTCGCCTGTACCCGCTGTACCTGCCGCTGATGGTGCTGGTGTTCGTTTCGATCTTCCACTTGCAGAACTGGCAACTGAAAGAGCCTGGCCTGGAACTGTTCAAGCAGATTCTCGCCTGGCTGACCTTCGACCGACCGGACATCAACCAGTACCGCCACTCGGGCATGCTGATATCCAACGTCACCTGGACGCTGGCCTATGAGGTGTTTTTCTACCTGGCGCTGCCACTGGCCGGGCTGGTGTTCATCTATCGAGGCAGTTGGTTGCAAGTGGTGCTGTGCCTGATCGGCATCTACGCGCTGTACCAGTTCATCGGCTGGGAGCATTCGCTGAAAAAGCACTTTCTGGCGAGCTTTCTCGGTGGCATCGCCGCCGCGTACTGGATTCGCCGGCCGGCGCTTGTGGCATGGAGCCAGTCGCGCCTGGCGAGCATCATCGCCGTGCTTGCGCTGCTGATTGCGTTCACCGCGTTCAGTCGAGCGTTCAAGGCTGCACCGCTGTTTCTGCTGGGGCTGTTTTTCGTGATCGTGGCGTCCGGCAACAACCTGTTCGGCGCGCTGAAGCCACGCAGCATTCGCTGGCTCGGCGAAATCAGCTACAGCACCTATCTGCTGCACGGTTTCGTCCTGTGGCTGATGGTGCAACGGCTGCCACTGCTGCTGGACATCGATGCGCGGGAAACCTCGGTGTACCTGCCCTTGGTGGCGGTCTGCACATGCTTGCTGATTCTGATCAGCAGCGCGACGTTCCTCTATATCGAGCAACCGGGCATGGCTGCCGGCAAGAAGGTTCTGCACTGGTTGCGCCAGCGCCAGAAGGGCGAAAAGCGCCTGTCGGAGAAAGTCGCTCGCTGAGTGCGAGCGACCGTTACCTCAGTCCTTTTCCAGCGGGGAAAAAAGCAAGCGCCCCAGGCCGCGCCAGGTCTTCTTGTTCCAGGCCTTGAACGGGATCTGCGCCAACAGCTCGCGGGCCAGCTTGCGATTGCGGTTGGCGGTCTTGAGGAACATCGAGTTCAGCGCCTTGAAGCGTACTTCGTCGTACAGCGGATGATCACTGAACAGTGCGTAAGTGCGCAGAATGTTCTCGATCATGAAGCGATGATTCTTGTACGAGTTGGTGGCGTGTTTGCGATAGCGCGCCATCACCACGTTCAGGCCATCGATGAAGTAACCGGCACGGGTCACCTTCAGCTCGATGTACAGGTCCTCAAGACGAATCGACGGATCGAACCCCCCCACCTTTTCCAGCGCCTCCCGACGGATCATCAGGGTCGGTGCCGGTGGATAAGGCTTGCGCTCCAGGAACATGTCATCGAAATCGAGGCGGCGGAACGGCACGTCGCGGCGCTGACGCTTCTCCGGGTAAAGGCTGCCGTCGGCATGCATCAACTCGATGTTGCCGGCGCAGATTCCGACCTCGGGCTTACCGTCCATGTACGCCACCTGGGTGGCGATACGCTCCGGGTACATGATGTCGTCGGAGCCGAACGGTACGATCAGGCTGCCCTTCGCGCGGGCAATGGCACCGTTTAGCGTATTGGTCAGCCCCTGATTCTGCTGCACGCGAAAATCGAAACCGTACTGCGCCTGCAACGCGTTGATGCGCTCGACGCTGTCATCCTTCGAACCGTCATCGACCACCAGCAGTTCGATGTTCTTGTAGCTCTGGTTGAGGACGCTGAGGATGCTTTCCTCAATGTACGGGCCATGGTTGTACGAGGCGATGATCACGGTGACGAGGGCGTTTGCTTCGCTCGTGGCTTGTTCTTCGCTCATGGCTGCTCCTTGCGAGCCTGTTCCAGGCCAGAGTCGATCAGGTCCAGGTATTCCTGACGGAACACCTCGATGTCGTGTTGCTCCTGCAGATAGCGGTAGGCCTGCTCGCCCTTGGCCTTGAGTTCGTCGTCCGACAGCGCCAGATAGTTATCCAGCGCGGCGACCAGGCTCGGCACATCCTTGGGCGTGATCGCCAGCCCGCCGGCACCCTCGATCAGCGGCAACATGGCCGGCACGTTCGAGGCGATCACCGGCAAGTGGCCGCTCATCCCTTCGAGCAACGCCAACCCCAGGCCTTCGGCCAGCGACGGCATGGTCCAGATATCGAACGCACGCACGTATTGCAGTGCGTTTTCCTTGAAACCCAGCAGGTGTGCACGGCCGCTCAGGCCCAGTTGCTCGATCTCGGCCGCCAGTGGCGCTTGCAGGCGCCCGGCACCGATGATCGCCAATTGCGTGTTCGGGTATTTGTCTTTCAGCGCAGCAAACGCCTGCAACAGATAGGTGTGGCCCTTGACCGACACCAGTCGCCCCAGTGCGCCGATCAAGCGCACATTCGGGTCAATGCCCAACAGCTCGCGGGCTTTTTCGCGGCTGTGCTGCAAGCCTTCGGCCTGTTCAATGTCGATGGCATTGGTAATCGCGTAGGTGTTCTGGTCGGTGAAGCCGCAATCGCAGTCCAGCAGATACTGTTTGACCGCCGGCGACACGCCGACGAAACGCCAGTGGCGGTCGATCAGGCGCTGAGTCTGGCGACGTCGGTAAAAGCGGTCGTACTCACCGAAACCGTGGGAGATGCCGATGCACAGCGGCACCTTCAACCAACGGTTGAGCGCGAGCATCATGTTCACCGGTTTGAAGCGGTTGCAGATCACCACGTCGAACTTTTCCCGGCGACAGAACTTGTACAGCTGCCACATCGCCCGCAGGCGCATGCCCTTGAGCGACTTGTCGGAAAACTCGAAGTACACCGAACGGTCGGCGCGGCTGACCGGCTCGCCCGGCCCCGGCTTGCCGCGCAGGAACGCGGCGGTGACCTCATACCGATCCGAAGGCAACGCCTTGACGATCTGCTCGGCCAGGTCGGCGAAATCATGGGCTTTGACGTTGTAGTCGGGTTGCAGCTGCAACACCTTGGACCGTTGACTCATGACTCTCCCCGCTGATCGCCCGGCTCACCGTGCTTCAATAACCAGAACAATTCCTGGCGTCTGACCGCTTTTCGAAAAAATTCGTTTTCCCCGTACACCGAGGTTACCCGCCCCGCCAGCAGGCGCTGAATCACTCGGCGCAGGCGGCGCTTGAACGGAGCCGGTGGCTGCAGGTCATGCATCATGCCCAGCGCCATGGCTTTGTCCCGCTGCAACTCGATCGACAACGGCAGGCACAACGGCTGCATCGCCACGGCCGAATCGAAGGCCGGCGGCAGCGCAATGCCCTGCCCGGTGTTGCCCATCGGCCAGCGGTCGTTGTCGTGCAAATGGTTGGCGTAACCGAGCAACGTCGGCTGCCAGTCCAGATCGTGCAAGGCCTGCAAGACCGCTTGCTGGGCGCAGATATGGTCAGGGTGCGGATCGAGCGTCGGATGCGGCAATACGATCACGTCCGGACGCGCGCGCAACAGCACTTCACGCAGGTCAGCCAGCAGATTGTTCCAGGTCGGCGCCCCATCGGCATCGCCCGGCAAAGTGAACGGGTTCAACTGGCGAAACAGTCGCGTGTCGTTCAAGTCTGCTTCCCGCGAACCCACCGCCTGATTCGGCGCGGCCTGCATCGCCGCCAGTTGCAGGCAGAAGTAACCGAGCTGCACGCAATGTTCCTGCGGCACACCCGCCCAACGCGGCACGGCAAGACTGTCCCAGGCACGCAGACGCCCCTTGAGCCGCGCCGCCTCGACCTTGTTCATGCCCATCCGCTGATAATGTTCGGCTTCGATCTCGCCAGCGGTCAGGGTGACGATCCAGGCTTCTTCGGCCTGGCTGTACAAGCCATACGCCGCGAGCTCAGCATCGTCGGCATGCGGCGCGATCACCATCACCCGTTGACGACGATAATCCGGTTGCTCCAGCGCCCACAGCACCGGCTCGCCGGCCACCCGACAGAACCGCCCGCGCAGACGCAACCGGCCTTGCGACAGGGCTTGCGCCTGACCGCTGAGGTTCAGGTAACGCAGGCCATTGACGCCGCGCTCGAAGGTTTGCGCATCCGGATTCGTTCCTCCAAACAGTTCGACGCGCGGATCGAAGAAGCGTCCGAGCCAGCTGCTTTTGACCCGCACCGAGAGAATCAGCGTGGCCTCGTCTACCAGCATCACGCCCTCGTCCAGGCGCAATTGCTCGCCGTTCAGATGGACCTTCGGCTGCGGAGTGAATGGTGGAAAGCTGTACTGGTAATCGTCTTTCGGCGAATAGAACAGATGATCGGCAAACCACGCCTCGTGGGCGATCCAGCCGAGCACCGCAAGCACCAGCGGCAACCACCACGCGACCAGCACACCGAGCGCAATCAAAGCGATCAGGGCGATCAGCAAGGTGATGCGTTTGTTGCGACGATGACGCTTGAGCAGTTGCTGTTTGCGGCTCATGGGCTGACTCATACGGTGAACACCGGCACAGGATTGCACCAGCGGTCCTTGTATTCACGGTCGGCGCGACCGAAGGAAAACCGCAGCGGCTTGTTCAGTGCCCGGGCGTGTTCCCAGGCGCTTTGCGTATTGAGGAAGCTCAACACGCTGCCGGGGCTGAATTCGCGGGTTTCGGGATCAACGCCGCCGTTGATGTACTCGACGCTGATCCACTCCGGCGCTTCGACGCGGTACACCAGTTGAATGGCGATGGGCGCATCGTTGAGGAAGATCACCGAACCGATCAGCAGTTCGCGCAGCAGCTCGATGACTTCGGCCATGCGCGCCGCGCCAGTGGCCGGAAAGCCCCAGCGGCGCTGGAACAGATCGCAGTAGATCGCCGCCAGTTCGGCGCTGGAGAACTCGCCGACCGCACGCACCACACCGCCCGCCTCTTCCAGCAGGCGCAACTCACGGCGCTGGTTGTAGCGAAACTTCTTCGACAACTCTTCGGGAGTACGCGCCATGGCCAGTTGTTCGGTCTGCAACTTCATGCCGCTGAAGCGGTTTTCGTTGAGTGCCGACAGGTAGCGCGCGCGATGACGCAGCGGTGCCTGGGCATCGACGGCAGCCGGCAGGATCAGTTCGGCATTGCCGAGGTCGAACAGGCCTTTTTTGCCATTGCGCTTGAGCACGTCCTTGGACAGCGCCAGATCGCGGCCCCAGGTCGGGATCGCCGCTTTGACTTCGCCGCCTTGCTCCCACGCCAGATAGCGCACCGGGATGCCGGCCAGCGCGGCCAGACGCTCGACCACCAGCGGATGGGTCGCGACGCTGCCGCCAAAACGCTGCCAGGCAGTTGCATAGGTGGAGGCGTCAACGGGCGACCAGCCACGTTCGCGCCAGCCTTGAAATCGGTTGAGCATCAGCCCCTCGGTGCCAGATCGGTAACTTGCGGCAGACGCCAGAAGGTGTCGCGCACCGCACGGTCGGAGAAACGCTCACGCAGGCGATCGAGCATCAGCTCGGCGCACTGCCGGCGCTGCTGATCATCCATACCCGCCAGATGCTGCAGGCCTTGTGCAAGGTGTTCGGCATCGCCCAACGGAAACAGGATGCCCACGCCTTCGACCACTTCCTTCGCCCCGCCACACGCCGTAGCGAGCAAAGGCACGCCGGCGGCCATGGCCTCCAGCAGCACCATGCCGAACGGTTCGTGGTCGGAGCTCAGGGCAAACACATCGAAGGCGCGAAAGTAGTTGCGCGCCTCCGGCACCTGACCGAGAAACAGCACCCGGTCACCGATACCCAGTTCGCGCGCCAATTCCTTCAGGTCCTGCTCCAGGCGCCCCTTGCCGAGAATCACCAGTTGGCTGTTGCCCGGCAGTCCCGGCAACGCCGCAGCAAAACCGTGCAGCAGCGTGGCCTGATCCTTGTCCGGGTGCAGACGACCGACGTTGCCGACAATGAATGCATCCGCCGCCAGCCCGAGGGTTTCGCGCGCTTCGCGGGCCGACACCTGACTGGCCTGCAAGGCCGGCACATCGATGCGGTTGTACAGGGTCTGGATGCGGGTGGACGGCCATTTCGGCAGGCAACGACGCATGTCGTCGCGCACCGCGTCGGACACGCCGAGCAGGCTCAGGCGTTTGCGGAAAATCTGCGCAAACAGTTTGCGCGTACCGCGTTTGTAATCGTCAAACGCGTGGTGCACGCCAATCACCGGCAGCGAGGTGCCGAGCAAGGCGATATAGATCGGCTTGAAGCGATGGGCGATGCAGAAACTGAAATTGCGTGAAGCGGCGATCTTGCGCAGATCGCCGATGGCGCCCAGCTTCAGGCCACGAATGGCCTTGGAGCTGTATTCCATGAACAACACTTCATCGGAAGCACACGCTGCAGCCACCTCGCTATCGGCGGCCCCGGTCAGAAAGACCGTGGTCACCCGATAACCGGTGCCCGCGAACAGGCTGGCGTACTGCCGTGCGCAGTCGAGGAACGGCCCGTCATAGCCGTGACAGAACTGCAGCACATGGCGTTCAGCCGAGCGAGTCATAAGCGTTTGCGCCCTCTTTGACCACCAGAATGTCTTCCATGATCAGGTACTGCAGATCGGAGCCGAAGAACATGTTCAGGGCGTCGGTCGGCGAGCAGATCATCGGTTCACCACGGCGGTTCAGCGAGGTGTTCAGCGACACGCCGTTGCCGGTCAGCACTTCCAGCGCCTTCATCATGTCGTAGTAGCGCGGGTTGTATTCGCGCTTGAGCACCTGGGCACGGGAAGTACCGTCTTCGTGAACGACTTCCGGCACGCGGGTCTTCCACTCTTCCGCCACTTCGAAGGTGAAGGTCATGAACGGCGCCGGGTGATCGATCTTGATCATCTGCGGAGCCACGGTGTCGAGCATCGACGGGCAGAAAGGCCTCCAGCGCTCGCGGAACTTGATCTGGTGGTTGATGCGGTCAGCCACCCCGGCCACGCTCGGGCAACCGATGATCGAACGACCACCCAGTGCACGCGGACCGAACTCCATGCGGCCCTGGAACCAGGCCACCGGGTTGCCATCGACCATGATTTTGGCGATCTGCTCCGGCATGTTGTCGAGCTTGCGCCAGGTCGGCTTGTTCTCGTGACGGGCGCACGCAGCGATCACGTCTTCGTTGCTGTACGACGGGCCGAGGTAGACGTGTTCCATCTTCTCGACCGGCACGCCACGGGCGTTGGACACATAGGCCGCCGCGCCAACCGCGGTGCCGGCGTCGCCGGAAGCAGGCTGTACGAACAGCTCTTTGACGTCATCGCGCGCGATGATTTTCTGGTTGAGCTTGACGTTCAACGCACAGCCACCGGCGTAGGCCAGTTTGCCGGTTTCCTTGAGCACGTCGCCCAGGTAGTAGTCGATCATCTGCAGCGCGATTTTTTCGAACAGCGCTTGAATGCTGGCGGCGTAGTGGATGTAAGGTTCGTCGGCGATGTCGCCTTCGCGCTTGGGACCCAGCCACTCGATCAGTTTCGGCGAGAAGTAGTAACCCTTGCCTTTTTCCTTGTAGCGACGCAGGCCGATCACGTTGGCGTAGTCGGTGTTGATCACCAGCTCGCCGTTCTCGAACGAGGCCAGACGCGAGAAATCATATTTGCTGGCGTCACCGTACGGCGCCATGCCCATGACTTTGAACTCACCGTCCAGCATGTCGAAACCAAGGAACTCGGTGATCGCGCCGTACAGGCCGCCGAGGGAGTCCGGATCAAAGAATTCCTTGATCTTGTGGATCTTGCCGTTTTCGCCATAACCGAAGAAAGTCGTGGCGTATTCGCCCTTGCCGTCGATACCGAGGATCGCGGTTTTCTCTTTGAAACCCGAGCAGTGGTAGGCGCTGGAGGCGTGAGCCAAGTGGTGCTCGACCGGCTCGATCTTGATCTTCTTCGGATCAAAACCCAGTTGCTCCAGGCACCAGACGATCTTGTTGCGATAACGCTTGTAGCGACGGTTGCCCATCAGGATCGCGTCGAGTGCACGATCCGGGGCGTACCAGTAACGCTTGGCGTACTGCCAGCGGGCCTTGCCGAACAGGCTGATCGGAGCGAACGGAATCGCCACCACGTCAACGTCGGACGGCTTGATACCGGCCTGCTCCAGGCAGAACTTCGCCGATTCGTAGGGCATGCGGTTCTTTGCATGCTTATCGCGGACGAAGCGCTCTTCTTCAGCCGCCGCCACCAGCTTGCCGTCGATGTACAAGGCGGCTGAAGGGTCATGGCTAAGGGCGCCGGACAGGCCAAGAATCGTCAATGCCACAGGGTCTAGCCTCTTTAGTCTGCATTCAGGCGCGATGCGCCTTGAAAATTGATGTGCCCTCGCACCGGGCGAGAGACAGCTAAAGGGCGGGATTATAGCGTAAACGTGGCGGGAATGACCCTGTGCGAATTACCCCAGGTTGATTGGGCTGGATAAACCTTGTGCTCAGGCTCAATAACCGCGCTGCCGCCAATAGATACCAAGGTTGCCATCACTGGCCTGACGATAAATCGTGTACGGCAGCACCACCGTGTCCAGCACACCCGACAGCGGCAGATCCAGCAGCACGAACGGCAGCAGCACGCCAGTCGGGTCAGGCGGGGCATTCAGTACGCAGAAATCAAACGCCAGACCGCTGTAGATCCGTGGAATCGACTGACAGTAGGTTTTCTGTTTACGCAGGTCGCGGGCGGCGTCGGCGTCCATTTGCAGCACCGAGGCGGCGGTGCCGCAACCGGATAAAACCCATGAGCAGGCGCTCAGTGCTACAGCCTTTTTGATGGTCAAGTTATGCGCTCCCAAGTGGTCAGGGCAAACTAGCATCGGGGCTGGAGTGGGCACAGTTCATGGCTTCCGGAGAAGCTGTAGGACAAGTCAGTGGTGCTTGTCCGTCGTTGCTCGAGGGCGGATTTTTTGGGGTTTTAGAGCCTCATCGCGAGCAGGCTCACTCCTACAGGGGAATGTGTGGGAGCGGGCTTGCACGCGAAGGCGGCTCAGGCCGCGCTGGAGATGCTCTTGGGCAACCGCTGATCGATCACCTGATACAGCGCGCTGCTCTCGGGCCAGTTGCGCATGAAGCGCGCCCGATCCCGCGCATAGGCTGGCGCGAAACTGCTGGCAGACGCGTGCTGACACATCGAATCCAGGTCGATCAATGCCCAGCGATCCTCCTGCCAGAACAGGTTATGCCCCTTGAAATCGCCATGGCTGATGCGTTCGGCAATCAGCCGCGCAAACAGTTGATCCAGCGCCAGCAACTCGGATGCCGGCGCCGCGCCGCTTTCGACGTACGGTGCGAAGCGCTCGATGATGTCCGGCCCCGGCAAAAACTCGGTCACCAGATAGGCACGGCTGCGTAGCCACAGAAAACGCTTCTCCAGTACCGCGAGCGGTTTCGGCGTGGCAATGCCGAGGAACGCCAGGCGATTGCCTTCACGCCACGAGTGCCACGCGCGGCTCGGGCGCCAGAAACGCTTGAGCCAGTGCGCAAAGCCTTTGATGTTGTAGCGCTTGATCACCAACGTGCGCCCGGCCACCTCGACCTTGCCGACGCTCGCCGCGCCGCCGGTCTTGTACAGATGGCCCTGATCGAGCAGGGCATCGGCTTGATCCAGCACCGGCAGCATCGCTGCTTCTTCCTCGCGACGGATCGCCCGCAGGCCAAATGCACCGCGGCGCACACTGAACAAGGTGCACTCGCGGCCGACCTTGATCAGGTAGTCCTTCAGGCGCCAGGCGCGAACCTTGGCGATCTGCTTCTGCAACGCTTCCAGCGGCAGCGCGTGCTCGCTGTTGCTCAGCAGGTAATACACCAGCAACTCTTCGGTGAACGGTTCCAGCGACTTGGGCAACTGGGCGAAAAACACCCCGAGGTTTTCCAGCACCTTCTGCCGCGACAACGGCTGACCGGCGGTCTCGACACAGATCCCGGCGCCATCGATCAAGTACAACTGACCGCCATGGCGCAGCAGGTTGTCCAGGTGCAGATCTTCCTGCCACAGGCCTTTGCCATGCAGTTGACCGATGGCCCCCAGCGCCTCGGCCAGCACCGCCGATTGCTCATCCGCCAGCACCGGCAGCGACTCGACCTGCTGCCAGGCATCACCGAGGCTTTCGGCGTTTTCAAGGAATTCGAACAACAGCCAGCCGCCCTCACCGTCCTGCAAGCCATCGGCCAGCAGCAACGGTGTGGTCAGGCCTTGCTCGGCGAGCCATTTGACGCCCGCCAGCTCGCGCTGAAAATGCCGCGCAGCCTTGCTGCCCACCAGCAATTTGGCCAGCACCGGCCTGCCGCGCCACACGCCGGCACCGACATAGCGCTGCCCGGGCAGTACCCGCAGCAGGCTCAGCAACTGCAGATCCGCAGAGCCTGCCGCATCGGCGAGGGTGATCGTCAGCGGCAGACTCGGCGCGCGTCCGGCATTTTTCAGTTCGGACAACCGCATCAACGGGTCTCCTTGCGACTGCGACGTGCAGTCAGTCGCGTAACCCAACGGACGACCAGCGAGCTGTCGATTGGCTGATCGAGATAGGCCACCAGCAACTCGCGCAATTGCGCCTCGCTCCACTCCGGCGCGCGACGCAGCAGCGGTTCCAGATCCTTGACCCGATCACGCAGACCGAACAACAAGGGCCGGGTCTTTTCCAGGTCGATCAGTTGCGCCCGGTAGCGCTCGCCGTCAGCCTGCAAAAAGATGTGTTTGGGGTAGAAGCAACCGTGCACTTGGCGCACGCCGTGCAGCTGGCGCGCCAGTTGTCCACAGGCCTTGAGAATCGCCGAATGCTGCGCAGCGGTCAGTTCAGACCAGCGCTGCAACAGCGAATCAAGGTCGTCCCAACCGTCGAGGGCACGGGTCAGCAGGATCGCGTGGACGTCGCCCTTGACCTTGCGCTCACCGAAAAATGCCGCTTGCAGCGCCGGAATCCCCAGCTTGTTGTAGCGGCTGATATTGCGAAACTCGCGGGCAAAACTGGGTTCGCCAAACGGCGCGTGCAGGGTGCGGGTCAGATAATTGCTCTGACGCTTGAGGTAGTAGGCCTGCCCTTCGAGCTCCAGGCGAAACACGCTGCTCCAGCCACCGCCATCGGTGTTCGGCTCGTCCACCGCTTCGAGCTGTTTGGCCCAAAGCGCATCGAAAGTGCCGAGGCCATGACGCTCAAGCAGCGCCCGGTCTTCAGCGGCCAGGAAATCAGTCATTCGCGTCCCTCGAAAAATCTCACCACGTGACGAATCCGTTTCTTGTCGGCGGCATTGAGCCGATCACGTCCGCGGTATTGCAGGTAGAAGCGCAGGCGCTGGGTGTTCGACAGGTGATATTTGGCCACTTTGTCGAGACAGGCCAGGTCCTTGGTGATTCGGTATTTGAGCCAGAAGCCGCGCCAGAAATCGCCGTTCGGGCAGTCGATCAGAAACAGCTGCGCCTGATCGTCGATCAACAGATTGCGCCACTTCAGGTCGTTATGGGTAAAGCGCTGATCGTGCATGGTCCGGGTGTAAACGGCCAACTGCCGGCTGATGCCATCGACCCAGCGGCGATCCTTGAGCTTCGGATCGTTGCGTTCGGCCAGCGCCGAAAGGTCTTCGGTGCGCGGCAGTTCGCGGGTGATCATCGCCCCACGGGCATAGGCGGCGCCGCGTCGTTCCAGGCCCCAGGCCACCACTTCGGCGGTGGGAATACCCCACTTGGCGAAGCGCTTGAGGTTCTGCCACTCCATCTTCACCCGAGGCTTGCCCAGGTAACGGCGCAAACCCTTGCCGGCACCGACGTAGCGTTTGACGTAGTAATTGACGCCGTTGCGCTGCACGCGAATGACTTCAGACAGCGGATCGCGGGTCAGGCGTTCGCCTTGCAGGGCAAACACCGCCTCGAGGCTGCCGAAGTCCTCGGCCAGATCGCTGTACTGCGGCTCTAGAGTCCAACCCGCCATCAGAGCGCATCCCCGTAACGCTGTTTACGCGCATAGAGCTTGTTGGCCTTGCCTTCGAGCCAGCTCAGCAGCGGTGCTTCTTGCGCCAGGATCTGCCGTAGCGGCTGCTGGAAATAGCCTTTGAGGAAACGCAGTTTGTCGCGACGGGTCAGGCCGATGTCCAGCGCCGAGAAATACAGTGCCGCCAGATCCTTGTTGCGCCAGCGCTGGGTAATTGCCGGGCGGGTCTGGGCACGGTGCAGGTCGATCACTGAGAGCTTGAAGCTCTGCGGGGTGATCGGCTTATCGGTGTGCAGCAGAAAGTGGCAGATGTAGCAGTCGCGATGGTTGACCCCGGCGCGGTGCATCATGCCGGTCATGCGCGCCACCTCAGCGATCAGCGCACGCTTGAGCGTTGGCTCTGGCGGCTGCTTGACCCAGTCGATGCTGTAGTCTTCGAGGCTGATGGTCGGCGCCAGCTCTTCGGTGACGATGAACGAATGCTGATCGGCCGGGTTGCTGCCCTTCTCGCCGTAGGCGACTGCGGTCATGGTCGGCACGCCGACTTCCTGCAGGCGCTGGATGGCCTTCCACTCCTGACCTGCGCCGAGTACCGGCAGCTTGGCGGTCAGCAGGTTCTTGAAGATCTCGCCCCAGCCTATGCCACGGTGGATCTTGACGAAAAATCCGTGGCCGTCGACTTCCGTGCGCAGCGTCCGTCGAGCCTCCAGCTCGCGGTAGACCTCGCCCTGCAAGCCCTCGACTTCGGCGAACGGGTCGCGTCCGGCCCAGAGGCTCTTGAACGGTTCAGCCAGCATCAACTTCATTTAAGCGTGCTCCGCCAGAATCACATCGGCCGCGTGCTGCGGCATGCTGTAGAGGTCGGCCGTCTCGGCGAAGGCCAGACCATTGCGGCTCCAGGCCGCGCGTGCAGAGGCGTCGCTCAACATGTCAGTCAGGTATTGCGTCAGTTGCGCCTGATCGAACGGCTCGTCCAGCACTCGCCCGGCGTCCGCCTCGGCGATGTAATGGGCATAACCGCAGACCGCGCTGACCAGCACCGGCAAACCCGCCACCAGCGCTTCGAGCAGCACCGTACCGGTGTTTTCGTTGTACGCCGGGTGGATCAACAGGTCGGCGCCGAGCAGGAAACGCGGGATATCGCTGCGGCCCTTGAGGAACGTCACGTTGTCGCCCAGGCCCAAAGTGGCACTCTGCATCTGGAACAATTTGGGGTCATCCTGGCCGATTACAAACAGCCGGGTGCGTTTCTTCAGCTCGGCGGGCAACGCGGCCAGCGCCTTGAGACTGCGATCGACGCCCTTGGTCTTGAACCCGGAACCAATCTGCACCAGCAGCAGTTCGTCATCCTTCAGATTGAATTCGGCGCGGAAGCCGGCACGAATTTCATCGGCATCTGCCGGGCGCCGACGATCCAGGGCAATGCCCGGCGGCAGCAGGTGGAAACGCTCAAGCGGGGTGTCGTAATGCTTGATGAACAGCGGCTGCTGGACTTCGGAAATCATCAACACTTCGGTTTTCGCATCTTTGGCGAACACCGCGCGCTCGTACTCGGCGAAGTGGCGATAGCGACCCCAGCGGCGGTACAGCGAGTGGCGCAGGTTCTGCGCCTTGTCTTCGAAGCAGCCGTCGGCGGCGTAGTAGACGTCCAGCCCGGGCATCTTGTTGAAGCCGATCAGCCGGTCCACCGGACGCTTGGCCAGGTCCGCTTCCATCCACGCGCTGAGTTTCTCGTTGCGACGGTGATTGAAGAACGCCTTGACCGGCGCCACCAGCACTTCGAAACCGGGCGGTACGTCACCTTCCCAGATCAGCGTGTAGACACGGATCTGGTGGCCGCGCTTCTGGCATTCGAGGGCGATGCGCATGAAGTCGCGCTGCAAACCACCGAACGGGAAATATTTGTACAGGACGAATGCCAATTGCATCAGCGCAGCTCCTCAGCCATTAACAACGTGCTCAGTCGGCTGGCGACACGCTCGGGATTCACACGCGTGAAGCACAGAGGCTGCTCGCGTTTCAGGTCAAACTGACGGGCATCCTGCGCAGTCGGTTGGTAAGTGCATTTCTTTTGCAGGCAAGGGGCGCAGGGGAAATCACTGGCCATGTGAATCTGCACCTTGCCGTAGGCGCCGGTCAGACCCGGGTTGGTCGGGCCGAACAGCGAAATTGTCGGCACGTCCAGCGCAGCGGCCAAGTGGCCGAGACCGGTGTCCACCGCCACGCAGGCTTGGGCGCCGGCGAGGACTTTGCCGACGCCGGCCAGGTTCAGCTTCGGCAACACTTCGGCATGCTTGAACCCGGCGGCAATGCGCTCGGCGCGGGCCTTCTCCAGCGGGTTGCCCCACGGCAGCTTGACGCCGACGCCAAGATAGCCGACCCGCTCGGTCAGCTCGCGCCAGTAGGCTTCCGGCCAGTGCTTGGTGTCCCACGTGGTGCCGTGCAAAAACACCACGAATGCGCTCTTGCGCGGCAATTCCACCAGGCGCTCGACGTTGAGGCCGTAATCGCCCAAGCCTTTGGGCAAGTCGTAACCGAGGGCGATGGCAAACAACTGCCGCACGCGCTCGACCGCGTGCTGCCCCCGCGCCACGGCCAGCTTGCGGTCGTAAAAGCGTGCCGCCATCGGCTCGCGCGCCGAACCTTTATCGAGGCCGGCCACCGGGGCTTTGACGTAACGGGTCAACCAGGCACTTTTCAGCAGGCCCTGGGCATCGATCACCAGGTCGTATTTGCTGGCGCGCACGCTTTGCTTGAAGCGTTTCCACTCGCCGCTGGTGATGGTTTTCCAGATGTTTTTGCGCCAGCGGCGGATCGCCACCGGAATCACCTTGCCAACGGCCGGGTGCCAGGTCGGAATCTCGGCGAAGCCTTCTTCCACCACCCAGTCGAACTTGATCCCGGGGATGGCCCGGGCCGCGTCGGTCAGCGCCGGCAACGCATGAATCACATCGCCCAGCGATGACGTCTTGATCAGCAATACCCGCAACTTAATGAACCTCGACCACAGTACCCTGCAGTTTCTGCAAGGCATCGTTGACCGCGTCCGGCATCAGCTGGCGCAGGCAGTTGTAATGGCCGAAACGGCAAGTGCGATCGAAGCAAGGACTGCAATCGAGCCCCAGCCGAACGACTTCGACGTGCTCGGCCAGCGGCGGGGTGAAACCCGGCGAGGTCGAGCCGTAGACCGCCACCAATGGGCGGTTCAGTGCGGCGGCGACGTGCATCAGGCCGGAGTCGTTGGACACCACCGAGTCGGCACAGGACATCAGGTCGATCGCCTCGGCCAGCGAGGTACTGCCGCTGAGGTTGACCGACTCTTCACGCAGGCCGGGAATCAGCCGCGCGCGGATGTCTTCGCCCACCGCGTGATCGTTTTTCGAGCCGAACAGCCACACCTGCCAGCCTTCACGAATCCGTGCTTCAGCGACCTTGGCGTAATGCTCGGACGGCCAGCGCTTGGACTCGCCGAACTCGGCGCCGGGGCACAGGGCCAACACCGGACGGTCGAGGGTCAGGCCGAATTTGGCCAGCGCGGCTTCGCGGGTCACCGGGTCGATTTGCAGGCTCGGGCGCGGATAGGGTTTGGGCAGTTCGGCGTTCGGCTCATAGGCCAGCGCCATGAAGCGCTCGATCATCAGCGGATAACGCTCTTTATCCAGCGTACGCACATCATTGAGCAGGCCATAGCGGAACTCGCCGCGCCAGCCGGTGCGCTGCTTGATGCCGGCAAAGAACGGCACCAGCGCCGACTTCATCGAGTTGGGCAGCAGGATCGCCTGATCGTACTGGCCGGCCAGGGACTTGCCGATCCGCCGGCGCGTCGCCAGTTCCAGCGCGCCGTGGCCGAGCGGAAAGCTCAAGGCCTTGCGCACTTCGGGCATGCGCTCAAGGATCGGCCGGCTCCACTCGGGGGCCAGCACGTCGATTTCGCATTGCGGGTGGCGCTGCTTGAGACACTGAAACAGTGTCTGCGCCATCACCATGTCACCGACCCAACTGGGCCCAACGATCAGAATATTCATGTGGTTTCCATAAACGAACCGGGGAGGCATCTACGCCTCCCCGCCTCGAGAATTCTACAAACACTGTAGATCTGCTGTGGGAGCGGGCTTGCTCGCGAAAGGGTCTTCACATCCAACATTATTGTCGTCTGATACTCCGCTTTCGCGAGCAAGCCCGCTCCCACAGGGGCCATCAGGTGTTTCAAATATCCGGTTTCAGCTTAGCCCCAACTCTTTCCAGATCCGCAATACCTGCTGGCGTTCCTCGACAAACTGATCGCCCTGGATCACCCCGGCGTCCTTCTGCAAGGCCTGCCGGTGGGCAGCGGAGCGGTAGGCTTTATACGCCTCACGCAACAGGCTGGCGTCTTCGGCAGGCATCAGCCCTTCGTGTTCCAGCTCTTCCAGAATGCGAATGTTATCAGTCCAGCGCAGCAATGGCGGGTGGCTGTGCGACCACGCCAAGGCCGCGTATTGCACCATAAATTCAATATCGACGATACCTCCGGCGTCCTGCTTGAGGTCGAACGGCGCCGTGGCCTCGAAGGCATTTGCCGCCGTACCGGCCGCAGTGCCCTTGCTGCCGAGGTTGTCACGCATCTTGGCGCGCATCTCGCTGACTTCCTGCTGCAACTTCGCCAGATCCCGCGCCTTGCCCAATACCTGAGCGCGGACTTTCTCGAACGCCTGACCGACATCCTGACTGCCCACCAGTACCCGCGCACGCACCAGCGCCTGATGCTCCCACGTCCAGGCTTCATTTTCCTGATAGCGGGCAAATGCACCCAAGGAGCTGACCAGCAACCCGGATGCACCGGATGGCCGCAGGCGCATGTCCACTTCATACAACTGCCCGGAGTTGGTCTGCGCGGTCAGCAAATGGATGATTCGCTGACCCAGCCGGGTGAAGAACTGCGCGCCATCGATTGGCTTCGGCCCGTCGGTTTCCGCCTGCGGATCGCCGTCATGGATGAACACCAGGTCCAGGTCCGAACCATGCCCCAGTTCCAGCCCACCGACTTTCCCATAACCGACAATGATGAAGCCGGGATCGCACAAGGTGCCATCGGTGCGCAGCGGCGTGCCGTACTTGGCGACCGTCTGGCGCCAGGCCAGGGCCAGCACTTGTTCGAGTATCGCTTCGGCCAGCCACGTCAGGTAATCGCTGACCTTCATCAACGGCAGGCTGCCGGCGATTTCCGAAGCGGCGACTCGCAAGCGATGCGCAAGCTTGAAGTGACGCAGGGCTTCCATCTGTTGTTCGAGGTCGTCTTCGGGAATCCGCGTCAGGCGCTCGCGCAATTCGGCGGCCAGCTCAGGGGCCAGTGGCGGCTTGAACAGGCGACCTTCATTAAGCA
The DNA here is from genome assembly GCF_000633255.1 of Pseudomonas sp. H1h. Lineage (GTDB taxonomy): Bacteria > Pseudomonadota > Gammaproteobacteria > Pseudomonadales > Pseudomonadaceae > Aquipseudomonas. The sequence continues at coordinate 88,115 of NZ_AYMJ01000012.1, forward strand.
ATTCGTCGAGCAACAGCGGGAAGCGAGTGATCTGCTCGGCAATCCACGGGCTCGCTGCGCACAGCGTCAGCAAACGCCGCAGGGCGCCGGGGTTCTCCGTCAGCAGCACTAGATAAGCTGAACGCCGGGCCACTGCTTCGACCAGCGGCAGCACCCGCTCCAGCACCAGATCCGGATTGGCATGCTCCACTGCCTGGGCCAGCAATCGTGGAATAAAGGCATCGAGACGCTCACGCCCCAATCGCTGCATCGCGCGCAACTGCGGGCTGCCGCGCAAACCGGCCAGGGCCTTCAGCGCTTTGTTCGCATCCTTGAAACCGCCCTCTTCCAACTGCCGGCAAGCGGCCTCTTCGTCCTGTGCCTCTTCCCACAGCGGCAGCCACTCACCGCCAACCACCACTTCGCAATCAGCGCCCTCTTCTTCATCGGGATCAGCGATCACCTGCGCAAAGTGCCAGGCGACCCGGCCCCGCCAGAACATCAGTTTTTCGTGGAAAGCATCCCAGTCGGCGAACCCGAGCATGAACGCAATGCGCGCCTGATCCTGAGCGCCATCCGGCAACATCTGGGTCTGGCGGTCGGCAATCGCCTGGATCGCGTGCTCGGTGTAACGCAGGAATTCGTAGCCTTCACGCAACTCGCTGATCACTGCCGGTGGCAGATAACCCTGCCCCTCCAGCGTGCTCAATACCTTTAATAAAGGACGCTGTTGCAGGCTCAGATCACGCCCGCCGTGGATCAACTGGAAGGCCTGGGCAATGAACTCGACCTCGCGGATGCCGCCCGAACCGAGCTTGATATTGTCGGCCATGCCCTTGCGCCGCACTTCCTGCTGGATCAGCTGCTTCATGGTGCGCAGCGCCTCGATCGCCGAGAAATCCAGATAGCGCCGGTAGACGAACGGTCGCAGCATGTCGAGCAACTGCGCACCAGCCGCTTGATCGCCGGCCACCACCCGCGCCTTGATCATCGCGTAACGTTCCCAGTCACGACCCTGATCCTGGTAATACTGCTCCAGTGCATTGAAGCTCAGCACCAATGCACCGGACGAACCGTACGGGCGCAGGCGCATGTCGACGCGGAACACGAAACCGTCGACCGTCATCGGGTCAAGGGCCTTGATCAGACGCTGGCCGAGACGAATGAAGAATTCCTGATTATCCAGCGCACGTTTCACCCCGACGGTTTCGCCGCCCTCGGGGTAGGCGAAGATCAGATCGATGTCCGAGGACAGATTCAACTCGACGGCGCCGAGCTTGCCCATGCCAAGGATGACCATCTGCTGCGGCAAACCGCTGCGCCGGCCGGTCGGTGTACCAAACTGCTGGCAATGACGGCTGTACAGCCATTGATAGGCCTGATCGATGGTGGCGTCGGCCATGTCCGACAGATCGCGACAGGTCTGTACCAGGTCGGCTTGGCGATTGAGGTCACGCCAGATGATGCGTACTTGATGACGGGCGCGCTGACGACGCAGCACGCGCCCGAGCTCGTCTTCGCTTTGCGCAGTGTTTACGGCGGCGGCAATCTGCGCGCACAGTTCACCCGGCGCGAATGGCCGGTCGAGTTCGCCGGACTGCACCAAGGAGAGCAACATCAAAGGGTCACGAACGCTCTGTTCAATGACGAAATCGCTGGCGGCGCCAACGCGAGCCAATTGCGCCCAGCGCTCCGGCGTCCAGTGGGCAAGGCCATGATCGTCTTCCAGTGAGGCGACGGCCGTACGGAACGACTGCTCGGATCGAGTGACCAACGGCAGGAGAATGGCGGGCAGTTCGGCAAGCGCGGGCAGGGTCATGGTCTATCCTTGATCGGCGTGTAAATGGCCGCTTGTAGTGAATGATGAAAACCCGCTACGCGAAGGACTGTCGAACAAAAGTTAGAAATAGCTGAAATTTCTTCTTCTTTAGCATCCAGCATCAAAATTTCACCTTTTACGGATGGTAATCGACCAACCTTAACGATTATTCTCACAACGCAGTCGGAGGCCACAAGCCTTTCATCTGTAGTTTTACTACTCGTCTATACATCCGAAAGGCTGAAATGCTCAAAGATTTGTAGTAAAACTACACGCCGCCGGAACAACCTGTCGGCAATCCAAGAATTTTAAATCGTCTGCCCACAAGGCCAGTCGCAAACTCAGGCAACCGATTCTGGAAGCCTTTCCGCCCTGGAGCAAGCCATGCAAGACCTCGATCCCGTCGAAACCCAGGAATGGCTGGACGCCCTGGAATCGGTTCTCGACAAAGAAGGCGAAGACCGTGCTCACTATCTGATGACCCGTATGGGCGAACTCGCGACCCGCAGCGGCTCGCAGCTCCCTTACGCCATCACCACGCCTTACCGCAACACCATCCCGGTAACCCACGAAGCACGCATGCCTGGCGACCTGTTCATGGAACGCCGCATTCGCTCGCTGGTACGCTGGAACGCGATGGCCATGGTAATGCGTACGAACCTGAAAGATTCTGACCTGGGTGGTCACATCTCCAGCTTCGCTTCCAGCGCGACCCTGTATGACATCGGCTTCAACTACTTCTTCCAGGCCCCGACCGACGAACACGGCGGCGACCTGATCTACTTCCAGGGCCACACCTCGCCAGGCGTTTACGCCCGTGCGTTCATGGAAGGCCGCATCACCGAAGACCAGATGAACAACTTCCGCCAGGAAGTCGACGGTCAGGGCCTGTCGTCCTACCCGCACCCTTGGCTGATGCCTGACTTCTGGCAGTTCCCGACCGTATCCATGGGTCTGGGCCCGATCCAGGCGATCTACCAGGCTCGCTTCATGAAGTACCTGGAACACCGCGGCTTCATCCAGCCAGGCAAACAGAAAGTCTGGTGCTTCCTGGGCGACGGCGAGTGCGACGAGCCGGAATCCCTGGGCGCGATCTCCCTGGCCGGCCGCGAGAAGCTGGACAACCTGATCTTCGTCATCAACTGCAACCTGCAGCGCCTCGACGGCCCGGTTCGCGGCAACGGCAAGATCATCCAGGAGCTCGAAGGCGTGTTCCGCGGTGCACAGTGGAACGTGACCAAAGTCATCTGGGGCCGTTTCTGGGACCCACTGCTGGCCAAGGACGTCGACGGCATCCTGCAACGTCGCATGGACGAAGTCATCGACGGCGAGTACCAGAACTACAAAGCCAAAGACGGCGCGTTCGTCCGTGAGCACTTCTTCAACACGCCAGAACTCAAGGCGATGGTTGCTGATCTGTCCGACGACGAAATCTGGAAACTCAACCGTGGCGGCCACGACCCGTACAAGGTCTACGCGGCGTACCACGAAGCGGTCAACCACAAAGAACAACCGACCGTCATCCTGGCCAAGACCATCAAGGGTTATGGCACCGGTGCCGGCGAAGCGAAAAACACGGCGCACAACACCAAGAAAGTCGACGTCGACAGCCTGAAGTTGTTCCGCGATCGTTTCGACATCCCGGTCAAGGACGAAGAGCTGGAGAACCTGCCGTTCTTCAAGCCAGAGCCAAACAGCGCCGAAGCCCGCTACCTGAGCGAGCGTCGCACTGCACTGGGCGGTTTCGTGCCACAGCGCCGCGCGCAAAGCTTCAGCGTGCCGACGCCGGATCTGGACACCCTCAAAGCCATCCTCGATGGTTCGGGCGACCGTGAAATCTCCACCACCATGGCGTTCGTGCGGATCCTCGCGCAACTGGTCAAGGACAAGGAAATCGGCCCACGCATCGTTCCGATCATCCCGGACGAAGCCCGTACCTTCGGTATGGAAGGCATGTTCCGTCAGCTGGGCATCTACTCGTCCGTCGGCCAGCTCTACGAGCCAGTCGATAAAGACCAGGTGATGTTCTACAAGGAAGACCAGAAAGGTCAGATCCTTGAAGAAGGCATCAACGAAGCAGGCGCCATGAGCTCGTTCATCGCCGCCGGTACTTCGTACTCCAGCCACAATCAGCCGATGCTGCCGTTCTACATCTTCTACTCGATGTTCGGCTTCCAGCGCATTGGCGACCTGGCCTGGGCTGCCGGCGACAGCCGCACCCGTGGCTTCCTGATCGGCGGCACCGCCGGTCGTACCACCCTGAACGGTGAAGGTCTGCAACACGAAGACGGTCACAGCCACCTGCTGGCCGCGACCATCCCGAACTGCCGCACCTACGATCCAACCTACGGCTACGAGCTGGCGGTGATCATTCAGGACGGCATGAAGAAGATGACCGAAGAGCAACAGGACATCTTCTACTACATCACCGTGATGAACGAGTCGTACCAGCAGCCAGCCATGCCGGCCGGTGCCGAAGAAGGCATCAAGAAAGGCATGTACCTGCTTGAAGAAGACACCCGCGATGCGGCGCACCACGTACAGCTGATGGGCTCCGGCACCATCCTGCGTGAAGTCCGTGAAGCGGCGAAGATCCTGCGTGAAGAGTTCAACGTCGGCGCCGACGTGTGGAGCGTCACCAGCTTCAACGAACTGCGTCGCGACGGCCTTGCCGTAGAGCGCAGCAACCGCCTGAAGCCTGGCCAGAAGCCTAAGCTGAGCTACGTCGAAGAGTGCCTGAACGGCCGTAAAGGTCCGGTCATCGCCTCTACCGACTACATGAAACTGTTCGCCGAGCAGATCCGTCAGTGGGTACCGTCCAAGGAATTCAAAGTCCTGGGCACCGACGGTTTCGGCCGCAGCGACAGCCGCAAGAAACTGCGTCATTTCTTCGAAGTCGACCGTCATTTCGTGGTGTTGGCAGCCCTGGAAGCACTGGCTGACCGTGGTGATATCGAACCTAAAGTGGTGGCTGAGGCCATCGTCAAGTTCGGCATCGACCCGGAAAAACGCAACCCACTGGACTGCTGAGGAGACATTTTGTGAGCGAACTCATTCGCGTACCTGACATCGGCAGCGGTGAAGGTGAAGTAATTGAACTGTTTGTGAAGGTCGGCGACCGTATCGAAGCCGACCAGAGCATCCTGACCCTGGAATCGGACAAGGCCAGCATGGAAGTGCCGGCCCCGAAAGCCGGCGTCATCAAAAGCCTGAAAGTGAAGCTGGGCGACCGCCTGAAAGAAGGCGACGAACTGCTTGAGCTGGAAGTCGAGGGCGCCGCGCAAGCGGCCCCTGCGCCTGCCGCTGCACCGGCAGCAAAAGCTGAAGCCAAACCGGCTGCGGCGCCTGCTGCCGCGCCTGCCGCTGCCCCTGCTGCCCCTGCTGCCCCTGCTGCCGCTTCGGTTCAGCAAGTGCACGTGCCGGACATCGGTTCGTCGGGCAAGGCCCAGATCATCGAGATCCAGGTCAAGGTCGGCGACAAGGTCGAGGCTGATCAATCGCTGATCACTCTGGAATCCGACAAGGCGAGCATGGAAATCCCGTCGCCTGCCGCTGGCGTGGTCAAGGCCATCAGCGTCAAGCTCAACGACGAAGTCGGCACCGGCGACCTGATCCTGGATCTGGAAGTGGCGGGTGCTGCGGCCCCTGCTGCTGCCGCTCCAGCCCAGGCTGCTGCACCGGCCGCTGCGGCTGCACCTGCTCCTGCAGCAGCCCCGGCTGCTCCAGTGGCCGACAGCGTTCAGGACATCCACGTTCCGGACATCGGCTCGGCTGGCAAAGCGAAGATCATCGAAGTGTTGGTCAAGGCTGGCGACAGCGTTGAAGCCGACCAGTCGCTGATCACCCTGGAATCCGACAAGGCGAGCATGGAAATCCCGTCGCCCGCTGCCGGCGTGGTGGAAAGCGTTTCGATCAAGCTGGACGACGAAGTCGGTACCGGCGACCTGATCCTCAAGCTGAAAGTCAAATGCGCGGCGCCTGCTGCTGCCCCGGCTCCAGCTGCCGCTGCTGCTGCTCCAAGTGCTCCAGCCGCTGCCGCTCCGGCTGCCGCTGCACCCGCACCTGCTGCTGCGCCAGCCGCCGCACCGGCCAAGCCGGGTGCGAAAGTTCACGCCGGTCCTGCCGTGCGTCAACTGGCTCGCGAGTTCGGCGTGGAGCTGAACGCTGTCGGCGCCAGCGGCCCGCACGGTCGTATCTTGAAAGAAGACGTGCAGACTTACGTCAAAGCGATGATGCAGAAGGCCAAGGAAGCACCGGCCGCTGCTGCCGGCGCAACCGGTGGTGCGGGCATCCCGCCGATTCCGGTCGTCGACTTCAGCCGTTTCGGCGAAATCGAAGAAGTGCCGATGACTCGCCTGATGCAAATCGGCGCGTCGAGCCTGCACCGCAGCTGGCTGAACATCCCGCACGTGACTCAGTTCGATTCGGCTGATATCACCGAGCTGGAAGCGTTCCGCGTGGCCCAGAAAGCCGTTGCAGAGAAGGCCGGCGTCAAGCTGACAATCCTGCCACTGCTACTCAAGTCGTGCGCGCACATGCTCAAGGAGCTGCCGGACTTCAACAGTTCGCTGGCGCCAAGCGGCAAAGCGATTATCCGCAAGAAGTACGTCAACATCGGCTTCGCCGTCGACACTCCGGATGGCCTGCTGGTACCGGTCATCAAGAACGTTGACCAGAAGAGCCTGTTGCAACTGGCAGCCGAAGCCGCTGCGCTGGCTGCCAAAGCCCGCGACAAGAAGCTCACCGCTGACGACATGCAGGGCGCCTGCTTCACCATTTCCAGCCTCGGCCACATTGGCGGCACCGGCTTCACGCCGATCGTCAACGCGCCGGAAGTGGCGATCCTCGGTGTTTCCAAGGCGACCATCCAGCCAGTCTGGGACGGCAAAGCCTTCCAGCCGAAACTGATGCTGCCGCTGTCGTTGTCCTACGATCACCGTGTGATCAACGGCGCCGCTGCCGCACGCTTTACCCAGCGTCTGGGCAGCCTGCTGGCGGACATCCGCACCATCCTGCTGTAATCCCAGGCGGCCCTCCGGCAACGGAGGGCCGCTTGTGTTTCACGTTTTCGAGCGCCACACGCTCGTACCTCAACCCCGTCAGTTTGACGGGGCTTTTTTTGCCTGAAGAAATACCAGCGCATCTTCCTACATGTTCGGCTTACTTAAGCCACGAGCACAGTCCACTTCGCCTCGATATTTTTGCTCGACGGCCAACTAACCTTTGCCCCTCTAATTAAATAACAAAAACCCAGCGTTATTTATCAACAACAAACTTACTCGAACGGATTCGAATATGTTAAAGCCAACTATTGGCCCGATCATCGGCCACGTGACAACTCATCATGCGCGGATATTCATGCGCGCAGACCGCCAGGACAATGCACCGGTATTTGCCGCCATTCGCTACCGGATGGCAGACACACAACAGTGGTCAACGGGTAACTTCGCTGAACTCGATAGTTTGCGCGACATGACGGCGGTGTTCGTACTCAACAACTTGAGCAGCGACACCGAATATGAATACCAGACCGGCTGGTTCAGCCCGATGAATCCGGTACACACTGTGGACAGTGTGGCCGAACTACCGCTGCAGTGGCCCCGGGAAATCTATCGCCTGCGTACCCGTTCCAGCCAGGCCCTGCAGCCACGGGCTTACATCGTCGGCTCCTGCCGCTATTTGCGCATGAGCGCAGGCATCCCCTCGCTGCCCCACCTCGGCGACCGGATCTTCGCCTCTATCAACCAGTTGATCGAAGGTGCGCAACCGCCGATCAGTGCCACGTTGATGACGGGTGATCAGATTTACGTCGACGACCTTAATCTGTTCGCACCTGATCGTGAATACGAAGAGATCCTCAGCAAATACCGCGCGGCGTTCTCCCAACCCAACATTCAGCGTCTGATGGCCGGCACCTCGACTTACATGATCCTTGATGATCACGAAATCGAAGACAACTGGCCGGCGAATGCCGGAAAGTCTGATCACGCGTTATATCGCAATGCCATGGCGGCCTATGAGATCTATCAAGTAAGCCATAGCCCTGCGCATGAGCTGACAACTAACGAAGAAGTCGACCGGGAAAAGCTCGAGCATTACTGGTATCAATTCAGTGACGGTGACATTGAATGGTTCGTGACCGACAGTCGCACCCGACGCAACCTGTCGGCCGATGATCGCCGCATCCTCGACGAGGCGCAGGAACAGGCGCTCCTTCAGTGGCTGATCAACAGCCCGGCGCGGGTCAAGTTCGTCGTCACCAGCGTGATGTTCTACCCGGATCGCAAGCTGCACGGCGACGACGCCTGGAAAGCCTTCCCGGAGCAACGCCTGCGCCTGCTGGAAACCATCCGCACCCAGCGGATCAGGAACGTGGTGTTTGTCTCGGGCGACGTGCACGGCTCGTTGACCTCGCGCCTGAGCCACAGCGAAGACCCGGACTTCGAAGTCCACACCATCGTTTCCTCGCCTTTTCATAACAGCAAGCTGTTGCCCTACGCCAGGGCCTCGACGTTCATCCTCGATCAACCGCTGGCGCGCACCGCAGCAGGCGACTATCACCAAGAGTTGACCAGCGCAGTGGTCAGTGAAGACAACTTCGCGCACATGGTGGTTGAGGCTGATCAGATTTTGATCAATTACCATGATCGGGATGGAAAGAAGCTGCAATCGATCAGTATGAAATTACGCTGAAACCTTAAAAAATTGCAGCCTTCGGTAGGTCCTGCACGGGTGTGCGCCCCCTGTAGGAGCTGCAGCAGGCTGCGATCTTTTGCTCTTTTACGAGAGGCGCTGGAGAAATGCCTTGCGCGGCCGACATATTCTTATAGCACTTGGCCTTCATCTCTCTTGTCAGTCGGTGCCGCAATGATGCAACCTTGCCGCAGGCAACAGTAAAGAGGGCGAGAGCCCGGCGCGTTCAGCATATTTCCAAGCGAGTTCCTTCATGAAGAGCCAACCCGATGCCGCCAGCCGTATGGCGGCCGAGGTAGTGACGCAGTTGCCTGTGCCCTCGCGGCTCGGCATGCTGCGTTTCGAGCGCTTGAATGAAGCCAGCTGGGCGATGCTGTTTCTCGACCCCAACTGCGAGCGTCAGTTCGGCCAACCGGCGGTCGAGCTCTGTGCGCTGGTCGGCTCGCCCTACGCCAGCCTGATGGAGCCTGAAGCGCGCTATCAACTGCACGACACCATCCAGCAGCAACTCGGCGTCAGCCCGCATTATCTGGTGCGCTACACCCTGCACACCGCCGCCGGCGCCTTGAGCATCCTCGAGCTCGGCGAAGCCTACAAACAGCACAATCGCCACCTGTTGCGCGGCTATTTGCTGGCCGTTGATAACGTGTTCGCTGAAGCGCCCACGCTGCCGTCCGTCGACCTCGAAACCCAGAATTCCCGCCTGCAGATCGCCCTGGAACTCAACCAGCGTGCCCAGCAGGAACAACTGCAACATCTGGATCGGGTGCGCGCCCAGCAGGATCTGATCCTGTTGCTGGCCCGCCAGCGCTACAGCAGCCACAATTCGCTGCAGGAAGCCGCCGAGCTGATCACCCGCTGTGCCTGTGACATCTATGAAATCGACTGCGCCAGCCTGTGGAACCTCGAAGGTAATCTGCTGGTGCCGATTTCGGCGTATCACCGCGCGACTCAGGAATACATCCTGCCGGAGGTGATCGACATCAGCGGTTTCCCCGACTACATGGACGCCCTGCACGGCAGTCGCGCCATCGACGCGCACAACGCCATGCGCGACCCGCGCACCCGCGAGATGGCCGAAGCCCTGCGCCCGCGCGACGTCAACGCGATGCTCGACGCCAGTATCCGCGTCGATGGCCAAGTGGTCGGCGTGCTCTGCCTGGAACAGACCGGCGTCACCCGCGCCTGGCAGTCCGACGAAATCGCCTTTGCCGGTGAGCTGGCAGACCAGTTCGCCCAGGTCATCAACAACCACAACCGTCGCACCGCCACCAGCGCCCTGCACCTGTTCCAGCGCGCGGTCGAGCAAAGCGCCAACGCCTTTTTGCTGGTCAATTGCGACGGCGTGGTCGAGTACGTCAACCCGAGCTTCACCGCGATCACCCAGTATTCCACCGAGGAAGTCCACGGCCAGCGCCTGTCGGAGCTTCCGGCCCTGGAAAACCTCAGTGAACTGCTGTTCGACGCGCCCTCGGCGCTGGCCAAGAGCAACAGCTGGCAGGGCGAATTCAAGAGCCGGCGCAAGAACCTCGAACCGTACTGGGGTCAGTTGTCGATCTCCAAGGTGTATGGCGACAACCGCGAGCTGACGCACTACATCGGCATCTACGAAGACATTACCCAGACCAAACTGGCGCAACAGCGCATCGAGCGTCTGGCGTACACCGACAACCTGACCAACCTCGGTAACCGGCCTGCATTTATCCGCAATCTGGACGAACGCTTCGCCCGGGATAGCGATACCCCGATCAGCCTGTTGCTGGTGGACATCGACAACTTCAAACGAATCAACGACAGCCTCGGTCACCAGACCGGCGACAAACTGCTGATCAGTCTCGCCCGGCGCCTGCGCAACAGCCTGAGCCCGAGCGGCAGCCTGGCGCGGTTTGCCAGTAACGAGTTCGCCGTGCTGCTCGACGACACCGATCTCGAAGCCGGGCAGCAGATCGCCAGCCAACTGCTGATGACCCTCGACAAACCGATGTTCGTCGACAACCAGCTGATCAGCGTCACCGGCTCGGTCGGCCTGGCCTGTGCGCCGCTGCACGGGCGCGATCCGCAGACCCTGATGCGTAACGCTGGCCTGGCCCTGCACAAGGCCAAGGCCAACGGCAAACACCAGGTGCAAGTCTTCACCGAGGCGCTGAACGCCGAGGCCAGCTACAAGCTGTTCGTCGAGAACAACCTGCGCCGCGCCCTGACCCAGAACGAGCTGGACGTGTTCTATCAGCCCAAGCTGTGCCTGCGCAGCGGTCGCCTGCTGGGCATGGAAGCGCTGCTGCGCTGGAACCACCCGGAGCGTGGCATGATCCGTCCGGACCAGTTCATCAGCGTCGCCGAAGAGACCGGCCTGATCATCCCGATCGGCAAGTGGATCGCCCGTCAGGCCTGCCGCATGAGCAAAGCGCTGACCGCCGCCGGCATGGGCAATCTGCAAGTGGCGATCAACCTGTCGCCCAAGCAATTCTCCGACCCGGACCTGGTCGCCTCGATCGCCAACATCCTCAAGGAAGAAGCGCTGCCGGCCAATCTGCTGGAGCTGGAGCTGACCGAAGGTTTGCTGCTGGAAGCCACCGAAGACACGCACCTGCAGCTCGACCAGCTCAAGCGCCTGGGCCTGACCCTGGCCATGGATGACTTCGGCACCGGTTATTCGTCGCTGAGTTATTTGAAGAAATTCCCGATCGACATCATCAAGATCGATCGCAGCTTCATCCACGAGATCCCGGACAACCAGGACGACATGGAAATTACCTCGGCGGTGATCGCCATGGCGCACAACCTCAAGCTCAAAGTCGTGGCCGAAGGCATCGAAACCGCCGAACAGCTGGCATTCCTGCGTCGCCACCGCTGCGATGTCGGCCAGGGCTACCTGTTCGACCGCCCGATACCCGGCGCCGAGCTGATCCAGGCGCTCAAGCGCTACCCACGCGGCCCGCTCTGCCTCTAAACAACACAGATCCCTTGTAGGAGTGAGCCTGCTCGCGATAGTGGTAGGTCAATCAACTTATTCGTTACTGAAATACCGCTATCGCGAGCAGGCTCACTCCTACAATGGGTGCGAGTACCCGCACATTTTGGGTAGTGATTAACTGGGCATCATTGGGCACACTGGCGGTCTGATTTTTTACATCCCATCCTGACTGAGAGGAACGATCATGGTTCTGCGCTCGGAAATTCTGGTGAACAAAAACGTGCTACCGACCAAAGACCAAGCTCTGCCCGGCCGCGAAACCGCGATGACCCTGCCTGAAAAGCACTTCGTCTTCGAAGAAACCCCGCTGCTCGGCCCGTTCTTCCAGGACGTCGACTTCGCGATCTTCGGCCTGGGTTGCTTCTGGGGTGCCGAACGCCGCTTCTGGCAGCGTGAAGGCGTGGTCAGCACCGTGGTCGGCTACGCCGGTGGCTACACGCCGAACCCGACTTATGAAGAAGTCTGCTCGGGCCTGACCGGCCACGCCGAAGTGGTGCTGGTGGTGTATGACAAGGCCAAAGTCAGCTACGAAGAGCTGCTGGCGATGTTCTGGGAACTGCACAACCCGACGCAGGGCATGCGCCAGGGTAACGACATCGGCACCCAGTACCGCTCGGTGATCTACGCGACCTCGCCAGAGCAACTGGATGCGGCGCTCAAGAGCAAAGCGGTGTATCAGGCTGAACTGTCGAAGGCCGGTCTGGGCGAAATCAGCACCGACATCGAACAGGCGCCGACCGTGTACTTCGCCGAGGCGTATCACCAGCAATACCTGGCGAAGAATCCCGAAGGCTACTGCGGGATCGGCGGCACCGGCGTGTGCATGCCACCGAGTCTGGCGGGCAACTAAAGCCTGGAAGCTTCGCGAGCAAGCCCGCTGCCACATTTGAAATGCGTTCCAAATGTGGCAGCGGACTTGCTCGCGAAGGCGTCCGATCAGACACCATCAAAGCAACTGATCAACTCTCGGCAATCAACCAGTCCATCTGCCACCCACCCTGGGTCTGCCCAAGTTTCCTGGACAGCCACGGCAGCAGCTCACGCAATTCTTCCTCCAGCCCCCACGGCGGATTGGCAATCGCCATGCCCGATCCGTTCAGGCTGTTCGGCGTATCCAGCGGATGCACCAACAGCTCCACGCGCAGCAGTTTCGGCGCACCAGTACCGGCCAGGTCCTGATAGAAACGACGCAGCGCACGCTGGTCCTTCACCGGGTACCAGATTGCCGCCACGGTCTGGCGCATCCGGCCAATCGCCTCTTTCAACGACGCCGCGCAACGTTGCATTTCATCGAGCTGTTCGAACGGCGGATCAATCAACATCACCGCACGCTTCTCCTGCACCGGCAACATCGCCCGCGCCACATGCCAGCCCTCGCCCAGATGCACCTTCACCCGACGGTCGCCGGCCATGTTGTCCTTGAGCAGCACGCCGTCTTCCGGGTGCTTCTCGTTGAGCATCACCCGGTCCTGCGGCCGGGTCAGACGCCGCGCCAACTCCGGCGAACCCGGGTAATAGCGCAACTGGCCATCCGGGTTCATCTCGTGCAGCACGTTCATGTAGTCGGCGGTCAGCGCCGGCAGATCCGGCTGATCCCACAAGCGCGCGATGCCTTCCAGGTACTCGCCGGTACGGTTGGCCTGATCACCCTGCAGGTCATACAGACCGATGCCGGCGTGGCTGTCGAGATAGGCAAACGGCTGCTCCTTGCACGACATCAGGGCGATGAGGCGGGTCAAAGTCAGGTGTTTGAACACATCGGCGTGATTGCCGGCATGGAAGGCGTGACGATAATTCATGGCTGCTCCTGCGAGGGCCGTGAAGTTTACCTTTTACCGGGCGGCAAGTCAGGGGTTGGCGGCCGAGCGGGCCTCTCACATCTCAAGAACCCGCCACAGTTTGAAACTCACCAACATTCAGTTCGGCATTGAGCCCAATCGTTTCCCGATCACATCCAGCAAATCACACCCATCACGCAAGGGAATGGCGCAGAGTTTGGCGAAGTCACTGAGGATGATGGAGTCGCACTCGATCGAGCCGCGCATGCACAGGTTTTCCAGCACCTGGACGACGGTGCGGATGCGGTAGTTGGCGGCGTCCATCAGCTATCCCTGCAACCCATCGCCTACCAGTTCATGAAAACCGCCGCGACTCGAAGGAAACGTCCGGGGCCTTCGCCCGGAAACCTCACTCCGACTCTGTCAGCAAATACTCCAACAACGCCGACTGCGACGATTCTTCCGACGTTGCGACCTGAAAAAACTGCCTGACCTTGCAGCGTAGAACCGGCTCGGGGAAGTCCTCGAAGAGCATCGGATGCTCCTCGCTCAACCACTGCACAGCATTGCCGACGCGAACGTCGTCACCCGCCGCAGCCAAGACCGACTCCGGTACTGTCCACCAAGGAAACACCCGCTCCGAAGCCTGCGCCCTGCCCCCGACAGCCACGGCCTGACCATTGATCAAACCGCGCGATATCACCGGCATCAGTTGCGCCGAATCCACTGCGTCCGAATGCAGGATCGGCAACAGAAACCGCCCATCCCAAAAACGGAAAAACACCGCTTTGCCGTCCGGCATCAACACCTGGGTCAAACTGCGCAAATGCTCAACCACCACTTCAAGGCTCGCCGAAGAAACCGCCAGCCAGCCCCAATCAAGAGACTCGGTAGTCGCCACCCAATCGAGAAACTCACTGTCTGCCGGGACAATTCCCACGAAAGGCATCACAGCATCCCACTGCGCGTAAATCGTATCCGCCCAAATCGGACTTGGCGCTTGGGCGGTAGTTGACCCGCTCAAGATCTTGAATGGCTCGCCATCGCTGGTGCTGCTGAGAACTGCAAACAGTTGTTCATCGGCCATTAGCGGCTGACGCTGTAACCAATGTTGGGGAATTAGTTTTTTCATTCAAGGACCTATTCAGCTCTCGACAATATCGAGAATGCTGTTATCTACAAAAACAAATGGCTGAGTTACAAACCAGCGTAAAGAGACAACCTGAATGACAAAAACAGATTGATCATCGAAAAATGGTTAACTCAGCCAACCATTAACCTTCCCCAACACCACACCGATTATTGCAAGGGTGCTTAACACCAACATCATCCAATTGGAAAATAAAATTATCCGCCGCAAGCCTACTGGCAAGGCTTCGTAATCCTTGGCGTCCAGCTCTCCATTTCGTATGGATTTACGCGAGAAGATCATGAGCGTGCCCACACTACTAATAAATAGAAATCGGCCAATCGGCTCCCACCCCAAGGTGCGTTTTCTAGAAATAACAGCCGGTGAATTGCTCAAACACTTAAAGATATCCCGCGCAAAAAAATAAGCGACAAACAGCAAAATCAATGACGACAGAAAAATAAGTGCAATCAATACCAAACCACTTAACAGGAACAGCATTTCAATATCCGATCTCATTTCTGGATCTCATAGACAACATCTGCCCCTTGCTCGCCCCACTCCCCGAAAGTATTGCCCAGCACAGCGGTACCCAAACCAGTCAACACAAGACCGCAGGCGATTCCGCCTGCCCCCAAAGTGCTAAGCCCGATAGCGGCGCACACCGGACCCGCAATTGCCGCCCCTGCGGCTCCGCCCATGACAATTCCACTAAATTTCCCACTTTCGGTGAACCGCACTCTCCTGCAAGCCTCTTCAGTACCCTCTCGACAGGTCTCCTTGACCTTAATTCCCGATGCTGTGGCCTGTAGCCCAACTCCGATCCAGCCCCCCACTTTTATTACCTTGCTCGCCTTACTTACCCCCTCAATATGCGTCGCATACCCCGGAATTCCGGCTGAAGTACCCACCTTGCTCCAGTGATGGACAAGGCTGCGGCTGGAAATGCCCAGTGCTTTCCTAAGGTTCGGGTGATCGGGCAAACCAACCATTTTTCGCATTAAGGGACTGAGGCTGTTATCCAGTTGCGTCATCAACTGTTTTCGCTTTTCAAAGAAATCAACACCTTTAAGCTTGCCGTGCTTATCGAAGGTTTCCTTATGCAGTGATTCCAACTCACTCAACGTGCCGGCGAGATTTTTTAAATGATTACTGAACATCGCCGCCCCAATCCCCATGCTTGTCGAACCCTGCGATAAAAACGATTCAATCTCCCCATGATGCCGAGCCATAAACTCCGCCTCCGCATCACTCATCGGCGCCAACGCCGCATCAACTTTCTGCGCCGCCTCCATCAGCAACGCCTCTTCCCGAGTGCATTGCGTATTTCGTGGATCGCTGAGGACGATCAGTTGCCCAGGTTTGGCGTATTGGCTGAGTTGCGGATTAAGGCTGCGAAATTTCTCCAGCACGGCCGGATCTGGCTGCGGGAACAGTGTGGATTCCAGCGCAGACCGCGACATTCCCTGTTCAACAATATGAAAGCCCGGCTCAGCGCCCGAAGGCGCCGGCCGGGCTGAGGACTTTGGGGGTTGCGACAACGTGTCGGGCGCCGGGCAGAGGCCATTCTTGCAGCGCTCGCACTCTTCGCAGAACGGTGCATCGCTATTCAGGCTCATGATCTGTCCTGGCGTGAGGATGGCGGCGGGCGCTGCCGCCAGTTTCTCCGGCAATCCCGGCACAATCGGCGCCGCACTCATCGCCGCCATCGGCGCACCACCGACCTGAATCGGCACGCTGCTGAAGATCCCGCCGGGGCCGATGTTGATCCACTGCCCGCCCGCCTGAATCGTCGCGCTCGCACCGCCATCGATGACCACTTGTTGCCCGGCGCTGACGTGGAACTGTCCGCTGGCGCTGGTTGCCTGATTGCTCACCCGAATGTGCCGATCGCCAACAACCGTCAAATGGTCGTCCCTCTTCACTTCGGCCTGGCGCTGGCCGTGGGTGATGCGCTGTTCGTCCGCCTTCAGCTCATGCTTTGCGGTGCCGGTGACGACGATGCTGCGCTGATTGTCGACCTGCACCTGTTGGTCGTGCAGCACATGCTGGGTCCAGTTGCGCTGGGCGCGCAGGTAGATTTCCTCGGCGCCTTTTTTGTCCTCGATACGCAGTTCGTTGTAACCGCCGCCACCGGGGCTGCTCTGGCTGCGGAAGATGCTGCGGGTCTGGTCGGCCGGCAAATCCAGCGGCACTGGCGTCGCGGCGCTCGGCAAACAACCCATGACCAAGGGTTTGTCGGCATCGGCGTCGATGAACCCGACCAGCACCTCCATGCCGACCCGTGGGATCAGCACGCTGCCGTAATGGTCATGCGCCCACCCCGTAGCGACACGCAGCCAGCAACTGGAGTGCTCGTTGAGTTCGCCGTCACGATCCCAAGCCAGTTGCACCTTGACCCGGCCGTACTCGTCGCAGTGGATTTCCGTGTCTTTCGGCCCAGTGACCACCGCTGGTTGATAGCCGAGCATCCGTGGTTTTTCCGGGCCAAGGGCCGGGCGGAAGAACACATCCCACGGCGTGGCGAGAAAGGTATTACGGTAGCCCTGGAATGTTTCCCCATCACTGGTCACCGATTCCTCCAGCACTTGCGGCTGTCGCCCACAGTGCTCGATGGCGGTGAGCAGCCACAGATCATTCCAGTCCTGGCGCGGGTGCTCGGTCAGTTGCAGGAAATGTCCACACACCAGCGAGGATTCATCGCTGATGCCTTCGGCCTGACGGTAGTCGGCGACATGCCGCTCAAGCGCACGTTGTGCCAGGTGCTTGCCAGTTTCACGATCGTTGAATTGACCGGGGAAGTGATACTCCTCCAGCACTGGGCGCTGCTCGCTTTCACTACGCCTTTGCAGTTGCACGCGCGGCTTTTCAAAGTTGTAGTCACGCAGGGTAACCACGCTGGTACGGGTCTCCACGCGCACGTTGAAACGCTGGATCGCCGGCGCGCCTGCCGCCATGCCGCTGCCCGGCAGGTACAACGTCGGCGTCGCCAGACGCGGGAACACCGTTTGATCGTCGCCGAACACCAATACGTGGCCTTCGGGACTGTGCTGAAAGTGGTAATGAATGCCGACCTCGGCACACAGGCGCTGGATGAACGCCAGATCGCTCTCGGCGTACTGCACGCAATATTCACGCAGCGGGTAGTCGCTGCCGAGGCGGAACTCGAACGCATCGCGCAGGATCGCGTGATCCTTGAGGATCCGCGCAACGATCTGCGGCACCGTTTGATGCTGGAAGATCCGCTGATTGATGCGGTGCCCGAGGTACGTCAGACGCGGGACCAGGCTCAAGTGATAGCGCGTCAGACGTTTCCCGGAGTCGCCCTGCCCGACCTGATAAATCTGACCGTGAACACCGGAACCGTCCGCGTCAAAACTCAGAAACGCCTGACGGTGCAGCAGGCTTTCGAGGTCCAGATCGGGCCGTTCACTGACCAGTTCCAGTTCGAAACGATAGGGTTGGCTGATGGCTTCCTTGCCCGTGAACTCAAGGACCTTGAGGTCAAGTTGGGCGCCTTCGAGGGTCAACGTGAAACGCGGTTGATTGGCAGGCGCGAACATCCGATGTGTCTCTGCAGAATGAGGGCGGGCGATTCTGCATGAGGGACAAGGAGGGTTGGGTGAGTGACGGGAAAATCAGACTTTCCCTACTTTTTCTGTCGAAAAAGCCTTCGAATATCGGCGCATCCAACTACAGACAACTCTCTCAAACCCACCACCGAAAAACTGTGGGAGCGGGCTTGCTCGCGAAGGGGCCGTGTCCGTCGACATTGATTTCATTTGATCCACTGCATTCGCGAACAAGCCCGATACCACAGGGGATCCTTGCTTAGTCAGGGTTATTGCAGGCATAAAAAAACGGCCCGCCTCCTGTCGGAAACGGGCCGCTCTCTCCTGAGCCGAAGCTCAATGCATCACTTGTTCAGGTGGAAATCTTTTTCCGCCGCTTCGAAGCGCTGCACCATGCCAGTGGTCGGCGAGCCGAACTTGCTGACGATGTAGATCGCCAGGCTGGCGAAGATGAAGCCCGGGATGATTTCGTACAGACCCATCACTTCCCAGTGTTTCCACGCCACAACGGTGATCGCACCGACAAGGATACCGGCCAGTGCGCCGTTGCGCGTCATGCCTTTCCAGACAACCGAGATCAGCACCACCGGACCAAACGCAGCACCGAAACCGGCCCATGCGTAGCTGACCAGACCCAGCACGTGGTTTTTCGGGTTGGCTGCCAGTGCGATAGCGATCAGCGCGACCACCAACACCATGGCGCGACCGATCCAGACCAGTTCCTTCTGGGAAGCTGTCTTGCGGATGAACGCTTTGTAGAAGTCTTCAGTCAGGGCGCTCGAGCACACCAGCAACTGGCAGCTCAGGGTGCTCATCACTGCAGCCAGAATGGCCGACAGCAGAACACCGGCAATCCATGGGTTGAACAGCAGTTTGGCCAGTTCGATGAAGACGCGCTCGTGGTTTTCAGTCACCGGACCTGCAACTTCCGGGTGTGCCGAGAAGTAGGCAATACCGAAGAAGCCCACAGCCACGGTGCCGCCCAGGCACAGGATCATCCAGGTCATGGAGATGCGACGGGCATTGGCAATCGACTTTACCGAGTCAGCCGCCATGAAACGCGCCAGGATGTGCGGTTGACCGAAGTAGCCCAAGCCCCAGCCCATCAGCGAAATGACGCCAATGAAAGTGGTGCCCTTGAGCATGTCAAAGTTGCTTGGGTCTTGTGCCTCGATCGCCAGGAACGTGGTGTCGACGCCGCCAGTGGCCAACAGGACGATGATCGGCGTAAGGATCAGCGCGAAAATCATCAGGGTGGCTTGTACGGTGTCGGTCCAGCTCACTGCGAGGAAACCGCCGACGAAGGTGTAGGCAATCGTCGCCGCAGCACCGGCCCACAGCGCCGTCTCGTAGGACATGCCAAAGGTGCTTTCGAACAGACGGGCACCGGCCACGATGCCAGATGCGCAATAAACGGTGAAAAACACCAGAATCACGATCGCCGAAATGATACGCAGCAGGCCGCTTTTGTCTTCGAATCGGCTGGAGAAGTAATCCGGCAGCGTCAGGGCGTCACCGTTGTGCTCGGTCTGCACGCGCAGACGACCGGCGACGAACAGCCAGTTCAGGTAGGCACCGACGATCAGGCCGATGGCGATCCAGCTTTCGGACAGGCCGGACATATAGATGGCACCCGGCAGGCCCATCAGCAACCAGCCGCTCATGTCGGAAGCACCGGCAGACAGAGCCGTCACGACGCTGCCGAGGCTGCGGCCGCCAAGAATGTAGTCGGAGAGGTTGTTGGTGGAGCGATAGGCCATGAAGCCGATCAGCACCATTGCTGCGATGTAGATCACGAACGTGATCAGTGTTGGATTGCTTACGCTCATTAAGTTACGCCCTGGCTTTGTTTTTATGTAGCAGCGGTGATGAATCGCACACAAACGACGACGTTTGGCAGACGAATCGGGATCCCGCGCATTTAGGACTGATGTTTCCCCAGGAAAGCCACCAGCCGATGCATCGGGTATTCCCGGTTGCACCTTGGGCGCGAATGCTATGCAACAAAGCAAAATAGGTGCAACCAGTTTCTCGAGAATAAGTTGCACCTAGTCGGATATACCCACAAATAAGCGTTTTTTGCTCCCTTTTAACGCAGTCAGAACGCTTTGCTAGAAGCAAACGCACCAAGCAAGTGCTGCACTCGAGTACCAGAAAATAATTCCTGATGAGGCGTTTATTTTTCCGACAAAAAAAGGGTTGCACCCGGTTGCACCTCTTTCGGCGCACGGCTAATCTTGCCGCCAGCTGATGCCACGCAACTGTGGCAACCATGAGGATAAAAATATGGCTACCACCACCCTTGGGGTCAAACTCGATGACCCGACCCGCGAGCGCCTGAAGGCTGCCGCGACCTCGATTGATCGCACACCGCACTGGCTGATCAAGCAGGCAATTTTCAATTACCTGGAAAAACTCGAGGGTGGTGCAACCCTGACCGAGCTGAACGGTTTGACCGCCAAGGACAGCGACGACGCCGGCGAAGTCCACACCGATCACGCCCATCAGTGTTTCCTCGAATTCGCTGAAAGCATCCTGCCGCAATCGGTGCTGCGTGCTTCGATCACTGCCGCTTACCGCCGCCCTGAGCCGGAAGTGGTGCCGATGCTGATTGAACAGGCGCGCCTGCCGGCACCGATGGCCGAAGCCACCAACAAACTCGCCGCGACCATCGCGGAAAAACTGCGTAACCAGAAAAGTGCCGGCGGTCGTGCAGGCATTGTTCAGGGTCTGCTGCAGGAATTCTCCCTGTCGTCCCAGGAAGGCGTAGCCCTGATGTGCCTGGCCGAAGCGCTGCTGCGTATACCGGACAAAGGCACTCGTGATGCGCTGATCCGCGACAAGATCAGCACCGGCAACTGGCACCCGCATTTGGGCAACAGCCCTTCGCTGTTCGTCAACGCGGCCACTTGGGGCCTGCTGCTGACCGGCAAACTGGTGTCGACCCACAACGAAGCCGGCCTGACGTCGTCGCTGAGCCGCATCATCGGCAAGAGCGGCGAGCCGATGATCCGCAAGGGTGTCGACATGGCCATGCGCCTGATGGGCGAGCAGTTCGTCACCGGCGAAACCATCGCCGAAGCGCTGGCCAACGCGAGCAAGTTCGAAGCCAAGGGCTTCCGCTATTCCTACGACATGCTCGGTGAAGCGGCACTGACCGAGCACGACGCGCAGAAGTACCTGGCGTCGTACGAACAAGCCATCCACTCGATCGGCAAAGCCTCCCACGGCCGTGGGATTTATGAAGGCCCGGGCATTTCCATCAAGCTGTCGGCACTGCACCCGCGTTACAGCCGTGCGCAGTACGAGCGCGTGATGGACGAGCTGTACCCGCGCCTGCTGTCGCTGACCCTGCTGGCCAAGCAATACGACATCGGCCTGAACATCGACGCCGAAGAAGCCGACCGTCTCGAACTGTCGCTGGATCTGCTCGAGCGCCTGTGCTTCGAGCCGCAACTGACCGGCTGGAACGGCATCGGTTTCGTGATCCAGGCTTACCAGAAGCGTTGCCCGTACGTGATCGACTACGTGATCGACCTGGCTCGTCGCAGCCGTCATCGCCTGATGATCCGCCTGGTAAAAGGCGCGTACTGGGACAGCGAAATCAAACGCGCCCAGGTCGAAGGCCTGGAAGGCTATCCGGTCTACACCCGCAAGGTGTACACCGACGTTTCCTACATCGCTTGTGCGCGCAAACTGCTGTCGGTGCCGGAAGTCATCTACCCGCAGTTCGCCACGCACAACGCCCACACCCTGTCGGCGATTTACCACATTGCCGGTCAGAACTATTACCCGGGCCAGTACGAATTCCAGTGCCTGCACGGCATGGGCGAACCGCTCTACGAGCAGGTTGTCGGCAAAGTTTCCGAAGGCAAGCTGAACCGTCCGTGCCGTGTGTACGCACCGGTCGGCACCCACGAAACCCTGCTGGCGTACCTCGTGCGTCGTCTGCTGGAAAACGGCGCGAACACCTCGTTCGTCAACCGCATCGCCGACCAGTCGATTTCGATCCAGGAGCTGGTGGCCGATCCGGTGGCTCAGATCGAGCAGATGGCGACCGTGGAAGGTGGTTTCGGCCTGCCGCACCCACGCATTCCGTTGCCGCGTGACCTGTACGGTTCCGAGCGCGCCAACTCCTCGGGCATCGACATGGCCAACGAACACCGTCTGGCCTCGCTGTCCTGCGCCCTGCTCGCCACCGCGCACAACAACTGGAAAGCCGCACCGATGCTCGGTTGCGCCTCCAGCAACGAAGCCCCGGCCCCGGTGCTGAACCCGGCCGATCACCGCGATGTGGTCGGTCACGTGCAGGAAGCCACCGTCGCAGACGTCGACAACGCGATCCAGTGCGCCCTGAACGCCGCGCCGATCTGGCAGGCTACCCCGCCCGCCGAGCGCGCCGCGATTCTGGAACGTGCCGCGGACTTGATGGAAGGCGAGATCCAGCCGCTGATGGGCCTGCTGGCCCGTGAAGCCGGCAAGACCTTCGCCAACGCCATCGCCGAAGTCCGTGAAGCGGTCGACTTCCTGCGTTACTACGCGGTGCAGGCACGCAACGATTTCAGCAACGACGCCCACCGCCCACTGGGCCCGGTGGTGTGCATCAGCCCATGGAACTTCCCGCTGGCCATCTTCAGCGGCCAGGTCGCTGCGGCACTGGCCGCCGGTAACCCGGTACTGGCCAAACCGGCTGAGCAAACGCCGCTGGTTGCCGCGCAAGCCGTGCGCCTGCTGCTTGAAGCAGGTATTCCGGAAGGCGTACTGCAACTGCTGCCGGGTCGCGGTGAAACCGTCGGTGCCGGCCTGGTCGGTGATGAGCGCGTCAAAGGCGTGATGTTCACCGGTTCCACCGAAGTCGCGCGTCTGTTGCAGCGCAACATCGCTGGCCGTCTCGACAGCCAGGGCCGTCCGATTCCGCTGATCGCCGAAACCGGTGGCCAGAACGCGATGATTGTCGACTCTTCGGCCCTGACCGAACAAGTCGTGATCGACGTGGTGTCCTCGGCGTTCGACAGCGCCGGTCAGCGCTGCTCGGCTCTGCGTGTGCTGTGCCTGCAGGAAGATTCTGCTGATCGCGTCATCGAAATGCTCAAAGGTGCCATGGCTGAAAGCCGTCTCGGCAATCCTGAGCGCCTGTCCGTAGACATCGGCCCGGTGATCGACGCCGAAGCCAAGGCTGGCATCGACAAGCACATCCAGGGCATGCGCGATAAAGGTCGCAACGTGTACCAGGTGGCGATCGCCGACACTGAAGAAGTCAAACGCGGCACCTTCGTCATGCCGACCCTGATCGAACTGGAAAGCTTTGACGAGCTGCAGCGCGAGATTTTCGGCCCAGTGCTGCACGTGGTTCGTTACAAGCGCAAAGAGATCGATCAACTGATCGCTCAGATCAACGCTTCCGGTTACGGCCTGACCCTCGGCGTGCACACCCGGATCGACGAAACCATCGCCAAGGTGATCGACAACGTCAACGCCGGTAACGTCTACGTCAACCGCAACATCGTCGGTGCCGTGGTCGGCGTGCAGCCATTCGGCGGCGAAGGCCTGTCGGGTACTGGCCCGAAAGCCGGTGGCCCGCTGTACCTGTACCGCCTGCTGTCGACCCGTCCGGCCGATGCGATCGAACAATCCTTCGCTCGCGGTGATGCTGTCGTCGCCCCGGACGTGCGTCTGCGAGATGCCATGAGCAAACCGCTGAACGCCTTCAAAGCCTGGGCCGAGAGCAACAAATACGCCGACCTGAGCGCCCTGTGCGTGCAGTACGCCGCCCAGTCGCAAAGCGGTATCACCCGCGTGCTGGCCGGCCCGACCGGCGAGAAGAACAGCTACGCGATACTGCCGCGCGAGCATGTGCTGTGCCTGGCGGACGTCGAAGGCGATCTGCTGACCCAACTGGCGGCGGTATTGGCTGTCGGCGGTTCGGCAGTGTGGCCGGAGTCCGACATCAGCAAGGCGTTGTTCGCACGCCTGCCGAAGGACGTTCAGGCGCGGATCAAGCTGATCGCCGACTGGAACAAGGACGAAGTGGTGTTCGATGCAGTCCTGCACCACGGTCATTCCGATCAGCTGCGCGGCGTCTGCCAGCAGATCGCCAAGCGTGGCGGTGCAATCGTTGGCGTTCAGGGCTTGTCCCAGGGCGAAACCAACATTGCGCTGGAGCGTCTGGTGATCGAGCGGGCGTTGAGCGTTAACACGGCTGCGGCGGGTGGTAACGCCAGCCTGATGACCATCGGTTAATACCGATAACCGGGCTGCCGCAATGGCCGCCCGGTACGCAATACCCCTGTGGGAGCGGGCTTGCTCGCGAACGCGGTCGATCAGTCGACATCAATGTTGCCTGACACACCGCATTCGCGAGCAAGCCCGCCCCCACATTTGATTAGTGGCACCCCCGCCTCTCCATCACTCCCATCAATCATCCTGTTCAGCCTTTATCAGCACGCCTAGACTCGGCCCAACCCCAAATTTCAGGTAGGCCGCCATGTCCGAGACGCTGCTCAGTTCCCGCAATCTGGCTTTCGAGCTGTATGAAGTCCTCGATGCCGAAGGCCTGACCCGGCGTGAGCGCTTTTGCGAGCACAATCGCGAAACCTTCGACGCCGCCATCGGCACCGCGCGCAGCATCGCCGAGAAATACTTCGCGCCGCACAATCGCAAGGGCGACGAGAACGAGCCGCGCTACGAGAACGGCCAGGCGGTTCTGATTCCGGAAGTGAAACCGGCCGTGGATGCTTTCCTCGAAGCCGGCTTCCTCAACGCCGCGAGAAGCTTCGAGGCCGGTGGCATGCAATTGCCGACGCTGCTGTCGCAAGCGTGCTTTGCGCACTTTCAATCGGCGAACGCGGCAACCACTTCGTACCCGTTCCTGACCATGGGCGCGGCCAACCTGATCGAAAGCTTCGGCACTGACGAGCAGAAACAGCGCTTCCTGCAGCCGATGATCGACGGCCGTTTCTTCGGCACCATGGCCCTGACCGAACCGCATGCCGGCTCTTCGCTGTCGGATATCAGGACTCGCGCGGAACCTGCGTCCGACGGCACTTATCGGCTCAAGGGCAACAAGATCTTCATTTCCGGCGGCGATCACCCGCTGTCGGAAAACATCGTGCACATGGTGCTGGCCAAGCTGCCCGACGCACCACCGGGGGTGAAGGGCATTTCGCTGTTCATCGTGCCGAAATTTCTGGTCAACGATGACGGCAGCCTCGGTCAACGCAATGACGTGCTGCTGGCCGGGCTGTTCCACAAGATGGGCTGGCGCGGTACCACGTCCACCGCACTGAACTTCGGCGATAACGGCGAGTGTGTCGGCTATCTGGTGGGCAAGCCGCATCATGGGCTGAGCTACATGTTCCAGATGATGAACGAAGCGCGGATCGGCGTCGGTATGGGCGCGGTGATGCTCGGTTATGCCGGGTATCTTTATTCGCTGGAGTACGCTCGCGAACGTCCGCAAGGTCGTGTGCCGGACAGCAAGGACCCGAGCACAGCGCCGGTGGCGATCATTCAGCACGCGGATGTCAGACGCATGCTGCTGACGCAAAAATCCTACGTCGAAGGGGCGTTTGACCTCGGTCTGTACGCGGCGCGGCTGTTCGATGACACCACCACGCTGGAAACCGAAGCCGAGCGCAAACAGGCCCACGAGTTGCTGGATCTGCTGACGCCGATCGTCAAATCGTGGCCATCGGAGTTCTGCCTGAAGGCTAACGAACTGGCGATCCAGATTCTCGGCGGCCACGGTTACACCCGCGAATACCCGGTGGAGCAGTATTACCGTGACAACCGCCTGAATCCGATCCACGAAGGCACCCACGGCATTCAGTCGCTGGACTTGCTCGGACGCAAACTGGCGCAGAACGGCGGCGCGGGGCTCAAGCAACTGATCCGCCTGATCGCCAACACCGCCGAGCGCGCGACCGCGCACGAATCACTCACCGAGTTGCGTGAGCCGCTGGAGAAACTGGTGGCGCGCCTGCAAGTCGTGACCATTGGGCTGTTGACTGATCTGGCGCAGGGCAAGGTCAACAGCAGCCTGGCGAATTCGGCGCTGTACCTGAAGGTGTTCGGGCACACGGTGATTGGCTGGCGCTGGCTGGAGCAGGCGATTCGCGCCGAAGAAGGATTAGCCCATGGCAATGCGGCGGATGCCGACTTCTATAAGGGCAAGTTGCAGGCGGCGCGGTATTTCCTGACGTGGGAAGTGCCGGCTTGTCACCATGAACTGGCGTTGCTGGAGGCGCGGGATGATACGTGCCTGGCGATGCAGGATGCGTGGTTCTGATCAAGCCGTTGAGTTACCCACTCACACTTAAAACATTTGCGCACCTGTCAGGCTTTACAGGTGTGCAAATCAGGATTTGGCGATAGGCTGTTTTCGCCTGACATGTAGTTTGCCCGGCAAGTATGGACTTGAAGTACACCTTCCACTCCGAGAGGCAGACACATCATGAGTAGCAAAACGCTCGAAGAACGATCCATCAAGCTTTCGGGGATTGTGACCAAGGACTACTGCATTCTCGCTTCCACCTCAGCCACGTCTCTGCGCAACGGTACGGTCTGGACGAATAAGGATTCAACCGTATCCTCTGTCATCAGCAAAAATCATCAACGATTATCGGATGAACAAAGCCTGATCAGTATCGTAATGGCTCCAGGCGATAACGAGCTTGGTATTACAACTACCGCAACGGCAATGTTTGAAGTGACTTCTGTGGGCGATCACTATTTATCGACACATCGCGTCACCTTCAAGGACTTCACCCACATGCAAGACAATCAATGGAATGCTACGGTGTACGGCACGCCATTGCTTAATGACACGCCAGAATCGTTAATCGACCCCTATGTCATGCTCAGCGAATATCAGTTTTTCATGGCGGCCAGAGTCAATGACAATGTGAAAGATGAGGGCAGCCAAGAGCGCATCAGCAAAAAAACCTACACAAAGTTAGCCAACAATCTTTACATCAATGAAATTGTGACCCCTTATAAGACCTATGCCAACTCCCAGTCTTTCAACAACGACGACATGTTCAGAACATTGGCGTCAGACGATCTCTACGTTGATGAGTCAGCAGAGTGGTTGGTCAAGGAGAAACTGGTTTACTACTTGCTTACCTTGGGCGGAATCGACTTTTACGGTAGAGAACTCCGCCTGATAAAAGCTGCGCGATAATTCGCCCGACGCGCCTCAGCCGGCGCGTCGAACCGAAAAAAAACGCTATCAATTTAATCGAAACCCACCCATCTGCCGCGCCAGATCATCCGCCAGTCTCTGCAACATCTGGCAGTCTTCGCGACAAGCCCTGACCTCCCCCGCCGTCGCCCGCGCCAGGTCGGAAATCCCCTGCACATTACGGTTGATCTCTTCAGTCACCGCCGACTGCTCTTCGGTCGCCGTCGCCACCTGGTGGTTCATGTCGCTGATGCGCTCGACCTGCCCGGTAATCGCCGTCAACGACGCGCCGGTACGCTGACTGGATTCAACACCGGTGCCGGTCGCCGCCTGACCGGTACGCATCGATGACACCGCATTCTCGGCGCCCTGCTTGAGGCTGCCGATCATCTGCTGAATCTCGTCGGTGGACGCTTGGGTCCTGCGCGCCAAGGTGCGCACTTCATCGGCCACCACAGCGAACCCGCGCCCCATGTCCCCGGCCCGCGCCGCTTCGATGGCGGCGTTGAGTGCCAGCAGGTTGGTCTGCTCGGACACCCCGCGAATCACCGCCAGCACCGAGTCGATCGATGCCACCTGATGCGCCAACTCACCGACCGCGCCAGCCGCCACGCCAATCTCATCGGACATGCTTTCGATATGACGGATCGAGCCACCGACCACTTCCCGCGCCTGCAGCGCTTCGTCCCGTGCGGTTTGTGAGGCAAGCGCGGCGTTGCCGGCGTTCTGTGCGATCTCCTGCACGGTCAGGCCCATTTCATGCACCGCCGTGGCGACCATATCGGTCATTTCCTGCTGACGGCCGGAACGCTCGGCGGTGTTTTCCACCACTCTGGCCACTTGGCCGACAGCGGTGCGCAGACGTTCGCTGGTGGTCAGCACCTCACCGATCATCCCGCGCTGGCTGTCGAGGAATCGGTTGAAGCCCCGGGCCAGATCGCCCAGCTCATCGGCGCGGCTGGAATCTAACCGATGGGTCAAATCTCCACCGCCGCTACCGATTGCTACCAGCGCGGCTGTTACCTGACGAATCGGCCGCACCAAACCTTGCGCCAGCCACACCACCAAGGCGAGGCACACCAGCGCCACCGCCAGACCGATGCCGCCACTCATCCACATCGCTTTGCGGGCTTCGGCATAGATCTGCGACTGCGGCACTTCGGCCACCAGGGTCCAGCCAAGATCGCGCAACGGCAGGCTGAAGACGAGGAAGTCTTCGCCGTCCCTTTGGAAGCTGCTGTTCACGGCAACTTTTTGACCCAAGACGCTTTGCGCAGCGCTGGCGCCGATCTGCTCGCTCAAGGTGCGCTTGCCGCTGTATTGCGCTTCAGGATGAACCTGGATCAAACCGTCAGAACGCACAAGATAGACCTTGCCGCGCTCACCGAAGCTGAAGTTGTGGATCAGCTCCGACAGCTCTTTCATGCTCAGGCCAAGCCCTGCCACGCCGACCACCTTGCCCGCCTGCTCGACCTTCAGGTCGATGAACAGCGCCAATTCTCCGGTAGCACCGTCGTTGTCGATATTCAGGGTGCGGGGTTGGTTGCTGTCGAGGAAGGAATAGAACCAGGCATCGGCCGGCTTGGCGCGGCTGAGGGTGCGGTCCAGGCCTTTTTCGGTGATGTAGTGATTGGACTCGGCGCCGATGATCAATGCGGTGAAGGCTTTATGTTCGGCGCGGATACCTTCCAGATACTGCGCGAAGGCCGCCGTTTTGCCGCTGTCTTCACCCGAGGCCAGCCAGTCGCGCACCATCGTGTTGCTGGCGATGTCCTTGGCGGCGGTCAGTGGCTGAACGAGGATGCGTTCGATGTCATTGCGCGTCGCTTCGATGCTCGACGGCAGCGCTTGTTCGACCAGATAGCTCTGGGCGAGGCGGTTGACCACCAGGGTATAAATGCCAACCACGATCAGGATGCTGAACAGCAGGGCGGTGCCCATGCTGAGAATCAGCTGCCATTGAATACTGCGTCGCCACAACTGCATGGAGCACCCCCAAAGAATAAGTGGCCGAAACAATGCAACAGCCGTGCCGATTGTATACAACCCAATCGACAATCTATTCTTTGGTTGTGCGCAACCCCATCAACCCTGATTGATGGTCTTGGCGATGGTTTCGACCGTGGCGCTGACTTGCTCTTGGTAACGGTCGAGTTCTTCCTGGTGCTGCTTCTTCATTTCGATCTGCTGCGAGCACAGATTCATGGCTGCCAGCACCAGCAAGCGGTCACCGATCAGCGTCGGGTATTTGCGTTTGGTGTCGGCCAGTGCGGCCTTGAGCATCAGTGCGGCGTCCAGCAGGGTCTGTTCTTCCCCGGCCGGTGCCTTGATCGAATAGTCCTCCCCGAGAATGGAGATGACTTTTACCCCTGCGGTGCCGTGGTTCATGCGCTGACAGGACCTGCGTTGACGCGATCAACCAGTGCCTGGATGCGCGCTGCGGTGGCGCCGTGCTTCTCTTCCTGTTCCATCAGGCTCAGTTGCAGGCTTTCGTTTTCATCCTTGGCCTGGGCCAGTTCCGTGGACAGGGTCTGGTTGGTTTGCGTGAGGGTCTGGTTCTGTTGCACCAGGTCGCTGACGAGCTGTTCCAATTGGCTGAGGGATGCTTCCAACATTTTGATCTTCCAGGCGTTTTTCAAAGGGCGCGTACGATAAAGAAAAGTCACTGCGGATGCCAGGGTTAAACCGGCGCAAGGCCTTGATTTTCCTGGCGGCCGACCGTTCTTGCGAGCTTTAAAGACTGCGATCTGCCGATCTGGTTCCTGCACTTCGTCGCCCAGGCCCTTATGCGACAAATACGCACACTGCCTCAAGACTTTAGTCGTATGACCGATAAGTCATCCATACAGCAATCTCAGCCCGCATGGATGCGGCCCTTTTTGGTATCACGCCATGTCCCTTCGCAATATGAATATCGCCCCCCGGGCGTTCACCGGTTTCGCCCTGATCGGCGGCCTGATGCTGATCCTCGGCGTGTTCGCCTTGAACCAGATGAGCAAAATCCGCGGCGCTGCCGAGAACATCACCACCAGCAGTGTGCCGAGCATCAAGAACCTCGACGAGTTCACGCAACTGACCCTGCGCCTACGGGTGCTGTCGTACCGTTTGCTGGTCAACCGTGAAGCGGACGTGCAGCAGAAAACCGTCGAGCTGCTGGAGATGCGCAACCAGCAGATCCGCGCCGCCCAAACCGCCTATGAGCCGCTGATCGTCAGCCCGCAGGAGCGCGCCGCGTACGATCAGTACGTGCAGTTGCTCGGCCAGTACCGCCAGATCGAAGACCGGATGAAAAGCCTGTCGCGCAACAATCAGGTGGACGAGTTGCGCAACCTGCTGAACACCCAGTTGCTCGACAACTCCGAGGCGATGAACAGCGTGCTCAACCGCCTGATGCAAATCAATGGCCAGCAGATCAGCGAAACCAACCAACAGGCCGCCGAGCAATACTCCTCGGCATTCAATCTGGTGGTCACCCTGCTGGTCGTCGCCACTGGCCTGACGTTCCTGTTCGCCTGGCTGCTGACCCTCAGCATCACCAAGCCGATCTCGAAAGCGCTGGACGCGGCGGAAACCATTGCCGAAGGCAACCTGACCCAGCCGATCCACGTTGACGGCACCGACGAAGCCGGGCGCCTGCTGGCGGCCATGGCCAAGATGCAATCGAAACTGCGCGACACCCTGCAGCGCATCTCCGGCTCCGCCACCCAGCTGGCTTCCGCTGCCGAAGAGCTGAACAGCGTCACCGACGAAAGCGCCCGTGGCCTGACCCAGCAGAACAACGAAATCGAACAGGCCGCCACCGCCGTCAACGAAATGACCAGTGCCGTGGAAGAAGTCGCACGCAATGCGGTAAGCACTTCGGAAGCCTCGAAGAACGCCACCACTTCGGCGGGCGACGGCCGTGACCTGGTACAGGAAACCGTCAGCGCCATCGAACGCATGAGCGCCGATGTGCAGAGCACTGCAACCCTGATCGGTGATCTGGCGAACGAATCCCGTGACATCGGCAAGGTGCTCGACGTGATTCGTGGCCTGGCCGATCAGACCAACCTGCTGGCCCTCAACGCAGCTATCGAAGCGGCACGTGCCGGTGAAGCCGGGCGCGGTTTTGCCGTGGTGGCGGACGAAGTCCGTGCCCTGGCACACCGCACCCAGCAGTCGACCAGCGAAATCGAGCGGATGATCGGCAGCATCCAGAGCGGCACCGAACACGCCGTGGATTCGATGCGCAACAGCACCGAGCGCGCCGAATCGACGCTGAACATCGCCCGTGGCGCCGGTCTGTCGCTGGACACCATCAACACCGCGATCGTTGAAATCAACGAGCGCAACCTGGTGATCGCCAGCGCTGCCGAAGAGCAGGCACAAGTGGCCCGCGAAGTGGATCGCAACCTGGTGAACATTCGCGACCTGTCGGTGCAGTCGGCCACCGGCGCGAATCAGACCAGTGCGGCGAGCAACGAGCTGTCGCGCCTGGCGCTGGACCTGAACAATATGGTTGGGCGCTTCAGCCTTTGATCTAAAAGCAAGATCAAGAGCGCCCCCTCTCCCCAACCCTCTCCCCCTAAAGGGGGCGAGGGGGAAAGGGAGCAGATCTTCGTGCTTTTCAAAACCTGAGTTCGACTCGCTATTTCAGGTCGATGTAACTCGAGAGAGCCACTCGGTCAGTCCCCTTTCCCTCCGGGAGAGGGCCAGGGTGAGGGCAGCGATCTCAAGCCGAACCCAAATCTGCATCCCCCACTGAAAAACCTTTTTGACAGCATCACATTTCAACAGGTTAGAATCGCTGGCACGCAGACTGCATGGTCAGTTTGTGCCCGTCTTTACGCTTCTGGAGTACTGCCTTTGAATGCGACGACCATCAACAGCCTGTTCTTGATCGGCGCGTTGCTGGTAGGTGCGAGCATTCTTGTCAGCTCACTTTCTTCCCGTCTCGGCATCCCCATTCTGGTGATCATTCTCGCGGTTGGCATGACCGCCGGGGTCGATGGCGGCGGGATCATTTTCGATAACTATCCCACGGCCTACCTGGTCGGCAACCTCGCACTCGCAGTGATCCTGCTCGACGGTGGCTTGCGCACCCGGGTCTCGAGTTTCCGCGTGGCCTTGTGGCCGGCGCTGTCGCTGGCGACGGTCGGGGTGCTGATCACCACCGGGCTGACCGGCATGGCCGCCGCGTGGCTGTTCGACCTGAACCTGATCCAGGGCCTGCTGATCGGCGCTATCGTCGGCTCCACCGACGCCGCTGCAGTGTTCTCGCTGCTCGGCGGCAAAGGCCTCAACGAACGGGTGACCGCCAGCCTGGAAATCGAGTCCGGCAGCAACGACCCGATGGCGGTGTTCCTCACCGTGACCCTGATCGACATGCTCGCCAGCGGCCAGACCGGCCTGCACTGGAGCCTGTTGACCCACCTGATCCGCGAGTTCGGCATCGGCGGCGTGATCGGCCTCGGCGGCGGCTGGCTGATGCTGCAATTGGTCAACCGGATCAACCTTGCCACCGGCCTCTATCCGATTCTGGTGATCGCCGGCGGCCTGGTGGTGTTCGCCCTGACCAACGCCCTGCACGGCAGCGGCTTCCTCGCCGTTTACCTGTGCGGTCTGGTGATCGGCAACCGTCCGGTGCGCAGCCGTCACGGCATCCTGCACATGCTCGACGGCATGGCGTGGCTGGCGCAGATCGGCATGTTCCTTGTGCTGGGGCTGCTGGTCACCCCGCATGACCTGCTGCCGATCGCCCTGCCCGCCCTCGGACTGGCACTGTGGATGATTCTGTTCGCCCGGCCGCTGTCGGTGATTGTCGGCCTGCTGCCGTTCAAGGCGTTCCATGGCCGCGAGAAGGCGTTTATTTCCTGGGTCGGATTGCGCGGCGCGGTGCCTATCATTCTGGCGGTGTTCCCGCTGATGGCCGGGCTGCCGAATGCGCAGCTGTACTTCAACCTCGCGTTCTTCATCGTGCTGGTGTCGCTGCTGGTGCAGGGCACGAGCCTGCCATGGGTCGCCAGACTGTTGAAGGTAACGGTGCCGCCAGAGCCGGCGCCGATTTCCCGTTCCGCGCTGGAAGTGCACATCACCAGTGAGTGGGAACTGTTCGTCTACAAGCTCGGCGCGGAGAAATGGTGCATCGGTTCGCCCTTGCGTGAACTGAAAATGCCCGAAGGCACGCGCATCGCCGCCCTGTTTCGCGGTCAGCAACTGCTCCATCCGTCGGGTAGTACGGTGCTGGAGGTCGATGATTTGCTGTGTGTTATCGGCCATGAACACAACCTGCCGGCCCTCGGCAAACTGTTCAGCCAGGCGCCGCAACGCGGTCTGGATCTGCGCTTCTTCGGCGACTTCGTACTCGAGGGAGACGCCCAGCTTAAAGCGGTTGCAGCGCTTTACGGGTTGCCTGCCGAGGGCATCGATCCGGACATGACCCTGGGTGCGTTCATTGCCCACAAGGTCGGCGGTGCACCAATCGTTGGCGACCAGGTGGAGTGGAACAACACCCACTGGACGGTCGCGGTCATGGACGGGAACAAGATCGGCAAAGTGGGCGTCAGATTCCCCGAAGGAAGTCGCCCGGGCCCCGGGCTCTTCCTCTAAACTGCGTCCACTATCACTTGCTTGACCGGTCTCTATGCCTACCCTGCGCTCCTTCTTTTTCGCGGCCCTGCTGGGCCTGAGTCTTTCCGTCGGCCCGTTGTACGCCGCCGAACCGCCGTCCAGCGAAGCCGTGCAGGCCAGCCTGGACAAGCTTACCGACAGCAAACTGCCCGAGGCCGACAAGAAGGCCCTACAAACAGTCCTGCAAAACACGCTGAACCAGCTCAACAACCGGCGTGACTATGAGCAGAAGCTGATCGATCTCAAGCAACAACTGGCCACCGCGCCGAAGCAGACTATCGAGAACACGCGTGAGCTGGCGCGACTCAAAGCCACTGCCGTGGTGCCGGTGGCGCAACGCTTTACCAAGGAAAACATTCAGCAGCTGGAACAGATGCTCACCGAGCGCTCGACCCAGCAAAGCGATCTGCAAAAAGCCCTGGCCGACGCCAACAGCCTGATCATCACGGCCCAGACTCGCCCGGAACGCGCCCAGGCAGAAATCGCCAGCAGCCAGACGCGCATCCAGCAGATCAACGGCATCCTCAAGACCGGCAAGGACAGCGGCAAAACCCTGAGCGGCGAGCAACGCGACCTGCTCAATGCCGAGCTGGCGGCGCTCAATGCGCTGATCCCGTTGCGCCGCCAGGAACTGGCCGGCAACAACCAGTTGCAGGATCTGGGCAACAGCCAGCATGACCTGCTCTCGGAAAAATCCGATCGCTTGGACCATGAGATCCAGGAACTGCAAACCCTGATCAACCAGAAGCGTTTGACCCTGTCTCAGGAAACCGTGACGCAGCAGTCGATCGAGGCCCAGAAATCAGGCAGCAGCACCCTGCTTGCCACTGAAAGCGCGGCCAACCTCAAGCTCTCCGACTACCTGCTCAAAAGCACTGACCGCCTCAACGAGCTGACCCAGCAGAATCTGCAGACCAAGCAGCAACTGGACAGCGTGACCCAAAGCGACTCGGCCCTCGACGAACAGATCAACGTGCTCAAGGGCAGCCTGCTGCTGTCGAAGATTCTCTATAAGCAGAAACAGGCGCTGCCGCGCCTCAAGGTCGACCGCGACCTCGCGGATCAGATCGCCGACATTCGTCTGTATCAATTCGAGATCAACCAACAGCGCGAACAGCTGAGCAATCCAACGACTTACGTCGACAACCTGCTGTCCACCCAGCCGCCAGAGCAGGTCACGCCACAGCTTCGCAAGAGTCTGCTGGAGCTGGCCAACACCCGTGTCGATCTGCTGGAGCGGCTGAGCCGCGAACTGAGCGCGATGCTCAATGAATCGATCACCCTGCAACTGAACCAGAAACAACTGCTGAGCACCGCGCAAAGCCTGCGCGCGACCTTGGACGAGCAGATGTTCTGGATTCCCAGCAACAAGCCGCTGGACACGGAATGGATTCGCAGCGTCCCAGAGCGGCTCAAGCGCCAGATCGACACGCTGCCGCTGGCGTCGAGCCTGAGCGAGCTGACCGACGGTCTGACCCAGCGCCCGCTGCTGTTCCTGCCGCTGGCCTTGCTGATCGGCGCCCTGTTGTGGCGGCGCAAGGCGCTATACGCGCGGTTGAACAAGGTTCACCAGGACATCGGTCACTTCAAGCGTGACAGCCAGTGGCACACGCCGCAGGCGATCCTGATCAACATTCTGCTGGCGATGCCGGTCGCCCTTGGCCTGGCGCTGTGCGGTCTGGCCTTGCAGATCGACGCCCGCGGGCAGAACGCCAACATGGGCGCAGCACTGCTGCAAATGGGTCAGGCGTGGCTGGTGTTCTACACCGCCTACCGGATTCTCTCGCCGGGCGGCGTGGCCGAGTTGCACTTCCGCTGGGACAAGCCGCAGGTCGAGTTCCTTCAGGGCTGGATCCGGCGCCTCGGGCTGGTGGTGATGGCGCTGGTAACCGTGGTGGCCGTCGCCGAGCTGCAACCGGCGGCGCTGGCCGACGACGTAATCGGCATGCCGGTGGTACTGACCTGCTACGCCCTGATGGCGTGGCTGCTCAGCCGCCTGCTGATCAGCAGCCCGGCCCACGAAAACACCTCATTGTTCCGCAAGGCTGTCGGTGTGATGTTCACCCTGCTGCCGATCGCCCTGTTCGTCGCGGTGTGCTTCGGCTACTACTACACCGCGCTGAAACTCAGCGACCGGCTGATCAACACCCTGTACCTGCTGATGTTCTGGCTGGTGATCGAAGCCACCTTCGTCCGTGGTCTGGCGGTCGCCGCACGCCGTCTGGCCTACCAGCGCGCGCTGGCCAAACGTCAGGCGGCCAAAGAGGCCGGCGACGGCGAAGCGGTGATC
Source organism: Pseudomonas sp. H1h (assembly GCF_000633255.1). Classification (GTDB taxonomy): domain Bacteria; phylum Pseudomonadota; class Gammaproteobacteria; order Pseudomonadales; family Pseudomonadaceae; genus Aquipseudomonas. Next base: position 124,139 of record NZ_AYMJ01000012.1, read on the forward strand.
GAAGAGCCGACGCTGGACATCGAAAAGGTCAACGAACAGTCGCTGCGTCTGATCCGTCTGGCACTGCTCGGCGGCTTCATCGCCGCGCTGTACTGGGTCTGGGCCGACCTGATTTCGGTGTTCTCGTACCTCGACAACATCACCCTCTACGAATACACCAGCGGCACCGGCGCCAACATGAGCATGGTGCCGATCAGCATCGGCGACATGCTCGGCGCGCTGATCATCATCGGCATCACCTTCGCCCTGGCGCGCAACCTGCCGGGTCTGCTCGAAGTGTTCGTGCTGTCGAAACTCAACCTCGCGCAGGGCAGTGCCTACGCGACCACGACGTTGCTGTCGTATGTGATCGCCGGCGTCGGTTTCGTCTCCACCCTGTCGACCCTCGGCGTGAGCTGGGACAAGTTGCAATGGCTGGTGGCGGCGCTCTCGGTGGGCCTCGGTTTCGGCATGCAGGAGATCTTCGCGAACTTCATCTCCGGCATCATGATCCTGTTCGAACGCCCGGTGCGGATCGGTGACACCATCACCATCGGCAACCTCTCGGGCACGGTGAGCAAGATCCGCATCCGTGCCACGACCATCACCGACTTCGACCGCAAGGACATCATTGTCCCGAACAAGACGTTCATCACCGGGCAACTGATCAACTGGTCGCTGACCGACACGATCACCCGGGTGACGCTGAAACTCGGCGTGGATTACGGCTCCGATCTGGATCTGGTCAAGGAACTGCTGCTCAAGGCTGCCCGGGAAAACCCGCGTGTTCTCAAAGAGCCCGAGCCGCACGTGTACTTCCTCAACTTCGGCGAAAGCACCCTCGATCATGAGCTGCGCATGCACGTGCGTGACCTCGGCGACCGCAATCCGGTGATCGACGAAGTGAACCGCTTCATCAACCGCGAGTTCAAGAAGCAGCACATCAACATCTCGTTCCGCCAGATGGAGGTGTACCTGAAGAACCTCCACGGTCAGGAATACAAGTTGGTGCCGGTCGAGGACGACAGCAAAACCATCGTTCCGATCAGCGGCGAACAAAAACCGCTGCAAGAACCGCCGCCAGCCAAACTCGACTAACCGGTCTAATCCCAGCAGAATGCTCGGACATTCTGCTGGAGCCGGCCCTTGAAAGCCCTCGACGAACTGACCTTCGACAATCGCTTTGCCCGCCTGGGCGATGCGTTCTCCGCTCACGTGCTGCCCGAGCCGATCGACAATCCGCGTCTGGTCGTCGCCAGCCCTGCGGCCATGGCCTTGCTGGATCTCGACCCGGCGACCGCCGAAACCCAAGAGTTTGCCGAACTGTTTGGCGGCCACAAGCTGTGGGCCGATGCCGAGCCACGGGCGATGGTCTATTCCGGGCACCAGTTCGGCGGCTATACGCCGCAACTGGGCGATGGCCGAGGCTTGCTGCTCGGCGAGGTCTACAACAGCGCCGGCGAACACTGGGACTTGCACCTCAAGGGCGCCGGGCAGACGCCGTTTTCGCGCATGGGCGACGGGCGTGCGGTGCTGCGTTCGTCGATCCGCGAGTTCCTCGCCTCCGAAGCGCTGTACGCGCTGAACATTCCGTCCTCGCGCGCGGCCTGCGTGATCGGCTCCGACACTCCGGTCTGGCGGGAAAAGCAGGAACGCGCGGCGATGGTGCTACGGCTGGCGCCGAGCCACATCCGCTTCGGCCACTTTGAATATTTCTACTACACCAAGCGTCCCGAGCAGCAAAAGCAGCTCGGCGAACACGTGCTGGCGATGCACTTCCCCGAGTGCCTGGAACAACCGGAACCGTATCTGGCGATGTTCCGCGAGATCGTCGAGCGCAATGCCGAACTGATCGCCAAGTGGCAGGCCTACGGCTTCTGCCACGGGGTGATGAACACCGACAACATGTCGATCCTCGGCATCACATTCGACTTCGGCCCGTTCGCCTTCCTCGACGATTTCGACGCCAACTTCATCTGCAACCACTCGGACGATCAGGGCCGCTACTCGTTCAGCAATCAGGTGCCGATCGGCCAGTGGAACCTCAGCGCCCTGGCCCAGGCCCTGACGCCGTTCATCAGCGTGGAGGCCCTGCGCGAAACCCTCGGCCTGTATCTGCCACTGTTCCAGGCGCATTACCTGGACCTGATGCGCCGCCGCCTCGGCTTCACCACCGCCGAGGATGATGACCAACAGCTCCTGGAAAGCCTGCTGCAACTGATGCACAACAGCGGCGTCGATTACACGCTGTTCTTCCGGCGTCTCGGCGAAGAGTCAGCGGAAAAAGCCGTCGCCCGACTGCGCGATGACTTCGTCGACATCAAGGGCTTCGATGCCTGGGGCGAGCGTTATGTGGCCCGGGTTGCACGCGATGGGGAGAACGATCAAGCACAACGCCGCACGCGGATGCATGCGGTCAACCCGCTGTACATCCTGCGCAACTATTTGGCGCAAAAGGCTATCGACGCCGCCGAACAAGGCGACTACTCAGAGGTCCGCCGCCTGCATGCAGTGCTGAGCAAGCCGTTCGACGAGCAGCCGGGGATGGAAAGTTATGCCGAGCGGCCGCCGGAGTGGGGCAAGCATCTGGAGATCAGTTGTTCGTCTTGAGGCACAGGATTCAACCTTGATAAATGCCTCGCAGGACTCCAGATCAGTCATACGAGTTATATACGTTCACCGAGCCCATTATGACCAACCCACTCCTCATCCCCTGCCCCGCCTGTAACGGCCTCAACCGCATCCCCGCCGAACGCCTGGGTGATCAGCCGAAGTGCGGGCGCTGCAAATCCACTGTGCTGCTGAGCAAGCCGTTCGAACTCAAGCAAGGCGACTACACCAGTCAGATCAAGGGTGATCTGCCGCTGTTGGTGGATGTGTGGGCGGACTGGTGCGGGCCATGCAAGTCGTTCGCACCGGTGTTCGAACAGGCTGCTGCGCAGTTGGCGGGCAAGTGTCGACTGGCCAAGCTCGACAGCGAAGCCAATCAGCAGTTGTCGGCGCAGTTGGGGATTCGTTCGATTCCGAGCCTTATTCTGTTCAAAAATGGCCGCGAAGTGGCGCGCCAGAGCGGGGCGTTTCCGTTGCCACAGTTGATGGCATGGCTGCGCAGCCAGGGTATCTGACACACCCGAAAACCCATTGTGGGAGCGGGCTTGCTCGCGAAGAGGGAGTGTCAGTCAGCCGATTTATCAACTGACAGAATGCCTTCGCGAGCAAGCCCGCTCCCACAGGGGGATCAGACGCGTCTCAGAACGTCAGGCCGAGTGGGGCGTCCGCTGCCGCAGTTGATGGCATGGCTGCGCAGCCAGGGTATCTGACACACCCCCGCTCCCACAGGGGATCCATGCGTAATTCGAGGTATCAGGCGTCTTCGAGCAGGTTATGCAGCTCGACGAATTGCTGCGTCAGCTTGTGCCGCGGGTCGAGGTGGATCAGCGGCGTGCTGGCCTGGTGCGATTCACGCATGCGCACCGAGCTGCTCAGATACACCGGCAGCACCGGCAAGCCTTCAGCGATCAACTCATCAAGCATCTGCTGCGGCAGGCTGGCCCGGGCCTGGAACTGGTTGACCACAATGCCTTCGACTTCCAGGCCTTCGTTGTGGTCTTCCTTCAACTCTTCGATCTCCGCCAGCAACCCGTACAGCGCCTGCCGCGAGAAGCTGTCGCAATCGAAGGGAATCAACACACGATCGGCGGCAATCAATGCCGACACCGCATAAAAATTCAGTGCGGGCGGGGTGTCGAGATAGATCCGGTCGTAATCTTCTGACAACTCGTCCAGCAACTTGCGCAGCTTGTTGATCTTGTGCTTGGCCTCAAGCTTGGGCTGCAGATCAGCCAGTTCGGCGGTGGCGGTGATGATGTGCAGGTTGTCGAACGGGGTTTCGTAGATATCCGCCTGATTTTTCTTCGAGAACGGCCCTGAAGACAGGGTCTGCTTGAAGAAGTCGGCAATGCCCATCGGAATGTCATCCCCGGTGAGCCCCGTCAGATACTGAGTGGAGTTGGCCTGGGCATCGAGATCCACCAACAGCGTGCGATAGCCCTCGCTGGCGCTGACCGCCGCCAGATTGCAGGCAATGCTGGATTTGCCCACGCCACCTTTCTGATTGAACACCACGCGCCGCATGACAAAACCTCCGTGTATCAAAGAATGACCGAGTGTAGATGCGCGCGGCTCGGCTTCGCTACCTCCATGGACGCGGACTACAGAGTCAGGTGCAAATATCCCCATGGTGATGGAGCAAAAACGGCCATTGATCGTCGGGATGCCGGACAGACAAACCGCTGACGACCCGAATAATGGCCAAGTGACATTTTTTCCACGAACTATTCGGTACATTCAGCTGCGCAAAATGTAACCAGCATTTGCTACACACTCGTCGCACCGGGATAATGCGCGCCACCCGAACGTCAGGCGCCACGCCGCGTCCGGTAACGTCAGCACAGCCCGGCTGCGGCTTTGGCGACTCAACGCGTCAATAAAAGCCCGCAGGGGCGGGATAAATGTCCGTGATCAACTTCAACATCGCCCAATGGCGCGCGTGGGCTCCAGGGCTCGACAGCGTGGACGCCTGGCAGGCCTGGAGCCGACAGCCGGTTGTGCTCCAGAGCAGCGATGCCGCGCCCGATGTGTCGTTCCTCCCGGCCATGCAGCGCCGGCGCCTCAGCCGCCTGGCGCGGATGGCGTTCAGTGTTGGCTGGCCGCTGGCCGACGGACGGGAAAACCTGCCGCTGGTGTTTGTTTCGCGGCACGGCGAAACCCCGCGCACCTTCGAAATCCTCAGCGATCTGGCCAAGGACGAACCGTTGTCGCCCACCCAGTTCAGCCTGTCGGTGCACAACGCGATCATCGGCCTGTGGTCGATCATGCGCGGTGAAACCAGCGAAATGACCGCCCTCGCGGCAGCCGGCGATGGCCTGGAACACGGCATGCTTGAAGCCGCGGCCCTGCTCGACGAAGGCGCTCCGGCAGTGCTGCTGATCATCACCGAAGAACAGCCGCCCCAAGCCTACTCGCAGTGGATCGACGACGTGCCTTTTCCCTATGCGCTCGGTTTGTTGATCACCCCCGGTACCGACTGGCGGCTTACCCTGAACAGCGGCACAGAAGCAGTGTCCAAAGCGCACTGGCCGCACGCGCTGAATCTGTTGCGTACCCTGCTCGGCCAGCAACCCCATTGCCAACATGCCTGGAAAAATCGTGTATGGACCTGGCAACGCAACCCGTGACCGAGAAAAACCGCGACGCCTACTACTGGCGTCTGCTGGCCACCGCCGCGAGTTTCGCTCTGTTCGGGCTGGGCGGGCTGTGCCTGCGCCTGCTGGTGTTTCCGTTGCTCGGCTGTCTGCCCGGCGATGCGCTGAAACATCGCCAGCGCGCACGGCAGACGGTCAGTCGGCTGTTCTGGTTTTTTGTGCGGTTCATGGCCCGTACTGGCGTGCTGAGCTACGACATTCAAGGGGCGGAACGCCTTGGTCGCCCGGGGCAGATGATCATCGCCAACCACCCGTCGCTGATTGATGTGGTGTTCCTGATCGGCCTGGTGCGCCAGGCCAATTGCGTGGTGAAGAAAAGCCTGTGGGAAAACCCCTTCACCCGTGGCCCGCTGCGTAGCACCGAGTACATCAGCAATGACGGCAGCATGGACATGCTCGACGCCGCCGCCGAGTCCCTGCAGAACGGCCAGACCCTGATCATTTTTCCCGAGGGCACGCGCACCCAGCCAAGGCAGGCACCGGCCTTTCATCGGGGGGCCGCGGCGATTGCCCTGCGCGGTGCGAAAATCCTGACTCCGGTGGTTATCAAGGTCAACCCGACCACCCTGACCAAGGCCGAACCCTGGTATCGGATCCCCAGCCGCCGCGTGCACTTCAGTTTTCGTGTCGGGGCCGATATAGACCCACAGACTTTCGCCACGCAGGGGCCGGCACCGCAGGCCTCGCGCAAGCTCAACGATTATTTGCACTCTTACTTCATTAAGGAGCTCGCCGAAGATGAACGATCTGAATAACCCGGGCCTGGTGCGCGACATCAAACTGCTGATCATCGATGCCCTGGGCCTCGAAGACATCAGCGTCGACGACATCGGCGACGAGCAGACCCTGTTTGGCGAAGGCCTGGGCCTGGATTCCGTCGACGCGCTGGAACTGGGTCTGGCGATCCAGAAAAAGTACGGCATCAAGATCGACGCCGACGCCAAAGACACCCGTAACCACTTCACCAACGTGGCGAGCCTTGCGGCGTTCGTCACGGCAAAACAGGCAGCTTGAGACCGGACCATGCAAACTCGTGACGATATTTTCAACACCCTGCGCGATGCCCTGGTCGAGCTGTTCGAACTGGATCCGGCTCGCGTGAGCCTGGAGTCAAACCTGTATCAGGATCTGGAAATCGACAGCATCGATGCGGTCGATCTGATCGATCACATCAAGCGCCAGACCGGCAAGAAAATCGCCGCCGAAGAATTCAAATCGGTGCGTACTGTCGGTGACGTAGTCGAGGCGGTCTACCGTCTGGTTCAACCGGCCGCATGAGCCGATTGATCGGCCTCGGCCTGCTGCTGGCAGGCCTGCTGTACCCCTTTGCGGTGTATTTCGGCATGGAGCACTTCGCCCCGTGGCAGTTCGGGCTGCTGCTGGGCAGCCTGTGGCTGGCGCGCGCGCTGACGGGCGAGCGCAAGCCCGGCAGCCTGTGGATGGCCTGTGTGGCAATCACGTTCTGCCTGTTGCTGGCCCTGTTCGACAGCCCGCTGTTGCTGCGTTGGTACCCGGTATTGATCAGCGGCTTCATGCTGGTGCTGTTCAGCCTGAGCCTGAAATACGGACCGCCGATGGTCGAGCGCCTGGCGCGGATCCGCGAGCCGCAACTGCCGCCCGAGGCGATCCGCTACACCCGCCAGGTCACCGTGGCCTGGAGCGTGTTTTTCTTCTGCAACGGTTTGTGCGCCGCCCTCCTGACCCTGTGGGCGCCGCTGAATTGGTGGATGTTGTACACCGGCCTGATCTCCTACGGATTGATCGGCCTGATGTTTGCCATTGAATGGCTGATACGACAACGGGTAAGAGGCCGTAAATGAACTGGAAAAAACTTGAGCACCTGTTGCTCAAGGCCCTGCCAGGGCGAGTGATCACCGACGCTCCGGCGCTCGACCACGCGCAACTGCACGAACAGGCGTTGAGCGTCGCCGCCGGCCTGCAAGCACGCGGCGTGCAGCGCATGGCGGTGCATCTGGACGATGCCGCCGACCTCGGCATCGCCCTGCTCGGTGCATGGCGCGCGGGCGTCAGTGTGTTGCTGCCGGCGGATCTGCAAGCGCAGACCCGTCAGCGCTGGTCGAGTGAAGTCGACTTGTGGCTGACCGATCAGCCCGCTGATGTGCACTTGAACGACCTGCTGCAGCCGCCCCTGCCCGGCGCTGAACTGGATCTCGAGCAGTGCCGCCTGAGCCTGTGCACCTCCGGTTCCAGCGGCGAACCCAAGCGCATCGACAAGACCCTGCACCAACTGGCCAACGAGGTCGAGGCGCTGGAACAACTGTGGGGCGCCGATCTCGGTGAAGCGTGGATCATCGGCAGCGTCGCCACACAGCACATCTACGGTTTGTTGTTCCGCGTGCTGTGGCCGCTGTGCGCCGGGCGTCCGTTCGTGCGCAAGCAACTGGCGTTTCCGGAAGATCTGCAACGCGCCAGCCGCGAACACCCGGCCTTCGCCTGGGTCGGCAGCCCGGCCCTGCTCAAACGCATGGGCGACAATCTCGACTGGCCAGCCCTGAGTGCCGTGCGCCGGGTGTTTTCCTCCGGTGGCGCATTGCCGGCAGATGCCGCGCAAAGCCTTCAACAACGCTTGCAACAGTGGCCGACGGAAATCCTCGGCAGCTCGGAAACCGGCGGCATTGCCTGGCGTCAGGGCACAAACCTGTGGCAGCCGTTCGCTGGCGTCGCACTGACTCAGGACCGCGACGGTGCGCTGTTGATCGCTTCACCGTATCTACCCGCCGGACATGTCGAACACACCGCCGACGCTGCGCGCATTGCCGCCGACGGTCGTTTCGAATTGCTGGGTCGGCTGGACCGCATCGTCAAACTCGAAGAAAAACGTATTTCCCTGCCCATGCTTGAACAAGCCCTCGTCGCCCACGACTGGGTCGCCGAAGCACGGCTGGGCGTGGTCCAGGAAAACCGCGCAGTCCTCGGTGCCCTGTTGGTGCTCAGCGAGAACGGCTTGTTCGCCTTGCGTGAACACGGCCGCCGCAGTCTCACCGAAGCCCTGCGCAAACACCTGAGCCAACATTGCGAAGCCCTGGCCCTGCCGCGTCGCTGGCGTCTGCTGCGGCAATTGCCGATGAACGCGCAAGGCAAACTGCCTCAGGCCGAAGTCGATGCCCTGCTGCTGGCGCCACGGCCCAAGACCCCAGAAGTGCTGGAGCAGGTCGAAACCGACGGCGAATGGAGTCTGCAACTGAGCGTGCCGCCGGATCTGGCCTACTTCAGCGGCCACTTCCCCAAGGCCCCGGTCTTACCCGGCGTCGTGCAAGTGGAGTGGGCGTTGAACCTCGGCCGCCAATTGCTGAACCTGTCCGGCGCATTTGCCGGCATGGAAGTGCTGAAATTCCAGCAACTGGTGCGCCCCGGCGATGAAATCCAGCTGCACCTGCGCTTCGATTCTGAGCGCAGCAAGTTGTATTTCGCTTATCGCAATGACACGGCGACGTGCTCAAGTGGGCGGATTCTTTTGGGTGTAGAGCATGATTGACCCTGGTGAGTGCTGCGCACTCAATCGCGAGCAGGCTCACGCCCACAGAAACCGCGATCTCATGTGGGAACGAGCCTGCTCGCGAAGCGGTCATTGCAGTCTTCCTGTGGAGAATCGGTATGCATAACCCTTGCGCCGTAATCCCGGTCTACAACCACGAAACCGCGATCGGCACTGTCGTCGACGCCCTGCTCGCGCAACACCTGCCGTGCATTCTGGTGGACGACGCCAGCACACCCTCCTGCGCAAAGGTGCTCGATGCGCTGGCCGAGCGCGACAATGTGCACCTGGTGCGCCTGACCCTCAATCAGGGCAAGGGCGGTGCGGTGATGACCGGCCTGCGCGAAGCGGCGCGCCTGGGGTTCAGCCATGCCTTGCAGGTCGACGCCGATGGCCAGCACGACTTGCATGACGTCGCGCGTTTCATCGAGGAGTCCCGCGCTCATCCGGACGCGATGATCTGCGGCTATCCACTGTTCGACGAAAGCGTGCCCAAGGGCCGTCTGTACGCGCGTTATCTGACCCACGTGATGGTCTGGATCAACACGCTGTCGCTGCAGATCCGCGATTCGATGTGCGGTTTTCGCGTGTATCCGCTGGCCCCGACACTGGCGGTGATCGACTCGGCTCGGGTCGGCAAGCGGATGGATTTCGACTCGGACATTCTGGTGCGCCTGTCGTGGCGCAATCAGCCGATGCGTTGGCTGCAGACCAGCGTGCATTACCCGCTGGACGGCGTTTCGCACTTCCGTCTGTTCCACGACAACGCGCTGATTTCCAGTATGCATACCCGGTTGTTCTTCGGCATGGTGCTGCGCCTGCCGCTGATCCTCTGGCGCCGGTGGCGGACATGAGCATCGAGACCGACAAGAAGCACTGGGCCGACCGCGAGGAGCGCGGCAGTTTCCTGCTGATGAAATTTACCGCGCTGGCCGCCAAAGTGCTTGGCCGGCGCCTGCTCAGTCCGTTGCTGTATGGCATCGTCCTGTACTTTTTCCTGTTCGGCCGTATCGCCCGACGCAGTGCCTGGCAATACCAGCAGCGTCTGGCCGACTGGAGCCAGCGCGACGATCTGCGCCCGAGCCACTGGCGGGTATTCGGCCAGTTCATGGCGTTCGCCGATTCACTGCTCGACAAGCTCGACGTGTGGAACGGCAAGATCCGCATCGAGCAGATCGAAATCATCGACCCGGCACTGCTGCGCAATCAGTTGCGCGGCAATCGCGGGCAACTGCTGGTCGGCGCGCACCTGGGCAACCTCGAAGTCTGTCGGGCGCTGGCAGAGATCGGCGAAAAGGTCACCATGAACGTGCTGGTGCACACCAAGCACGCCGAGCAGTTCAACCGCTTGCTGGGCGAGGCCGGAGCGACCAATCTGCGCCTGATTCAGGTCAGCGAACTGGACCCGGTGATCATGCTGCAACTGCACGAACGCCTGGAGCGCGGCGAATGGCTGGCGATTGCCGGCGACCGCGTGCCACTGCACGGCGGACGCAGCGTCACCGTCGACTTTCTCGGCCACCCGGCCCCCTTCCCGCAGGGGCCGTGGCTGCTGGCCGGATTGCTCAAATGCCCGGTCAATTTGCTGATGTGCCTGAAACAACCGGACGGCCACTATCGCCTGACCCTCGAACCGTTCGCCGACAGCGTGGTGTGGACACGCCGCGAGCGCGAGCAGGTCATTCATCAGTGGGCCACCCGCTATGCGCAGCGCCTGAGTCACTATTGCCTCGAAGCCCCGCACCAATGGTTCAACTTTTATCCATTCTGGAAGACCGATGACGACGCCAACCCATGAGCCGGTAACCTTCGGCGAACGCCCTTTGCGCATCGAAGACGTGCTGACCCTGGCCAACCGTCAGGCGCCCGTGCAGTTGCAGAGCGACGCCGCTTACCGCGAACACATCGCCAAGGGTGCGCGGTTCCTCGATTCGCTGCTGGACAAGGAAGGCGTGATCTACGGCGTGACCACCGGTTACGGCGATTCCTGTGTGGTCGCAGTGCCGCTGCATCACGTCGAGGCGCTGCCCCGTCATCTGTACACCTTCCACGGTTGCGGGCTGGGCAAACTGCTCGACGCCCAGGCCACCCGCGCCGTACTGGCCGCGCGTTTGCAGTCGTTGTGCCACGGCGTGTCCGGAGTGCGAATCGAACTGCTGGAGCGCCTGCACGCGTTTCTTGAACATGACATCCTGCCGCTGATTCCGGAAGAAGGTTCGGTGGGTGCCAGCGGCGATCTGACGCCGCTGTCCTACGTCGCCGCGACCCTGTCCGGTGAGCGTGAAGTGACGTACCGTGGCGAGCGCCGCCAGTCCGCCGATGTGCACCGCGAGCTCGGCTGGACGCCATTGGTGCTGCGCCCGAAAGAAGCGCTGGCCTTGATGAACGGCACCGCGGTGATGACCGGCCTTGCCTGCCTCGCCTACGCCCGCGCCGACTATCTGCTGCAACTGGCCACACGCATCACCGCGCTCAACGTGGTCGCGCTACAAGGCAACCCGGAACACTTCGACGAGCGTCTGTTCGCCGCCAAACCGCACCCGGGGCAGATGCAGGTCGCCGCATGGCTGCGCAAGGATCTGGCGATCGACGCCCCGACTGCGCCGCTGCACCGCCTGCAGGATCGCTACTCGCTGCGCTGCGCCCCGCATGTGCTCGGCGTGCTGGCCGACAGCCTGAACTGGCTGCGTTCGTTCATCGAAACCGAACTCAACAGCGCCAATGACAACCCGATCATCGATGCCGAAGCCGAGCGTGTGCTGCACGGTGGGCACTTCTATGGCGGGCACATCGCCTTCGCCATGGACAGCCTGAAAAACCTGGTGGCCAACGTTGCCGACCTGCTCGACCGGCAACTCGCCTTGCTGGTCGATGAACGTTACAACCACGGCTTGCCGAGTAACCTGTCCGGCGCCCCGGCGGATCGCGCGATGATCAACCATGGCTTCAAGGCCGTGCAGATCGGCACCAGCGCCTGGACCGCCGAAGCGCTGAAAAACACCATGCCGGCCAGCGTGTTCTCACGCTCCACCGAGTGCCACAACCAGGACAAGGTGAGCATGGGCACCATCGCCGCCCGCGACGCAATTCGCGTACTGGAGCTGACCGAACAAGTGGCTGCCGCCACGTTGCTCGCGGCCAATCAGGGCGTCTGGTTGCGGGGTCGCGCTGAAGACGCACGTGCGCTGCCACCGTCTCTGGCCGCCATGCACGAAGAGCTGGCCAAGGACTTCCCGCCGGTCATCGAGGACCGCGCACTGGAAGGCGAACTGCGCCTGTGCCTGCAACGCATTGCCGAGCAACACTGGAGGCTGCATGCGTAGCGCCGGAGTGCTGCACGCCGACACGGAAATCCTCGTGCCGTTCTTCGACATCGACACCATGCACGTGGTCTGGCACGGGCATTACGTCAAATACCTGGAGGTGGCGCGTTGCGCGCTGCTCGACCGGATCGGCCACAACTACACGCAGATGTCCGAGTCCGGCTATGCGTGGCCGATCATCGACCTGCAACTGCGTTACGTGCGTGGCGCGGTGTTCGGCCAGCGCTTGAACGTGCGCGCCAGTCTGGTGGAGTGGGAGAACCGGTTGAAGATCAATTACCTGATCACCGACCTGCAGAGCGGCGAACGCCTGACTCGCGCCAGCTCGGTGCAAGTGGCGGTCGAGATCAGCAGCCGCGAGATGCAACTGGCCTCACCCAAAGTGTTCACCGATGCGGTGCAAAGGATGCTGCGATGAACCTGATCTGCAAATGCCTGGGTGCGATGGCACTGCTCGCGGTATCGAGCCTGGCCAGCGCCTTCGACCTGCAACAGCTAAGTGAGCAACTGGCGAAACCGGACGTGATTCACGGCCGGTTCATCCAGGAAAAACACCTGCGCGCCCTGCCCCAGCCGTTGATCAGCAAGGGCAGCTTCGTCCTGGCGAAAAGTCACGGCCTGCTCTGGTTGCTCAAGACCCCGCTGCAACAGGACTACCGCATCACCGGCAACGGCATCGCTCGCCGTGACGGCAACCGTTGGCAGATGTTGCCGAACAAGAGCGCCGGGGCCGAGCAGAACCGCTTGTTCCTCGCGGTACTGCAAGGTGACAGCAGCGGCCTGCAACGGGATTTCGAACTGGCCCTGAGCGGCGACGCACAGCAGTGGAAACTGACCCTGACCCCGCGCTCGTTGCTGCTCAAGCAAGTGTTCAACCGGATCAACATCGACGGCGGTGAGCTGGTGCAGACCATCGAACTGCTGGAAACCCAGGGCGACAGCACCGTGTTGCGCATGCAGGACAGCACCGCAAGCCAACCGTTGAGCGACACGGAGCAACATGACTTTGCCGAGTGAACGCAGGCTGCCTTGGCTGTTCCTGATCCTGCTGCTGGCGGTCGTCGCGCTGGCCGGGTGGCAGTGGCGCGACGGTGCGCCGCTGTCGGCCAACCTCATGGAACTGGTGCCCGGCACCCACCCTGACGCCCTCGAACTGCGTGCCGAACAGCGCATGCAGGAACCGCTCAACCGGGAAATGCTGGTGCTGGTCGGCCACGCCGATCGCCAGCAGGCGGTCGCCATGGCACAAACCCTGGGCGAGCAGTGGCAAGCCAGCGGTCTGTTCGAAAAGGTCCAGTGGAACCTGCAAGCCGACCTCCCGGCCCTGCGCACGCAACTGTTGCAAGGACGTCTGGCGATGCTCTCGGCGGATGACCGGCAACTGCTGAGCGAACATCCTGACGCGTTTATTCAGCAACGGGTGCAGGCCCTGTTCGACCCGTTCACCGGTTTCAGTCTGGTGCCGAGCCAGGATGACTGGCTGGGCCTCACCGGACGCATCCAGAACAGCCAGCCGAAGCACGGCGCGGTGCAGCTGGACATCGGCAGCGGCGTACTGGTCGCCGACGCCGACGGCAAGAGCTGGGTGCTGTTGCGCGCGCGCACCACCGGCAATGCCTTCGACATGAACCTGCCGCTGAAAGTCGCGGACTTGCTCCAGCACAGTCGCGAGCAAGCGGCGAAAGCCGACGTGCAACTGCTGGCCGCCAGCGGCCTGCTCTACGCCGCCAACGGTCAGCAACAAGCCACTCGCGAAATGACCTGGGTCGGCGGCGGCGCCACCCTTGGCATTCTGTTGCTGCTGCTGTTGGTGTTTCGTCGCTGGCGGGTGTTGCTGGCGTTTGTGCCGGTGCTGGTGGGCATGTTGTTCGGTGCGGTGGCCTGCGTGGCGCTGTTCGGCCACATGCATGTGATGACGCTGGTGCTGGGTTCCAGCCTGATCGGCGTAGCAGTCGACTACCCGCTGCACTATCTGTCGAAGAGCTGGAGCCTCAAACCGTGGCGCAGTTGGCCGGCCTTGCGCCTGACGCTCTGCGGGCTGACCTTGAGCCTGATCACCAGCGCCATCGGTTATCTGGCGTTGGCCTGGACGCCATTCCCGGCGCTGACGCAGATCGCGGTGTTCTCTGCCGCCGGATTGCTCGGTGCTTACCTGTCGGCGGTGTGCCTGCTGCCGGCCCTGCTGAAAAACGTCGAGCTGCTTCCCGCGCAATGGCCGCTACGCCTGGCCGAACGCCTGGTGAAACTGCGCGAAACCCTGCTCGAACACGTGCGCACGCCGGTGCTGCTGGCGCTATTGATCGCCTTCTGCGCCGGCGGTCTGGTGCAACTGCAAAGCAAGAACGACATTCGTCAGTGGGTCGGCGCGCCGCAACGCCTGACTGACGAAGCGCAAACCATCGCGCGCATCACCGGCTATCAACCGACCAGCCAGTTCTTCCTGGTGCGCGGGGCCAATCAGCAGGAATTACTGGAGCGTCAGGCCGCGTTGAGCGAGCGCCTGCAACAACTGGTCAACCTCGACAAACTGCAAGGTTATCTGGCCCTCGATCAACTGCTCAGCCCGCCGAGCCAGCAACAGCAGGTTCGCGAAGCACTGCGCAAACTGCCGCAATACTGGCAGCCATTGCAGGACCTCGGCGTACCGCTCGCCGCGCTGCAAAGCGAGCTGCAACAATTGCAGAATCTGCCCGCCGAGGACATCGACGCGGCACTGGCCGGCCCGCTGGGCGAGCCTTACCGCACGCTATGGCTCGGTCCGACCGCAGACGGCGTGGCGGCGATGACCAGCCTGCAAGGCCTGAACAACCCGGCGCTGCTGCGGGTGCAGGCACTCGACTTGCCGGGGGTGATGCTGGTTGACCGCCTTGGCGAGTTGAACGAGGTGTTCGCCGCGACTCAGATCAGCGCCGCCGAATTGAAACTCGCCTCCTGCGTGTTGATCGTGCTGGTACTGATCGTGCCATTCGGCTTCGGCGGCGCGCTGCGCATCGTCGCCCTGCCGCTGCTGGCGGCGCTGTGCAGTCTCGCCAGTCTCGGCTGGCTCGGCCAGCCGCTGACCCTGTTCAGCCTGTTCGGCCTGCTGCTGGTGACGGCCATCAGCGTCGATTACGCGATCCTCATGCGCGAGCAGGTCGGCGGTGCCGCTGTCAGCCTGCTAGGCACCTTGCTGGCGGCGCTGACGACGTGGCTGTCGTTCGGTCTGCTGGCAGTGTCCAGCACGCCGGCGGTGAGCAATTTCGGTCTGGCGGTCAGTCTCGGGCTGGCCTTCAGCTTCATCCTCGCGCCGTGGGCCGGGCGTCACGCCCACAGCGCCGTCGTCGCGGAGCCCGCAGCGTGATGGTCGCCGGCTTCTGGCTGATGGCCCTGGCGCTGTTCGCCGTGGCGACCCGCATCGGCCGGCATTTCGGCCTGATCCCGATCGTCAGCCAGTTGCTGCTGGCAAGCTTCGGTTTGCCGCTGTTGATGTACTTCTGGATCGAACCGGGCTGGCAACTCAGTGGCCCCGTGCTGATTGCACCGGTGTGGCTGAAAGACCTCTACAGTCTGAGTTTCGCGCTGTTGCTGGGGCACATCCTCAGCGATGTGATCGACCTGCGCCTGGATCGCCAGAGTGTGAAAATCGCCGTGCCGAGTTTTGCCGTGCCGTTCGCCTGTGGGCTGGTGGTCGCCTGTTGGCTGATGCCGGCACAACCGTGGCTGAATTCGCTGGCGATCGGTCTGGTGTTCGCGATTACCGCAATCCCGGTGCTGTACCTGTACCTGCGCCACATCGACTACCCACCTGCCGCCACTCGGCGTCTGGTGCAGACCGCGATCCTAATCGACCTGACCTGCTGGACACTGTTCGGCCTCGCTCAGGGCAGCCTGCATTTGAACAGCCTGTTGCTGCCGCTGGGGTTGGCGTGTGTGCCGGTGCTGCTGCACTTGTTGCGCGTGCGTCGACCGCTGACCTACAGCCTCGGCTTCTTCGCGCTGCTGGTGCTGGCCGAGCACTACAAGCTCAACGCACTGATTGTCGGCATCGGCTACCTGTTGTGCATGGCGTTGTTGAAAGTGCCATTGGTGCTGCCATTGCCGGCGCTGTGGATGAGCCGTTTGCAGACGTGGATCGCGATCCCGCTGATCCTCACGTTCGGCATCGTGCAGATCGACGTGCACAGTGCCCTCGCCAGCCTCGGTGCGGTGCAATGGGCCGCCCTGCTGCTGTTGCCGATCGCCAGTAAACTGCTCGGTAACTGGCTCGGGCTGGGCTGGGCCGGTGCATCGTTCGAAGGTGCCAGCCGCTGGCGCGAAAGCGTGCTGCTGAACATCCGTGGCCTGAGCGAAATCGTCTTTCTCAACCTGTTGCTGCAACAACAGCTGATCAGCCCGGCGCTGTACTTCGCGCTGATGCTGATGGGCCTGATCGCGACGCTGTTGCCGGCCCTGATCGGCCTGCATCGCGCGCCCCTGAAACACACCGCCACCGCGCCCGGGAGTTCACGTGCCAACCGTTGAAATGCAACGTCGTCAGGTAGTGATCATCGGTGCCGGCCCGTCCGGCGCCATCGCCTCCGCCCTGCTCCAGCGCAAGGGCCACGATGTGCTGGTGATCGAGCGCCAGCACTTCCCACGCTTTTCCATCGGCGAAAGCCTGCTGTGTCATTGCCTGGATTTCGTCGAAGAGGCCGGCATGCTCGACGCCGTCAACGCCGCCGGGTTCCAGCGCAAGACCGGCGCTGCGTTCGCCTGGGGCGAGCGCTATAGCGCGTTCGATTTCAGCGACACCTTCAGCGGTGGCAAGCCGACCACTTTCCAGGTGCAGCGCGCCGATTTCGACAAGCTGCTGGCTGATCAGGCGGCGCTGCAAGGTGTCGAGATCCGTTATGGCGAGGCCATCGTCCGCGTCGATTTCAACCGGGCCAAACCGCAGCTCGACGTGCGGCGCGAAGACGGCAGTGAATACCACGTCGAAGCGGATTTTGTGCTCGACGCCAGCGGTTACGGTCGCGTGTTGTCGCGCTTGCTCGATCTTGAAGCACCGTCGAATTTCCCGCTGCGCCAGGCAGTGTTCGCCCACGTCGAAGATCACATCGACAACCCGGCCTTCGACCGCGAGAAAATCCTCGTCACCACCCATCCAGAGCACCGCGACATCTGGTTCTGGACGATCCCGTTCAGCAACGGTCGCTGCTCAGTGGGCGTAGTGGCTGCCGCCGAACACTTCAAGGGCCGCGATAGCGATCTGGACGCTTGTCTGCGCGGCTTCATCGCACAAACCCCAAGCCTCGCCGGCGTGCTGAACAACGCCGTGTGGGACACCCCGGCGCGCACCCTCGGCGGTTATGCGGCCAACGTCAAAACCCTGCACGGCCCGGGCTTCGCCCTGCTCGGCAACGCGGCGGAATTTCTCGACCCGGTGTTTTCCTCCGGCGTGACCATCGCCATGCGCTCGGCGAGCATGGCCGCCGCGGTGTTGCACCGTCAGTTGCAAGGCGAAGCTGTTGATTGGCTGCACGAGTTCGCCGCGCCGCTCAAACGCGGGGTCGACACTTTTCGCTGCTACGTCGAGGGCTGGTACGCCGGCACCTTCCAGGACGTGATTTTTCATGAAGACAGCCAGGCGGACATCCGCCGGATGATCTGCTCGATCCTCGCCGGTTACGCCTGGGATGAACGCAACCCGTTCGTCAGCGAAGCGCGCCGCCGGCTGAAGATGATTTCCGAACTCTGTGCAAAGGACGCCCCATGAATTACTTGAGCGACAGCTACGTCGAGGAAACCCGCTTCGGTTTCTGGTTCCTGCGCAGCCACACCTGGCAGCACCATGTGTTGCGCGTGGCGATCAACGACCTGCGCGGGCTGTTCAGCGAGTCACTGCCCGCCAATCCGGTGCTGCTGGATGCCGGCTGTGGCCAGGGCAAGTCGTTCCGGCATCTGCGCCAGACCTTCGCCCCACAGCGTTTGATTGGCATCGATGCGGACCCACACAGCCTTGAATTGAGCGCTGCAGAAGCGGCGCGCCAGGGTTTCGACGTCGAGCTGATCGGCAGCGACTGCGCCACGCTCAACGTGGCGGACGCCAGTGTCGATCTGCTGTTCTGCCACCAGACCTTTCATCATCTGGTCGAACAGCAAAAGGCCCTCGCCGAGTTCTATCGTGTGCTCAAACCGGGTGGTTACCTGCTGTTCGCCGAGTCCACCGAGGCCTACATTGATACTTGGGTGATCCGCTGGCTGTTCCGCCATCCAATGCATGTGCAAAAGAGCGCGGCGCAGTATCTGGAGATGATTCGCCAGCAGGGTTTCGAGTTCGCCGAGCGCAATGTCTCGTACCCGTATCTGTGGTGGAGCCGGTCGAAAGATTTCGGCTTGCTGGAGCGGTTTGGATTGCGCCGGCCAAAACCGTTCGGCGAGCGCGAAGAAACCTTGGTGAATGTCGTTGCCCGCAAGCCATTGCAGGAATCCATCTGATGCCACGCTATCGACCTGCACACCTGACCTCCTGTGGGAGCGGGCTTGCTCGCGAAAGCGGTGGGTCAGCTTGCTGCGATGCTGGACGTGCCGACGCCTTCGCGAGCAAGCCCGCTCCCACAGGGTTTGGGGTGTGGCTGGTATTGGTGATATCTGCCCTGTTGCTCAGTGCCTGCGCCAGCCAGGCTCCGCTACCCGCGAGCAGTCCGACTCTACCGCTGCCGCTGCAGCTGCACATCGAGCGCCAACAAGCCGACCAACGTCAGGACTGGCTTCTGGTGATTCAGCGTGAAGGCCCCGGCATCCGCTGGTCGATGATGGACCCGCTGGGCATTCCCCAGGCCCGTCAGCAACTGGTCGATGGGCACTGGCAGGCCGACGGGCTGCTGCCGCCCAATCCGGAAGCCCGGGAGCTGTTTGCCGCTTTGCTGTTCGCCCTGACGCCGTCCGGCGAGCTGCTGCGCAATTATCCCGCCGCGCAGCAACAGGCCGGGCAACGCTCGCTGCCGCCGCGCTGGGCGATCCGTTATGCACAACCGTTGAGCTTCGAATTGAACCTGCCCCAAGGCCCGCACTATCGGGTTTCTCCCCTCGGTGAGCCGACGCCATGACTGCCTACCTCAATGCCCTCGGCGTGATCTGCGCGCTGGGCCGCGACAAGCAACAAGTCGCGCACAACCTGTTTGCCGGTGATTGCTCGGGCATGCGCCACGAGTGCGGCTGGGTCGCCGGGCGTGAGTTGCCCGTGGCGGCGGTGCACGCTGAGCTGGCGGCCATTCCGGCCGAACTGGCCGACCAGAGCAGCCGCAACAATCAACTGCTGCTGGAAGCCGCGCTGCAAATTCGCGCTGACATCGACCAAGCGATCCAGACCTTTGGTCGCGAGCGCATCGGCGTGGTGCTCGGCACCAGTACTTCGGGCATCGACGAAGCCAGCCGTGGTCTGGCGCACTACCTTCGCGAACAGCAGTTCCCCGCCGAATACGATTACCGTCAGCAGGAACTCGGCGCCCCGGCGAATTTTCTGGCCGACTGGCTGCAACTCAGCGGCCCGGCCTACGTGATCTCCACCGCCTGCACCTCCAGCGCCCGGGCGCTGATGAGCGCGCAGCGCCTGCTCGATCTGGGCCTGTGCGATGCCGTGCTGTGCGGCGGGGTCGACAGCCTGTGCAAGCTGACACTCAACGGTTTCAGCGCGCTGGAGGCGGTGTCCGACGAGCGCTGCAATCCGTTCTCGGCCAACCGCAACGGCATCAACATCGGCGAAGCGGCGGTGCTGTTCCTGATGAGCAAGCAGCGCGGCGAGGGTCCGGCCATCGCCCTGCTCGGCGCCGGGGCCAGCTCCGACGCGCACCATATTTCCGCCCCGGAACCGAGCGGCCGCGGCGCCCTGCAAGCGATGCACAAAGCCCTGAGCCGCGCACAGCTGCACGCTGCGCAAATCCATTACCTGAACCTGCACGGCACGGCGACCCAGCACAACGACGCGATGGAAAGTCTGGCGGTCGCCACGCTGTTCCCCGACGGCGTGGCCTGCTCGTCGACCAAGCCGATGACCGGCCATACCCTCGGCGCTGCCGGTGCACTGGAAGCGGCGTTCTGCTGGCTGAGCCTGAGCGCCGACAATCCGCAACAGGCCTTGCCGCCGCACGTCTGGGACGCTCAGCCCGATCCCGACCTGCCAGCCCTGAACTGGGTGACCGCGAACACACGCCTGTCGTCCATTGCACCGCGCTACCTGATGAGCAACTCGTTTGCCTTCGGGGGCAACAACGTCAGCCTGATTATCGGAGACGCCCCATGACTGACTGGCCGCTCGCCGAATTGCTGCCCCACGCTGGCGACATGATTCTGATCGACCGCGTCCTCAGTTTCGACGAAGAACAGATCCATACCTGTCTGACGGTCAAGCCCAACGGCTTGTTCAACCTGCCCGACGGCAGCCTGCCGGCGTGGGTCGGCGTAGAGCTGATGGCGCAAAGCGTCGCCGCGTTCGCCGGTTGCCACGCGCGGCACAAAGGCAATCCGGTGGAGCTGGGTTTCCTGCTCGGCACACGTAAATTCGAGTGCAACGTCGAGGCGTTTCCGGCCGGCAGCGAACTGACCATCCATGGCATCCGCTCGCTGGAAGACGACAACGGCATGGGCGTGTTCGAATGCCACATCCACGGGCCCGGCATCGAAGCCAGTGCGCGCTTGAATGTGTTCCGCCCGCCCCAGCCATCCCAATATCTTGAACAAAACCGGGAGTCGAACGATGACTGAATCCGTACTGGTCACCGGCTCCAGCCGTGGCATCGGCCGCGCCATTGCCCTGCGCCTGGCACAGGCCGGGCACGACATCGTCCTGCATTGCCGCAGCGGCGTGGCCGAAGCCCAAGCGGTGCAGACCGAGATCGAAGCGTTGGGCCGCAACGCGCGCATTCTGCAATTTGATGTCGCCGACCGCGAAACCTGCAAAACCATCCTCGAAGCCGACGTTGAAACCCACGGCGCCTATTACGGCGTGGTGCTCAACGCCGGGCTGACCCGCGACGGTGCCTTTCCGGCGCTGAGCGATGACGATTGGGACGTGGTGCTGCGCACCAACCTTGACGGTTTCTACAACGTCCTGCACCCGGTGATGATGCCGATGATCCGTCGTCGCGCCGCCGGTCGGATCGTCTGCATCACCTCGGTATCGGGCTTGATCGGCAATCGAGGCCAGGTCAACTACAGCGCCTCAAAGGCCGGTGTGATTGGCGCTGCGAAAGCGTTGGCGATCGAGCTGGGCAAGCGCAAAATCACGGTTAACTGCGTCGCGCCGGGCCTGATCGACACGGCGATGCTGGATGAAAACGTGCCGGTGGAAGAACTGATGAAGATGATCCCCGCACAACGCATGGGCACCCCGGAAGAGGTGGCCTCTGCGGTGAATTTCCTGATGTCGGCGGAAGCCTCGTACATCACCCGCCAGGTGCTGGCGGTCAACGGAGGCTTGTGCTGATGAAGCGCGTCGTCGTCACCGGCATGGCCGGCATCACCTCGCTGGGCAGCGACTGGCAGACCATCGCCGGCAACTTCGCGGCCAACCGCAGCGGCATCCGCCGGATGGACGAGTGGGATCGCTTCAGCGAACTCAACACCCGTCTGGCCGGCCCGATCGATGACTTCGTCGTACCCGCGCACTGGACACGCAAGCAATTGCGCAGCATGGGCCGCGTGTCGCGCCTGGCAGTCGGCGCGGCAGAACAGGCACTGGCGGATGCCGGCCTGCTTGGCGACGAAACGATCAAGGACGGGCGCATGGGCGTGGCCTGCGGCTCGTCCACCGGCAGCACCGACGAGATCAAGGCGTTCGGCAACATGCTGCTCAACTCGGTGGCCGAGGGCCTCAACGCCAACTCCTACGTGCGGATGATGCCGCACACCACCGCCGCCAACATCAGCATTTTCTTCGGCCTCACCGGGCGTCTGATCCCGACGTCCAGCGCCTGCACCAGCGGCAGCCAGGGCATCGGCTACGCCTACGAGGCGATCAAGTTCGGACGCCTGCCGCTAATGCTCGCCGGCGGCGCCGAAGAACTGTGCCCGACCGAGGCGATGGTCTTCGACGCACTCTACGCCACCAGCCTGAAAAACGACGCGCCGCAGACCAGCCCACGCCCGTACGACAAGGGCCGCGACGGCCTGGTGATCGGTGAGGGCGGCGGCATGCTGGTGCTTGAAGAGCTGGAACACGCCTTGGCGCGCGGTGCGCGGATCCATGCCGAAATCGTCGGTTTCGGCAGCAACGCCGACGGCCAGCACACCACCCGCCCCGAGCAGATCACCATGCGCCGCGCCATGGAACTGGCGCTGGAAGACGCCGGGCTCACCCCGGATGCAATCGGTTACGTAAATGGTCACGGCACCGCTACAGAACAGGGCGACATTGCCGAAACACTGGCAACCAGCAGCTTGTTCGGCGAGCGCATGCCGATCAGCTCGCAGAAGAGTTTCCTCGGCCACACGCTCGGGGCCTGCGGCGCGCTGGAGTCGTGGTTCAGCATCGAAATGCTCAACCGCGATGTGTACGTGCACACGCTCAACCTCGACGAGGTCGATCCGCACTGCGGCAAACTCGATTACCTGCGCGGCGAATTCCGCCAGATGCATCACGAGTACGTGATGAACAACAATTTCGCTTTTGGTGGCGTCAACACCTCGTTGATTTTCCGCCGCTGGCACTGACCGCAATACGTTTGGAGTGAAGGGAATGACTCAGTTTCACCGCATCGCCGCCCTGTTGGCCCTGGCCTTTGTGCTCGGCGGTTGCACCAGCAAACCGGTGTACAACGCCAAGGAACAGTTCTCGCCCAACTTAGGCTTCACCCAGCAACAGATGAGCCGCGCCATCGTTACCGCGCTCAACGACCGCCAGTGGGTCGTGCAATCGGTACGCCCGGGCATGATCAAGGCCGCGATCACCGTACGCGGTCGCCACCACGCCGAAGTCGACATCCCGTTCAGCCCGACCTCGTTCGAAATCGACTACCGCAGCAGCTATGGCCTGGACGCCAAGGACGGCAAGATCCACGGCAACTACAACCGCTGGGTCAACCGCCTGCGTGACAACGTGCTCAAGGAACTGTCGATCAACCCGGATATCGAGTTCGTCAACGACCTGGGCATCGTCAAGCAAGGCGCCGACGAGCCGACCTACCTGAGCTTTCGCGAAGGCGTCAAACGCGCCACCGACGCCGGCCTGCTGGACGGCAGCGTGAAGTTCTACCTGGCCGGCGAAACCCTGCCCAAACAGGTGCGCACACTCGACACCGTGAGCAGCAGCCGCAAGACCAACGGCTCGAACAAATCCGACGCCGACGCCTGTTACTGGGCGCTGCAATCGGCCCTCGCGACCCTGCAGAACGCCGCGAAAAAAGCCGACGCCAACGCCGTGATCAATATCGCCAGCGTCGACCAGCGCGACCTGTACAAAGACACCGAAAAGTTTCAGTGCCGTGCCGGGCTGGTGGTGTCGAGCGTAGCGTTGCGAGGTGACCTCGCTCACGTCGACTGAACGGCTTGACCTGCATCCTGCAGCCATAAAAAGGGCGCCATTTGGCGCCCTTTTTTTATTCGGCACTACACTGGCTCATACAGCCCTTCACGCTACGCCTGTCAGAACGGCGAGCCCCATCGCTCGAGCACTCGCGGTTCTCTTTCACCGTCAAGGAGATGACCATGCACGTGAAAGCCATGATTGCCGCCACACTCCTTGGGCTTTTGCCCAGCGCCAGCCACGCCACCAATCTGATGTACATGCCGTTCGAGACCGTACTCTCGGACGCGATTCGCGCCGGTCGGCTGGATGGCAGTGTGAAGTTCTATCTGGTCGGCAATGGGCCGCAGGGCACGCAGCGCTTGTTGCGCCGGGACGTGGTCAGCGATCTGAGCACCAACGGCTTCAACAAGAGCGACCACGATTCCTGCGAGTGGGTGTTGCAGTCGAACCTGATCAAGTTGCAGGCCGATGCCAAACGGGTCGGAGCGAATGCGGTGGTCAATATCGTCAGCTATTACGACCAGCATGTGCGCAAGGATTTGAATACCTATGAGTGCCGGGCGGGGATATTTGTCACGCGGGTGGCGTTGAAGGGGGATTTGGTGCGGTTGCCCTGAGGGCCGTGGTGATTGAGCTGACGTCTTCGCGAGCAGGCTCGCTCCCACCCTGAAATACGTTCCCCTGTGGGAGCGAGCCTGCTCGCGATTTGACTGCGCAGCAGTCACGCCTTTGAGGGTTCGACCTTGCGCGTGAGCAACTCGACAAACGCCTTGGCCATCGGCGATTTCTGATCCTTGCGCTGCACCAGCCACACCGCCGTCACCGCTTCGGGATCCAGCAACGGCCGATAGACCACGCCGTCGATGCGCATCCGCTGATACGAGGCCGGCATCACCGAAACACCCAAACCCGCCGCCACCAGACCGATGATGGTCATCGCCTCCCCAGCCTCCTGGGCAAAGTGCGGGCTGAACCCGGCATCACGCGCCAGGCTCAGCAATTGCGCATACAAACCGCTGCCGTAGCTGCGCGGGAAGAACACAAATGGCTCGTGGGCCAGCGCCGCAAGGAACAGGCCCTCCTCCGAGCCCTGCGCCAGCGGATGCTTGGCACTGAGCACCGCGACCAGCGGCTCGCGCATCAACTCGACCACGCTGAGCGAATCCGGCAAGCCCAGCGGACGCATGATGCCGACTTCGATCGACTCATCCACCAGTGCATCCGCCACCATGGTGCTGCTCATTTCGCGCAGGTTCAGGTGCACCGCCGGGAAACGCTGGCGAAAGGCAAAGATCGCCTGGGGAATGGTCGAGTTGAATGGCGCCGACGAGGTGAAGCCAATCTTCAATTCGCCCAGCTCACCCAGTTGCGCACGCCGGGCGACATCTGCAGCTTTGTCGACCTGTGCCAGCACCAGCCGCGCCTCTTCCAGAAACAATCGGCCAGCCTCGCTCAGTTCGACCCGACGATTGGTCCGTTCAAACAACCGTGCGCCGACCTCTTGCTCCAGCGCCTGAATCTGTTGGCTCAGCGGTGGCTGGGAGATGCCCAGCACCTGTGCGGCGCGGCCGAAATGCAGCTCTTCGGCGACGGCGATGAAGTAGCGCAAGTGACGCAATTCCATGGACACCCCATTAGGTCGTTAAAGCTATCAAACAGGTCGAACAATATATTGGATAGAAACATTAGCCAGCTATATGATTTTTTCATTGCCTGCCTGGCCGTGCCCCCCGAGGTCTGAAGTGAAAACAGCTGTCGCGCCCCTTGCCCATGAAGTCCCGCCTGCTGCTGCGGACGATGTGATCGCCGAGCTGCAAGAGATCTACATCGAAAAAGGCACGCCGATGTTCATGCGCACAGTGCTGGCTTTGTTCAGCGGCGGCTTCGCGACCTTTGCCCTGTTGTACTGCGTGCAGCCGATGATGCCGCTGCTGTCTCACGAATACGGGATCAACGCGGCGCAGAGCAGCCTGATCCTCTCCGTGGCAACCGGCATGCTGGCCTTCGGGCTGTTGATCACCGGGCCGATATCCGACCGCATCGGGCGCAAACCGGTGATGGTCGCGGCACTGTTCGCCGCCGCCCTGTGCACCATCGCCAGTTCGATGATGCCGAGCTGGCACGGTGTGCTGATCATGCGCGCGTTGATCGGGCTGTCATTGAGTGGCCTGGCGGCGGTGGCAATGACTTATTTGAGCGAGGAGATCCACCCGCAGCACATCGGTCTGGCGATGGGCCTGTACATCGGCGGCAACGCCATTGGCGGGATGAGCGGGCGCTTGATCACCGGCGTGCTGATCGACTTTGTCAGCTGGCACACGGCGATGCTGGTGATCGGCGGTCTGGCGCTGATCGCGGCAGCGGTGTTCTGGAAGATCCTTCCCGAGTCGCGCAATTTCCGCTCGCGCTCGCTGCACCCGCGCAGCCTGCTCGATGGCTTCACCATGCACTTTCGCGATGCCGGTCTGCCGCTGCTGTTTCTTGAGGCGTTCGTGCTGATGGGCGCGTTCGTCACCTTGTTCAACTACATCGGTTATCGCCTGCTGGCGGCGCCGTACAACCTTGATCAGGTGTTTGTCGGCCTGCTGTCGGTGGTGTACCTGTCGGGTATCTACAGTTCGGCGAAGATCGGTTCGCTGGCGGACAAACTGGGGCGACGCAAGGTGTTGTGGGCGACCATTGCACTGATGTTTGCCGGCCTTGCGCTGACGATGTTTACGCCGCTGCTGCTGGTGATCGTCGGCATGCTGATCTTCACCTTCGGCTTCTTTGGTGCACATTCGGTAGCGAGCAGCTGGATCGGCCGTCGCGCGACCAAGGCCAAGGGGCAGGCCTCATCGTTGTATCTGTTCAGCTATTACGCAGGTTCCAGTATTGCCGGTACGGCGGGTGGAGTGTTCTGGCATCTGGGCGGCTGGAACGGGATTGGCCTGTTCAT
Organism: Pseudomonas sp. H1h; assembly: GCF_000633255.1. Taxonomy (GTDB): domain Bacteria; phylum Pseudomonadota; class Gammaproteobacteria; order Pseudomonadales; family Pseudomonadaceae; genus Aquipseudomonas. The sequence goes on from NZ_AYMJ01000012.1 coordinate 150,621, forward strand.
TGGAGCGCTGTTGCTGGTGGCGCTGCTGGTGGCATTGAAACTGGCGAAGTTACCGCCGCTCGGCGGAGTCAAAGCCTGACAAAAATCCCCTGTGGGAGGGGGCTTGCTCCCGAATGCGGTGAGACAGTCAATGAAGATGGTGCTGAACCACCGCCTTCGGGAGCAAGCCCCCTCCCACAGTTGATCTGTTTTCGGCCCTGGATCGTGCAAACAAAAACGCCCGGCATAGCCGGGCGTTTTTCATTGTGTGGCGATCACTCGTGATACTGCGCCGACAACTCGTGCACCGCACGCAGGAACGCGCCGGCGTGTTCCGGATCAACCTCAGGGGTGATGCCGTGGCCAAGGTTGAACACGTGGCCGCTGCCCTTGCCATAGCTGGCCAGAATGCGACCCACTTCAGTGCGGATCGCTTCAGGTTTGGCGTAGAGCACGGTCGGGTCCATGTTGCCTTGCAGCGCCACCTTGTCGCCAACGCGGGCGCGGGCATTGCCGATGTCGCAGGTCCAGTCCAGGCCCAGTGCATCGGCACCAGCGTCGGCGATGCTTTCCAGCCACAGGCCGCCGTTTTTGGTGAACAGGATCACCGGCACCTTGCGCCCGTCGTGCTCGCGGATCAGGCCGCTGACGATTTTCTTCATGTAGGCCAGCGAGAATTCCTGATACGCCGCCGCCGACAGGTTGCCGCCCCAGGTATCGAAAATCTGCACCGCTTGTGCGCCAGCCATGATCTGGCCGTTGAGGTACGAGGTCACCGACTGCGCCAACTTGTCCAGCAGCAGGTGCATGGCTTGCGGGTTGTCGTAGAGCATCGCCTTGGTCTTGCGGAAGTCTTTCGACGAACCGCCTTCGACCATGTACGTCGCCAAGGTCCATGGGCTGCCGGAGAAACCGATCAGCGGCACACGACCGTTCAGCTCGCGGCGGATGGTGCTGACCGCGTCCATCACGTAACCCAGATCCTTGTGCGGATCAGGGATCGGCAGGGCTTCGATATCCGCCAGAGTGCTGACGACTTTCTTGAAGCGCGGACCTTCACCGGTCTCGAAGTACAGGCCCTGGCCCATGGCATCGGGAATGGTGAGGATGTCGGAAAACAGGATCGCCGCGTCCAGTTGCGGATAGCGGTCGAGCGGTTGCAACGTGACTTCGCAGGCGAACTCCGGATTCATGCACAGGCTCATGAAATCACCGGCGTGGGCACGGCTGGCGCGGTATTCCGGCAAGTAGCGGCCGGCCTGGCGCATCATCCACACCGGGGTGACGTCAACGGGTTGCTTGAGCAGGGCGCGAAGGAAACGGTCGTTCTTCAGGGCAGTCATGTCGGCATCCGGAAAAAAAGTGCGGGCATTTTCTCAGAGCGCGAGGCAAAAGGCACGGATACAGGTCAGCCTTTTGTCTATCGGGTCAATTTATCGCAATGAACACGCGGATTTCAGCAACACCCGGAAACCAATGTGGGAGCGGGCTTGCTCGCGAAAGCAGTGTGTCAGTCAATACATCAGGTGACTGATACAAAGCATTCGCGAGCAAGCCCGCTCCCACAGTTTTATCGCATTCCAAGGCCGGAAAGTGATCAGACCCCCAGGTAATCGAGGATCCCTTCAGCCGCATTGCGGCCTTCGAAGATCGCCGTCACCACCAGGTCGGAACCGCGCACCATGTCACCACCGGCGAAGATTTTCGGGTTGCTGGTCTGGTGCTTGTACTGACCTTGCTCAGGCGCCACGACACGGCCCTGGCTGTCGGTCTGGATCTCGAACTGTTCGAACCACGGCGCCGGGCTCGGACGGAAACCGAACGCGATAACCACGGCATCGGCCGGGATGATCTCTTCGGAACCCGGGATCGGCTCGGGGCTGCGACGGCCACGGGCGTCCGGTTCGCCGAGACGAGTCTCGACCACCTTCACGCCTTCGACCTTGTCTTCACCGACGATCGCGATCGGCTGGCGGTTGTAGAGGAATTTCACGCCTTCTTCCTTGGCGTTCTTCACCTCTTTGCGCGAGCCGGGCATGTTCGCTTCGTCACGACGATAAGCGCAGGTCACCGACTTGGCGCCCTGGCGAATCGAGGTGCGGTTGCAGTCCATCGCCGTGTCGCCGCCGCCGAGTACCACAACCTTTTTGCCTTTCATGTCGACGAAATCTTCCGGCGACTTTTCAAAGCCCAGGTTGCGATTGACGTTGGCGATCAGGAAGTCCAGCGCGTCATAAACGCCCGGCAAGTCCTCACCGGCAAAACCGCCCTTCATGTAGGTGTAAGTGCCCATGCCCATGAACACGGCATCGTATTCGGCAAGCAGTTGCTCCATGGTCACGTCTTTGCCGACTTCGGTATTGAGACGGAACTCGATGCCCATGCCGGTGAAGACTTCGCGACGATTGCTCAGCACGGTCTTTTCCAGCTTGAACTCGGGAATGCCGAAGGTCAGCAGACCGCCGATTTCCGGGTTCTTGTCGAACACCACCGGGGTCACGCCGCCACGCACCAGCACATCGGCACAACCGAGGCCCGCCGGGCCTGCGCCGATGATCGCGACACGCTTGCCAGTCGGTTTGACCTTGGACATGTCCGGGCGCCAGCCCATGGCGAACGCGGTGTCGGTGATGTACTTCTCGACCGAACCGATGGTCACCGCGCCGAAGCCGTCGTTAAGGGTGCAGGCACCCTCGCACAGACGATCCTGCGGGCACACCCGGCCGCAGACTTCCGGCAGGGTGTTGGTCTGGTGCGACAGCTCGGCGGCCTGGAGGATGTTGCCCTCGGCCACCAGCTTCAGCCAGTTGGGAATGAAGTTGTGCACCGGGCACTTCCATTCGCAATACGGGTTGCCGCAACCCAGGCAGCGGTGGGCCTGATCGGCCGACTGCTGGGGTTTGAACGGTTCGTAGATTTCGACGAACTCTTTCTTGCGTTGACGCAACAGTTTCTTCTTCGGATCCTTGCGCCCGACATCGATGAACTGGAAGTCGTTATTCAGACGTTCAGCCATTGTTAAAACCTCATCAAACTCTTCAGGCGCATATCACTGCGGGTTGGCACGAGTGCTGGAAAGCAACGATTTCAGGTTGGCAGCCTTGGGCTTGACCAGCCAGAAACGGCGCAGATAGTCATCGAGGTTTTCGGCGAGTTCACGCCCCCACTCGCTGTCGGTTTCCGCGACGTACTCGTTCAGCACGTTTTGCAGGTGGCTGCGATAGGCTTCCATCGCCTCGCCGCTGATCCGCTGGATTTCCACCAGTTCGTGGTTGACCCGGTCAACGAAGGTGTTGTCCTGATCGAGCACGTAGGCAAAACCACCGGTCATGCCAGAGCCGAAGTTGTAACCGGTCTTGCCCAGAACGCAGACGAAACCACCGGTCATGTACTCGCAGCAGTGATCGCCAGTGCCTTCCACCACCGTGTGGGCACCGGAGTTACGCACGGCGAAACGCTCACCTGCGGTGCCGGCGGCGAACAGCTTGCCGCCCGTCGCGCCATACAGGCAGGTGTTGCCGATGATGGCGCTTTCCTGAGTCTTATAAACGCTGCCTTTCGGCGGCACGATGGTCAGCTTGCCACCGGTCATGCCCTTGCCGACGTAGTCGTTGGCGTCGCCTTCCAGGTACATGTTCAGACCGCCGGCGTTCCACACGCCGAAGCTCTGACCGGCAGTGCCTTTGAAGCGGAAGGTGATCGGCGCTTTCGCCATACCCTGGTTGCCGTGCTTGCGTGCGATTTCGCCGGAGATCCGTGCGCCGATCGAGCGGTCGCAGTTGCAGATGTCCAGGTCGAACTCGGCGCCACTGAGGTCGTTGATCGCCGAGGTCGCCATGTCGACCATTTTCTCGGCCAGCAGGCCCTGGTCGAACGGCGGGTTGCGCTCGACACCGCAGAATTGCGGTTTGTCCGCCGGGATGTGATCGCTGCCCAGCAGCGGGGTCAGATCCAGGTGATTCTGCTTGGCGGTCTGGCCTTCGAGGATTTCCAGCAGATCGGTACGACCGATCAGTTCTTCGAGGGAACGCACGCCGAGCTTGGCCAGCCACTCGCGGGTTTCTTCGGCGACGTAGGTGAAGAAATTCACCACCATGTCGACGGTACCGATGTAGTGATCCTTGCGCAGCTTCTCGTTCTGAGTCGCGACGCCAGTGGCGCAGTTGTTCAGGTGGCAGATACGCAGGTATTTGCAGCCCAGCGCGATCATTGGCGCGGTACCGAAACCGAAGCTTTCAGCGCCGAGGATGGCTGCCTTGATCACGTCGAGGCCGGTTTTCAGGCCGCCGTCGGTCTGCACCCGGACTTTGCCGCGCAGGTCGTTGCCGCGCAGGGTCTGGTGGGTTTCGGCGAGGCCGAGTTCCCACGGTGCACCCGCGTATTTGATCGAGGTCAGCGGCGAAGCACCGGTACCACCGTCGTAGCCGGAGATGGTGATCAAGTCCGCATAGGCCTTGGCCACACCGGCGGCGATGGTGCCGACGCCTGCTTCTGCAACCAGCTTCACCGAAACCAGCGCCTTCGGGTTGACTTGTTTCAGATCGAAAATCAGCTGCGACAAGTCTTCGATCGAGTAGATGTCGTGGTGCGGCGGTGGCGAAATCAGGGTCACGCCCGGCACTGCATAACGCAGCTTGGCGATCAGCCCGTTGACTTTACCGCCTGGCAGTTGCCCGCCCTCGCCCGGCTTGGCACCTTGCGCGACCTTGATCTGCAGCACTTCGGCATTGACCAGGTATTCCGGGGTCACCCCGAAACGGCCAGTCGCGACCTGCTTGATTTTCGAGCTCTTGATGGTGCCGTAACGCGCCGGGTCTTCACCCCCTTCGCCGGAGTTGGAACGCGCACCGAGGCGGTTCATGGCTTCGGCCAAGGCTTCGTGAGCTTCCGGCGACAGTGCGCCCAACGAGATACCGGCGGAGTCGAAGCGCTTGAGCACCGATTCCAGCGGTTCGATTTCACTGATGTCCAACGGCTTGTCGAGAGTCTTGACCTTGAACAGGTCGCGGATCATCGACACCGGACGGTTGTCCACCAGCGAGGTGTATTCCTTGAACTTGGCGTAGTCGCCCTGCTGCACGGCGGCTTGCAGGGTGTTGACCACGTCCGGGTTGTAGGCGTGATATTCGCCACCGTGGACGAACTTCAGCAGACCGCCCTGCTGGATCGGCTTGCGCGGACTCCAGGCTTCGCTAGCCAGTGCTTTCTGTTCGGCTTCGATGTCGACAAAACGCGCACCCTTGATGCGGCTCGGCACGCCACGGAAGCTCAGCTCGCAGACTTCTTCGGACAGGCCGATCGCTTCGAACAGTTGTGCACCGCGGTACGAGGCGATGGTCGAGATGCCCATCTTCGACAGGATCTTCAGCAGACCCTTGGTGATGCCTTTGCGGTAGTTCTTGAACACCTCGTAGAGGTCGCCCAGCACTTCACCGGTACGGATCAGGTCGCCCAGCACTTCGTAGGCCAGGAACGGATACACCGCCGAGGCGCCGAAACCGATCAGCACCGCGAAGTGATGAGGGTCACGGGCGGTCGCGGTTTCAACGAGGATGTTGGAATCGCAACGCAGGCCTTTTTCGGTCAGGCGGTGGTGCACCGCACCGGTGGCCAGGGATGCGTGGATCGGCAGTTTGCCCGGAGCGATATGGCGGTCGCTCAGGACGATCTGGGTCCGACCGGCACGCACGGCCTCTTCAGCCTGATCGGCGACGTTGCGGATCGCCGCTTCCAGACCAACACTTTCCTCGTAGTTGAGGTCGATGATCTGCCGCTCGAAACCCGGGCGGTCGAGGTTCATCAGCGAACGCCACTTGGCCGGGGAAATGACCGGCGAGCTGAGGATCACGCGCGAGGCATGTTCCGGCGACTCCTGGAAGATGTTGCGCTCGGCACCGAGGCAGATTTCCAGCGACATCACGATCGCTTCACGCAACGGGTCGATCGGCGGGTTGGTGACCTGCGCGAACTGCTGGCGGAAGTAGTCGTACGGCGTGCGCACACGCTGGGACAACACGGCCATCGGCGTGTCGTCGCCCATCGAGCCCACGGCCTCGTAGCCTTGCTCGCCGAGCGGACGCAGTACCTGATCGCGCTCTTCGAACGTGACCTGATACATCTTCATGTATTGCTTGAGCTGATCGACGTCGTAAAACGCCGAACCGTGGTCGTTGTCTTCCATGGTCGCCTGGATGCGCAGGGCATTCTTGCGCAGCCATTGCTTGTACGGATGACGGGACTTCAGGCGGTTGTCGATCGCATCGGTGTCGAGGATCTGCCCGGTTTCGGTGTCCACGGCGAAGATCTGGCCAGGGCCGACGCGGCCTTTGGCAATCACGTCCTCGGGTTTGTAGTCCCATACGCCGATTTCCGACGCAAGGGTGATGAAACCGTTGGTGGTGGTGACCCAGCGCGCCGGACGCAGACCGTTACGGTCGAGCAGGCACACCGCGTAGCGACCGTCGGTCATGACCACGCCGGCCGGGCCGTCCCACGGCTCCATGTGCATCGAGTTGTACTCGTAGAACGCACGCAGATCCGGGTCCATGGTTTCGACGTTCTGCCACGCCGGCGGAATGATCATCCGCACACCGCGGAACAGGTCGATGCCACCGGTGACCATCAATTCGAGCATGTTGTCCATGCTCGAGGAGTCGGAACCGACACGGTTGACCAGCGGGCCGAGTTCTTCCAGATCCATCAGATCGTTGGTGAACTTGGTCCGGCGGGCCTGCGCCCAGTTGCGGTTGCCGGTGATGGTGTTGATCTCGCCGTTGTGGGCGAGGAAGCGGAATGGCTGAGCCAGCGGCCATTTCGGCAGGGTGTTGGTGGAGAAGCGCTGGTGGAAAACGCAGATCGCGGTTTGCAGGCGCTCGTCACTCAGGTCCGGATAGAACGCGGCCAGATCGGCCGGCATCATCAGGCCTTTATAGATGATGGTCTTGTGCGAAAAGCTGCAGATGTAGTGGTCGGTATCGGCGGCGTTGGCCACCGACGAACGACGACGGGCGCTGAACAGCTTGACCGCCATGTCCTGATCGCTCAGGCCTTCACCGCCGATGTACACCTGCTCGATTTGCGGCAGGCGCTCAAGCGCCAGGCGGCCGAGGACGCTGGTGTCGATTGGCACCTTGCGCCAGCCGATCAATTGCAGGCCTTCAGCAAGGATCTCGCGGTTCATGTTCTCGCGAGCGGCTTCGGCCTTGGCCGGATCCTGGTTGAAGAAGACCATGCCCACCGCATATTGCTTGGGCAGCTCGACGCTGAAGGTTTCCTGGGCAATGGCGCGCAGGAAGGCATCAGGCTTTTGAATCAGCAGACCGCAACCGTCACCGGTCTTGCCGTCGGCATTAATCCCACCGCGGTGGGTCATGCAGGTCAGGGCCTCAATGGCCGTTTGCAATAGGGTATGACTGGGCTCGCCCTGCATGTGGGCTATCAGGCCGAAACCGCAGTTATCCTTGAATTCATCTGGTTGGTACAGACCTGCTTTCATAGACACTTTCTCACCAGGCTGCCTCTTTTCGAGGCAAATTTCTTTTCAATTCAACCACTTGCATCTCGCGCCGAACGTACGCCGGCTTAGCGGGGGCAAAAGGGTGGTCATTGTACACAGCGACACAGACGCTCACAAATTTGACGACGAAATGTCGCAAATCTATGTCGCATTTGTGAAAGGTTTAAAGCGATATGCTGTGCTAGTCAAAACTTTTTTAATTCTGACTGCAACGACTCAAAGACTACTGTGACGCAGACACCACAAGGCACGCGACCTGGAAGGCAGCGCGCACTCGTAGAAATTTTGAGGTGCTTGGAGAGGCGGCCTGGGTAAGGCCGCCGAATCTTCAGCGAGTTGTTGCCAGTTCCTGTTGGACGCTGGCGACAGTGCGAGGCCAAGGTTTACCAGCCTGAACCTTCGCTGGCAAGGCCTTGATGGCAGAAACGGCTGCATCACGATTGGCGAAGTTGCCGTAGGTGATCACGTAGAGAGGCTTGCCGTTGAGGACTTTCTTGAAATAACGGTACTCACCGCCCTGCTCCTTGACGAAGTTCTGCGCGGTCGCTTCGGAGCTGGTGCCAAGGATCTGCACCACGTAGTTGCTGGTCGGCTGACCGGCGTACCAGCTGCCACCGGCGGCTTTGGCGACGGTAACCGGCTTCTCGGCCGGTTTGGCTGCTACAGCGGGCTTGGCCGGCGCAGGAGCAGGTTTTGCCACTGGAGCCGGCGCAGGTTTGGCGGTAGCGATCTGGGTAGGCGCTGGCGTCGGCTTGGCGGCAGGCACCGGAACCGGGGTCGGCGCCGGACCGGCCGGAACACCTGCCGGCGGTGCGGAGGTGGTGACGGTCGGCGGCGTAGCGCTGGAGCCTTCCAGCGGCACTCCATCGTCGCCCTCGGTGATGCCTCCGGCCGCTTCAGCCAACGGGCCACGCATGACTGGCTGCGAGTTGCCGACCAGCGGCAGCGGCATTGGCTGGGTATTGCCGGCGAACTCGACGTTTGGCGCGCCACCCTTGGCGCCCTGACCCAATGGCAGTTGTGCCTGTTCGTTGGCAGGTGCGCCGGTGGTTGGTGCCTTGTTGCGACCCGGCATCAGCCAGGCGGCGGCGACCGCGACCACAACGACGGCGGAAATCGCCAATACGTGTTTCTTCGGCATGTTGAACCCCATACTTGGACGCTTCACCGCAGAGCGGCTGGCAATCATGACTTCGATCAGAGCATCGCGAGCGACCTGGTTGATGTTGCCAGGCCAACCCTCGGCACTTTCGTGAATATCAGAGATCTGATCCGCGGTGAAAAGTTCGACACCCCGGCCCGCACCTTCGAGCCGTTGGTCGAGGTATTCGCGGGTCTCTTCTTCGGTATACGGCTGCAATTCGATGACGTGGAAGCGTTCTTCCTCGAGGTGCAGCGCCTCCAGTTGAGCGATCAGCGACGACTCACCGAACAGGAACACGTGCGGACGACCTTCCGGTGCACCGGCGCCCAGCGCCATCAGCGCCTCGAGGGCGGACTCGTCGAGCTGCTCGGCGTCGTCCACCAGCAGATAGACTTCCTGACCGGTGAGAGCAAGTTGCACCACCTGCGCCAGAATCGCGCCGACCTCGGCCTGCGCCACGTCCAGCGCCTGGGCGACCTGACGCAGGATGCCAGCAGCATCGCCTGCACCGCGCGCCGACACCACAACGCTCTGTACCGATTGTTTGTTGGTGCTGGCCACCAGCGCCTGGCGCAGCAGGGTCTTGCCGCTGCCTTGCGGACCGGTGACCACCAGCAGCAACTGGCTGTAACGCGCCAGGTGATGCAGTTGCCCCAGCACCGGCTTGCGCTGGGCCGGGAAGAATTTGAAGCCCGGTACCCGCGGAGCGAAAGGGTCGTGACTTAACTGGAAATGGCCGAGGAACGCCTCGTCGGCATGCAAACTAGTCATCGGAATCTTATTAACCTTTAAGCTGAGCCAGAGCGCGGTAATCCGCTCCCAGCGTGGCCTGTAGAACCTCTTTCGGATAATCGGCGGTCACCACCGCTTCGCCCATCCGGCGCAGCAGCACCAGGCGCAGACGACCGTCGATCACTTTTTTATCAATTGCCATATGTTCGAGAAAATCGGCTTCGGTCATCTCTTCCGGCGGAATTACCGGTAGACCGGCACGCTGGAAAAGACGAATGCCGCGATCACGCTCCTGCTCGCTGATCCAGCCCAGACGCGCGGACATTTCCAGCGCCATCACGGTGCCAGCCGCGACCGCCTCACCATGCAACCAGACACCATAGCCCATGTGGGTCTCGATGGCGTGGCCGAAGGTGTGGCCCAGATTGAGCGTGGCGCGTACGCCGGTTTCCTTCTCATCGGCGCCGACCACCGCAGCCTTGGCTGCGCAGGAGCGCTCGATGGCGTAAGTCAGGGCTTTCTGGTCCAGCGCACGCAGGGCATCGACGTTGTCTTCGAGCCAGGTCAGGAACGGCTCATCGCAGATCAGGCCGTACTTGATGACCTCCGCCAGACCGGCCGACAGCTCACGCTCCGGCAGGGTTTTCAGGGACGCGGTATCGATCAGCACCACGTTCGGCTGATAGAACGCGCCGACCATGTTCTTGCCCAGCGGATGGTTGATGCCGGTCTTGCCGCCCACCGACGAATCGACCTGGGACAGCAGCGTGGTCGGAATCTGGATGAAATCGACACCGCGCTGATAGCACGCGGCGGCGAAACCGGCCATGTCACCGATGACCCCGCCACCAAGGGCGATGATCGTGGTGCGGCGGTCATGACGGGCTGTCAGCAGGCCGTCGAAGATCAGTTGCAGGGTTTCCCAGTTCTTGAAGGCTTCGCCGTCCGGCAGCACCACGGAAATCACCGAGAACGGCGCAAGACTCTTGGTCAGACGTTCGAGATAGAGCGGCGCAACGGTCTCGTTGGAGATGATTGCCACCTGCCGCCCGTGGATATGCGGCGCCAGCAGCTCAGGCTGATCCAACAAACCTTCGCCAATATGAATCGGGTAGCTGCGCTCGCCTAGATCGACCTTGAGTGTCTGCATGTGTCCCCACAGTGAAGATGGAAGCAGGCGTCCTGCCTTGAATTATTGGATGTCCGCGACCTTTAGCTGATGTGACGCCGCTCGCACGCCATCCGCCACAACCTCGACGGCTGCGACAGGACGCCGAGGATAGCGCATTTCTGGCGGCGCTTTAACGGGGTGGAAGCTGTGCCAGACGGTCGAGAATGTCGAGCACCACCATGCGCGGCGGCCGTTCGTCGGTTTCCACCACCAGATCGGCGATTTCCCGATAGAGCGGATCACGGATCGCGAGCAGGTCGCGCAGGGTTTTCTCGGGATTGGCGGTGCGCAGCAACGGTCGGTTGCGGTCGCGGGCAGTGCGGCCGACCTGCTGCTCGACGGAAGCGTGCAGATACACCACCCGCCCGCCTTCGTGCAGGGCCTTGCGATTGGCATCGCGCATCACCGCGCCGCCGCCGGTCGCCAGCACCACGCCGTCGAACGCGCACAGCTCGGCGATCATCGCCTGCTCACGGTCACGAAAGCCGGGCTCGCCTTCCTTGTCGAAGATCCACGGGATATTGGCGCCCGTGCGCAGTTCAATTTCCTTGTCGGAATCTTTGAACGGCAGGCGCAGCTCTTTGGCCAGCAACCGGCCGATGGTGCTTTTTCCAGCGCCCATCGGTCCTACAAGAATCAAATTTCGCACAGAATCAACGACTCACAGCAATCGCCTGGTTATTCATGATACGCGGAGTGAGAAATACCAGCAGCTCGGATTTTTTCTCCGAAACCACATCACGCCGGAAAAGGCGGCCAAGATACGGCACATCGCCAAGAAATGGCACCTTATCTACGACCTTGCTTTGAGTATTTGAGAAAACGCCCCCGATCACGATGGTCTCGCCGTCGTTCACCAGCACTTTGGCGTTGACCTCGTTCTTCTTGATCGGCGGTACATCCTGCACCTTGTTCAGGTAGTCCGGCTCGTCCTTGGTGACCTTGACCTCCATGATGATGCGGTTGTCGGGCGTGATCTGCGGCGTCACTTCCAGCGACAGCGACGCCTCCTTGAATGACACCGAAGTCGCGCCGCTGGAGCTGGCTTCCTGATACGGAATCTCGGTGCCCTTGAGGATCTTCGCGGTCTCCTTGTCGGAGGTGACCACTTTCGGCTGGGAGACGATTTCGCCGTTACCGGTTTTCTCCATGGCGGTCAGCTCAAGATCGAGCAGCACGTTGTCGGTGATGAAAGCGATGCCGATCCCGGACGTGTTACCGACCGTGCCCATGTCGACGAACGGCGAGTTGGTGCTGGTGTTGCCCGGTGTGCCAATGGTGGTCGAGGTGCCGTTACTGACCCCGGACGTGTTCCAGTTGCCCTTGTTCTGAATCGAACCGCCCCAGCGCACGCCCAGGCTCTTGTCGTAATCGACGTTGGCCTCGACGATCCGCGCCTCGATCATCACCTGACGCACCGGAATATCCAGTTGCGCCACGATCCGCCGCAGCTCGTCGAGGCGGTCCTGGGTCTGGTAGGCAATGATGTTGTTGGTGCGCTCATCGACCGTGATCGAGCCGCGTTCGTCGATTTTCGCTTCGGCGCTGGTCACCGACTGAAACAACTTGGCGATGTCCGCCGCCTTGGCGTAGTTGACTTGCAGCAGTTCGCGGCGCAGCGGCGCCAGTTCGGCGATCTGTTTCTGCGACTCCAGTTCCTGACGCTCGCGGGCGGCGATTTCGTCGGCCGGCGCTACCAGCAACACGTTGCCGATCTTGCGTTTGTCCAGCCCTTTGGTTTTCAGCGCCAGATCCAGCGCCTGATCCCACGGCACGTTCTGCAGGCGCAAGGTGATCCCGCCCTGCACGGTGTCGCTGGCCACGAGATTGAGGTTGGTGAAATCGGCGATCAGTTGCAGCACCGAGCGCACATCGATGTCCTGGAAATTCAGCGAGAGCTTTTCGCCGCTGTAGCTGTTGCGATCGGCGTTGCGCTTTTGCAGATCGTCGACCGTCATCGGACGAATGCTGACGGTCAGCTTGTTATCGGTCTGGTAGGTCGAATAGTCGAAAGTGCCACTGGGCTCGACGGTGATGACCGCACGATCACCGGTCGCGGCACTGTTGACGAACTGCACCGGGGTGGCGAAGTCCTTGACGTCGAGACGAACCCGCAACCGGTCGGGCAACTGGGTGCGGGCAAAACTGAGGATGATCTTGCCGTCATGCTCCTGGATGTCCGGGGCGATGGTCGGGTCCGACAGATCGATGACCACATTGCCCTCGCCCGCCGTGCCGCGCTGAAAATCGACGCCACGAATGGCCTTGGCGACGGGAGCGTAAGCCTTCGCCGGAGCGGCGGCTGGCCGTGACGCAACAGCGGCCGGACGGGATGCAGCAGGCTTGGTGCCCTGCCCGACCACCACGAACAGATTGTTGCCCTCGACCCGAGAGGTGTAAGGGCTCAGTTGCGTCAGGTTGATGATCAATCGCGTGCGATCGTTGGCCTCGACCACCGTGGCGCTTCGTGCATTGCCACTGCCCAGGTCGCGGGTCTTGCTCGTCAGCTGGCTGGCCACACCCGGCAGATCCAGCGCAATTCGTGCCGGTGATTCGGTGGTGTAGCCCTTGGGCTGCGGGGGCGGGCCGTCGAACGACAGCTTCAACTCGACGCGGTCACCAGGCAACGCCGCCACATCCAGCGCCTTCAGGCTGGCCGCCTGAACCATCGGTGAAAGCAGCGCTATCCATAGCGAAAAACCGAGGGTGGAGAAAATCCTGTTCATTGTTCGACTTCCACTATGAGTGCTCTTTCAAAGGAATGGTGCGCGGACGCTCCAGCCAGGCGCCTTCGCCATCGGGCACGATTTCGACCACATCGACCTGCGTGGCACTGATTGCAACGATGCGACCGTCGTTGCGCCCCAGGTAGTCGCCGACTTTCAACCGATGCACCCCGCCAGCTCCGCGCAGCAGGGCAAAAGAGCCGGTGGCATTGGAGATTGTGCCGACCATTTCAAACTGCTCGATGTTGAAGCCTTCGAGGTATTGCTTGACCCGGCTGGGGTCGGGTTTGACGTTGCGCGCACCGCGCTGCTGAGCGGCCAGATCGACCCGCACCTGACGCGAGAACGGGCTGCGCAAGTTGGCCGCGCTGTAGGTAAACGTGGGGTAGGAGTGGAAAGTCGGCGTCGGCTCAATCCGGCCCGCCGGTCGCAGACGCACTTCGTTCATGTAGGCATCGAGGTCGCTGAACTCATCATTGCTGCCGCAGCCGCTCAGGCCCAGCAACACCATGGATAAGGCGAAATAACGCATCGGGGTCATTTTTCCAGCCCCTTGTCGTTATAGCGGTAAGTCTTGGCGAGGATGCTCATGCGCAGCTTCGTCCCGCCTTCCGGGTTGGCGGGCGCCAGTTCGAAATCGTGCAGCGTGACGATCCGTGGCAACCCGGCGACGCCGCTGACGAAGGTGGCGAGGTCGTGGTAGGCGCCGGTGACGGTGATCTGGATCGGCAGTTCGATGTAGAACGGCTGGGTGACTTCCGGCAGCAGCTTGATTTCTTCGAATTCCAGACCGCTGCCCAGACCGGTGCGGGTGATGTCCTCCAGCAACCCCGGAACTTCGGTGTCGCTGGGCAATTGCCGCAGGAGCACGCCGAAGGAGTTCTCCATTTCCTTCATCTGCTGGGTGTACAGCTCCAGGTTGGCGGCCATGTGCGCCTTGCTGGCGAATTGTTCCTTCAACGTGTCTTCTTCCTGACGCTTGGCTTCAAGCTGGTTTTCCATGTCGCTGATGAAAAAGTTATAGCCAAGCGCCAACACCAGCACTGCCAACAATACCCCGGCGATGGTTTTCACTGCGGCCGGCCAGGAGCCGATGTTGCTGGTGTCCAGGTCGTTGAAATCGATGTTGCGCAAACCCTGCAGCCATTCGGACGGTTTCATTTGTCGCCCTCCACGGCTGCTGGCTGAGTCTGCCGGACGGTCAACTGAAAGACGTTGGCCTGATCCACCTGTCCGGCGGTAGTCGCCTTCACTTCATTGAGACTCGGCGCATCGAACCAATCGGAGGCATCCAGGTTGCGCATCAATTCGGAGACGCGATTGTTCGATTCCGCCGCGCCGCTGATCGACAGCGTCTTGCCAACCAGCTTCACGCTGGTGAAATACACGCCGTCCGGCAGGGTGCGCGCCAGTTGATCGAAGATCCGTCCGCTGATCTGCCGGTTGCCCTGCAGGTCCTGGATGATGCGCATGCGCTCGACCAGTTGCTGGCGCCGCGCCTTGAGCTCGCTGATCTGCCTGATCCGTTCGTCGACCACGGCAATCTGCTTGCCGATGTAGGCGTTGCGTGCCTCCTGCCGCTCGATCGCGGCACTGAAGATCTGATCGGCGATGAACACCGCGCCCACCGATCCGACCAGGACCCCGATCAGGATCAGCAGGAAGCGTTTACGCCGCTCTTCGCGGCGCTCTTCACGCCAGGGGAGAAGGTTGATCCGCGCCATCAGTCGAAACTCCTGAGCGCGAGCCCGCAGGCAATCATCAGGGCCGGCGCGTCACTGGCCAGGGCCCCGGCATTGACCTTGCTGCTCAAGGCCATGTCGGAAAACGGGTTGGCGACCTGGGTCGGAGTGCCCAGGCGTTGCTCGATCAGGCGATCCAGCCCCGGCACCGACGCTGTGCCACCGGCCAACAGGATGTGATCGACGGCGTTGTACTGCCCGGAGGCAAAGAAGAACTGTAATGAGCGCGACACCTGCTGCACCAACGCATCCCGGAACGGCTGCAAGACCTCGCTGACGTAGTCATCCGGCAGACCGCCCTGTTTTTTCGCCAGCCCGGCCTGTTCGACGGTCAAGCCATAGCGGCGCTGGATTTCCTCGGTCAGTTGCCGGCCACCGAACAGTTGCTCGCGGGTATAAATGATGCGGCCGTTGTGCAGCACGCTCAGGGTGGTCATGGTCGCGCCGATGTCGACTACCGCCACCGTCAGGCGCTCCTGCGAGGCCGCCAATTGGGTGGCGAGCAGACCGAAGGAGCGCTCCAGCGCGTAGGCCTCGACATCGACCACCCGCGCGGTCAGCCCGGCCAGCGCCAGCGCCGCCTCGCGGACTTCGACGTTTTCCTTGCGACAGGCGGCCAGCAGCACATTGACCCGCTCCGGGTTGCGCGACGACACACCCTGGACTTCAAAATCGATGGCGACTTCGTCCAGCGGATAGGGGATGTATTGGTCGGCTTCGATCTTGAGCTGGTTTTCCAGCTCGTCATCAGTCAGCCCGGCGTCCATCTCGATGATCTTGGTGATCACCGCAGAACCGGCCACCGCCACCGCCACGCTCTTGAGCCCGGTGCGGGCCTTCACCAGCACCCGTGACAGGGCGTGCCCGACGCCTTCGAGCTCGGCGATGTTCTTTTCGACCACGGCATTGGCCGGCAACGGCTCCACCGCGTAGGCCTCGACCCGGTAGCGGTCGCCCTGGCGGCTCAGTTCCAGCAGCTTCACCGAAGTGGAGCTGATGTCGATCCCCAGTAACGTATTGGTCTTTTTATTGAAGAGTCCCAGCACTACCAATTCCCTATGACTTTCCGTGAGTTACGGACTCTGTAATACGCATTGCGTTCCTTCACCCCGTCTTGACAGAAGCGCAAATGACGCCCCCAGCAGAAAAGTGCTTATAATGCCCAGCGTTTTTTTCCGCTTTTACTGCCGGCCCAGGCTGTTCTGTGTGTTACCGGAACCCTGCCGCCCAATTCATTCTTTGCCCTGGATGTCCAAAAGCCTTGATTCGTCTGCTGAAATTTTTCGGTTGGTCCATCGTCGCCGTTTTCTGCGGACTGCTTTTAGGTCTCAGCGGCGCGTTTCTTTACCTTAGTCCGGGTTTGCCGTCTGTGGAGGCCCTGAGAAGCATTCAGTTGCAGATTCCGCTGCGGGTCTACAGCAGCGACAACAAGTTGATCGCAGAATTTGGCGAAATGCGCCGTACTCCGATCCGTTTCGCCGACATTCCGCCCAATTTCATTAATGCGTTACTAAGTGCTGAAGACGACAACTTTGCCAACCACTATGGCGTCGATCCGAGCAGCCTGATGCGTGCGGCGACCCAACTGGTCAAGAGCGGGCACATCCAGTCCGGCGGCAGCACCATCACCATGCAGGTGGCGAAGAACTTCTTCCTGACCAGCGAACGCAGCTTCTCGCGCAAAACCACGGAAATTCTCCTGGCACTGCAGATCGAACGGCAGCTGACCAAGGACGAGATCCTCGAGCTGTATGTAAACAAGATCTATCTGGGTAATCGCGCCTATGGCATCGAGGCGGCGGCGCAGGTGTATTACGGCAAGTCGATCCGTGACATCAGCCTGGCGCAAATGGCGATGATCGCCGGCCTGCCGAAGGCCCCGTCGCGTTTCAATCCGCTGGCCAACCCGGCACGCAGCAAGGAACGTCGCGACTGGATCCTTGGCCGCATGTACAAGCTCGGCAAGATTTCCGAGGCCGACTACACCACCGCGATCAACGAGCCGCTGAACGCCAGCTATCACGTGCCGACCCCGGAAGTGAACGCGCCGTACATTGCTGAAATGGCCCGTGCCGAAATGGTCGGCCGCTACGGCAGCGACGCCTATACAGAAGGCTTCCGCGTCACCACCACGGTGCCGAGCAACCTGCAGGAAATGGCCAACACCGCCCTGCACGAAGGCTTGATGACCTACGACCAGCGTCACGGCTACCGTGGCCCCGAGTCGCGCCTGCCGGGCAAGACTCACGAGGCCTGGGTCAGCGAGCTGACCAAGCAGCGCACCATCAGCAGCCTGGAGCCGGCCATCGTCACCCAGGTCGACAAGAATGGCTTGCAGGTGCTGACCCGCACCGGTGAAGAACACGTCGCCTGGGACACCATGAAATGGGCACGCCCGTTCCTCAACACCAACAGCATGGGCGCCGCACCGCGTCAGCCGTCGGATGTGGCCCAGGTCGGCGATCTGATTCGCGTACAGCGTCAGCCAAACAACTCGCTGAAGTTCAGCCAGATCCCGCAGGCGCAAGGCGCGCTGGTCTCGCTGGATCCGCAGAACGGTGCGATCCGCTCGCTGGTCGGCGGCTTCGCTTTCGAGCAGAGCAACTACAACCGTGCACTGCAGGCCAAACGTCAGCCGGGCTCGAGCTTCAAGCCGTTCGTCTACAGTGCTGCGCTGGACAGCGGCTACACCGCCGCAACCCTGGTCAACGACGCCCCGATCGTGTTCGTCGACGAGTACCTCGATAAAGTCTGGCGACCGAAGAACGACACCAACACATTCCTCGGCCCGATCCGTCTGCGCGAAGCGCTGTACAAGTCGCGCAACCTGGTGTCGATCCGCCTGCTGCAGGCGATGGGCGTGGGCAAGACCATCGACTACATCACCCGCTTCGGCTTCAACAAGCAGGATCTGCCGCCGAACCTGTCGCTGGCACTGGGTACCGCAACCCTGACCCCGATGGAAATCGCCACCGGCTGGAGCGCCTTCGCCAACGGCGGCTTCAAGATCACCCCGTACATCATCGACAAGATCGAAAGCCGGAACGGCGACACGCTGTTCGTCGCCAACCCGCCGACCGTGCCCCAGGGTATCTCGGCCACTGATGGCTTTGCCGCGCCAGCGTCCCAGCCGATCACCGTCAACGCCGCGCCAGTACCGGGTGAAGCTCCGGGCGCTGCTGCAGCGCCACAAGCGCCGGCCGTGGCCGAGCGGATTGTCGATGGCCGCACCACGTACATCCTCAACAGCATGTTGCAGGACGTGATCAAGCTCGGCACCGGTCGCCGCGCGCTGGCCATGGGTCGCAGCGACATCGCCGGCAAGACCGGTACCACCAACGAATCGAAGGATGCGTGGTTCTCCGGCTACAACGCCGATTACGTGACCACCGTGTGGACCGGTTTCGATCAGCCAGAAAGCCTCGGTCGCCGCGAGTTCGGGGGCACCGTGGCGCTGCCGATCTGGATGAACTACATGTCGGCTGCACTGAAGGACAAGCCGCCGCACGTGCAGCCTGAGCCGGAAGGCATCCTCAGCCTGCGGGTAGATCCGGTCAGCGGTCGTGCGGCGACGCCAAGCACGCCTGGCGCCTATTTCGAACTGTTCAAGTCCGAAGACACGCCGCCGTCGGTAAACGAGCTGGGTAACGGCACTGCGCCGGGCAGCCCGCTGCCGGCGGATGAGCAGGCGCCGATCGATCTGTTCTGATCCCGCCCCAGCAAAAAAGCCCCGCCTTCGTGAGAAGTGCGGGGCTTTTTATTGCCTATCGGTTTTGTATGGCCCGGGCCGGCCTCTTCGCGGGCGAGCCCGCTCCCACAGGGTTTTGCAGTGTTCACACACTTCATGTACACCCCCAGATTCCTGTGGGAGCGGGCTTGCTCGCGAAGGGGCACTGAAGAACACCACAAATCACACAGGCACAAAAAAGCCCCGACTCTCACGAGCCGGGGCTTTTCGGTTGAAGCGCTACAACGACTTAGCCGTTGAACACGTCATCCACGCTTTTCAGCGGGTAGTTCTTCGGATACGGCAGGGTGGCCACGCCGGTCTCGATTGCGGCCTTGGCCACAGCGTCGGAGATCAGGGTGATCAGGCGCTTGTCCATTGGCTTCGGAATGATGTACTCACGACCGAATTCCAGTGGCGCACCACCGTAGGCATCGCACACGTCCTGTGGAACAGGCAGCTTGGCCAATTCACGCAGAGCGTTGGCGGCAGCCACTTTCATTTCTTCGTTGATGCGCTTGGCGCGAACGTCCAGGGCACCGCGGAAAATGAACGGGAAGCCCAGTACGTTGTTGACCTGGTTCGGGTAGTCGGAACGACCGGTGGCCATGATCACGTCGCTACGGGTGGCGTGCGCCAGTTCCGGGGAGATTTCCGGATCCGGGTTCGAGCAGGCGAAGACGATCGGGTTGGCCGCCATCGACAGCAGGCCTTCAGCGCTCAGCAGGTTCGGGCCGGACAGACCGACGAACACGTCAGCACCTTTCAGAGCGTCAGCCAGGCTGCGCTTGTCGGTCGCGTGGGCGAACACGGCTTTGTACTGGTTCAGGTCGTCACGGCCGGAGTGGATCACGCCGGTACGGTCAACCATGAAGATGTTTTCGATCTTCGCGCCCATGCTCACCAGCAACTTCATGCAGGAGATGGCCGCAGCGCCAGCGCCGAGGCAGACGATCTTGGCTTCCGGCAGGGTTTTGCCAGCGATTTCCAGAGCGTTGATCATGCCCGCAGCGGTCACGATCGCAGTGCCGTGCTGGTCATCGTGGAATACCGGGATGTCGCACTGCTCGATCAGAGCGCGTTCGATCTCAAAGCACTCAGGTGCCTTGATGTCTTCCAGGTTGATACCACCGAAGGTGATGGAGATGCGTTTCACGGTGTCGATGAAGGCTTGCGGGCTTTCGGAATCGACTTCGATGTCGAACACGTCGATGCCGGCGAAGCGCTTGAACAGCACGCCTTTACCTTCCATCACTGGCTTGGAAGCCAATGGGCCGAGGTTACCCAGGCCCAGAATCGCGGTGCCATCGGAAATGACTGCAACCAGGTTGCCCTTGCCGGTGTATTTGTAGGCCAGTTCAGGATCGCGGGCGATCTCACGTACTGGTTCAGCTACGCCGGGGCTGTAGGCCAGCGACAGGTCGCGGGCGGTAGCAGTGGCCTTGGTGAGCTCGACACTCAGCTTCCCTGGACGAGGATTGGCATGATATTCGAGAGCGGCAGTTTTCAGATCAGACATTTTGGCATTCCGCTTTTTACTGTTGGACAGACTGGTCAGCGAGGATACGCGCCTCGCAAAGTCCCCACAAGACTGAGCAGTCACCCCTGTCAAGCGCCCTGTCCTACGACTTTGGGCCAAGAGCCACGGCGCACAAGGGCTGGACTGTTCACAATCGACAGAAAAAATGTCTACAATTTTTATTCAGCGAGCGCTTTGCAGCATCGATGGATCGGTCAGTGGCAGCAACCAGCGCGACTGCCCCGGTTTCAAGCCGCCCCGGCGCGAACGATCGACGATCCACCCGCGAGCCTCGATCTGCCTGCCCTTCAGCGCCTGCAACCGCGCACTGTCAAATTGTCCGACCAGATTGGGCGCAACACGCAGTACAAGCGAGCCCTGCAACTCGATCCAGATTGCGCCACGATTGCGCTGAACCTTGCTCACACGCCCGCTGATCACCGCGAAACCGGAATCAGCAATCTGCTCCGCTTTCAATACAGGCGACTGGCGCCATAAGCCTCGACCGGCCTGCCGGGCACTGCGTTCGGCAACCTGCTGACAGGCGACAAGATCGACGTTCGGCGCCACCGCCACCTGGAAACCGAGACCGTCGGCGAGCATTTGCGCTTCAAGATTGGCGCCACTGGCACTGTAGACGTGCGCGAGGGTGCGACCGTAATGGTCCTTGGCTTGCTTGCCGGGCAGCAAACCGATCCGTCCGCCGCTGCCTGCTACCAAAGCCTCCAGGCGTTTGCGCGCCGCCACGGCGAATGACTGGTCGCTGCGGCCCTGCTTGCCCAGTTCCGGCGTGTTGAGGCCGATCATGCGCACACTGCGCCCGTCGCTCAGGCGCAAAGTGTCGCCGTCGACCACGCGCTGGACGCTGACGCTGGTCAGGCCGGCAGGCGCCGGGCAAAACGCCTGGGCAGCGGACAGCCAAATCGCGGACACAAAAAAGGCGCCCGCGAGGGACGCCTTTTTCATCAGACCGGAAAAGCCGTAGGAGCTTTCCAGAATGAAGAGCCTTAGGCTTTTTTGCCGAAAGCGCCGAAACGGTCTGCGAACTTCTGAACGCGACCACCGGTGTCCAGAGTCTTCTGCTTACCGGTGTAGAACGGGTGGCATTCGTTGCAAACGTCGATTGGCAGAGCTTTGCCGAAAGTCGAACGAGTTTCGAACTTGTTGCCACAGCTGCAGGTAACAGCAATGACTGGGTAATTCGGGTGGATATCAGCTTTCATGATGTCTTCCTCAGCTAGCGTGCCGCCACCCAACACTATTGTTGAATACCGCACGTAATTAGGCCGCGGATTCTACCAGACAATGTCAATCGCGCAAGCTGTCCCTGAGACCGACCGTCTGCTAGGCTCCCGGCCTTGAACACATTCTCCTGTGGGGCGGGCTTGCTCGCGAATGCAGTGTGTCAGCCAGCATTACGGTGCCTGACACACTGCATTCGCGAGCAAGCCAGCTACCACAATTGATCTGCGCTCGCCCCCCTTTTGTGTTGAAAGAGACCCCCCGCGTGCCCGACGCCATACTGCGCCTCGCCCTGCCTTCGCCCCTGCGCCGCCTGTTCGACTATCGGGCACCGGCCGGGGTGCTGCGCGCCCAGCTGCAGCCAGGCATGCGCCTGCGGGTGCCGTTCGGGCGGCGGGAGATGATCGGGATTCTGGTCGAAGTCACAGACACCAGCGAAGTGCCGCTGGAAAAACTCAAACCGGCGCTGGCCCTGCTCGATACCGAGCCGCCGCTGCCGCCAGCGCTGTTCAAGCTGTGCCTGTGGACATCGCAGTATTACCAGCACAGCCTCGGCGACACATTGAGCTGGGCGCTGCCGGTGCTGCTGCGTCAGGGCGAACTGGCCGAGGCCCGTCAGGAACGCTTCTGGTCGGTTACGCCCGGGGCCAGCCTGGATGATCCGCGCATCGCCCGCGCCCCGCGGCAACGTGAAGCACTGGCGACGCTGGCGCAGCACCCGCACGGCGTCGCCCATCAGTTGTTGAGCAAGCTGATGCTGAGCAAAGACAGCCTCGACCTGCTGCTGGCCAAGAATCTGGTGCAAGTGGAGATCCGGCGGCACGCCCCCGGCGTGCGCCATGAACACTGGCTGGCGCAACCGGAACTGCCGCTCAATACCGAGCAACGCGCCGCTTACGAAGCGATTCGCGCCGGGTTCGACAGTTATCACGCCTTTCTGCTGGCCGGGGTTACCGGCAGCGGCAAGACCGAAGTCTATTTGCAACTGATCCGCGAAACCCTCGAAGCCGGCAAGCAGGCACTGGTGCTGATCCCGGAGATCAACCTCGGCCCGCAGACCCTGGCACGTTTCGAGCAACGCTTCAACGCACGCATCGCCCTGCTGCATTCGGCGGTCAACGACCGCGAGCGTCTCGACGCCTGGCTCGCCGCCCGGGACGGTGAGGCCGACATTATTATCGGCACCCGCTCGGCGCTGTTCACCCCGATGAAGAACCCGGGGCTGATCATCATCGATGAAGAACACGACGGCTCTTATAAACAGCAGGAAGGCCTGCGTTACCACGCCCGCGATCTGGCGCTGGTGCGTGCGCGCCAGGAAAACATCCCGATCGTCCTCGGCTCCGCCACGCCTTCGCTGGAAAGCCTGCACAACGCTTACACCGGCCGCTATGGCCTGCTGCGCCTCAACGAGCGCGCAGGCGGTGCCAAGCAACCACGCTTCTTGCGTCTGGATGTGAAAAGCCGTCCGCTGGACAGCGGAATTTCCGGGCCGATGCAGCAAGCCATCGGCCAGACCCTTGCCGCCGGCCAGCAGGTGCTGGTGTTTCTCAACCGTCGCGGTTTTGCGCCGACCCTGCTGTGCCACGATTGCGGCTGGATGTCCGAGTGCTCGCGTTGCGATGCGCGGATGACCGTGCACCAGCGCTATGGCGAGTTGCGCTGCCACCATTGTGGCTACGTCGAACGCGTACCGCGCCAGTGCCCCAAGTGCAACAAGGTCGATCTGCGCCCGGTGGGGGCCGGCACCGAGCGCGCCGAGGAACGGCTGGCGATTCTGTTCCCGGATTACCCGGTATTGCGCGTCGACCGCGACAGTACTTCGCGCAAGGATGCGATGAATCAGTTGTTCGCGACGATTCAGAAGGGTCAGCCGTGCATTCTGGTCGGCACGCAGATGTTGGCGAAGGGGCACCATTTCCCCCGGGTCACGCTGGTGTCGATTCTGGATGCCGACGGCGGGCTGTTCTCCGGCGACTTCCGCGCCAGCGAGCGCATGGCGCAATTGATTGTGCAGGTGGCCGGGCGTGCCGGACGCGCTGAAGAGCCGGGCAAGGTGATCATCCAGACGCACCTGGCCGACCATCCTTTATTGGTGCAGTTGACCGAGCAGGGCTACTTCGCGTTCGCCGAGCAGGCATTGAGCGAGCGCCGTGCAGCAGGGCTGCCGCCGTTCTCGCACCTGGCCTTGTTGCGCGCCGAAGCGCACAAGCCGGGACAGGCCGAAGGCTTTCTCGATGAAGCGTGCAGCGCGGCCGAGCGTTTGCTGGCCGAGCAGAATCTGACCGGTATCGAGCTGCTCGGGCCGGTGCCGGCGCCAATGGAACGCCGTGCCGGGCGCTATCGCGCGCAACTGTTGTTGCAGGCGACGGCGCGGGCGCCGCTGCATCGGTTGCTTGCCAGTTGGCTGCTTGAGCTTGAGCAAATGCCGAGCGGACGGGCGGTACGCTGGTCGCTGGATGTCGATCCGGTCGATTTGTATTGATCTGAACATCGCCTTCGCGAGCAGGCTCGCTCCCACATTGGATCTGCGGTGTTCATACAATCCCTTGTGGGAGCGGGCTTGCTCGCGAAAAGGCCCGAATTGTCACCACATATCCATAAGCTGCCTGCTAAGGTTGGCAAGCCCGTCTTCGCAACGGATAATGCCCAGTTTTTCCACCCGCGCATCGATGCGCCGCCGCGCTTGCGGTCGAAAGAGAAGACCATGAAAGACACCATTCGCCAGCTGATCCAACAAGCCCTCACCCAACTCGTCAACGAAGGTGTGTTGCCTGAAGGCCTGTCGCCGGCGATTCAGGTGGAGAACGCCCGTGACAAGACCCACGGCGACTTCGCCAGCAACATCGCCATGATGCTGGCCAAGCCTGCGGGCATGAAGCCGCGCGATCTGGCGGAGAAAATCATCGCCGCGCTGCCGGCCGACGAAAACGTCACCAAGGCCGAAATCGCCGGCCCGGGCTTCATCAATTTCTTCCAGAACACCCAGGCCCTGGCCTCGCGCCTTGACGCCGCCCTGGCCGACGCGCACGTCGGCGTACGCAAGGCCGGTCCTGCACAACGCACTGTGGTCGACCTGTCGGCACCGAACCTGGCCAAAGAGATGCACGTCGGCCACTTGCGCTCGACCATCATCGGCGACGGCGTGGCCCGTGTTCTCGAGTTCCTCGGCGACGAAGTGATCCGCCAGAACCACGTGGGCGACTGGGGCACCCAGTTCGGCATGTTGATGGCATATCTGCAGGAAAACCCGATCACCAGCGACGAGCTGTCGGACCTGGAAAACTTCTACCGCGCCGCCAAACAGCGTTTCGACGAGTCCGAAGAGTTCGCCGACCGCGCCCGTGGCCTGGTGGTCAAACTGCAGGCTGGCGACGCCGACTGCCTGGCGCTGTGGACCAAGTTCAAGGACATCTCGCTGTCGCACTGCCAGAAGATCTACGAACTGCTCAACGTCAAACTGACCATGGCCGACGTAATGGGCGAAAGCGCCTACAACGATGACCTGATCAACGTGGTCAACGACCTGAAAGCCGCCGGCATGCTGGTCGAGAGCAACGGCGCCCAGTGCGTGTTCCTCGACGAGTTCAAGAACGCCGACGGCGACCCGCTGCCGGTGATCATCGTCAAGGCTGACGGCGGCTACCTGTACGCCACCACCGACCTGGCAGCCGTGCGCTATCGCAGTGGCAAGCTCAAGGCCGACCGCGCGCTGTACTTCGTCGACCAGCGTCAGGCCCTGCACTTCCAGCAAGTGTTCGCCGTGGCGCGCAAGGCCGGCTTTGTGACCCATCCGATGGAGATGGAGCACATGGGCTTCGGCACCATGAACGGCGCCGATGGCCGTCCGTTCAAGACCCGTGACGGCGGCACCGTGAAGCTGATCGACCTGCTGACCGAAGCGCAGGAGCGCGCCTACAACCTGGTGAAAGAGAAGAATCCGGAGCTTGCCGAAGACGAACTGCGCAACATCGCCAAGGTCGTCGGCATCGGTGCGGTGAAATACGCCGACCTGTCCAAGCACCGCACCAGCGACTACAGCTTCAACTTCGACCTGATGCTGAATTTCGAAGGCAACACCGCGCCGTACCTGCTGTACGCCTACACCCGTGTGGCCGGTGTGTTCCGCAAACTGGGCAAGGACTTCAGCGAAGTCGATGGCCAGATCGTCCTCGAAGCCGCGCACGAGCAAGAGCTGGCGGCGAAGCTGGCGCAGTTCGGCGAAGTGCTGAACAGCGTCGCGGAAAAAGGCACCCCGCACATCCTCTGCACCTATCTGTATGACGTCGCCGGCCTGTTCTCCAGCTTCTACGAGAACTGCCCGATCCTCGCCGCCGAAACGCCGGCCCAGATGCAGAGCCGTCTGCGTCTGGCCGCGCTGACCGGTCGTACTCTCAAGCAAGGCCTGGAACTGTTGGGCCTGGAAACTCTGGAGCGCATGTAAGTTGGCTGCCAAGAAAAAACCTGCACCCAAGCGTGGCGCCAGCCGTTACCAAGCTCCTGCAAAGCAACCGATCCCGGGTTGGCTGTGGATGGCCATCGGCCTGACGGTCGGTGCGTTCATCGTGTTCCTGATGAAACTGGAGCCGGGCAAGGGCAGCGACACGGTCAAGCGCGAGAAGGTCGAGCAAGCGCAACAGCAGAAAGCGTCGAAGATCGCCGAGGCCAACAAGAACCCGCCGAGCCCGACGCAACCGGTGAAGCCGAAGTACGATTTCTACACGCTGCTGCCGGAATCGGAAGTGATCGTGCCGCCGGACGCCGTGCCGGAGAAAACCCTGCCGACACCACAAGTGCCGACCATTCCGACCACGCCGGTCACGCCTGCGGAAGCGGCGAAGATCGACACCGCGCGCGCTCAGGCGGCCCTGGCTGGTATCACCCCGCCGCCAGCCCCCCCGGTGAGCAAGGCCGCACCTGTGACCAAGTTCTTCCTCCAGGCCGGCTCGTTCCGCAAAGAGGCGGATGCGGACAAGGTTCGGGCGCAGATCATTCTGCTCGGCCAGGCCGTTTCGGTTGAGTCGGGCACGGTCAAGGACGAAACCTGGTACCGCGTCCTGGTCGGCCCGTTCAGCAACCGCGAACAACTGACCACCGCGCAGAAGCAACTGGCGGGCAGCGGCTTCAGCAATCTGTTGTTACAACAACGCCAAAGCCGCTGATTTCGCCAGAATCACCGCGTCATCGTTCTTCGTCGGAACGCCGCCCGGAGCAAGCTCGCTCCCACAGGATTTACGCAGTCCCTGTGGGAGCGAGCCTGCTCGCGAAGGCAATGATTGCAACACCACATTTTCCTGATCAGTCCCCGCCGTTCGTCCCTCTACACCCTCCCCGGTTGAAATTCTCTCCAGCACCCCCATATGAATGGGCATAAGGCACTTTCGCCCCGCTGTGTGGAGACTCTTCCCTTGACCACCATCGTTTCAGTCCGCCGCCACGGCAAAGTCGTCATGGGCGGCGACGGCCAGGTTTCTCTCGGCAATACCGTGATGAAAGGCAACGCGAAGAAAGTTCGCCGCCTGTACCACGGCCAGGTCATCGCCGGTTTTGCCGGTGCCACTGCCGATGCCTTTACGCTCTTCGAACGTTTCGAAGGCCAGCTCGAGAAACATCAGGGCCACCTGATCCGCGCCGCTGTCGAACTCGCCAAAGAATGGCGCACCGACCGCTCGCTGAGCCGCCTCGAAGCCATGCTCGCGGTAGCCAACAAGGACGCCTCGCTGATCATCACTGGCAACGGTGACGTGGTCGAACCCGAAGACGGCCTGATTGCCATGGGTTCCGGCGGCGCCTACGCGCAAGCCGCAGCCAGCGCGCTGCTGAAAAAGACTGACCTGTCGGCTCGCGAGATCGTCGAAACCGCGCTCGGCATCGCCGCCGATATCTGTGTATTCACCAACCACACTCAGACCATTGAGGAGCAGGATCTCGCTGAATAAGCCTGACGCGGCCTGTGTGCCACGGCTTGTTTCTGCTTGAGGACCGCCAATTATTATGTCCATGACTCCCCGCGAAATCGTCCACGAACTCAACCGCCACATCATCGGCCAGGACGATGCCAAGCGCGCCGTCGCGATCGCCCTGCGCAACCGCTGGCGCCGCATGCAGCTCCCTGAAGAGCTGCGTGTTGAAGTGACCCCGAAGAACATCCTGATGATCGGCCCGACCGGTGTCGGTAAAACCGAAATCGCCCGTCGCCTGGCGAAACTGGCCAACGCGCCGTTCATCAAGGTCGAAGCGACCAAGTTCACTGAAGTCGGCTACGTGGGCCGTGACGTCGAATCGATCATCCGTGATCTGGCCGACGCCGCGATCAAGATGCTCCGTGAGCAGGAAATGACCCGCGTGCGCCACCGTGCCGAAGACGCCGCCGAGGACCGCATCCTCGACGCGCTGCTGCCACCGGCGCGCATGGGCTTCAGCAACGAGGAGCCGGCTCAGGATTCCAACACCCGCCAACTGTTCCGCAAGCGCCTGCGCGAAGGTCAGCTGGACGACAAGGAAATCGAGATCGAAGTCGCCGAAGTGTCCGGCATCGAGATCGCCACGCCACCCGGCATGGAAGAGATGACCAACCAGCTGCAGTCGCTGTTCGCCAACATGGGCAAGGGCAAGAAAAAAGCCCGCAAGCTCAAGGTCAAGGAAGCGCTGAAGCTGGTGCGCGACGAAGAGGCTGGCCGTCTGGTCAACGAAGAAGAGCTGAAGGCCAAGGCGCTGGAAGCGGTCGAACAGCACGGCATCGTGTTCATCGACGAGATCGACAAGGTCGCCAAGCGCGGCAATGTCGGCGGTGCCGATGTGTCCCGTGAAGGCGTACAGCGCGATCTGCTGCCGCTGATCGAGGGCTGCACCGTCAACACCAAGCTGGGCATGGTCAAGACCGACCACATCCTGTTCATCGCTTCCGGTGCGTTCCACCTGAGCAAGCCGAGCGATCTGGTGCCGGAGCTGCAAGGCCGTCTGCCGATCCGCGTCGAACTCAAGGCCCTGAGCCCGGAAGACTTCGAGCGCATCCTCAGCGAACCGCACGCCTCGCTCACCGAGCAATATTGCGCGTTGCTGAAGACCGAAGGCCTGAACATCCAGTTCCAGCCTGAAGGTATCAAGCGCATTGCCGAGATAGCCTGGCAGGTCAACGAGAAGACCGAGAACATCGGTGCCCGTCGCCTGCACACGCTGCTTGAGCGTCTGCTGGAAGAGGTGTCGTTCAGTGCCGGCGACCTGGCCAGCACGCACGATGAGAAGCCGATCCTGATCGACGCCGAATACGTCAACAGCCACTTGGGCGAATTGGCGCAGAACGAAGATCTGTCCCGTTATATCCTGTAAACAACTCTTACAGATGTAATGGAACTGTGGGAGCGAGCCTGCTCGCGAAGACGGCAGTACATTCAACCCTTGTGTTGACTGAACCACCGCATTCGCGAGCAGGCTCGCTCCCACAAGGTTCCGCACCAGACGGATACCTGATCATGATCCCTACCGACATCAAACTGCACAAAGCCTCGAAAACCCTGACGCTCACTTACGCGTCCGGCGAGGAATACACCCTGCCCGCAGAATTCCTGCGCGTGCATTCCCCTTCCGCCGAGGTCCAGGGCCACGGCAAACCGATCCTGCAATTCGGCAAGCTCAACGTCGGTCTGAGCAAGCTGGAACCGGCCGGTCACTACGCACTGAAACTGACCTTCGACGACGGCCACGACAGCGGCCTGTTCACCTGGGATTATCTCTACGAGCTGGGGCGACGTTATGACGCACTCTGGGCCGATTATCTGGCTGAGCTCAAAGCGGCCGGGAAAACCCGCGATCCGGACGAGTCGATCGTCAAGCTGATGCTCTAGTCCGAGCCTCTTGCTCTTTAGAGGGCATTTTCTAAATTCATCTGTTTGAATGCTCTGCTGTGTGGCCGAGGATCGGCCTGCTTGCGAAAAAAATTAAACTCGGGTAACCAATGGAGCTGGCAAGTTCCCTGCAGTGCTCTATGAACTGTAAAGCAGCTATGCAGAATTAACGGTCACCCGAGCAGTAGTACCTGGCATTGGCTGTGGAACTGCACAGCAGAAAACCGGGTACTCGTCTCAGGACAATGGAGCGTCGTAGATGAGTAACAAGAATAACGATGACCTGAAGTACCAAGCCTCGGAAAACACCCTGGGGCTTAATCCCGTCGTTGGGCTGCGCGGAAAGGATCTGCTGGCCTCTGCTCGTATGGTGCTGACCCAGGCCATCAAACAACCGATCCATAGCGTCAAGCACGTGACCCATTTCGGTCTCGAACTGAAGAACGTGCTGTTCGGCAAATCCGAACTGCAACCGGCCAGCGATGACCGTCGCTTCGCTGATCCGGCCTGGAGCCAGAACCCGCTCTACAAACGTTATCTGCAAACCTACCTTGCGTGGCGCAAGGAGCTCCATTCCTGGATCGACGACAGCAGCCTGTCACCCAAAGACATCGCCCGCGGCCACTTCGTGATCAACCTGATGACCGAAGCCATGGCCCCGACCAACACGGCGGCCAACCCCGCGGCGGTCAAACGTTTCTTCGAGACCGGCGGCAAAAGCCTGCTCGACGGCCTTTCGCATCTGGCCAAGGATCTGGTGCACAACGGCGGCATGCCGAGCCAGGTCAACATGGGCGCGTTCGAGGTCGGCAAGAGCCTGGGCGTGACCGAAGGCGCAGTGGTGTTTCGCAACGACGTGCTGGAGCTGATCCAGTACAAGCCGATCACCGAACAGGTCCACGAGCGCCCGTTGCTCGTCGTTCCGCCACAGATCAACAAGTTCTACGTATTCGATTTGAGCCCGGACAAAAGTCTGGCGCGTTTCTGCCTGCGCAATAACGTGCAGACGTTCATCGTCAGCTGGCGCAATCCGACCAAGGCCCAGCGCGAGTGGGGCCTGTCGACCTACATCGATGCGCTCAAGGAAGCGGTCGACGTGGTCACGGCGATCACCGGCAGCAAAGACGTGAACATGCTCGGCGCCTGCTCCGGCGGCATTACCTGCACCGCCCTGCTCGGCCACTACGCCGCCCTCGGCGAAAAGAAGGTCAACGCCCTGACCCTGCTGGTCAGCGTGCTCGACACCACCCTGGACAGCGACGTCGCCCTGTTCGTCGACGAGCAGACCCTGGAGACCGCCAAGCGCCACTCGTATCAGGCCGGCGTGCTCGAAGGCAAGGACATGGCCAAGGTCTTCGCGTGGATGCGCCCCAACGACCTGATCTGGAACTACTGGGTCAACAACTACCTGCTCGGCAACGAGCCGCCGGTCTTCGACATTCTGTTCTGGAACAACGACACCACCCGGTTGCCGGCAGCGTTCCACGGCGACCTGATCGAGATGTTCAAAAACAACCCACTGATTCGCCCCAATGCACTGGAAGTGTGCGGCACACCGATCGACCTCAAGCAGGTCACGGCCGACATTTTCTCGCTGGCTGGCACCAACGACCACATCACCCCGTGGAAGTCCTGCTACAAGTCGGCGCAGCTGTTTGGCGGCAAGG
Organism: Pseudomonas sp. H1h; assembly: GCF_000633255.1. GTDB lineage: Bacteria > Pseudomonadota > Gammaproteobacteria > Pseudomonadales > Pseudomonadaceae > Aquipseudomonas. Next base: position 181,630 of record NZ_AYMJ01000012.1, read on the forward strand.
TTGAATTCGTGCTGTCGAGCAGCGGGCATATCCAGAGCATTCTGAATCCGCCGGGCAACCCGAAATCGCGTTACATGACCAGTGAAGGCACGGCCGCCAATGCCGATGACTGGCAAGCGAACTCAACCAAGCACACTGATTCCTGGTGGCTGTACTGGCAGGCGTGGCAGGCCGAGCGCTCTGGCGAGCTGAAAAAAGCGCCACTGAAACTGGGCAACAAGGCGTATCCGGCAGGTGAAGCTTCGCCGGGCACTTACGTACATGAAAGATAGCGGCAAGCCATAAGTTACAAGCCGCAAGCTGAGCAGGTTCTGCTTGAGGCTTGCGGCTTGTAACTGCTCCACTCTAACCCGAAGGGCCTGAAGCATGCCGCAACCGTTCATTTTCCGTACCGTCGATCTGGATGGGCAGACCCTCCGCACCGCGGTACGCCCCGGCAAGCCTCATTTGACGCCCTTGCTGATATTCAACGGCATCGGCGCCAACCTGGAGCTGGTGTTTCCGTTCGTCGCGGCGCTGGACCCGGATCTGGAAGTGATCGCCTTCGACGTGCCCGGTGTCGGCGGCTCGTCGACGCCGAGTCGGCCATATCGCTTTCCCGGACTGGCGAAACTGACCTCACGGATGCTCGATTACCTCGACTACGGTCAGGTCAACGTGATCGGCGTGTCCTGGGGCGGAGCGCTGGCGCAGCAGTTCGCCCACGACTACCCCGAACGCTGCAAGAAACTGGTGCTGGCGGCGACCGCAGCGGGTGCCTTCATGGTGCCGGGCAAGCCGAAGGTGCTGTGGATGATGGCCAGCCCGCGACGCTACATCCAGCCATCGCACGTGATCCGCATCGCGCCGCTGATCTACGGCGGCTCGTTCCGCCGCGACCCGACGCTGGCCGCCAGCCATGCGGCCAAGGTGCGTTCGGCGGGCAAGCTCGGTTACTACTGGCAACTGTTCGCGGGCCTGGGCTGGACCAGCATTCACTGGCTGCACAAGATCCATCAGCCGACGCTGGTACTGGCCGGCGACGACGATCCACTGATCCCGCTGATCAACATGCGCATGCTCGCCTGGCGAATTCCCAACGCCCAGCTGCACATCATCGACGACGGTCATCTGTTCCTGATCACCCGCGCCGAAGCGGTGGCGCCGATCATCATGAAATTCCTTGAGGAGGAGCGGCAGCGCGCCGTGATGCACCCGCATCCGACACCGCTGGGCGGGTAAACCGCCACGGCAGGCTTTATGCAGGGTTTTATACAAAATGCGTGGCAGGACGCCGCGCAGGCAGCAACCCGTAACAGCGACTATGGTGTTCTGGTTCGGTGAGTTTGTTTTTGACCTGAAGACGAAGGAGTGTTGAGTCATGCGCGACAAACCTGCGACGGGCGTAGTGCCCAGTCCCGCCGTGTTCATCAATGCACAAAGTGCAATGACCGGCCTGCGTGGCCGCGACCTGATCTCGACGCTGCGCAGTGTCGCAGCCCACGGCCTGCGCAACCCGCTCCACAGTGCCAGGCACGCCTTGAAACTCGGCGGCCAGCTCGGTCGCGTGTTGCTCGGTGAAACCCTGCACCCGATCAACCCGCAGGACACGCGGTTCACCGACCCGGCATGGAGCCTCAACCCCTTCTACCGACGCAGCCTGCAGGCGTATCTGGCCTGGCAGAAACAGGTCAAGAGCTGGATTGACGAAAGCAGCATGAGCGAGGACGACCGCGCCCGCGCGCACTTCGCGTTCACGCTGCTCAACGACGCCGTGGCGCCCTCCAACACCCTGCTCAATCCGCTGGCGATCAAGGAGCTGTTCAACTCCGGCGGTCACAGCCTGGTGCGCGGCCTGAGCCATCTGTTCGACGATCTGCTGCACAACGACGGCCTGCCGCGCCAGGTGACCAAGCAGGCATTCGAAGTCGGCAAGACTGTCGCCACGACCACCGGCTCAGTGGTATTTCGCAACGAGATGCTCGAGCTGATCCAGTACAAGCCGATGAGCGAAAAACAGTACGCCAAGCCGCTGCTGGTGGTGCCGCCGCAAATCAACAAGTACTACATTTTCGACCTCAGCCCTCAAAACAGCTTCGTCCAGTACGCACTGAAAAACGGTTTGCAGACCTTCATGATCAGTTGGCGCAACCCGGACGTGCGCCATCGCGAATGGGGTCTGTCGACCTATGTCGAGGCGGTGGAAGAAGCGATGAACATCTGCCGGGCGATCACCGGCGCCCGCGACGTCAACCTGATGGGCGCCTGCGCCGGTGGCCTGACCATCGCCGCGCTGCAAGGTCATCTGCAAGCCAAACGCCAACTGCGGCGGATCTCCAGTGCGACCTATCTGGTTAGCCTGCTCGACAGTCAGATCGAAACCCCGACCACGCTGTTCGCCGACGAACAGACCATCGAAGCGGCCAAGCGCCGCTCCTATCAGAAAGGCGTACTGGACGGTCGCGACATGGCCAAGGTGTTCGCCTGGATGCGGCCCAACGATTTGATCTGGAGCTACTTCGTCAACAACTACCTGTTGGGTAAAGAGCCGCCGGCCTTCGACATCCTCTACTGGAACAACGACAACACGCGCCTGCCCGCCGCGTTCCATGGCGACCTGCTGGACTTTTTCAAGCACAACCCGCTGACCCACCCGGGCGGCCTGGAAGTCTGCGGTACGCCGATCGACCTGCAGAAAGTTACCGTCGACAGCTTCAGCGTGGCCGGCATGAACGACCACATCACGCCGTGGGATGCGGTGTATCGCTCAACCCTGCTGCTCGGTGGCGAGCGGCGCTTCGTGTTGTCCAGCAGCGGCCATGTGCAAAGCATCCTCAATCCGCCAAGCAACCCCAAAGCCAGTTACGTCGAAAACGGCAAGCTGAGCAGCGACCCACGCGCCTGGTATTACGACGCCAAACGCGTCGACGGCAGTTGGTGGCCACAGTGGCTGGAATGGATTCAGCAACGCTCCGGCGCCCAGCACGAGACCCTGATGACCCTCGGCAACCTGAACTATCCACCGATGGAGGCGGCACCCGGCACCTACGTGCATGTGCGCTGACGCTTAACCGTACTTTTCTAAGAAGACTGGATGAAAACCCGCGACCGGATCATCGAATGTGCCCTGCAACTGTTCAACGAAAAGGGTGAGCCCAACGTCTCCACCATGGAAGTTGCCAACGAAATGGGGATCAGCCCCGGCAACCTCTACTACCACTTCCACGGCAAGGAGCCATTGATTCTCGGCCTGTTCGAACGCTTCCAGAATGAACTGGCGCCGCTGCTCGACCCACCGCCGGATGTCGAGTTGGCGCCGGAGGATTACTGGCTGTTTCTGCACCTGATCGTCGAGCGCCTGGCGCAGTACCGCTTTCTGTTCCAGGACCTGTCGAACCTCGCCGGGCGCCTGCCGAAACTGGCCAAGGGCATTCGCAACCTGCTCAACGCCCTCAAGCGCACGCTCGCGGCCTTGCTCGCACGGTTGAAAGCGTCGGGGCAGTTGGTCAGTGATACCCAGGCGCTGGGGCAACTGGTCGAGCAGATCACCATGACCCTGCTGTTCTCGCTGGACTATCAGCGGATTCTGGATCGGGAGGGCGAGGTCAGACTCGTCGTGTACCAGATCATGATGCTGGTGGCGCCGCATCTGTTGCCGCCGGTGAAGGTGGCAACAGAGCGAATGGCCCTGCAGTACCTCGAAGATCACGACTGACCCGGATCTCTGCAGCAACGAATATCCCCTGTGGGAGCGAGCCTGCTCGCGAAAGCGGTGTGTCAGTCGATATCTGCCTGACTGACAGCCTGCATTCGCGAGCAGGCTCGCTCCCACCGGGAGATTGGGGGGGTGTGCTGACGAGTGTCTACACCAACAAAAAACGCCCGACCTTCACAGGCCGGGCGTTTTGTTTTGCCCTGAAGAATCAGGACTGACTGGTTGGCGTCGACGGGGTCGATGCAGCAGTCGGGGTTGCCACCGGAGTCGGAGCAGCGGCCGAATTCGACGCGCTGACCGGCGCTGCCGGGGTAGCGGGCTTGGCTGCAGCAGCTACTGGCGGTTTCGCTGCTGCGGCTTTCGGTGCGGCCGGTTTTTTCACTGCAGGCTTTTTCGCCGCCGCCGGTTTGGCCGCAGGCTTGGCAGCCGGTTTGGCGGCAGCGGTTTTCGCTGCTGGCTTGGCGGCTGGTTTTGCTGCAGGTTTCGCAGCAGCTTTGGCGGCTGCCGGTTTGGCTGCAGCTTTTGCTGCTGGCTTGGCGGCGGCGGTTTTGGCGGCAGGTTTGGCGGCTGCGGTCTTGGCAGCAGGCTTGGCTGCAGGTTTAGCAGCCGCCTTGGCCAGCGGCTTGGCAGCCGTTTTAGCCGCAGGTTTGGCTGCGGCAGTCTTGGCAGCCGGTTTGGCCGCAGCGGTTTTCGCCGCTACAGGCTGGGTTTTCAGACCGGTGAGTTTCTCGATCTGCTTGGTCAGGGTTTCAACCTTGCTGTGCAGCGCTTTCACTTCATTGCGGCTTGGCACACCCAGGCGCGAAATCGCGCTGTTCAGGCGCTTGTCGAAAGCCCCTTCCAACTCGTCCCACTTGCCCAGTGCGCGATCTTTCACGCCGCTGATGCGCGACTTGGCCGAAGAAGCGGAGTCCTTGGCGGCATCGACTTTCTTGCCGACTGCAGACTTGGTGAGCTTCTCGGCTTTCTCGCCGTCTTTGACCAGTGTCTCGAAGAGCTTGCTGCCGTCAGTGTCGATCTTCGAGTACACGCCTAAACCAGCCAGCCAGATTTTGCGGGAGTAGTCTTCGACTTTCCCGATCCACGAGCTGCCTTCTTTATCGGTGTTCTTTTTACCAGCCATCCCGTTCTCCTTAAGATTTACGCGCGACGCGTTCGAGCAATGCCGTCAGCTCATCGAGCTTAGCAGAGAGTGTCTCAACGTCATGTTTAGACGGAATGCCGATACGATTCAAGGCGCTTGCTACACGGGAGTCGAACGCCTTCTCGACCTTGTCGAGCTGAACTTCGACCCGGCCTTTGAATGAGCTCACTTCGCTCTTGGCTTCATCGATCTCGGCATTGGCCGCTTCGAGTTTTTCAGTGACGGCTTTTTTGCCTTTCTTTTCAACAGTTTGACCAGCCTTGATCAATTCCTGAAAGTACTCGCTGCCCTCTTGGCCAACCTTGGCGTAGGCACCCAGGCCTGCCAGCCAGATCTTGCGGGCATAGGATTTGACGTCGCTCAGAGCAGAAGTCGAAGCATCGATTTTTTTCTTCAGAATTACTTTGGCCATGGTGCACCTCACGCGCAGAAGGTTTGAGGAACTGCCCGCAGATGTGTCGGGCTCAGGCACAAAGTAGGGAGAAAAATTAGAAACGGCACCCTAACAACTGACATAAACAGATGGGCACACCCCAAAACAAATGTGGGAGCGGGCTTGCTCGCGAATACGGTGGAACAGTCAATATTCGAGTCGACTGACACACCGCTTTCGCGAGCAGGCCCGCTCCCACAGGGGATCTCGGGTTACCGAAAAATCGCGATCAGACCAGCGCTTTATCCAGCGCCTTCTCGATCTCGGCTTTGATCATGCCGCTCATGGCCGACATCATGATGCCCAGCTCGACATCGACCTTGATCGAATCGTCGGCCACGTGCACCGCGCCTTTCACGCCCGAGCGCTTGAGGTTGAGGGTGTCGCCCGACCATTGCGGCTCCAGGCCATATTGATCGGAGAGTTTTTGCGCCAGCTTGTCAGCCTTCTCGCGGGCGGCTTCCTTGCCCAGGTTGTGTGCACGCTCAACACTGATTTTGGCCATTGAATGACTCCTGCTTTTTGAATGGGGCTGTGAATACGTGTCGGTAAATCTTGACCACCTCTGCGGCAAATCGTCCCGAAGGTTGCCCATCTTACCTTTAGCCATTCCAAGACAAAGCATGGCTTGGGGATTAGAATGTCGCGCATTCTCTTTTGGTGACAGCGATATGACTGATCAGCGCAAAGGCAGCGATGCCGAACCCACCACACACTTCGGCTTCAAAAACGTTCCGGAAAGCCAGAAAGCGGAAAAAGTCGCTGAGGTTTTCCACTCGGTAGCCGCCAAATACGATCTGATGAACGACCTTCTGTCGGGCGGCATGCACCGTCTGTGGAAGCGTTTTGCGATCGAACTGTCGGGCGTTCGCAGCGGCAACCGCGTGCTGGACATCGCCGGCGGTACCGGTGACCTGACCAAGAAATTCTCGCACCTGGTCGGCCCGACCGGTCAGGTGGTGCTGGCCGACATCAACGAATCGATGCTCAAGGTCGGTCGTGACCGCCTGCTGGACCTGGGTGTGTCGGGCAACGTCGAATTCGTTCAGGCGGACGCGGAAAAACTGCCGTTCCCGGACAACCACTTCGACTGCGTGACCATCGCCTTCGGCCTGCGCAACGTGACGCATAAAGAAGACGCCCTGCGCTCGATGCTGCGCGTGCTCAAGCCGGGCGGCCGTCTGCTGGTGCTGGAGTTCTCCAAGCCGACCAATGCGCTGATGTCCAAGGCCTACGACGCCTACTCGTTCGCCTTCATGCCGCTGATGGGCAAGCTGATCACCAACGACTCGGAAAGCTATCGCTACCTGGCCGAATCGATCCGCATGCACCCGAATCAGGAAACCCTGAAGTCGATGATGGTCGACGCCGGCTTCGACCGTGTGACCTATCACAACATGACCGCAGGCATCGTCGCCCTGCACCGCGGCATCAAGCCCTGATGCTGCTCACCGGGCTGCTCGCCAGCGTCGAACTCGGCCTCAACCGGGTGCTGCATCTCGACAGCACGGCGCTGCCGCGGCTGGCGCATCTGACCGGCAAGGTAATCGCCGTAGATTGCCGCAGTCCGGCGCTGCAGCTGTTCATCCTGCCGAGCGACGAAGGCCTGATGCTGGCCTCGCACTGGGAGACCGGTGTCGACTGCACCCTGCGCGCCCCGGCTTCAAGCCTGGTGAAACTGGCCGTGAGCAAGGACAAGACCGCGGTGCTGCATGCCCCGGAAGTCGAACTCGATGGCGACAGCGGCGTGCTGCTGGAACTGGCCGGCGTGCTGCAGGATCTTGAGCTGGACTGGGAGTACGAACTCTCGCGCTGGCTCGGCCCGGTCGCCACGCAACTGGTCGGCGGTCATCTGCGCAGCCGCGCACGCTGGTATCAACAAGGATTTGCCAGCCTCAACCAGAACCTCGCCGAGTACCTCGCCGAAGAATCACGCACCCTTGTCGGGCAGCGCGAAGCCGAAGCTCGGTTCAGCGAACTGGACCGGATCAAACTTGATCTGGAACGTCTCGAGGCGCGTTTCGAGCGCCTTTCCCGATCCCTCGACCCAAGCGATAACGCATGAAGCTGCTTGCCGTCCGCCGTCTGTTGCGCATCCAGCGCGTCGTGATCCGCTACCGCCTCGATGACCTGCTGTTCGATCTGCCGCTGCCCTGGTTTCTCCTGGCGCTGCGCTATGTGCTGCCGTGGCGCTGGTTCCCGCGCAAGCCGCTGGACCTGAGCCGTGGCGCGCGCCTGCGTCTGGCCCTGCAGGATCTGGGGCCGATTTTCATCAAGTTCGGGCAGATTCTCTCGACCCGCCGCGACCTGCTGCCGGAAGACATCGCCGATGAGCTGATGCTGTTGCAGGACCGCGTGCCGCCGTTCGATTCGCAGCTGTCGGTCAAACTGATCGAAGAGCAGCTGGGCAAGAAGATCAGCGAAGTGTTCAGCCGCTTTGACGTCGAGCCGCTGGCCTCGGCCTCGGTGGCGCAGGTGCATGCCGCGCAGCTGAAAACCGGCGAAGAAGTGGTGGTCAAGGTGATCCGCCCAGGCCTGAAGCCAATCATCGCGCAGGATCTCGCGTGGCTGTTCATCCTCGCCCGCGCCGCCGAAAAAGTCTCGGCCGACGCGCGCCTGCTGCACCCGGTCGACGTGGTGCAGGACTACGAAAAAACCATCTACGACGAGCTCGACCTGCTGCGCGAGGCGGCCAACGCCAGCCAGTTGAAGCGCAACTTCGAGGGCTCGCCACTGCTTTATGTGCCGCAAGTCTATTGGGACTGGTGCCGGCCGAAAGTGCTGGTGATGGAGCGCATCTACGGAATCCAGGTCACCGATCTGGCGACCCTCGCCGACCAGCGCACCGACATGAAAATGCTCGCCGAGCGTGGCGTGGAGATCTTCTTCACCCAGGTGTTCCGCGACAGTTTCTTCCACGCCGACATGCACCCGGGCAACATCTTCGTCAGTACCGTCAACCCGTGGAGCCCCCAGTACATCGCGATCGACTGCGGCATCGTCGGTAGCCTGACCCCGGAAGACCAGGACTATCTGGCACGCAACCTGTTTGCCTTCTTCAAGCGCGACTATCGCCGCGTGGCGCAGTTGCACATCGATTCGGGCTGGGTGCCGGCAGAAACCAAACTCAACGAGTTCGAAGCGGCAATCCGTACTGTGTGCGAGCCGATCTTCGAAAAACCGTTAAAAGATATTTCATTTGGCCAGGTACTGATGCGCCTGTTCCAGACCGCGCGACGCTTCAACATGGAAGTCCAGCCGCAGCTGGTGCTGCTGCAAAAGACCCTGCTGAACATCGAAGGCCTCGGCCGTCAGCTGTACCCGGACCTGGATCTGTGGAACACCGCGCAGCCGTTCCTCGAACGCTGGATGCGCGAGCGCGTCAGCCCGAAAGCCTTGATCGGCAACGTGCAGAGCCAGTTCGAACAGCTGCCGCACCTGGCCAACATGGCCCGCGACCTGCTCGAACGCATGTCCCAGCCACACGCCAACGACCCGCCACCGCCGTGGCACAAGCGCAAGGACGACTGGTTCCTGCGTCTGCTCGGCAGTGCTCATCTGGCGGGCGGCACCATTCTCGCCGCCGGTGGCCCGATGCACGAACTGGGGCATTGGCCCGCCGGAATCATGGTGGCAGTCGGCTTGTATCTGGTCGTTCGCCGATAGCCAGTTGCGTGATCGGCTGGCACACTGTTTCAACGCCTGAACCCGACTATTGAAGTGTGGGTTCGCTGTCGGAGTCGAAGATGAAAAACTGGCTGGACGAGATCAAGTGGGACGCCGATGGCCTGGTGCCGGCGATTGCCCAGGATCACAAGACCGGACGCGTGCTGATGATGGCCTGGATGAACCGCGAAGCCCTGGAGCTGACCGCATCCGAAAACCGTGCCATCTACTGGTCACGTTCCCGTGGCAAGCTGTGGCGCAAGGGCGAAGAGTCCGGCCATGTGCAGACCCTGCATGAAATGCGTCTGGACTGTGACGCCGACGTGATCATCCTGATGGTCGAACAGATCGGCGACATCGCTTGCCATACTGGCCGTCAAAGCTGCTTTTACCGTGTCTTCGAAAACGGCGACTGGAAAACGGTCGATCCGGTTCTGAAAGACCCGCACGCAATCTACTCCGCAGGACACAAACATGAGTGACACCCTGACTCGTCTGGCCGAAGTGCTCGAAGAGCGCAAAGGCGCAGCGGCCGACAGCTCATATGTAGCTAGTCTGTATCACAAGGGCCTGAACAAGATTCTGGAGAAAGTCGGCGAAGAGTCGGTCGAAACCATTATCGCCGCCAAGGACGCTGCCATCAGCGGCGACTGCAGCGACGTGATCTACGAGACCGCCGACCTGTGGTTCCACAGCATGGTCATGCTCGCCCAACTGGGGCAGCATCCACAGGCTGTGCTGGATGAACTGGATCGCCGCTTCGGCCTGTCGGGACACGTCGAGAAAGCCTCGCGTCCATCCGCCTGAACAATTTTTAGAGAGGAACAGCAACATGGGCATTTTTGACTGGAAACACTGGATCGTCATTCTGGTTGTCGTGGTGCTGGTGTTCGGCACCAAGAAACTGAAAAACCTCGGCACCGACGTCGGTGAGTCGATCAAGGGCTTCCGTAAAGCCATGAACGACGACGAGAAAGCGGCCGCCGATCCGACCGTAACGCCTGCGCAACCGGTACCACCGGTGCAGCCGCAAGCCACCGCTCAGGCCAACCCGCCGCACACCATCGACGTGCAGGCGCAGAAAGTCGAAGAGCCGATCCGCAAAGACGTGTGAGCACTGACTAATGTTTGGTATCAGCTTCTCTGAACTGCTGCTCGTCGGCCTCGTTGCCCTGCTGGTGCTGGGCCCCGAGCGTCTGCCGGGCGCTGCGCGCACCGCTGGCCTGTGGGTCGGGCGGCTGAAGCGCAGCTTCAACGCGATCAAACAGGAAGTTGAGCGTGAAATCGGTGCCGACGAGATCCGTCGGCAACTGCACAACGAGCACATTCTGTCTCTGGAGCAGGAGGCGCGGAAGATTTTCACGCCACCGGTTCAGCAGGAGCCGACGCCGGTTGAACACGTGGGTGAGCAGACGATTCATGCGCCAAGCGCGCCTGTCGCGCCGACACCTGCACCTGCATCCGTTGTAGCGGCGACAGAACCTGTGTCCGCAGTTGCAGAACATTCGGTTGAACACGTAGCTGCACCCGCCGCGCCGACAACACCGGCCCCTCACGACCCAACACTGCCGCCGCGAGCCCCATGAGCGATCTCCCCGAAAACGACCAGCACATGCCGCTGGTATCGCACCTCACCGAGTTGCGCACCCGCCTGCTGCGTTGTGTGGCGGCAGTCTTCATCATCTTCGCCGGGTTGTTCGCCTTCACCCAGCAGATCTACACCTTCGTCTCGACGCCGCTGCGCCAGTACCTGCCGGTCGGCGCGACGATGATCGCCACTGATGTGTCGTCGCCCTTCCTGACGCCGCTGAAGCTGACGATGATGGTTTCGCTGTTTCTCGCGATCCCGGTGATCCTGCATCAGATCTGGGGCTTCATCGCGCCGGGCTTGTACAAGCACGAGAAGCGCATCGCGGTGCCGCTGCTGGTGTCGAGCATCCTGCTGTTCTACACCGGCATGGCGTTCGCCTATTACTTCGTGTTCCCGCTGATCTTCAAGTTCTTCGCCGCCGCCACCCCGGCCGGCGTGGAAATGATGACCGACATCACCAGTTACCTCGACTTTGTGATGACGCTGTTCTTCGCCTTTGGCGTCGCGTTCGAAATCCCGGTGGCCGTGGTGCTGCTGGTGTGGATCGGCGTGGTCGACGTCAAATACCTGAAGAAGATCCGCCCGTACGTGATCATCGGCTGCTTCGTGGTCGGCATGATCCTCACGCCGCCGGACATCTTCTCCCAGACCCTGCTGGCCGTGCCGATGTGGATGCTGTTTGAAATCGGCATCCTGTTCGGCAGCCTGGTCAGCAAGCGCGAGCGCCCGGACGAAACCGTCGACGACCATAACGACCAGCCGCCAGCGACGCAGCCATGAACCTGTTGTTGCTCGAAGAGGCCGATTTCATTGCGGCCGACCGCGTCGTGCTGCGTGATCGGCGCCTGACGCACATGCAGGAAGTCCACCGCTCGGAAGTCGGCGACAGCCTGCGGGTCGGGCGCATCGGCGGGTTGATGGGCTCGGCCGAGCTGCTGCGTCTGGAAGCGGGCGAAGCCGAACTGCGGGTCACCCTCGATCAGCTACCACCGGCCAAGCTGCCGCTCACTCTGGTATTGGCCCTGCCGCGCCCGAAGATGCTGCGGCGGGTGTTCCAGACCGTGGCGACCATGGGCGTGTCGAAGGTGATTCTGGTCAACAGCTACCGCGTCGAAAAGAGCTTCTGGCAGACGCCGTTTCTGGAGCCGGAAGCGATTCGCGAGAATTTGATCCTCGGTCTCGAACAGGCTCGCGATACGGTCCTGCCGGAGATCATCATCGAGAAGCGCTTCAAGCCGTTCGTCGAAGACCGTCTGCCGGCGATCAGCAAAGGCACCCTCGGTCTGGTTGGCCACCCCGGCAACTACCCGCCCTGCCCGCGCGCCCTGAGCGAACCGGTGACCCTGGCGATCGGCCCTGAAGGCGGCTGGATCCCCTACGAAATCGATCTGCTGGGCAAGTCCGGACTGCAACCGGTGCAATTGGGCGAGCGCATCCTGCGCGTCGAAACCGCCGTCACCGCCCTCCTCGCCCGCCTGTTCTAACCCGACAAATCGGGTTACAGATTGCCATCACCCAGCCGATACAGTTCCCATAAGTCCAATTAGTGGTCCGAGGGGAGTCGTCGCATGTACCGTTGGTTAGCCGAGAATCTTGGGAACGTCAGCGTCAAACGCAAGCTGGGGATCGGTTTCGGCCTGGTGCTGTTGCTGACGCTGTTGATCACCTTCACCGGCTGGACCGGCATGAGCGGCATCATCAGCCGTGGCGACAAGCTGGGTTTCATCTCCAGCCTCAACGAACTGACCAAGGACCTGCGCCTGGCGCGTCTGGACTATGAAGCGCGCCGTGGCGAGCAAGGCCCGGGCGCGGTCAACGACCTGCTGGGCAAACTCGACAGCGGTCTGCAAACCGCACGTGGCCTGATCGAACAACCGGCCGACGCCGCGAAGGTCGACCAACAACTGGCCGCCGTCGCCGAATACAAGCGCGCTTTCGCCGACATGGTGCAGGCCGGCGCCAACCGCGAAGACGCCCGCAGCAAACTCGGCGCCACCGCCGACAACGCCGTGGCCAAGGTCGCCGAGGTGGAGAAATCCATGCTCCAGGGCGACAGCGTTGCGCAGTTCAACGCAGTGATCGACCTGAGCAAACTGATCCAGCAAGCGCGCTTCCAGGTGCGCGGCTACACCTACAGCGGCAAGACCGAAGCCGAGCAGCCTGCGCTCGACGCCATCGACAATGCTCTGAAGAACCTCGACACCCTGCCCGCCAAACTGCCTGAGCAGCACATCGCCAACCTGCAGCAGGCCACCGACTCGCTCAAGGCCTACCGCGCGGCGGTCAGCCAGTTCCGCGATTCGCAGGTCGCCAGTGCCAAGGCCCTGGCCCGCATGTCGACCCAGGGCGACATCCTGCTCGACGTCAGCAGGCAACTCACCGAATCGCAGACCGTGGTGCGCGACACCGACGCCGCCAGTGCCAAGAACCAGTTGATCATCGCCACCCTGCTGGCCGTGGCCTTCGGCTTGCTGGCTGCGTGGGCGATCACCCGGCAGATCATCATTCCGCTGAACCAGACCCTGAAAGTTGCCGAGCGCGTCGCCGCCGGCGACCTGACCCACAACCTGGTGTCGCAGCGCCGCGACGAACTGGGCCAGTTACAGCGCTCGATGCAGAGCATGACTCAGGGCCTGCGCGACCTGATCGGCGGCATCAGCGATGGCGTCACGCAGATCGCCAGCGCTGCCGAGGAACTGTCGGCGGTCACCGAACAGACCAGCGCCGGGGTCAACAATCAAAAGATCGAGACCGATCAGGTCGCCACCGCCATGAACGAAATGGCCGCCACCGTGCAGGAAGTCGCGCGCAACGCCGAGGAGGCTTCCGAAGCCGCCGTGGCCGCCGACCAGCAGGCCCGCGAAGGCGACAAGGTGGTCGGTGAAGCCATCGCGCAGATCGAGCGTCTGGCGGTCGAAGTCGGCCACTCCACCGAGGCCATGGGCGAACTCAAGCGCGAAAGCGACAAGATCGGCAGCGTGCTCGACGTGATCAAGTCCGTGGCCCAGCAAACCAACCTGCTGGCGCTCAACGCGGCGATCGAAGCGGCGCGTGCCGGTGAGGCCGGACGTGGTTTCGCGGTGGTCGCCGATGAAGTGCGCAGCCTCGCCCAGCGCACGCAGAAGTCCACCGAAGAGATCGAAGAGCTGATCGTCGGCCTGCAGAACGGCACCCAGCAAGTGGCGACGATCATGGACAACAGCCGCAGCCTGACCGACAGCAGTGTGGAGCTGACCCGTCGTGCTGGCGGTTCGCTGGAAAGCATTACACGCACGGTCTCTGCGATTCAGGCGATGAACCAGCAGATTGCCGCAGCAGCCGAGCAGCAGAGTGCCGTGGCCGAGGAGATCAACCGTAGCGTGCTGAATGTGCGGGATGTGTCGGATCAGACCTCGGCCGCGAGTGAAGAGACGGCGGCGTCGAGTGTTGAGCTGGCGCGGTTGGGGACGCATCTGCAGATGCTGGTGGGGCGGTTCAAAGTCTGAGGTGATGCTTTCGCGAGCAAGCCCGCTCCCACAGGGGAACGCATTCCAACGGTGGGAGCGGGCTTGCTCGCGAAGGCTTACTGACAGGCGCTGAAATTACAGGACCTGACGCAGAAAGGCCTGAGCGCGCGGGTCCTTCGGTGCATCGAAGAACTGCGCCGGCGACGCATCTTCCAGCAGTTTGCCGTGATCGAAGAACAGCACCCGATCCGCCACTTCCCGGGCGAAGCCCATTTCGTGGGTGACGCAGACCATGGTCATGCCTTCCACGGCCAGGTTCTTCATCACATCCAGCACTTCACCGACCATTTCCGGGTCGAGGGCCGAAGTCGGTTCGTCGAACAGCATCACTTTCGGGTCCATCGCCAGCGCCCGGGCAATCGCCACGCGCTGTTGCTGACCGCCGGACAGGCGCGACGGATATTCGCGAGCCTTCTGCGCAATACCGACCTTCTCCAGCAACGCCAGAGCCTTGGCCTCGCTTTCCTTCTGCCCGCGCTTGCGCACGACTTTCTGCGCCAGACAGAGGTTTTCCAGCACGGTCATGTGCGGGAACAGATTGAAATGCTGGAACACCATGCCGACTTCGCGGCGGTAGGCGTTGACGTCGGTTTTTGGATCGGCCAGTTGCAGGCCGTCGATGCTCACCGAGCCCGAGTCGAACGCTTCCAGGCCATTGAGGCAACGCAGGAAGGTCGACTTGCCGGAACCGGACGGGCCGATCACCACCAGCACTTCGCCCTTGGCGACGGAAGTGGTGACGTTATCCACAGCCCGTACTACCTGGCCACGGGTGTCGAAGACTTTTACCAGATCGCGGACTTCAATCACTTTGCGCGAGCCTCCGCTCAAGCCGGCTGGCGATTTTCGACAGCGGCAGGTTGATCAACAGGTACAGGCCGGCGACGCAGAACAGGATTTCGAACGGCGAGAACGAGGTGGTGATGACTTCGCGGCCACTTTTCAGCAACTCGGTAATCGCAATCACCGACACCAGCGAGGTGTCCTTGACCAGACTGATGAACTGTCCGGCCAACGGCGGCAGCACACGCTTTAACGCTTGCGGCAGCACCACGTGGCGCATCGACTGGCCGGCGCTCAGACCGAGCGAACGCGCCGCTTCGTTCTGCCCACGGGCGATCGACTGCACGCCGGAACGGATGATCTCGGCCACATAAGCGCCCGTGAACAGCGACAGCGCGGCGATCCCGGCGAACTCCCGGGACAGGTTCATCACCGTGCCGATGAAGAAGTAGAAAATGAAGATCTGCACCAGCAGCGGCGTGCCGCGCACCAGCTCAACGTAGATGCTCGACAGGTCGCGCAGGGTCGGATTGCTCGACAGGCGGCACAGCCCGGTGACCAGACCGATCAGCAGACCGAGTACGCCGGACACCACCGACAGCCACAACGTGGTCCACAGCCCCCACAACAGCGGCCCTGCCGCCCAATGCCGGGTCACACCCACGACGTCGCCTTCGGCCACATCGTCGCCCTGAGCGAATTGCAGGCTGTTCTCGTCGACGGTCAGGTGTTGCTCGTCACCGGCGTCGTTGCGCAGGGTGACTTGCGCGCTGCCGCCCTTGCGTATCAGTTCGGTGACGGTGGAGATATCGGTCGCGCGCTGGGTTTCTTCGGCCTGGTAGGCGAAGTACTGCGGCACGCGGTTCCAGCGCCATTCGTAGGACATCAGCGACGTGGCGTAATACAACGCGCCCGCCAGGCCGACCAGCACCAGCACGGTCAGGACGTGCCAGGGCCATTGGGCTTTTTTCTGTTTCATTGCAGGTTCCGGATTTTGTGTTGCCTTGGAGGCCCTCTTCGCGAGCAAGCCCGCTCCCACAGTGGATTTGTGGTGTTCACACAATCCCTGTGAGAGCGGGCTTGCTCGCAAATGGGGCGACTCGGTCTGACTGACCCAGTGTTATTCCATGTCCTTGAGCCAATCGGTGCTCTTGAACCACTTGTCATGGATGCGATCGTAGGTGCCGTCTTCGTGGATCTGGTGCAGGAAGTTGTTGATGAAGTTGATGCTGTCGTAGTCACCCTTCTTCAGGCCGAAGGCCAGCGGCTCATAGGTGAACGGCTTGTCGAGGAACACCAGTTTGCCGGCGCCGACCTTGCTCACCGCGACCACGTTGTATGGTGCGTCGTAGATGAAGGCGTCAGCCTTGCCATTGACCACGTCGAGCACCGCTTCCTGCTCGTTGTCGTAGCCGTGGTATTTGGCTCTGGCAATCAACTTCTTGGCGACCATTTCACCAGTGGTACCGAGCTTGGAGGTGATGCGGTAGTCGGCGGTGTTCAGGTCTTTATAGGACTTGATGGTGCCTTCCAGCTCCTTGCGGATCAGCAGGGTCTGGCCGACAACGATGAACGGTTCGCTGAAGTTCAGGCGCAGGTTACGCTCCTGGGTCAGGGTCATGCCGCTGCCGATCATGTCGAACTTGTCCGTCATCAAGGCCGGGATAATGCCGTCGTAACCGGTGGAGACCAGCTCCAGCTTGACGCCCATGGCCTTGGACATGGCTTTGAGGATGTCCACTTCGAAGCCGATGATCTCGCCGCGCTTGTTGGTCATTTCGAACGGCATGTAGGTCGGATCCATACCGACTTTCAGCGTGCCGCGTTTGACCGCGTCATCGATTGCACCGGCGTGCGCCGCATTGACTGCAACCAGTGCCGTGACGCCGACCAGCAGCATCGACAGATACTTCTTCATCTTCAAGTCCCCAAAACCATTGCATGTGCGGCGCGAAAACCAGCAGTGATGGGCAAAAATGCCCGGGTGCGCCAATTCGGGGACGGATGCTAACGCACTCGTTCTTTTGCACAAGGGTTATGGACGATTTGTTTAACAATAAAAAAGCCCCGCTGGAGGGCGGGGCTTCTCTTTCAGGCCGGCTGAGCCTGCATGCTCACCGGCCGCAGCGGCAGTAACGGCGCATGCGGATCGGCTTTCACCGACGCACGCCAGGCATCCAGCCACTCGTTGTGACCTTCGGCCCAGACCAGTTCGTGCAGACGCGCCAGGGCTACCGGATCGCTCAGCAGTTGCAGGCGATCATGGTTGCTCAGCGCCGCCGGACCCGCCTTCAAGGCGTGGCGTACACGCTCCTGACGCAGCCACTCGATCGGCTCGGCCTGACCGTGACGGGCCGTCGCCAGCGAGCACGCCAGGGCGTTCTGCTGCGGATCGACCACGGCGCGAATGAAGCCGTCGTTCAGCGCGTGCCAGCGGTTCTCGTGGGTGTACTGGTCGGTCGCCAGCAATGCCTGCGGCGGATTGTATTCCTCAGGGATGAGGAACAGGCTCTCGTCACGGGACTTGAGGCCCAGACCGACACGGCTGGAAATCACCGAGACCGGGATCGACAGCATCAGCGAACCAACGATCGGCACCAGCCACCACAGGAAGCTCGGGTTCAACCAGATCACCAGCAGCGCCCAGCAAAAGCCCAGCAGGGTCTGCGGACCATGGCGCTTGACTGCCTCGCTCCATGGCGTGGAGTCGTCGTCACGCTGCGGCGAGTTCCAGGTCGCGGCCCAGCCGAGGAACGCGGCGAGCACGAAACGGGTGTGGAAAATCATCCGCACCGGCGCCAGCAGCATGGAGAACAGCATCTCCAGCAGCATCGACAGGGTCACCTTGAACTTGCCGCCGAACTCTTTCGCGCCTTTGGCCCAGATCAGGATGATGCTCAACAATTTCGGCAGGAACAGCAGCACGATGGTCGTCGAGAACAGCGCGATCGCCTTGTCCGGGTGCCATTGTGGCCACAGCGGATAGAGCTGACGCGGTTCAAGGAAGTACTGCGGCTCCATCAACGTGTTCACCGCCAGCAGCGCGGTCGACAGCACCAGGAAGAAGAACCACAGCGGCGCCGACAGGTACGACATCACGCCGGTCAGGAACACCGCGCGGTGCACCGGGTGCATGCCTTTGACCAGGAACAGGCGGAAGTTCATCAGGTTGCCGTGGCACCAGCGACGGTCACGCTTGAGTTCGTCGAGCAGGTTCGGCGGCAGTTCTTCGTAGCTGCCCGGCAGGTCGTAGGCAATCCACACGCCCCAACCGGCACGGCGCATCAGCGCGGCTTCAACAAAGTCGTGGGACAGGATCGCACCCGAGAACGCACCTTTACCCGGCAACGGCGCCAGGGCGCAGTGGTCGATAAACGGCTTCATGCGGATGATCGCGTTGTGACCCCAGTAGTGGGACTCACCCAACTGCCAGAAGTGCAGACCGGCGGTAAACAGCGGGCCATAAACGCGGGTCGCAAACTGCTGCATGCGCGCATAGAGAGTGTCCATGCCCGACGCACGCGGCGCGGTCTGGATGATCCCGGCGTCCGGCGTGGCTTCCATCAAGCGCACCAGACTGGTCAGGCACTCGCCACTCATTACCGAGTCGGCGTCGAGCACGACCATGTACTTGTAGTCACCGCCCCAGCGACGGCAGAAGTCGTCGAGGTTGCCGCTTTTACGTTTCACACGACGGCGACGACGGCGATAGAAGATCTTGCCGAAGCCTTTGGCTTCGCGGCAAACATCCAGCCAGGCCTGTTGCTCAGCAACGCAGATATCGGTGTCGTTACTGTCGCTGAGAACGAAGAAGTCAAAGCGATCCAGATCACCCGTGGCTGCGACCGACTCGAACGTCGCCCGCAGACCGGCAAACACGCGCGGTACGTCTTCGTTGCAGATCGGCATCACCAGGGCAGTGCGTGCGTCTTTGGCAATCGGCTCGTTGCCGGCGCTTTTGCCGGAGATACGGTATTTGTCGTGGCCGGTGAGCAACTCGAGGAAGCCCATCAGCGCGGTCCAGAAACCGGCCGAGACCCAGCAGAACAGAATCCCGAACAGGATCAGGATGCTGGTTTGCAGCGCATAGGGCAGCACTTGCGTGGCGGTTTGCAGCAGCGGCTGGTGCAGGACTTCTTCCAGATCGACGAACGACCAGCCCTGGTACGGCATGATGCCTTTCATGTACCAGCCGGCGACGATGGTCTGACCCAGCATCAGCAGCAACAGGATGTAGCGACGGATCGAACCGACGGTGCGCCAGCGCGCGGCCGGCAACACGTTCTCGTCCTTTGGCGGCTGTGGCGGGTTGGTGCGCCCGGTCAGACGACGCCAGCCACGCACCAGAATGTTGGTGCGCCATGGTTCCGGCACGACTTTGGTCCGACGGATCGGCGGCGTCGCCTTCATCGCGACCCGGCCGCTGGCGTCGAGCACCAGCATTTCCGCATCTTCCAGCTCTTCGGCGGTGCTCAGGGTCAGGCGCTTGCCCACCGAAGCCTGAGCGGCTTCGGCAGGGGCGTCGAACGTCGGCGACGACAAGCGCTGGTGCAGTTCGCTGAAGGACTGGCAGCCCGCGAGTTCCGCGCGCTGCTCGTCGGTCATCGGCAGATGCGCCAGATACTCGGACAGAGTCTCTGGCTGTACTTGAGAGTTACTCATCGGCAGGCAACTGATAGCTCCAGGTCTCGGTCAGGACTTCTTCAGTCGGTGCCGATTCCGGTGTGGCAGGGGCCGCGTCCGCAGCCGCTGGCTGCTTGGCGTCTTTGTTGGCCTTGTCCTTGGCATCAGCTACAGGCTTGGCGTCAGCCTGTTTGGCCTCGGCGGCCTTGGCTTCCTTGTCGAGTTTCTCTTGTTGCTTGGCAGCGACCTTGTCGGCCTTGGCGACGGACGAATTGGACGCCGGCACCGATTTCGCCAGATCAGCGGTCACGACTGGCTGTACCAGCGCGGCACGCATCTCGGTCGACTTGCTCGCGTCTTTGATTTTCATCCGCAGAGTCAAACGCCAGCCCTTGGTTTCAGGGTTGTAGCGCACACTGTTCTCAACCAGTTCGGCGTTGTCGCCAACACTGACCTGGCTGCGCACGTCGGCGTCCGGGGTCAGAGCGGCCAGCGATGGACCTTCGAAGTCGACCAGGTAGGCAACGCTGCCATCCGGCTGACGGATCAGGTTCGATTGCTTGACGTCACCGGTCGAACGCAGTGTCTGCGAAACCCAGGCGCTGTCCGGCGCGTGAATCGCCGCTTCGTCCATGGTCCAGTGCAGGCGGTAGGCGAAGTCCAGAGGCTTGCCTGGCTCTGGCATGGTTTCCGGGCTCCAGAACGCAACGATGTTGTCGTTGGTTTCGTCGGCGGTCGGAATCTCTACCAGATCAACAGTGCCCTTGCCCCACTCGCCCTTCGGCTCGATCCAGGCGCTTGGACGCTTGTCGTAGCGATCGTCGAGGTCTTCGTAGTGGCTGAAGTCGCGGCCACGTTGCAGCAGACCGAAACCACGCGGGTTCTCGACGCTGAAGTTGCTCACGGCCAGGTGTTTCGGGTTGTTCAGCGGACGCCAGATCCACTCGCCGTTGCCGGCATGGATCGACAGACCGCTGGAGTCGTGCAGTTCACGACGGTAGTTGAGAACTTTCGACGGCTGGTTGGCACCGAACAGGAACATGCTGGTCAGCGGCGCGATGCCCAGTTTGCCGACCTTATCACGCAGGAACACCTGCGCCTTGACGTCAACAATGGTGTCGCTGCCCGGACGCAGGATCAGACGATAGGCACCGGTGGCACGCGGCGAGTCGAGCAGCGCGAAAATCACCAGATGCTTGTCACCCGGCTTCGGCTGTTGAATCCAGAACTCGCGAAAACGCGGGAACTCTTCGCCCGACGGCAGCGCGGTATCAATCGCCAGACCACGCGCCGAGAGGCCGTAGGTGTGGCCCTTGCCGACAACGCGGAAGTAACTCGCGCCGAGCATGGTCATGATTTCGTCTTGCTTGTCGGCCTTGTTGATCGGGTACAGCACACGGAAACCGGCGTAGCCCAGTTGCTCAGTGGCCTTCGGATCGAACTTGAGGTCGCCAAAATCAAAGCGGGTCGGATCGTATTTGATCTCTTCGACGGTGTTCGCGGTGATTTCGTTGATTTTCACCGGCGTATCGAAGTGCATACCCTGGTGATAGAAGGACAGCTTGAACGGGGTCTTCTGATCAGCCCACTCAGCCTTCTCGGTGAGGAAGCGGATTTTCTGATAGTCCGCGAATTTCATCTCACGAAATTCTGTCGGCAGGTTGCTGCGCGGGGCTTCGAACTTCTGCCCGGCCAGCTCTTTAGCCTTGGCCGATACATCGTCAAGATTGAACGCCCAAAGCTGGCCGGCGCTAAGCAGGCACAGGAGCGCCGAGCCCGCTACCAGGGCACTTCGCATGCGTTTGGCAGACATTTTTGCTGCATTACAGGGACTAACAATCACGAGCAACCCTCGCCGAAAACAGATCAAAAAACCAACGGCCAGCTATCTATATGCCAGGTTGGCGAGCATTGTTCCGACTCCGCTGGGGCAAAATGATTCCCCAATCGGATCCAGACAAGTCTCTACCTAAGTCAAAAATGGACCAACGAACGCTGATCCCCATAGCGCGCGATTATCTAGTAGCCCGCGTGACAACGCATCAGGGGTAACAAAGTATTTATCGCGAAAAACGCCTGTTTTCAGTCGAAAAGCCCTTGAAAAGATGTTTCAAGGGCTTTCATGTCTGTAACAGGAAGGTTACCGGGCCATCGTTGACCAGGTGCACCTGCATATCCGCGCCGAATCTACCTGATGCCACAGTGCCATGCATCTGTTTCGCTTTGCTTAATAGATAGTCGAACAATTCCTCGCCCAATGCCGGAGGGGCCGCGCTCGAGAAACTCGGACGCAACCCGCTCTTGGTGTCGGCAGCCAGGGTGAACTGAGAGACCAGCAGCAACCCGCCGCCCACATCCGCCAGGGACAGATTCATCTTGCCCTCGGCGTCACTGAATACCCGATAGTTAAGCAGCTTATGCAGAAGTTTGTCGGCGCTGGTACGCGTGTCGTCGGGTTCGACTGCCACCAGCACCAGCAAACCTTGATCTACCGCGCCGACGGTCTCTCCCGCGACTTCGACGCGTGCTCCGCGCACGCGCTGTAAAAGCCCCTTCATGCTTCTTCGGGCGGCAGGTCGAGCAGGCGTCGGGCCATGTTGCTCGCAGCACGCACCAGCGCATCGGTGATACCCGGTTCGGAGGCGGCGTGACCGGCATCGCGGATCACCTGCAGCTCGCTGTTCGGCCACGCTTGATGCAATTCCCAGGCATTGTCCAGCGGACAGATCACGTCGTAGCGACCATGAATAATCACCCCTGGCAGATGGGCGATCTTGCCCATGTCGCGGATCAGTTGATTCGGTTCCAGGAACGCGTTGTTGGTGAAGTAGTGACATTCGATCCGCGCTATCGACAGTGCGCGCTGCGGTTCGGAGAAGCGATCAACCACCAGCGGGTTCGGGCGCAGCGTCGCCGTGCGCCCTTCCCATGTCGACCAGGCCTTGGCCGCGTGCATCTGGGCGATCTGGTCGTTGCCCACCAGGCGCTTGTGGAAAGCGCTGAGCAGATCGTCGCGTTCATCCAGCGGGATCGGCGCAATGTAGTCCTGCCAGTAATCGGGGAACAGACGGCTGGCACCGGCCTGGTAGAACCACTCGATTTCCTGCGCACGGCAGAGAAAGATCCCGCGCAGGATCAGACCGTGCACGCGCTCCGGGTGGGTTTGCGCATAAGCCAGCGCCAGGGTCGAGCCCCACGAGCCGCCGAACAGCACCCATTTGTCGATGCCCAGGTGCTTGCGGATGCGCTCAAGGTCGGCGACCAGATCCCAGGTGGTGTTGTTTTCCAGGCTGGCATGCGGTGTGGAGCGTCCGCAGCCGCGCTGGTCGAAGGTGACAATGCGATACAGGTTCGGGTCGAAATAGCGACGGCTCTGGGCGTCGCAACCGGCGCCGGGACCACCGTGGATGAACACCACCGGCAGGCCTTCCGGCGAACCGCTTTCGTCGACGTACAGCGTGTGGGTGTCATCGACAGCCAGATCGTGCCGGGCATGGGGTTTGATCTGCGGAAACAATGTCTGCATTGCGCGCTCCGTAAGGGGTCGAGGTCATCCCTGGGGGGACTTCTATTATTCTGCCGTCCGGCATCATAAACCCGATTTACGTCAATGAGCATGCTCGTACGCAGTCACAATTTGTCAGCCATGAACCTCAGCAGGTTTTCGTAGAGCCGCTCGACCTCGGCGACCTGGCCACGCGCGCGCAAACAACCGTGCACCAGCCCTTCGCCGTAATAAAGCGAGGCGTCTGTACCGGCGGCGGACAGTTGCTCAACGTAGCGCACGCCATCGTCGCGCAGCGGATCGAATTGCGCCACGGCGAGCCAGGCTGGTGGCAAGCCGCTGAAATCGTCAGCGAGCAGCGGCATGGCATAAGCGTCCGGCTGATGGCTGCCACGCAGGTACAGCGCGCGGTAGTACTCAACGTCAGTGCTGCCGAGCAAGGGCGCATCGGCGCACTCGCTGCGCGACGGCAAGTGATCGCCACCACCCAACCCCGGGTAGATCAGCACTTGGGCCGCCGGCATCGACTCGCCGGCATCACGCAACGCCAGGCACAACGCGGCGGCGAGATTGCCACCGGCGCTGTCGCCGGCCACCAACAGTTTCTGCGGGTCAAACCAGAACGGCCCGCTGCGCAACGCCCGCCAGACACTCAGGCAATCCTCGAACCCGGCCGGGTATGGATGCTCCGGCGCCAGCCGATAATCCACCGCCACCACCATCGCGCCCAACGCCATGGCCAGTTCGAAACAGATGAAGTCGTGGGAGTCGAGCCCACCGACCATCCAACCGCCGCCGTGCAGGTACAGCACGCAGGGCCAGCCGCTGGCCGGTGGGGTAACCGGCGGACGGTACGAGCGCACGGGTACGCCGCGCAACTGGAAGTCGACGACCTCCAGCCCTGCCGGCCGCTCAGGCGTGAAAGCCCGACACATGGCGTCATAGGCGAGACGCAGTCCCGCAAGGCCAGTGTCATCACTGGCGTAGCCTTCAGTTCTCGCGACGAAGGCTGCCATCGCCGGAGAAAGCAGATAACGACTGATCATTTTTTCAGGCTGGCCTGAACCGCGCCCGCGCCATCCTTGCCCTCGAAACTGCTGACTCCGGCCAGCCAGCGCTGCAGATCCTCGGGGTGTTCACGCAGCCAGTTCTTCGCCACTTCCTGCGGGGTCTTGCGCTCCATGATCGGCACCATCAACTGGCTTTCCTGGGCGGCGGTGAAGGTCAGGTTTTCCAGCAGCCGATGCACGTTCGGGCAACGTTGGGCGTAATCCGGCGCGGTGACGGTGGACACGGTTGCGGCGCCTTCGTTGGGGCCGTAGACGTCTTCACTGCCGGTCAGGTAGGTGATTTTCATGTTGATGTTCATCGGGTGCGGGGTCCAGCCAACGAACACCACGAACTCCTTGCGGTTCACCGCGCGCTGCACGGCGGCGAGCATGCCGGCCTCGCCGGACTCGATGATCTTGAAGTCCTTCAAGCCGAAGTGGTTGGTCTCGATCATGGTTTTGATGGTGGTGTTGGCACCGCTGCCCGGTTCAATGCCGTAAATCTTGCCGCCGAGCTGATCCTTGAACTTCGCGATGTCGGCAAAGGTTTTCAGCCCGGCCGCCGCCACGTAATCCGGCACCGCCAGCGTCGCCTGAGCATCCGAAAGGCTCGGCTTGTTCATAACCTTGACTTGGTTGGCAGCGACGAACGGCGCGATGTTGTTGTCCATCGCCGGTTTCCAGTAGCCGAGGAAGATGTCCAGGCGCTTGTCGCGAATGCCGGCAAAGATGATCTGCTGCACCGCGCTGGTCTGCTTGCTCTCATAGCCGAGGCCATTGAGCAACACGTCGGCCATGCCGCTGGTGGCGATCACATCGGTCCAGTTGACCACGCCCATGCGCACGGTTTTGCAGGACGCGTCGTCATTGGCCATGACGCCGGCGCTCAGCAGCGCGCTGCCGGTGAGGATTAACGCACAACGAGTGAAGAGTTTTTTCATTCGGGAGTTCTCGTGCGGCAGCGGATTATTGTCAGGTCGGTGTCTGTGCACCGTGGCCGCAACATTACGCAGGCGACGAGAGGGAAAGATGAACTGTGGCGACCGGGACTTGCACAGCGGCGACCCTGTTGGAACGCGGATCCTGTGAAAACCCAAGCCCTTGTGGGAGCGGGCTTGCTCGCGAAGGGGTCAGTCACCCTTTGAGGCTGACCCATCGCCTTCGCAAGCAAGCCCGCTGCCACCATTGGTTAGACGGTATAGCGGGATTTGCCCCACGCGAGGAACCCTTGCAACAACTCCTTCAACACCACCCGCGTCGGCTCCGCGAGATCGGCGCGGTAGCGGAACGGTTCGAACTCTTCCATGTAGGTGCACTGGCCCAGCTCCAGTTGCACGGCGTGGATGTTCTCGGCCGGGTTGCCGTAATGGCGGGTGATGTGGCCGCCCTTGAAGCGTCCGTTGAGCACGTGGCTGTAATTGCTGTGGCGCGCGCAGATGGCTTCCAGTTGCGTCGCAAGCTGCGGATCGCAACTGGCACCGTTGAAGGTACCGAGGTTGAAGTCCGGCAGTTTGCCGTCGAACAGGTGCGGGATGATCGAGCGAATCGAGTGCGCGTCGAACAACAGCGCGTAACCGAATTCAGCCTTCAAGCGCGCCAGCTCTTGCTGCAAGGTGCGGTGATACGGCGTCCAGACCTGTTCCAGATAGGTCGCACGTTCTGCTTTCGAGGGCTCGTGTCCCTCGCGAAACAGAGGAATGCCATCGAACAGCGTTGCCGGGTACAGGCCGGTGGTGGCGCCGACGTACAACGGCTTGTCATCGGACGGACGGTTCAGGTCGATGACGAACCGCGAGTACTCGGCGGCCAACGTGCTGGCGCCCAGTTCCTCGGCAAAATCGTAGAGCTGCGGTATGTGCCAGTCGGTGTCCGGCAAACTTTTCGCGTCCGGGATCAGCCCGGCCTCCACCGCAGGTGTCAGGCGCACGCCGGCATGCGGCATGCTGATCAGCAGTGGCACGCGACCTTGTTTAAAACTCAGAACCTTATCCACAACCGCTCTCCTACAGACTTGATTCAACGCCGTGACGCACGACGCGTTTGTCCAGATCACCACCGAGCCAGTAAGCCAGGTCCGCCGGACGATCGATGTGCCAGGCGACGAAATCCGCCACCTTGCCGACTTCCAGCGAGCCATGAGTGTCGGCCATGCCCAGCGCTTGCGCGGCATGAATGGTTGCACCGGCCAGGGCTTCTTCCGGAGTCATGCGGAAACAGGTGCAGGCCATGTTCAGCATCAGGCGCAACGACAGCGCCGGTGAGGTACCAGGGTTGAGGTCGCTGGCGATGGCGATTTTCACCTTGTGTTTGCGCAAGGCGTCCATCGGCGGCAACTGGGTTTCGCGCAGGAAGTAGAACGCGCCCGGCAACAGCACGGCGACGGTGTCGGATTTGGCCATGGCGATGGCGTCGTCTTCGTCCATGAACTCCAGATGATCGGCGGACAAAGCCTTGTAGCGCGCGGCAAGACTGGAGCCATGCAGTGACGATAATTGCTCGGCGTGCAGCTTCACCGGCAGACCGAGTTTTTGCGCGGTGATGAACACCCGCTCGACCTGTTCCGGCGAGAACGCCAGGTATTCGCAGAACGCATCCACGGCATCGACCAGCCCTTCGGCAGCCAGCGACGGGAGCATTTCAGCGCAGATGTGATCGATGTAAGCGTCAGCGCGATCCTTGTATTCCGGCGGCAACGCGTGGGCGGCCAGACAGGTGCTGCGCACGCTGATCGGCAGCTCATTGGCAAGGCGACGAATGACCCGCAGGATCTTGCGTTCGCTGGCCAGGTCCAGACCGTAGCCGGACTTCATTTCGACCGTGGTCACGCCGTCGCGCATCAGGCTTTTCAGGCGCTTGGCGGCGCTGGCGAACAGCTCGTCTTCAGTCGCTTCACGGGTGGCGCGTACCGTGCTGGCGATGCCGCCGCCCTGCGCGGCGATCTCGGCGTAGCTGACGCCTTGCAGACGTTTCTCGAATTCGCCGCTGCGGTTGCCGCCAAACACCGTGTGGGTGTGGCAGTCGATCAGGCCGGGGGTGACCCACGCGCCTTGCAGGTCGTTGACCGCCGGGTATTCGCCGGAGGGCAATTGATTACGCGGGCCGATCCACTCGATGTGTGCACCGGACGTCACGATGGCCGCATCCTCGATGATCGAGTAGACGCCCTGCGCCATGGTTGCGACGTGGCAGTGTTGCCAGAGGGTTTTCATCCCAAGTCCTCGTCTTGTTCAAAATCGATTCGCGAGCAGGCTCGTTCCCACAGAGGTACGCATTCCAACTGTGGGAGCAGGCTTGCTCGCGAAGAGGCCATCACAGGCTAGGCAAAAGCTTGCCTGGAACCAGCTCGGTCAGACACCGCGAAGCCAACAACTCGGTCGCCGCATTGATGTCCGGGGCAAAGAAGCGGTCCTTCTCGTAGAACGGCACTTCGCGACGCAAAATCGCCCGGGCCTGTTCCAGTTTGGTCGAGGTCTTCAGACCGTTGCGCAGGTCCAGGCCCTGCACTGCCGCCAGCCATTCCACCGCGAGAATCCCGCGGGTGTTTTCGGCCATTTCCCACAGCCGCTTGCCGGCCGCCGGGGCCATCGACACGTGGTCTTCCTGGTTGGCCGAGGTCGGCAGGCTGTCCACCGAATGCGGATGGGACAGTGCCTTGTTCTCGCTGGCCAGTGCCGCCGCGGTCACCTGGGCAATCATGAAACCGGAGTTCACGCCGCCATTGGCCACCAGAAACGGCGGCAGTTGCGACATGTGCTTGTCCATCATCAGCGAGATACGGCGTTCGCTCAGCGAGCCGATTTCGGCGATGGCCAGCGCCATGTTGTCAGCGGCCATGGCCACCGGTTCGGCGTGGAAGTTGCCGCCGGAAATCACGTCGCCTTCAGCGGCGAACACCAATGGGTTATCCGACACGGCGTTGGCTTCGATCACCAGCACTTCAGCGGCCTGACGGAACTGGGTCAGGCAGGCGCCCATGACTTGCGGCTGGCAGCGCAGCGAGTACGGGTCCTGGACCTTTTCGCAGTTCTGGTGCGAATCGGAGACTTCGCTGCGCTCACCCAGCAGATCGCGATAGGCAGCAGCGGTGTCGATCTGGCCTTTCTGACCACGGGCAGCGTGGATGCGCGCGTCGAACGGCGAGCGCGAGCCCAAAACGGCTTCAACAGTCAGGCCGCCCAGCGCCAGCGCGCCGGCAAACAGGTCTTCACCTTCAAACAGGCCGCGCAGCGCAAATGCGGTGGACACCTGCGTGCCGTTGAGCAGCGCCAGACCTTCTTTCGCCGCGAGGGTCAGCGGGGTCAGGCCGGCGACTTTCAGCGCTTCGGTCGCTTCCATCCACTCGCCCTTGTAACGCGCCTTGCCTTCGCCCAGCAGCACCAGCGACATGTGCGCCAGCGGTGCGAGGTCGCCGGACGCGCCGACCGAACCTTTCAACGGAATGTGCGGGTAAACCTCGGCGTTGATCAGGGCGATCAGCGCGTCGATCACCACACGACGAATGCCGGAGAAACCACGGCTGAGGCTGTTGACCTTGAGCACCATGATCAAACGCACCAACTCATCGCTGATCGGCTGGCCGACGCCGGCAGCATGGGACAGCACCAGCGAACGCTGGAGGTTTTCCAGGTCTTCGCTGGCGATGCGGGTCGAGGCCAGCAGGCCGAAACCGGTGTTGATGCCGTAGGCGGTGCGGTTCTCGGCAAGGATCTGCTCGACGCAGGCGACGCTGGCTTCGATCTGCGCGGCGGCGCTGTTATCGAGGCTCAGCTTGACCGGTTGCTGGTAGACGTCACGCAGTTGCGCCAGGCTCAGTTGGCCGGGGATCAGGTTCAGCGCAGTCATTAAAATGCTCCTGTTTAGGCATTGTTATTAACTACCAGTCGCTCCGGAGCATTCCGTTATCCGTCGCTTCTCGTCTTGTGGACGATCCGCGCCTTGGCACGCTGGTATGGGTATTGTCAGTGCAGATTCGGTAACACGTTGTGCAGCGAATTCGAGTCTTTCAAGACGCTCGCGGCGGCGGCGATATCCGGCGCCAGCCAGCGATCCTGATCGTAAGCCGGGACGGTTTCGCGCAGCAGTCGCCACGCCCGGTCAGTGCCCGCGCCAAAGCGCTGCTCCTTGAGGAATTCAAAGGCCTGCGCCGCCAGCAGGTACTCGATGGCGAGGATCTGCGTGCAGTTTTCCAGGGCACGGTGCAGCTTCAGCGCGGCGCTGGTGCCCATGCTCAGGTGGTCTTCCTGCAGGCCCGAGGTGACGTAGTTGTCGAGCACGGCTGGTTGCGCCAGCTGGCGGTTTTCCGCACACAGCGAGGCGGCGACGTATTGCACGATCATCATCCCCGAGTTCACCCCCGGGTTGGCCACCAGAAAAGCTGGCAGACCGCTGACATGCGGGTTCACCAGACGGTCGAGACGACGCTCGGCGATCGAGCCGATTTCAGCCATGGCAATCGCCAGTACGTCCGCTGCCATCGCCACGGATTGGCCGTGCGGGTTGGCTTGCGACATCACCCGGAAACTCTCCGGCGTACCCAACAGCAACGGGTTGTCGGTGCAGCCGTTAAGTTCGGCTTCGACCTGCTTGATCGCGTGATCCAGTTGATCGCGCGCCGCGCCATGCACCTGCGGGATCGAGCGGATGCTCAGCGCATCCTGAGTGCGAATGCCTTTGCTCGCCGCGATCACTTCACTGCCATCGAGCAACGCGCGCAGATTGCTGCCGACCTGCTGCATGCCCGGATGCGGTTTGAGCGCGATGATTTCGGCGTCGAATGCGGCGATCTGACCGCGCTGGGCTTCGAAGCTCATCGCGCCGATCACATCGGCCCATTGCACCAGCCGCGTGGCATCGGCAATCGCCAGACAGCTGAGGCCGGTCATGCACGGTGTGCCGTTGACCAGGCACAAACCATCTTTCGCACCGAGTTGCACCGGTTGCAGACCCGCTTCGGCCAGCGCCTGTTGCGCCGAGGTGATTTGTCCGCGATAGCTGACATTACCCACACCCAGCAACGCGATGCCGATGTGCGCCATGTGGGTCAGGTAACCCACCGAGCCCTGCGACGGAACCTGCGGGGTGATGCCGCGATTGAGCAACGCCAGCAGCCCTTCGACCACGCGGCGATGAATGCCGGATTTGCCGTGGCTGTAGTTGTGGATCGCGGCGCAGACGATCGCGCGGGTCTGCTCATCGGGCAGCACCGGGCCGACGCCGCAGGCGTGGCTGAGCAAGGTGTTGCGCGACAACTGGCTGAGTTGTTCGTCTTTGAGCGAGACGTTGGACAGACCACCCAGACCGGTGTTGACGCCATAAGCACGCTCGCCGCTTTCGACGATGCGCTGGACGATGCCCTGAGCGTTTTCGATGCGCGCCCAGGTCTGGGCCGACAGCTCGAGCTGCGCGCCGTGACGGGCTACCGCGACCACATCCTGCCAACGCATCGGGGCGTCGGCGATAACGATTTTTTCAGCCTGGGACATCATTGACCTCTTACCCGAATATTGATGCAGCTCCGCCGACGCCTTCGCGAGCAAGCCCGCTCCCACATTGGATCTGTGCCGAACACAAATTTTAAATACACCAACTATCCAATGTGGGAGCGGGCTTGCTCGCGAAAAGGTCGGCACAAACGCCGCGAATCTCTTAAACCACCGCCGCCCGCCGCTGCACGAACCGGTCGACATACTCATCCGCCGGCGAATGCAGGATCTCGCGCGGCGTGCCGACCTGAATCAGACGGCCGTCCTTGAGGATCGCGATGCGGTTGCCGATGCGCACGGCCTCGTCGAGGTCGTGGGTGATGAAGACGATGGTCTTGTGCAGGGTCTTTTGCAGCTCCAGCAACTGGTCCTGCATCTCGGCGCGGATCAGCGGATCCAACGCACTGAACGCTTCGTCCATCAGGATGATGTCGGTGTCTGCCGCCAGTGCCCGGGCCAGGCCCACACGCTGACGCATGCCGCCGGAGAGCTGGTGCGGGTATTTGTTTTCGTAGCCCTTGAGGCCGACGGTGTTGATCCAGTGCAACGCACGTTCGGCGCACATCTGCTTGCTCTCGCCGCGCACTTTCAGGCCATAGGCGACGTTCTCCTGCACGGTCTTGTGCGGCAGCAGGCCGAAGCTCTGGAACACCATGCTGATCTTGTGCCGGCGAAATTCGCGCAAGGCGTCCATGTCGTATTGCAGGATGTCCACGCCATCGACCAGGATCGCACCGCTGGTCGGGTCGATCAGGCGATTGAAGTGACGCACAAGGGTCGATTTGCCGGAGCCGGACAGGCCCATGATCACGAAGATCTCACCGGTACCGATGCTCAGCGACAGGTCGTTGACCCCCACCACGCAACCGGTCTCGTTCAGCACCTGATCCTTGGTCTTGCCCTGGCCGACCATCGCCAGTGCGTCCTTGGCGCGGTTGCCGAAAATCTTGAAGACGTTTTTGACTTCGATCTTGCTCACGGTTGCGTTGCTCATTTGCTCACCTCATGCCGTGGCCGACCGTACGCCTGAGTAATGCGGTCGATGACCACTGCGAGAATCACGATCGCCAGACCGGCTTCGAGGCCGCGCCCGACGTTGAGGGTCTGAATCCCCACCAACACATCTTCACCCAGACCGCGGGCGCCGATCATCGAGGCGATCACCACCATCGACAGGGCCATCATGGTGGTCTGGTTGATCCCGGCCATGATGCTTGGCAAGGCCAGCGGCAGTTGCACACCGAACAGTTGCTGCCAGCGGTTGGCACCGAACGCGTTGATCGCTTCCATGACTTCGCCGTCGACCTGGCGAATACCCAGGTCGGTCAGGCGAATCAGCGGTGGCGCGGCGTAAATGACGGTGGCGAAAATCGCCGGGACCTTGCCTAGGCCGAACAGCATCAGCACCGGGATCAGGTACACGAAGCTGGGCATGGTCTGCATGATGTCGAGCAGCGGCATCAGCACCGAACGCAGGCGATTGCTGCGCGCCGAGAGAATCCCCAGCGGAATGCCGATCAACACCGAAATGATCGTCGCGACCATCATCAGCGCCAGCGTCTGCATGAGTTTGTCCCACAGGCCGACAGCGCCCACCAGGAACAGCAGACCGACGATGACGGCGGTGGTCACTACTTTGCGCGTGGCGTGCCAGGCAACGACGCCGACGATCGCCAGCATCAACCACCACGGCGCTGCACGCAGCAAACCCTCAAGGTTGACGATGGCCCATAGCAGGGTGTCCGAGATGTGGCGGAACACATCACCGTAGTTGGTGACCAGCGAATCGACCCAACCGTTGACCCAGTCGGCGATGGAAAAGGTAAAGCTTTCGGGAAACATAAGAGACTCTCAATCAAGGGGTTGCGATCAAGCACCCGGCTGCCGTTGCCGACAGCCGGAGAAGCTCAACCTACAAGGCCGCGTCGATTTTCTTGGCTGCGTCGTCGCTCACCCATGCGTGCCAGACTTCAGGATGTTCCTTGAGGAAGATTTTCGCCAGTTTTGGCGACTCGATACGTTCCTTCGCCATGCGTCCCAGGTTCTGGTTCAACAGGTCGATCGGCAGGTTGACCTTCTCCAGCACGGCCACCAGCTCCGGGGCTTGCTCGTGGAAAGTTTTCGACAGGCCGACCTTGATGCTCACGG
This sequence comes from Pseudomonas sp. H1h, assembly GCF_000633255.1. Lineage (GTDB taxonomy): Bacteria > Pseudomonadota > Gammaproteobacteria > Pseudomonadales > Pseudomonadaceae > Aquipseudomonas. Next base: position 214,254 of record NZ_AYMJ01000012.1, read on the forward strand.
TCTTGTCGACGCCTGGTTTCTCTTCGAGTTTGACCGCGTCGATCTGGCCCATCAGCGGGGTTGGCGACCAGTAGTAGAACAGGATCGGCTCGCCACGCTTGTAGCTCGACAGCACCGCCGCATCCAGCGCCGGGCCGGTGCCCGGACGGAAGTTGGTGTAGGTATTTTCCAGGCCGTAGCTTTTGAGCATTTCGCTGTTGTCCAGCTCACAGGTCCAGCCGGCCGGGCAGTTGTAGAAACGGCCCTTGGACGGCTCTTCAGCGTCCTTGAAAATGGCTGCGTATTTGCCCAGATCAGCGATGTTTTTCAGGTCCGGCGCTTTTGGTTCAAGCTTGCGTTTGGCATCACCTTCGATCACGTAGCGCGGCACGTACCAGCCTTCGACCGCGCCGACGATCGGCGCACCGACACCGACGACCTTGCCGGCCTTCTCGGCCTTGTTCCAGACCTCGCTGCGGCCGACCCATTCTTCGGCGAACACTTGAATATCGTTGCTGCTGAGGGCGTTCTCCATGGTGATGGAGTTGCCCGGCAGGCTGTCGGTCTTGCAGTCGTAACCTTTCTCCAGCACCACTTGCAGCACGTCGGTCAGCAGCATGCCGCTTTCCCAGTTCAGCCCGGCGAATTTCACCGGTTTGCCCGATTCGCACCAGCCGGCGGCTTGCGTCGCACCGGCACTGGCCAGCAGGCCCATGGACAGCAATGTGGTCAGCAGGGTCTTGTTCGATTTCATTGTTGTGACGCTCCTAATCATGAGTTGGCTTACGGCAGTCAAGAGGCATCCAGCCCTGTCCACGTCCAATCAGGCCTGCGCCGCAGCGCGACCGGCCCCACTTGCTTTAGGTTGTACAACGCTGTTCTGCTCGACCGGCAGAATCAGTTGATCGGGCACCGAGCCGTGCCATTTTTTTGCGCACACGTAATACAGGGCGGCAGGCAGCACCAGACCGATGATCCAGGAGATGTCCACGTCACCGAGGGCCGCTACGAGCGGGCCGGTATAGAACTTGGTGGAGATGAACGGCAGCTGCACCAGCACGCCGAACACATAGACGCTGATCCCGAGCAGGTTCCAGCGGCCATAGCGACCATTCGGGTCGGCCAGCGCCGGTACGTCATAGCGCTCACGGGTGATGCAGTAGTAGTCCACCAGGTTGATCGCGCTCCATGGCGTGAAGAACGCCAGCAGGAACAGGATGAAAGACTTGAACGCTCCGAGGAACGAGTGCTGGCCGAGCAGCGCCATCAGCGTCGCCGCACCGACGATGACCAGCACGAACACCAGACGCTGCAGGCGCGTTACTTTCAGGTCACCACGGAAACCGCTGATGATGGTCGCAATGCACATGAAGCTGCCGTAGGAGTTCAGGGTGGAGATGGTCACCTTGCCGAACGCGATGCTGAAATACAGCAGCGCAGCGGTGGCACCGGTGCCGCCCAGACCGACGATGTAAGCCACTTCATGGCCGGCAAATTGCCCGTTGGCCGAAGCCGCCGCGAACACACCGAGGATCATCGCCACCTGCGCGCCGATCACTGAACCGGCACCAGCGGCGAAAAAGGTTTTCACCGAGGAAACCTTGCTCGGCAGGTAGCGTGAGTAGTCCGCCACGTAAGGGCCGAAGGCGATCTGCCAGGACGCCGCCAGGGACACCGCCAGCAGGAAGCTGCTCCAGCTGAAGTGACGGATTTCCAGAAGTGCGCCGACGTCCACCTGACTCACCAAGCGACTGAACAGATAAACAAAAGCGATCACGCCAATGACACTGGCGATCCGGCCGATCCAGTGGATCACCCGATAGCCGAGCACCGTGACCACGACGATGACGCTGGCGAAAAGAAGAATGCCGACAGTGTCGCTGACACCAAACAACTGGCCCAGCGCCTGACCCGACAGCACGGTGCCGGTCGCGGTGAAGCCCAGGTACATCAGGCACACCAGCACGATCGGAATCGCTGCGCCATAAACCCCGAACTGCACACGGCTGGAGATCATCTGCGGCAGGCCCAGCTTCGGACCTTGTGCCGCGTGCAGCGCCATGACACCGCCGCCCAGCAGTTGACCGATCAACAGACCGATCAGCGACCAGAACACATCACCGCCCAGCACCACGGCCAAGGCCCCGGTGACGATTGCGGTGATTTGCAGGTTGGCACCCATCCACAGGGTGAACTGACTGAATAGACGACCGTGTCTTTCCGCTTCCGGGATGTAGTCGATCGAACGCCTTTCGATCAACGGTTTGTTGCCTGCACGATCGGGGTTAACAGCCATGATTCAACCTCTGTGGATTGTTATTCGAGTTCACTGAGCGTCTTGCGCGGGCTGCTGTTGGTGGGAGCGGGCTTGCTCGCGAAGGGGTCGACACATTCAAAACATGTGCTGACTGATCCAACGCATTCGTGAGCAAGCCCACTCCCACCAACAGCAATTCCCACGACTTTTGCGTTTATTTACCGGTGATCATTGGCAGGTTCAGGCCCTGCTCCTTGGCACAGTCGATGGCGATCTGGTAACCGGCATCGGCGTGGCGCATGACGCCGGTGGCCGGGTCGTTGTGCAGCACGCGCGCAATACGCTCGGCCGCTTCGTCAGTACCGTCGCAGACAATCACCATGCCCGAGTGCTGGGAGAAACCCATGCCCACGCCACCGCCGTGGTGCAGCGACACCCAGGTCGCGCCGCTCGCGGTGTTCAGCAGGGCGTTGAGCAGTGGCCAGTCGGAGACGGCATCGGAGCCGTCCTGCATCGATTCGGTTTCGCGGTTCGGGCTGGAGACCGAGCCGGAGTCGAGGTGGTCACGACCGATCACGATCGGTGCCGACAGCTCGCCGCTGCGGACCATTTCGTTGAACGCCAGACCGAGCTTGGCGCGCAGGCCCAGGCCGACCCAGCAGATACGGGCCGGCAGACCCTGGAAGCT
>NZ_AYMJ01000013.1 GCF_000633255.1 Pseudomonas sp. H1h
AGTCCGACGTCGATCTCGACGGCGCTGGTGCGATACAACCGGGTGAACTCGAACGGCAGGCGCCCATCCAGCGTGCCATCGGTGAGGGTCAGCAGTTCTTCGCCGGTGACCATCGACACCGGACAGCCGTTGGTGCACGTCAGCAGGGCGCAATCGGCGCTGTCGCCGTTGGGGTTTTTCGCTTGATTCGAAGCGTCGTCGCGAGGTTCGTGACGCTCCATCCGGGTTGTGTTCCGCGATTTGTCCCGTGCCATGGGCGCGGGGTTCGGCACGGTCAACACCTGCGAGTCAGCCTGACGAATGTTCAGCGGGATCGCCGGCGTCGGCTTCAATGGCACGTCGCGGGCATTGACCAGCAGTGGCTTCAACGCGCTCGCATGCTGCAGCAGTTTTTCACTGTTGGCCTGCAGGTCGGCGAGTAGCGCAAACAGCTGTTTAATGTCATCCCAGATGTCGTGCAGGGCCTTCTCGAGCCCGCGCCAGTCGGCCTGTTGCAACTGGCGGTAACGATCACCGAAACCGGCGCTGGAAAATTCCGTCCACAAAGGCTGAAACCCCGCCCACTCGTCGCGAAGCCTGCCCTCCAGCCCGCCCAGAATCCCTTCGTAAGAGGCGTAAAGCGCTTTGACCTGCGCGGTGGAAACATCGGGAAAGAAGGTGATGCGATAACGCTGGCCCCGGTCGCAGTCGCTGACTTGCAGAATGCCGCTCGGGCCGATGCTGTTGTTCAGGGCGAGAAGCCGATCGGTTTGGAACATTCGCAGGCACTCGCGCACGTGAAAGAGGTGCGCGGACTTTGCGGGGGATCAAACAGGAAAGAAGTCGGGCAAGTAGGCGTTAGCTGTAGGGCATTCGTTAAATATCAGCGAGCCATTCAACGGCCCGCCGACATTGCCCGTTGCTGAATGTCCGTTGGCCTCGCTATGCTGCTGAACCCATTAATCAGGTCCGAGCAGCGGCGCCGACGATGCCGCCTGGGATGTTTTTGATAACGGATCCGATGATGAATGCACCGATGAAGGCGTTTGGCCCGATCAAGGCCGTGATTTTCGACATGGACGGTTTGTTGCTGGACACCGAAGGCATCTACACCGAAGTCACGTCGCTCATTGCCGAGCGTTACGGGCGGACTTTCGATTGGAGCGTTAAACAGAACATCATCGGTCGTGGGGCCAACGATCTGGCGAACTACGTGGTGCAGGCACTGGATCTGCCGATCAGCGCCGAAGAGTTTCTGGTGATCCGCGAGCCGTTGATGCGCGAGCGTTTCCCCAAGGCGCAGGCGATGCCGGGTGCGGAGGAACTGATTCGTCACCTCAAGGCGCACAACATTCCGATCGCCGTGGGCACCAGTTCATCGCGACAGTCGTTTGGCCAGAAAACCACGTTGCACCGCGACTGGTTTGCGCTGTTCGATTTCATCGTCACTGCGGACGATCCGGAAGTCGGTGCCGCCAAGCCGGCGCCGGATATCTTCCTGACCGCCGCTCGGCGTCTGGGCGTCGCGCCCGAAGATTGTCTGGTGTTCGAGGATTCGCCATTTGGCGTCACCGCAGCCAAGGCGGCGGGGATGACAGCCATCGCGATTCCCGATGCGGCCATGGCCGATGAGAAATACGCCCATGCCGACGGGATTTTGCGCTCGCTCAAAGCGTTCGCCCCGAGTGCCTGTGGCTTGCCGGCGCTGGAGTGGGCTTGATCAGCCGATAAGCACGCATAAAAAAACGCCACCCTCTGCAAAGAGGCGGCGTTTTTTTGTACCCGGGATTCAGCGTAATCAGGCGCCAAAACCACCGTCGATGGTCAGGCTGGCACCGGTGATGTAGCCGGCTTCAGGGCCTACCAGGTAAGCGACGAAACCGGCGATTTCATCGGCAGTGCCATAACGACCGACCGCCATCAGCGGGATCAGGCTTTCGGCAAAATCACCATGGGCCGGGTTCATGTCGGTGTCTACCGGGCCGGGCTGCACGTTGTTGATGGTGATGCCGCGCGGGCCGAGATCGCGCGCCAGACCTTTGGTCAGGCCGACCAGCGCCGATTTGCTCATCGCATACACACCGCCGCCGCCGAAGGGCATGCGGTCGGCATTGGTGCTGCCGATGTTGACGATGCGCGAGCCTTCGCCCATGTGTCTGGCGGCTTCCTGAGAAGCAATGAACACACTGCGCACGTTGATGGCCAGGGTCTGGTCGAAGTCTTCCAGTTTGAAATCTTCCAGTGGCGCGATGGCCAGTACGCCGGCGTTGTTCACCAGAATATCGAGGCGGCCAAAGGCTTCGACAGTGGCGCTGACCGCGTTGCGGATGGCTGTTTCATCAGCGCTGTCGGCCTTGATCGCCAAGGCTTTGCCACCCTTGGCGGTGATGCTGTTCTGCAGTTCTTCGGCCTTGGCGGTGGAGCTGACGTAGGTGAACGCGACAGCGGCGCCTTCGGCAGCCAGACGCTTGACGATGGCGGCGCCGATGCCGCGGGAACCGCCTTGAATCAGAGCAACTTTACCGCTGAGGTGTTGAGTGGTCATGTTCGATCTCCAGAAAATTCAAGGCAGGGTGCCTTGTTGTTGGAGCCGAGTATCGGCCGCGCATCGACAACCGTGTAGACCATGATTGCTATAGTCTGTGTAAACCAGAAGTTTATAGTGGCGATCATGGAAACGTTCAGCAGCATCGAATGCTTTGTGCGAAGTGCCGAAGTCGGCAGTTTTGCCGAGGCCGCCCGGCGCTTGAGCCTGACTCCGGCAGCTGTCGGCAAGAGTGTGGCAAAGCTCGAGGTGCGCCTCGGTGTAAGGCTGTTCCAGCGTAGTACACGCAGCCTGGCGCTGACCGAGGCCGGTCAGTTGTTCTTGAGTCAGGTCAGCGCCAGCCTGACGACCATCCAGAATGCCGTGGCCAACCTGGCCAGTGTCGAAGGGCTTCCGGCGGGGTCGCTGAAAGTCAGCATGGGCACGGCTTTCGGCTGCCTGCATATCGTGCCGATGCTCGGCGAGTTTTTGCGGCGATACCCGGCAATCAGCCCGGATTGGCACTTCGATAACCGCCAGGTCGATCTGATCGGGCAGGGGTTCGACGCGGCCATCGGCGGCGGTTTCGAGTTACCCCAAGGCGTCGTCGCCCGCAGGCTGAGTCCGGCGCATCGGGTGTTGGTGGCGTCCACGGATTATCTGCAGGCCAATCCGTCCATTACTGAACCGGACGAACTCAAGTATCACGACGGCATTCTGATCCGCTCGCCGCAAACCGGGCGCGTGCGTTCCTGGCAGTTGACCGGCCGTGATCCACAGATCTGTCGCCCATTGACGATCAAGGCGCGCATGACCATGAGCGACTCCGAAGCGGCTTGTATCGCGGCGAGCCAAGGCCTGGGCGTTGCCCTGGTGAGCATGCCGTTTGCCTCGGGGTATCTGGAGTCGGGTCGGCTGCAGCGGGTGCTGCCGGACTGGTACATCGACGACGGCTACACCTCGATCTACTACGCCGAGCATAAGTTGCTGCCGGGCAAGACCCGGGCGTTTGTCGACTTTGTGATCGAGCAGTTTGCCGAGCGCGGGTTGGCGCAGCGGTTCAGTGCTATCTGAGTTCGGCTTTTGACCGAGTTGCGGCCATCGCGAGCAGGCTCACTCCTACAGGGGAACGCATTCCAAATTGTAGGGGCAAGCCTGTTCGCGAAGCACGATAACGTGGTCTAGCGGGCAAACCGCTCCGCCCAGCCAATGATCTGTTTCGGCCGTGGCGTCGCATACGTCCGCACCTTGGACGTCGACAACCCCAGGCGCACCAGCGATTCGGCGATGGTCACCGCCGCCGTCACGCCGTCGATCACCGGTACTCCGGTACGCCGACGAATCTGTTCATCCAGTCCGGCCATGCCGCCGCAACCGAGACAAATCACCTCGGCCTTGTCCTGGGTTACCGCCAGTTCCGCCTGCTGCACGATGGCTTCCAGCGCCCGTTGCGGCTCGTGTTCCAGCTCCAGCACCGCCAGACCGCTGGCCCGCACCGAGGCGCAGCGATCCCACAGGCCCGAGAGTTTCAAACGGTCCTCGATCAGCGGCACGGTGCGATCCAGCGTGGTCACCACCGAATAGGCGTGGCCGAGAAACATCGCGGTGCTGGCGGCGGCGTCGGTGATGTCCACCACCGGCACGTTGAGCAGCTCCTGCAATCCTTCGCGGCCGTGCTCGCCGTAGCCGGCCTGAATCACCGCGTCGAACGGTTGATCGTAAGACATCACCCGGTCCATCACGGCGATGGCCGCCAGGTAACTTTCGAAATTGCCTTCCACCGAGTCGGCGCCGAAGAACGGCGTCAGGCCGACGATTTCCGTACCGGGGGCTGCGACCGCCTGCGCCGAGCGGGCGATGGCCTGGGTGATGGATTCGGTGGTGTTGACGTTGACCACGAGAATTCGCATGAGAAGTCCTTATTGCGGGCAGTTCAGCGGCCCGAAGCCCGGGCCGCGAGGGAGTTAATGGCTGACGTTGTCGACGGCAATGGATTCGCCGCTGACGTCGGCGTAGTGCGGCTGACGCTTGGCGATGATCAGGTAAAGCATGGCGGCGATGCCGGCACCCACCAGCCAGGAGAACGGCGAGATGCTGTGGAAACCCGGCACCAGCGCCAGGACGATGGCGATCAACGCAGCGGGAATGAACGCCGCCACCGCGCGGAAATTCACCCCGCGGCTGTAGTAATAAGCGCCGTTGGGATCTTCGCTGTAGAGCTGCGGGACGTGGATCCGGCCTTTGCGGATCAGCCAGTAGTCGACCATGATCACCCCGTACAACGGGCCGAGCAGGGCGCCGAGACCGGACAGGAAGTACACGATCACCAGCGGGCTGTTATAGAGGTTCCACGGCAGGATCAGCACCGCGATGGTCGCGCTGATCAGCCCGGCGCGGCGGAAGGTCAGGTACTTCGGCGCCAGGTTGCTGAGCACGAAGGCCGGAGCGACGAAGTTGGCCATGATGTTCACCGCCACGGTGACGATCAGGAACGCCAGGCAACCGAGCACCAGGAAGAGCGTGTTGGGGATCGAAGCGATGATTTCGGTCGGGCTTTCGATGATCCGCCCGTTGATCTGAAATTGCGCGCCGCACAGCAGGACGGTGATGGTGGCGAACACCAGAATGTTCACCGGCAAGCCCCAGAAATTGCCGATCCTGATGGTCTTGCGGCATGGCGAAGAGCGGGCGAAGTCGCAGAAGTTCAGGATCAGCGTGCCGTAGATCGCCAGCCACAGGGCGCCGCCGGCAAAGATGTTGCGCCACATCTCGCCGCCGCTCAGCGGTTCGCGGATCGACCAGGCAATGGTGCCGTTGGCCTGGGTGTACATCCAGGCGGCGAGGGCGGCGACAGTCAGCAGAATCACTGGTCCGGCAAAGGCTTCGTAACGGCGGACCATCTCCATGCCGTAGGCGAGGATTGCCAGTTGCACGAACCAGATCACCACGAAACATACCCAGCCCAAGGTCGACAGGCCAAGGATTGAATTGTGGTCGTAATCGGCGAAGCCGGGGTGAATTGCCGTCAACAGCACGCGAAACACTACCGACGCCAGGTACGTCTGAATCCCGAACCAGGCGATGGCGATTACCGCCCGGATCAACGCCGGAATCTGCGCGCCGTGGATGCCGAAACTGATCCGGCTGATCACTGGAAACGGCACCCCGGTTTTCTGTCCCATGTAGCCGGACAGGTTCATGAAGAAGTACACCAGCGCCGCGCCGATCCCCAATGACAGCAGAATCTGCCAGCCCCCCAGGCCCAATGCATACAAGCCGATGGCGAACGAGTAGTTGGCGATGTTGTGCACATCGTTGGTCCACAGGGCGAAGATGCTGTATTTGCCCCAGCGCCGACCTTCGGCCCGGGTCGGTGCCAGGTCGCTGTTGTGCAGACGGGGGCTGAGTTGTAACGGTTCAGCCAGGCCATCGTGGGACGATGGCTGGTCGAGGGCAGAGGCGGGCAGATTCAGCGCGATATTGTTGGAGAGACTTGTACGCATTCCGGCAGGCTCCTGATGAGCGGGCCGCGATGACTGTGCATGAGCCGAAGGCTCGACAAATCTTCGTCGCGGCCAGCAAACATCACTGGTTACGGGGCATCTGCAGCCTGTACGGGATAGGGCGCTTCAGGCTTGCGGATCGAAAGTGTGAGTTTATGTTTTGCAGTTTTGTATACAAAACATGTATGCACTTAAGCCAGATCTGTGCCAGGTGACGATCTATGCGTAGCCGTCCTCATTTCGAAAAGTTATCGATGAGCGCTAAGTATTTGAAAATAATTGGTTATAAATTGACCGATTGAACAGGTATTTATTTTTGACAGGGGATTTTGCGCAGGTGGCAAAACGCAGGGACGTGCAGAAGGGATGTAACTTTTCAGGGCGTGAAAACCAAAAGTGCACACATAAATGGCACCGATGGTGACATTCGTGTGTACACATTTTTCATGGCACCACAAAACGAATGTGGGAGCGGGCTTGCTCGCGAATGCGGTCTGTCAGTCACTGGATTTGTTGACTGAAACGACGCCTTCGCGAGCAAGCCCGCTCCCACAGGGGGACATCATTCGGGCAGAGACTTACGCCTTGCTGATGATATTCCCCGCATGCAGCCCGCATTCTTTCTGCGTTGCTTCTTCCCACCACCAGCGACCTTCGCGTTCGTGCTGGTTCGGCAGGACCGGGCGGGTGCAGGGTTCGCAGCCGATGCTGATGAAACCGCGTTCATGCAGGCTGTTGTACGGCAGTTCGAGCATGCGGATGTAGCCCCAGATCTCTTCGCTGGTCATCTGCGCCAGCGGGTTGAACTTGTACAGGGTGCGTTCCGGGGTGGAGAACGCGGTATCGATTTCCATCACCGCCACGGCGCTGCGGGTGCCGGGGCTCTGGTCGCGGCGCTGGCCGGTGGCCCAGGCTTTGACGCCGGAGAGCTTGCGGCGCAGCGGTTCGATCTTGCGGATGCCGCAGCATTCGCCATGGCCGTCCTTGTAGAAGCTGAACAGGCCTTTTTCCTTCACGAACGGTTCCAGCTTCGTGTAGTCCGGCGACACCAGTTCGATCTCGATCTTGTAATGCTCGCGCACCTGATCGATGAAGCGATAGGTCTCCGGGTGCAGCCGGCCGGTGTCGAGGCTGAACACCTTGACGTTCTTGTTCAGCTTCCAGGCCATGTCCACCAGCACCACATCCTCGGCGCCACTGAAAGATATCCACAGTTCATCGCCGAACTCGGCAAACGCGAGTTTCAGGATGTCCTGGGCGGATTTGTTGGCATAGGTCGTGGCGAGTTCCACGACATCGAACGTTGGGCTCATCAGGGCGGCTTCCTACAGGTCGGTGGCGCTGGGCGCTCTATATGGCGGCGATGTTAGCAAAAAGTGGCGGGGTACGGGGTGCCCGCTGCATTGCGCCGTGGCAGGGGAGTCGCTAGAGTTCGGGCTGGCTGGACCCAATAATCAATGCAAATGGAGTGTCTTGTGGAAATTGCTTGCCTGGATCTTGAAGGGGTACTGGTACCGGAAATCTGGATCGCTTTCGCCGAAAAAACCGGAATCGAATCCCTCAAGGCCACCACCCGGGACATTCCCGATTACGACGTACTGATGAAGCAGCGCCTGCGCATCCTCGACGAGCACGGCCTGAAGCTCTCGGATATTCAGGAAGTGATCGCCACGCTCAAACCGCTGGACGGTGCAGTGGAGTTCGTCGACTGGCTGCGTGAGCGCTTCCAGGTGGTAATCCTCTCGGACACCTTCTACGAGTTCTCTCAGCCGCTGATGCGGCAACTGGGCTTCCCGACCTTGCTTTGCCACCGTCTGATCACTGACGACAGCGGCCGGGTGACCAGCTATCAATTGCGTCAGAAAGATCCCAAGCGTCAGTCGGTCCTGGCGTTCAAGAGCCTGTACTACCGGGTGATTGCGGCGGGGGATTCGTATAACGATACGAGCATGTTGGGCGAGGCGGATGCGGGGATTCTGTTCCATGCGCCGGAGAACGTGATTCGCGAGTTCCCGCAGTTCCCGGCGGTGCATACGTTTGCCGAGTTGAAGCAGGAATTCTTGAAGGCCTCGAACCGGGATTTGAGTCTTTAGTCGTCGGGTCTGACGCCTTCGCGAGCAAGACCGCTCCCACATTTGGAATGCATTCCAGGGTGGGAGCGGGCTTGCTCCGGGCGGGCGTTCCGACGAAGCTTTTAAGCTTTTAGAGGTTCTGCAAGGTGTCGAGTAGAACCTTCACTTTAGTAATCGACTCCTGATACTCCGCCTGCCAGTCCGAATCGGCAACAATCCCGCCACCGCCCCAGCAACACACCTGCCCATCCTTGACCAGCAGGCTGCGAATGGCGATGGAACTGTCCATCTCGCCGCGCACGTCCAGATACAGCAGCGAGCCGCAATACAAGCCCCGCCGCGTTGGCTCCAGTTCGTCGATGATCTGCATCGCACGAATCTTCGGTGCGCCGGTGATCGAACCGCCGGGGAAGCTGCCGGCAATCAGGTCCAGTGCGTCGCGGTCATCCGCCAGTTCCCCGGTCACGCTGCTGACCAGGTGATGCACGTTGGGATAGCTTTCCAGACTGAACAACTCCGGCACCCGCACCGAGCCGATGCGGCAGGTGCGGCCGAGGTCGTTGCGCAGCAGGTCGACGATCATCAGGTTTTCTGCGCGATCCTTGGGGCTGGCCAGCAGTTCGGCGGCGTTGGCCGCGTCTTCGGCAGGCGTCAGGCCACGGGGGCGGGTGCCTTTGATCGGGCGGGTTTCCACCTGCCTTTGGCTGACTTTGACGAAACGTTCCGGCGACAGACTCAACACTGCGCCGCCGTCGGGCAGGCTCTGGAAGCCGGAAAACGGCGTCGGGCAGGCCTCGCGCAACGCGCAATAGGCCAGCCACGGATCGCCCTGACACGGCGCGCGGAAGCGCTGGGCGAAGTTGACCTGATAGCAATCACCGGCCTGGATGTATTGATGAATGCGCTCCAGTGCCTGGCGATAGTCATCGGCTGACAGGTCGGCGGTCATCGGCGTGTTCAGTGTGAACGGCGTCAGTGTCGCCGAAGCTGGCTGAGTGAACAGCGCGATCAGCCGCTGTTGCTCACTGTCGGCCAGCGACGGGTGAAACACCAGTTGGCTGGTGGCTGTCTGGTGATCGCTGATCAGCGCCCAGTCGTACAGACCGAAACGCGCGTCGGGCAGTTGCAGGTCGTCCCGGGCCTGGCTCGGCAGGTTTTCCAGATGCCGGCCGAAATCGTAGCTCAGATAGCCGATCAGGCCGCCGGCGAAGGGCAACTGATAGTCTGCCGGCAGCTGCGCTTCGCCCAGGCGGGTCAGGTTATCGCGCAGGCGTTGCAGGAACAGGCTGCCGCTTTCGTTCGGCAACACCGCCAGTTGTTCCAGCGGCCAGGCGCTGAGCAGGTCGTAACGGCCACGGTCGGCACTCGGTCGGCCGCTGTCGAGCAGCACGGCGCCGGGCGCATGACGGATGGCCGCGAAGTAGTCGGCGGGATTGGTGCGGTAGGGCAGCGGGTGTACGGAACAGGTCAACATGGGCGGGGCAGATCGGCCATTGAGGCGGGGTGGGGATTGTAGTCCTCTGCGGGAGTTGCTCCTAGAGGGGATGTCGGCGATGAGCGGATTGGGTGCGGGGAGTCCGTCTTCGCGAGCAAGCCCGCTCCCACATTGGATCTTCAGTGTTGATCAGATCTCAGTGGGAGCGGGCTTGCTCGCGAAGGCCGCGCCTCGATGCTGGATCAGCCCTCGACCGCTGGAATATGCCCAAACATTTCCTGAGTAAACGCCACCCGTTCCTCGACCGACTCCGTCACCCCGCGTGCTTTCAGATCCTCCAGATGCGCCTCGACCGCATGCGTACGCTGGGTCAGCCCGCAATCGTTGGCAATCTGGATATTCAGCCCCGGCCGCGCATTCAGCTCCAGAATCAGCGGGCCTTTCTCCTGGTCCAGCACCATGTCCACACCGATATAACCCAGCCCGCACAGCTCGTAACAGCCAGCGGCGAGTTTCATGAAACCGTCCCAGTAGGGCAGTTGCACACCGTCCACCGCGTTGGTGGTGTCGGGGTGTTTGTTGATGATGTTGTTCAGCCAGGTGCCGCGCAGTGTCAGGCCGGTGGCCAGGTCGACACCGACGCCGATGGCGCCCTGGTGCAGGTTGGCCTTGCCGCCGGACTGGCGGGTCGGCAACCGCAGCATGGCCATCACCGGGTAGCCCATCAGCACGATGATGCGGATGTCCGGCACGCCTTCGTAGCTGATGCTCTTGAAAATCTGGTCCGGGGTTACCCGGTATTCGATCAGCGCGCGGTCGCGATGGCCGCCCAGCGAATACAGGCCGGTGAGGATGCTGGAAATATGGTGCTCCAGCTCCTCGTGGGCGAGGATCTTGCCCGACACCGTGCGATAGCGGCCCTCGAAGCGGTCGGCGATCACGATGATGCCGTCACCGCCGGCGCCCTGAGCCGGTTTGATCACGAAGTCGTTGCGCCCGCCGATGATCTCGTCGAGCTTGTCGATTTCCTTCTCGGTGGAGATCACGCCATACAGCTCCGGCACATGGATGCCGGCGGCGATCGCGCGTTCCTTGGTGATGATCTTGTCATCGACGATCGGGTACAGGCTGCGCTTGTTGTACTTGAGCACGTAGTCGGCGTTACGCCGATTGATGCCCATGATGCCCCGGGCCTCCAGGGCCTTCCAGGTCTTCCAGAAACCGAACATCAGGCGTCAGCCTTCTTCAGGAAAGCCTTGAAACGCACCAGTTCGGTCAGGCGGTAGCCGCGATAGCGACCCATCGCCAGCATGAAGCCCACCAGAATCAGCAGGATCGCCGGGAAGGTGAACACGAAGTACACCAGCTCCGGCACGGTCATGATCAGGTGCGCCAGCGAGGCGGCGAACAGCGTGCCGATCGCCACTTTCAGCGCATGGCTGGCACCGCGTTCTTCCCAGGTGATCGACAGGCGTTCGATGGTCATGGTCAGAATCACCATCGGGAACAGCGCCACCGACAAGCCGCGCTCCAGGCCGAGTTTGTGGCTGAACAGGCTGATCGCCGCAATCAGCACCACCACGAAGGTCAACACCACCGACAATCGCGGCAGCATCTGCAGCTTCAAGTGTTCCAGGTACGAGCGCAGCGACAACCCCAGCGCCGTGATCACGGTAAACAGCAGGATGCCGAAGCCCAGTTGTGTTTCGCGGAAGGCCAAAGCGATCAGTACCGGGGTGAACGTGCCGAGGGTCTGCAGGCCGATGAGGTTGCGCAGGATCAGGATCACCAGCACGCCGATCGGGATCATCACCATGATCATGAACGTCTGCTGGGTCTGCAGCGGCAGGCCGTACAGCGAGTATTCGAGGAAGTTGGCGTCGGTGTTTTCGTCGGTCAGCTTGGCCAGACGAATCGCGTTCATCTCGCTGTTGTTCAGGCTGAAGGTCACGTTGGCTTTCTTCGCGCCGTCGACGGTGATCAGGTTTTCATCGCCGGTCCACCACAGCAGGCGGTCGGTCGGTAGGCCTTGTTCACCGGTTTCCGGGTTGAAGTACAGCCAGTCGTTGCCGTTGAAGCTGCGCAGCCACAGTTCCGGGGTTTGCGGTTGATCGGCGACGAGGCGGATGGTGTGGACTTTTTCCACCGGTACGTGGGCAATCGACAGCAGCAGTTCGACGATCTTCGCCTTGTGCGGCGTCGACGGGTCGCCGGCCAGCAGCAGTTTGACGTTGTCATCGTTGGCGTTGTTGACGCGTTTGATCGCCTCGCCAATGAAGGTTTCGACGTCGGCCGAGTGCTGGCGGATCGGTGCGAGCAGGGCTTCGGCGGCGATTTTTTCCGGGCCTTCGATGGCAATGCTGTCGCGGAAGGTCGGGCCTTTGATCTTGGTTTTTTCGGCGGTGTAACGCTTGGTCAGCACCAAACGGTAATAAAGAGTCTGGTTGCCCTTGGCCCGGCGTGCCGACCAGGTGACCTTGCGGTTGCCGTCGACACGATTGACCGCCACGCCGTAGTTATTGGAGATGAAGCTCTCATTGAGGCTGACGTAATCGCGGCTCAGCGGCGGCACGAACATCTGGATCTTCACCGGATCCTTGGTGCTGGCGACGAACTCGACCTTGGCGTCGATATTCCACAGGTCGTCGGTGGCGTCTTCGGTCACCGGGATGCCGAGCACGAAAATCTGATAGGCCGTAACCGAAACGCCCAAGAGCACCAGAATGGTGATCAGGATTTTCAGGTGGAAGGTTAGAGAACGCATGGAAATTACTCGGCGGTATGAGCGGCGATGGTGCAGGCGGGTTTGCCGGCAGCGTATTTAAGACTGGGGTCGACCAGCGCGTCGAAGCGTTTCAGGGCTTCGGAGCCGATCAAAAGCGGGTATTGGAACGCACTACGGTCGGTCAGGTTCACTTCGATGCTGCGCAGCGCCGTCCCCATGCAGATGTCCAGCTCGATCACCGGGCGGGCTGTGTACTTTTTGCCTTCTTCCGGGTCGTAGTCGCCGGCGCGGCGCTTGATCTTGCTGACCCGGGCCAGCGGTCGTTCGATCGGGTGCGAGTGCGCGGCGTCAATTGCCAGATAGAAGCGCACCCAGGACTCGCCATTGCGTTTGAAGCGTTTGATGTCGCGGGCGCTCAGCGAAGCGGTTTTGGCGCCGGTGTCGAGTTTGGCCGCCACTTGCAGATTGATGCCATCAAGCGATGCATATTCGTTGAGGCCGTACACGGTTTTTTCCCCCGCGGCAGCCAGGCCGGGCAGGCAAAACAGTGCAAAAAATGTGGGGAAGGGCTTGAGTCTCATAAATCCTGGTGCGCAGCGTTCCGTTCTCGGTTCAGGTTCCTGGCAAAACTTGCGCAAGCGCCTTCGTGTGCCTATCAGCTTTTTATGACAAGCCGTGCAAATGGCCAGCAAATGCGGGCGGCATTCTAGCACGGTGGTTTTATGGCGCCAGCGCCTGCACAGGTCTATACCCCTTGAGGATTCCCAGTGGGAGCTAGCCCGCCCGCGAAGGCGGTCGGGCATCCTGGAACCGATCTCGACTGACACTACGCTTTCGCGAGCAGGCTCGCTCCCAGATTGGAAGATTACTGACGGTTATTAGACGATTGTCGACAATGTGTATTTATCCTTTGACTGATTCGGGTGAATTGGCTAGTTTTTGCCGCATTGGATTTTAAGGTGTCGACAATATGCTGGATCAACTCGATCCCCCGGTCATCAGTGGCGACGACTCCGAGACGCTCTCGGAAAACGTCTTCCGACGCATCCAGGCGGCCATCGTCAAAGGCGAGATCGCCCCGGGCAGCAAGATCTCCGAGCCTGAATTGGCGCGCACCTACGGCATCAGCCGCGGGCCACTGCGCGAGGCCATTCATCGGCTCGAAGGCCAGCGCCTGCTGGTGCGGGTACCGCATGTCGGCGCACGGGTGGTGTCGCTCAGCCACGCCGAATTGCTCGAACTCTACGAAATCCGCGAATCCCTCGAAGGCATGGCCTGCCGTCTGGCGGCCGAACGCATGAGTGTCGAAGAAATCGACGAACTGCGCCGGGTGCTGGAGACCCACGAGCGCGATGCCGCGTTTCAGGCCGGCGTCGGCTATTACCAGCAGGAAGGCGATTTCGACTTTCATTACCGGATCATCCAGGGCAGCGGCAACCGCACGCTGACGCAGATGCTCTGCGGCGAGCTGTACCAACTGGTGCGCATGTACCGCATCCAGTTTTCCACCACGCCCAACCGGCCGCGCCAGGCCTTCGCCGAACACCACCGGATTCTCGATGCCATCGCCGACCGTGACGGTGAACTCGCGGAATTGTTGATGCGCCGCCACATCGGCGCCTCGAAACGCAACATCGCCCGTCATTACCAGGACGGCGCCGACAATAAGACAGCCACTGAACGAGGTGAGTCATGAGTTCCAAGCAGAACACTCCAGGCCAGCGTTTCCGCGATGCGGTCGCCAGCGAGCACCCATTGCAGGTGGTCGGCGCGATCAACGCCAACCACGCGCTGCTGGCCAAGCGCGCCGGTTTCAAGGCGATCTACCTGTCCGGTGGCGGGGTGGCCGCAGGCTCCCTCGGCGTGCCGGACCTGGGCATCACCGGCCTGGATGACGTGCTGACCGACGTGCGCCGCATCACCGACGTCTGCGATCTGCCGCTGTTGGTGGACGTGGATACCGGTTTCGGTTCGTCGGCGTTCAACGTCGCGCGCACCGTGAAGTCGATGATCAAGTTCGGCGCGGCGGCGATTCACATCGAAGACCAGGTCGGCGCCAAGCGTTGCGGCCACCGTCCGAATAAAGAGATCGTCAGCCAGCAGGAAATGGTCGACCGCATCAAGGCCGCCGTTGACGCCCGCACCGACGACAGCTTCGTGATCATGGCGCGCACCGACGCGCTGGCCGTTGAAGGTCTGGAATCGGCACTGGATCGCGCCGCCGCGTGCATCGAGGCCGGCGCTGACATGATCTTCCCGGAAGCCATCACCGAGCTTGAGATGTACAAGCTGTTCGCCAACCGCGTGAAGGCGCCGATCCTCGCCAACATCACCGAGTTCGGCTCGACGCCGTTGTACACCACCGAGCAGCTTGCTGGAGCGGATGTGTCGCTGGTGCTATACCCGCTGTCGGCATTCCGCGCGATGAACAAGGCGGCGGAAAACGTCTACACCGCGATCCGCCGCGATGGCACGCAGCAGAATGTCATCGACACCATGCAGACGCGCATGGAGCTTTACGATCGCATCGACTATCACACTTTCGAGCAGAAGCTCGACGCGTTGTTTGCACAAAAGAAAGGCTGAATAAAATTCTGTGGGAGCGAGCCTGCTCGCGATGGGCGTTAACGATAACGCGATGTTCCTGATGCGCCGAGGTGTTCCAGCCACCTTCGCGAGCAGGCTCGCTCCCACACGTTTCCCCATACAAATTCAAAAAGATTGGAGAACACAATGGCCGAAGCAAAAGTACTCAGTGGCGCCGGACTCCGGGGCCAGGTTGCCGGGCAAACCGCACTGTCCACCGTGGGCCAGGCCGGCGCCGGGCTGACCTATCGCGGCTACGACGTGCGTGAACTGGCGGCGGACGCGCAGTTCGAAGAAGTGGCCTACCTGCTGCTGTACGGCGAGCTGCCCACCCAGGCGCAACTCGACGCCTACCAGCAAAAACTGGGCAAGCTGCGCGACTTGCCGCAAGCGCTGAAAGAAGTGCTCGAACGCATCCCCGCCGACGCTCACCCGATGGACGTGATGCGCACCGGTTGCTCGTTTCTGGGCAACATCGAGCCGGAGAAAGACTTCTCCGAGCAACGCGACAAGACCGACCGCCTGCTGGCCGCGTTCCCGGCGATCATGTGCTACTGGTATCGCTTCAGCCATGACGGCAAGCGCATCAACTGCGTGACCGACGAGCAGTCCATCGGCGGCCATTTCCTGCACCTGCTGCACGACAAGAAGCCGAGCGAGCTGCACGTCAAAGTGATGAACGTGTCGCTGATCCTCTATGCCGAGCACGAATTCAACGCCTCGACCTTCACCGCTCGGGTGTGCGCTTCGACCCTGTCCGACCTGTATTCCTGCGTCACCGCGGCCATTGGTTCGCTGCGTGGTCCGCTGCACGGCGGTGCCAACGAAGCGGCGATGGAAATGATCGAGCGCTTCTCATCGCCCGAAGAAGCGATCAAGGGCACCCTCGGCATGCTCGAGCGCAAGGACAAGATCATGGGCTTCGGTCACGCGATCTATAAAGACAGTGATCCGCGCAACGAGGTGATCAAGGGCTGGTCGAAAAAACTCGCCGACGAAGTGGGTGACAAGGTGCTGTTCGCAGTTTCCGAAGCCATCGACAAGACCATGTGGGAGCAAAAGAAACTGTTCCCCAACGCCGATTTCTACCATGCCTCGGCGTACCACTTCATGGGCATCCCGACCAAGCTGTTCACGCCGATCTTTGTCTGCTCGCGCCTGACCGGCTGGGCCGCGCATGTGTTCGAACAGCGTGCCAACAACCGCATCATCCGCCCCAGCGCCGAATACGTCGGCGTCGAACAGCGCAAGTTCGTGCCAATCGAACGTCGCTGAATGGTGAAGCTGCCACACAGGTAACGGGATAAACCGGAGCCAATGTGGGAGCGGGCTTGCTCGCGAATGCGGTGTATCAGTCGACAAATCCGTTGAATGACACTCCGCATTCGGGAGCAAGCCCCCTCCCACCGTTGACCGAGTTGGATTCAGTGCCGGTGTCGTGCCCACCCTTTGAAACTACCGTGACCCGAGTCCTGACCCGATGAACACAGAATTCCGCAAAAACCTGCCCGGCAGCTCCCTGGATTACTTCGATGTCCGTGCGGCGGTCGAGGCGATTCAGCCCGGCAGTTACGACACCCTGCCGTACACCTCCCGCGTGCTGGCGGAAAACCTCGTGCGTCGCTGCGACCCGGCCACGCTCACCGATTCGCTGAAACAACTGATCGAGCGCAAACGCGACCTCGACTTCCCATGGTTCCCGGCGCGCGTGGTGTGCCACGACATTCTCGGCCAGACCGCACTGGTCGACCTCGCCGGCCTGCGTGACGCAATTGCCCTGCAGGGCGGCGACCCGGCACAGGTCAACCCGGTGGTGCCGACGCAACTGATCGTCGACCATTCGCTGGCAGTGGAAGCGGGCGGTTTCGACAAGCAGGCGTTCGAGAAGAACCGTGCCATCGAAGACCGTCGCAACGAAGACCGTTTCCACTTCATCAACTGGACCAGGAAGGCCTTCAAGAACGTCGACGTGATCCCGCCGGGCAACGGCATCATGCACCAGATCAATCTGGAAAAAATGTCCCCGGTGATCCAGGTGCGCGACGGCGTGGCGTTCCCTGACACCTGCGTCGGCACCGACAGCCACACCCCGCACGTCGATGCGCTGGGCGTGATCGCCATCGGCGTCGGCGGCCTCGAAGCCGAGAGCGTGATGCTCGGTCGCGCCTCATGGATGCGCCTGCCGGAAAGCGTCGGCGTCGAATTGACCGGCAAGCTGCAACCGGGCATCACCGCCACCGACATGGTGCTGGCGCTGACCGAATACCTGCGCAAGCAGAAAGTCGTCGGCGCGTGGCTGGAGTTCTTCGGCGAGGGGGCTGCCGCGCTGACCCTGGGCGACCGCGCGACCATCTCCAACATGGCCCCGGAGTACGGCGCCACGGCGGCGATGTTCTACATTGATCAGCAAACCATCGACTACCTGAAACTCACTGGCCGTGAAGACCAGCAAGTGCAGCTCGTCGAGCAGTACGCCAGGCTCAACGGCCTGTGGGCCGACAGCCTGAAAGGCGCGCAATACGAGCGCGGCCTGAGCTTCGACCTGTCGTCGGTGGTGCGCAACATGGCCGGCCCGAGCAACCCGCACGCTCGCGTGGCAGTGGCGGATCTGGCGGCCAAGGGCATTTCCGGGCAATGGGATGATGTGCCGGGGCAAATGCCCGACGGCGCCGTGATCATCGCCGCCATCACCAGTTGCACCAACACCAGCAACCCGCGCAACGTGATCGCTGCCGGCCTGCTGGCGCGCAATGCCAACAAGCTCGGGCTGACGCGCAAACCGTGGGTCAAATCCTCGCTGGCGCCGGGTTCGAAAACCGTCGCGCTGTACCTCGATGAGGCCGGGCTGACCACGGAGCTGGAGCAACTTGGTTTCGGTGTCGTCGCGTTCGCCTGCACCACCTGCAACGGCATGTCCGGTGCACTCGATCCGGTGATCCAGCAAGAGATCATCGACCGCGATCTGTATGCCACCGCCGTGCTCTCGGGCAACCGCAACTTCGACGGCCGCATCCACCCTTACGCCAAGCAGGCGTTCCTTGCGTCGCCGCCGCTGGTGGTCGCGTACGCCATCGCCGGCACCATCCGTTTCGACATCGAGAAGGATGTGCTGGGCGTGGTCGATGGCAAGCAAATCCGCTTGAAAGACATCTGGCCGAGCGACGAAGAGATCGACGCGGTGGTCAAGTCGTCGGTCAAGCCTGAGCAGTTCCGTCAGGTCTACATTCCGATGTTCGCCATCCACGAAGACACCGGCCCGAAAGTCACGCCGCTGTACGACTGGCGCGAAATGAGCACCTACATCCGCCGTCCGCCGTACTGGGAAGGCGCGCTGGCTGGCGCTCGACCACTCAAGGGCATGCGCCCGCTGGCGGTGCTCCCGGACAACATCACCACCGATCACCTGTCGCCCTCGAACGCGATCATGCTCGACAGCGCCGCCGGTGAATACCTGGCAAAAATGGGCCTGCCGGAAGAGGACTTCAACTCGTATGCAACGCACCGCGGTGACCACCTGACCGCGCAGCGCGCAACCTTCGCCAACCCGAAACTGTTCAATGAAATGGTTATGGAAAACGGCAAGGTCAAACAGGGTTCGCTCGCTCGTGTGGAGCCGGAAGGCAAGGTCATGCGCATGTGGGAGGCCATTGAAACCTACATGGAGCGCAAGCAGCCGCTGATCATCATTGCTGGCGCCGACTACGGTCAGGGCTCGTCCCGTGACTGGGCGGCCAAGGGCGTGCGCCTGGCCGGTGTCGAGGCGATTGCCGCCGAAGGTTTCGAGCGCATTCACCGCACCAACCTGGTGGGTATGGGCGTGTTGCCGCTGGAGTTCAAGCCGGGCACCGACCGCAAGACGCTGGGCATCGACGGCAGCGAAACCTACGACGTGATTGGCGCCCGTACACCGCGCGCCGACCTGACGCTGGTGATCCATCGCAACAACGGCGAGCGCCTCGACGTGCCGGTGACCTGTCGTCTGGATACCGCTGAAGAAGTGTCGATCTACGAGGCCGGCGGCGTGTTGCAGCGCTTCGCTCAGGACTTCCTCGAAGAGTCGGCGGTTGCCGTTTAAATCAACTGATACAGGCGTGAGATCTACCTCTCACGCCTGTGGTTAAGGAGCACCATGGCTCACGCACCACAAATCAAGATCCCTGCCACCTACATGCGCGGCGGCACCAGCAAAGGCGTGTTTTTCAGCCTGCAGGATTTGCCCGAAGCCGCGCAGGTTCCCGGCCCGGCCCGCGATGCCTTGCTGCTGCGAGTGATCGGCAGCCCCGACCCGTACGACAAGCAGATCGACGGCATGGGCGGCGCCACCTCGAGCACCAGCAAAACCGTGATCCTGTCAAAAAGCATCAAGGCTGATCACGACGTTGATTACCTGTTCGGTCAGGTATCCATCGACAAACCGTTTGTGGACTGGAGCGGCAACTGCGGCAACCTCTCGGCGGCAGTCGGTTCGTTCGCCATCAGCAACGGTCTGGTCGATGCCAGCCGTATTCCGCACAACGGTGTGGCGGTGGTGCGCGTGTGGCAGGCCAACATCGGCAAGACCATCATCGCCCACGTGCCGATCACCCATGGTGAAGTGCAGGAAACCGGTGATTTCGAACTCGACGGCGTGACCTTTCCGGCAGCCGAAGTGCAAGTCGAATTCATGGACCCGGCGGCGGAAGAAGAGGGCGGCGGTGGCTCGATGTTCCCCACCGGCAACCTGATCGATCAGTTGGAAGTGCCGGGTGTCGGCACCTTCCAGGCGACCATGATCAATGCCGGGATTCCGACGATTTTCGTCAACGCCGAAGACATTGGTTACACCGGTACCGAGCTGCAGAGTGCGATCAACAGTGATCCCAAAGCGCTGCAGATGTTCGAAACCATCCGCGCCTACGGTGCGCTGCGCATGGGCCTGATCGCCAATCTGGATGAAGCGGCCAAGCGGCAGCACACGCCGAAAGTGGCCTTCGTCGCCAAGCCTGCGGATTACGTCGCGTCCAGCGGCAAGGCGATTGCCGCCGGTGATGTCGACCTGCTGGTGCGCGCGCTGTCGATGGGCAAACTGCACCACGCGATGATGGGCACGGCGGCGGTAGCGATTGGCACGGCGGCGGCGATTTCCGGAACCTTGGTCAATCGTGCGGCAGGCGGCGTTGAGCGCAATGCCGTGCGCTTCGGCCATCCGTCCGGGACCTTGCGCGTCGGGGCCGAGGCCAGTCTGGAAAACGGCGAATGGACGGTAAAAAAAGCCATCATGAGCCGCAGTGCGCGCGTCCTCATGGAAGGCTACGTCCGCGTGCCCGGCGACGCTTTCTGACTCGACACCGAACAAAATTGTAGGAGTGAGCCTGCTCGCGATTGCTGACTGACATTCAACATTGATGTTGCCTGACACACCGCTTTCGCGAGCAAGCCCGCTCCCACAGGGGATAGCATTTCAAGGCGGGAGCATTTAGTGCCGGACAGTACTGTTCGCGTGCCCGGCGACGCTTCCTGACTCGACACCGAACCAAACTGTGGGAGCGGGCTGCTCGCGAAGGCGTAGTGTCAGTCGACATTTGCGTTGCCTGATCCACCGCTTTCGCGAGCAGGCTCGCTCCCACAGGGGATAGCATTTCAAGGCAGGAGCATTTAGTGCCGGACAGTACTGTTCGCGTGCCCGGCGCCGCTTTCTGACCCGACACCGGGCAAAACTGTGGGAGCGGGCTTGCTCGCGAAGGCGTAGTGTCAGTCGACATTTGCGCTGGCTGACACACCGCTTTCGCGAGCAGGCTCACTCCCACAATGGATTGCATTTCAACCATAAGAAAAAATTAGCCCTGAACCGAGGTCCCATCAACGAACCACTGCAAGAGTGAATCGAACATGAGCGCCAACGTCGACCTGAACAACCGTCCCGACTACGACCGTGTCCTGCAGGACATCGCCGATTACGTCCTCACCTACCAAATCGAATCTGCCGAAGCCCTCGACACCGCCCGCAACTGCCTGATGGACACACTCGGCTGTGGCCTGCTGGCGCTGCGTTTCCCCGAATGCACCAAACACCTTGGCCCGATTGTCGAAGGCACCGTCGTGCCGTTCGGGGCGCGGGTGCCTGGCACGCCGTATCGGCTCGACCCGGTGAAGGCTGCGTGGGACATCGGCTGCATCGTGCGCTGGCTCGATTACAACGACACCTGGCTGGCCGCCGAATGGGGGCATCCGTCGGACAACCTCGGCGCGATTCTCGCGGTGGCCGATCACTTGTCGCAAAAGCGCATCGTCAACGGCGAAGCACCGCTGACGGTGCGTGATGTGCTGGAAGCGATGATCATGGCTCACGAGATTCAAGGCGTGATCGCTCTGGAAAACTCTTTCAACCGCGTCGGGCTCGATCACGTCCTGCTGGTGAAAGTCGCCTCGACCGCCGTCACCGCGAAACTGATGGGCGCCAACCGCGAGCAATTGTTGTCGGCGCTGTCCCATGCCTTCGCCGACGGTCAGGCGCTGCGCACCTATCGGCATGCGCCGAATGCCGGGTCGCGCAAATCCTGGGCGGCGGGGGATGCGACCAGCCGTGGCGTGCGTCTGGCCGACATTGCCTTGCGCGGCGAGATGGGGATTCCCGGGGTGCTGACGGCCAGGCAGTGGGGCTTCTACGACGTGTCGTTCAGCCACACCAACAACGATCTGGCATTAAAACCCGAAGGCAAACGCGCCTTCAGCTTCTCGCGGCCCTACGGCAGTTACGTGATGGAAAATGTCCTGTTCAAGATCAGTTTCCCCGCCGAGTTCCATGCACAAACCGCCTGCGAAGCGGCCGTCATCCTGCACCCGCTGGTGCGCAACCGGATGCACGAAATCGACCGCATCTTCATCACCACGCACGAGTCGGCGATACGCATCATTTCCAAGGTCGGGCCGCTGGCCAATGCGGCCGACCGCGACCACTGCATCCAGTACATGACCGCTGTGCCGCTGGCGTTCGGCAATCTGGTGGCGGAGCAGTACGAGGACGATTTCCACGCCGCGCACCCGATCATCGATGTGCTGCGCGAGAAAATGGTCATCGTCGAGGACCCGCGTTTCACCCGCGAGTATCTGGAGGCCGACAAGCGCTCGATAGCCAACGCGGTGCAGGTGTTTTTCAAGGATGGCAGCAGCACCGAGAACGTGGTGGTGGAATACCCGATCGGCCATCGTCGTCGCCGCGCCGAGGGCATTCCATTGCTGGAGGACAAGTTCAGGGCCAACCTGGCGACGCGGTTCACCGGGCAGCGCAGCCACGCGATCTTCTCCCTGTGCAAGGATCAGCAAACGCTCGAAGCCACACCAGTGAACCGCTTTGTCGATCTGTTTGTCATTTGACTGCAGCCCCGGACGTGTCGCGGGCTAGAGGCTGCCCTCGACATCCTCCAGGCTGAACGTTTCGGTGTGGTCATCGTAGGAAAAAATCTCCGCATAACGACCCCAGGCCACCACCACTTCCAGGGTTTTCTCGACGAACGCTTCGGTCAGCGAGTCCTCCAGCTCCTGCTCGAAACGCACCCGCGGTGCGCGGTGACCGTTGCGCTCCAGCAACACCTGGCGGATGCGTGCGGCCAGCGGCACATTGCGGATCAGGTGCTCGGCGAACAGGGTTTTGCGCTCCTGGGTGCCGTAGTCGGCGAACAGTTTGCCGGCATCGGTCAGGGTGATGTCGGCGCCCTTGAGCTCGGCGAAACCGAGGTGTTCGAGTATCTCGGCCACCGGAAACAGATCGTCCACTTCCAGCAAGCGTCGCTCGGCCACGGTAGGCAGGCCGGCGTGGCCGTTGTAGGGCTCGGCGGCAAGGGTTTCGATCAGGCCGGCCATCAGGTTGGTCGAGACTTCCGGCAGCGGGCTGCTCATTTTCAGCTCGGGCTTGCCGGCGCTGGCGTCCGCGCTGCGCCGGTCAGTCATCTGCGCGTAGATATCATCGACCATCTGCCGGAAGGCCGGATCCAGGCGGTTGCGTGGATGGGCGAACGGTACTTTGATTTCCGCCACCACCCGTCCCGGGTTGGAAGACAGCACCAGAATACGGTCGCACATCAGCACCGCTTCTTCGATGTTGTGGGTCACGATCAGGATCGATTTGATCGGCAGTTGCTTGCCGCTCCACAGGTCCAGCAGATCATTTCTCAAGGTCTCGGCGGTCAGCACGTCCAATGCCGAGAAGGGTTCGTCCATCAGCAACAGGGTCGGATTGACCACCAGCGCACGGGCGAAGCCCACACGCTGGCGCATGCCGCCGGACAACTCGCGCGGGTAGGCGTTTTCGAAACCGTCGAGGCCGATCAGGTCGATGGCGGCCAGGGCGCGTTTGCGCGCAGCCTTGCGCTCGACCTGCAAGGCTTGCAGGCCGGCTTCGACGTTTTCCAGCACGGTCAGCCACGGGAACAGGGCAAAGGTCTGGAACACCATGGCCACGCCTTCAGCCGGGCCGTGCAGCGGTTTGCCGTTGTACAGCACGTCGCCCGACGAAGGCTCGATCAGTCCGGCAATGATCCGCAGCAAAGTGGATTTGCCCGAGCCCGAGCGCCCCAGCATGCCGACGATCTCGCCTTCAAGCAGGGTCAGGTCCACGCCGCTGAGCACTTGCAGTTCTTCCTTGCCTTTGCCAAACACCCGGTTCACCTCGCTGAGCGAGTAGATTTGCGGGCTGGCGGCGGTTTGTTCGGTAGAGGTATTCATCGCAGCGAATCCCATCAGTTCAGGCGGAGTTTGTTTTCGGCCACGGCGTACATCGGTCGCCAGACCAGACGATTGAAGGCCACGACGAAAAACGCCATCACCACCACGCCCAAGGTGATTTTCGGAAAGTCGCCGGCAGCCGTGGTCTGGGCGATGTAGGCCCCGAGGCCGTGGGCGACGACTTTGTCCTGACCCCAGGAGACGAATTCGGAAACGATGCTGGCGTTCCAGGCGCCGCCCGAGGCGGTAATGGCGCCGGTCACGTAGTACGGAAAAATCCCTGGCAGCATGACCTTGCGCCACCACAACCAGCCGCGAATGCGGAAGTTGGTCGCGGCCTCTTTGTAGTCATTGGGGAAGGCGCTGGCCCCGGCGATCACGTTGAACAGGATGTACCACTGGGTGCCGAGCACGATCAGCGGGCTGAGCCAGATGTCCGGGTTCAACTGGTAGCGCAGGATCACGATGACGAACACCGGAAACAGCAGGTTCGCCGGAAACGCCGCGAGAAATTGCGCCAGTGGCTGGATCTTTTCCGCCAGTGCCGGGCGCAGGCCGATCATCACCCCCAGCGGCACCCAGATCAGCGAGGCGATGAAGATCAGGCCGGCTACCCGCAGCAGGGTGAAGAACCCCAGCAGGAACACGTGACCGACCTCGTCGAGTGTCACTTCGGTGCCGACATACAACACGATGTGGTACAGCGCGTAAGCAGTCAGCAACGCGATCAACGTGCCCCAGATCCAGTCGATCATCTTCGACGTCGCCGGGTTATCCGACGCGATGGCCTGGCGTGTCGCGCGCGGCAGGTTCAGGCGCATGTTGCCCAGCCGGCTGATGACGCGGGAAAACGGGCGCAGCAGGCGCTGGATCAACCGGGTGCGCTGGATCAGATTCAGTACCCATGACTCCGGTGCGGCGGTCTGCGAGGCGGTGTTCTCCATGCGGAACTTGTCGGCCCAGGCCACCAGCGGGCGAAACAGGAACTGGTCGTAGATCAGGATCACCACGATCATCGTCAGGATCACATAACCCACCGCGTGCAGGTTCTGCTGCGCGATGGCCAGCGCCAGGTATGAACCGATGCCCGGCAGGGTGATGGTCTGATCGCCCACGGTGATTGCTTCGGACGCGACCACGAAGAACCAGCCGCCGGACATGCTCATCATCATGTTCCACACCAGCCCGGGAATGGCGAAAGGCACGTCGAGTTTCCAGAATCGCTGCCAGCCGGACAGTTGAAGGTTGGTCGAGACTTCCAGCAGATCGCGCGGCAGCATGCGCAGCGACTGGTAAAAGCTGAAGGTCATGTTCCATGCCTGGCTGGTGAAAATGGCAAAGATCGCGGCGAACTCTGCACCCAGTACCCGGCCGGGAAACAGCAGCAGGAAGAAGGTCACGGTGAACGAGATGTAGCCCAGCACCGGCACTGATTGCAGGATGTCCAGCACTGGCACCAGCAGTTTTTCGGCGCGGCGACTCTTCGCCGCCAACGTGCCGTAGAGCAAGGTGAAAATCAGTGCCGCGACCATCGCCGCGAGCATGCGCAGGGTGGTGCGCATGGCGTATTCCGGCAGGTTGCCCGGGTCGAGGGAAATCACCTCGCTCTGCAAGGTGGCGATCGGCGCCCAGGTTTCCCGGGCAGTGATCGAGAAAAACAGCAAAAAGCCGATCACCAGCGGCATGGCGATCAAGTCCCAGCGATTGGGCAGCAGGCGCCGGGTCGTGGCCGGGATGTAGTGACGGAACACTTTCTTCATAAGCAGTGATTCCAGCGGGTTCCAAGTGGGGCGCGGCAGTCTGAGCGTAGCTTCTGTCTGCACGACCCACCGAGAATGAGCGCGCGCTCGTTCTTCAGGTTCAAGTGGGAGGTGGGTGATGCAGGCCTGTTGAATTCGACAGGCCGAGAGGGCGGGCGCATCCGGGTTTTCGCCCGGATGCGCTGCTTGCGCGGATTGTAGGGTTTGAGATGTTACAAAGACGTAAAGAACGCTTCGGTTTTGGGTGAAGAAATTTTCATCCTCGCCATGCTTGGCAGTTCAGGCAAAACGCAGGGTCACCCGGCGGTTGTGCTGGCTTTTCTTCTCGATTTTTTCGCAATACACCCGGCCGATTTCCCGGGTGTTGAGCACATGCGTGCCGCCGCAGGGCTGCAGGTCGATGCCCGCGACTTCGATCACGCGCAGATCGCCCTGGATCGCCGGTGGCCTGCTGCTCTTGCTGCCGATCTTTTCCTGCAGGGCCGGGTACTCCGCAGCCGGCAGGGTCAGGACGTTGATCGGGCAGGCTCGTTCGATCAGTGCGTTGAGATCGCGGGTGATGCGCTCCTTGTCGAGGGTCATCTCCGGCAGATCGAAATCCAGCCGACCCTTGTCGGCGCTGATGCTGCAGCCAGTGACCGGCGCATCGATAAGCGCGCCCAGCAGATGCAAACAGGTGTGCATCTTCATGTGTTGATAACGCCTCTGCCAGTCGAGGCTGGCGTTGAGCAGTGCGCCAGTGCACAGCTGCGGCGGACACTCCTGCACCTGATGCCAGATGATCGACGGCAACAGAGGATCGCGCACGGTGCCGGTCACCGCGATCCGGGTGCCATCCACCAGGCTGAAATACCCCGTGTCACCCGGCTGCCCGCCGCCGGTGGGGTAGAACAGGGTGTGCTCCAGCACGACGGCCTGATCGACCACGGCGATTACCCGGGCACCAAAGGCCCGCCGGTAGGGTTCACTGTTAAACAGGCTGAGGGTTTCCATGGTGTGTACCGACATTTGAACCTCCAATGTTCAAAGTTGAGTGTTGTGTGTGAGCCCTTGTGCTCACGCTGTTCAGCGTTTGAGCGGCAGTTTGGTGATCGCGAAACCGGCCAGCAGGATCGTCGAGTACAACATCAGGTCCCGAGAGATTGGCGTGCCTTCGTACCAGGCGCCGATGAGCAGGGCGAACACCGGAAAAATGATGAACACGAACGACAGCAGCACCGGGCTCAAACGTTTGAGCAAGAGGAAATACACGATGAAGCCGCCCACTGACGCCACCAGTCCGAGGTAGAGCAGGGCGCCCCAGGAGCGTGCAGTGATGTCCTTGAGGACCGGTGTTTCGAGGTTGAGTCCGACAATGAATAACATCAGCCCGGCGATGCCGATCGGCAGGGTGTTGTAGGTGATCACGCTGATCGCGCTGCCGTGTTTCTTGGTCACCACGTAACACAGCGCGTGCATGATCGCGGCGCACAGAATCGCCAGCACGCCGAGCCATTCGGCCTGGTCCAGATGCAGGCCCTGGCTGCGGATGATCATGAACAGACTGGCGAAACCGATGGCGATGCCGAGCATCTGCGTGGGGAGGATTTTCTCGCGCAGAAACAGCGCGGAAAAAATCAGGATAAACACCGGCATGCAACTGAACAGCAGCGCGGTCAGCCCCGATGAAACATGCAGTTCGCCGTAGTTGAGCAAGTAGTACGGCAGACTGAAATACGACAGCGTGACGAACACGAAAAACCAGCGACTCTGCCGAGGGAACAGCAGCGGCTCCTTGCGCAACACGGCGAAGCTCAGGAATAGCGGAAAGGCAATCAGAAAACGCAGCCCCGCCGCTGTCAGCGGCGGCACGCTTTCCACGGCAATCTTGATCCCCAGCCAGGTGGTGCCCCAGCTCAGACAGACAATCAGAAACAGCGTGCTGGTGAGCAATCCGGCGAGCCAGGGTTTGCTGACGTTCAACGGTGCGCCGATGGCAGTCGACATGCTTTGTGCTCCACAGCAGAGAAATTGACCTGGTGGGTGAAAAGGGTTATCCCTGATTGCACCTGTTTCAAGCACGCTATTCGGGGTGACAATGACTGTCAAAGTAAGTATTGCCATGGTGTCAATCCTGCGTGACGGGCTCGTCAATGGCGTGGGCGTGAAGTACAAGCGCCTGGCGGATGCGGCGGAAAAAGCCATTACTGAAGGGGTGATCGGCGCGGGAGCGAAGTTGCCGCCGCACCGGTTGTTGGCCGACAGCCTGGGCGTGACCATCGGCACCATCAGTCGCGCCTATGGCGAGCTGGAGCGGGTCGGGCGGGTAGTGGCGCGTGTTGGCGATGGCACTTACGTGCGTGAACGCGGCATGGAGCGGCCGCAGGACAAAGGCTTTCGCAATGTCAGCGATGAGCCGCGCGCCTGTTTCGACATGAGCCGTAATCAACCGATTCCCGGGCAGGAAGCGGCGTTCATGAGCCAGACCTTGCACAGCCTTGCCAGCGATTCGTACAGCGTGCAGCAATTGACCGGCTACACCGCCGAAAGCGGCTTGCTGCGGCATCGCCAGGCGGGGGCGCACTGGTTGAGCCATGGCGCGTTCCGGCCGCACGCCGACCAGGTGTTGTGCGTCAACGGCGGCCAGCATGGCTTGCTGTGCGCCTTGATGGGCCTGCTCAAGGCCGGCGACACGGTGGTCACCGAGCATCTGACCTATCCCGGGTTGATCGGCGTTGCGCGTCAATTGGGGATCAAGCTCATCGGTGTCGCGATGGATGACCAAGGGCTGCTGTCGGCGGCGCTGGACGACGTCTGCCGCCAGCACCGTGTGTCGGCGTTATATTGCACACCGACGATTCAGAACCCTACGGCGGCGGTCATGTCGGTCCCGCGGCGTGAGGCGATTGCCGACATCTGCCGGCAGCACAATCTGCTGATTTTCGAAGACGACGCGCATGCGGTGCTGGCCCGTCAGCGGCCGTTGCCGCTGAGTCATTTCGCCGCTGAGCGTTCGGTGTTGATCGGCAGTCTGAGCAAGGCGGTTTCAGCCGGCCTGCGGGTCGGTTACCTGCAGGCGCCGCAAGCACTGATCGGGCGCCTGAGTTCGGCGATTCGCGGCACGTGCTGGATGGCCAATCCGTTGGCGATGGAAGTGGCGAGCCGCTGGATCGAAAACGGCATGGCCGAGCGCTTGCTGGAGGAACAGATCGGCGAGATCGGTCGGCGCAAGGCGCTGGTCGCGCCGCTGCTGGAGGGGCTGACCTACAAGGCCGATGCCCATAGCCCGCACTTCTGGATCGAGGTGCCCGCGCTGTGGCGCGCATCGCAGATTGCTGCGGAGCTGAAGGAAAACAATTACCTGGTGAGCACCGCCGAGGCCTTTGCGGTCGGGCACGGCGCGGTGCCGCAGTTCATTCGGGCGAGTGTGTGCAATTCGGTGGGGGATGACCGGTTGTTGCAGGCAGGTTTCGAGGCCTTGGCCAAGGCATTGACAGAGACCGTGTAATCGTTCTTCGCGAGCAAGCCCGCTCTCACATTCGATCGCATTCCAACGCGAGGAACTCGATCAAATTGTGGGAGCGGGCTTGCTCGCGAAGGCGTCAGAACACGCCACAAAATTATTTGAAACGCCGCTCCACGCCTTTCTCAACCAGAATCTTCGCCGAAATCTCCTCCACCGAAAAATGTGTGGAATTGATATGCGGAATGTTCTCGCGGCGGAACAGGTTTTCCACTTCGCGCACTTCGAATTCGCACTGGGCGTAGCTCGAATAGCGGCTGTTGGGCTTGCGCTCGTTGCGGATCGCGGTGAGGCGGTCCGGGTCGATGGTCAGGCCGAACAGTTTGTGTTGATGGGCGCGCAGGGCGGTCGGCAGGGTCAGGCGCTCCATGTCGTCTTCGGTCAGCGGGTAGTTGGCCGCGCGGATGCCGAACTGCATCGCCATGTACAGGCACGTCGGCGTCTTACCACATCGCGACACGCCCACTAGTATCAGATCGGCCTTGTCGTAATAGTGGGTGCGCGCGCCGTCGTCGTTGTCGAGGGCGAAGTTCACCGCCTCGATGCGCTCCATGTAATTGGAGTTGTGCCCGATCGAATGCGACTTGCCGACGGTGTAGGAAGAATGCTCGGTCAGTTCCTGTTCGAGCGGGGCCAGGAACGTCGAGAAAATGTCGATCATGAAACCATTGGAGGTTGCGAGAATCTCACGGATGTCCTGATTGACGATGGTGTCGAAGATGATCGGGCGCAAGCCGTCGGTTTCAGCGGCTTTGTTGATTTGTTGTACCATGGCCCGCGCTTTGTCCGCGTTGTCGATATACGGCCGCGTGAGCTTGGTGAAGGTAATGTTTTCGAACTGCGCCAGAAGGCTTTGACCCAGGGTTTCGGCGGTAATGCCGGTGCCATCGGAGATAAAGAAAGCAGATCGTTTCATTTGCACCTTGGGCCTTAAGCTAATGAGCATTCTTGGATATGATAGGCGCGATTTGCCGGCCGCCATTGGCCCGCATTCTCACTTATTTTCCAGGTCCAGGCCATACAGCCGGCCAACGCTCCCCCGAGCTGCCGGTTTCTGAGCTTTTCCAACACAGTTAGTGGAGAGATCACCTTGGTAGAGTACGTAGTTTCCCTCGATAAGCTCGGCAAACACGATGTTGAGCATGTGGGGGGCAAGAACGCATCCCTGGGCGAGATGATCAGCAACCTGGCGGGTGCCGGTGTGTCGGTCCCCGGCGGTTTCGCCACCACCGCGCAGGCCTATCGCGACTTTCTCGAACTGAGCGGCCTCAACGAGCAGATCCACAAGGCTCTCGACGCCCTGGACGTCGATGACGTCAACGCGCTGGCCAAGACCGGCGCGCAGATCCGTCAATGGATCATGGAAGCCGAATTCCCTGAAAAACTGAATGCCGAGATCCGCACCGCGTTCGCCGCGCTGTCGGCCGGCAACCCTGACGTGGCCGTGGCCGTGCGTTCCTCGGCAACCGCCGAAGACTTGCCGGACGCCTCGTTTGCCGGTCAGCAGGAAACCTTCCTGAACATCCGTGGTGTGGAAAACGTTATCCGCGCCGCCAAAGAGGTATTCGCCTCGCTGTTCAACGACCGTGCGATTTCCTACCGCGTGCACCAGGGCTTCGACCACAAACTGGTCGCCCTGTCGGCTGGCGTACAGCGCATGGTGCGTTCGGAAACCGGCACCGCCGGTGTAATGTTCACCCTCGATACCGAATCCGGTTTCCGTGACGTGGTGTTCATCACCGGCGCCTACGGCCTGGGCGAAACCGTCGTACAAGGCGCGGTCAACCCGGACGAATTCTACGTACACAAAGGCACCCTGGAAGCTGGCCGCCCGGCCATTCTGCGACGCAACCTGGGCAGCAAAGCGATCAAGATGATCTACGGTGACGAGGCCAAGGCCGGCCGTTCGGTCAAGACCGTCGATGTCGACAAGGCCGAGCGCGCGCGTTTCTGCCTGACCGACGCCGAAGTCAGCGAGCTGGCCAAGCAGGCGATGATCATCGAGAAGCACTATGGCTGCCCGATGGACATCGAATGGGCGAAGGACGGTGACGACGGCAAGCTGTACATCGTGCAGGCCCGTCCGGAAACCGTGAAGAGCCGCACCCAGGCCAACGTCATGGAGCGTTACCTGCTCAAAGAAACCGGTACCGTGCTGGTGGAAGGTCGCGCGATCGGCCAGCGCATCGGCGCCGGTAAAGTGCGGATCATCAAGGACGTGTCCGAGATGGACAAAGTCCAGCCGGGCGACGTGCTGGTGTCCGACATGACCGACCCGGACTGGGAGCCGGTGATGAAACGCGCCAGCGCCATCGTCACCAACCGTGGCGGGCGTACCTGCCACGCGGCGATCATCGCCCGTGAACTGGGCATTCCAGCGGTTGTGGGTTGCGGCAACGCCACCCAATTGCTGAAAGATGGCCAGGGCGTGACCGTATCCTGCGCCGAGGGCGACACCGGTTACATCTTCGAAGGCGAGTTGGGTTTCGACGTCAAGAAGAACTCCGTGGACGCCATGCCGGAGTTGCCGTTCAAGATCATGATGAACGTCGGCAACCCGGACCGCGCCTTCGATTTCGCACAGCTGCCGAACGCCGGTGTGGGCCTGGCCCGTCTGGAGTTCATCATCAACCGCATGATCGGTGTACACCCCAAAGCGCTGTTGAACTACGACGGCCTGCCGCAGGAAATCAAGGACAGCGTCGACAAGCGCATCGCCGGTTACAGCGATCCGGTCGACTTCTACGTCGACAAACTGGTGGAAGGCATCAGCACTCTGGCTGCGGCGTTCACGCCGAAGAAGGTCATCGTGCGCCTGTCGGACTTCAAGTCCAACGAATACGCCAACCTGATCGGCGGCAAGCTCTATGAGCCGGAAGAAGAAAACCCGATGCTGGGCTTCCGTGGCGCTTCGCGTTACATCAGCGAATCGTTCCGCGACTGCTTCGAACTCGAGTGCCGCGCGCTGAAGCGTGTGCGCAACGAGATGGGCCTGACCAACGTCGAAATCATGGTGCCGTTCGTGCGCACCTTGGGCGAGGCCAGCCAGGTCATCGATCTGCTCGCCGAAAACGGTCTGGCTCGCGGCGAAAACGGTCTGCGCATCATCATGATGTGCGAACTGCCATCCAACGCGATACTCGCTGAAGAGTTCCTCGAATTCTTTGACGGTTTCTCGATCGGTTCCAACGACCTGACTCAACTGACGTTGGGTCTGGACCGCGATTCGGGCATCATCGCGCACCTGTTCGACGAGCGTAACCCGGCGGTCAAGAAGCTGCTGGCGAACGCCATTGCCGCGTGCAACAAGGCCGGCAAGTACATCGGCATCTGCGGTCAGGGTCCTTCGGATCACCCGGATCTGGCCAAGTGGCTGATGGAGCAGGGCATTGAAAGCGTGTCGCTGAACCCGGATTCCGTACTGGAAACCTGGTTCTTCCTCGCCGAAGGCCAGGCGCAGGCTTGATAAGTAGGTGAATGGCCCGCTCCCCCTGTGGGAGCGAGCCTGCTCGCGAAGACGGACTGACAGGCAACAATGATGTCGACGGATGTACCGCTTTCGCGAGCAGGCTCACTCCTGCAAGGGGCGGGTTTTGAGATTTGAGTAGGGCGGGCTCCTGTAGATGCCGCCCTTTTTTGTGCAAGAGCATTATGCAAAGCAGCAGCAACCTGTTTCCTGTCGCCCTGATCAGCGCCGAACGACGCGGTGATCTGAGCGAAGACGTTTATCGATTGAAACCCGGCAACAGCCCGGACTGGTCCGTGGAGATCGCCGTCACCCGTTTGGGCATGGCCGACGACACGGCGCCCCGTGGCGCGCCGGTGATTTTGTTGCACGGCAGTTTTTCCAATCGACGCTTCTGGTTTTCGCCAAAAGGCCTCGGGCTTGGCGCGTATCTGACGCGACTGGGTTTTGATGTGTGGATTCCGGAGATGCGCGGCCATGGTCTGTCGCAGCGCAACGAGGAATACCGCAGGAACCGTGTTGCCGACTACGCCAAATACGATCTGCCGGCGATTGCTGCATTCGTGCGTGAGCAGAGCGGGCAGGTGCCGCACTGGATCGGTCATTCGCTGGGCGGCATCACCCTGGCGGCGGCGCTGGGCGGTGAATACTTAGGCGAACCGGCGGTGGCTTCGGCGGCGTTTTTCGGCACCCAGGTCAGCCGCACGTACTGGCCGCTAAAGATCCCGCCGGTGGAGTGGAGCGGGCGCTTCATTCTCAAGCGTTTCGCGCAATTGTCTGGCTCGCGCCTCAAGCGCGGCCCGGAAGACGAACCGATCGGGCTGGCGCTGGAAAGCATGCGCTGGTACGGCCTGTTCGGCCGCTTTGGCGACAAGGACAAGGATTGGTGGGCCGGGCTTGCCGAGGTTCAAGTGCCGGTGCTGGCGGTGACGGCGGCGGGGGATCATCAGGATCCGGCGTGGGCCTGTCGCAAACTGTTCGAACAGATCGGCTCCGAGCACAAGCAGTTCGTCAATCTGGGGCGGGAACAAGGCTTCAGCGACAATTTCGGGCATGTCGAGATGCTGGTGAGCAAGGCAGCACAGGCCGAGGTCTGGCCGCTGGTGGCGCGCTGGCTGCAGGATCAGCACACACCGCTGCTGGGCGAGAAGCCGGACCTGGCCGCGGCGGTTTGAGCGCAGGCTCTGAAAAGGGCATTTCGTTCGTATCGGCTTGCGGCTAAGATATGACGCATTGTGCAATTCTGGTCATATTTGGTGGCTGTTTAGCTATTACGTTTCAGCGTTTGTTCAGGTTCGTTCAGCGACCATTGCATGAACTAAGGTAAACAGCGACCGCCGGGACTCGTTTCAACAGAGTGCGACATCCTTGATCGTCTTCCTTGTTACAGGAGTTTTTCGATGAACCATTACCTCACGCCTGACCTGTGCGACGCCTATCCGGAGCTGGTGCAGGTGCTGGAACCGATGTTCAGCAATTTCGGCGGCCGTGATTCCTTCGGCGGCGAAATCGTGACCATCAAATGTTTCGAAGACAACTCGCTGGTCAAAGAGCAGGCCGAACTCAAGGGCAACGGCAAAGTGCTGGTGGTCGATGGCGGCGGTTCGCTGCGTCGTGCGCTGCTGGGCGACATGATCGCCGAGAAAGCGGCGAAAAACGGCTGGGAAGGAATGGTCATCTACGGTTGCATCCGTGACGTCGACGTCATCGCTCAGACCGATCTCGGTGTCCAGGCGCTGGCCAGCCATCCGATGAAGACCGAAAAGCGCGGTATCGGCGACCTCAACGTGCCGGTGACGTTTGCCGGTGTGACGTTCCACCCAGGCCAATTCATTTATGCGGACAACAACGGCGTGATCGTTTCGCCGAGCCCGCTGAAGATGCCTGAATAAAGTTTTCGACAAAGGGATGCGGATGTTCGAGGAAGAAAACGCGCAGTGGGGGCTGGTGCATGCCCTGGTACTGGACGGTAAAGGCGGTGCGCGTTCGATAGCCCGGACTGAGCTCGACGATCTGCAACTGCAGGCTCATGAGAGTCTGTGGCTGCATTGGGATCGCAGTCATCCGCAAACCCAGACCTGGCTGCGCAAATCCAGCGGCCTGAATGAGTTCAGCTGCGACCTGTTGCTGGAAGAAAACACCCGTCCGCGCCTGCTGCCGTTGCCGGATGCCGAGCTGTTGCTGTTTCTGCGCGGGGTCAACCTCAACCCGGGGGCCGAGCCGGAAGACATGGTCTCGGTGCGGATTTTCGCCTCCGCCCAGCGCGTGATCTCGTTGCGTCTGCGCCCGCTGCGCGCCACCGATGAACTGCTGGCGCTGTTGAGCGAGGGCAAGGGACCGAAAACCTCCTCCGAACTGATCCTGTATCTGGCGCAATTCCTCACCAACAAGGTGCAGGATCTGGTCACGTGCCTGTCGGAACTGGTCGATGAAGAGGAAGAAAAACTGGATGCCGACGAACGGTATACCCCCGAGCATGGCTCGATTTTGCACATCCGTCGCCGGGCTGCCGGACTGAAGCGTTTCCTGGCGCCGCAGCGGGATATTTTCGGACAGCTGACGCGGATAAAACTGCCGTGGTTTGTCGACGATGACGCCGACTACTGGAACGAATTGAACAACAGTCTGACCCGCTATCTCGAAGAGCTCGAATTGACTCGAGAGCGCATGGGGCTTGTGCTGGAGGCCGAAGACCGGCGTTTGAACGTGCGCATGAATCGCACGATGTACCGCTTCGGCATCATCACCTGCATCTTTTTGCCGATGAGTTTTCTCACCGGTCTGTTGGGCATCAACGTGGGCGGAATTCCGTTCTCGAGCAGCCCTTATGGTTTCCTCATTGCCTGTCTGACGGTGTTGGCCATGGCCTTTGGTCAATGGTGGTTATTCCGCCGTTTGCGCTGGGTATGAAAATGCAGCATGTGACCCGACCAAATTTGCCCGCGTCTTTCACAGACATCACGAGAGGTGCGTATGCACGATCCGTTTGAACAGTCTTTGCGCGACATGCTCAACGCCTCGCCGTCCAGCCGCGACGACGATGCCTGCCTGGGTCGCGTACTCAAAACCGCCAACCGCCAGGTCGGCGCCGGTGATCTGTTCAGCTTGCTGGGCCGCTGGCTGCCCGCGCTGATGATCGCCCTGAATAACGGCTCGGCCCACGTCTCGCCGGTTTCCCGTCTTCGTAAAACTACCGCTCGCACTGCTGATAAGGCTGATTGAATATGGAACTTGATCTCTGGACTCAGAGCCTCGTCACTGCAATGACTGCGTTGTGGACCAAAGTCGCCAACTTTATCCCGAACCTGTTCGGCGCACTGGTGGTGCTGCTGTTGGGCTTCGTGGTGGCCAAGCTGCTCGATACCTTGCTGTCCAAGTTGCTCGCCAAGCTGGGCCTCGATCGCTTGATGGGCGGCACCGGGCTGACCAAATTGATGTCGCGGGCCGGGCTGCAAGTGCCGATCTCGACCCTGATCGGTAAAATCGTCTACTGGTTCGTTCTGCTGATTTTCCTGGTTTCTGCAGCAGAGTCCCTTGGACTTGAGCGAGTTTCAGCTACGCTGGACATGCTGGCGTTGTATTTGCCGAAAGTTTTCGGCGCCGCGCTGGTGCTGTTGGTGGGTGTTTTGCTTGCCCAACTGGCCAACGGACTGGTGCGCGGTGCGGCAGAAGGCGTAGGGCTGGACTACGCTTCGGGTTTGGGTCGAATTGCTCAAGGGCTGGTGATCATCATCAGTATCTCGGTGGCGATCAGTCAGCTTGAGGTCAAAACCGACCTGTTGAACCATGTGATTGTCATCGTTTTGATTACCGTTGGTCTGGCCGTTGCGCTGGCCATGGGTTTGGGAAGCCGGGAAATTGCCGGTCAGATTCTTGCGGGAATCTATGTGCGTGAGTTGTATCAGGTTGGGCAACAAGTGCGTGTTGGTGAGGTCGAAGGCCAGATCGAAGAGATCGGCACGGTTAAAACCACATTGCTGACCGATGAGGGTGAGCTAGTCTCACTTTCCAATCGGATCCTGCTGGAACAGCATGTGAGTAGCCGCTAACCCGGCAAACCCTGCTAATGTATGCCGCCGCAAAATGCCCTGAGAGGGTAGCGGCGGACATTGACCTGACTGTCGGCACGACTTGTTTTGAATAAAGCCCAAACGCTATCCACGCGCTATGACCCCCGTGAGCTCTCTGATGAGGAGTTGGTCGCGCGCTCGCATACCGAGCTGTTTCACGTGACGCGCGCCTATGAAGAGCTGATGCGGCGTTACCAGCGAACATTATTTAACGTTTGTGCGAGATATCTTGGGAACGATCGCGACGCAGACGATGTCTGTCAGGAAGTGATGCTGAAGGTGCTGTACGGCCTGAAGAACTTCGAGGGGAAATCGAAGTTCAAAACGTGGCTGTACAGCATCACTTACAACGAATGCATCACGCAGTATCGGAAGGAACGGCGAAAGCGTCGCTTGATGGACGCCTTGAGTCTGGACCCCCTGGAAGAAGCGTCGGAAGAAAAGGCGCCGAAACCCGAGGAGAAGGGCGGACTCGATCGCTGGCTGGTGTATGTGAACCCGATTGACCGTGAAATTCTGGTGCTACGATTTGTCGCAGAGCTGGAGTTTCAGGAGATCGCAGACATCATGCACATGGGTTTGAGTGCGACAAAAATGCGGTACAAACGTGCTCTAGACAAATTGCGTGAGAAATTTGCAGGCATTGCTGAAACTTAGTTCAGCGCAAATATCTCTTACGTGTAGGCAAGTTCTGATAGACTTGCCGCCGAGTTGTCCCCCGGTTTGCGGGACTGCTTCACAATCACCAGATGGGGATTTAACGGATGAAACTGAAAAACACCTTGGGCTTGGCCATTGGTTCTCTTATTGCCGCTACTTCGTTCGGCGCACTGGCACAAGGCCAAGGCGCAGTTGAAGGCGAGATCAACTACAAGAAGCAGTACAACGACAGTGTTGATCACGTCGAAGACGGCTTCAACCCAGGCGCCAAAATCGGTTACTTCCTGACCGATGACGTCTCGATCAACTTCGGCTGGGATCGTAACAACCACACCCGTTCGAACGATGGCACCGGCAGCCAGAAACTGCGCGGTGACAACTTCGGTCTGACCGCTCAATACCACTTCAACAACGCTGGCGACGCTCTGCGTCCATACGTTGAAGGTGGCGTTAAGCACGGCACTCTGACCAACGTAGCTGATGACGGCCACACCGGTCGCGACCAGTCGACTTTCCTGACTGCTGGCGCTGGCGTTAAGTACTACTTCGCCGAAAACTTCTTCGCCCGTGCTGGCGTAGAAGCTGACTACAAACTGGACAACGGCCGTTGGGACTACGCACCATCGGTTGGTCTGGGTGTGAACTTCGGTGGCGGCGGCAAGCCAGTTGCTGCTCCAGTTCCAGCTCCGGCTGAAGTCTGCTCCGACAGCGACAACGATGGCGTTTGCGACAACGTTGACAAGTGCCCGGACACCCCAGCCAACGTAACTGTTGACGCTGATGGCTGCCCAGCAGTTGCTGAAGTTGTTCGTGTAGAGCTGGACGTGAAATTCGACTTCGACAAGTCGGTCGTCAAGCCAAACAGCTACGCTGACATCAAGAACCTGGCTGACTTCATGAAGCAGTACCCAGCCACTCACACCACTGTTGAAGGTCACACTGACTCCGTCGGTCCTGACGCTTACAACCAGAAACTGTCTGAGCGTCGTGCAAACGCCGTTAAGCAAGT
The DNA here is from genome assembly GCF_000633255.1 of Pseudomonas sp. H1h. Taxonomy (GTDB): domain Bacteria; phylum Pseudomonadota; class Gammaproteobacteria; order Pseudomonadales; family Pseudomonadaceae; genus Aquipseudomonas. Next base: position 37,992 of record NZ_AYMJ01000013.1, read on the forward strand.
TCTGACCCAGCAGTACGGTGTTGAGTCGTCCCGCGTTCAGTCGATCGGCTACGGCGAATCCCGCCCAGTTGCTGACAACAAAACTGAAGCTGGTCGCGCTGTTAACCGTCGCGTAGAAGCGCAGGTTGAAGCTCAAGCTAAGTAATTAGCTCGCCGCTTTGAGAAAAGCCCGGCTCAGGCCGGGCTTTTCTTTGCCTGCGATTTGGTGAAGCGCAAATATTTACGCCCACACAATGGCCGGCAGACTGCACACCCGTCCTTGGTTCAGCCTCATCAGCACCGCCATGTCGCGGGGGGGAGGGCTAAGCCGCCGGTGCCCAGATGCACGGCGTAAATCAGCCCGTACGGGCTGCGGGCGACCTTCCCGGGCTTTGCCCAGACCAAACCGCTGACGACCCCATTGTCCGTGCCTGCACGCCGCCATATGCCAGTCGGGCTGATTTGCCTGTGTGCCTCGCGCCGAGGGGCGTTGCCCGGCTATAATCGCCGCCTCTTTTCACCGCCCGAGTCATCGCCGCCCATGTACACCCTGGCCCGTCAGCTGTTGTTCAAACTTTCCCCGGAAACCTCCCACGATCTGTCGCTGGATCTGATCGGCGCGGGTGGGCGTTTGGGCCTCAACGGCATGCTGTGCAAGAAGCCGGCGAACGTGCCGGTGACGGTCATGGGCCTGGACTTCCCGAACCCGGTGGGTCTGGCGGCCGGTCTGGACAAGAACGGCGCGGCCATCGACGGTTTCTCGCAACTGGGTTTCGGTTTTGTCGAGATCGGCACCGTGACCCCGCGTCCGCAGCCGGGCAACCCGAAGCCACGGATCTTCCGCCTGCCGGAAGCCGAGGCGATCATCAACCGCATGGGCTTCAACAACCTCGGTGTCGATAACCTGCTGGCGCGGGTCGCGGCGGCCAAATACAAGGGCGTGCTGGGGATCAATATCGGCAAGAATTTCGACACCCCGGTCGAGCGTGCAGTGGATGACTACCTGATCTGCCTGGACAAGGTTTACACCCACGCCAGCTACATCACCGTCAACGTCAGCTCGCCGAACACCCCGGGCCTGCGCAGTCTGCAGTTCGGTGATTCGCTCAAGCAGTTGTTGGCGGACCTGGCCACGCGCCGTGCCGAACTGGCCCTGCGTCACGGCAAACATGTTCCGCTGGCGATCAAGATCGCCCCGGACATGACCGACGAAGAGACCGCGCAAGTGGCTCAGGCGTTGATTGAGACCGGTATGGACGCGGTAATCGCCACCAACACCACCCTGAGCCGCGTGGGCGTCGAAGGCATGGAGCATGGTGACGAGGCCGGCGGTCTGTCCGGCGCACCGGTACGCGAGAAGAGCACGCACACGGTGAAGGTGTTGGCGGCTGAGCTGGGTGGTCGGTTGCCGATCATTGCCGCTGGCGGTATCACCGAGGGCAAGCACGCGGCCGAGAAGATCATGGCGGGTGCGAGCCTGGTACAGATCTATTCCGGGTTCATCTACAAAGGCCCGGCGTTGATTCGCGAATCGGTCGACGCGATCGCCGCCCTGCGCTGATCCCCTTGTGGGAGCGGGCTTGCTCGCGAAAGCACTGTGTCAGTCACCGAAGATGCTGACAGAAGCACCGCTTTCGCGAGCAAGCCCGCTCCCACAGGTTATGTGTGCAGTTCAAGTGATTTTGCAGGCATAAAAAAGGGCTCCTCGAAGGAGCCCCTGGGCCGCAGCCCGCCGTCCGGGAAGGACGTGCATGGTAAGTCGCTAAAAATTCAGATTGTCGTGTCGGAATTAATGCCCTGTGTCAGCCGACGGCGTGAAGTTCGTTGAGTCTGTGGATCCCCGCAGTGCCGGTCATACCGTCCCAGTTGTCGCCGCGTCCTTCTCGCCAGCCGTTGATCCAGGCTTGACGTACCGACGGTAGAGTAAATGGGCAAAGCTCGCGGGATTTGCCACCAACGCCATATTGATATCCGCGCAAAAATGCTCTTTCCAACGGATCACGCTTAAGTCTTCTCATAGGGTGTTTCCCTCACTTGTTGACTGTTTGTGTCGCGTTGACCTCAACCGAGGTCTGGCAGAAAAACTCTGCCGGGGGCGGCTCGCTGCCGGCGTGGCGAGCCAAGGTGTTGACGCCGTTGCGACGTCAACCTGTGTTCAGTTCTAACCAATGAGTCACACCGAGGGAATGATCGTTTTGTCATAAGGACGTAACGAAAATAGTGCTACAGCCATAAGTAACGACGGGTTTCATGAACGTTTTTTCACCAAACCCCGGTATGATCGGCCCCGCGCTGGATGATGGGGTTAATCCTTTAGTGAGAATGACCCACGTTTGCGCTGGGGTACTAAGCGACGAAGGGTCGCTTTAAGACTTTTTGTTTCATCAACTTTTTTATCTGTCCTTGCATCTAAGCTCTTTTAACCCGAGCAGCAGGGATGGAACGGCACACCTTCGTGCCACGCGGGCGCTCTTTTAGAAAAGCGCCTGATTGAAAACCGGATCGGCAATGCGTTGCCGATTCACTAGCCAAAGGCTCTGGAAATACCATGTCCGATCGTTTCGAACTCTTCCTCACTTGCCCCAAAGGCCTTGAAGGCCTGCTCATCGAGGAAGCCGTCGGGCTTGGCCTTGAAGAAGCCCGCGAGCACACCTCCGCCGTGCGTGGCATGGCGACCATGGAAACCGCCTACCGCCTGTGCCTCTGGTCGCGTCTGGCCAACCGAGTATTGCTGGTGCTCAAGCGTTTCCCGATGAAGGACGCCGAAGACCTGTACCACGGCGTACTCGACGTCGAGTGGCAGGACCACATGCTCAGCGACGGCACCCTGGCCGTTGAATTCAGCGGCCACGGCTCGGGGATCGACAACACTCACTTCGGCGCCTTGAAGGTCAAGGACGCCATCGTCGACAAACTGCGCACTCCGCAAGGCGACCGCCCGTCCATCGACAAGCTCAATCCGGACCTGCGCATCCATCTGCGCCTGGATCGCGGCGAAGCGATCCTGTCGCTTGATCTCTCCGGCCACAGCCTGCACCAGCGCGGTTACCGCCTGCAGCAGGGCGCTGCACCGCTGAAGGAAAACCTCGCGGCGGCGATCCTGATCCGTTCCGGCTGGCCGCGCATTGCTGCCGAAGGTGGCGCGCTGGCTGACCCGATGTGCGGTGTCGGTACGTTCCTGGTCGAGGCCGGCATGATCGCCGCCGACATGGCGCCGAACCTGCGCCGTGAGCAGTGGGGCTTCACCGCATGGCTGGGCCACGTGCCGGCGCTGTGGAAAAAGCTCCATGAAGAAGCGGTCGAGCGTGCCGCTGCCGGTCTGGCCAAACCACCGCTGTGGATTCGCGGTTACGAAGCCGACCCGCGCCTGATTCAACCGGGCCGCAACAACGTCGAGCGTGCGGGTCTGAGCGAGTGGATCAAGATCTACCAGGGTGAAGTCGCGACCTTCGAGCCGCGTCCGGACCAGAACCAGAAAGGTCTGGTGATCTGCAACCCACCGTATGGCGAGCGTCTGGGTGATGAAGCCAGCCTGCTGTACCTCTACCAGAACCTTGGCGAGCGCCTGCGTCAGGCCTGCCTGAACTGGGAAGCAGCGGTGTTCACCGGTGCGCCGGATCTGGGCAAGCGCATGGGCATTCGCAGCCACAAACAGTATTCGTTCTGGAACGGCGCGCTGCCGTGCAAGCTGTTGTTGATCAAAGTGCTGCCGGATCAGTTCGTCACTGGCGAGCGCCGCACCCCGGAGCAGCGTCAGGCCGAGCGCGAGCAAGCCGCTTACGACCAGACCCCGGACGAGCCGCAAGAGCGCAAGTTCAACAAAAACGGCAACCCGATCAAGCCGACGCCAGCCCCGGCTCCGGTGATCGAGCAGCCGCGCTTGAGCGAAGGCGGGCAGATGTTTGCCAACCGTCTGCAAAAAAACCTCAAGGCCATGGGCAAGTGGGTCAAGCGCGAAGGCATTGATTGCTACCGCGTCTACGATGCCGACATGCCGGAATACGCCATGGCCATCGACCTGTATCACGATTGGGTGCACGTGCAGGAATACGCTGCGCCGAAGTCCATTGATCCGGAAAAAGCCTCGGCGCGCATGTTCGATGCCCTGGCCGCGATTCCGCAGGCGCTGAACGTCGACAAGAGCCGCGTGGTGGTCAAGCGCCGCGAGCGCCAGAGCGGCACCAAGCAGTACGAGCGTCAGGCCGCGCAAGGCAAGTTCAACGAAGTCAGCGAAGGCGGCGTCAAGCTGCTGGTAAACCTTACCGACTACCTTGACACCGGGCTGTTCCTCGACCACCGGCCGATGCGTATGCGCATTCAGAAAGAGGCGGCCGGCAAGCGCTTCCTCAATCTGTTCTGCTACACCGCGACGGCCAGCGTGCACGCGGCCAAGGGCGGTGCGCGCAGCACCACCAGCGTCGACCTGTCGAAAACCTACCTCGACTGGGCGCGCCGCAACCTGTCGCTGAACGGTTTCTCCGACAAGAACCGTCTGGAGCAGGGCGACGTGATGGCATGGCTGGAAAACAGCCGGGACGAGTACGACTTGATCTTCATCGATCCGCCGACCTTCTCCAACTCCAAGCGCATGGAAGGCATCTTCGACGTACAGCGTGATCAGGTGCAGTTGATCGACCTGGCCATGGCGCGTCTGGCGCCGGGTGGCGTGCTGTACTTCTCCAACAACTTCCGCAAGTTCCAGTTGGAGGAGAACCTGGCCGAGCGTTACGCGGTCGAGGAAATCAGCGCGCAGACCATCGATCCGGATTTCGCCCGCAACACCAAGATTCATCGCGCCTGGAAAATCACGGCTCGTTGACACTTGCCCAGGTTGGATCCACAGAGCCTTGATTTTTAACGGCTCTTGGATCCGATCAACGCTAGCCAAATTAATGGCTAATAGCTATAACTCACTCATGGCCAATGGGGCTTTCCCGGAACACTGGCGTAGTGAGTTGCCCTTATGTCGTTGCACCCCGTGCGCCCAAGGATTCTGGGTTTTATCAGCGAAGAAGTCTCGGCCTGGCTGGTCGCGCTGCTGGTATTGCTCGCCGGCGGGATTCTCACGGGGCTGCTCGCCTGGGCCACCCTCAACCAGTTTCATCATCAATTGCTTCAGCGTTTTCAACTGCTCGCCAATGAGCGCTACAGCCGCATCGAAGAACGCTTTCAGGATCAGGAGCAGCGCCTCGACGGTCTGCGCCGTTTCTTCGCCAACTCCGAATCCGTGTCCCGTGCCGAGTTCGACGGCTACACCCAACCTCTATTACTGCGCACCCAGGCCTATTCGTATGCGCCGCGGGTCAGTGCGGCCGAGCGCCCGGCGTTCGAGCAGCGTGTGCGGGACGAAGGCCTGAACACCTTTACCATTCGCGAACTCAACGCACAGGACGAACTGCAACTGGCGGCCGTGCGTGATGAATACGTGCCGGTGTTGTACAGCCAGACCCAGAGCCGCCTCGGCTCGCCCTTGGGCTACGATTTGCTCGCGCAACCGCTGCGCCGCGACACCCTGCAGCGCGCCGAAAAACTCGGCAATCTGGCGGTGTCGCAACCGATGCACCTGGTAAGTATCGAACCCTCTTACGCGCGCGGTGTGCTGCTGGTGGCGCCCGTAACCCGTGAGGTCGGGCGGCGGCCGTTTGGCTACGTGATGGCGGTGATCAGCATGCGTCAGTTGCTGGCCGATGGTTTGCCGGATGCGTTCCATGACTACCTCTCGGTGCGCATCCTCGATCTGTCGACCAACGATCAACACGAGGTACTGTTCGAGTCGAGCAATCAACCGGCCGCCAGTGAATTGTCGGCGACGCGCCTTGTACGCCTGGCCGATCACGACTATCAGGTCGATATTCTGCCGAGCGAAGCATTTATGCAGGCCAATCATTCGTCAGTCGGCAGTGTGGTGATTCTCGGCGGATTATTGAGTGTGTTGCTCAGCGCATTGCTCTACGTGCTGGTCAGCCAGCGCCAGCGCGCCTTGCGCATGGTCGAACTGCGCACTCAGGAACTGCACGCTCGCGAGCAGGAACTGCGCGGCACCCACGGTCAATTGCGCGGGGTGCTGAACGCCGCGACCCAGGTTGCAATCATCGCCACCGATTTGCGCGGGGTGATCAACACCTTCAACCCCGGCGCGGAACAGATGCTCGGCTACAGCAGCGCCGATGTCGTTGGCCATATGACCCTGGAAAACCTGCACCTGCCGCGCGAACTCACAGCGCGCTCGGCGGAGTTGAGCGCGCGTTACGGCAAGAGCATTCCGACCTGTCACGCGATGCTGGTCGAGGGCGGCGAGGTGGGCGGTCATGAGGCGCGCGAGTGGACGCTGGTGCGCAGCGATGGCAGTCATCTGCCGGTGAACATGCTCGCCACCCCGGTGCTCGATGAACAGGGCCTGTGGGTCGGTCATCTGGCGATCTGCATCGACATCACCGAGCGCAAGCGCGTGCACGAGGCACTCGCGGCGCGTGATGTGCTGCTGAAAAAACTCAGCGCCCATGTGCCCGGCGGCATCTACCAGTTCAAGATGGAGTTCGACGGACGCTTCAGCGTGATCTATGCCAGCGACGGCATCCGCGAGATCTACGAGCTGGAGCCGGATGTGCTGCTGCTCAATGCCGAGGCAATTTTCACCCGCATTCATCCGCAGGATGTCTCGCGGGTACGCAGCTCGATCCGGGCGTCGGCAGACAGCCTCAGCCCGTGGCGCGAGGAATACCGCGTGCAGTTGCCCGAGCGCGGCCTGCGCTGGGTGCGCGGCGAGGCGACGCCGGAAGAGCTGCCGGGCGGCGGTGTGCTGTGGCACGGCTACATCTCGGACATTTCCGATCTGAAGCGGGTGGAAGAAGAACTGCGGGCGCTGTCGGTTACCGACTCACTGACCGGCATCCACAACCGGCGTTATTTCCAGGAACGCCTGACCACCGAAATGGCCCGGGTCGAGCGTGGCGGTGGAGAGCTGTCGGTGATCATGCTCGACATCGATCACTTCAAACGGATCAACGACCAGTACGGCCATGCCGTGGGCGACCGCGTGTTGCAGGCAGTGTGCGAACGCATCGGCCATCGCTTGCGCCGCACCGATGTGTTCTGCCGTCTGGGCGGCGAGGAATTCATGGTGCTGTGCCCGGATATCGACGGCAAGCACGCCTATATCCTTGCCAAGGAGTTATGGCAGGGGCTGCGCAGTTCGCCGGTGGATGTGGTCGGGGTGGTGACGGCCAGTTTCGGCATCGCCAGCTGGCGACCGGGGGAGGGCGCAGATGCGCTGTTGTTGCGAGCGGATTCCGGCGTGTACGCGGCGAAGCAGGCCGGACGGGATCGGGTTGAGCAGATGAGCTAGCCTGTTACGCCAATCCCCTGTGGGAGCGGGTTTGCTCGCGAAGGCGGCGTGTCAGTCACCAAAAATACTGACTGCACTGACGCCTTCGCGAGCAAGCCCGCTCCCACATTAGATCGGCTGTGTTTTTACAGCGCCGAAGCGGTCTGCGGCAAGCGCGGCTGCTTGTACAGATCCAGCAGCACCTGATCCAGCACCGACGATGCGCCGAACGGGGCCTTGTCGTTGAGGATCGCCACCACCGCCCAAGTGTTGCCATTGACGTCACGGCTGAAGCCGGCAATGGCACGCACGGTGTTCAGGGTGCCGGTCTTGACGTGGGCTTCGCCGCGCATCGCGGTGGTCTTCAGGCGTTTGCGCATGGTGCCGTCAGTGCCGGCAATCGGTAGCGAGCTGATGTACTCGGCGGCGTACGGGCTGTGCCAGGCCGCTTGCAGCATGTTGGCCATCTCGCGGGCGCTGACGCGTTCAGCGCGCGACAGCCCGGAGCCGTTCTCCATCACCAGGTGCGGCGCGGTGATGCCTTTCTTCGCCAGCCATTGGCGGACCACGCGTTGCGCGGCCTTGGCGTCGTCACCGTCGGCTTCGTTACGGTATTTCTGGCCCAGGCTCAGGAACAGCTGCTGGGCCATGGTGTTGTTACTGTATTTGTTGATGTCGCGGATGATTTCTGCCAGATCTGGCGAATAGGCGCGGGCCAGCAATTTGGCGCTGCTCGGGGTCGCGGCGAGGCGATCCTTGCCCTGAATGCTGCCCCCCAATTCTTTCCAGATCGCGCGCACAGCACCGGCGGTGTAGGTCGCGTGGTCGAGCAGCGACAGGTAAGTCTGCGAGCTGCAGCCATCGCCCAGTTGACCGGCGACGGTCACGGTCACGCTGCCATCAGGCTGGGTCACCGGGTTGTAGCGCACGCCACCGGTGCACTGTTTGGAATTGAGCGCCTTGACCGTGTTCTCGATGTGCACGCTGGCAATCGGCGGCTCCACCGAGATCAGCACCCGACCACCGTCATTGCGCGCTACAAAGCGCAGGGCCTTGAGGTTGACCAGCAGCGAGTCCGGCTTGACCAGGAACGGCTTGTTCTCGTCGTTGCCGTCGTCGTTGAACTCGGGCAGTTGCGGCTGGATGAAGAAGCTGCGGTCGAGGATCAGGTCGCCGGTGACCTGGGTCACGCCGTTGGCGCGCAGGTCGCGCATCAGCAGCCAGAGTTTTTCCATGTTCAGCTTCGGATCGCCGCCACCCTTGAGGTACAGGTTGCCGTTGAGGATGCCGCCGCTCAGGTCGCCGTCGGTGTAGAACTCGGTTTTCCACTGATGGTTGGGGCCGAGCATTTCCAGCGAGGCGTAGGTGGTGACCAGTTTCATGGTCGAGGCAGGGTTGACCGAGACGTCGGCGTTGTACACGGTCGGGTTGCCCGGGCCGTCGAGCGGGATCATCACCAGCGACAGTGCAGTGGGCTGCAGTTTGCTGGCCTTGAGGGCTTTTTCGACGTTAGGCGTGAGGGCGGTGTTGATGGTGGCCGCAGAAACCGGCAGGGCCAGGGGCAGAAGAAGGCCGGCGAGAAACAGTGGACGCAACGATTTGATCATATGAATTAAAACCCTGCAGAAGAGGGGGAAAATAACGAGGGCATGGATGAAAAAGCCCTCAGTGGTCATGAAAGTGTCGGCATTATGCCCCAAGGTGTAACAGCTTGTGCCTTGCCCGTGGCGGCCATTTCGTTATTTTTTTACAGCCGGTCGGCCACGGCACCCAGAGAGTCGGGCAATTGACCGCTTAAACTGGTAAAGTGCCGGCCGTTATTACTTAAGAGGATTGTTCCAATGGCGACTAACCGTTCCCAGCGTCTGCGCAAAAAACTGTGCGTTGATGAATTCCAAGAGCTGGGTTTCGAACTGAACCTGGACTTCAAAGAAGACTTGTCCGAAGAAGCCATTGACGCTTTCCTCGAAGCATTCATCAAAGAAGCCATGGAAGCCAACGGTCTGGGCTATGTCGGCGGCGACGACTTCGGTCTGGTGTGCCTGCAGAAGCGTGGCTCGGTCAACGAAGAGCAGCGCGCTGCCGTTGAAGCCTGGCTGAAAAACCGTAGCGAACTGACCGGCATGACCGTCAGCCCGCTGCTGGACGTTTGGTATCCGGAAAAGCCGATCAACGCGGCTAAGTGATACTGAAAAAAAACGGCGACCTTCGGGTCGCCGTTTTTTTATGCCTGGGTTTTGCGCCAATTCAGGATCAATAACGTCAGCACACCCGCCACAATCCCCCAGAATGCCGAGCCGATGGAAAACAGCGTCAGCCCCGACGCCGTGACCATGAAGGTGATCAGCGCCGCTTCACGTTCCTTCACTTCGGTCATGGCAATGCTCAGTCCGTTGATGATCGAGCCGAACAGCGCCAGCGCGGCAATCGACAGCACCAGTTCTTTCGGCAACGCGGCAAACAACGCCGCCAAAGTTGCGCCGAACACCCCGGCAATCCCGTAGAAAATCCCGCACCACACCGCGGCGGTGTAGCGCTTGTTGCGATCTTCATGGGCGTGCGGCCCGGTGCAGATCGCCGCGCTGATGGCCGCGAGGTTGATGCCGTGGGAGCCGAACGGCGCCAGCAGCAGCGAGGCGATGCCGGTGGTGGTGATCAGTGGCGAGGCCGGAACGTTGTAGCCGTCGGCGCGCAGCACGGCGATGCCGGGCATGTTTTGCGAAGTCATGGCCACCACAAACAGCGGGATGCCGATGCTGATGGTCGCGGCCAGCGAAAAATGCGGCGTGGTCCACACCGGCGTCGCCACTTCCAGATGAAAGCCGCTGAAGTCCAGCAGGCCCATGAAGCCCGACAGTGCGGTGCCAATCAGCAGCGCAGCCAGCACGGCGTAACGCGGCGACAGGCGCTTGACCACCAGGTAAGTGAAGAACATCCCCAGCACCAGCCCGGTGCGGTGCTGCGCGGCGACGAAGATTTCGCTGCCGATCTTGAACAGAATCCCCGCCAGCAACGCCGCTGCCAGCGAGGCCGGGATCTTTTTCACCAGGCGTTCGAAGCTGCCGGTCAGGCCACAGATCGTTACCAGCACCGCGCAGGTGATGTAGGCGCCGATGGCCTCGCCGTACGTGACGCCGCCCAGACTGGTGATCAGCAGGGCCGCGCCCGGTGTCGACCAGGCGATGGTGATCGGCGTGCGGTAGCGCAGCGACAGGCCGATCGAGCACACCGCCATGCCGATCGAGATTGCCCAGATCCACGAGGAAATCTGCCCGCTGCTCAGGCCCGCCGCTTGCCCGGCCTGAAACATCAGCACCAGGGAACTGGTGTAGCCAGTCATCATCGCGATGAACCCGGCGACGATGGCCGAAGGCGAAGTGTCGGCGAGCGGGCGCAGCCGGGTGTAGGTGGCGTCGTTCATGACGGCGATGTTCCTTATACAGATGAAGATCTCCGCCACACCACAGGGGGATTGTGTGTAAAAGGCGGATTCTGCGATCAAGCCTAAACTCAATCGTAACGGATCGTTGCAATACAGCCGTGGACACAAACAGCCATACAGTCGTGTTGCCACCTTCCATTGTGTACAATCGCGCTGTTTTTTACGCGATACTTGCCAGCGACCTACTGTGCCGTATTACAGTCACGGTCTATTCGCCGCAGTTCTCCCGACTCGAGTGCCCATGAACGAACAGTTGCAACCCCTCAAGAAACAACCGCGAGCAGGCAAAGCCGGCCGCAGCGGAACCCAGGACGATATTGTCTACGCGCATATCTTCGAGGCCATCCTCGAACAGCGTCTGGCGCCCGGCACAAAATTGAGCGAAGAAGCGCTGGGGGAAATCTTCGGGGTCAGCCGCACCATCATTCGCCGCGCGCTGTCGCGTCTGGCCCATGAAGGCGTGGTGCTGTTGCGGCCGAACCGTGGCGCTGTGGTCGCCAGCCCGAGCGTTGAAGAAGCGCGTCAGGTGTTCATGGCCCGGCGTCTGGTAGAGCGCGCGATCACCGAACTGGCGGTGCAGCATGCCACTGCCGAGCAGATCGCCGAGTTGCGCCAGATGGTCAACGACGAACGCGACAGCTTTTCCCGTGGCGATCGCGGCGCCGGTATCCGGCTGTCGGGCGAATTCCACCTGAAACTGGCTGAAGCGGCGAAAAACGCGCCACTGATCAGCTTCCAGCGCAGCCTGGTCTCGCAGACGTCGCTGATCATCGCCCAATACGAAAGTGGCAACCGTTCGCACTGCTCGTATGACGAACACACCCAGTTGATCGACGCCATCGAAGCGCGCAACGGTGAACTGGCGGTGGACCTGATGATGCATCACATGGACCACATCGACAGCAAGCTCAACCTCGACGAGGAAAGCGCTTCGGACGACCTGCATGCGGTGTTCTCGCATCTGTTGCAGACCAAGAAGCCTGGGCGGCCTGCGGCCAAGCTCTGACCGGCACCGAGTCGCGGCATTCGCGAGCAAGCCCGCTCCCACATTGATCCTCAGTGAATGCAGGATTTGTGAGTGACTGATACCCCCTGTGGGAGCGGGCTTGCTCGCGAATACGATCCAGCAGGCAACAAAAATCCCCCGGGGCTAACACCACCGGGGGATTTTTTTGCCCGCAGAAAACTAGCGCTGATGCACCAGCGCGCCCGCCGCATACGTCTGCTGCACCGTCCGGTCATCCCCCAGCGTCATCAACACGAACAGCGTTTCGGCGATGTTGTTGGCTTGCTTCAGGCGATAGCTCAGCAGCGGTGTAGCGTTGTAATCCAGTACCAGGAAGTCGGCGTCGGAACCCGGTTGCAGGTTGCCGATCTTGTCTTCCAGACGCAGCGCCCGCGCGCCACCGAGGGTCGCCAGGTACAGAGACTTGAACGGGCTCAGCCGCGCACCTTGCAGTTGCATCACTTTGTAGGCTTCGTTGAGGGTTTGCAGCAGCGAGAAACTGGTGCCGCCGCCGACGTCAGTGCCCAGGCCGACATTCAGTTTGTGCTTCTCGGCCATTGGCAGGTTGAACAGGCCGCTGCCGAGGAAGAAGTTCGAGGTCGGGCAGAACGAGATCGCCGAGCCGGTCTCGGCCAGGCGCGCGCACTCGTCATCGCACAGGTGCACGCCGTGGGCGAATACCGAGCGCTCGCCGAGCAATTGATAGTGATCGTAAACGTCGAGGTAGCCCTTGCGCTCCGGGAACAGTTCCTTGACCCACTCGATTTCCTTGAGGTTCTCGCTGATGTGGGTCTGCATGTACAGATCCGGGTATTCGGTGAGCAACTGGCCGGCGAGGGTCAGTTGTTCCGGGGTACTGGTCGGGGCGAAGCGCGGGGTGACCGCGTAGTGCAGACGGCCCTTGCCGTGCCAGCGTTCGATCAGCGCCTTGCTCTCGACGTAGCTCGATTCGGCGGTGTCGGTCAGGTAGTCCGGAGCGTTGCGGTCCATCATCACCTTGCCGGCGATCATCCGCAGGTCGAGCTTCTCGGCGGCTTCGAAGAACGAGTTCACCGATTGCGGGTGCACGCTGCCGAACACCAACGCGGTGGTGGTGCCGTTGCGCAGCAGTTCCTTGATGAAAATGTCGGCGACGTCATCGGCGTGAGCCTTGTCGCCGAACTGGCTTTCGCACGGGAAGGTGTAGGTGTTCAGCCAATCGAGCAGTTGCTCGCCGTAGGCGCCGACCATGCCGGTTTGCGGCAGGTGGATGTGGGTGTCGATGAAGCCCGGGGTAATCAGCGCATTCTGATAATGCGTGATCTCGATGTCTGCCGGCAGGGTCGGCAGCAGGTCGCTGGCGTGGCCAAGGGCGCTGATCTTGCCGCCATCGACCACCAGCAGGCCATCCTCGAAATATTCGTAGGAGGCTTCGATCCCGACTTCGGCGGGGTCGGCGATGCTGTGCAGGATGGCGGCGCGGTAGGCTTTGCGAGTCAGAGGCATGAGGGTTCTCTAATCAGTTTGAGGCTTTGAGTTTGGCGGCCTGGCTGCGCCGGGAAACCGGCAGCAGTTTGGCAATCGGTTCGGCGCTGGCGGTGTGCTGGCCGAAATTGGCGTTATAGGTGGCGATGATTTCGCCGGCGATGGAGATGGCGATTTCCACAGGCAGCTTGCCTTTGACTTCGCCGATGCCCATCGGGCAGCGCATGCGTTGCACGACGCCGCTGTCGAAACCGCGATCACGCAGGCGATGTTCGAACTTGGCGCGTTTGGTCTTCGAGCCGATCAGGCCGAAGTAGGCAAAGTCGTTGCGCTTGAGAATCGCGGCGGTGAGTTCCAGGTCCAGCTGATGGTTGTGAGTCATGACGATGCAGTAGCTGCCGGCTGGCAGGTCGTCGATTTCATCCACAGGCTCTTCGGCGACGATTTTACGCACGCCGTGGGGGATCTGTTGGGGGAATTCCTTTTCCCGCGAATCGATCCAGCGTACCCGGCAGGGCAGGCTGGCGAGCAGTGGCACCAGTGCGCGGCCGACGTGGCCGGCGCCGAACACAGCAATCTGCGCCTGCACCTGGCCCATCGGTTCGAACAGCAACACCGTGGCGCCGCCGCAGCACTGGCCGAGGCTGGCACCGAGGCTGAAGCGCTCCAGATGGGTGTCCTGCTTGCCGCTGGCGAGCATTTCGCGGGCGATCTGCATGGCTTTGTATTCCAGATGCCCGCCACCGATGGTGTCGAAGGTCTGATTCGCGCTGACGACCATTTTCGAGCCGGCATTGCGCGGGGTCGAGCCGAGTTCTTCGATGATCGTCACCAGAACGCAGGGTTCGCCCTGGTTCTGCAGGTCGGCGAGGGCGTCGATCCAGTTGTACATGTTCACCTCGACATCTGTCGTTGTCTGTTCGGGCCTCTTCGCGAGCAAGCCCGCTCCCACATTTGGATTCGCACCAGTCCAACAGTCAGCGCATATCCTTCCCGCATTGGATTTGCACCAGTCCAACAGTCAGCGCATATCCCTGTGGGAGCGGGCTTGCTCGCGAAGGCCGCGCCTCGGTCCTTAAAGCGGAGCCAACTCGGTTTCAGCCTCGACGGCTTTCACCGCTTTCAACTGGCGCATCTGCTCACACCCCCACAACACCCGCTCCGGGGTCGCCGGCGCGTCGATCTGCGGTTGATGCTTGTAGTCGCCAAGGCTGGCCACCGCATCCTTGATCGCACACCACGAAGCAATCCCGAGCATGAACGGCGGCTCACCCACAGCCTTGGAATGGAACACCGTGTCTTCCGGGTTCTTGCGGTTTTCCACCAGCTTCACCCGCAGGTCCAGCGGCATGTCGGCCACGGCCGGGATCTTGTAGCTGGCCGGGCCGTTGGTCATCAGCTTGCCCTTGTTGTTCCACACCAGCTCTTCCATGGTCAGCCAGCCCATGCCCTGGATGAAGCCACCCTCGACCTGGCCGATGTCGATTGCCGGGTTCAGTGAGGCGCCGACGTCGTGGAGGATGTCGGTGCGCAACATCTTGTACTCGCCGGTCAGGGTGTCGACGATCACCTCGCAACATGCCGCGCCGAAGGCGAAGTAATAGAACGGCCGACCACGGGCCTGGCTGCGGTCATAGTAGATTTTCGGGGTCTTGTAGAACCCGGTGCTCGACAGCGACACCTGATTGAAATACGCCAGCTGGATCAGCGCTTCGAAGGTCAGGATGTGGTCACGCACGCGCACGTGGCCGTTGTGGAATTCGACGTCTTCTTCGCTGACCTTGTAGTGCCGCGCCGCAAATTCCACCAGCCGCTGCTTGATGATCTCGGCGGCGTTCTGCGCTGCCTTGCCGTTAAGGTCGGCACCGCTGGACGCGGCGGTCGGCGAGGTGTTCGGCACCTTGTCGGTGTTGGTCGCGGTGATCTGCACCCGGTCCATTTCCACCTGGAACACTTCGGCCACCACCTGCGCGACCTTGGTGTTCAGGCCCTGGCCCATTTCCGTGCCGCCGTGGTTGAGGTGGATGCTGCCGTCGGTGTAGACGTGCACCAGTGCACCGGCCTGATTGAGGAAGCTGGCGGTGAAGGAAATGCCGAATTTCACCGGGGTCAGCGCCAGGCCTTTTTTCAGGATCGGGCTGTTGGCGTTGTAGCGCCGGATCGCTTCGCGGCGTTCGTGATACTGGCTGCTTTCTTCCAGTTCCGCGGTCATTTCCTCGAGCATGTTGTGCTCGACGGTCTGGTAGTAGTGGGTGACGTTACGCTCGGTCTTGCCATAGTAGTTGGCCTTGCGCACGGCCAGTGGATCGAGGTTGAGGTGCCGGGCAATCGCGTCCATCACTTCTTCGATCGCGACCATGCCTTGCGGGCCGCCAAAACCACGGTAGGCGGTGTTCGACGCGGTGTTGGTCTTGCAGCGGTGACCATTGATCGTCGCGTCACCGAGGTAGTACGAGTTGTCCGAGTGAAACATCGCCCGGTCGACAATCGACGCCGACAAGTCCGGCGAGCAGCCGCAGTTGCCGGCCAGGTCCATGTTGATCCCGTGCAGGCGACCGGTGCTGTCGAAGCCGACGTCGTATTCGACGTAGAACGGGTGACGCTTGCCGGTCATCAGCATGTCTTCGACGCGCGGCAGACGCATCTTGGTCGGCTGGCCGGTGAGGTGGGCGACCACGGCGCACAGGCATGCCGGGCTCGCGGCCTGGGTTTCCTTGCCGCCGAAACCACCGCCCATGCGGCGCATGTCGACAACGATTTTGTTCATCGACACGTCGAGCACTTCGGCGACCAGTTTCTGCACTTCGGTCGGGTTCTGCGTCGAACAGTAAACGATCATGCCACCGTCTTCGGTGGGCATCACGGAGGAGATCTGCGTCTCCAGGTAGAAGTGTTCCTGACCGCCGATGTGCAGCGTGCCCTGAATGCGATGCTCAGCCGTCGCCAGCGCGGAAACCGAATCGCCGCGCTGATGGGTGTGGCTGTCGAGCACGAAATGACGTTTGCGCAGGGCTTCAACCACGTCCAGTACCGGTTCGAGGTCTTCGTATTCGATGATCGCGGCCATGGCGGCTTTGCGCGCGGTTTCCAGATCTTTGGCGGCAACGGCAAGCACCGGTTGACCAACGAATTGCACGTCGTCGATGGCCAGCAACGGGTCGCCAGGCATCAATGGGCCGATGTCTTTCAAGCCCGGCACGTCTTCGTGGGTGATCGCAATGCGCACGCCTTCGAAGGCATAACAAGGCTTGGTGTCGATGCTGATGATTTTCGCGTGGGCGCGGTCCGACATGCGTGCGTACAGGTGCAGCTGGTTCGGGAATTCCAGGCGATCATCGATGTACTGCGCTTCACCGGACACGTGCTTGGCGGCGCTGTCGTGCTTGACGCTGCGACCGACACCGGTGGTCAGGTCCCTGGCGAACAGTTCAGCCAGTTCAGCTTGAGTTTTCTCTACGCCGTGATGGTTAGACATAAGCGGTCACCCGAGTCTCGATGTGCGGTGTTTGCAGTTCGATGAAGTATTTGCGCAGCAGGTTCTGCGCACTGAGCAGGCGATATTCCTTGCTGGCGCGAAAGTCCGAGAGTGGCGTGAAGTCTTCGGCCAATGCAGCGCAGGCGCGTTCGACCACGGCGCTGTTGAACGGCGCACCGATCAGCACGGCTTCGCAGTGGGCAGCGCGTTTCGGGATCGCGGCCATGCCGCCGAAGGCCATGCGGGCATCGGTGATGACACCGTTTTCAACGCGCAGGTTGAAGGCGGCGCAGACGGCGGAAATGTCGTCGTCCAGGCGCTTGGAGACTTTGTAGGCGCGGAAACGCTGCTCGGCGGTGGCGCGCGGGACGATGATCTTCTCGATGAACTCACTTTCCTGACGCGCGGTAACCTTGTAGTCGATGAAATAATCGTCGAGGTTCAAGGTGCGGCGGGTTTCACCCTTGCACAGCACGACCTGCGCGCCGAGGGCGATCAGCAGCGGTGGCGAGTCACCGATCGGCGAGGCGTTGCCGATGTTGCCGCCGAGGGTGCCCTGGTTGCGGATCTGCAGGGAAGCGAAGCGGTGCAGCAGTTCGCCGAAGTCCGGGTATTCGGCATTCAGCGCTTCGTAGCAGTCGGAAAGGGCGGTGGCGGCGCCGATTTCGAGGCGGTCATCGAAGGTCTCGATGCGCTTCATTTCGGCGACGTTGCCGACGTAGATCATCACCGGCAGGGTGCGGTGGAACTGGGTGACTTCCAGCGCCAGATCGGTGCCGCCGGCGAGCAGCCGCGCTTGTGGGTAAGCGTCGTAGAGATCAGCCAGATCGGCGACGGTCAGCGGCACCAGGCAGCGCTTGTCGCCGCTGTTGAGTTCGCCGATATCGGTCGGGGCGATGGCTTTGAGGCGGGCGATGGTCTCGGCTTCGCGGGCATCGAACTGGTCCGGTTGCTTGCCACAGCACGATTGCTCGGCGGCGGCGAGGATTGGCCGGTAGCCGGTGCAACGGCAGAGGTTGCCGGCCAGCGCTTCGTGGGCCTTGGCATGATCGGGCGCATCGCTGTTCTTTTGCAGGGCGAACAGTGACATGACGAAACCGGGGGTGCAGAAACCGCATTGTGAGCCGTGGCACTCGACCATGGCTTTCTGCACGCTGTGCAGTTCGCCCTGGTGCTTGAGGTCTTCGACGCTGATCAGTTGTTTGCCGTGCAGCGACGAAACAAAGGTCAGGCACGAATTGAGGCTGCGGTAGCGAATGTGTTCGCGGCCGTCGTCATCCGTTTGCAACTCGCCGACCACCACGGTGCAGGCGCCACAGTCGCCGCTGGCGCAGCCTTCTTTGGTGCCGGATTTGCCTACGTGTTCGCGCAGGTAATTGAGCACGGTCAGGTTCGGGTCCAGGGCGTGCTCGCTACGGAGTTCCTGGTTAAGTAAAAACTGGATCACGGAAGGCCTCGCAGACTCATTATTGTTGTTAACCGACTTGAGCCGAATTTAGCAGGTCTGACTTTTCGGTCAATGGTTTTCTGACTTAAAGGTCAGGAAAATCCGTTTTGTCGATTAACCTGTGCTCCATTGAGTATTGACCCTGAGCGGATCCACTGCTTTTTTTGCTTGAATCGTGCCAAAAACCGCGCTGCGGGCACTCCGCCATGCGCCCGCATTTGCGCTACACTGCGCCGCTTGTGCAGATCGAAGAGTTTGAAGGACAACCATGACGTTCAAGGCGCCGGACAGCCTCGCCGAGCAAATTGCTCACCACCTCGCCGAACGCATCATTCGTGGCGAAATGAAGCCGGGAGAGCGCATTCAGGAACAGAAGGTCACGCTGGCCCTCAATGTCAGCCGCGGATCGGTCCGCGAAGCCCTGCTGATTCTCGAACGCCGCCACCTGATCGCGATCCTGCCGCGACGTGGCGCCCATGTCACTGAACTCACCGCGCACAAGGTGCAGAGCCTGTGCACGCTGATGAGCGAGCTGTACATCCTGCTCGGCAACGCGGTCGCCAATGGCTGGCAGACCCAGGCCGACATGGCGCCGTTCGTGCAGATCCAGCAGCGCCTGACTGCCAGTTACGAGCGTCAGGACATCCGCACCTTCGTCGACGACAGTTTCAGCGTGATGCGCGCTGCGTACCCGTTCGCCAACAATCCGTACCTGCAAGAGACCGTCGAGAACCTGCAGCCGGCCATGAGCCGTGCGTACTTTCTCGCCCTCGAACAGCGCAAGGCCGAAATGAGCGAGTTCCTCGAACTGTTCGAGCGCCTGCTGGCCGCCGTCCTCGCCCGTGATTTGCCGCAGATCCGCATCGTGCTGACGGCTTACGCCCAGCGCAGCTGCGATCTGGTGGTTTCCGCCTTGACGGTTGCCTGAAGGTGCGGCTGAAGTGCATCAAACTGGCGGGGTTCAAGTCCTTCGTCGACCCGACCACGGTGAACTTCCCCAGTAACATGGCGGCGGTCGTCGGGCCGAACGGTTGCGGCAAGTCGAACATCATCGATGCCGTACGCTGGGTGATGGGCGAAAGCTCGGCGAAAAACCTGCGTGGCGAGTCGATGACCGACGTCATCTTCAATGGCTCGACCAGCCGCAAACCGGTCAGTCAGGCAAGTATCGAACTGGTGTTCGACAATTCCGCCGGCACACTGCTTGGCGAGTACGCGGCCTACGCGGAGATTTCCATCCGTCGCAAGGTGACCCGCGACAGCCAGACCACGTATTACCTCAACGGCACCAAATGCCGTCGCCGCGACATCACCGATATCTTCCTTGGCACCGGTCTGGGCCCGCGCAGTTATTCGATCATCGAGCAGGGGATGATCTCCAAGCTGATCGAGTCCAAGCCCGAAGACCTGCGTAATTTCATCGAAGAAGCGGCCGGTATCTCCAAGTACAAGGAGCGCCGGCGCGAGACCGAAAACCGCATCCGCCGCACCCACGAAAACCTTGCCCGTCTGACCGACCTGCGCGAAGAACTCGAACGCCAGCTCGAACGCTTGCACCGTCAGGCCGAGTCCGCCAAGAAGTATCAGGAATTCAAAGCCGAGGAACGTCAGCTCAAGGCGCAACTGTCGGCCCTGCGCTGGCAGGATCTGAACGATCAGGTCGGCCAGCGCGAGTCGATCATCGGCACCCAGGAAGTCAGTTTCGAGGCGCTGGTCGCCGAGCAGCGCAATGCCGATGCAGCCATCGAGCGCTTGCGCGACGGGCACCATGAACTGTCCGAACGCTTCAATCTGGTGCAAGGGCGCTTCTATTCGGTCGGCGGCGACATCGCCCGGG
Source organism: Pseudomonas sp. H1h (assembly GCF_000633255.1). GTDB lineage: Bacteria > Pseudomonadota > Gammaproteobacteria > Pseudomonadales > Pseudomonadaceae > Aquipseudomonas. The sequence goes on from NZ_AYMJ01000013.1 coordinate 57,966, forward strand.
TCGAGCAGAGCATCCAGCATGGCCAGCAACGCCTGCGCCAGTTGCAGGACGATCTGAAAGAGGCCGAGCGCGCGCGCCTGGAAACCGAATCGCACCTGGGCCACGACCGCACGCTGCTGCTGACCCTCGGCGAAGAGCTGGACATGCTCACCCCCGAGCAGGAAGTCACCAGCGCCGCCGCCGAAGAAGCCGCCGCGGCGCTGGAAGATTCCGAAAGCGTCATGCACGGCTGGCAGGAGCAGTGGGACACCTTCAACCTGACCGCCGCCGAGCCACGGCGTCAGGCCGAAGTGCAGCAGTCACGCATCCAGCAGCTGGAAACCAGCATGGAGCGCCTGGCCGACCGGCAAAAGCGGCTCGCCGAGGAGCGCGACTTGCTCTCGGCTGATCCGGAAGACGCGGCGATCATGGCGCTCAACGAACAACTCGCCGAGTCCGAAGCGACCCTTGAAGACTTGCAGACCAGCGAAGAAGCTCAGGTCGAAAAGCTTGAGCAACTGCGTCAGGAATTGCAGCAGGCGCTGACCGCGCAGCAGCAGGCGCAGGGTGATCTGCAGCGGCTCAACGGTCGCCTGGCGTCGCTGGAAGCCTTGCAGCAGGCCGCGCTTGATCCGGGCACTGGCACCGCCGAGTGGCTGCGTGAACACAACCTCGCCGAACGCCCGCGTCTGGCCGAAGGCCTGAAGGTCGAGGCGGGTTGGGAGCTCGCGGTGGAAACCGTGCTCGGCGCCGACCTGCAAGCGGTGCTGGTCGACGATTTCAGCGGCTTCGACTTGTCCGGTTTCACTCAGGGTGATCTGCGCTTGCTCAGCCCCGCCAGTGATGGCGTGCGGGTGGCAGGCAGCCTGCTGGATAAAGTCGAAGCGCCAATTGATTTGTCGCCTTGGCTGGGCCAGGTCAAACCGGTCGACAGCCTGGAGCAGGCGCTGGCCCTGCGCGGTCAGTTGACTGCCGGGCAGAGCCTGATCAGCCGCGATGGTTATTGGGTCGGTCGACACTTTTTGCGCGTGCGCCGCGCCAGTGAAGCCGAGAGCGGCATGCTCGCCCGTGGTCAGGAAATCGAGACGCTGCATGCCGAGCGCGAAGAGCGCGAAGCCACGGTCGAAGCCATGGAAACCCGTTTGCAGACCTTGCGTGCGCAGCAGCGCCAGCAGGAAAACGGCCGCGAACATTTGCGTCGCTTGCTGCAAGACGAAGCTCGTTCGCAAGGTGAACTGAAAGCCCAACTGTCCGCCGGTAAGGCCAAGGCCGAACAGTTGACCCTGCGTCGCACGCGCCTCGATGAAGAACTGGTAGAACTCGGCGAACAACGCGAGCTTGAGCACGAACAGGTCGGCGAAGCGCGCATGCAGTTGCAGGAAGCGCTGGATGCCATGGCGCTGGACACCGAGCAGCGCGAGTTGCTGCTGGCCCAGCGCGACAGCCTGCGCGAGCGCCTCGACCGCGTGCGTCAGGAAGCGCGGCAGCACAAGGATCACGCGCATCAACTGGCTGTGCGTCTCGGCTCGTTGCGCGCGCAGCACGACTCCACGCGCCAGGCGCTTGAGCGTCTGGAAATGCAGGCCGAGCGTCTCACTGAAAAACGCGAGCAGTTGAGCCTGAATCTGGAGGAGGGCGAAGCACCGCTGGAAGAGCTGCGCCTGAAACTCGAAGAGTTGCTCGACAAGCGCATGACGGTCGACGAAGAACTCAAGACCGCGCAGATCGCGCTGGAAGATGCCGACCGCGAATTGCGTGAGGCGGAAAAACGCCGGACCCAGGCCGAACAGCAATCGCAACTGATCCGCGGCCAGCTCGAACAGCAGCGCATGGAATGGCAAGCGCTGACCGTGCGCCGCAAGGCGTTGCAGGATCAATTGCTCGAAGACGGCTACGATCTCAATGGCGTGCTCGCGACATTGACCCCTGAAGCCAGTGAGCGCGCCGCAGAGGATGAGCTCGAACGGATCAATGCGCGGATTCAGCGCCTGGGCGCGATCAACCTCGCGGCCATCGACGAGTACACGCAACAATCCGAGCGTAAACGTTATCTGGATGCGCAGGACGCCGATCTGGTCGAAGCGCTGGAAACGCTGGAAAACGTCATTCGCAAGATCGACAAGGAAACCCGTAACCGTTTCAAAGATACCTTTGATCAGATCAATGGCGGTTTACAGGCACTTTTTCCAAAAGTTTTCGGTGGCGGGCGCGCGTATTTGGAACTGACGGGCGAAGATCTACTCGATACAGGGGTAACGATCATGGCGCAGCCGCCAGGGAAGAAGAACAGCACCATCCATTTGCTCTCCGGCGGGGAAAAAGCCCTGACCGCGCTGGCACTGGTTTTTGCCATCTTCAAGTTGAACCCGGCGCCGTTCTGCATGCTCGATGAAGTTGACGCGCCACTGGATGACGCTAACGTTGGACGCTACGCACGATTGGTTAAAGAGATGTCGCAGACCGTGCAGTTCATCTATATCACCCACAACAAGATCGCCATGGAAATGGCCGATCAACTGATGGGTGTGACGATGCACGAACCGGGTTGTTCGCGTCTGGTAGCCGTGGATGTCGAGGAGGCGATGGCGATGGTGGACGCCTGAGCCAGCGTGGTGTCGGAAGGGTATTGATGTTCTGTAGGACTTTTTTACCGACTTCGACTTGCTGGCCAATCGACATATTCGCGCGAGCCAATGTGACAGACGGTGTAAAGTTGTCTTTGGTCGTGCTAGTTTAATGTCAATTTTTCGTATGCGTGGGCAAAACGCCTGTCAGAACATAGAGTTGGCGCCACGTTTTAAAGCGGTTTGCACAGTGTAAACCCCTTATTTTTCAGCATTTTTTATAGAGGCACGGGATTACATGGAAATCGGTCTGCGCGAGTGGCTGATCGTCATCGGCATCATTGTGATAGCCGGTATTCTTTTCGATGGCTGGCGCCGTATGCGCGGCGGCAAGGGAAAACTGAAATTCCGTCTTGACCGAAGTCTGTCCAACCTGCCGGACGAGGACACCAGCGCTGAGCTGTTGGGCCCGGCCCGCGTATTGGACACACATAAAGAGCCGCAACTGGACGAACACGATCTGCCGTCGGTGAGCATGCCGGCCCGCGAAGCACGCGAGCCTCGCGAATCCGGCTCCAAACGTGGCAAGCGTGGCAGCAATGGTCCGGCCCAGGGCGACCTGAACCTTGACCTGGATCTGGACGGCGGCCCGAGCTTCAGCAGCCGTGACGATGATTTTGTCGAGGACATCAAGCCGTCGCCGGCGGTGGCCGACAAGGATCAACCGCAAGCTGAAGAAGTGCTGGTGATCAGCGTGATCTGCCGCGACGCCGCCGGTTTCAAAGGCCCGGCCCTGCTGCAGAACATTCTGGAAAGCGGTCTGCGTTTTGGCGAGATGGATATTTTCCACCGTCACGAAAGCATGGCCGGCAACGGTGAAGTGCTGTTCTCCATGGCCAATGCGGTCAAGCCGGGCATCTTTGATCTGGACGACATCGACCATTTCAGCACCCCGGCGGTGAGCTTCTTCCTCGGCCTGCCAGGCCCGCGTCATCCGAAGCAGGCTTTCGATGTGATGGTGGCCGCCGCTCGCAAGCTGTCGCAGGAACTGAACGGCGAGCTGAAAGATGACCAGCGCAGCGTTCTGACCGCGCAAACGATCGAGCACTACCGTCAGCGCATCGTCGAGTTCGAACGTCGCGCCCTGACCCAGAAGCGCTGATTGATAAGATTGCCTCGTGATCAGAGGCAATCGGCAATATGGATTGAGCAGCCTCGGCTGCTCTTTTGCTTTATGAGAGAACACCCATGACCGCCGCCAAAAACCGCATTCTAGAGCTGCGCGCTGAACTCGATCAGCACAACTACCGTTACCACGTCCTCGACGAGCCGAGCATTCCGGACGCGGAGTACGACCGGTTGTTCCACGAGCTCAAGGCGCTGGAAGCGGCCAACCCGGAACTGATTACCAGCGATTCGCCGACCCAGCGGGTCGGCAGCGTGGCCCTGACCGCGTTCACCCAGGTGCGTCATGAAGTGCCGATGCTCAGCCTTGGCAACGCCTTCGAAGAAACCGACATGCGCGAGTTCGATCGCCGGGTGACCGAAGGGCTGGATCTGCCGGCCGGTGATCTGTTCGGTGGCGGCGCGGCGGTGGAATACAGCTGCGAACCGAAACTCGATGGCCTGGCGGTCAGCCTGCTGTATCAGGACGGCGTGCTGGTGCGCGGCGCCACGCGTGGCGATGGCACCACCGGCGAAGACATCAGCGTCAACGTGCGCACTGTGCGCAACATCCCGCTCAAGCTGCATGGCGAAGGCTGGCCTGCGACCCTGGAAGTGCGCGGTGAAGTGTTCATGTCCAAGGCCGGTTTCGAGCGCCTCAACGCCTCGCAACTGGAAGTCGGCGGCAAGACCTTCGCCAACCCGCGCAACGCCGCGGCTGGCAGCCTGCGTCAGCTGGATTCGAAGATCACCGCCAACCGCCCACTGGAATTCTGCTGCTACGGCATTGGTCAGGTATCTCACGATATCGCCGATACGCACATCGGCAACCTCAAGCAATTGCAGGCGTGGGGCATGCCGATCAGCCATGAGCTGAAACTGGCCAAAGGCATCGGTGAATGCCTGGATTACTACCGCGACATCGGCGAGCGACGTAACGCGCTGGCCTACGAAATCGACGGCGTGGTGTTCAAGGTCAACAGCATCGCCGATCAGCGCGAGCTGGGCTTCCGCGCCCGCGAACCGCGCTGGGCGATCGCGCACAAGTTCCCGGCGATGGAAGAGCTCACCGAGCTGCTCGATGTGGAATTCCAGGTTGGCCGCACCGGCGCCGTCACCCCGGTGGCGCGTCTGAAGCCGGTCAAGGTCGCCGGCGTCACCGTGGCCAATGCCACGCTGCACAATATGGATGAAGTGGCGCGTCTGGGGCTGATGATTGGCGACACCGTGATTATCCGCCGTGCCGGTGACGTGATCCCGCAAGTGGTGCAAGTGGTCATGGATCGTCGTCCCGAGAATGCACGCGCCGTGCAGATTCCCGAGCGTTGCCCGGTCTGCGGCTCCCACGTCGAGCGCACGCAACTGGTCAAGCGCAGCAAAGGCAAGGAAACCATCAGCGAAGGCGCGGTGTATCGCTGCGTCGGCCGACTGGCCTGTGGCGCGCAGTTGAAGCAGGCGATCATCCACTTCGTCTCGCGCCGCGCCATGGACATCGAAGGTCTCGGCGACAAGAGCGTCGAGCAACTGGTTGACGAAGGTCTGGTCAGTTCGCCGGCCGATCTGTTTGCGCTGAAATTCGACGATATTGTCGATCTGGAAGGCTTCGCCGAGGTCTCCAGCAACAAGCTGCTGGCCGCGATCGAAGACAGCAAGAAGCCAGGGCTGGCGCGCTTCATCTACGCCCTCGGCATTCCCGATGTCGGCGAAGAGACGGCCAAGGTGTTGGCGCGCTCGCTGGGTTCGCTGGAGCGCGTTCAGCAAGCGTTGCCGCAAGTGCTGACCTACCTGCCGGACGTCGGGCTGGAAGTGGCTCACGAGATTCACAGCTTCTTTGAGGATGCGCACAACCAGCAGGTGATCACCGAACTGCTGGGGCACGGTCTGCAGATTCAGGATCAGGGCGAGCTGGGCGCCGAGTTTGCGGCCAGCACCACGCTGGGTGGCTTCCTCGACAAGCTGCACATTCCTTCGGTCGGCCCGGGCGGCGCGCAAAAACTGGCGGACAAGTTCGGTTCGCTGGAAGCGGTGATGGACGCCGACTGGCTGGACATGCGACAGGCGCTGCCGGAGAAGCAGGCGAATTCGGTTCGCGATTTCTTTAAGTCGAAAGACAATCAACAGCTTGCCAAAGATTCCGAAAAGCAACTGCGCGATTTCGGCATGCACTGGCAGAGCGAGAAGAAAGTCGTCGAAGGTTTGCCGCTGTCCGGCGAGACCTGGGTGCTGACCGGCAAGGTTGAGCTGATGAGCCGTGATGTGGCCAAGGAACATCTCGAAAGTCTGGGCGCGAAAGTGGCCGGCTCGGTGTCGGCGAAAACTCATTGCGTGGTCGCAGGTCCCGGTGCTGGCTCGAAACTCACCAAAGCCAATGAGCTGGGTGTGAAAGTGATGGACGAAGAAGCGTTTATCGCATTCCTCAAAACCCACGGCCTTCAGGTTTAACGCAAAACCCTGTGGCGAGGGGGCTTACCCCCTCACCACAATGATTGCCTCGTGGTACTCGTGGGAACGATGTTGTCCTGGCAATGATCTAGTCTTGGCAAGCCCCAGGGAGAGATCGCCATGTACCGCTTTTTCGAGCAGCTCAGTTCTCGCATCGTCGCGCCGTTCATGGGCGAGTCTTCACGCAACAGCAAAATCTGGCCGTGCCGCTGCGGCCAGTCACTGTTCTTTCGCAACAGCCAGTGCCTGGCCTGCAATGCGGCGCTGGGCTACCAGCCTGAAGAAAGTCGCATCACGTCATTGTCGCCCGGTGTGGAGAATGGCACCTGGACGCTGGATGCCGATCCCGATGCCGGCCTCTTTCGCCGCTGCGCCAACCTCGATACCCCCGCCGCATGCAATTGGCTGCTTCCCGCCAATGTCGATGATGCCTTGTGCGTCGCCTGCAGCCTCAACCGCACCATTCCCGATCTGTCCGCCCCGGAAAATCCCGAGCGCTGGCGCAAAGTCGAAATCGCCAAGCGGCGCCTCGTTGCGCAGTTGATCACCCTCGGCCTGCCGGTCATTGCGAAGAGCGTGGATGAAGACACCGGCCTGGCCTTCGACTTCATCGGCGTCGATCTTGAGGGCAATGCGCCAATGACCGGCCACGCCAACGGCCTGATCACCCTCGACATCAAAGAAGCCGACGACGCTCACCGCGAGCAGGTGCGGGCGGCGATGCATGAACCCTACCGCACGCTGCTCGGGCATTTCCGGCATGAAGTCGGGCATTACTATTGGGATCGGCTGATTGCCAACGGCCCGTGGCTTGAAGCCTTTCGCAACCTTTTTGGCGATGAGCGCGCCAGCTACGCCGAAGCGCTCGACCGTCACTATCAGCAGGGCGCACCGCTGGACTGGCCGCAACATTACGTCAGCGCCTACGCGACCATGCACCCGTGGGAAGACTGGGCCGAAACCTGGGCGCACTACCTGCACATGATGGACGCGGTGGACACCGCGCTGGGCTTCGGCATGAGTGCGCGGGAAATGGATTTCGACTACCAGCCGTTTCCACCCAGCACCCTGTACGACCCGCAGCACCCTGGCGGCGCGGCATTCCTCTCGTTCGTCAATGCGTGGATCGAACTGGCCGGTATGCTCAACGAGCTGTCCCGCAGCATGGGTCAGCCGGATTTCTACCCGTTCGTGCTGCCGGCGGCAGCGATTGCCAAGCTGCACTTTATTCATCTGGTGATCCAGCAGGCGGGCGGCAGGGCGGACGAGGTGCTCCAGGCGCAATAGCAAGTGCTTGAAGCCCTTCATATTTTTAATCTGAAACCAACGGTTGTAACTTCGCTTCAGATAGGTACAATGGCGCGGCTCGCCGACAGGTGAGTGTCGTTATGGTGACCCTATCGGTCCCCCCGCAACGATTACCCGTGAACCTGGTCAGAGCCGGAAGGCAGCAGCCACAGCGGGAACATTGTGTGCCGGGGTGTGGCTGGTAGGGTTACCACCTTAACGAACATCGAACGAATCAACACCGAACTGCATGGGTTTCGCCCACTGCGGTTTTTTTATGCCTGCGATTTGAGTCTTCACCCCAATCCTGGTGGCAGCGAGCCTGCTCGCGAAGGCAATATCCCCAATGCCTGTTCAGCCACTGAGGTTGAACAGTGGCATACTCCACCGTCTTGCTGCGCGCGTCGTTGACAAGTTCGCGCCCTGGCTACGAGGTTGTATGCACCCGGAACATCACGATTTATCCACCGCCGTTTACTTGCCCGTGACGGATGAAACCTGCACAAGCCTGTTGCAGCCCGAGGGCGCGAAAATCCTCGGCGAGCTGACGGATGCGCAACTGGCCGCGGTGCTGGTCATCCAGAATCTGGCCCAGGCGGCTGAAAAGGATCTCAACGCCGCAGCGGCGGAGAAGGTCCTGGCCAGGCTCATCGCATGGGCGGTCGACGGCCGGGCAGGGTTATTGTCGGAAGCGCAGCGACTGTTCGATCCGCGTCAGTTGTATTTCGGGCTGAATGCCATCCGGCGACTGAACCTGCGGTTGCTGTTGGCTGAGGAAGTGTCGGCGCAGGATTACCTGCTGCCCGACGGCAAATGGGATGACGAGTTCAAGACTCGGCATCACGCCGTGAATAATCCGTTCAGCCAACAGATGATCAGCCCGATCCATCGCGAGCGTTGGCTGAGCACGGCGCAAGACAAACTGGTCAGGACTTTCCGCGCCAATCTGGACGAAGACCTGCACGTGCAAGGCTATGCCGGGATTGGCAAGAGCCATTTGCTCGGGGCCTTGACCGAATGCCTGCCACCTCAGAAAACCCTGCTGCTGGCGCGCACGCCGGAGAAACTCGCGACGCTCTGCCAGCGCATGGGCGTGACCGTTGACCGCAAGCCCGGCATCACCTTCGAAGCCTTCGCGCGCGGGCTGATTCACGGCCGCAAACCGCAGCCGGCAGGGGCGGTTGCCAGGTTGGCGAGCAAGCAGAAGGTGGCGCAGGAGCTGAATATCCTCGGCTTTCGCGGCCATGACGGGCAACGCACCTTCAACGTTTGCCTGGAAACCCTCGAGCGCTACTGTCAGTCCCGGGACTACAGCCTGAGCGCCCAGCATCTGCCGTATTTCCAGCTGTCGTTGTCCAGTCTCGAATCCAAGGTGCTGCTGGAGTATTCCAGTCGAGTCTGGACTTACCTCGAGGCCAACCCGGCATGGGGCCGACAGACCGGCTTCGAAGCATTGTTGTTGATCAAACGCGCGAGTCTGGCCGGCTGCGTGGTGCCGCCTCGCTATACTCACGTGCTGATCGACGAGAGTCAGGACATTCCCGCCTCGCTGCTGCAGATCATCGAACGCGGCCGCCAGGTGCTGATTACCCTGGGCGATGAGTACCAGCACGCCAGCCGCGATCTGGTCAGAAGAAAGCGCGAAGTACGCCAGAGCGATATCACCTATTCGGTCCGCTCGGGGCGTAGCGTCGAGCGTCTGGTCAATCCGCTGATTTCCCGGCACTCGGAAAAGAGCAAGGTGCCTTTCGAAGGCGCGCGCGAGGCGGACGTCGGCATCGAGTTTTATCCACAGGGCTTTGTGCCGCCTGAAGGTTGCGTGGTGCTGACGGCTTCAGCGTGGGACACGATGAAGTGGGCCATGCAATTGCACGATGCCAATTGCCTGTTCAGCTTTGCCGACATGAAAGCGCAGCGCGACCTCGAACACTTCATGACCACCGCCATCGAGCTGTTCAGGGTCGACTTCTACAGTGCCGAGCACAGCGAAAAGGGGCCGCATCGGTATTTCAGCGACTTGCCCGACTGGCAGCAGGTACGCGATGCCAATCAGTTCGACGAGGCGTTTCTGTGGGTCGAGGCCGAGTTGCAAAAGGGCTTCAAGGTGGCGGATCTGACCCGCCTGAACCGGATGATCGGTGGCCCCGGCAAAAGCTGCCTGCTGATGCAGGCGCAGGAGGCGGGCGGCATGGAGTTCGACCGGGTGCTGCTGACGCCCGAGCTGCTGACCAACGTCAAGTTCAAGGACGCCTATGCGTTCGATGAGCGGATCTGCGCCGTGTACATCGCCATTTCCCGCGCCCGGCAGCAGCTGTATCTGCCGTACGACGTGGTCGAATGGATCGAGTTTCACGACTACCAGAAATTCCGCGAGTCGCACGGTTACTGAGCACCTGACAACACTCCCACAAGGGGTTATGGGGTGTTTTCAGAGGACCCGGTATACAACCGGATAATATCGTCGATCTCCCCCGACATTTTCATCCGCAGCAACGTACGCAAGATCCGCTGCACCGGCACCCGCGGATCATTCCTCACGTAATAGCCGACATGTTGTTCCTGCAGCACCGCCACCCCTTGCAGTTGCTGCTCGGGCAGCAGGCGCTGATTGAACCAGTCCAGCGTCCATTGATTGCTCACGGCGAAGTGGTAGCGGCCGGCCAGCAGTTTTTCCAGCACTTGCTCCTGATTGCGCGCATCGTCGCGTTGCAGGCGGTTGGCGTCGAACAGTGGTTGCAGGGTCGGGTAGCTGTAGCCGAGTACGGTGCCGATCGATTGGCGGGGGAGGCGGGCGGGATCGACATGGGGCGGTTGATCCCGGCGGCTGATCAGCAGGTCGCGCTGGAACAGCAGCGGAATACTCCAGATGTAATCCCCGGACTGATTCGGCAGCCACGATTGTGCGGCATAGCAGCGCACGTCGACTTCGCCGCGTTCCATGGCGTTCTGCACCCGGGTACGCGGCAGGACGTGAAATTCGGCCGGCACACCGACCTGCGTTGCCAGGCTGAGCATGATGTCGTGGAGGATGCCCTGGGTCGGCCGGCCACGTTCCAGTTGCACCATTGGCATTGCCCAGCTGTCAGCCACGACGAAACGCAACGGGGGCTCGGCCGCCGCCGCGCTCAGGCAGATTCCCAGCAACGCTCCCACGGCCCAACGCATAAACGCTCCGGTAATTCTCGATCCCGGGCCGATAAAAGCCTCTGGTCATGCAGCTTAGCCATATTAGACGAGGACACCGGATGCAATTTTGCCCTTGCTCCGCTAGCATTAGCCGCTTCAGCTTCCTTCGTTGCGACGGTTTTCGATGAGTTATCAGGTTCTTGCACGTAAATGGCGTCCGCGCTCGTTCCGCGAAATGGTCGGCCAGACCCATGTGCTCAAGGCTCTGATCAATGCCTTGGACAGCCAGCGGCTGCACCACGCGTACCTGTTCACCGGTACGCGCGGGGTCGGTAAGACCACCATTGCGCGGATCATTGCCAAATGCCTGAACTGTGAAACAGGTATCACTTCCAGCCCGTGCGGCGAGTGTTCGGTGTGCCGTGAAATCGACGAGGGCCGCTTCGTCGACCTGATCGAGATCGACGCCGCAAGCCGGACCAAGGTCGAAGACACCCGCGAACTGCTCGACAACGTGCAGTACGCCCCAAGCCGTGGGCGCTTCAAGGTCTACCTGATCGACGAAGTGCACATGCTCTCCAGCCATTCCTTCAATGCGCTGCTGAAAACCCTTGAAGAGCCGCCGCCGTACGTCAAGTTCATCCTGGCGACCACCGACCCGCAGAAACTTCCGGCAACGATTTTGTCGCGCTGCCTGCAGTTCTCCCTGAAGAACATGACGCCGGAACGCGTCGTCGAGCATTTGACCCACGTGCTGACGGCCGAAAACGTGCCGTTCGAAGACGATGCACTGTGGCTGCTCGGTCGCGCCGCTGACGGTTCGATGCGTGACGCCATGAGCCTGACCGATCAGGCCATCGCTTTCGGTGAGGGCAAGGTACTGGCCACTGACGTGCGGGCGATGCTCGGCACGCTGGATCACGGTCAGGTCTACGACGTGCTGCATGCGTTGATCGAAGGTGACGCCAAGGCGTTGCTCGAAGCCGTGCGTCACCTGGCCGAGCAAGGCCCGGACTGGAACGGCGTGCTCTCGGAAATTCTCAACGTGCTGCACCGTGTCGCCATCGCCCAGGCGTTGCCGGAAGGCGTCGACAACGGCCATGGTGACCGTGATCGTGTGTTGGCGCTGGCTCAGGCGCTGCCGGCCGAAGATGTGCAGTTCTATTACCAGATGGGCCTGATCGGCCGCCGCGACTTGCCGCTGGCGCCGGATCCCCGTGGCGGTTTCGAAATGGTCCTGCTGCGGATGCTGGCCTTCCGGCCAGCCGACACGGCGGACGCCCCGAGGCAACCGCTAAAGCCAGTGGGGATCAGCCAGGCCACAGTTGATTCCGCAAACTCAGTGGCTGTCGCGCCGAAACCTGCACCGGTAGTCGCTGCGGCGGTTGCGCCGACGCCCGTACCTGCAGCGGCTGCTGCCCCGGCGCCAGTTCCGGCGCCTGAGCCTGCGCCTGTGGTGGTCGCCGAGCCCGCGCCTGCGCCAGAACCGCAGCCAGAGCCCGAAGCGATCGTCGCCGAAGAGGTTGTCGATCTGCCGTGGAACGACCCGGTCGAGCCCGAGCCCGAACCTGCGCAACAACCCGCCGTCGAGCCCGTACTGGAAACCACCGCCGAGCAACCCGAGTTGCCGCCGATGCCACTGCCGACCCCGGACAGCGTCGTCCCGCAGGCTCCGGAATGGGCCGCTGCGCCGATTCCCGAGCCGTCGGTCGCCGACGTCGATGCCGCCACGCCGGGCATGGATCTGGACGACGAGCCGCCGCTGGACGAAGACTACATCGAGCCGGACATGGATTCGGCTTACAGCTACCTTGACGATCTGGCCAGCGAACACACCGCCGAGCCAGTCCCGGAACCTGAGCCTGAGCCTGCCGCCGCGCCGGCCACCGGTCTGGCGCTGCAATGGCTGGAGCTGTTCCCGCAACTGCCGATCTCCGGCATGACCGGCAGCATCGCAGCCAACTGCACGCTGATCGCGGTTGATGGCGACCATTGGTTGATGCACCTGGACCCGGCGCACAGTGCGCTGTTCAACGCCACGCAACAACGGCGCCTGAACGATGCGTTGAACCAGTTCCACGGTCGCCCGCTGACCCTGACCATCGAGCTGATCAAGCCCGAACAGGAAACCCCGGCGCAGGCCGCGTCCCGCCGTCGGGCCAACCGTCAGCGCGAGGCGGAGGACTCGATCCACGGTGATCCGTTCATCCAGCAGATGGTCCAGCAGTTCGGTGCGGTCGTCCGACACGATACTATTGAACCTGTCGACGCCCTGGTCACTCAGGGCTAATAACTGAAGGTGCTCGGCGAGCAATCGCCGGGCGCTGTTTTGATCCAAGTACGTTTGAGGTGATTCCCATGATGAAAGGTGGCATGGCCGGCCTGATGAAGCAGGCGCAGCAGATGCAGGAAAAAATGGCCAAGATGCAGGAAGAACTGGCCAACGCCGAAGTCATCGGCAAGGCCGGTGGCGATATGGTCACCGTGGTGATGACCGGTCGTCACGACGTGAAAAGCGTCAGCATCGACCCAAGCCTGGTTGAAGGCATGAGCGAAGACGACAAAGAGATGCTGGAAGCCGTGGTGGCTTCCGCCGTCAACGACGCCGTGCGCAAGATCGAAGCCAACAGCCAGGAAAAAATGGGCAGCATGACTGCCGGCATGAACCTGCCTGCGGGTATGAAGCTGCCATTCTGATTCGCCATTGCGCGGCAGATGAGCTACACAAAATGCCAGGCATCGCGCCTGGCATTTTTGTTTCTGCCGGATCGTCATGTGTTGGCAGGGCTGACGCCTTCGCGAGCAGGCTCGCTCCCACAGGGGAATGCATTTCAATTGTGGGAGCAGGCTCGCTCTCACAGGGGAATGCATTTCAATTGTGGGAGCGAGCCTGCTCGCGAAGGCGTCGACTCGGTTGATCTGATAAACATCGAACCCGCTACCGCCACAAAGGTCTGCTCCCTATACCCCTGAATTCCCCCATTCACAGGAGACGCTGACATGTCCGACCCTCTGACGCTCAACCAACGCTTCGTCCTCGCTTCGCGCCCGGTCGGCGCGCCGACCCCGGAAAATTTCCGACTGGAACGCGAAGCGCTGCCGGACCTCGAAGACGGCCAGGTGCTGCTGAAAACCCTGTACCTGTCGCTCGACCCTTACATGCGCGGGCGCATGAGTGACGCACCGTCCTACGCCGCGCCGGTACAAATCGGCGAAGTGATGACCGGTGGTGCTGTCAGTCGTGTCGAGGATTCGCGCCATCCGAAATTCCACCAGGGCGATCTGGTGGTCGGTCTCACCGGTTGGCAGAGTCACAGCATCAGCGACGGACGCAACATCATCCCGATCCCGTCCGGCCTGCCGAGCCCGTCGATGGCCCTCGGTGTGCTGGGCATGCCGGGGATGACCGCGTACATGGGGCTGATGGACATCGGTCAGCCCAAGGAAGGCGAAACCCTGGTGGTGGCGGCTGCGTCCGGGGCGGTCGGTTCGGTGGTCGGCCAGGTTGCGAAAATCAAGGGCCTGCGCGCCGTCGGCGTAGCCGGTGGGGCCGAAAAGTGCAGGTACGTGGTCGAGGCGCTGGGTTTTGATGCGTGCATCGATCACAAGGCGCCGGACTTTGCCGAACAACTGGCCAAGGCTTGTCCGAAAGGCATCGACATCTATTACGAGAACGTCGGCGGGCATGTGTTCGATGCCGTGGTGCCGCTGCTCAACCCCAAGGCGCGGATTCCACTGTGCGGGCTGATCGCCGGCTACAACGCCTCCGAGGCCCCGAAAGGCCCTGATCGTCTGCCAATGCTGCAACGCACGCTGCTGACCAAGCGTGTGCGTATTCAGGGCTTTATCGTGTTTGACGACTATGGCGACCGCCAGCCGGAATTCATCAGTCACATGGTGCCGTGGGTGCGCGATGGCAAGGTGAAGTTCCGTGAGGATGTGGTGGAAGGCCTGGAGCAGGCGCCCGAGGCGTTTATCGGTCTGCTGGAGGGGCGCAACTTCGGCAAACTGGTGGTGAAGGTCGCCCAGGACTGAGCATTTGACGCTGGCCGGAGGCGCGGGTATAAACCGCGTCTCGTTGTTTTGTCGGACTTTTTACCCATGAGCTTCAGCCCTTTGATTCGCCAACTGATCGACGCCCTGCGAACCTTGCCGGGCGTGGGTCAGAAAACCGCCCAGCGCATGGCGTTGCAATTGCTCGAGCGTGATCGCAGCGGCGGCACGCGCCTGGCCCAGGCCTTGAGCCAGGCCATGGAGGGGGTTGGTCACTGCCGTCAGTGCCGCACGCTGACCGAAGACGATCTGTGCCCGCAATGCGCCGATACCCGCCGCGACGACACGCTGCTGTGCGTGGTGGAAGGGCCGATGGACGTTTACGCGGTGGAGCAGACCGGTTTCCGTGGCCGCTACTTCGTGCTCAAGGGCCATCTGTCGCCGCTCGACGGTCTGGGGCCTGAGGCGATCGGGATTCCGCAGTTGATGGCGCGCATCGAAGAGGCGGGCACCTTTACCGAGGTTATCCTCGCCACCAACCCGACGGTGGAAGGTGAGGCCACGGCGCATTACATCGCTCAGCTCCTGAGTAACAAGGGTCTGATTGCCTCGCGCATTGCTCACGGTGTGCCGCTGGGTGGCGAACTGGAACTGGTGGATGGCGGGACGCTGGCGCATTCGTTTGCCGGGCGTAAACCGATCTCTCTCTGAGTTACAGGGCGTCTGAACAGACGCCTTCGCGAGCAAGCCCGCTCCCACATTGGACCGCATTCAATCTGAATGAACGTGATCGAATGTGGGAGCGAGCCTGCTCGCGAAGGGCGCACTCGGTTCATCTGATTCGCACAATTGTATTGAAAACCAAGCAAGCGCTCGGTTAACGTCGGCCAACCCTTCGATGGAGTTCGCCGATGCCTGCCTTCCAGGAATACTTCGACCCCAGCCACCAAATGGTCCGCGACAGCGTCAGGCGCTTCGTCGAGCGCGAGATTTTGCCGGACATCGATGCGTGGGAAGAAGCCGAAAGCTTTCCCCGCGAGCTGTACCTGAAGGCGGGCGCTGCGGGGATTCTTGGCATCGGTTATCCCGAAGCGCTGGGCGGCAGCCACGAAGGTGATCTGTTCGCCAAGGTCGCCGCCAGTGAAGAACTCATGCGCTGCGGTTCCGGCGGCCTGGTCGCCGGGCTGGGTTCGCTGGATATCGGGCTGCCACCGGTCGTCAAATGGGCGCGGCCCGAGGTGCGCGAGCGGGTCGTCCCGCAGGTGCTCAGCGGCGAGAGAATCAGTGCACTGGCGGTCACCGAGCCCGGCGGCGGCTCGGACGTCGCCAACCTGCAAACCCGCGCTGTGCGTGACGGCGAGTTCTATCGAGTCAGCGGCAGCAAGACCTTCATCACCAGCGGCGTCCGCGCCGACTTCTACACTGTCGCGGTGCGCACTGGTGCGCCGGGTTTCGGCGGCATCAGCCTGTTGTTGATCGAAAAGGGCACCCCAGGCTTCACCGTAGGCCGCCAGCTGAAGAAAATGGGTTGGTGGGCCTCGGACACCGCTGAACTGTTCTTCGATGATTGTCGGGTGCCTGTGGCCAATCTGATCGGTGCCGAGAACATGGGATTCGCCTGCATCATGGGCAATTTCCAGAGCGAGCGACTGGCGCTGGCACTGATGGCCAACATGACCTCACAGCTGGCGCTGGAGGAGGCTTTGAAGTGGGCGCGCGAGCGAGAGGCGTTCGGCAAACCGATCGGCAAGTTTCAGGTGATCAAGCATCGGCTGGCCGAAATGGCCACGGCGCTGGAAGTGTCGCGCGAGTTCACCTATCGGCAGGCGGCGAAGATGGCGGCGGGGCAGAGTGTGATCAAGGAAATTTCCATGGCCAAGAACGTTGCCACGGACACCTCGGACCGGATCACCCGCGAAGCGGTGCAGATACTCGGTGGGCTGGGTTACATGCGCGAGAGTCTGGTGGAACGGCTGTATCGCGATAATCGCATTCTGTCGATTGGCGGCGGGACGCGGGAAGTGATGAACGAGATCATCAGCAAGCAGATGGGGCTTTAGATTTTGCGGTGGGTCTGCAGGCCTCATCGCGGCCAGGCTCACTCCTACAGAGGAACGCGTTCCAGATTGTAGGCGTGAGCCTGCTCGCGATGGCGACCGGATGGGCGCTGCTTACTTGTCAGTCAAAGCAAACTGCGTCAGGCAGAACGTCGGAATCCCCATGTCTTCCAGACGCTGCGAGCCACCCAGCTCCGGCAGATCAATGATTGCCGCTGCCTCATGCACCCGCGCACCCATGCGGCGGATCAGGTTGGCGGCTGCGATCAGCGTGCCACCGGTGGCAATCAGGTCATCGAACATCACCACCGAGTCGCCCTCGCAAAGGCTGTCGGCGTGCACTTCCAGGAACGCTTCGCCGTACTCGGTCGCGTAACCTTCGGCCAATACGTCCGCCGGCAATTTGCCCTGCTTGCGGAACAGCACCAGCGGCTTGTTCAACTGATAAGCCAACACCGAACCGATCAGGAAACCACGCGCATCCATCGCGCCGATGTGGGTGAAGTCGGCTTCCACATAGCGGTGGGCGAAGCTGTCCATCACCAGGCGCAGGGCCTTGGGCGACTGGAACAGCGGAGTGATGTCGCGAAAGATCACGCCCGGTTTCGGGAAGTCGATCACGGGGCGGATCAGGGATTTGATGTCGAAGGAGTCGAAGGCCATCGTCGAGGTGTCCTGGCAGGGCTGCAAACGGCGCAGTATACCCGCGGCTGAAACGCTTCGCTCAACCGCGGATCGAGATCAGCCTTCGAGCGAGCCGCCGGCCAGGGCGCAGAGCTGGATCGGGTCGAGGATGTGGATCTCCTTGCCCTCGGCGGCGATCAGTTCGTTCTGCTGGAAGCGGGTGAACACCCGGGACACGGTTTCCACCGCGAGGCCCAGGTAGTTGCCGATTTCGTTACGCGACATGCTCAGGCGGAACTGGTTGGCCGAGAACCCGCGAGCGCGGAAGCGGGCCGACAGGTTGACGAGGAACGTGGCGATGCGCTCGTCGGCGGTTTTCTTCGACAACAGCAGCATCATTTGCTGGTCATCACGAATTTCGCGGCTCATCACACGCATCAACTGGCGGCGCAGTTGCGGCAGTTGCAGGGCCAGTTCGTCGAGGCGTTCGAACGGAATTTCGCAGACCGAAGTGGTTTCCAGCGCCTGAGCCGATACCGGGTGCTTTTCGGTGTCCATGCCGGACAGGCCGACCAGTTCGCTCGGCAGGTGGAACCCGGTGAGCTGCTCTTCGCCGGTATCGCTCAGGCTGAAGGTCTTGAGGGCGCCGGAGCGTACTGCATAAACGGAATCGAAGGTGTCGCCCTGGCGGAACAAGAACTCGCCCTTTTTCAGTGGGCGACCACGTTTGACGATTTCGTCCAGCGCATCCATGTCTTCCAGATTCAGAGAAAGTGGCAGGCAGAGAGGGGCCAGGCTGCAATCCTTGCAATGGGCCTGGTTGTGAGCGCGCAGTTTAACTGGCTCGGACATTTCTTGAATCCTTGTGGGAAAACACACATAAGCCGTAAGGGTAACCCACGGGAGGACATTCAGGCCAGTCCATGGCGACTTTGTCCCACGGGCGTAAAGCCGCGGGGCAAGTGGCCGATAAAGGGGTATCACCACGTATGCAAGGAACCGCTTCGATGGCCGCCATTGACACGCTGAACCCCGGTAACAGCGGCGTTGCGCCTGTGCCGAACACCGCCAGGGCTGGCGTCGGGGCTGAGCAGAATGCCGACACGTCGCTGTTGGCAACCCCGACCTTGGTCGAGGGCGTCAAAGTGTCGCTGTCCAATGCCTCCATCGAAAAAGCCTTCAGCGCCGGGGGCGAGAACAGCGACATCGAAGACAGCGGCTTGCCCGAGAACGTCCAGCAATTGCTGAAGATGATCCGCAAACTGCAAAAAGAGATCGCCGAGAAGAAAGCCCGGATGGCCGCGGTCATGGCCGACAAGCGGCTGTCCAACGAGCAAAAGGTCAACATGCTCGCCGCGCTGCGCGGTGCCATCGCCGCGTTGAACACAGGCCTGATCAGCGCCAATCTTGCCCTGTCCAAAGTCATGGACCAGTCCGGTCTTTCCGCCGAGCAAAACCTCAAGCTTGGCTCACTGCTGACAAAGAACTAGATCACCCGTGAGAAGCGCTGACGGTTCTGTTGTTCCAGATACGCGTCAAACACCATGCATACCGAACGTACCAGCAGGCGTCCGGCCGGCAGTACTTCGATCCTTTCGCGATCCAGCGTGATCAGGCCATCGTTGGCCATGCCTTGCAGTTGTGGCCACAGCGCGCCGAAATAACCCTGAAAATCGATGTTGAACGCTTGCTCGATCGCAGCGAACTCCAGGCTGAAATTGCAGATCAGCTGCTGGATCACCGCGCGGCGCAGGCGGTCGTCGGCGTTGCACACCAGGCCCCGACTGGTCGCCAGTTGCGCGGCGGCGAGGGTGTTCTGGTACTGGTTCAGGTCGCTGCTGTTCTGGCAGTACAGGTCGCCGATCTGGCTGATCGCCGACACCCCCAGGCCAATCAGGTCGCAATGCCCGTGGGTGGTGTAGCCCTGGAAATTGCGCTGCAGGGTCTGTTCTTCCTGGGCGATCGCCAGTTCATCGTCGGGCAGGGCGAAGTGATCCATGCCGATGTAGCGGTAACCGGCGGCGGTCAGTTGTTCGATGGTGCGCTGGAGCATTTCCAGTTTTTGCGCCGGGCTCGGCAGCTCGTTGCTGTTGATCCGCCGCTGCGGCATGAAGCGCTCCGGCAGGTGCGCATAGTTGAACACCGAGAGCCGGTCTGGTTGCAGGCTGATGACTTCTTCGACGGTGCGCGCGAAGTTCTCCGGCGTCTGCTTGGGCAGGCCGTAGATCAGGTCGATATTGATCGAACGAAATTGCAGGGTGCGCGCGGCGTCGATCACTGCGCGGGTTTCTTCCAGACTCTGCAGGCGATTGACCGCCCGTTGCACCGCCGGGTCAAGGTCTTGCAGGCCGATGCTGACCCGGTTGAAGCCGAGTTCGCGCAGCAGGCCCATGGTCGACCAGTCGGCCTCGCGTGGGTCGATCTCGATACCGTAGTCACCGGAATCGTCATCCAGCAGATTGAAGTGTTTGCGCAAATGCGCCATCAACTGCCGCAGCTCGTCGTGGCTGAGGAATGTCGGGGTGCCGCCACCGAAATGCAGCTGCTCGACTTTCTGCGCAGGTTCCAGGTGGCAGGCGATCAGCTGGATTTCCTGCTCCAGACGTTGCAGATAAGGTTGTGCACGACCGCGATCCTTGGTGATGACCTTGTTACAGGCGCAGTAGTAGCAAATGTTCGCGCAAAACGGTACGTGCACGTACAGCGACAAGGGACGCAGCGCCTTGCGGCTGTCGCGCAGGGCGTGGAACAGGTCGAAGGTGCCGACCTGACTGTTGAATTGCACGGCTGTCGGGTACGAGGTGTAGCGCGGCCCCGCCAGGTCGTAGCGGCGGATCAGATCAGTGTCCCAACGAATGGCGTCGAGCATGCGGGCATTCCCCGGATAGGCTGGCAGTGTGGCGAGTCTATCGGGGCGCAGCGTGGGGGCTCTTGATTTGCATCAACGGGTAGGAGGAGTGTTGGTCAGACGGGTCTCTTCGCGAGCAGGCTCGCTCACACAGGGGATGTGTGGGCTACACACGATCAGTGTGGGAGCGAGCCTGCTCGCGAAGGCCGCACCGCCAATCTAATGCCCCATCAGCCAATGCTGATGCGGCCCGGGCAAGGTCCAGACCCCGAACAGAATCACCAGCAAGCCACCGGCCATGCGCACGCTGCGCTTGCGCAGCAGCGCGGTTACACGTTCGGCGGCAAGCCCGGTGGCGAGCAGCACCGGCCATGTCCCGAGGCCGAACGCGAGCATCAACAACGCACTGTCCAGCGCATTGCCCTGACTTGCCGACCACAGCAGCGTGCTGTAAACCAGTCCGCACGGCAGCCAGCCCCACAACGCGCCAAGCAGCAGGGCGCGAGGCAGTGTCGACACCGGCAGCAAACGGTTGGCCACCGGTTGGATGTAGCGCCACAAGCCACGACCGAGGCTTTCGATACGGGTCAGGCCGCTCCACCAACCGGCCAGATACAGGCCCATGGCGATCAGCAGCAATCCGGCGAGGATACGCATGAACATCGCTGCCGGGCTGTTCGCCACCGCCCAGCCGGCCAGGCCGATCAGCAGGCCGGCAGTGGCGTAACTGAGGATGCGTCCGAGGTTGTACGCCAGCAGCAAGCGAAAACGCCGACTGCGCTGTTCCTTGGGTATCGCCAGGGTCAGCGCGCCCATCAGGCCGCCGCACATGCCCAGACAATGACCGCCGCCGAGCAGGCCGAGGATCAGTGCCGAAACCAGCAGGGGCGCCAGCTCAAGCATGGGGTGGCGCCTTGTCCTGCGGTTTGTCGGACTTGGCTTCGTCCACGGCAGCGGTGTGGTTCGGGTCCTGATCATCGAACAGGATGCTGTGGGCCGGGCCGTCGAGGTCGTCGTACTGACCGCTGTCCACCGCCCAGAAAAAGATGTACACGGCGATGGCCACGATCAGCAGGGCGGCGGGGATCATCACGTAAAGGGCTGGCATCGGTACTCCAGGCTCGCGCGGCTCAAGCCGGCAACGGGCGGGTTTCTGAGCGGGTGCCGACGACCGGCGCGCTCGGCAGGCGAGTCAGGCGCAGGGCGTTGAGCACCACGGTCAACGAACTGATCGACATGCCGACCGCGGCCCACACCGGGGTGATCCAGCCGAGGGCAGCGAACGGCAACATGAGGCCATTGTACAGCGCCGCCCACAGCAGATTCTCGATGATTACCCGGCGGGTGCGCCGTGCCAGTGTGAAGGCCTGCACCAGCGCGTCGAGGCGATTGGACAGCAGCACCGCATCGGCACTGGTTTTCGCCAGGTCGGTGGCCGAACCCATGGCCACGCTGATGTCGGCAGCGGCCAGCACCGGCACGTCATTCACGCCGTCGCCGAGCATCAGCACTTTGCGACCTTGTGCGTGCAGTTGTTGCAGCACTTGCAGTTTGTCATCCGGACGCAGACCGCCACGGGCCTCATCAATGCCCAGATCGGCGGCAACACTGGCAACCATCGGTGAGCTGTCGCCCGACAGCAGCAACGTGCGCCAACCACGCGCCTTGCACGCGGCGAGCAGGGCGGGCGCATCGTCGCGCAGGCGGTCGTCGAGTACGAACCAGGCCAACGGTCCGTGATCGTTGCCGAGCAGCAGCCATTGCCCCGGCTCATGCGGCATCGCTGGCACAGGCGCGCCGCTGAGCTCGCAGACGAATTCTGCCTGACCGATGCGCAAGCGCTGCGCGCCGACCCGTCCTTCGAGACCAAGCCCCGGTGTGCTGTGCACCTCTTCGGCGGCCAGCGGTGCGCGGCCGAAGGCGCGGGCAATCGGGTGTTCCGAGCGGTTTTCCAGCGCCGCGGCAAGGCTCAGGCATTGATCGCTGTTCAGCGTGCCCAGCGGGCGAATCGAACGCAGCACCAGGCGGCCTTCGGTCAGGGTGCCGGTCTTGTCGAAAATCACCGTGTCGATCTGGTTCAGGCCCTCCAGCACATGGCCGCGTGTCAGCAGCAGGCCGAGTTTGTGCAGGGTGCCGGTGGCGGCAGTGAGCGCGGTCGGCGTGGCGAGCGACAGTGCGCAGGGGCAGGTCGCCACCAGCATCGCCAGGACAATCCAGAACGCGCGTGACGAATCCAGCTCCCACCACAGCAGGCCAATGGCTGCCGCCGCAATCAGCGACAGCAGCAAAAACCACTGCGCGGCACGGTCGGCAATTTCCGCCAGCCGGGGTTTTTCGGCCTGGGCGCGATCGAGCAGGCGGACGATGGCCGACAGCCGTGTGTCCTGGCCCAGCGCCAGCACTTCGACGGTCAATGCGCCTTCGACATTCAGTGTGCCGGCGGTCACGGCGTCGCCCTGCGTGCGCGGTTGAGGCAGGTATTCGCCGGTGAGCAACGATTCGTCGATGCTCGACTGGCCATCGAGGATCTTGCCATCGGCCGGCAGAATCGCACCGGGCTGCACCAGTACCCGGTCGCCCAGGCGCAATTCGCTGAGCAGAATACGTTCGCTCTGGCTGTCGGCGTCGAGGCGCAGGCACGAGGCCGGCAGCAGATTGACCAGTTGCGCCGTCGCGGCGGCGGTGCGCTCGCGGGCGCGGCGTTCCAGATAGCGCCCGGCGAGCAGGAACAGCGCAAACATGCCGACCGCATCGAAATACAGCTCTCCGACCCCGGTGATCGAGGTCCAGATCCCGGCGATGTAGGCGCTGCCGATCGCCAGCGACACTGAAACGTCCATGGTCAGGTGGCGTGTGCGCAGATCGCGCATCGCGCCTTTGAAGAACGGCGCGCAGCTGTAGAACACGATCGGCGTGGTGAGGAACAGCGCGACCCAGCGCAGGATCGTGTGCAGCTCGGGGCTGAGGTCGATGTTGAATTCCGGCCAGGTGGCCATGGTCGCCATCATCGCCTGGAACCACAGCAGTCCGGCGACGCCGAGCTGGCGCAGGGCCAGACGGTTTTCGCTGGCCAGTTGTTCGCTGGCGCGGTCGGCCTGGTATGGGTGCGCGGCGTAACCGATGTGGCGCAGTTCGGCAAGGATCTGGCTCAGCGGCAATTGCGCGTCGGCCCAGCGTACATGCAGGCGATGGTTGGACAGGTTCAAGCGCGCCTCGGCCACCGCTGGCAGGGTGCGCAGGTGTTTCTCGATCAGCCAGCCGCAGGCAGCGCAGCTGATGCCTTCCATCAGCAGGGTGGTTTCGGCGAGATCGCCTTCGTGTCGCACGAACGGCTTTTGCACATCGGCGCGGTCGTACAGTGCCAGTTCATCGGTCAGTTGCACCGGCAGTGCTTCGGGGTTGGCCGAGGCTTCGCTGCGATGCTGGTAATAGCTTTCCAGACCACCGGCGACAATGGCTTCGGCCACGGCCTGGCAACCGGGACAGCAGAACTCGCGGGACTCCCCGAGCACGACGGCGGTGAAGCGACTGCCGGACGGGACGGGCAGGGCGCAGTGGTAGCAGGGGAGTGGGGTGGTCATCAGAGACATCTATGTTGTCGGCAAGGGCCTCTTCGCGAGCAGGCTCGCTCCCACATTTGATTTGCGTTGTTCACACAACCTGTGGGAGCGAGCCTGCTCGCGAATGCGCGAAGCGCAGGTTTTATTTATCCAGGTCTTCCGCGCCCTGCAGCGGTTCATCACCCAGCAGCAGATCCTTGTCATGGCTGACCTGTTCTTCTTCGAACATGCGCCATACGTGGTCATCCTGAGTGCCCAGCAGCTCGACAAAGCGGCGCCCTTCAACCTTGTCGCCCAACTGGCCGATGTAGCGGCCGGTTTCGGTTTCGCTGCGGGTCAGGACGATCTTGCGATCCTTCTCCGGCTGGGTCGGCGAGATCAGGTTCAGCTCCAGGGTTTTCGGCTGGCTGTCGCCACTGAGGCGCAGGTCGACTTCGCCGGTGACGCTATCCAGGTGCACGTTGGCGCGCATCTTCAGGTTCTGCGCCAGCAGCTCGCGATCCAGTGAGCGGTTGATGCCCTTGCCGGCTTCGTAGTAGTTGTCGTTGACCAGGTTGTCCGGATTGTTCACCGCGATAGTCACCATGGACAGCGTCAGGGTCACCGAGCAGGCCAGAATCCCGATGATGATCCACGGCCAAAGGTGCTTGTACCAAGGACTTGCGGCGTTTGCTGCGGGCATGTTCAGTTCTCTCAACGGTTTTGTGGGCCGATGAATCGGCTCTTGGCTTCAACGTGGACGCTGTCATCGTCGGCATCCTTGAGGAGGAATTTCACCTCGTTGGTGCTCGACGGCAATTGTTCCGGTGCGCTCGACAATTCCACCGGCATGCTGAAGATTTCGCCGGCCGGGACCTTGATCTCGCGTTTGCCCTGCAAGCGCAGGTCCGGCAGGCCGGTGGCTTCCAGCACGTAGGTGTGGTCGCGCTGATCCTTGTTCATGATCTTCAGGCTGTAGACGTTTTCGATTCGGCCTTCGGCATTCTCGCGGTACAGCACGCGGTCCTTGCTGACGTCGAAGCCGACCAGCGAGCGCATGAAAAATGCGGTCACCAACAGACTGATCATCGCCAGCAGCACCACCGCGTAGCCGATCAGGCGTGGCCGAAGTTTATGGGTTTTCTGGCCCGACAGGTTGTGTTCGGTGGTGTAGCTGATCAGCCCGCGCGGGTAGTCCATTTTGTCCATGATCGCGTCGCAGGCGTCGATGCACGCCGCGCAGCCGATGCACTCGATCTGCAGGCCATCACGGATGTCGATGCCGGTCGGACACACCTGAACGCACATAGTGCAGTCGATGCAGTCGCCCAGGCCCTGGGCCTTGTAGTCGACGCCTTTCTTGCGCGGGCCACGGCTTTCGCCGCGCCGCGGATCGTAGGAAACGATCAGGGTGTCCTTGTCGAACATCACGCTCTGGAAGCGTGCGTACGGGCACATGTAGATGCACACCTGTTCGCGCAGCCAGCCGGCGTTGCCGTAGGTGGCGAGGGTGAAGAAACCGACCCAGAAATACGACCAGCCATCGGCCTGGCCGGTGAAGAACTCGAACACCAGTTCGCGGATCGGCGAGAAATAGCCAACGAACGTCATGCCGGTGACGAAACCGATCAGCAGCCACAGTGAATGCTTGGCGGCTTTGCGCAGGAACTTGTTGGCGCTCATCGGCGCCTTGTCGAGTTTGATGCGCTGGTTGCGGTCGCCTTCGGTGACCTTTTCGCACCACATGAAAATCCATGTCCACACGCTTTGCGGACAGGTATAGCCGCACCAGACGCGGCCGGCGTACACGGTGATGAAGAACAGGCCGAACGCGGCGATGATCAGCAGGCCCGACAGCAGGATGAAGTCCTGCGGCCAGAAGGTTGCGCCGAAGATGAAGAATTTGCGTTCCGGCAAGTTCCACCATACCGCCTGATGGCCGCCCCAGTTCAGCCAGACCGTGCCGAAATACAACAGGAACAGGGCGGCGCCGCCCATCATCCGCAGATTGCGGAACAGGCCAGTGAAAGCGCGGGTGTAGATTTTTTCTCGAGAGGCGTAAAGGTCGACGCTGTTGTTGGCGTTCTTGCTGGGTGGTGTGACGTCGTGTACCGGAATCTGGTTGCTCATCATTGCATCCCACGGCAGTGGAAAAATGCCTCGGTCGATACGTGCCGACCGCGGTCAGAAAGAGGTGTTGCAGTGGCGCAATGATACGCCGGTCGCTCTGGCTCAAGGGTGCGACCTTTGGTCGCGTTGGGGAAAAAACGTGAATGGTGTAGCGAATGCAGCAAAGCCTGATGCAGGTCAATTGACTTGTTGAGTATGGACAGTTTTGGCGCGGTCGCTAATTCATTGTTCCCAGGGGTTGATCAGGGCAACGCCACTCGCCTGGAAATCACCGACATTGCGGGTGACCACCGTGAGTCCGTGTACCAACGCTGTGGCGGCGATCAACGCATCGCTTTGATTGGCCTGATCAGGCACATGCAGGCTGGCGCAACGCAGTGCCACGGCGGCATCGACCGGCAGGATTCGCGCTTCGAAGGCCGGCATGACGTGGCGCGTCAGCCAGCTGCGCAGCAGTTTTCCCTGAGCGGGATCGCGCCGTTCCATTCGCAGTACCCCGGTTTCCAGTTCTTTCAAGGTGATGGCGGAAATATACAGGCGAGGGGCGATGACGCTTTTGGCCCAACTGACGACATTGGCGTCTGCCTGCGGCTTGCGAAGTTCGGATATCACATTGGTGTCGAGTAAATACATCAGGACAGATCCACAGGGCGATGGGTGATGACTGCACGCTCGGTTTCGAACTCGATGTCGGCGGCCTCTGGCATGACCAGCAAATCGACGATGTTTGCGTGTGCGCCGCTCAGTTTCTGAAATTCCTCGATGCTCAACAGTACATGAGAGGCCTTGCCACGGTCGGTGATGATCACAGGACCCAGACGCGCAGCCTTTTTGGCGCTGCTGGTGTCCTGATTGAATTCACGGCTGGAGATGGTGGTGATTGCCATCAGGGTTGACCTCTTGCTATACAGATGTAGCAACGTTACTACTTTGCCTTCGGCGCGGCAATCGAGGGGGACGGGGCTCAGCCGTCCGTTAGTCGGTTCATGGCTGGTGTGAGACGAAACGGCCTCGTAAAGAGCGCAAGCCGTTTCGGGTTTATACAGACCGGGTTTCAAGATTCAAGGCAGCCTGCCGCCGCCCAGGCTGTCGAGGCTGCCGGTATTTCGGTGGGGTTTTGTGGTGTTTCTGGAGTCAGGGGATACCGGTTTGCCCAGTGGCGCGGCAACGGTTTTCACGGAGTGATCCACTGCTTCGGTCTCGTGAACGGTTTCAGTGGGTGGCTGATCAATCAGGAGTTGGGAGTTGTCATCATTCAGCATGGCGGCTTCATCCTTGAAGTTTCTCCGATGCGGATCATCGGGCTGTGAAGGACGCTACAGACCTTGCTGAATCGCGTCCATCCGGGATATGTCTCAAGGTATGAAATACAGGGATGTCGCCCATGAAAAAGCCCCCGCCAGATCACTGGCGGGGGCTTTTTCATGCATCAGACGTTGGCTTTACTGGGCCTCGGCTTCCGCTGGTTTATCACCGTGGGACAGGCTGTAAACATACGCTGCCAGCAGGTGCACCTTGTCGTTGCCTTGCAGTTGTTCCTGCGCAGGCATCTGGCCCTGACGGCCGTAACGGATGGTCTGCTGCAGTTGCGCAAAGCTCGAACCGTAGATGAACGCGGCCGGGTGGGTCAGGTTCGGTGCACCCATGGCTGGGGTGCCTTTGCCTTCCGGACCGTGGCAGGCCACGCAGTTGGCGGCGAACAGTTTCTGGCCGTTGGCAACGTCAGCCTTGGTGCCTTCCGGCAGCTTGCGGCCATCGAGGTTGCTCACCACGAACGCAGCCACGTCCGCCACGCCTTGTTCGCCGATCACGTCGGCCCAGGCCGGCATCACCGCGTGACGACCGCCCATGATGGTAGTCTTGATGGTTTCCGGTTCGCCGCCCCAGCGCCAGTCGGCGTCGGTCAGGTTCGGGAAGCCATAGGCGCCCTTGGCGTCGGAGCCGTGGCAGACCGAGCAGTTGGAGGCGAACAGGCGGCCACCCATCTTCAGTGCTTGCGGATCCTTGGCGACTTCTTCGATCGGCATGGCCGCGAACTTGGCGAAGATCGGACCGAACCTGGCGTCCGAGCGAGCCATTTCCTTTTCCCACTCGTGAACGCCGGTCCAGCCGGTCTTGCCGTTGGCGAACGCGGTCTGCTTGTCGTTATCGAGGTAGTTGTAGCCAGGCAGCAGGCCTTTCCAGTTGCCCAGGCCTGGGTACAGCACCAGATAGCCCAGCGCAAACACGATGGTGCCCACGAACAGCATGAACCACCATTTCGGCAGCGGGTTGTCGTACTCCTCGATCCCGTCGAAGGAGTGGCCCACGGTCTCTTCCGTCTGTTCACTGCGCTGGCCCTTGCGGGTCGACAGCAGCAGCCAGGTCAGGGCGAAGATCGTACCGAGACTGAGGACTGTGACGTACAGACTCCAGAATGTAGTCATTCTTTGTTACTCCTAGAAGCTTGCTCGACGTGCTTGATGGCTTCGGGATCATCCGCGAAAGGCAGCAAGGTCGCGTCTTCAAACTCCGACTTGCGCTTGGGGCTGAACACCCACAGCGCCAGACCGATGAAGGCCACCATCACGACAACGGTGCCCAGGCCACGAATCATCCCGATATCCATCTAGATCACCGTTTGCTTTTGATGATGGTGCCCAGGCCTTGCAGATAGGCCACCAGCGCGTCCATTTCGGTTTTACCCTTCACAGCGTCTTTTGCACCGGCAATGTCTTCGTCGGTGTAAGGGACGCCGAGCGTGCGCAACACTTCCATTTTCTTGGCCGTGTCTTTGCCGTCGAGCTTGTTTTCCACGAGGAACGGGTAAGCCGGCATTTTCGACTCAGGCACCACGTTGCGCGGGTTGTACAAGTGCGCACGGTGCCAGTCATCGGAGTAACGACCACCGACACGGGCCAGGTCCGGACCGGTACGCTTGGAACCCCACAGGAACGGGTGATCCCAGACGCTTTCACCGGCGACCGAGTAGTGGCCGTAGCGTTCGGTTTCAGCACGGAACGGGCGGATCATCTGCGAGTGGCAGCCGACACAGCCGTTGGCGATGTAAATGTCGCGGCCTTCCAGTTCCAGCGCCGAACGCGGCTTCATGCCTTCGACCGGCTTGTTGGTGACGTCCTGGAAAAACAGCGGAACGATCTGGGTCAGGCCGCCAATACTGACGGCGATGACCATGAAGAAGGCCAGCAGGCCAATGTTCTTCTCGACAGCTTCATGCTTCATCAGTGAGCTCCAACGACAGCGATCTGGGCGGCGGCTTCGGCTTCAGCCGGGTTCGAGGCGCGCACGGTGCGCCAGACGTTGTAAGCCATCAGGAGCATGCCGCTGGCGAAGAATGCACCGCCCAGGGCACGGACGATGTAGCCCGGGTGGCTGGCTTGCAGCGCTTCGACGAACGAGTAGGTGAGGGTGCCGTCATCGTTGATCGCACGCCACATCAGGCCCTGGGTGATGCCGTTGACCCACATCGAGGCGATGTACAGCACGGTGCCGATGGTCGCGAGCCAGAAGTGCGCGTTGATCAGGCCGACGCTGTGCATCTGCGCACGACCGAACAGTTTCGGGATCATGTGGTAGATCGCGCCGATCGAGATCATCGCTACCCAACCGAGTGCGCCGGCGTGTACGTGGCCGATGGTCCAGTCGGTGTAGTGCGACAGCGAGTTGACGGTCTTGATTGCCATCATCGGACCTTCGAAGGTCGACATGCCATAGAACGCCAGCGAGACCACGAGGAAACGCAGGATCGGGTCGGTGCGCAGCTTATGCCAGGCGCCCGACAGGGTCATCATGCCGTTGATCATGCCGCCCCAGCTTGGCGCCAGAAGGATGATCGACATCGCCATGCCCAGCGACTGCGCCCAGTCCGGCAGCGCGGTGTAGTGCAAGTGGTGCGGGCCGGCCCAGATGTACAGGGTGATCAGCGCCCAGAAGTGCACGATCGACAGGCGATAGGAGTAGATCGGACGTTCGGCCTGTTTCGGTACGAAGTAGTACATCATCCCGAGGAAGCCGGTGGTCAGGAAGAAGCCCACGGCGTTGTGGCCGTACCACCACTGGATCATCGCGTCGGTCGCACCGGCGTAAGCCGAGTAGGACTTGAAGAAGCTGACCGGCAAGGAGGCGTGGTTGACGATGTGCAGCATCGCGGTAACGACGATGAACGCGCCGTAGAACCAGTTACCGACGTAGATGTGCTTGGTTTTGCGTTTGGTGATGGTGCCGAAGAACACCAGTCCGTAGGAGACCCAGACAATCGCCAGCAGAATGGCGAGCGGCCATTCCAGTTCCGCGTATTCCTTGGTGGTGGTGTAACCCAGCGGCAAGGTAATGATCGCGCCGACGATGACTGCTTGCCAGCCCCAGAAGGTGAAGGCCGCGAGGCTGTCGGAGATCAGTCGCGTCTGGCAGGTTCGCTGCACGACATAGTAGGAAGTGGCAAACAGTGCACAGCCACCAAAGGCAAAAATCACCAGGTTTGTGTGCAACGGGCGCAGGCGTCCAAAGCTCGTCCACGGCAGACCGAAGTTCAATTCCGGCCAGACCAGTTGCGAGGCGATGAAGACACCGAGCCCCATGCCAAGGATCCCCCAGACCACCGTCATGATGGCGAACTGGCGGACTACCTTATAGTTATAAGCAGTCGGACTGATTGCTGTGCTCATTCTAAGGTTCCACGGTTTGGGTGTTTTATTAGGATTAAAATCGGCCGCAAGTATGCAGAGAGCAGGGGGTCATTGCAACGCGCCATGACCTGGGTCAATGCTTTCCAACGCTGATTCTGCGGCCTTTCCATGCGCCGCGTAAGGACAAAATTGGCCTCGGACAAAATGTCGCAGCGGACGAAAAAAGCGAGGGGTTCAGGTCAGTTGTAACGAGGTGTGTTCGAACGCAGTGATCGGGTGACGGACGGTCATTGGCGCGACAGCCGGTATCTACCGGGCTTTGCGCTGTGTCAGTCAGGCGATTTGTCGAACACATCGCTCAAGGTCGACCTGGAACCGGCACGGGCCAGTCCGCATCGAGCAAGCGTAGACCCGAATCGGGGGATCCGAAAGGAGAGGGTACGAAGGGGTGCGACAATGCGTCGCAAAGGGGCTGGGTGCTGCCGCACCGAGAATGGTGCGGCAGAGTTGTTCGCAATGCTTACTGCTTGTTGTCTTCAGTAATCAGTTTTTCTGTATTCAATCCGTGCGACAGGCTGTACACATAAGCCGCCAGCAATTGCACTTTGTCGTTGCCCAACAGCTCGTTCTGCGCCGGCATGTGGCCTTGGCGGCCATGGCGGATGGTCTGCTCGAGTTGGGTCAGGCCAGTGCCATAGATAAATCCGGCCGGGTGCGTCAGATTCGGCGCACCCATGGCTTCAGTGCCGTGGCCGGTTGCCCCATGACAGGCTACGCAAGTGGTGCTGAACGCTTGCTGTCCGGCTTGCAGGTCAGCCTTGCTGTCGGCAGGCAATGGCAGGCCGGCCAGTTCATGACGCACATACGCCGCGACGTTCTTCACCCCGGTTTCACCGAGCACTTCGCCCCAGGCCGGCATCGCCGCCATCCGACCACCCATGATGGTGGTCTTGATGGTCTCGGCATCGCCGCCCCAACGCCAGTCCTTGTCAGCCAGGTTAGGGAAGCCGAAGGCACCCTTGGCATCCGAACCGTGGCACACCGAGCAGTTGGACGCGAACAGACGGCCGCCCATTTTCAGCGCCTGCGGATCCTTCGCCACTTCTTCCACCGGCATAGCGGCGAATTTGGCGAAGATCGGCCCGAACTTGGCGTCAGCCTTGCTCATTTCCTTTTCCCACTCGTGCACGCCCGTCCAGCCGTCCTCGTAACCCGGCAGAATGCCTTTCCAGTTGCCCAGGCCCGGATAGAGGATCAGATAGCCCACGGAAAACACCAGCGTGCCGGCGAACAGCATGAACCACCACTGCGGCAGCGGGTTGTCGTACTCCTCGATGCCGTCGAAGCTGTGGCCCATGGTCTGGTCGACGCTGCCCTTGGTTTCGCCCCGGCGGGTGCCGACCAGCAGCCAGGTCAGGCCGATCAGGCTGCCGATGGTCAGTACGCAGATCCACGTACTCCAGAAGGTGGTCATGGCCGGGTACTCCTTGTTTCAGTTGCAGGGGTTGGGTCGGGTTGCGGTTCGTCGGCAAACGGCAGCAGGCGCGCTTCGGCGAATTCCGGCGTGCGCTTGCGGTTGAACACCCAGAGGGTCAGGCCGATAAAAGCTACAAATACGACCACGGTGCCTAAGCCGCGAATCAGCCCCGCGCTCATTTCGCTTATTCCAAAGAAGATCGGCATGGCTCACCTCTTGCTCTTGATCGCAGTGCCAAGCACTTGCAGGTAGGAGACGAGGGCGTCCATCTCGGTCTTGCCCTTGAGGCTGGCCACCGCGCCGCTGATGTCGTCGTCGGTGTACGGCACGCCCAGGGTACGCATGACCTTGAGCTTGGTTTCGGTGTGGCTGCTGTCGACCGCTTGTGTGACCAGCCATGGGTAGGCTGGCATCTTCGATTCCGGTACGACGTTGCGTGGGTTGTACAAATGCGCGCGGTGCCAGTCATCCGAGTAACGCGCGCCGACCCGGGCCAGGTCCGGACCGGTACGTTTCGAGCCCCAGAGGAACGGGTGATCCCAGACGCTTTCACCGGCCACCGAATAGTGTCCGTAGCGTTCGGTTTCGGCGCGGAACGGGCGGATCATCTGCGAGTGGCAACCGACGCAGCCTTCGCGGATGTAGATGTCGCGGCCTTCCAGTTGCAGCGCGGTGTAGGGCTTCATGCCTTCCACCGGTTTGTTGGTGACGTCCTGGAAGAACAGCGGGACGATCTGGGTCAGGCCGCCGATGCTCACGGCGAACACCATCAGCAGCATCAGCAGGCCGACGTTCTTTTCAATCGTTTCGTGTTTCATGGCGGACTCCTCAGGCCATCTGCGCGGCAGCAACGACGTCAGCAGGCTGCGAGGCCCGCACGGTGCGCCAGGTGTTGTAAGCCATCAGGAACATGCCGCTGAGGAAGATCGCCCCACCAATCAGCCGCACGACGAAGCCTGGGTGGCTGGCCACCAGGGTTTCGACGAAGGAATAGGTCAGCGTGCCGTCCTCGTTCACTGCGCGCCACATCAGGCCCTGGGCGATGCCGTTGACCCACATCGAAGCGATGTAGAGCACGGTGCCGATGGTCGCGAGCCAGAAGTGCGCGTTGATCAGGCCGACGCTGTGCATCTGCTCTTTGCCGAAGATTTTCGGGATCATGTGGTACAGCGCGCCGATGGAAATCATCGCCACCCAGCCGAGTGCGCCGGCGTGTACGTGGCCAATGGTCCAGTCGGTGTAGTGGGAGAGGGCGTTGACCGTCTTGATCGCCATCATCGGACCTTCGAAGGTCGACATGCCGTAGAACGCCAGGGATACCACGAGGAAGCGCAGGATCGGGTCGCTGCGCAACTTATGCCAGGCGCCCGACAGGGTCATCATGCCGTTGATCATGCCGCCCCAGCTCGGGGCCAGCAGTACCAGCGACATCACCATGCCCAGCGACTGCGCCCAGTCCGGCAGCGCGGTGTAGTGCAAGTGGTGCGGGCCGGCCCAGATGTACAGGGTGATCAGCGCCCAGAAGTGCACGATCGACAGGCGATACGAATACACCGGACGCTCGGCCTGTTTCGGCACGAAGTAGTACATCATCCCGAGGAAACCGGCGGTGAGGAAAAAGCCTACGGCGTTGTGGCCGTACCACCATTGCACCATCGCGTCGGTCGCACCGGCGTACACCGAGTACGACTTGGTGAAACTCACCGGCAACTCAAGGTTGTTGACGATGTGCAGGATCGCCACGGTGATGATGAACGCGCCGAAGAACCAGTTGCCCACATAAATGTGCTTGGTCTTGCGCTGCATGATCGTGCCGAAGAACACGATGGCGTAGGCGACCCAGACGATGGTGATCAGGATGTCGATCGGCCACTCAAGCTCCGCGTATTCCTTGGAACTGGTGTAGCCCAGCGGCAGGCTGATGGCTGCCAGCAGGATCACAAGCTGCCAGCCCCAGAAGCAGAACGCGGCGATTTTCGGCGCGAACAATTGCGTCTGGCAGGTGCGTTGCACCGAGTAGAACGAACTGGCGAACAGCGCACAGCCACCGAACGCGAAGATCACCGCGTTGGTGTGCAGCGGGCGCAGACGGCCGAAACTGGTCCAGGGCAAATTGAAGTTGAGTTCAGGCCAGACCAATTGGGCGGCGAGAAAAACCCCGAGCCCCATGCCGACGATGCCCCACACCACCGTCATAATGGCGAATTGGCGGACCACCTTGTAGTTGTAGGCGGTACTGATAGAAGTGTTCATGGTTCCCCATCCACGGTTCAGCCGAAGTGAGCGCGCGCAGAAAACGCCGCGAATCCTTCGTCTGGAGTTATAGGCAGACTAAAAGCGAGGCAAGCATGGACAAACAGCACAAGGCCAGTATTGACGGGGATCAATGGGCGCAGTGCGTGCGGGATCGTGGGTGGCTTTGGGATGCCGCTGATGATGAGGCTGAGGCGACGTTGATCCTGGCACATGGGGCAGGGGCGCCTATGGACAGTGACTGGATGAACGATATGGCTGGGCGCCTTGCCGGGCTTGGTATCAACGTGTTGCGGTTTGAGTTTCCTTATATGGCGCAGCGGCGGGTTGATGGGGTTAAACGACCGCCGAATCCTGCGGGGAAATTGCAGGAGTGCTGGCGTGAGGTTTTCGCTGAAGTGCGACGTCATGTCGCTGGAGTTTTGGCGGTTGGCGGGAAGTCGATGGGGGGGCGGATGGCCAGTCTCTTGGCCGACGAGTTGGGCGCTGATGCGTTGGTTTGTTTGGGGTATCCGTTTTATGCGGTTGGGAAACCGGAGAAGCCTCGGGTTGAGCATTTGGCTTCTTTGCGGACTCGGACATTGATTGTTCAGGGGGAGCGGGATGCTCTTGGCAATCGGGACGCTGTCGGGGCTTACGATCTATCGCCGAGTATTGAGGTGTTTTGGTTGGCCTCTGGGGATCATGATTTGAAGCCGCTCAAGGTTTCCGGGTTTACGCATGAGCAGCATTTGGCTGCCGCCGCGCAGAAGGTGGCTGCGTTTCTTCATTGAGGTTTGGGTGTTTATCCGTTGCTGCGGTTATGGCTGCTTAGGGTTTCGCCCTTACGGCGACTCACTTTTTTGACAAACGCCTCAAAAAAGTAAGCAAAAAAACGCTTGCTCCTACGTGCGGCCCGCTCGCTAAAGCTCGGGGTTCCTTCGCTCCGGGATTGATCCGGGAGCATCGCCTACGGTTTGCTGCGCTGCACCTCCTCTCGATGTGTTTGGCTTCGCCAAACGGTCGCTGCGCTCCCACCCCCGGATCAATCCCTCCACTCAGCCTTCCGACGTCGCCCGTGGATCAAGATCAAAAGCTGCAGCCGAGCTAACGCTCATCCTGTTGAGTGGGGCGGCTTTGCCGCGTGGGGGATACACAAATCAAAGCCGTAGGCCTTCGCCTGCTCGCGATGGCGGCCTACGAGCCGATCAATCTCCACCTGAATACACCCATTCCAACTGTGGGAGCTGGCCTGCCAGCGAAGGCGGCCTAAGAGCCGACCAATCGCCACCTGAATACACCCATTCCAACTGTGGGAGCTGGCCTGCCAGCGAAGGCGCCCCACGAGCTGACCAATCTCCACCTGAATACACCCATTCCAACTGTGGGAGCTGGCCTGCCAGCGAAGGCGGCCTAAGAGCCGACCAATCGCCACCTGAATACACCCATTCCAACTGTGGGAGCTGGCCTGCCAGCGAAGGCGCCCCACGAGCCGACCAATCTCCACCTGAGTCCACCCAATCCAACTGTGGGAGCGGGCTTGCTCGCGAAAGTGGCGGCCCAGTCACCGCCCAAATCGAGGACAATTTCCGGCTCTTCATGCCCCGTTTAAATTACACGAAGCGTTACGTGATAAGGGCTACAACACCTTGCGCCGTTACCTACACGTACGCCAGAATCCGCCGGCTTACGCGGCTATGAAGTGGTTGTATCGTTTCCCTGTCACTGAAAAACAGTGATCGGGTTTGGTAGCCCGATTCGGTACCGCCGTATGGCGCCACCTTGTTCAGCCTTATTTTTGCGGCTGCGTTTTATATGGTGGACATGCGTGGGGCTCATTCGTGAGCGCCGGGTTTCCGTATCGACCGGTCTACCAACCCGCGCATGGCCGCCACCCATCGTTTGGTAGCGAGGGTGATGGCTCTTATTTATTTCGATACGAGACTTCATCCATGTTCAAAATCACACCAAACCCACCGCACACAGATCCAATCCCCCACGCCCCCGCGCTTGATCCGCAAAAGGTCAAAGAGGCCACCGATCGCGCCCTCGACTATTACCTCAAACCCGAAGACCTGGGCGCTCCCCAAAACTCGTCCAGATTTCGCCCCGTCTATCTCGTCGACCCCACGCTGTATGACGAAACCCTGCTGGTCGAAGCGAGCGAGTCGCTTTCATACGCCCACGCCGTGGCCGGCAACATCGCCAACTCAATCGGCGGCCCGGAGCGCAAACCGCTGCTGGCGCTGCAACAGCTGATCATGTTGAACGAGCTGCTGGTAAATCGACTTCTGGACCGGCTGCGCTTGCCGCAGTAATCGCGGGTAACCGCGTGTAACGCCAAATCAAAAACAAAAAACCGGATAGCTCTCACTATCCGGTTTTTTGTTATCACCAACTCAATACATTTTCCGAGGAACCGGCCAGCCAGTTAATCAAAAGTCGTCGAGGTCGGAATAGATGACTTTTCCCACAACCCATGGCTCAACAATCTCGCAATGCACCGTGCGCAGAAATGAACCCCACTCACTCCGGTTATGGGCATCGGGGCCAGTGATTGTCAGCAAAAGGTATTCATCCCGGAAAGCATCGTAGGCGTAGATAAGCCAGAAGTCGTTGTCAGGATCGTCAATCAGGGCAGTTCGATAATACTGGCGGTCTATTTTCGCCCACCGCGACTGGTTCGCTTGGGTGCTGGCCAGGTGGATGTGGTGCATATCGCTGAGGTCGAGTCGTTCGTCTCGCCCGAAAAGAACGGGCAGTTCACCGCACACTTTGTAGTTATAAAAATGAGCGGCGAAGTTTTTCCAGTTGTTGATTTGTTCGAAAAGCGCAGAGATTTTGACTGCTGGCATCTATGGCTACTTTGTTATGGGTAGCTTGCCAGTGATCACATATTTATCGAACGCTTTCTGCCCATCACGCGCGGCTTGCCGGACATCAAGAAAAGTCAGTTCATCGCGAATGACTTTTTTAACCGGCTTGTCGATCTTTCTGGTGGTGGCCATCGGAGCCTCCAAAGGAGATGTATTCATACTGACCAGCTTAAGGGATTGGGTATCTACCGGCAAACGATAGAGCCCTCCCAAAAAACGCACCAGTCAGCGGATTCTGGCGTGTTTGTAGGGCATGACGCCCCAATGTGTAGTCACGCGTGAGCCACAATAAAAAAACCCGGAAGCTCTCGCTATCCGGGTTTTTCGTATCACCCATCCAATCAGCGGTTAAACCGCTCCACCAACGAATACTGCGTATTAGCCGTCTTGGTCAGCTCTTCACTCAGCAACGCCGAGTTATGCGCCTGTTCCGACGTCTGATCCGCCAGTTCCGAAATATTGCTGATGTTGCGGCTGATTTCTTCAGCCACCGCACTTTGCTCTTCCGTCGCCGCAGCAATCTGCGTGGTCATGTCGGTGATGTTGGCCACTGCTTCGCTGATGCCGACCAACGCCTGATCCGCTTCCAGCACCCGCGCCACACCTTCTTCGGCCTGACGATGCCCGGCTTCCATGGTTTGCACGGCGCTTGACGCGGTCTGCTGCAACTTCGCGATCAAGGCATGGATCTGCCCGGTCGATTCGCTGGTGCGTTGCGCCAATTGGCGGACTTCGTCGGCTACCACGGCAAAACCACGGCCCATCTCGCCGGCACGCGCTGCTTCAATCGCAGCGTTCAGAGCCAGCAGGTTGGTCTGGTCAGCGATGCCTTTGATCACGTCGACCACGCCGCCGATTTCGTCGCTGTCCTTGGCCAGTTGCGTCACGGTCAGGCCGGTTTCACCCACGACCACGGACAAACGCTGAATGGCTTCGCGGGTTTCCCCGGCGATGTCGCGGCCGCGACCGGTCAGGCGATTGGCTTCCTGAGTCGCGTCGGCGGTGCGCTGTACGTGGCTCGCCACTTCTTGCGTGGTGGCGGCCATCTGGTTGACGGCGGTGGCGACCTGTTCGGTTTCCACGCGCTGACGTTCCAGGCCGCTGGAGCTGTTGTGCGCCAGCGCGTCGGATTGCTTGGCCTGATCGGTCAGGTGTTCGGCGGTGTCCTGCAGACGGGTCAGGCAGGTTTTCAGACGCGCTTCCTGGCTGAGGATCGACATTTCCAGACGCGCCTGCGCGCCTCGGCTGTCGGTGTACATCTGTGCGATCAGCGGGTCTGAGGTGGTTTGCTCGGCCAGACGCAGCAGGCGCTTGAGCCCGCGTTGCTGCCATTGCAGGCCCATCAGGCCCAGCGGCACCGACAGACCGGCGGCGAGGGCGAAGCCCCAGTGCGAGTTCAGGGTCGCGCCGATCACGAAGCTCAGTTGGCTGACCAGAATGAACGGCAGCCAGTCCTGCAGCACCGGCAGCCATTTATCGCTGGAAGGGATCGCCGACTTGCCTTGGTTGATGCGTTGGTAGAGCGCTTCGGCTCGGCGGATCTGTTCGGCGGTGGGTTTGATCCGCACCGACTCGTAACCGACCACCTGATTGCCGTCGAACACCGGTGTTACATAGGCGTTAACCCAGTAATGGTCACCGGTCTTGCAGCGATTCTTGACAATGCCCATCCATGGCAAGCCTTGTTTCAGTGTGCCCCACATGTGCGAGAACACCGCAGCCGGGACGTCGGGGTGACGGACCAGGTTGTGCGGCGCACGGATCAGCTCTTCACGCGAAAACCCGCTGATCTCGACGAAAGCGTCGTTGCAGTAGGTGATCACGCCCTTGGCGTCGGTTGTGGAAATCAACCGCTGCTGAGCCGGGAAAGTCCGTTCGCGTTGTGTAATGGGCTGGTTATTACGCATGGTTTTTCAATCCGCAAGGCTTTGAAAGGTTGTCGGCGGTGACAGCTTTTTATTGAAATTTTTTTTCAATATTCAGCACGGCGTCGCAAAACGGCACTTGTCTCAGCCGGCGAGCATCGGATAAGTGAACAGGCCAAAATGCAGCAGATTCAGCCCAAAGTGCGTGGCGATCGCCGCACCGAGGCCGCCAAAACGGTAGGCCAGACCATAGCCAACCCCCGCCAGGCCCGCCAGCAGCACCCAGTGCCACCCGGCGCCAAAGTGCGCCAGGGCAAAGACCAGCGAAGCCAGCAGCAGGGCGAGGTTGTCGCCATGGGGCAAGTGCTTGAAGAGCCGGCTCAGGCCTCCCTGTATATAGCCGCGAAACAGTGCTTCCTCGACCAGTGTCACCAGCAGCAGATTGTTCAGCAGCCACAGCCATGCCTGATCGGGCCATTTCGGCGCCCAGGCAATCATCCCGAGCAATAGCGCGCCGCCCAGCGCGAGGATTGCGCTTAATGTCAGGGCGAAGACGCTGGCGTACGCCGTCTGACGCAGTGAGCGTGCCGCGACAATCCATGGGCAGGCCAGCAACAGCCAGAAGCCGATCAAGGGCTTGTCCAGATTCAGGTACATCACGAATGGCACGGCGTCGTCGGTGAACCGCAGCCGGGCAATGGCCCGACCGTTGTCGAACCCCGGCAACCAGTGCAGCGCCAGCGACAGGGCGAGGAAGATGAACACCGCATGCCCCAGCAGACGCGCCACCGGCACCTGCTGTTGGCGCACGGCAAAAGCGGTTATCAACAACAGACCCAGAGTAATCAGTGCGAGCCAGCCGAGGTGGCCAATACTCAGCGCCCATCCGTAACCGAGGCTGAGAAGTGCCAGATAGAGCCAAGGCAACGCCTTCATCGAAAGTCCATGTGCAGAATTGGGTGGAAGGGCTTTCTACACGGACGGAGGCGTGGGGACAAGTAAAGGTGCGGCGGGATGCGGGGACAACACACAAACCTGTGACCAGACGCAAAACTCATGGTGGGAGCGGGCTTGCTCGCGAATGCGGTGCGTCAGTCGACACATCCACTGGCTGTGACACCGCATTCGCGAGCAAGCCCGCTCCCACAGGGGGGCTGTGTGTGAATGAGGCATCAGCGCAAGTTGAGTTTCGCCGCCGCGCGCTCGGTGATTTCCGTGCGCAGTTTCAACGATGGCGCTGCGCGCAGGCAGGCTTCCTCGACGATAGCGCGCGGCGCTGTTTGCGGGCTGCCCGACTCGAATGGCGGCGCCGGTGCATATTCCAGTTGCAGTTGAATCAACTGTGCGGCCTCGGTCCCCACCAGTTCTTCGGCCAGCACCAATGCAAAGTCGATCCCCGCCGTAATCCCTCCACCGGTAAACAGATTGCCGTCGCGCACCACCCGATCCTGCACTGCAATCGCGCCGAGTTTCGGCAACAGTTCGTGATAGGCCCAGTGCGTGGTGGCGCGTTTACTTTGCAGCAGACCCGCGGCGCCCAGCACCAGCGAACCGGTGCACACCGAGGTCACATACTGTGCCTGCGCCGCCTGGCGCTTGATGAAATTCAGCGTGCGCTGGTCCTCCATCAACGCGCCGACTCCCGCGCCGCCGGGCACGCAGATCACATCCAGGTCCGGACAGTCGTCGAAGCTGATGGTCGGTTTCAGCAGCAGGCCGGTGCTCGCGGTGACCGGCACCAGATCCTTCCAGATCAGGTGCATCTTTACGTCCGGCAGCGAGGCCAGCACGTCATAAGGGCCGGTCAGGTCCAGTTGCTGCACCTGTGGAAACAACAGAAAACCGATCTGCAACGTCATGGGGTATTTCTCCATTAGGGGGTGGACGGCTTCACTGTAGGCGCGTAGGTTCTGGCGTATACGCCAATAACCCCACCAATTACGCCAAAATGCCCAAAGCCATTCATGTACTCGCGTTTGCCAACATGCAAATCCTCGACGTCACCGGGCCATTGCAAGTGTTCGCCTCCGCCAACGACATCGCCCGCCAGCGCGGTTTGCCCGTGCCGTATGCGCAGTCGGTGATTGCCCGCGAGGGCGGGGCAGTGATGTCATCGGCTGGGTTGGCGGTGCTGGCCGAGCCGTTGCCGCAAGAGGCCAGCGATACCTTGATCATTGCCGGCGGCTGGGGCATTTACCCGGCGGCCGAAGATGTGGCGCTGGTGGACTGGGTGCGCGAACACGCCGCCACCTGCCGACGCGTGGCCTCGGTGTGTACGGGCGCTTTTCTGTTGGCGGCCAGCGGCTGGCTCGACGGCCGCCGCGTGGTTACCCACTGGACCCGCTGCGAGCAACTGGCGCAGCAGCATCCGAAGCTGCAGGTCGAAGCCAATCCGATTTTCATCAACGACGGCCCGGTCTGGACCTCGGCGGGTGTCACCGCCGGCATCGATCTGGCGCTGGCGATGGTCGAACAGGACCTCGGTCGCGACATCGCCCTCGACGTCGCCCGGCATCTGGTGGTGTTCCTCAAACGCCCCGGCGGGCAGTCACAGTTCAGCGTGACCCTGGCGCTGCAAAATCAGGGCAACCGTTTTGACGAGCTGCACGCCTGGATCGCCGAAAACCTCACCTGCGACCTCGGCGTGCCGACCCTGGCCGAACAGGCCGGCATGAGCGAGCGCAGCTTCGTGCGCCACTACCGCGCCGACACCGGCCAGACCCCGGCCCGCGCCATCGAACTGATCCGCGTCGAGACGGCGCGGCGCTTGCTCAGTGACACCGGGCTGCCGGTCAAACGCATCGCCGCCAATTGCGGATTTGGCAGCGAGGAGACATTGCGCCGCAGTTTCCTGCGGGCGATTGGCGTGACGCCGCAGGCGTATCGGGAGCGGTTTTCGGTCAGTGCTGTTGCAGATCAAGCCTCGGCTTCCGCCACCTGATTGAAATATTTCGCCCGATCCGGGGTAAACGTCACCCGCATCTTCGTCCGCGAACAGGTCAGTGCGCGTTCTTCACCCAGATCAATATCCAGATCCTCGCCACGCAACCCTTGCCATTGCGCCAGATACTTCAGCGAGCCGTATTTCTCGTTTTTCTTCAGGCTGCGGCTCACGCCACCTTTCCAGCCGAGCACCGGCAGTTCGCCAGCGAGGCATTGTTGTGCGAGGTCGGGAAAGCGGGCGGCGCGCTGGCGGCCGATTTCCCAGCATTTGATCAGGCCTTTGTCGGCGGCTTCCCAGAGTTGGGTGCGGGTCAGGCCGGTGCGCAGGGGCGTGGTGATGGGACGGTGGACGTGCTGGGTCATTCTGGTTCCTTGAATTCGGGTTTTATTGGACAGCTCCGCTGTGCCCGTTGCGGTGGATGGTAGGGGGGGATGTAACCGCTGGCAACAAGGTATTTCAGGGTGTAATTGCAAGTTGCGGGGGGAGGGATTGGGTGGGATTTGTTTAATAAATGCGGGCATCCAGTCACGCCATTTGTGGCGAGGGGATTCATGTCCGAGCGCCTGCGCAGCCGTTGCAAAGCCCGGCAACGCGGTGTTTCCGGAGAAATCGGAAGGCCAGAAGCGGGGCCGCTTGGCAGCCCGACCGGGATAAATCCCCTCACTACAGGGATCTGATTCTGTTTATTTCTGTGTAGGGATTAGCCAGTTAAAGAGCCGCGATGCGGCAGATTTCCTACACACGCTGACGAAATTACGGCTGCCACTCACTCTTTTCCCCACTCAAACGCCGGTCCAGAAAGCTTGCCGCACTGATCAGCGCCAGATGCGTCAGAGCCTGCGGTGTATTGCCCAGATGCCGGCCATGGCTGTCGAACTCTTCGGCGTACAGCCCCAGTGGGTTGGCATAGCGCAGCAGTTGTTCGAACTCCAGATGGGCCTTTTCAACCTGACCGGCGCGGGCCAGGCACTCGACGTACCAGAACGAACACGCCGCAAACGCGCCCTCGGTGCCAGCCAGGCCGTCAATGTTGCTGTCATCGTTGCGGTACCGGTAAACCATGCCGTCGCGCACCAGGTGCTTTTCGATGGCTTCGAGGGTCGACAGCCAGCGCGGGTCCTTGGCGCTGACGAAACGCACCAGCGGCATCAACAGCATCGAGCCGTCGAGCGCGGTGCCGCCCTTGTACTGGACGAAATGCCCGTGCTCCTCGTTCCAGAAGTTGTCCCAGATGTCGGCGTAGATCGCCTGTCGGGTCTGGTCCCACTGGGCGAACGGTGCTGGCAGCGAGCGTTTCGAGGCCAGGCGAATAGCCCGGTCCAGCGCCACCCAGCACATCAGTCGCGAATGCAGGAAGTGATGCTGCTCACCGCGCATTTCCCAAATGCCTACGTCGGTGGTCTGCCAGGTCTCACACACTTGATCGACCACTTCACGCACGTGTTTCCAGCCCTCGTGGGAAATCGCATCGCCGTATTTGTTGACCAGATACACCGCGTCCATCAGCTCGCCGAAGATATCCAGCTGAATCTGCTCATACGCGCCGTTGCCGATGCGCACCGGTTGCGCGCCGCCGTGGCCGGACAAGTTCGAAAGCTCGGTTTCCGGCAACTCCTGGCGTCCGTCCACCGCATACAGAATGTTGAGCTTCATCGGCTGGCCACGGCAATCGCTGACCCGCCCGCGCAACCAGGTCATGTAGGCGTTGGCCTCACCGACAAAGCCCAGGCGCATGAACGCATAGACGGTAAACGAGGCGTCGCGGATCCAGGTATAGCGGTAGTCCCAATTGCGTTCGCCGCCGGGGGTTTCCGGCAAGCCGAAGGTGGCGGCGGCGAGGATTGCGCCGTGCTTGCGTGAGGTCAGCAGCTTCAGCGCCAGCGCCGAGCGATTGACCATTTCCCGCCAGCGCCCGCGATAGTTGGATTGGCCGATCCAGTCGCGCCAGAACTTCAGCGTGCGCTCCAGACACAGTTTGGCGGTGTCATTGCGAAAGCGTGGGTCATCGGCTCCACCGAGCATGAATTCGGCGGTTTGGTTCTGCTTCAAGCTGAACGAGGCGACGGCTGCTGCGTCATCGATGTGCAGCGCCTGATCCGCTACCAGACGCAGCGACGGCTGGCCTTGGGCGCTGAAAATCACCGCTTGCTGGTCCATCTGCGCAGTGGTACTGGCGCGTGCGTAGTCATGGCGCACCGCGCAGCGCATGTGAAAGGTCGCTTCGCCGCTGACCACTCGCACCCGACGCATGAGCATCGGCAGGTCATCCTCGCTGTCGCCCACCGGCAGCAGGTCGGTGATTTCCACCACGGCGTATTCGCTGAGCCAGCGGGTCTGCAGAACATTGGTGTCCGGCAGGTAGATCTGCTCGCGGCGGGCATCGGGCAGGTCCGGTGCGAGCTGGAATATCCCCGCGTCAGGCGTGTCCAGCAGCGAACAGAAAATCGACGGGCTGTCGAACTCCGGCCAGCAGAAAAAATCCACGCTGCCCTTGTCGTTGACCAGTGCCGCACTGCGCATGTCGCCGATGATGCCGTGGGCGTCGATCGGGCTTTGTCGTTCGAGATGATGCTCAGCCATTGCCGCGAAACTCCGGATAAAGACTCATGCCGCCGTCGATGAACAGGGTGGTGCCGACGATGTAGTCGGCGGCGTCGGAGGCAAGGAACACCACCGCGTTGGCCACGTCCTCGACATCGCCGATACGCCCATAGGGGATTAGCTCCAGCAGCTTTTCACCTGCCGCGCCTTCAGTGGCCTCTTTATTGATTGCTGTGCGAATCGCTCCCGGCGCGATGCCGTTGATGCGAATGCGCTGATGACTGACTTCTTGGGCCAGGGTCTGCATCAACTGATCGACACCGCCCTTGGACGCGGCATAGTTGACGTGTCCGGCCCACGGGATGCGTTGATGCACCGAGCTCATGTGAATGATCTTGCCGGCCGCCCGGGAAACGCCTTCGCGCACCCCTTGCCGATTGAAAATCCGCAGCGCGGCGCGGGCGCAGAGGAACTGGCCGGTGAGGTTGACGCCAATCACCGTGTTCC
The DNA here is from genome assembly GCF_000633255.1 of Pseudomonas sp. H1h. Taxonomy (GTDB): domain Bacteria; phylum Pseudomonadota; class Gammaproteobacteria; order Pseudomonadales; family Pseudomonadaceae; genus Aquipseudomonas. Next base: position 102,786 of record NZ_AYMJ01000013.1, read on the forward strand.
AGTCTTCCAGTGTCATGTCCACCGCTGCGGCGTCCTTTTGCAGACCGGAATTGGCCACCAGAATGTCCAGCGAACCAAAGGCTTCGAGGGTCTGGGCGAACAGCCGTTCGACCTCGTCTTCCTTCGACACATCCGCGCCAATCGCGAGGGCCTGACCACCGTCGGCAACGATCTGTCGAGCCAGCGCTTCGGCCGGTTCGGCCTGACGGTTGTAATTGATGACGACTGCGGCGCCGGCTGCGGCCAGTGCTTTGGCGGCGGCGTGACCGATGCCGGAGCTGGCACCGGTGATCAGGGCCACTTGTCGGGCGAGGGATATTTGCATGCTCGAAGTGCCTGGGGTAAGGGCTTAGTCAGCTGACCCATGGCGAGCTGCGAGAGTTCATCCGCATGCATGAAAAGATCGACACGTTCAGACGTGATAGCGGCCGCTGTGCCGGTGCCATTCAAGACTGCCGGCGACCCAGCTTTTTATGCCGGTCAGAAAACGCTGCAGCAGCGGTGATGCATCCGGCAGCACCGCTTGTTCCGCCGCTTCATACAGGTGCACGATTTCGTCATGAACGTGCGCGCACTTGATCATCGCTTGTCGGGGCGAGCAATTGTGTTCACGAGCCAGTAACAGCGGCAGATTGAAATCGCCGATGGCGGCCTGATTTTCCTTGTGTGCCGAATACAGATCGTTGGCGATGATCGTGGCGCTGGCGGCCAGCGTGGTCACGCGCCGCACGGCAGGGGCGCTGTAGAGGTGTGCGGGCAGTTCGTATCCGCCGATCACGTCGATCAATGACATGCAGGGTAGAAAACTGTTGGTCTGGCGTTGCGCGAGGTATTCCCAGATGGCTGGGGTCAGTCCTTCCAGACGCCAGGCCGCTTCGGCAGTCATGGTGACAAACATGGCGATGATTTCGTGGCGTACCCTGGCTACTTGTGCCGAAGATGCGAATGCCTGAACGCGGTTCATGTAGGCGCGAAGCGCAACCAGTACCGGGTCACTGTTCAGTGCCTGGTCAAGGGCGCAGCGAAACCGAGAGGGCAGGTGCGCCGGTTCCAGTGCGGCCAGTGCCAGCGAGAGTCGGGGACCTACCAGGCGCGGTTCGGAGCCGGTTCGTTCGTCATCGCAATAGTAGTCATCCACGGCAAACAGGGCGGCGATGCATTGTGCCGAAAGCAGCAGGCGATCGGGATCGTGAGTGTCGGTATGGCAAAGCATGGCGAAGCGACCGAATCCCATGGCGCGGACCTTTTCCAGTTGTCCCGGAAATATCCCGACCTCCTCGATCCATGGCATAAGCCGTTCATCGACAGCCTCGGCCAGCGCCCCATCGACTCGAAACGGCGCCGGACAATACAGCGGCGGGACGGCCCAAGGTGATCTTGCCCTTTTTTCAGAAGCATCAGGCATTGATCGTGCCGCTGACGCGTCGCGGGCGGCCTCGAACCATTGCCTTACACCGCCTATCCCGAACTGCTCGAACATCCGGCGAAACCAGATCGTGAACTGGTCGGGTGCCTGTTCGATCCGTTGGGTGATCTCCTCTGGCGACAGCCACTCCCAACTTTCGACTTCCTCGGGATTGGCTACCGGATCGAGCTGGCTGAGGCCCGCAAACACGTGGTCAAATTCATGTTCTATCAGTTGATTGGACACTTGCTCGTAATAGAGCATCGAGGCGACCTTCTGCAGTTTGCACGTCGTGCCCATTTCCTCCTGCAGTCGACGGAGGGCAGCGGCGGCCGTGCGTTCGCCGGGGCGAGGATGCCCACAGCACGTGTTGGTCCACAATCCGCCGGAATGATATTTGCCCAACGCGCGTTGCTGCATCAGCAACCGACCTTGGGAGTCAAAGAGCAGGATCGAGAATGCGCGATGGCGCAGTCCCTGGTGATGCACTTTCAGCTTTGGGGCTACACCGGTCTGGCGATCCTTGGGTGATACCAGAATAAGCTGTTCTTCCATGGCAAGGCTCCTTGGCGCATGCGCCACGGGATAGTGCTCAAGAGCAGGTGCTCGTTCATTGATGAGCTGTACGCCATTGAGCAAGGACTCATGAGAACCGCAATCGCACAAAAAGGCACCTGTAAAACCTGACAGGTTTGCGCGAATTTCGACTGTCGGTCATGTGATTCCAGAAGTGGGCGGCAATGCCATTGGTCTTGGGGAGTGATCCTCAGCGAGTACCTGGAATCGCAAGGTGTCGAGTTTCGCGCCTTCACATTCCACCAACAATTGCGCGCTTCCCCGCCACCCGACCCTATGGCAACTTGGCGGCCCTTGATGAGGCTGCAACCCATGGCAAATCCCTACCGCGAACTGTTCACCGCCCCCGGTGCGCGAAATTTTGTACTGGCCGGGATGATCGCGCGCATGCCGATTTCCATGACCGGCATCGGCGTGATCACCATGCTCTCGCAACTCAAGGGCGGCTACGCACTGGCGGGTGCGGTGGCGGCGACGTTTGCCCTGGCCACGGCGTTTTGCGCGCCGCAGGTGTCGCGTCTGGTCGACCGCTTCGGTCAGGGCAAGGTGCTGCCGCTGTCGGCGTTGATTGGTGGCGGGGCGCTGCTGATGTTGTTGCTGTGCACGCGCTTGCAGGCACCGACCTGGACGCTGTTCATCTTCGCCGCACTGGCCGGCTGCATGCCGAGCATGTCGGCGATGGTGCGGGCGCGCTGGACTGAAATCTATCGCGGTCAGCCGCAATTGCAGACCGCCTATGCGCTGGAGTCGGTGCTTGATGAAGTCTGTTTCATTGTTGGCCCGCCGCTGTCGGTGGGGTTGTGCGTGGTGGCATTTCCCGAGGCCGGGCCATTGGCGGCGCTAATGGCGCTGGCGGTCGGGGTGACGGCGTTTGTCGCCCAGCGCAGTACCGAACCGGCGATACACCCGCAGGCGTTGCAGCATCAAGGTTCGATTATTGGTTCGACCGATATTCAATGGCTGTTGGCGTTAATGATCGCCATGGGCGTCATTGTCGGCGTGATTGATGTGGTCAGCGTCGCGTTCGCCCAGCAACAGGGGCAGCCGGCGGCGGCGAGTATTGTCCTGTCGGTGTACGCCATTGGCTCCTGCCTGGCCGGTATCGCCTTTGGTGCGATGCGCTCGAAACTGCCGTTGCCGCGTCTGTTTCTGTATGGCGGCATCGCGACCGCCGTGACCACGCTGCCGCTGTTGCTGGCGAGCAATATTTTCGGGTTGTCGCTGGCGGTGTTCGTCGCGGGGCTGTTCTTTTCGCCGACGCTGATTGTCGCCATGGCGCTGGTCGAACGTATCGTGCCACCGGCCAAACTCACCGAAGGGCTGACCTGGCTGGTGACCGGTCTGAGTATCGGTGTGGCGCTGGGAGCGGCGGGCGCCGGCGCACTGGTGGATGCTTTTGATGCGCGCAGCGGGTTCTGGCTGGCGATTGTCGCCGGTGCGGTGGTGCTGGGCGCGGCGGTGCAGAGTTTCCGCCATCTGAAATGAGTCATGCCGAGGCGCAGGGCTAATTTGCGCCAGGTTGTCTTCGTTCTTCTATACAGACAACTTTTCGAGGTAACCCGGGTGACTCAGCTGACCTTGCTGTGCCTTCCTTATTCGGGCGCCAGTGCCATGGTCTACAGCCGCTGGCGGCGCAAACTGCCACAGTGGCTGACTCTGCAACCGGTGGAGTTGCCGGGGCGCGGCGCGCGGTTCAGCGAACCGCTGCAAACCGACATGCGCGGCCTGGCCCGGCAACTGGCCGCCGAGTTGCAACCGGCCTTGCGTGCACCGTACGCGATTTTTGGCCACAGCCTGGGCGCCTTGCTGGCCTGTGAGCTGGCGCATGCGTTGCGCGCGCTGGGCCTGCCGGAGCCGGTGGCGCTGTTCGCCTCGGGCACTGCGGCGCCAACGATGCGCAGCGACTATGACCGGGGTTTCGCCGAGCCGAAAACCGATGCAGAACTGATCGAACAATTGCGCACCCTCAACGGCACCAGCGAAGAGGTGCTGGCCAGCGCCGAGCTGATGAGCCTGACGCTGCCGATCCTGCGCGCCGATTTTCTGTTATGCGGGACCTTCCGCCCGGTCCAGCGTGCGCTGCTCAAATGCCCGGTGCATGTGTTGGGCGGCACCACCGACCGCGCGACCACCGAACAGTTGATCGGCTGGAGCAAGGAAACCCTTGGCAGCTTCTCCGTGGACATGCTCGCCGGCGGGCACTTTTTCATTCATGAGCATGAAGCCAAGGTGCTGAAGGTGATCAAGGATCAGCTGGATGTGCACCATCGCCGGCACAGTCAGATTGCCGCAACCGCCTGACTCCCTGCCAAACCTGTGGGAGTGGGCTTGCTCGCGAAAGCGGAGGGTCAGTCACTATCTCCGTCGACTGACACTACCTCTTCGCGAGCAAGCCCACTCCCACAAGGGTTTGTGCGAGTTCGCACGCTTCATTTTCTCCCCCGCCTGATAGTTGTTCTCATTCGCTAATTTTTCCGGTCTGCATTCGTTTTATAGGGACGACGTGCCTTTGTGCTTCCTGCCTACTGATCCGGATGCTGAGAAATGAATGCTGAAGACTCCTTGAAACTTGCTCGCCGGTTTATCGGGTTGCCCCTGGAAAAGCGCCAGATGTTCCTCGCGGCCTTGCACAAGGAGGGCGTGGATTTCGCCCGCTTTCCGATCCCGCAGGGGGTCGAGGCCGATGACCGGCAGGCGCTGTCCTACGCACAGCAGCGCATGTGGTTTCTCTGGCAGCTCGACCCGCACAGCGGCGCCTACAACCTGCCGGGCGCGGTGCGCCTGACCGGGCACTTGAACCTGACGGCACTGGAGCAGGCCTTCGCCCATCTGGTCGAGCGTCACGAAACCCTGCGCACGGTGTTCCAGCGCCAGGCCGACGACAGCCTGCTGCAAGTGCCGGCGACGGCACCACTGCTGATCGAACAGGTGGATTTCACCGGCTTGACCCCGGCCGAACGTGAGCTTGCGGTCGCCGACGCTGCCCAGCAGCAGTCACTGCTGCCGTTCGATCTGGGCGAGGGCCCGCTGCTGCGGATCAAGCTGCTCAAGCTCGACGCGCAGGAACATGTGCTGCTGTTGACCCTGCACCACATCGTTTCCGACGGTTGGTCGATGAACGTGCTGATCGACGAATTCATTCGTTGCTACGACGCGTTCGATGCTGGCCAGCCGGTGCAACTGGCGCCGCTCCCGATCCAGTACAGCGACTACGCCCTGTGGCAGCGCCGCTGGCTGGAAGCCGGCGAACAGGCGCGGCAGCTCGATTACTGGCAGGCGCAACTGGGTGCTGAGCATCCGGTACTGGAATTGCCCACCGATCACCCGCGCCCGGCGATGCCGAGCTATCGCGGCACGCGCTACGAATTCGCCATCGATGGCGCGTTGGCCGAACAACTGCGCGGCACCGCCCAGCAGCACGGCATCACCTTGTTCATGCTGTTGCTCGGCGCATTTAACGTGCTGCTGCATCGCTACACCGGGCAGGCCGATATCCGCGTCGGCGTGCCGATTGCCAACCGTAATCGTGGCGAAATCGAAGGCCTGATCGGCTTCTTCGTCAACACTCAGGTGCTGCGCACCGAGCTGGATGGCCAGACTCGCGTCGACGAGCTGCTGCGTGCGATCAAGGAAACCGCGCTCGGTGCCCAGGCCCATCAGGACCTGCCGTTCGAGCGTCTGGTCGAAGCGCTGAAACTGGAACGCAGCCTCAGCCACACGCCGCTGTTCCAGGTGATGTACAACCATCAGCCGCAAGTCGCTGACATCAGCACCGTCAGCACCGCCTCCGGGCTGGAGCTGGGCGTGATCGAATGGCAGGGCCGCACCACCCAGTTCGACCTGACCCTGGACACCTATGAGAAGGCCGGCAAGCTGCACGCCGCGCTGACCTACGCCAACGATCTGTTCGACCCGCAGACCATCGAACGCATGGCGCAACACTGGCTCAACCTGTTGCGCGGCATGGTCGAGGACAGCCGCCAGCGCATCAGTGATCTGCCGCTGCTGGAGAGTGCCGAGTATCAACGGATCGTCCACGACTGGAACCTGGCGAATACCGAATCTGCCGCAGCGTCGTGCATCCATCGGTTGATCGAGCAACAGGTCGCCAGCCAGCCGCAGGCGCTGGCAGTGACGTTCGGTGAGCAGGCATTCAGCTACGCCGACATCGACGCTCGGGCCAATCGCCTGGCGCACAAACTGATCGAGTGCGGGGTCGGTCCGGAGGTGCGGGTCGGCGTCGCCATGCAGCGTTCCGACACCCTGCTGGTGGCTTTGCTCGCCGTGCTCAAGGCCGGGGGTGCCTACGTGCCGCTGGACCCGGACTACCCGGCCGATCGCGTGGCCTACATGCTTGAAGACAGCCGCGCGCGCGTGCTGCTGACCGAGCACGCCATCGCGCAAACGCTAGCGGTGGGCGCTGACACGCAAGTGTTGCTGCTCGACGTGATCGAAGCCGAGCTGGCGACGTACCCAGGCCATGCCCCGGTCAGCGCCGTGTCGCCGGATAACCTGGCCTACGTGATCTACACCTCCGGCTCGACCGGCAAACCGAAAGGCGTGGCCATCGCACACCGCAACGTGCAGGCGCTGATCGAGTGGTCGCGCAGCGTCTACAGCCGTGATGACATTCAGGGTGTGCTGGCCTCGACTTCAGTGTGCTTCGACCTGTCGGTGTGGGAGCTGTTTGTCACCCTCGCCAACGGTGGCTCGCTGATCATCGCGCGCAACGCCCTTGAGTTGCCGCAACTGCCGGCGCGCGATCAGGTGCGCCTGATCAACACCGTGCCGTCGGCCATCAATGCCTTGCTGCGCGACGGCGCCATCGCTTCGAGCGTGCGCATCATCAACCTCGCGGGCGAGCCGTTGAAGCAGAGTCTGGTCGAGGCGTTGTATCAGCAGAGCGCGGTCGAGCAGGTGTTTGATCTGTACGGGCCTTCGGAAGACACCACGTACTCGACCTGGACGCGCCGCGAGGCGGGAGGTGCGGCGAACATCGGTCGGCCGTTGACCGGCACCGCCAGCTACCTGCTGGACGCCGATCTGCAACCGGTGCCGCAGGGTGTGGCCGCTGAACTGTATCTGGCCGGCGCCGGCATCACCCGGGGTTATCTGGGGCGTGCGGCAATGACCGCTGAAAAGTACGTGCCGAACCCGTTTTCCGCGACCGGCGAGCGGCTGTACCGCACTGGCGACCTGACCCGTTATCAGGCGGATGGCGCGCTGCAATACGTCGGGCGAATCGACCATCAGGTGAAGGTGCGCGGTTTCCGTATCGAACTCGGTGAAATCGAAGCGCGGCTGTTGCAGCAGGACACCGTGCGCGAACTGGCGGTACTGGCACAGGACGGCGCCAATGGTCAGCAACTGGTGGCGTACATCGTGCCGACCGACGCCTCGGTGCTGGCAGCAGATGCCGATGCACAGGCGAGCCTGCGCGAAACCCTGAAAGCGGCGCTGCGTCAGCACCTGCCGGATTACATGGTGCCGGCGTACCTGCTGTTCCTCGAACAGTTGCCGCTGACCCCTAACGGCAAACTCGACCGCAAGGCCTTGCCGGCGGTCGACGGACGCCAGCAGCAGCGTGAACACGTGGCACCGCGCAGCGTCATGGAGAAAGCCCTGGCGGCGATCTGGCAGGACGTACTGTCGCTGGATAACGTCGGTCTGGAAGACAACTTCTTCGAACTGGGCGGCGACTCGATCGTGTCGATGCAAGTGGTCAGCCGGGCACGGCAGGCCGGGATCGTCCTCAGCCCCAAAGAGCTGTTCCAGTACCAGACCATCCGCAGCCTGGCGCAAGTTGCGCGGCACGGTGAACAGCGCTCGATCGATCAGGGGCCTGTCGTGGGTGCGGTCGCACTGGCGCCGGTTCAGCGCTGGTTCTTCGAGCAGGACATCGCCCAGCGCCAGCACTGGAACCAGTCGCTGTTGCTGGTGCCACAACAGACGATGAACGCCGAGGCGCTGGATCGTGCGCTCAAGCAACTGGTCAATCATCACGACGGCTTGCGCCTGCGCTACACCTTGAATGCCGGCGGCTGGCAACAGGCCTATGCGGTGCCGTCCGACGAGTCGGTGCTGTGGCAACGCAACGCCGCCTCTACGCAAGACCTCAAGACGCTGTGCGACGAAGCTCAGCGCAGCCTTGATCTGAGTCGCGGGCCGTTGCTGCGCGCGCTGTTGGTGGACTTCGCCGACGGCAGTCAGCGCTTGCTGCTGGTGGCCCATCACCTGGTGATCGACGGTGTTTCGTGGCGGGTGCTGCTGGAGGATTTGCAGCAAGCCTATGCCCAGGCGTTGAACGGCACGGCCATCGCCTTCCCGGGCAAGACCAGCGCCTATCAGCACTGGGTCGCACGCCTGCAAGGCCACTTGCCGAACTTCGCGCAGAGCTTCGATTACTGGCAGACGCAACTGCGAGAAGCGGCGCAGGACGACTTGCCGTGCGAGCGGCCGCAGGGCTCACTGGAAAACCGCCACGAGCAGAAAATCGAGCTGACCTTCAGCGCCGAGCAAACCCGCAAGTTGCTGCAACAGGCTCCGGCGGCCTATCGCACTCAGGTCAACGATCTGCTGCTGACCGCGTTGGCCCGGGTGGTCTGCCGCTGGAGCGGTCACACCGCCAGCCTGATTCAACTGGAGGGCCATGGCCGCGAAGACCTGTTCGACGACATCGACCTGACCCGCACCCTCGGCTGGTTCACCAGCCTGTTCCCGGTCAATCTGGTGCCGGCGGACACCCTCGGCGCCTCGATCAAAACCATCAAGGAACAGTTGCGCGCAGTGCCGGACAAAGGCCTGAGCTACGGCGCGCTGCGTTATCTGGGCGATGAGCAGACGGCGGCGACGCTGGCCGCTCAGGCCAAGCCGCGCATCACCTTCAACTACCTCGGGCAATTCGACCGTCAGTTCGACGAGGCGGCGCTGTTCGTGCCGTCCAGCGAAGGCGGCGGGGTCGCTCAGGATCCGTCGGCGCCGCTGGCCAACTGGCTGACCGTCGAAGGTCAGGTGTACGGCGGCGAGCTGTCGATGAACTGGGGCTTCAGCAGCCAGATGTTCGACCGCGCCACCGTGCAGCGCCTGGCCGATGAGTACGCCAGCGAGTTGAACGCGCTGATCGAGCACTGCTGTGCCCTCGACGCGCCGCAGGCGACGCCGTCGGACTTCCCGCTGGCTCGCGTGACGCAGGCGCAACTGGATGCGCTGCCGCTATCGGCCGGGCAACTCGAGGATCTGTATCCGCTGTCACCGATGCAGCAAGGCATGCTCTTTCACACCCTGTACGAGCCGCAAGTCGGCGCCTACATCAGCCAGTTGCGCCTGGACATTCACGGCCTCGATCCACAGCGTTTTGCCCAGTCGTGGCAGGCGGCGCTGGAGCGTCATCAGATTCTGCGCAGCAGCTTCCACTGGCATGGCCTCGACGCGGCGCATCAGGCGATCGAGCGTGACGTGGTGTTGCCGTTGGAAGTGCTTGAACTGACCGACACCGACGCATTGGCCGATGCCGAACGCGCGCAGGGTTTCGCTCTGGAGTGCGCGCCGCTGTTGCGATTGAAGCTGGTGCGCAGCGGCACGGCTGACTGGCACCTGATCTACACCAGCCACCACATTCTGATGGACGGCTGGAGCAATGCACAGTTGCTCGCCGAAGTGATCGAGCACTACAGCGCCGGTCAGGCGTTGCCGGCCCCGCTCGGGCAATACCGCGATTATCTGGCGTGGCTGCAAGCGCAGTCGGCCAGCGCTGGCGAGCAGTTCTGGAAGACCACACTGGCACCGCTGCAAGCGCCGACGTTGCTCGCCGACGCCTTGCGTGCGCCGGTGACAGGCGAGGGCAGTGCGGAGCATCGCGTGGTCCTCGATAGCCACGCGACCCTGCGCCTTGGTGAGTTCGCCCGCCAGCAGAAAGTCACCCTCAACACGGTGCTGCAAGGCGCCTGGGGCCTGTTGCTGCAACGCTATACTGGCCACGCTTGCGTGGCGTTCGGCGCCACGGTGGCTGGGCGTTCGGCACCGTTGGTGGGGATCGAGCAACAGCTCGGCCTGTTCATCAACACCTTGCCGCTGGTGTGCGCGCCCAATCCACAACAGTCCGTCAGCCAATGGCTCGGCGACCTGCAGGGCCTGAACCTGGCCATGCGCGATTTCGAGCACGTGCCGCTGTATGACATCCAAGGCTGGGCCGGTCAGCAGGGTGGTGCGCTGTTCGACAGCCTGCTGGTGTTCGAAAACTTCCCGGTGGCCGAGGCGCTGAAACAGGGCGCACCGGCGGGGCTGTCGTTCAGCAATCTGCACAACCATGAACGCACCCACTATCCACTGACGCTGGGTGTCGAAATCGGTGCGACCCTGACCCTGGACTTCAGCTACGACAGCGCGCGTTTCAGTGCCGATCAAGTGGCGACGTTGTCGGCCAATCTGCAGCACCTGCTGAATCAGTTGGTCAGCAGTGCCGATGTCGCCCTGGGTTCGCTGGCGCTGCTCGATGCCGAGGGCCAGGCGCCGTTGCTGGCGGTCAGCCGAGCGCCCGTGGTGGCGTTGCAGGACTCGCGTCTGGCCCACGAACAGATCGCCGCCCGCGCCGCGGCCACCCCTCAGGCACTGGCATTGCTGGTCGACGGCCAGACCCTGAGCTACGGCCAGCTCAACGCGCAGGCCAATCGTCTGGCCCATCGTCTGATCGCTCATGGTGCCGGCCCCGGCACCCGCGTGGGACTGGCGTTGAACCGCGGCCCGCAGTTGATCGTCAGCCTGCTGGCGGTGCTCAAGAGCGGCGCAGCGTATGTGCCGCTGGACCCCAAATACCCGGGCGAGCGCCTGCGCTACATGATCGACGACAGCCGCCTCGACGTGCTGCTGTGCGAGTCGGGCCTGCTGGAGGATCTGTCGTTGCCGTCGGTGGTGCGTCTGGTGCTGGATGACAGCGCCGGTTTTGCCGACAACGACCCGCTCACACAGGCTGACGCGCAGGATCTGGCCTATGTGATTTACACCTCCGGCTCCACCGGTCAACCAAAAGGCGTGGCGATTGCCCAGGGCGCGCTGCGAGAGTTCTGCCAGAGTGCTGCCGAGTATTCGCGGCTGTCGTCGGCGGACCGCGTGTTGCAGTTCGCCACGTTCAGTTTCGACGGTTTCGTTGAACAGTGCTTCCCGGCGTTGTGCGTCGGCGCCGCGTTGATCATGCGCGGCGACGCGCTGTGGGATGCCGGGCAACTGGCCAGCGAAATCGTGCGCCACGGCGTCACCGTGGCCGACTTGCCGGCCGCCTACTGGTACTTGCTGGCCCGCGAGTGCGCGAGCGGCGCGATCAGCACCCTGGGCGAGTTGCGCCAGGTGCACGTCGGCGGTGAGGCGATGTCCGTCGAGGGCCTGCGCCTCTGGCATCAGGCCGGCCAGGGCCATGTGCGTTTGCTCAACACCTACGGCCCGACCGAGGCCACCGTGGTGTCCAGCGTGCAGGATTGCCGTCTGGAAGACGCCAGCGACAGCTTCGGTGTGCCGATCGGCCGCGCCATCCCCGGGCGTGCTCTGTATGTGCTGGACAGCGCCGGGCAATTGCTGCCGGCCGGCGGCATCGGCGAGTTGTGCATCGGCGCGCCGGCCTGTCTGGCGCAAAGCTATTTCGACCGTCCGGCGCTGACCGCCGAACGCTTCCTGCCGGACCCGTTTGCCATTGAGCCGGGCGCACGTCTATACCGCAGCGGCGACCTGGCGCGCTACAACGCCAACGCCGATCTGGAGTACGTCGGGCGTATCGACCACCAAGTGAAGATTCGCGGTTTGCGCATCGAAATGGGTGAGATCGAAGCCTGCCTGCAAGCACGTGCCGATGTGCGGGATGCAGCGGTCATCGCTCAGGACGGTGCGCAGCTGGTGGCCTATATCGTGGCCAGCGGCGTGCTGGCCGATGAGGCGCAGTACCGAGAAACCCTTGACGCGGCCCTGCGCCAGTCGTTGCCGGATTACATGGTGCCGAGCCATCTGGTGCTGATGACCGCGCTGCCGCTCAACAACAACGGCAAACTCGATCGCAGCGCCCTGCCACGAGTTTGCGCCGGCACCGCTCAGCGCGAGTTTGTGGCCCCGGCCCAAGGGCTGGAAACGCAGCTGGCGCAGATCTGGCAGGAGGTATTGCAGGTCGAGCGCGTGGGTCGTGAGGACAACTTCTTCGCGCTCGGCGGCCATTCGCTGCTGGTGCTGCAAGTGATCTCGCGAGTGCGCCAGCAACTGCACCTGGAGTTGCCGGTCAACAGCCTGTTCTCGGCGGCCAGCCTGGCCGAATTTACCGAGCGCGCCGCGCTGGCCAGCGGCAGCGCGCAACCGGTGTTGCAGCCTGCGGCCAGTGACCGGCCGGCGGTGCTGTCCTACGCCCAGCAGCGGCAGTGGATTGTCTGGCAGCTGGATCCGCAGAGCCCGGCGTATAACATTCCTGCCGCTTTGCGCCTCAAGGGCCGCCTGGATCAAGCAGCGTTGCGTCTGGCGTTCGAGCAATTGCAGGCACGCCACGCCAGCTTGCGCACCACCTTCGAACAGGACGGGCAGCAGGCGCAGCCACGGCTGCATGCGCAGTTGCCGCTGCAACTCGATCAGCATCAGATCGACGCGGCGTCCCTTGACGCGGCTATCGCTGCGCAAATCGCCCGGCCGTTCGACCTGCGCAACGGCCCGTTGTGGCGGATGCTGTTGCTGCAGCTCGGCGCCGAGGAACATGTGCTGGTGCTGACCGTGCACCACATCGCCGCCGATGGCTGGTCGATGCAGGTCATGGTCGATGAGTTCAGTGCGCTGTATCAGGCCGCTGTCGAAGGGCGTGCCGCCGACCTCAAGCAACTGCCGGTGAGCTACAGCGATTACGCGCTCTGGCAGCGCGACTGGCTGGAAGCGGGCGAGGGCGAGCGTCAGCTCGGTCAGTGGCGCGAGCGCCTGGCCGGCAGTCAGGCGCCGCTTGAGCTGCCAAGTGAGTTGAGCCGTCCGGCGCGCCGCAGCGAGCGTGGTGCCAGCCTGTTGCTGAACGTTGATGCGCCATTGCTGGCAGCGCTGCGTGAATGTGCACAGGCGCAGCAAGTGACCTTGTTCATGTTGTTGCTGGCGAGCCTGCAAACCGTGCTGCACCGCCAGAGCGGGCAGGCGTCGATCAACGTCGGCGTGCCGAGTGCGGGCCGTTCGCGCCTGGAAACCGAAGGCCTGATCGGCTTCTTCATCAACACCCAGGTGCTGCGTGCCGAGATCGACGGTCAGCAATCCTTCAGCAGCCTGCTGCAACAGATCAAGCAGGTGGCGTTGCAGGCGCAGGCCAATCAGGACCTGCCGTTCGAGCAACTGGTCGATGCGTTGCAGCCGGATCGCAGCCTCAATCACAGCCCGTTGTTCCAGGTGCTGTTCAACCATCAGCAGCAACTGGGCGCCAGTGTCGAGCGCACGGTGGCCGATTTGCAGGTCGAGCGTCTGCACTGGCAGCAAACCACCACGCAGTTCGACCTGGTCCTCGACACGCAGGAGCAGGGCGACACGCTGGACGCGAGCCTGACCTACGCCACCGACGTGTATGACCCGGCCTCGATGCAGCGCTTCGCCGAGCAATGGCTGAACCTGCTGCGCGCGGTGGCGGCTGATCCGCAGCAGCGAGTGGCCGAGTTGCCATTGCTGCCGAGCGCCGAGCGTCAGGCGTTGATCGCCGAGTGGAACCCGCGGTTCGAGGTGCAACCGCCGTCGCCGACCCTGCACCAGTTGTTCGAAGCACAGGTCGCGCTGCGTCCTCAGGCGATTGCGCTGGTCTACGAGGGCGAACGCCTGAGTTATGCCGCACTGAATGCCCAGGCCAACCGCCTGGCGCGCAAGCTGCGCGAGCAGGGTGTCGGTGCGGAAGTGCGGGTCGGTATCGCCACCGAGCGTGCGTTGCCGCTGGTGGTTGGTGTGCTGGCGATTCTCAAGGCCGGTGGTGCCTACGTGCCGCTCGATCCGCAATACCCGGCAGAGCGCCTGAGCTACATGATCGAAGACAGCGGCATCACCTTGCTGCTGACTCAGCAACACCTGCGCGACGGCTTGCCGGCGCGCGATACGGTGCAGGTGCTGTGCCTCGACGCGCTGGCGCTGGACGCCTACAGCGCGGACGATCTGCCGAGCCTGAGCAGCCCGGACAATCTCGCCTATGTGATCTACACCTCGGGCTCCACCGGTCGGCCAAAAGGGGCGTTGCTCAGCCACGCCAACGTCGGGCGCCTGTTGAGCGCGACCGCCGGTGAATTCAACTTCGGCGCGGACGATGTCTGGACCCTGTTCCATTCCTACGCGTTCGATTTCTCGGTGTGGGAACTGTTCGGTGCGCTGTGCACCGGCGGGCGTCTGGTGATCGTGCCGTATTACATCAGCCGCGAGCCGCAGGAGTTCCATCGCCTGCTGTGCGACGAAGGTGTGACGGTGTTGAACCAGACCCCGACCGCGTTCCGCCAACTGTTGCCGATTGCCTGCGCCAGTCCGCGCCACCTTGCCCTGCGCCAGGTGATTTTTGGTGGTGAAGCGCTGGAAGTGGCGAGCCTGCGGCCATGGTTCGAGCGCTTCGGCGATCAACAACCGACCCTGGTGAACATGTACGGCATCACCGAAACCACGGTGCACGTCACCTACCGTGCGATCCGCCTGGCGGACCTCGACGGCAAGGCGCAGAGCCCGATCGGCCTGCCGATTCGCGACCTGCGCTGGTACTTGCTCGACAGCCAGTTGCAACCGGTGCCGGTGGGCGTGGCGGGCGAGTTGTACATCGGCGGTGCAGGCCTGGCGCGCGGTTACCACGGACGCTTCGACCTGACCGCCGAGCGTTTTGTGCCGAGCCCGTTCGATGCCGCGCAGCGCCTGTATCGCAGCGGCGATCTGGCGCGCCAGCGGCACGACGGCAGCATCGACTACCTGGGGCGCATCGACCAGCAAGTGAAGATCCGTGGCTTTCGCATCGAACTGGGAGAGATCGAGGCCGCGCTGCTCGCGCAACCCGGCGTGCGCCACGCGGTACTGAGCGTGCACAGCGACGAGGGCGGCCCGCAACTGTGCGCCTACGTGGTGGCCGAGCAACCCCCGGCCGACCTGATCGCCTGGCGTGACGACCTGCGCGCGGCGCTCAAGGTCGATCTGCCGGACTACATGGTGCCGAGCCACTGGTTGCTGCTCGATGCCTTGCCGCTGACCAGCAACGGCAAGCTCGACCGCAAGGCCCTGCCGTTGCCCGATGCCCAGGCCCTGCAGCGTCCTTATGAAGCTCCCGAAGGCGACCTCGAACGGCAATTGGCGGCGATCTGGGCCGACGTGCTGGGCGTGGCGCAAGTCGGGCGACGCGACAACTTCTTTGAATTGGGCGGGCACTCGCTGCTCGCCGCCCAGGCCAGCGCCCGTGTGGAGCTGGAACTGGGCATCGAGCTGGCGCTGCGTGCGCTGTTCGAATCCAGCGACCTTCAGGCTTATGCCGCCATGGCCGGGCAACTCGCCCCGACTGACAACGATGCACGTCTGGATGCGCTTGAGTCGCTTCTCGACGAGATGGAGATCAACTGATGGAACACACTACCGCCTGGCGCATCGCTACCCGTTTTGCCGCGTTGCCGGCAGACAAGCGCCGCGAATTTCTGCAACGCATGCAAGAGCAGGGCGTGAGCTTCGGCCAACTGCCGATCCCGCCGGCCGCCGAGCCACAAACGACGTTCGAACTGTCGTACGCGCAGCAACGCCAGTGGTTTCTCTGGCAGCTTGACCCGCAGAGCGCCGCCTACAACATTCCTGCTGTCCTGCGTCTGCAAGGGCCGCTGAACGTCGCTGCGCTGCAACACAGTTTCGACGTGCTGCTGGAGCGTCACCAGAGCCTGCGCAGCCGCTTCGTCGAAGACGACGGTCAGGTCAGGCAAACCCTGGCGGCGGTGACCTCGCTGCCGATCGAACGGCATGACCTGCGCGCGCAGCCAGCGGCCGAGCGTCTGGCCTGCGCCCTGCATCAGGTGCAAGCGGACATTGCCCGGCCTTTCGATTTGCAGCACGGTCCGCTGTTGCGCGTCAGCCTGTTGCAACTGGATACCGAAGACCACGTGCTGGTATTGACCCTGCACCACATCGTCACCGACGGCTGGTCGATGGGCGTGCTGATCGAAGAATTCTCGCGCCTGTATGCCGGCCATTCGCAGGGCCAGGACGCGCAGCTTGAGGCGTTGCCGATCGAGTATTCGGACTACGCCGCCTGGCAACGCCGCTGGATGGAGGCCGGCGAGCTGGAGCGCCAGTTGAACTGGTGGCGCGAGACCCTGGGCACCGAGCAGCCGCTGCTGGAACTGCCTACCGACCGTCCGCGTCCGGCCCAGCCAAGCCAGCGCGGTGCACGCCTGGAATTCGCCCTGGAGGCCGATCTGGCTGCCGGTCTGATGTCCTTGGCGAAACAGGCCGGTGTCACCCCGTTCATGTTGCTGCTGGCCAGTTTCCAGGCTTTGCTCTATCGCTACAGCGGGCAGTCGGACCTGCGCATCGGTGTGCCGATCGGTAACCGCAACCGCGCCGAAACCCGTGGCCTGATCGGCTTCTTCGTCAACACCCAGGTGATGCGTGTCGAGGTCGATGGGCGTCAGACCTTCAGCCAGTTGCTCGAGCAGACCCGCACCGCCTCGCTGGACGCGCAGGACTATCAGGACTTGCCGTTCGAGCGTCTGGTGCAGGCGCTGCAAGGCGATCGCAGCCTCAGCCACAGCCCGCTGTTCCAGGTGATGTTCAACCATCAACAGACCAAAGCGAGCGCCGTCGGTGGCTTGCTCGCCGGGCTGCGGGTCGAGGCGCTGAACGCCACGACGCCGACCACCCAGTTCGATCTGCAACTCGATACTCAGGAAGTCGGCGACCAGTTGTTCGCCAGCCTGACCTACGCCACCGATCTGTTCGACGCCGAGCGCATCGAACACCTGGCCCGGCATTGGCGCAATCTGCTGGCCGGGGCGCTGGCGAACCCGCAATGCCCGCTGGCCGAGCTGCCGCTGCTGGACGCGGAGGAGCGTCTGCACATTCTCGATGAACTCAATGACACCGCGCAGACGTACCCTGGCGAGGTCTGTGTGCAGCGCCACTTCGAAGCGCATGCAGCACGGCAACCTGACGCGACGGCGCTGGTGTTCCAGGGCCAGAGCCTCGGTTATGCCGAGCTGAACCGGCGCGCCAACCGTCTGGCCCATCACCTGCGTGCGCAAGGCGTCGGTGCGGAAGTGATCGTCGGGATCGCCTGCGAGCGCTCGCTGGAAATGGTCGTCGGCTTGCTGGCGATTCTCAAAGCCGGCGGCGCCTATGTGCCGCTGGACCCGGAATACCCGCTCGATCGCCTGAGCTACATGATCGAAGACAGCGGCATTTCCTTGCTGCTGACCCAGGAGCATCTGCTGGCGCAACTGCCGACGCCGGACTCGGTGCGCACCCTGTGCCTGCAAGCGGATGCCGACTGGCTGAACGAACTGCCAGACAGCGACTTGCCCAATCTGGCGCTGGCGGAAAACCTCGCCTATGTGATTTACACCTCCGGTTCCACCGGCAAGCCCAAGGGCGCCGGCAACCGTCATGTGGCGCTGCACAACCGTCTGGAATGGATGCAGCAGGCCTACAACCTGCAACCGAGCGACCGGGTGCTGCAGAAGACCCCGTTCAGTTTCGACGTGTCGGTCTGGGAGTTTTTCTGGCCGTTGATGAAGGGCGCGACACTGGTCATCGCCGCGCCTGGCGAGCATCGCGATCCGCAGCGTCTTGCTGCGCTGATCGTCGAACAGTCGATCACCACGCTGCACTTCGTGCCGTCGATGCTCTCGGCGTTCATCAGCGCCGACGAGTCGCTGGCCTGCACTTCGCTGACGCGGATCATCTGCAGCGGCGAAGCGTTGCCGATGGAGTTGCAGCGCCAGACCCTGCGCAGCCTGCCGCAAGCCAATCTGTACAACCTCTATGGCCCGACCGAAGCGGCCATCGACGTGACCCACTGGACCTGCGTGGAAGAGGGTCGTGACAGCGTGCCGATCGGTCTTCCGATTGCCAACCTGCGCACCTTGATTCTCGACAGCGAATTGCAGCCATTACCGCTGGGCGCCGTGGGTGAGTTGTACCTGGGCGGTATCGGCCTGGCTCGCGGTTACCATCGACGCGGCGCGTTGACCGCCGAACGTTTTGTCGTCGACCCGTTCGGCAGCGGCGAGCGTCTGTACCGCACCGGTGACCTGGCGCGTTACCGCGGCGACGGGGCCATCGAGTACTGCGGCCGGATCGACCATCAGGTGAAGATTCGCGGGCTGCGTATCGAACTCGGCGAGATCGAAGCGCGCCTGCAAGAACACCCCGAAGTTCAGGACGCGGTGGTGCTGGCGCTGGACGGGCCGAGCGGCAAGCAGTTGGTGGCGTACGTGGTGCCGCAGGATCGGGCGCTGCCCAATGCCGATCTCACGCGGCAGAATGCCTGGCGCGAAACCCTGAAAACGCATTTGCTGGCGAGCCTGCCGGACTACATGGTGCCGGCGCAGACCGTGCTGATCGAGCAGATGCCGCTCAGCCCCAATGGCAAACTCGAACGCAAGCGTCTGCCGGCGCCCACGCTGCAAGTCAGTCAGCGTGCGTTCGAGGCACCGCAAACCACGCACGAACAAGCGCTGGCGCAGATCTGGCAGGACGTGCTCGGCGTCGAGCAGGTCGGGCGTCAGGACAACTTCTTTGAGCTGGGCGGCGACTCGATCATCTCGATTCAGGTGGTCAGCCGCGCCCGCCGCGCCGGCCTGAGCCTGCAACCGCGTGATCTGTTCCAGCAGCAGACGCTGCAGGCGCTGGCCGCCGTGGTCAAGGTCCAGGCCGCACCGCTGGCTCCACAGGGGCCGGTGGAGGGCGGGCAGGTGCTGACGCCGATTCAGCGCTGGTTTTTCGACGAGCCGATCCCGCAACGCCAGCACTGGAATCAGGCGGTGCTGCTGGCACCGCGTCAGCCGCTGGAACTGCCGCGCCTGCAAACGGCGTTGCAACGTCTGCTCAAACAACACGACGCCTTGCGCCTGCGCTTCAGCCAGGTCGACGGTCAGTGGTCGGCGCGCTACGTGGGTGCCGACAGTGCCGACGTCATCGACATGCTCTGGACTGCCCGGGTCGCCAGCGATGCGTCGCTGGAATCGGTGTGCGAAGAAGCCCAGCGCAGCCTGAGCCTGCAGGACGGCCCGTTGCTGCGCATCGCCTTGATCGCGCAGGCTGACGGCAGCCAGAGACTGTTGCTGGTGATCCACCATTTGGCGGTGGACGGGGTCTCCTGGCGGGTGTTGCTGGAAGACTTGCAGGCGGCTTATCAGGACAAGGAACTGCCGGCCAAGACCAGCGCATTCCAGACCTGGGCGCTGAAGCTGCAAGACTATGCGCGCAGTGAGGCGGCGCTCGCTGAACTGGCGTGGTGGCAGGCGCAACTGGGCCAGGCCAGCGACCGCTTGCCGGCGGCCAATGCTCAGGCCAGTCAGGCCGGGCATTTGCGTCAGGGCGTGAGCATTGCGCTGGACCGCGAGCAGACCCGTCGTTTGCTGCAGCAGGCACCGGCCGCCTATCGCACCCAGGTCAATGACCTGCTGCTGACCGCGCTGGCCCGTACCCTGAGTCGCTGGAGCGGGAACGCGTCGGCGCTGATCCAGCTCGAAGGGCATGGTCGCGAAGACCTGTTCGACGACATCGACCTGACCCGCACGGTCGGCTGGTTCTCCAGCCTGTTCCCGGTGTGCCTGACACCGACGGCGGACATCGCCGGTTCGATCAAGGCGATCAAACAGCAGTTGCGCGAGATCCCCGGCAAAGGCCTGGGTTACGGGTTGCTGCGCTACATGGGCGATACCGCGGCCCAGGCGGCGCTGAGCGAATTGCCGCAGGCGCGGGTGACGTTCAACTACCTGGGGCAGTTCGACCAGAGTTTTGCCGAGGACGCGCTGTTCAGCCCCGCCAGCGAAGCCAGCGGCGCTGCGCAAGCGGCCGATGCACCGTTGCCCAACTGGTTGTCGGTGGACGGTCAGGTGTATGGCGGTGAACTGAAGCTGGACTGGACCTTCAGCCGCGAATGCTTTGACCACGTTGAAATCGAACAACTGGCGGCAGACTATCGCCAAGAGTTGCTGGCGCTGATCGAGCACTGCCTGAGCGATGAGGCCGGTGGCGTGACTCCGGCGGATTTCCCGCTCGCACGTTTGAATCAGGCGCAACTCGATGGCTTGCCGGTGACGGCGACGCAGATCGAGGACCTGTACCCGCTGTCGCCGATGCAGGCCGGCCTGCTGTTTCACAGCCTGTTCGAGTCGGCGTCCGGGGCCTATGTCAATCAACTCAATGTCGAGGCCAAGGGGCTGGACGCCGAGCGACTGGGGCAGGCCTGGCAGGCGGTGATCGATGCGCATCCGATTCTGCGCAGCAGTTTCCACTTCCCGCAGGGTTTCGAGGCGCCGGTGCAACTGGTGCATCGTCAGTTGCAACTGCCGTTCCGTTGCCTGGACTGGCGTGGCCGTGCCGATCAGGCCGAGGCGCTGGCGCAACTGATCGACAGCGAGCGTCTGCAACTTGACCCGGCTCAGGCGCCGCTGATGCGTTTGAGCCTGGTGCGGCTGGACGATCAGCGTCAGCAATTGATCTACACCCACCACCATTTGCTGCTCGATGGCTGGAGCAACTCGCTGCTGCTCAGTGAAGTGCTGCAGCGTTATGCCGGGGAAGCGGTGCAGGCCCCGAGCGGGCGGTTTGCCGATTACATCGGCTGGCTGCAACGCCAGGATGCACAGGCTGACGAGCGCTTCTGGCTGGAGCAACTGGCGCCGTTGGACAACCCGACCCTGTTGGCCCAGAGCCTGGCGCATGGCGATCTGAAACAGTCGGACAGCCAGGCCTTTGCCGACCATCTGCAGCGCTTCGACGTGGCCGCGACCCAGCGCCTGAGCGAGTTCGCCCGTCAGCAGAAAGTCACCCTCAACACCTTGCTGCAAGGCGCCTGGGCGCTGCTGCTGCAACGCTACAGCGGCCAGCGTTGCGTGGCGTTCGGTGCGACCGTTGCCGGGCGCCCGGTGGACCTGCCGGGAGCGGAGAGCCAGTTGGGCCTGTTCATCAACACCTTGCCGGTGATCAGTTGCCCGGACGCGGTGGAAACCGTCAGCCAGTGGCTGAGCCGTTTGCAGGCGCAGAACCTGGAGCTGCGTGAGCACGAGTTCACCGCGCTGGGCGATATTCAGCGCTGGGCCGGACGTGCCGGTGAGCCATTGTTCGACAGCCTGCTGGTGTTCGAAAACTTCCCGGTGGCCGAGGCCTTGCAACAGGGCGCGCCGGCCGGCCTGAGCTTCTCGATCCCGCAGAACCATGAACGCACCAACTTCCCGCTGACCCTGGCGGCCACCGCAGAAAACACCCTGAGCCTGAACTGGAGTTACCAGTGCGGCCACTTCAGCGCCGAGGCCATTGCCCGCATGAGCGCGCATCTGGCGGCGTTGCTCAATGCAATGGTCGATGCACCCGAGGGCGCCTTGAGCGAACTGGATTTGCTGACCGCCAGCGAGCGCGTGCAGCAATTGCATACCTGGAACCCGGCCTTTGCCGCGAACGAAAATCCGCTGTGCGTGCATCAACTGATCGAAGCCCAGGCCGAGATCCGGCCGCAGGCCACGGCGCTGATTTTTGGCGAAGTGGAGCTGACCTTCGCCGAGCTCAACCGCCGCGCCAATCGCCTGGCCCATCGCCTGCGCAACCTCGGTGTCGGCCCGGAGGTGCGGGTCGGCCTGGCGATGCAGCGGTCGCCGGAAATGATCGTCGGCCTGCTGGCGATCCTCAAGGCCGGTGGTGCCTACGTGCCGCTCGACCCGGCGTACCCCGCCGAGCGCCTGCAATACCTGATGCAGGACAGCGGCATTGTGCTGATGCTCAGCCAATCGTGGCTGCGGGAAACACTGGCGCTGCCGGACGATCTGCCGGTACTGGACATCGACCGCGAGCCGCTGGAGATGATGGCCGACAGCAACCCGGTCAACCTGACCTGCGGGGAAAACCTTGCATACCTGATCTACACCTCGGGTTCCACCGGGCGGCCGAAAGGCGTCAGCGTGGCCCACGGCCCGCTGGCGATGCACTGCCTGGCGATCGGCGAGTTGTACGGCATGACCCCCGAGGATCGCGAGTTGCAGTTTGCCTCGATCAGTTTCGACGGCGCCCACGAACGCTGGTTGACGCCGTTGGTGTTCGGTTCGGCGGTGATGCCGCGTGACGATGAGTTGTGGAGCGTTGAGCGCACCTGCGCGGAAATCCAGCAGCACGGCATCACCATCGCCTGCTTCACCCCAAGCTATCTGCTGCAGATCGCCGATTTCATGGGCGAAGCGGGGCGAGAGCTGCCGATCCGTTCCTACACGCCGTGCGCCGAGGGCATGCCCAAGCATGCGTTCGACGAAGTTCAGCAGGTGCTGCAACCAAAGCGCCTGATCAATGGTTACGGCCCGACCGAAACCGTGATCACGCCGCTGATCTGGCTGGCCTACCCGGACACCGAATTCGATTCGGCCTTCATGCCGATCGGCCGGCCGGTGGGTAACCGCAGCGCCTACATTCTTGACGGCGGCTTGCAGCCATTGCCGGTGGGTGTGGCCGGTGAGCTGTACCTGGGCGGCGAGGGCGTGGCCCGGGGTTATCACCAGCGTCCGGACCTGACCGCCGAGCGTTTCGTGCCGGATCCGTTCGTGCCGGGTGCGCGCCTGTATCGCAGTGGTGACCTGGCGCGCTTTCGTGCCGACGGCGTGGTGGAATACCTGGGCCGTATCGACCAGCAAGTGAAAATTCGCGGTTTCCGCATCGAACTGGGTGAAATCGAAGCCTGCCTGCTTGAGCACGAAGGCGTGCGCGAAGCTCTGGTGATCGATCGTGACGGACCGGTGAGCCGCCAGTTGGTCGGCTACATCGTGCCGCGCGATCCACTGGCCAACGAGCAGGATCTGCAGGCCGCGTTGACCGCGCACCTGCGCAGCCGTCTGCCGGCGCACATGTTGCCGGCGCACCTGATGTGCCTGGCGGCATTGCCGCTGACCCCCAATGGCAAGCTCGACCGCAAGGGCTTGCCGGCACCGGACGTCGCGCGCCAGAGTCAGGACCAGGTGCCGGCCGCGACACCGGCCGAAGCGCTGCTGGTGGAGATCTGGCAGGAGCTGCTGGGCCTGGACGCGCTGGGCGTTACCGAAAACTTCTTCGAGCTGGGCGGTGACTCGATCATCTCTCTGCAAGCGGTCAGCCGCGCCGGGCAACGCGGGTTGGTGTTCAGTCCGAAGCAGTTGTTCGAACAGCAGACCATCCGTGCATTGGCAGCCGTGGCGGTCACTCGTGAAGCGACCTTGAGCGAGGCGCCGACCGTCGCGCCGTTCGCACTGGTGCCGCACATCGACGTCGCCGCTCGCGAAGGGTTGCAGGACCTGTATCCGCTGTCGCCGATGCAGCAGGGCATGTTGTTCCATTGCCTGGATTCACCGGAACTGAACCCCTACGTCAACCAGTTGAGCGTGGCGGTGGACGGCTTGCAGGTGCCGCGTTTCCGTGCAGCCTGGCAAACCTTGATCAAGCGCCATGAGGTGCTGCGTGCGGCGTTCCGCTGGCGCGACGGCCTGGCCGATCCGCTGCAGGCGGTGTTCGCCGATGTCGAGCTGCCAATCGAAGAACTCGACTGGCGCGAGCGCAGCGACACCGAACAGGCGCTGAGCGAACTGGCCGCTGCCGAGCAGGCCAAGGGTTTCGACCTGAGCTGCCCGCCGCTGATGCGTTTTGTGCTGGTGCGTCTGGACGCTGAGCGTTATCAGATGATCTGGGTCTACCATCACCTGTTGCTCGACGGCTGGAGTGCGTCGCGCCTGCTCGGCGAGATGCTGCGCCTGTATCACCACGCCAGCCTGCCGGCACTCAATGGCCGTTACGCCGATTACATCGGCTGGCTGCAACGTCAGGACAGCGCGCAGGCCGAAGGCTTCTGGCGCGAGCGTCTGGCGCTGCTGGAAGCGCCGACGATTCTGGCCAAGGCCAGCGGTGCGACCGGTTCCGGGCACGGCGTGATGTACACCGATCTTGACGCCGAAGCGACACGCAAACTGCACGGTTTTGCCAAGCGTCAGCGCGTGACCCTCAACACCTTGGTGCAGGCCGCCTGGCTGCTGCTGTTGCAACGTCACAGCGGCCAGCGCAGCGTGGCGTTCGGCGCCACGGTGGCGGGGCGCCCGACTGGCCTGCCGGGTGCGCAGGAAATGCTCGGCCTGTTCATCAACACCTTGCCGGTGATCCAGACCCTCGACCCGCAACAGCCGTTGGGCGAGTGGTTGCGTGAATTGCAGGACTACAACCTGACCGTACGTGACTATGAACATACGCCGTTGTCGGACATTCAGCGCTGGGCCGGACTCGGTGGCCAGGGCCTGTTCGACAGCATCATCGTGTTCGAAAACCATCCGGTTGATCGTGCCTTGCGCGGTGGCGAGGAGGGCGAGTTGCGCTTTGCCGAAGTCGGCAGCGCCGGCGTCACCAACGTGCCGATGGACTTGATGGTCAGCGCCAACGAAGACGGCCTGGAGGTCGAATACCTGTACCTGCGCGATCGCTTCAGTGACGCCGAGGTCGAGCAGATCCGCGCGCAACTGGAAGGTTTGCTGCGCACTCTGCCTGAAGATGAGCACTGCCTGATCGGCAATCTCGGTCTGCCGGGCGCGCGTCTGGGCCTGCCACAAGCATCGGCCGACGACAGCGATCTGTTGCATAGCTTCAATGAGCACGTGCGCAACCAGCCGCAGAAAACCGCGCTGTTCTGTGAGGATCGTGAAGTCAGCTACGCCGAGCTAGAAGCACGGGCCAATGGCCTGGCCGCGCAATTGATCGAGCGTGGCATCGGTGCGGAAAGTCTGGTGGCGGTGGCATTGCCGCGCTCGGAACGCACGATCATTGCGTTCCTCGCGGTGCTCAAGGCTGGCGCGGCGTACTTGCCGCTGGACCTGGCGTATCCGCCGGAGCGTCTGGCCTACATGCTTGACGATTCGGCGGCCAGCCTGTTGCTCTGCGACAGCGATCTGGGTGAGCGCCTGACCCTGGCCGACAACGTGCCGCGCCTGTTGCTCGATCAAATGCCGCACGACAACAATGCGCAATGCCCGTTGTCCCAGCCGCTGGCAGGGCACCTCGCGTACCTGATCTACACCTCCGGTTCCACCGGCCAGCCCAAAGGCGTGGCGGTGGCGCGCGGACCGATTGCCCGGCATTGCCGCGGCATCATCGACCTGTACGAACTGGTGCCGGACAGCCGTGAATTGCACTTCATGTCATTTGCCTTCGACGGTGCTCAGGAGCGTTGGCTGAGCGTGTTGCTGGCCGGTGGCAGTCTGGTGGTTCGCGAGGACAATCTGTGGACGCCGGAGCAGACCCTGCAAGTGCTGGAACGTCATCAGGTCACCGTCGCCTGCTTCCCGCCGGCCTACCTGCAACAGATGGCCGAAGTGGCTGAGCGTCTGGGCAATCCGCCAGCGGTGCAGGTGTATTGCTTTGGCGGTGATGCGGTGCCGGAAGCCAGTTTCGAACAGGTCAAGCGTGCCCTGCGGCCACAGCGTCTGGTCAACGGCTATGGCCCGACCGAAACCGTGGTCACGCCGCTGCTGTGGCGAGCCGAAGCCAGCGAACGCTGCGAGGCGGCCTATGCGCCGATTGGCCGTGGCGTGGCCGGGCGTGGTTTGTACGTGCTCGACGCCGACCTCAATCCGTTGCCGGCCGGGGTCAGTGGCGAGTTGTATCTGGGCGGCGAATGTCTGGCGCGCGGTTACCACCAGCGTCCGGGCATGAGCGCCGAACGCTTCATTCCCGATCCGTTCGAGGCGGGCGGCCGCATGTACCGCACCGGCGACCTGGTGCGCCAGCGTGAATGCGGCTTGATCGACTACCTCGGTCGTCTCGACCAGCAGGTGAAGATTCGCGGTTTCCGCATCGAACTCGGCGAAATCGAAGCACGCCTGCGTGAATGCGCCGGGGTGCTGGATGCCGCCGTGGTGGTGCACGACACGCCGACCGGCAAGCAGTTGGTGGGCTATGTGGTCGCGGCAGGTGTGACCGGTCTGGATCGGCGCATCAAGGCTGAGCTGCAGGCGCAGTTGCCCGACTACATGGTGCCGGCGCGGATCATGGTGCTGGAGCGCTTCCCGCTGTCGGCCAACGGCAAGATCGACCGTCGGGCGTTGCCACAACCGGAGTGGGCGCTGGGTGGCTATCGCGCCCCGCGCAATGCGCTGGAGCAAGCACTGGCAACGATCTGGCAGGAAGTGCTCGGGGTGCCGCAAATCGGCATCGACGATAACTTCTTCGAACTCGGTGGCGACTCGTTGCAGGTGCTCAAGGTCATTTCGCGGGTGCGCAGTCAACCGCAACTGGGTTTCGAACTGAAGCTGCGCGATCTGATGCAGAAGCCGTGCATCGCCGAACTCAGCGGCTATCAGGCGCAGGAGACGGCCACCGCGCCGGATCCGCTGCTGGCGCTCAATAGTCGCCTCAGCCATGTGCCGGCGCTGTTCTGCCTGCACGCCGGTTTCGGCACGGTGTTCGATTACGAGCCGCTGGCCCGGCGTCTGGAAGGTCGGCGCACAGTCTACGGCCTGCAATGCCGGATGCTGCTCGACCCGCAATGGCAGGATGAATCGTTGCTGGCGATGGCCCAGGCCTACGCCCAGCGCATTCGTGCGCAGCAACCGGAAGGCCCGTATTACCTGTTGGGCTGGTCGCTGGGCGGGGCGTTGGTGCAACTGGTGGCCCACGAGCTGGAAAGCCAGGGCGAAACCGTCGCGTTTGCCGGTCTGGTCGACAGCTACGTGGCCGGCACCGCCGAGGCGGGAGACTGGCGTGAAGACCTCGCGGACTTCCTGAAGTTTGTGCTCGGCCTGTCGCTCGAAGAGGCTCAGGTGCTGATGGCTGAAAAAGCCGCTGGCCTCAACGAACAAGCCGCCGCCGCTGCAGTCATCGAGGCCGCCATGCACGGTTCCAGCGGCGATGCCGCGTTGGGCGCCGATGAGTTCACGCGGATCTTCGTCACCGGTGCTGCGCTCAAGCAACTGGCGCTGGCCCAGCGGCAATTGCCGATGGCTCAGGTGGCGGCGCATCGCTGGTGGGTGGCTGAACGCGACGATGAACGCGAGGTGTTTGCCGCCCAGGTCGGGCGCCACGGCGTCGACCGTTTACTGGCCGGCGGGCACTACGAACTGATGCGCGGCGACGAGTTGCTCGATCAGTTGCAAGCGTTGCTCGAACGGCGCACCACTGTCGCTTGATAACTGCCGTGCAGCCAAGGCTGCCCGGTCATTCACCTGTTTTTGGAAGGATGTAAACGATGGCTGTACTGCCAGAACTGCAAGCATTTCTCGAACTCGCCGAGTTTGGCCGACTGACCGGTAAAAGCCGTGCGATGCATGAGCAGACCCCGCAACAGGCACGTGTCGATTTCGAAGCGGCGTCGGGCTTTCTCGATGTGCCGCTGGACAGCGTCAGCTGTCAGGATTTCACCCTCGCTGCACGCGATGGTCACAGTCTGGCGGCGCGCCTGTATCGCACCGGGCAAGCCGCCGACGGTCTGCAACCGGTGATGTTGTACTTCCACGGTGGCGGCTACGTGGTCGGCAGTCTCGATTCTCATGATGCACTGTGCCGACGTCTGGCGGCGCAGGGTGGTTTCGCGCTGTTGACGGTGGACTATCGCCTGGCGCCGGAATGGCGGTTCCCGACCCCGGTACAGGACGCTTGCGATGCCGCCAACTGGCTGGTGCGCGAAGGCGCAAGTCTGGGTCTGGACGCGGCGCGGACGGTGCTGGCCGGTGACAGTGTCGGAGCGACGCTGGCGACGGTATTGGCGTTGATCGCGGTTCGTGAGCCTGAGGCGTTGAGTCTGCGGCCCAAGGCGCAGGTCCTGGTGTACCCGGTGACGGACGCCACGACGCATCGCGCCTCGCATCGCGATTTCGCCGAAGGCTATCTGCTGGAGACCCCGACGCTGGACTGGTTCTACGCACATTACGCCCGCACCCCGGAAGATCTGGCCGACTGGCGCTGCTCGCCGTTGCTGGCGGACGACTTGTCTGGCATCGCGCCGGCGCTGGTGTACCTGGCCGGCCATGACCCGTTGTATGACGAAGGCCGTGCCTATGCCGAGCGTCTGCGCGCCGCCGGCAATGATCTGACCCTGCTCGAACAACCGGGCATGACCCACGACTTCCTGCGCATGGCCGGGCTGCTGAGTGAGGTCGAGGCGATCCATGCCGAGGTGGCGCAGTGGGTGCGCTCACACCTCTGACCTGATCCCGGAACCGCCATTGCCGAGTCGGCAATGGCGGTTTTTTTGTGCCCGACACACAGCCCGCGAGGCCAACGACAGGACAAAAAAAATGCCCGCATCTTGCGATGCGGGCATTGGCGTTTGCGATGTGAATCAGAAGTTGTACTTGGCGGTGAGTTGCAGGTTGCGCGGCTCGCCGTAGAACGTGGTGTCGAAGTTGCCCAGGCCCGTCAGGTACTTCTTGTCGAAGACGTTGTTGGCGTTGACGGTGAAGCTCAGGTGCTCGTCGTACTCGTACTTGGTCATCAGGTCCACCAGCGAGTAGCCGCCTTGCTTGATGCGGGTGTAGTCGCCGGCCGGTGCGCTGTAGATCTTGCCGTAGAACGCGCTCTGCCAGCTCACACCGCCGCCGACTGTGACCTTGTTCAGCACACCCGGCAGGCGGTAAGTGGTGAACGTGCGGAACACGTGCTCGGGTTTGGTGGTGGACAGCGGGTAGCCGTAGATCCGTTGCTCGTCCTGGTCACGGGTACGGGCGTAGGTGTAGCCGGCGGACAGGTTCCAGCCTTCTTGCAGTTCACCGGCCAGTTCCAGTTCGACACCGTTGGTGGTGGCGCCGTCGATGGCTTTGTAGATGCCTTCGTTGGTCACCGGGTTGGTGCCGATCGATTCGGCAACGTTGTCCTGCTCGATGCGGAAGAACGCCAGGCTGGCGTTGAGGCGGCCATCGAAGTAGGCGGCCTTCAGACCGGTTTCGTAGGCGTTGCCTTCGACCGGCGCGAGGGTCTTGCCGTCGGCATCCTTGTAAATCTGCGGCTGGTAGATGTTGGTGTAGCTGCCGTACACCGAGTAGGTGTCGTTGAGGTCGTAGACCACACCGGCGTAAGGCGTGACGACGCCGTGTTCCTTGTAGCTGGCATGGGTGTCGGACATGCCGGTGCCCGCATTGTAGGAGTAGTCCTCGTTGTACTTGAAGGTACTCAGGCGGCTGCCGAGGATTACCGAGAGGTCGTCAGTCGGGCGCAGGCGCGTGGCGAGGTAGATGCCGTTCTGGCTCTGGGTGCGCTCGTATTTGCCGTTCTTCGGGAACTCCTGTTTCGGCAGATGGCCGTTCCAGTCATAGATGCTGCCCGGTACCTGGCTGAAAGCGCTGGTGTCAAACGTCGCACCGGTCTGGCGCGAGTGCGAGGCCATGATGCCGGCCACCAGTTCGTGCTCGCGACCGCCCAGGGTGAATGGACCGGAGACGTTGATGTCCGCCGAATCCTGGACGCGGTGACCTTCCCAGCGGCCCCAGTAGAGGAACATGCCTTCGCCGGTGGCGCGATTTGGATTGCCGCCGCTGGCCGAGGCCAGTTGCGTGTCGTGATCGGTGATTTTTTCGTTGAGGCTGACCTTGAGTTTCCAGTCGTTGGCCAGGGCCTGCTCCAGCGAGGTGAAGTAGGTCACGGAGTCGAAATCGCGACGGCTCCAGTCGGCGCCCGGGTTGAAGCTGCGCGGGAAGTCAGTCCGTCCGCCGTCGGAGAAGTACACCGGGTTGCCGGTCCACGACGAACCGCGCGGGGTCACGCTCTGTTTGTCGATGCCGAAGGTCAGCAAGGTGTCTTCGCTGAGGTCGGCTTCGAGGATGCCGTAGTACACATCCTTTTTCTGCGTGTAGTGATCGATGTAGGAGTTCTTGTCCTGATAGGCGCCGACGAAGCGCCCGCGCACCGAACCGCTGTCGTTGAGCGGGCCGGAGATATCGCCTTCGGTGCGATAGTTGTCCCACGAGCCGGCCGTGCCGGTGACCGACGCCTTGAATTCCTTGGTCGGCTTCTTGCGCACCAGGTTGACGGTGGCCGACGGGTCGCCCGAGCCGGTCATCAGGCCAGTGGCGCCCTTGATGATTTCGACGCGATCGTAGGTGGCCATGTCGACGTGGGTCGCGCCTTCGTCGTACACGCCGTCGTAGACGTTGTTGACGCCGTCGTACTGGAAGTTGGTGATGGCAAAGCCGCGAGTCGCGTATTCGGTGCGGTCGCTGTCATATTGCTGCACGGAGATGCCGGGGGTGTTGCGCAGCACGTCGCCGATGTTCTTTTCGCCACGGTCGTCCATTTGCTGACGGGTGACCACGGTCACCGATTGCGGCGTTTCGCGAATGGTCAGCGGCAGCTTGGTCGCGGTGGTGGTGGCGCCGGTGGTGTAGGAGCCGCTGTCTTCGGTGGTCAGGCCCAGCGCCTGGCCGGAAATGGTGGTCGCGCCCAGTTGCAGGGTCGAACCTGCGCCGCCCGAGACCAGGGTGACGCTGCTGCCATTGATCTGGAAGGAAATCCCGCTGTCCTTGAGCATTGCGGCCAGCGCTTCGGAAGGCTCCAGCGAACCGGACACCGCACGGGATTTGATCCCGGCCACCTGGTCCGGGCTGTAGAGGATCTGCAGGTTGGTTTGCAGGCCCAGTTCGGTCAGCGCGCTGGACAGCGGTTGCACCGCAATGTTGACCTTGACCGGTGCCGCATTGGCCATCGAGCTCCCCAGCAAGGTGGCGGTCAGCAGGACACTGGTCAGCAGGGTTTTATGCAAAGTCGGACGCTGTACGGCCAGCGCGAGAGGTGTGCGGCGTGGAAGAGGGTGCATTACTTGCCTGAGCTCCTGAACGTGTTGTGCAGAGTTTTTGTTAATAGGAATTATTATTAAGACGGAGTGATGGCGAAAAACCGGAAACAAACCCGACAAATAAATCGCTGCCGGTCCGGTTCTGTGCGCTGAAAAGAGGGGGGGCGCCTTGCGGATCAAATCGCGCAAGGCGTCTGGCGGGTGTGTCAGGCCGGGGTCAATTCACTGACCACCCGGCCGCGCTCCATGCGTACCAGTTGATCGGCGACATCGAAATAGCGGTCGTCGTGGGAAATCACGATGATGGTTTTGCCCAGTCGCTTGAGGTCGGGCAACAGCTCGGTATAGAAGATGCGGCGGAAGGTCGGGTCCTGATCGGCCGCCCACTCGTCGAACACCAGCACCGGGCGTTCTTCCAGCCACGCATTGACCAGCGCAAGGCGCTTGCGCTGACCGGTGGACAGGTCGGTGGTGGTGAAATTGCCGTCCTTGACGCTGACCTTGTGCGCGATCTCCAGCCGTTGCAGATATTTGTTGGCATCTGCCGGGATCTGCATGTCGCCCTGGACCACGTCGTCGAACAGGTAGTAGTCGGCAAAAATCGTGGTGAACAACTGGCGGTAGTCATCGCGATTGTGCGCATCGATGCCTATGCCGTTGACGCGAATCTCACCCTGTTGCGGGGTGTACAGGCCCAGCAGCAATTTGATCAGGGTGGTTTTGCCGCAGCCGTTTTCACCGACGATGAAGGTGATGTCTCCTTGCTTGATGGTCAGGTTGACCGGGCCCAGTTGAAACGGCGCGGCGCCATCGACAGCCGGGAAGGCGTAACGCACGTCGGCCAGTTCCAGGCTGTGCACGGTCTTCTCGGCCTGACCCTGATCGCTGAGCAACAGGTGCGCTTCCGGGGTGGAAAACTGTTCGGACAGTTCAGCGATACGGCGGAAGGCGATCTGCGCCCGGCTGACAATCGGCAGGGTGCTGATCAGATGCTCCAGCGGGCCTTTCATGTACAGCAGCACCAGGACGAAGCCGCTCATGACGGTCTTGTCGGCGCTCGGCCAGAAGGTTTGCAGCGCCAGGGCCAGGCCGATGACCACGAAGAACAGCATCGAACCGAAGGTCTTGGCGATCACAAAGGTGTTGATCGAGCGCACTTGAGTGTTGCAGATGAATTCGGCGGTGGCCTTGATCCCCGACACGAACATGCGCTGACGGCGCGGGCGGTGAATGCGCAGCTCCTTGGCGCCTTCGGCAATTGCGTTGTAGTGCTTTTGCAGTTCGTCTTCGGCATCCCGTGCGGCCATGAAACCTTGCACGCCCTTGCTCTGGGCGTAGGCCTGGATCGCCGTGCCGATCAGGATCGCCGCGACCATGATCAGGAACATCGGCCACGACAGCAGCGCCAGATAACCCATGCAGCCGAGCGTCACGGTGACGGAAATCGCCAAAGGCGCGAAGGCGAAGGCAAAGTCGCTGATGGTGTCGACGTCGTGGGTCAGCACCGGGATCAGCCGATGGCTGCGGTAGCGTTCGATCTGTTCGATCGGCGCCGAGAGGACTTTCTCACCCAGCTGTTTGCGCAGTTTGGCGATGATGTGCTGGCCGACGTAATTGGTGCCGATGTCCGAGCAGATCGAACTGGCCAGGGCCAGCAGGCACAGGCCGGCGAACAGCGCGACCACGCCTTGGGTCAGGCCGCTTTGCGAATGCAGGGCGTTGTTGATGGTCGCCAGCAACACCGTGACGCTCAGGCCGCCGACCATGCCCAGGAAAATGGACGCGGCGACGATGAGCCGAAACGGTTTCAACAGGGCGAACAATTCGCCGATGGCGCCACGGGTAGGCTGGGTCATGGAAGACAGTTCCTTGGGTATAAAGGCAGATACCCAGTAGAACGTCTGGTGGCAGGCTTAATTTAGCCGGGTGCCGACTGGCGGCGACCCGTTACAAACCTGTGGGCGCGGGCTTGCTCGCGAAAGCGTTGTGTCAGTCAACCTTGTCGGCGGCAGACCGTTTGCATTCGCGAGCAGGCTCGCTCCCACAGGGGCATTTCGGTGCTGGTCAGAGTTCGCGCACTACGCGAAAGCCCATCCAGTCGCCACGCTCGTTCGGGTACTGGCTGTTGCGGTTGCCGGAGCGCGAGAACACTGGCGCTTCACCCCAGTCATTGCCGCGAATGCGCACGGCTTCGCAATTGGCTTCCAGCCACGCACTGCCATCGGTCGGCGCGCCGACGTAGTCCGGGTGTTCGCAGTCTTCAACCCATTCGTAGACGTTGCCGTGCATGTCGTACATGCCAAAGGCATTGGGCGGGTAGCTGCCCACCGGCGAGCTGTAGCTGAAACCGTCCGCCGGGCCGTAGGTGTTGGCGTGCTTGGCAATGCTGTATTCCTTGCCTTCGTCGAACGGGAAGGGGAACGGGCCCTTGGTGCCGCCGCGTGCGGCATATTCGCGCTGGGCCTCGCTGACCATCTGGTATTTCTGCCCGGTTTTTTTCGACAGCCAGGCGACGTAGTTCTTCACGTCATAGTAGTTCATGCACACCGCCGGTTGCCGAGGCCCCTGCGGGTAGCGCGGCTTGCTGGCGACGCATTCGCGCCCCGGGCGGGTATCGCCATTGGCGATGGTCACGCCGCTTTCGCGCACGTAGTTGTCCCACTCTGCGGCGGTGACCTGGAAGCGGCTCATGGCGAAGGGTCTGGCGAAGGTCACGTCATGCATCGGGCCTTCGTCCGGTTCACGACCGACTTCATCGTCCGGGGTGCCCATGGTGAAGGTGCCGGCCGGCAGCACGACCATTTCCGGGCAGTCCTTGCAGTCCTTGAAGACTTTGCCCGGCACGGGCGGTGTGGCGGCCAGCGCGGCACTCGGCAGCAGGCTGCCCAGCAGGGCCGTGAGGGCCAGGGCCTTGAGTGCGCCGATGCCGGTGACGGGGGACAACAGATCACGTTTCATGAGTCATCTCGATTAAAGGAAAGCGGGGCGCTTCACAGGTGCTTGTTGAGCACGGCCATGAAGCGCTCGATGTCGTTTTCGCTGTTGAGCAGGCCCGGGGCGATGCGGATCACCGGACCGACGTCGCGATCCACCGCATCGCACACCACCCGGTCCGCCATCAGTTGCGCGGCGACCTGATCGCAGTCGCGGCCCCTGATCCGGAAGAAGGTGAAACCGGACGACAACGCTGCGCTGCGCGGTGTCACCAGCTCGATGGAGGGCTGTTCCAGCAGGCGATTTTTCGCGTAGGTGTTGAGCGCGTGGATGCGCGACTGCACCTCGTTCTTGCCCAGCTCCAGATGCAGCTTGAACGCTTCGTCCAGCGCCCAGCGGTGCTCGAAACTGTGGTAACCGCCCGGGGTCATGGTGGTCGAGAAAGTGGTGGCTTCGGAGAAGGTCGGGATGATCGGGGTGACGTCCTTGAGCTCGCTGGAGCGTGCGCAGATGATCCCGGTGCCGCGCGGGCCGAACATCCATTTGTGGGTGCCGGCAATGAAGAAATCGCAGTGCATGTCGGGGAAGTCGATGTCCTCGACGCCGAAGCCATGCACACCGTCGACCACGTACAGAATGCGGTCTTTGTCGTCGCGCTGGCGATTGTGTTGCTCGACCAGTTTGCCGATCTCGCCGATCGGCAGTTTCACGCCGCTGCCCGATTGCACCCAGGTCATGCCGAGCACGCGGGTTTCGGGGCGGATGCCGCGATCGATGCCGCTCAGCACTTCGTCGACCGAAATCTTCGCGCTGCTCTCGAACAGCTTGAGCTTGCGCACCTTTACCCCATCGCGTTGCTGGCGATAACCGAGGGTGTAGTTGGTCGAGTAGTGCTCGTGTTCGGTGGTGAGGATTTCCTGCCCCGGGCGCACGTGAATGCCGCCGTAGATCATTGACAGGCCTTCAGTGGTGCTGCCGGTCAGGGCGATCTGTTCGGGTTTGGCCTTGAGGTAACGCCCGGCCCATTCGCGCACGAACTGTTCACGCTTTTCGGTCTCGCCCAGGTCCCAGTCCATCGCTCGGCCGGGGTTGCGATCGAGTGTGGCGCGATGGCGTTCGATGGCTTCGCGCACCGGTCGTGGGTGCGAGGTCACGAGGAAGTTGGCGAAGTGCAGATAGTCCGGGTCCTGCTCGAACAACTGGCGCAGTTGCACCCATTTGTCTGCGGACTCCGGTTGCGGGGTGGCGGCCCGCGCCGGCAGGTTGATGGCGGCGCCCAAGGGCAGGCCGGCGGCCAGAATCCCGGCCTGCTTGAGGAAAGAACGGCGGTTGGTCATGAAGTCGGTTCGCTTGTTCAAATGGGCGTCAGTGGCTGGCCACGGGTTTCGACGATTGCTGCACCTGTTCCCAGACCCGCAGGAAGTTGCCGCCCCACAATTTCGCGATGTCGGCTTCGCTGTAGCCCCGCGAGATCAGTTCGGCGGTCACGTTGCGCGCCTCGCTGACGTCCTTCCAGCCGTCGATGCCGCCGCCATCGTTGAAGTCGGAGCTGATGCCGACGTGGTCGATGCCGATCTTCTTCACCGCGTAATCGATGGCGTCGCCCAGATCCTTGAGGGTGGCTTTCGGTTCTTCGTCGACAATTCCGTAGAGCTGACTGGCGTATTCGCCAAAGCGCTGCTCGGGCCACACGGTGATGATCGGATCGCCGGGCATCAGCGCCATTTCCAGACCCTGCAGCGGCTGCAGGTCGAATTTGGCACGCAGGGCGTTGAGCT
Source organism: Pseudomonas sp. H1h (assembly GCF_000633255.1). Classification (GTDB taxonomy): domain Bacteria; phylum Pseudomonadota; class Gammaproteobacteria; order Pseudomonadales; family Pseudomonadaceae; genus Aquipseudomonas. The sequence continues at coordinate 138,388 of NZ_AYMJ01000013.1, forward strand.
TGTCCTGGGTGTGCTGGCTCAACGGGCGCAGGTAGGTCGGGAAGCCGACAATCTGCACCACGCCGCCGCTGTTCTTGATCAGCTGCATTTCCTGATCGCTGATGTTGCGCGGGATGTCCACCAGTGCCCGTGGCGCCGAGTGCGAGGCCACAATCGGGGCGCGGCTCAATTGCGCGACTTGCTCCACGGCCTTGGTCGACATCTGCGACACGTCGATGATCACCCCCAGATCGTTGAGCCGGTGTACCGCCTGCTTGCCGATATCGGACAGCCCGCCGAGGGCGTCGCGGGTGTCATTGAAAAACGGCAGCGGTCGCGACGAGTCGGCCCAGGCGTTGTTGCCCACGTAACTGAAGCCGAACATGCGCATGCCACGCGCTGCCCATTTGTCGAGGGCGTTGAGGTCGTTGCCCAGCGGATAGGCGTTGAGCATGCTCATGAAGATCGCGAACTTGCCTTCGCCGTGCAGGCGCCGGAAGTCGTCCGGGGTGTAGGCGATGGCCACCTGATTGGGGAAGTCGCGCACCAGCGTGGTGATGATCTTGTAGCGGGTCTCCTGCTCGAAGCGCGCTTCCTCGATGAAACCCGCGGTAGGCCGGTGCGGGGCGTTGGCGCCGTTCCAGATTTCCGGCCAGCCGAAGATTGTCAGCGCTGCGCCGGAAAGCCTGCCCCGAGCGGTCTTGATCAGGTCGAACTGACCGCTGCCGTCTTTGTCGGCTTCGTTGCCGGCAGTACCGAAATCCAGCGGCACGGTGATGTGGCTGTCGAAGGAAATAATCCGGTCCTGCAACTCATCGGCCTGCTTCATGACTTTGGGCGGGTAGCCGGGGTTGTCCTTGAACCAATGCTCCCAGACTGCAAAGCCTGCCGCGGCGCTGATCGCCAGGGCCAGCGGCAGGCCGATGTAAAGAGCCTTTTTCGAACGTGGTTTTGTCATTGCCATCTCAGTCAGGTTCGCCGTCGAGGTGCAGGCACGTGGGCCTTCGCTATCTGGGAGGAACGACTGGCTGCAAGGGAAATTTAGTCCGGTGCCCAAGCGCTTAAATTTGCACGCGCAGCAAACGTTCTAGCTTGGATAAAGCCTGCTTCATGGCTGACACAGGTAGGGCAATGACGATTTCTCGACGATGGTTCATGGCGGGTCTGGCACTGACCGGCGCCGCCGTGCCTGCAGCGTATTTTGGGCATCGTGAATGGACGAAGCCGGACCCGACGATCACCCCCGGCGAAGCTTCGTTCGACGTGGCGGATGTGGCTGGCCAGCGTCTGGCCGATACCCTGCGAGGTGTCTGGCAGATCCGTTTCGAGGGTCGTGATGCGGGCATTGCCGGGGTGCCGAAGGATGGCCTGGAGGTGTTCCTCGACATCGCTCACAAGGGCCGTGGGGTGATCGGTTTTCTGGATACCGCCGAACGTCTGCGCTCGCCTGAACCGCCGCGCTACCGGGTGCTCGCCGATCTGGCCGATGTCAGTGCCGCGCAACTGAGCTGGCGGCTGGTCAGCAACACGGCGGTCGATGGTGCCCCCGATTATGAATTCAGCATGGCCCTGGATGAGGTCTGGGCCGGTTTCGGCAATGCCGGCAGCGGCAGCCTCAGCGGACGGGTGTTGAATCTGGATCGGCCACTGATGTTGCCGGCGCAGGACAACCGCTTTGTCGCGGTCAAGCGGGTGTTCCCTGAAGCACGCGAGCGCATCGGTCTCAACCCGACCTTGTTGGCGTGGCTGATCTCGCCCGAGCACCGTTTGTTCCACCAGCTCTGGCATGCCTCACGTGACAAGTGGCACACCTTGTCGGAAGAGAAGCGCGGTGCCTTGCGCGGTATCGGCTGGCAACCCGGCCCCCGCGACAAGGAGCGCGACGCGCGTGGCGCGAAAAAAGACCGCAACGGTTCGGGCATCGATTTCTTTTTCATGCACCGGCACATGCTGGGCACGGCGCGGTCGATGCAGGACCTGCCGTCGTGGCAGCATTTCCCGTTGCCGCAGCCGGAGCTGATTCGCGATCGCCGGGGCTTTGCCGACTATTTCGACAACCACGACGGCACCTCGCTGCCGCCGACCTGGCTGGCGGAGGAGGATGACGAGTACTCGCAATGGGTCAGCGACATCAAGACTGCCGAGACCTATCACAGCAACTTCCTGGTCTGGGAGTCGCGTTACCGCGATCCGCGCTATCTGGCGAAGCTGACGTTGGGGCAGTTCGGTTCAGAGGTTGAGCTAGGGCTGCACGACTGGTTGCACATGCGCTGGGCGTCGGTACCGCGCGATCCGTCCAACGGGCATCCGGTGCCGTTTGCCCGCGACCCGGCAGACTTTTCCGCACGCTGGTACGCCGCTGAAAACGACTTTCTCGGCGACCCGTTTTCTTCTCACGTAAGTCCGGTGTTCTGGGCGTTCCATGGCTGGATCGATGACCGTCTGGAAGACTGGTTCCGCGCCCACGAGCGCTTTCATCCGGGTGAGGTCACGCGTCTGCAGGTCAATGGCGTGCCGTGGTTCGCTCCGGGACGTTGGGTCGAGGTCAATGACCCGTGGCTCGGCCCGATCACCCACGGCTGCAGCACCGTGCCGGGGTTGCAGGTGGGCAAGTCGGTGGAGATGGACCCGGAAACCATGAAGCTGGCGCTGCGCATCACCTTCAGCGATGACGAGAAAAAGCTCTCGGAGTTGTTCCGCAAAGTACCGAAGCGGCCGTGGTATGCGCGGCATCTGAAGGCTAAACAAGCACCGGTCTGAAACCGCGTCATCGTTCATTCGCGAGCAAGCCCGCTCCCACATTTGATCTGTGTATCGCTCAAGCCCCGGGCGCTACAAAAATCCCGTGGGAGCGGGCTTGCTCGCGAAAGCGGTGGGTCATTCAAGGATGATTCCCCTGACACAGCCCAATCCCTGACCACCAGCTCCGCACATTTACCTGCCGGCGTGGAACACAAATCCCGTGGGAGCGGGCTTGCTCGCGAAAGCGGTGGGGCATTCAAGGATGAGTTTTCTGACACACCCCCATCGCTGGCAGTCCTCTTGCCGAGGGATTACCGGCTCGCCGTCTGCCATCCACCCCCCAGCGCCTTGTACAACGCGATGCTCGCTTGCAATCGCGCCAGGCGCAGTTGCACGTTGAGGTCCTGCGCGGCGTACAAGGTGCGCTGGGTTTCCAGCACGGTCAGCAGGTCGGTGGCACCGGCCTGATAGCGGCTCTGGGCTATGTCGAATGCGATCTGTGCCTGATTCAGCTCTTCGCTTTGCCATTGCCGTTGCTGGTCGAGGCCGCGAATGCTGTTCAGGGCTTTTTCCACATCGGCGAAACCATTGATGATCGCCCCGCGGTAGCTTTCCAGCAGTTCCTGCTGGCGTGCTGTGGCCTTGTCGCGCTCGGCGCCGAGACGGCCATTGTTGAAGATCGGGGCAACCAGGCCGGCCGTGAGGTTGTAGAACGGGCTGCGAAGCAGTTGATCGAACTGGTCAGCACCGGAGCCGAGTTGAGCGGTGAGGGTCAGGCTCGGCAGCATCGCCGCGCGGGCGATTTTGACGTCGGCCTCGGCCGCTGCCAGTTGCGCTTCGGCGCGGGCAATGTCCGGGCGGCGGTTGAGCAGATCGCTGGGTACGCCACTGGCAATCTCTGGCCATTGCAGCCGATCGAAGGGTTGCTGAGTGGCCGGCAGTTGCTGCACCGGTCGACCGAGCAGGGCGGCGAGGCTGATCAGCGCTTCCCGGGCCTGTTGTTGCACCAGCGGCAATTGCCGTTGCTGCGCGGCCACCAGGCTTTTCTGCTGAGCCAGCTCCAGGGCGGTGGCTGAGCCTGCGTCGTAACGGGTCTGCACCAGTTGCAAGACGCTTTGCGCGTTGCTCAGATTCAGCTCGGCGATGCGCGCCTGTTCGCGCAGCGACAAGGTTTGCGCGTAGGTGCTGGCGACCCCGCTGAGCAACGTCAGCTCGACGGTGGCGCGATCAAATTCGCTGGCCTGCAAGGTGAACTGCGCGCTGTCGCGAGAGGCGCGTTTGCCGCCCCAGAAATCGACTTCGTAGCTGGCGCTCAGGTTGGTGTCGAAGTAATCCACCGCCTGATTGCTGCTGTCCGCGTCCAGTTGGCTGTAGCCGCTGCCGCGCAGCAGTTTCTGCCGATTGGCGTTGAACCCGGCCTTGATTTCCGGCAACTGCGAGCCGCCGGCGATCACCGTTCCTGCCTGCGCCTGACGCACGCGGGCGACGGCGGCGGCGAGGTCAAAACTGCCCAGGCGTGCCTGTTCGATCAAGTGGTCGAGTTCGGGGCTGCCGAACCGCGTCCACCATTGTGGATCGATACGTGCCACGCTGGCTGCATGGGGCGATTGCCAGGCGGCAGGCGTTGGCACGCCACTGTCCGGACGATGAGCGGGGCTGCCGCAGGCGCTGAGGATCAGGCACACGGTCAACAGGCTGAGGCGCGGTTTCATAGATCGATCATTCACTGGTAAGGGCCGTGACCGGGTCGAGCCGGGCAGCTTTGCGGGCAGGCATGAAGCCGAAGACAACACCGGTCACCAACGCGCAGCCGAATGCGCCGAGCACCGCCATCAACGAGAACGCGACGGCGACTTCGCTGAGGATCAGCACGCCGCCGACGATCAGCGCCAGGGCAATGCCGGCAATCCCGCCGACCACCGAGAGCATCACCGCTTCGGTGAGGAACTGGCGCAGGATGTCGCGCTGGCGAGCGCCGGTGGCCATGCGGATGCCGATCTCGCGGGTCCGTTCGCGCACGGTCATGAGCATGATGTTCATCACGCCGATGCCGCCGACCAGCAGCGAAATCGCGGCAATCGAACCGAGCATCAGCGACAGGGTGTTCTGGGTGCGCGCCTCGGCCTGGATCATCGCGGCGTTATTGGTCAGTTCGAAATCCTTCTTGCCGTTGTGCAGGCGCAGCATCATGCGCTCGATGGCCTGCTCGGTTTCCTTGACCTTGCGCGCATCGGCGGCGGCAATCGCCACGTACTCGGGGTTGTAGGTGCCGAACAACCGCGTGCTGGCGGCGGAGTAGGGCACGGCGATGCGGTCGTCGCTGTCGGAATCGCCGGAGCTGGCGCCTTTTTCCGCGAGCACGCCGACCACTTGAAACGGCACATTCTCGATCAGGATGTATTGGCCGATCGGGTTGGCGACATCCTTGAGCAGCTTGGTCCGGACCTTGTGCCCGATCACTGCCACGGCGGCACCGGCGGCTTCATCGGCGGCAGTGAAATAGCTGCCTTCGGCCACCGGCCAGTTGAAGATTTTCGGGAAGTTGGTGTCGTTGCCGCCGACATAACTGTTGTGGTCGAGGTTGCCGAAACGCACCACCGCTTCGGCGCCGTTGACCGGCATGATCTGCTTGATCAGCGGCAGGGTGGCGAGCACCGCCAGATCGTCCAGAGTGACGATGCCCAAGGGCGCCCGTGGATGCGGGGACGCACCGCTCAAGTAAATGATGTTCGAGCCGAACGCGCCCATTTGCGCCATCACCTGGCGCTTGCTGCCTTCGCCGACCGCCAGCATGACCACCACCGACGCCACGCCGATGATGATCCCGAGCAGGGTCAGCGCGGTGCGAAAGCGGTTGATCCACATCACCCGCCATGCCGCGTGCAGGGCATCGACCAATTCACCTTTCCAGGCGCCGGTAGCTTCGGCGCCCTCGGCCAGGCGCTTGCGCAGGTCGACCGCTTGCAGGGCGCCGGGGTTGGCGCTGGTCTGGGCGTCGGGGTTGTCGCGGGCGCTGTCGCTGATGATCAGGCCGTCACGAATTTCGATGATGCGCTTGGCTCGGGCGGCGACTTCGCGGTCGTGGGTGATGAGGATCACCACGTGGCCCTGGCTCGCCAGTTCGTCGAGCAGTGCCATCACCTCTTTGCCGCTGTGGCTGTCGAGGGCGCCGGTGGGTTCGTCGGCGAGGATGATGTGGCCGCCGTTCATCAGCGCCCGGGCAATCGACACCCGTTGCTGCTGACCGCCGGACAACTGATGCGGACGGTTGCCGGTGCGCGAGGCCAGACCGAGCCGGTCGAGCAGGGCAGCGGCGCGGGCGTGACGTTCGGCGGCGGGGGTGCCGGCATAGATCGCCGGCATTTCGACGTTTTCCTGGGCCGAGCCGGATGGAATCAGGTGATAGCCCTGAAACACAAAGCCGAAGGCTTCGCGACGCAGCCACGCCAGCTCGTCACTGTCGAGGCCGGCGACGTTTTCCCCGGCAAAGCGGTACTCGCCGGAGGTTGGGCGGTCGAGGCAGCCGAGGATGTTCATCAGGGTCGATTTGCCGGAGCCGGAAGCGCCGACAATCGCCACGAACTCACCGGCGTGGATCGACAGGTCGATGCCGCGCAGCACGTGAACCTCGGGGGCGTCGCCGCCACCGTAGGATTTGCGGATGTCCTGCAGGTCGATCAGAGGCGTTTGCATTCAGCCCCCGTTGCCGTCGGCCGGGCCGATCAGCAGGTGATCGCCTTCGTTGAGGCCGTCGACAATCTGTACCTTGAGTCGGTCGCTGATGCCGGTGCGCACCTCGCGGTGCTGGATGTCGCCATTGGCAGCGATCACCTGTGCGGTCTGCAGGTTGGCGGTGGCGCTGCCCTGCAATGCGGCGACCGGCGCGGTGAGTACGTCCCTGGCCTGGTCGGCGACGAAAAACACCTGGGTGGTCATCTCGGCCATCAAGGCGTTGTCGGCGTTATCGACGTCGAGCAGCACGGTGTACAACACCACCCGCGCGCTGCCGCTTTTGCTGGTGCTGGCCGGGCTGCCGCCGCCCTGGCTGGTCTGATCCAGTGGCTTGGGCGGCACCGGCAGAATCTGCCGCACAGTGCTGCTCCAGCGTCGCTGACCGCCGCTGAGGGTAGTGAAGTAGGCGGTCATGCCCGGTTTGACGTGGCCGATGTCGGCCTCGGACACCTCGGCCCACACGGTCATCGGCGACAGTTTGGCGATGCGCAGGATCAGCGGTGTCTGTTGTTGCGCGTTGAGGGTCTGGCCTTCGCGGGCGTCGAGGGCGACCACGGTGCCGGCCATCGGCGCGTAGATCCGGGTGTAGCCGAGTTCGGCCTGATCGCTGCGCAGGCTGGCTTCGGCCTGGCGGATCTGTGCCTGGAACATGTCGATGCGCGCCTGAGTGGCTTTCAGTTCGGCGCGGGCGGTCTGCACGTCCTCTTCGCGGGTGGCGCCGCCGGCGGCCAGATGCTGCTGGCGCTGGTACTTCTGTTGCGCCAGTTCATGCTGGGCGCGTTGTTCCTGCAATTGCGCCTTGAGGTTTTCGATGGAGAAGCGCCCGGCGTCGAGTTTGGCCTTCTGCGTGGACGGATCGATTTCCACCAGCAACTGGCCTTCCTTGACCACATCACCGACTTCCACGTGGATTTTCTGGATCTGTCCCGAGGCCTGCGCACCGACATCGACATAGCGTCGCGGTTGCAGGGTGCCCAGCGCGGTGACGCTGCTTTCGATGTCGCCACGGGTGACTTGTACGGTGGCGAAGCGGTCCCGGCCCGGCGGCATGATTTGCCACGCGGCGTAGGCAACAACAGGAATCAGACAAAGGACTACGAGCAGGGCGCGTCGGGCGGGGCGGGGACGTTTCATGCAGGGTTCCGGCCAGTGGAATTCGGCCCGTCGTTCGGGTACACGCAGAAAGCGGGCAGCCGCTGAACGCTGTCGCAGGGCGCGACAGACACGGGGAGCTGTCCTGTAAACGATGAAAGCTGCGGGGAATTTAAGCGGAGACACAGGATGTTACAGGTATAGAACGGCACTATTTGGCGGGCAACGACAAACGCCACTTTAAATCTATATGAGAATTACTATAAATTACGCACCTCAAGTTGCCACTATCTTGCTACCCCGTAATCGGGGGCTTTCGATCAGTGTGCTCAAGGATCGAATCCGCATCGAAGCGGCCGGGAGTCATGTTGGAAAACTACTATCGCGAGCTGGTGTGTTTCCTGAACGCCAAGCTCGGCAACCGCCAGGTCGCCGAAGATGTGGTGCATGACGCTTATGTGCGCGTACTGGAGCGTTCCAGCGACACGCCGATCGAGCAACCCCGGGCCTTTCTTTATCGCACGGCGTTGAATCTGGTGATCGACGATCATCGGCGCAACGCCTTGCGCCAGGTCGAACCACTGGAAGTGCTCGACAGCGAAGAGCGCTATTTCACCCCCTCGCCCCACGGCACCCTCGATCATGGCCAGCGTCTGGAGATGCTCCAGCGCGCATTGGCGGAACTCTCGCCGTTGTGCCGCGACAGTTTTCTGCTGCGCAAGATCGACGGCCTGTCCCACCCTCAGATCGCCGAACATCTGGGCATTTCCAAGGCGCTGGTGGAAAAACACATCGTCAATGCGATGAAGCATTGCCGCCTGCGCATCAAGCAATGGGATGCCCATTGAGCCGGCGTCGTTAAATTTTATTTCACTGTCCTCGTTCCTACTCAACAGACGACCTGCTGTCCTGCTCAAGGCCGGTCAGGTCACTTAGGCTCTCCTTTCCCCTTGTTGAGGGGTTCATCCAGAGGACACTGGAAATGACTCAGGCAATTGCATCGCCCATCGTTCACGACCTGATCGGCGTCGGTTTCGGCCCTTCGAACCTGGCGCTGGCCATCGCTCTGCAAGAGCGCGGCCCGACCCACGGCGAGCTGGATGTGCTGTTCCTCGACAAGCAGGCCGACTACAGCTGGCACGGCAACACCCTGTCGACCCAGAGCGAGTTGCAGATTTCCTTCCTCAAGGATCTGGTAACCCTGCGCAACCCGACCAGCCCGTACTCGTTCGTCAACTACCTGAAGGCCCACGGCCGTCTGGTTGACTTCATCAACCTCGGCACCTTCTATCCGTGCCGCATGGAGTACAACGACTACCTGCGCTGGGTCGCCGGGCAGTTCACCGAGCAGAGCCGTTATGGCGAAGAAGTGCTGACCATCGAGCCGGTGCTGCACAACCATCAGGTTGAAGCGCTGCGCGTGATCTCCCGTGACACCGCAGGCCAGCAATTCGTGCGCACTGCGCGTTCGGTGGTGGTCAGTGCCGGCGGCACGCCGCGTATTCCCGAAGCGTTCAAGGCGCTCAAGGGCGATAGCCGCGTGTTCCACCACTCGCAGTACCTTTCGCAGATGGCCAAACAGCCGTGTGTGAACAATCAACCGATGAGCATCGCGATCATCGGCGGCGGGCAGAGCGCGGCGGAAGCGTTCATCGACCTCAATGATTCGTTCCCGTCGGTACAGGTCGACATGATCCTGCGCGGCTCGGCCCTCAAGCCTGCCGACGACAGCCCGTTCGTCAACGAAGTGTTCTCGCCAGAGTTCACCGACCTGGTGTTCCAGCAGAACAGCGCCGAGCGTGAACGTCTGGTCAACGAGTACCACAACACCAACTATTCGGTGGTGGACATCGACCTGATCGAACGCATCTACGGCATCTTCTATCGTCAGAAAGTCTCGGGCATTGCCCGTCATGCGTTCCGCACCCTGACCACCGTCGAGAAAGCCACCGCCACCGAGCGCGGCATCGAACTGGCGGTGCGCAACAACGCCACCGGCGAAGTCACCGTGCGCATCTACGACGCCGTGGTGCTGGCCACCGGTTACGAGCGCCAGATGCACCGCAAACTGCTGGCGCCGCTGCAAGAGTACCTGGGCGACTTCGAGGTTGATCGCAACTACAAACTGATCACCGACGAGCGCTGCAAGGCCGGTCTGTACATGCAGGGCTTTTGCCAGGCCAGCCATGGCCTGAGCGACACACTGCTGTCGGTGTTGCCGGTGCGTGCTGACGAGATTGCCGGCTCGCTGTATGAGCATGGCAAGAACCGCGGGCACAGCCGTTCGATGGCGGATCTGTTGTTGGCGACTGCCAGCTGATTTTTGAGCGCCTGACACACCGCTTTCGCGAGCAAGCCCGCTCCCACAGGGGATCTTCATTGAACACAGATTTTGTGGTCAGCAGAGATCCAGTGTGGGAGCGGGCTTGCTCGCGAAGAGGCCTTCAAATACACCGCAAAAACTCATTCCTGAACCCTTCCTGAACATCCCCGACATTCCCCGATACACCTCCTTTCCCGGGTTTACTCTCGCATCATCGAGGCGTAAGCTTCGCGCGTTTTCATCAATAGCGGAGACCCACAGTGGGTACTTGTTCGAGTGACAGTTGTCGGCCGGTCTCGGTAACCGGCAGATTCTCGGCAAGATAACGCGCAGCCTTTCTCTGCCGTTGTCTCGCCGTAAAGCGAGCAGCGGCATCCCGATCATGACCAGCAAGGTCATGTCCCGACGTCCTTCTCATCGACACTGAAAAGTGTGGTTTCGACCTTTATGGTCGTCATCGCAACTCTATCGACACGCCAGTCTTTCCTGACTGGCGCGCCAAGCCTTGCCGTGCCGGTTTTTCCGGCGCACGAGGCGCGGTCGTACCTGCTCGACGGTTTCCCGGCTGACCATAGGGGCAACAGCCATGAAACTTACGCTCAAGGAATTTTTCGCAGGTTTCCTGCGTACACGCCACATCGCCCGGCACTTCCGCCGTCTGGCGCTGCTGGAGTCAATCAACGACACCACGGTCAGCCGTGAAGTGCCGCCCACCCTGGCCAACACCCTGGTCGATGCGGCCCATCGCGACAGCGGCGAACTGCTGTCTTCGCTGGGCACCCACACTGACGGCCTGACTGACTTTGAAGTCGACGCACTGCGAGCGCAGTACGGCCTCAATGAAGTCGAACACGAGCAGCCGCTGCCGTGGTGGACCCACCTGTGGCACTGCTACAAAAACCCGTTCAACCTGCTGCTGACCCTGTTGGCGGTAATCTCCTGGCTGACCGAAGACCTGAAAGCCGCCACCGTGATTTTCTCGATGGTGGTGCTGTCGACGCTGCTGCGTTTCTGGCAGGAAAGCAAATCCAACCAGGCCGCCGACGCGCTCAAGGCCTTGGTCAGCAACACCGCCACGGTGATGCGCCGCGATGAGCCGCGCATCGAACTGCCGATCAAGCAATTGGTACCGGGCGACCTGATCGTGCTGTCGGCCGGCGACATGATTCCAGCCGACTGCCGGGTATTGAGCGCCAAGGATCTGTTCGTCAGCCAAGCGGCGATGACCGGCGAATCGATGCCGGTGGAGAAATTTGCGCGCCAGGCCGACCGCGACACGCGCAATCCGCTGGAGCTGGACAACATCCTGTTCATGGGCACCAACGTGGTGTCCGGCACCGCCGTGGCAGTGATTCTCACCACCGGCAACAGCACCTATTTCGGTGCCTTGGCGCAACGGGTCGGTGCGACTGATCGGGCAGTGACGTCGTTCCAGCTGGGCGTGAACAAAGTCAGCTGGCTGCTGATCCGTTTCATGTTCGTCATGGCGCCGCTGGTTCTGTTCATCAACGGGTTCACCAAGGGTGACTGGACCGAAGCGCTGCTGTTTGCGCTGTCGATCGCCGTCGGCCTGACCCCGGAAATGCTGCCGATGATCGTCACCTCGACGCTGGCCAAAGGCGCGGTGTTCCTGTCGCGCAAGAAAGTCATCGTCAAGCGCCTGGATGCGATCCAGAACTTCGGCGCGATGGACGTACTGTGCACTGACAAGACCGGCACCCTGACTCAGGACAAGATTTTCCTCGCACGCAACGTCGACGTCTGGGGTGACGATTCCGACGACGTACTGGAAATGGCCTACCTCAATAGCTACTACCAGACCGGGTTGAAAAACCTGCTCGATGTAGCGGTGCTGGAGCATGTGGAAGTCCACCGTGAGCTGAAAGTCGGCACGGCGTTTCGCAAGGTCGATGAGATCCCGTTCGACTTCAATCGTCGGCGCATGTCGGTGGTGGTCGAAGGGCGCGGCGAGCCGCATCTGCTGATCTGCAAAGGCGCGGTGGAAGAAGTGCTGGCAGTGTGCACCCGTGTGCAGCACGGTGACGTCGAGGAAGCCTTGAGCGATGAATTGCTGACCCGGATTCGTCAGGTCACTGCAGCATTCAACGCTGAAGGCTTGCGCGTGGTGGCGGTGGCTGCCCGTTCGATGCCGCAAGGTCGTGACACTTACAGCCTGGCGGATGAGCAGGAGCTGACGCTGATCGGTTACGTGGCCTTCCTTGATCCACCGAAGGAAAGCACCGCGCCGGCGCTCAAGGCGCTGGCCGAGCATGGCGTGGCGGTCAAAGTGCTGACCGGCGATAACGAGCTGGTGACGGCGAAGATCTGCCGCGAAGTCGGCCTCGCGCAGCAAGGCTTGCTGCTGGGCAACGATGTCGAGCGCATGAGCGATGCCGAACTGGCCGTGGCGGTGGAGAACACCAACGTGTTCGCCAAGCTGACGCCGTCGCACAAGGAGCGCATCGTGCGCATCCTCAAAGGCAACGGGCATGTGGTCGGTTTCATGGGCGACGGCATCAACGACGCCCCGGCGCTGCGCACTGCCGACATCGGGATCTCGGTCGACAGCGCGGTGGACATCGCCAAGGAAGCCGCCGACATCATCCTGCTGGAAAAGAGCCTGATGGTGCTGGAGGAGGGCGTGCTCGAAGGGCGTCGGACCTTCGCCAACATGCTCAAGTACATCAAGATGACCGCCAGCTCCAACTTCGGCAACGTGTTCTCGGTACTGGTGGCCAGTGCGTTCATCCCGTTCCTGCCGATGCTGCCGATGCACCTGCTGGTACAGAACCTGCTCTATGACATTTCGCAGATCGCGATTCCGTTCGACAACGTCGACGAGGAGATGCTGAAAAAGCCGCAACGCTGGCAGCCGGGGGATGTTGGACGCTTCATGCTGTTCTTCGGCCCGATCAGTTCGATCTTTGACATCCTGACGTTCGCCTTGATGTGGTATGTGTTTGATGCCAACACGCCGGATCACCAGACCCTGTTCCAGTCCGGCTGGTTCGTGGTGGGGCTGCTGACCCAGACACTGATCGTGCACATGATCCGCACGCCGAAGATTCCGTTCCTGCAAAGCCGTGCAGCCATGCCGCTGCTGGTGATGACCGGGATCATCATGGCGGTCGGGATCTTCCTGCCGATGGGGCCGCTGGCCAACTACTTCAAACTGCAGGCGCTGCCGTCGATGTACTTTGTGTTCCTGCCGATGATCCTGCTGGCGTACATGGCGCTGACCCAGGCGGTGAAGGGCTTCTACATCCGCCGGTTCGGCTGGCAATAACAGCAGGACAACACTGTTTCCCTGTGGGAGCGGGTTTGCTCCCACAGGGGATTTGTGTTTTTTCAAGGAGATGACGATGCAAGCCATCAACAACCTCAACCTCACCTCGCTGCTCGACACCCTTGTCAGCCTCAGTGCGGCGTTCATCCTCGGTGGCCTGATCGGTTTCGAACGCCAGTATCGGCAACGTACGGCGGGCCTGCGCACCAATGTGCTGGTGGCCGTCGGCGCGGCCATTTTTGTCGACATGGCCAACCGCCTTGGCGGCGCTGAAGGCGCGGTGCGGGTCGTCGCCTACGTGGTCTCCGGCATCGGTTTTCTCGGTGCCGGGGTGATCATGCGCGAGGAGGGCAACGTGCGCGGCCTCAATACCGCCGCCACCCTGTGGACTTCAGCCGCCGTCGGCGCCTGCGCCGGTGCCGACCTGCTGGCCGAAGCGGTGCTCGGTACGCTGTTCATTCTGGCCGCCAACACCTTGCTGCGGCCGATCGTCAATAACATCAACCGCCAGCCACTGGACGTGGTGTCGGCCGAAGTCACCAACATCGTTTACGTGATCGCCCGGCGTTCACAGCAGAAAGCCGTGTTCGCCTTGCTCGAAGCCGAGCTGGAGCGCAGCAACTACCCGGCCAGCGACGTCGATGTGCATGCTTTCGGCGCCGACGAAATCGAGATCGAAGCCACGCTGGCGACCACTTCGGTGGACGGCGACGAACTGGATGCGCTGGTGGCGCGGATTTCCACGTCGGCGCTGGTGGTGCAGGCGTTCTGGAGTCCGAGTACCACCGAGTAAGGCCTCGCTTGGGAAATTTCCTACAAGCACGCAGGATTAATCCGTCAGATACATTGCGCCTCGGCCGTCACTATGCCGATCCTCGGGTCTGCGCAGCGACGGATGGAAAATGACCTCACCCCGCGTACTGGTACTGGAAAATCATGCTTTTGCCCGCAGCGTCCTGGTCAAGATGCTGCATCGTCTGGGTGTGCGCGAAGTGGTGCAGGCGAATAACGGTGAGCAGGCGATGGTGCAGATGCACCTTTGCGGCGGGGTCGACATTGTGGTCTGCGACCTGATCGATAAAGACCTCGATTGCCTGGCGTTCCTCGCCCATGCCCGGGAAACCGGCATGGTGCGCGCGGTGATTCTGTGCAGCGATTTGCGCCCGGCGCTGCATCGCACGTTGAGCCAGATGCGTTCGTTGTCCGGCCTGCAATTGCTCGGGGTCATGCCGGCGCCGCTGCAGTTGCGCCTCTTGCACAAGCTGTTGCAGCGTTACCGGTTACCGCATCCGGCGTTGACATTGCTGGAGCCGCCCAGGGAACTGCCCGGCGAAGACGAAGTGCGGCGCGGCCTGGCCCTCGGCGAGTTTCGTGCCTGGTTCCAGCCGCAGCTCTTGCTCGCCAACGGTGCTGTCGCTGGCGCCGAAGTGCTGGTGCGCTGGGAACATCCTGGCAAAGGCGTATTGCTGCCGGGTGAGTTTCTCGCGGCGGTGCTGGCGTATGACCTGATCGATACGATGTTCAAGCAATTGCTGGAACAGGGCCTGTGCCTGCTGGGCATCCTGCGGCGCCAGGGTACGAACCTGACGCTGTCGTTCAACCTGCACGCTTCGCAACTGGCCGGCACTGAACTGGTCGGGCACATCCAGCGTGCGCTGCAGCGCCATGGCTTCAGCGGTTCGGTCCTGCAATTCGAATTGAGCGAGAACGGTCTGCTCGAACTGCCGCCCGACACCCGGGAAAGCCTGTTGCGCCTGCGTCTGCTGGGGTGTGGTCTGGCCATCGATGATTTCGGTAGCGGATTTTCTTCACTGAAACTGCTCTGCCAATTGCCGTTCAATCAGCTCAAGTTTGACGGCGAACTGCTGCAGCACAGCTACGAGCCATCCTGGCAGGCGCTGGTCGCTACCACCCTGGCGCTGGCCCGTTCGCTGGACATGCAACTGGTGATCGAGGGCGTCAGCAGTCGTTCGATGCAGGAGGCGCTGCTCGCCCTGGGCTGTGAAATGGGGCAGGGATTTCACCTCGCGCGGCCGATGACCGGGCATGTCCTGCTGCAGTGGTTGTCGTCTGCCGACAGCACGCTGTGAGCCTTCGCGCAGACTTCGCGGAAAAGCTCTAGAAAGTTCCTACACTGTCCGGATGCTGGTGTATTTTTGAACCGCGCTCCGGACGGTCTCCATCCCGGTTTTTTCACTTCATGGACGATCGTATATTTCGGGGTCATTCCGGCGTGCCTTATAGGGGTTCACATGTTTAAAGCGTTGGTTGTAGACGATCATCCGTTTATCCGCTCGTCGGTGAAAATGCTGCTCAAGCAGGAAGGCTTCGACGTGGTGGCCGAGGCCGACAACGGTGCCGACGCGGTGCAATTGACCCGTGAGCACGCGCCGGACCTGATCATCCTCGACATTGCCATGCCCAAGCTCGACGGGCTGGAGGTGATCGGCCGCATCGGTGCGCTGGGCGTCAAGAGCAAGATTCTGGTGCTGACCTCGCAATCGGCGCTGTTCTACTCCATGCGCTGCATGAAGGCCGGTGCGGCGGGTTACCTGTCCAAGACCAATGACATCGATGAGTTGATCAAGGCGATCAAGGCGATCATGGATGGCTACACCTACTTTCCCAATCTTGCGACCAGTTCCGTGCGCCGCTCCGACGTCGAAGCGACCGAACAGGAAATGATCCAGAGCCTGTCCGATCGCGAGCTGACCATTTTGCAACAGCTGTCCAACGGTCTGACCAACAAGGAAATCGGTGACGCCATGCTCCTGAGCAACAAGACCGTCAGTACCTACAAGACCCGCCTGATTGAAAAGCTCAATGTAAAGTCGGTGGTGTACCTGGCCGATTTTGCCAAGCGCAACAACCTGATCTGAATGCGCCCGATCATTCGAACCTGGCTACTGGCGCTGGCGCTGACCGGTACGTTCAATATGGCGTTGGCGGCCCCGGCCGAAACCCTGCGCGTACTCGGCCGTTCGACGGTGGACAATTACAGTGTCAGCCTCGACGGGCAGGACTGGAGCTGGTTGCGCAGCAAAGGCGTTTTGCATCTGGGCGCTTCGGCGCCGGATTACTCGCCGTTTGCAATCACCAGCAATGGCACTGACTACGAAGGGCTGACGGCTGATTACGTGCAATTGCTCGCCGAGTTGCTCAACGTGCGTGTCGAGGTGCGACGCTATGCCTCGCGCGCCGAAGTGCTGCAAGCGCTGAAGAACGGTGAAGTGGACCTGGTCGGCACCGCCAATGGTTTCGAGGCGGCCGACCCGGAACTGGCGCTGTCCCGCGCTTATGCCGATGACCTGCCAACCCTGGTAACCCGGGTCGGCGACAGCTCCGATCTGCCCCCGGACCTGGCCGGCAAACACGTGGCAATGCTCTATCACTACTTGCCGCCGGAGACGGTCAAGGCCTTCTATCCCAAGGCCGATGTGCAGCTCTATCCGTCGACCCTCAGCGCCATCGGCGCCGTGGCGTTCGGCAATGTCGATGTCTATCTGGGCGATGCGATCAGTGCCAATTACCTGATCAGCAAGAACTACCTGAACAACGTGCAACTGGCCGACTTCTCGCA
This sequence comes from Pseudomonas sp. H1h, assembly GCF_000633255.1. Lineage (GTDB taxonomy): Bacteria > Pseudomonadota > Gammaproteobacteria > Pseudomonadales > Pseudomonadaceae > Aquipseudomonas. The sequence continues at coordinate 155,122 of NZ_AYMJ01000013.1, forward strand.
GATGGAGGTGCAGAACTTTGCCTTCGCCCTGCCGCGTGACAATGAGCAGCTGTTGCGCATCGTCAACGCGGCATTGGCGAGTATTCCGGTGGGCGAGCGGATGACCATTCTGCGGCGCTGGAGTGCCGGCGGTTCGAGCATGCCCGGTCAGCAGACACTGCATTTCAGCACCAGCGAGCAACGCTGGATGGCGCAGCATCCACGCCTGCGGGTGGCGATTGATGACAGTTTCCTGCCGCTGTCGTTTTACGGTCAGGACGGCGAGTTCCGTGGTATCAGCGCCGACGTGCTGGCGAAGGTCGCGCTGCGAACCGGGCTGAAATTCGACGTGCAACGTGCGCAGTCGGTGTCGGAGCTGGTCGAGCAGATTCGCGATAATCGTGCCGACCTGTTGATCACCCTGACCCCCAGCGCCGAGCGCGAAGGCACCCTGCGCTTCACCCGTCCGTACCTGAGCATGCCGTTCGTTCTGGTCAGCCGGATTGGCGCCGACAGCCCGGGCACGCTGGATGACATGGCGGGCAAGCGTCTGGCGCTGATCCGCGGCAATCCGCTGCGTGAAATGCTGGTGGCGGATTACCCGCGCGTGACGCTGGTCGATGCCGAAAACGCTCAGCAGGCGATGACGCTGGTGGCCAACGGTCAGGCCGATGCGGCGGTCAATTCGCTGATCACCGCGCGTTACATGATCTCGCGCCAGTACCGCGAGCGTCTGCGCATCACCAGCACCGTCGGTACCCAGTCGGCACAGGTGTCGTTTGCCACCGCACGCGGCTCGCTGGAGCTGTATTCGATCCTGGAAAAAGCCCTGCTGAGCATCCCGCCCGAAGAGCTGGATGAGGTGACCAATCGCTGGCGCAGCGAAGTGGTGGTCGATGACAGTTACTGGCTGCGCAACCGCACGGCGATCATTCAGGGCTTTGCCCTGGCGGCGGTGCTGTTGCTGGTGGCGCTGGGCTGGATCGCCTATCTGCGGTTGCTGATGCGCAAACGCCGGCAGGCGGAAATCGCCCTTAACGATCAACTGGAATTCATGCGCGTATTGATCGACGGTACGCCGCACCCGATCTATGTGCGCGACCGCGACGGCAAGCTGCTGGTGTGCAACGAAGGTTATTTGCAGGTGTTCGACGTCCAGCGCGATGCGGTGATCGGCAAGACCGTGCTCGAAGGCGTGCTGAGTAATCGCGATGAGGCTCAAGCCTATCACCGCGACTACCTGCAAGTGATGAGCGAAGGCTTGCCGCGGGTACAGGATCGCAGCCTGAGCATGGGCGACAAGGTGCTGACCATCTATCACTGGATGCTGCCGTATCGCGGCAGCGACGGCGAGGTCAGCGGTATGATTGGCGGCTGGATCGACGTCAGTGAACGTCAGCATCTGCTGCAGGAACTGCGCGAAGCCAAAGAGGGCGCCGACGACGCCAACCGAGCGAAAACCACGTTCCTGGCAACCATGAGCCATGAGATCCGCACGCCGATGAACGCGGTGATCGGCATGCTCGAACTGGCGATGAAAAAAGCCGATCAGGGCATCATGGATCGCTTCGCCATCGAAGTGGCGTCGGGGGCTGCCCGGGGGTTGCTGGACCTGATCGGCGACATCCTCGACATCGCGCGTATCGAGTCGGGGCGCCTGTCGCTGACTCCGGAACGTGCCAATCTGCGCGAACTGGTGGAGTCGGTGGTGCGCATCTTCGAAGGGCTGGCGCGGCAGAAGCATTTGCGTCTGGTGCTGGAACTGGATGCAGCGGCCAATCGCGATGTGCTGATCGATCCGCTGCGCTTCAAGCAGGTGCTGTCGAACCTGCTGAGCAATGCAATCAAGTTCACCGAACAGGGCCGGGTGCGGATCAGCGTCAAGGTCGAGCCGGGCCGTGACGATGAGCGTCTGAACCTCGCGCTGCAGGTCGAAGACAGCGGCAGCGGCATCAGCGCCGAAGACCAGCAGCGCTTGTTCAGCCCGTTCACCCAGGCCAGCAACAACACGCAGTCGGCGCGCAGCGGTTCCGGGCTGGGCCTGGTGATCAGCCGTACGTTGTGCGAAATGATGGGCGGCCAGTTAAGCCTGCACAGTGAGCTGGGGCAGGGCACGCGAATCGACGTGCAACTGGCCTTGCCGACCCTGCAACCGCTGAAGGAAGTGCCTCGTGAAAACGCTGAGCCGGCAGCTCCCGGGCATGCGTTGAATATTCTGGTGATCGACGATTACCCGGCCAATCGCCTGTTGCTGGCGCAGCAATTGAGTTATCTCGGGCACCGGGTCAAGGATGCCGAGGACGGTGCCCATGGTTTGCGCGCCTGGCGTGGCGAGACCTTTGATGTGGTGATCACCGACTGCAACATGCCGATCATGAACGGCTATGAACTGGCCCGGGCCATCCGCGAAGAAGAGACGACGCGTCAGTTATCGCCCTGCCTGATTCTCGGCTTCACCGCCAATGCCCAGCCCGAAGAGGTCAGCCGCTGTCGTGTGGCCGGGATGGACGACTGCCTGTTCAAGCCGATCAGCCTCAAGGATCTGAATGCGCAACTGGCCCAAGTGAAACCGCAACCGGTGCAGCAGGCCACTAAGTCTGCGGATACGCCGTTGACCGATGAGATTGATCTGACCAGCCTCGAACAGTTGACCCGAGGCGACCGCGCATCGATCAAAAGCCTGCTCGGTGATCTGGCCAACAGCAATGACGAAGACATGGCCCGACTGATGCGTTTGTTCACCCGCAACGATTTGCCGGGCATGGCCGACCTCGCGCACCGGGTCAAGGGCGGGGCGCGGATCATCCAGGCGCGTGCGCTGATCAATGCCTGCGAGCACCTCGAGACAGCCTGCAACGGGCTGGATCCGGCGCAACTGACCGAGGCCGTCGATGGCTTGCAGCAAGCCATGGAACGGCTGGCCGATCAGTTGGAACCGTTACTCGTTTAAGTTGTTGCTGGGAAATGTCCTACATGCCGCAGGGAATGCGCCTACGGGACTGACCTCTCCAAAAGACCAAGATAACTCCGTCGCCCAGGCAGATGGCTTGTAACTCTCGACGCATTTCGCGTCGGACAACCATCCAGACTTTCGCGACAGATTCGTCTCTTACTTTTGGAGTTGTCCCATGAATCGCAAAGCTCTCGCCATCGCCGTACTGGTTGCCGCCACTGGCGCTCAATTCGCCAACGCCGCCGACGGCACCATCAACTTCAACGGTGAACTGCGCAACCAGACCTGCACCATCGCCGTTGACGGCGTGGTTTCGCCAGCCATCGCCACCGTGACCCTGCCGACCATCTCCACCGGTCTGCTGACCGCTCCAGGGCAGGTTGAAGGCCAGACCGGTTTCAACATCCAGTTGAGCAACTGCGTCGGCACCGCGACCACCGCCGCTGCGTTTTTCAACTCGGGCGCCACCGTTGACCCGATCAGCGGCAACCTGAAGAACATGACCGGAACCGCCAACAACGTGCAACTGCAACTGGTCGACCAACAGGGCGGCGCTGTGATTCAGGCCGGTAACACCAACCAGATCACCAACACCACCCGCAACACCATCGACGGTACTGGCGCGGCCAACATGCCGTACGCCGTGCAGTACTTCGCCACCGGCGCGACCACACCGGGCACGGTGATCAGTTCCGTGACCTACAACGTCGACTACCAGTAAGCCGAAGTCACACTGACGCGTCCGGCCAGGGGGGGCAATGGCGCGTCAGCGTGCGGGCAATGAGGTGCGCATGCGTTACGCAAGTGTTATTCGAATCGGCGCAATACTGACGCTGTCCATGCTCATGTATGCGCAAGCCAAGGCCGGTGTGGTGATCACCGGGACACGTGTGGTGTATCCCGCGAGTCAGAAAGAAGTCACTGTCAAATTGAACAACAACGGCGCACGTCCGGTACTGGTGCAGTCGTGGGTCGACAGCGGTGATCTGCAATCGAGCCCGACCAGTTCCAAGGCGCCGTTCGTGCTGTCGCCGCCGGTGTCGCGTATCGACCCGAACAAAGGCCAGAGCCTGCGCCTGATGTTCACCGGTGCGGCGCTGCCGGCCAGCAAAGAGTCGGTGTTCTGGCTCAACGTACTGGAGATCCCGCCGAAGGCCGAAGGCCCGACGGACCTCAACGTGTTGCAGATGGCGTTCCGCTCGCGGATCAAGATTTTCTATCGTCCCGACGGACTGCCCGGCAACCCCAATGAAACACCGCAGCAGATGCAGTGGAAAGTCGTCGCGGTGGACAAGGGCTATGCGTTGCAAGCCTTCAACCCGAGCGCCTTTCACATGTCTCAGGTCGAGCTCGCACTGACGGTCGGCACCCAGCGCTACGACAGTGAAAACGGCATGGTCGAGCCGGGTGAAACCAAGCTGTTTGCCGTGCCCGGGCTCAAGTCGATGCCCGCAGGTGCTGCCCAGGTCGAGTTCAACGCGATCAACGACTACGGCGCGCTGGTGCCGATCAAACAACCGCTCAAGCCCTGACCTCTCCGCGAACGTTTTAGTGCACGAGTAACCTATGAAAGCTCATCCACGCCTGGGGGCCAGCCCGCAGGCTCGCCCTCGCTTTGCCCTGAATCCGCTGACCGCGCTGGTGCTGCAGACGCTGGCGGGGTTCTCGGGCGCGTTCGCCACCCCGGCCGCGCTGGCCGAAGACGTGCAGTTCAACGACGCGTTCCTGCCGGAAGACTCGCGTACGCTCGATCTGAGCGCCTACCAGCAAGGCAACCCGGTGTTGCCCGGTGAGTACCGCGCCGACGTCGCCGTCAACGGCAAACTGGTGACCCGTCAGGACATTCGTATCAATGCCGAGGCCGATGGCAGTCACCCGACCGTGTGTTTCAGCCGGGGCGTGCTCGAGCTGATCGGCGTGGACTTGCGCCGGTTGTCTGCCCAAGCCACGGCCAGTGTCGAGAGCGGCGCTGCGTGCCTGGACATCGCACAGTTGATCGAGGGCGCGAGCGCGGTGTTTTCGCCGTCCACCCAGCAGTTGGATGTCAGCATTCCGCAAGTTGCCCTGCGCCGTGATGCCCGTGGTTATGTCAGCCCTGATCTGTGGGATCGCGGTGTGACCGCCGGCACCCTGAGCTACAACTTCAACGCCAACCATAACAAGACCGACACCGGTAACTATGACTCGGCGTACCTGGGCTTGAACGCCGGGCTGAACGTCGGTGACTGGCGTTTGCGCCACAACGGCTCGCTCAGTTGGGACAAGTTCAACGGTCAGGACTACCAGACCCTCAACACCTATGCCCAACGCGACATCACCTCGCTCAAGAGCCAATTGACCGTGGGCGAGGCCAATACCAGCGGCGAGATCTTCGACACCCTGGCCTATCGCGGTGTGCAACTGGGCACCGACGACCGCATGCTGCCCGAATCCCAGCGCGGTTACGCCCCGGTGATCCGTGGTATCGCTCGCACCAGTGCGCGGGTGGCGGTGCGTCAGGCCGGCAATCTGTTGTATGAAACCACGGTGGCGCCGGGCGCCTTCGTGATCGATGACCTGTACTCCACCGGTTATGGCGGTGACCTCGATGTCACCGTCTACGAAGCCGATGGCAGCGAGCAGACGTTTATCGTGCCGTTCGCCTCGACCGCGCAATTGCTGCGTCCGGGCACCTCGCGTTTCAGCGTCACCGCCGGTGAAACCCGCAACAACTACATCGACAGCCAGGCGAAGCTGATTCAGGGTACGTATCAGCTTGGCCTGAGCAATATCTTTACCGGTTACGGTGGTTCGCAACTCAGTGATGATTACCGATCGGCCCTCGGCGGTCTGGCGTTCAGTACGCCGGTCGGAGCGATGGCGGTAGACGTCACGCACGCCCAGACCGACCTCAAAAGCGGCACCGCCAGCGGCCAGAGTGCGCGCCTGAGCTACAGCAAAAACATCCTTGAAACCGGCAGTAACTTTGCCGTGGCAGCCACCCGGTTCTCCACGCAAAACTACCTGGATTTCAGCAACGCCGTGCAGTTGCTCGACGCCGAGCGCAATGGGCTGGACACCAGCCTGTTCGGGCGTCCGCGCAGTCGACTGTCACTGACCGCCAACCAGAGTCTGGGCGACTGGGGGCAAGTGGCGTTCAGTGGTTATTCGCAGAATTACTGGAACCTGCCGGGCCGCGATCTGCAGTACCAGTTCAGCTACAACAAGCAGGTCGGCGCGGTCAGTTATGGCGTCAGCGCCAACCGGGCACGGGTCGGTCTGGGCGAGATGGACACCAGCCTGCTGTTCACCGTGAGCATGCCGCTGGAGTTCGGTTCCTCCGTGAACCGCCCGCAGCTGTCGGCGCGGGTCATGCGTGACACCGATGGCCAGTACAGCCAGCAGGCGACCCTGAGCGGCACCGCCGGTGAAGACCGCCAGTACAACTATGGCGTGACTGCCGGCCACGATGGTGCGAGCCGCACCAACAGCTCGTCGGTCAACGGTCAGTACATCGGCCCGAAAGCCATCGTCGGTGCGACTGTCAGTCAGGGCGCGGGTTACGACAGCCTGTCGCTCAATGCCAGCGGCAGCGTGGTCGCGCACCCCAACGGCGTGACCCTGACCCCGTATCGCGGCGAAACCATGGCGGTGATCACTGCCGAAGGTGCCGAGGGCGCCAAGGTCGTTGGCTTCCCGGGGCTGAAACTCGATCGCCATGGCAACGCCGTGGTGCCGTACCTGCGTCCGTATGAACTGAACGAAGTGGCAATCGATCCGCTGGGCACCTCGCTGGACGTTGAGCTCAGCGAAACCAGTCAGCAAGTCGCGCCACGTGCCGGTGCCGTGGTCGCGCTCAAATACGGCACCCAGAACGGCCAGGCCCTGCTGCTCAACGTGACGCTGGACGATGGCAGTGCGTTGCCGTTCGGCGCCGGCGTGGTCGATGACCGTGGCGTTTCGGTGGGGGTGGTCGGGCAGGGCGGGCAGCTGTATGCCCGGGTCAAGGAAGGTGCACGCCGCTTGTTGATCAGCTGGGGCACCAAGGCCGATCAGCAATGTGCGTTGCCGTTGCCGCCGGGCAAGAGCGAAGGCAAGCAGCTGCAACAAGTGAGCGCGGTGTGCTCGGTGAACCATTCAGATAATCGCGTTGCTTCTGTGAACAGCGCACAGGGGTACAAGTGATGAAGATGATGCGTTTGCTCAAATCGGGTGCTGCGGTGGCGGGTTTGTCGTTGGCAGCGGGTGCTGCCATGGCTGACTGCGGCTTCATTGATGGCACATCGAGCATGGTCAGAACCCAGCCGTTGCTGGGCGGCAATTTGACCGTCGGCCGCGACGTGCCGCTGGGCGCGGAGATTTATCGGCAGACGTTTCAGGCGGCCACGTTTGTGCGGTTGTCGTGCTCTGCCGGGTTGTACAACATCGAGACTCGTCGAGGTCTGCCGGTCAGGCCGCTGGCCTTGTCTTCCTGGGCTGGCACGCCGTGGGCGGGAAATGTCTATCAGAGCGGCGTGCCCGGCATTGGCGTTGCGATCTGGTATGCCGGTAATGCATTGCCATTTTCCGGGAATGGGACCAACTGCGGCAGCGGCACCAATGTGTGTGTCTGGACGTTACAGAACACCCTGACTTTCGACATGTCCTTCATCAAAATTGGTGACGTGTCTCCTGGCACTATTCAGGGCGCCCAGCTACCAACGGTTGACCAGCGCTGGGTGACCAGCAACAACCTTGAAGTCAGCCGTGTGAACTTCTCCGGCAGCATCAACATCGTCTCGCGTACCTGCCAGACCCCGGACGTTTCAGTGCCGATGGGCACGCACATGCTCAACGAGTTTTCCGGCAAGAACTCGTTTACGGCGTGGAAGGATTTCGCCATCGCGTTGAACAACTGCCCGGCGTTCAATGGTTACTACCAGAATACCGGCCCGCGTTGGTTGAGCGACGGCAGCAGCAACAACCTCGACTCGCGCAGGAACAACGTCCTGCAGGTGCGCCTGGATCCGACCCGCGCGGCCATCACCCCCAACCTCGGGATCATGAGCCTCAACCCCAGTGCACCCGGCGAAGACCCGGCGGCCACCGGCGTCGGCCTGCAAGTCGCTGACAGCAACGGCACGCCGCTGCCGCTGGCGACGCTGCGCGCCAGCGGCATCACTCCGCGTGCCGTCGAGGGCGCCAGTTACACCATCCCGTTGAAGGCCCGCTACATCCAGACCGGGGACAGCATCACCGCAGGTCCCGCGAATGCCACGGCGACCTTCACCATCAATTACTACTGATTGGCCGACTTGATTGAGCGCAACTCGTCCGGGTCCACAGATCAATAACGACCGGCCCCGGACTCCACTGTTAGGAGTGTTAGATGACTATTGAACGTGTGTTTTCCCACGCGCGCGTATCGGCCTGCCTGCTGATCGTGGCCGGGGCCTTGAGTGCCTGTGCCAGCGCACCGGTGCCCGAGCAGCAGATCACCCTGTCGAGGGATGCCGTCAGTCGCGCGGTGTCCGCCGAAGCGACGCAATACGCGCCACTGGAGATGAAAGCCGCGCAGGACAAGATGTTTCTGATGGAGCGGGCCATGGGCGAACGTGATTACGTTCAAGTGCGAACCCTGGCCGAACAGATCGAAGCCGATGCCAACCTCGCCGAGCGCAAGGCGCGCGCGGTCAAGTGGCAGAAACAACTGGTCGATGCGCGCAGCGGCATTCAGGTGCTCAAGCAGGAAATGCTGCAAGACCCGGCCACCGGTTTCAACCCGCCAGCCAGCGCTCAATAAGGAACGTTTCATGTCGACTTTCAAATTACTGCCCGTCGTTTCGTTGTGCGCGCTGGTGCTCGCCGGCTGCGCCACACCGCCGGAGAACCCGCAATTGCTGCAAGCCCGTGCGCAGTTCGCCGCACTGCAACACAAACCTGAATCGAACACACTGGCAGCCCTCGAAACCCGCGAGGCGTTCATTGCCCTGAACAAGGCCGACCAGGCTTCACTCAAGGATCGCAAGGCTCCGGACGTCGAGCAGTTGACCTACCTCGCCAGCCAGAAAATCGCTGTCGCCGAGCAGACCATCGCCATGCGCCAGGCAGAAGGCGGGCTAAAAAAGATTGATGCCGAACGCACGCAGGTGCAACTGGACGTGCGCACCCAGCAGCTCAAGGCCTTGCAGGCAATGAAGGCGCAGAAGACCGAGCGTGGCGAAGTGGTGACTTTCGGTGACGTGCTGTTCGACACCGGCAAGGCCGATTTGAAGTACGGCAGCCAACGCAACTTCGAGCAGTTGGCGCAGTACCTGACGGCCAACCCGGAGCGCAAAGTGCGGATTGAAGGCTTTACCGATGACGTGGGCAGCGATGACTTCAATCAGCGTCTGTCGGAGCGGCGTGCCGATGCGGTGGCATTTGCGCTGAAGCGCATGGGCATCAGCGCTGATCGCCTGATCACCAAGGGTTACGGCAAGCAGTTTCCGATTGCCGACAACGGCAGTGCGCACTCGCGTCAGCTCAATCGTCGGGTGGAGGTGATTATTTCCTACGGTGCGGCGCCCGTCGGCACTCGCGGTTGATCCATGGCAAGCGAGCCTGCAATGGGCTCGCTTGTTTGATTGTGCTGACACTGGCGGTCAACACCGATCAGTTCTCTTGGGAAATTTCCTACAAGCATAGGGAATTTTCCTACTCAGAATTTTCGCTCAGCTCTCTAAATTGGCAGCCTCTTCGGGTTTGAACCGTGCCATGGCGTGTTTCGAACTCAGTCCGAAAAGCGCCGATGTCGAGATCGGCCCCCCTGAGGTCAAGCGCATGAAAGCCTTTGTTCCTGCATTTCGTCGAACGCCTGTCGCGGTAGCGGTAGCCTTGCTTGTACCGCTGCACGCCAGCGCCTATACCGCTTCGGTCAACAGCGGAGCAGTGGTCTATGACGAAAATGTCACCGCCGGACTGCAATCGATCGGCACCTCTGGCACGGCGTATCGTACGACCGTGAGTGGCAGTGGCTCGCAAAATGTGTTCATGAATGGCGTCACGCACGACACCTTGGTCGACGGTGCGACGCAGAGTGTCTCCAGTGGTGTCAGCCATGGCACGGTGGTCAACAACGGCGGTACACAACTGGTCGGTGCCAGCGGCACTGCCAATGACACCGTTCTCAACGACAGCCAGCAGACGGTGACCCGTTCTACGGCCAATCGCACGCTGATCAACGCCGGTAGCGTGCAGACCCTGGATGTCATGTCCATCGCCAATGACACACAGATTGGCAATAACGGCGTGCAGAACCTGATCAACATGGCCGTTGCCAACGGTAGCGTGATCGAAGCCGGCGGCGAACAGACGCTGCGCAGAGGTGTTTTGGGTGGGGCGGTGGCCAATGACACTCAGGTTCAGGGAGGTACCCAAAGCGTTTACGACACTGGCACGGCCAACCGCAGCACGGTGAGTAACGGCGGCCAGATCAATCTGTACAGCGGCGCGCAGGCCAACGGTGTAGTGGCAGGTGCCGGTGGTACGGTCAATATCATGGACAACGGCGTGAAAACCGTGGACTCGCTGACCCTCGACGGCGGTCGCCTGGCCTTCGTGCCGAGCACCGACGGCAGCTTCAAGACCTTCACCGTCAACGCCTTGTCCGGCAGCGGCAGCATTCTGATGAACACCGATATCGCCAGTCAGCATGATGACTTGCTGGTAGTGCAGGGCGCTGGCCTGGCCAGTGGCGACCACACGCTGATCGTCGGCGATTCAGGCCGCGAACCGACCTCGGCGGACGGGCGTCTAGTGCTGGTGGACACCCATGGCGGCAGCGCGAAGTTCGGCCTCTATGGCGGGCATGTCGATGCCGGCGCGTTCCGCTACACCTTGCAGCAGCAAGGCAATGACTGGGTGTTGGCCAGTTCCGGGAACACGCCAGTAGATCCGGGTACGCCCGTAGATCCGGGTACACCGGTTGATCCGGTAACGCCTGTCGATCCCGGCAAACCGGTGGATCCGGTAACGCCTGTCGATCCGGGTAAACCGGTGGATCCGGTGGCGCCTGTCGACCCGGGTAAACCGGTGGGTCCGGTGACGCCCGTCGATCCGATAACGCCGGTTGATCCGGTCACTCCGCCGCGTCCGGTGGACCCGGGTCCGGAGCATCTGTCCAAGGGCAGCAACGCCGCGATTGCCGCACACACCGCAAGTGCCGGTCTGTGGAGTGCGCAAATGAACGCACTGGTCAAACGCCTGGGCGAGTTGCGCATGGGCCAGGATGACGGCGGTATCTGGACTCGGGCCATCGGCAAGCGCTTCGATGTCAGCGAGCACTCCAGCCGTGCCTACCGCCAAGACATCAGCGGTCTGGAAGTGGGCGCCGACAAGGCGTTCGCCCTCGACAGCGGCAAAATCTATATCGGTGGCATGCTCGGCACGGCCCGCTCGGACCTGGACTTCGGAGAAGGTGCGTCCGGCGAGATCGACAGCCGTATGTTCGGTGTCTATGCCACCTACCTGAACGACAACGGTGTCTATGTCGACAGCGTGTTGAAGTACAGCCGCTTCGACAACGACATCAAGACCCCGAGCAATCTGGGCGAGTCGGTCAAGGCGTCCTACAACACCAACGGCATCGGTGCGGACATCGAGGTGGGTAAACGCATTGCGCTGAAGGACGGTTGGTTCGTCGAGCCGCAAGTCGAAATCACCGCCACCCGCGTACAAGGTGCGAGCTACACCGCCAGCAACGGGCTGCGGGTCAAGTCCGATGACCTCGATTCGCTGCAGAGCCGCGTAGGCTCGTTGTTTGGGCGCAGTCTGGAACTGAGCAACGGCATGAAAGCCCAGCCGTACGTCAAGGCGTCCTACGTCACCGAGCATGCAGGCGCCAGCAAGGTGCGGGTGAATGGCAATTCGCTCGATGCCGAACTGCCGGGCAATCGTGTCGAACTGGGTTTCGGCGGTGTATTGCAGGTCAGCGAGAAGAGCAAGATTTCGCTGGATGCCGAATACGCCAAAGGCAATGACATCGAGCAACCCTTCGGTGTGACCGTGGGCTATCGCTACCTCTGGTAAGAATAATCGCCGCATGGGTCAGACCTGTGCGGCGATCTTGTCGGCTTTCCAGAGGTTTCTGCCTGTCTTTAGGACTTGTCCTACATAGATCACCAGGGGACTTGGTTAGCGTGATCAGCACATTTCCCACGCTGTTGAATTCTATGTCCTACAAGTGCAGGCGAATTGTAATCGTCGAAGAGCAGCCCGTTCTGCAGTCCCGGATTGTTCGAGTCTTTCACGGGCTGGGCTATCGCGATCTCACGCCAATCCGTTCGTTTCGTGAACTGCTGGCGTTGACGCACTACGCCCATGACCCGTTCGAGCAATACGATCTGTTGATCATCAATGGCGAACTGATTGCCGCCGCAGGGATTGATCCGGTGCGGTTCTTTCAGGGCAACCCGCAGATCCGCCATGGCGTGATCCACGATGCCCGGCGTGGTCAGCCCCGGGCCGAGGCGATATTCGTAACCGGTCGAAGACAGCTGTTGATGCTGCGTACGCCGGATCGCCAGAGCCTTGGCGCCGTGCTGGAGCACCTCAATGTCTAGGACGTTTCCCACGCAGCTTCAGACCTTTCCTCACGAGTTGAACGCTCAGGTAGCGGACACTCACAGGCCTTTCACCCACAACGAGCCCACCACCATGTGCAACCCGCCGCTTCGTATCCTGGTGCTTGAAGACCACCCGTTCCAGCGTTCGGTGGCGGTGAGCATGCTGCAGAGCCTGGGATGCCATCAGGTGTTTGAAGCCAGTGATGGGGCGCAGGCGCTGGCGCTGCTGGATGTGGTTGGCACGGTCGATATCGCCCTGTGCGATTTGCAGATGGAGGGCATGGACGGCCTGGAATTCCTGCAACGGATCGGGGCATCGGGGCAAGTGAAGGCGGTGATCATCTGCAGTTCGTTGTCGGCGGATCTGCGTCGCGCGGTGCATCAGATGGTGACGCTGCTCGGCCTGAAGCTGTTGGGCGATGTCGGCAAACCGATGCAAGCGCAGGTGTTGGCCGGGCTGTTGGACACGTTCATCGACCGGCCGCCCGTCGCCGATAGCCCGGCGGGGGCTGTGACGTTGGCCAGTGAGGCTTCGGTACGCCAGGCGTTGGCCGAGCAGCAACTGCATGCCTGGTATCAACCCAAATTCAATCTGCACACCGGTGAAGTCTGCGGTGTCGAGGTGTTGTGCCGCTGGCTGCACCCGACCCGGGGAATTATTGCCCCGGCGCAGTTCATGCCGGTGCTGGAGCGCTGCGGCTTGCTCGACGACTTGCTGTTTTCCCAGCTGGAGCAGGCGCTGAAGCTGCATCAGAGCGCCCGGGCCAAAGGCTTTGCACTGAACATGGCGTTCAATCTGCAAACCGTGCAATTGGCCCATCCGGAACTGGCCAACACCCTTAAAACCACGCTGGCGCGGCATGCTGTGACGGGTTCGAGCCTGACTTTCGAACTGACCGAAAGTGGCTTGCTGGAAGCACCGGCCACCAGTCTGGAGAGCCTGGTGCGGCTGCGGATGATGGGCTGTCGCTTGTCCATCGATGACTTCGGCGCCGGGTTTTCTTCATTGCAACGTCTGTGTCAGTTGCCGTTCAACGAAATCAAGCTCGACGCCGAGTTCATCCGCAGCCTTGAGCATGAGCCACGTTGCCGGGCGGCAATCAGCAGCACCCTGGCGCTGGGTGAAACACTGGGCATGGCGGTGGTGATCGAAGGCATCGAAACCGATGCGCAGCGTCGTGAATTGCTGGCGCTGGGGTGTACGCAAGGGCAGGGCTACTGGTACGCGCGGCCGATGGCGGGGGCCGATCTGTTGAATTGGCTGCAACGGCGCAACCATGGCAAAGGAACAGATGAATGAGCGGATTTTTAGGAAAGATCCTACAGAGCAGTTCTGGCGCGATGCGTAGTCTTGGCGCACCCCCACCTGACCTTCGGGAGATCGAGCATGATCAATAAAACCCTGCGCATCCTGATTGCCGACCCACAGCATTTTCACCGGATGAAAATCGAACGCCTGTTCAACCACCTCCAATACTTCCGCGTCGCTCCGGTGCAGAGTCTGCTGGAGTTGCTGACGCTGGTTGAATACGGCTGCGAGCCGTTCGACGCGGTGGTCATCAATGCCGAATTGGCGGCCGGGTCGTTGGACCTCTCGGGCTTTTTCCTGAACAACCTGCATGTGCGTCATGTGCTGATTTACAACGAGCCATCAGCCCCGGTGCAGACCCCAGCAGGCTTCGCTCAGGAGAACGTGCAGATCAGCCATGCCGCATTGCCGAACCTGGCAGCGATCGAGCACCTGATGGCCCGCGTCGATGTTCGGCCGGTGTGCGCATCGAATGTCTGGAACCCGGCGTCGGCCTTGCAACGACGGGCCTGAGCACGGTTTGGCGTATGTCGCAACTGTCAGATCTGACAGGTAGATCCCATGTGGTTCCCGTGTAACAGTCATAGCGCAGCCACTGCGTCAGGAGCAGCCGATGCCGGTGGCGCCTTTGTCATGTTGTTGCACGGGGAGCCGTCATGAAGTCAGCGCTGATCGTCGACGATCACCCGGTGGTGCGGGCTGCCGTGAAACTGGTGCTCGAAACCGAGCGCTTCAAGGAAATTCACGAAGCAGCGAGCGCCAGCGAAGCCATGGCATTGCACCGAGAGCACAAGCCCAAACTGGTGGTGCTCGATCTCAAGCTGGCAGGGGTCGGCGGCCTGGAAGTGCTGGAGCGGCTCAAGGCCAACGATCCCGGGTGCAAGGTGCTGATCTTCACTTCCCAGGACCCGCAGTATTATCAGGACCGCTGCCTGCGTGCCGGGGCCTTGGGCTACGTCGCCAAAACCAACCAACTGCTGCAATTGCACAAGGCGATCCAGGCACTGATGTCGGGCTATTCCTATTTTGCAGCGCCGTCTGACAACGACTATACGTCGGCCCCGTTGCACCGCAGCGAAAAGCAGATGATCGACGAACTCTCCAATCGCGAGCTGAACATCCTTGAGCAATTGGCGCACGGCAAGCCCAACAAACTGATCGCCGAAGACATGCACCTGAGCCATAAAACCGTCAGCACCTACAAAACCCGCTTGATGAAAAAACTCGGGGTGAACTCGACGGTGCACTTGCGCGAATTCGCCAAACGCAATCATCTGATCTGAGTGACCTGATGAGTTCGCGAGGTTGGTTGTGTGTGTTGTGGTTGAGCATCACGACCACCTGTTGGGCCAGTGACTCGCCGCAACGCCTTGAGTTGTTGCCGCAAGCCGGACTGGACAATATCCACATCGCGCTCGATGAGCGCGACCGGCAATGGCTGCGCCAGCACCCGGTATTGCGCATGGGCATCTCCGGCCCGGATTATCCACCGTTCGAAATCACCCGCAATCAACAAGAGCTGGAAGGGCTCACCGCCGATTACGCCGAGTTGCTGGCGCAATTGCTCGGTGTGCGCATCGTCGTGCAACGCTACGCCAACCGTGACGCGGTGATGGCCGCGCTCAAACGCGGCGAGCTGGACCTGCTGGGCACTTCCAACAACTTTGAACTGGCCGACCCGGACTTCAGGCTGTCGCGCCCCTACGCCGAAGACCAGCCGATGCTGGTGACCCGGCTCGATGAAACGTTACCGGCGGATCTGGCGGGCAAACGCATCGCCATGGTCGAGGACTATCTGCCACTGGCCAGCGTGCAGGCGTTCTATCCCCGGGCGGACGTGCAGCGCTACCCCTCCGCGATGGACGCACTCGGTGCGGTGGCGTTCGGGGTCGATGACGGGTACCTGGGTGACCTGATCAGCGCCAATTACCTGATCAACACCAATTACCGCAATGACCTGCAACTGGCCGGGCCATCGGGGCTGGACGCCAACCCCTTCGGTTTCGCCCTGTTGCGTAGCGAGGTACGCCTCAAACGCATCATCGACAGGGCGCTGGCGGTGATTCCCATGGAACGCCGGCAACTGATCGAGCAACGCTGGAGTGCGGGGCGCGCGCAAGTGGCCGCACAGTCTCGGGTACGCCTCAGTGTCAGCGAGCGGGAGTGGCTGGACCAGCATCCGGTGGTACGAGTGGGGGTGATCGAAGACTTCGCGCCGCTGACGTTTTTTGATGCAGAGGGGCGTTTCAGCGGGTTGTCGGCGCAACTGCTCAACCTCATCAGTCAACGCACCGGGCTGCATTTCGAAGTTGTCCGGGGGCGATCGCTGGACCGCCAGATCGAGCAGCTCAAGGCCGGTGAACTCGACGTGTTGCCGGTGGTGACGCCCAGCAGCGAGCGCGAAGCCGAGTTGCAGTTCACCCGTGCATACCTGAACAATCCGTTTGTGCTGGTCGGATCGACAGCGCCCCGCAGCCCTCGTAGCCTCGACGACCTGCAAGGCAAACGGCTGGCGATTTATCGCGGTCATCCGTTGCGCGACTACATTCTGCGGCGCCTGCCGCGAGTGCGTCTGGTCGAGGTCAGCAGCCCCGCCGAGGGCATGGAACTGATTGTCAAAGGCCAGGCCGATGCGACCGTCAGTTCATTGCTGGTGGCGCGCTTTCTGATTGCCCGTCATTACCGCGAGCGCCTGCGCGTCACCAACACCATCGGCGATCAGCCGGCTCGCATCGCTCTGGCTACCGCACCGCAGGCCACGGCGCTGCACACGATCCTGAACAAGGCGCTGCTGAGCATCGCACCGCAGCAGATGGACGAACTGGTTGAGCGCTGGAGCCATGATGTGGTGGTGGAGGAGAGCTATTGGCTGCGCCACCGGCGCGAGATTGTGCTGGGGTTTGCCGCTGCAGCGGGGTTGTTGTTGCTGGCACTGGCCTGGATCGGTTTTCAGCGCTGGCAATTGCGTCAGCGTCAGCAATGGCTGCATCAACTGCAGCAGGCCAAGGATGCCGCCGACGACGCCAACCGGGCCAAGACCGCGTTTCTGGCGACCATGAGTCATGAAATCCGCACCCCGATGAACGCCTTGATCGGCATGCTCGAACTGGCGCTTAAACGGGCCGAGGAGGGTGTGACCGACCGCTTGGCGATTCAGGTGGCGTCCGGTGCCGGCCAGCAATTACTGGCGTTGATCGGCGACATTCTCGACATCGCGCGCATTGAGTCGGGGCATCTTTCTCTGGCACCGGAACGGGCCAATCTGCACGAGTTGGTGAACTCGGTGTGCCGGGTGTTCGAAGGGCTGGCGCGACAGAAACACCTGGTGTGGCGCATCGAACTGGATGCTCACAGTGATGTCGACGTGATGCTCGACCCGACACGCTTCAAGCAAGTGCTGTCGAACCTGTTGAGCAATGCGATCAAGTTCACCGAGCACGGCCAGGTGGGCCTGCAATTGTCGGTGAGCGCGACGCCGCTCGGGCTGTTGGACGTGACGGTGGAGATTGCCGACAGCGGCATCGGTATCAGCGCCGAAGACCAACAGCGCCTGTTCAGCCCGTTTGTTCAGGCCGGCAATCCTGGCCAGTCAGCGCGCAGCGGCTCGGGACTGGGGCTGGTGATCAGCCGCAGCCTCTGCGAAATGATGGGCGGCACGTTGCACCTCGACAGCACGCCGGGCCACGGAACCCGGGTGGAAGTCAGCCTGCAGTTGCCACGGCTGAGCCCGCGCAAGCTTGAGTCGACACGCCCCGAAGTCGTGGATAAACCCGCGCGCTCATTGAGTGTGCTGGTGGTGGACGACCACCCGGTCAACCGTCTGTTGCTGTGCTGGCAACTGAGTGAACTCGGCCACCGTACGGTCGACCTCGACGACGGGGAGCAGGGCCTGGAGCGCTGGCGGGCACAACCGTTTGATGTGCTCATCACCGACTGCAACATGCCGCGACGCAACGGGTACGAACTCGCTCGGGCGATTCGTGACGCCGAGGCGGCGAGTGGCAAGGCGCGTTGCCTGATTCTCGGCTTTACCGCCAATGCACAGATCGAGGAGAAGGTGCGCTGTCTTGCGGCCGGCATGGACGATTGCCTGTTCAAGCCGATCCGCCTGGCTGATCTGGATCTGGCGTTGCGCGCTGCCAGTCACCACGAGAGAGACCTCGAACCGAGCCCGGCAGCGCCGGTGACCGAACTCGATCTGAGCGCGCTGGAGCAGATGGCCGGAGACGATCACGCGGTGATGCAACGACTGCGCGACCAGGTGTTGCGCAGCCTGCAGGACGATCTGCAACGGCTGGAAGATTTGCGTCCCACCCTTGATCCGGGCGATTTACGCAATCTGGCGCATCACATCAAGGGCGGTGCGCAGATGGTCGGTGCCGCGCGAGTGACGGCGGCCTGTGTGGATCTTGAACAGGCCTGTCGAGACGCTGAAACCCAAGCGGTCGAGCGCTCGGTGGAGGCGCTGCGCGTGGCCATGCTGAGCCTTGCGCAGCGTCTTCAAGGCTGACCGATCAATCCCACTGCGGGGCGATGCCTTCCGGGCTGGTCAGGCGCTGGCCGCGGTCCAGCGTGGCGATCAACGCCATGTCGGCGTCGCTCAGGGTCAGCGCGGTCGCGCCGAGGTTGCTTTGCAGGTTGGCGCGTTTGGTCGACGACGGAATCACCGCGTAACCCAGTTGCATCGCCCAGGCCAGGGTGACTTGCGCCGGGGTGGCCTGCAGGCGTGCGGCGATCTGCTGGATCAGCGGGTCCTTGAGCACTTCGCCATAGGCGAGGGTCATGTACGAGGTGATCTGGATGCCCTGGCTCTGGGCGAACTCGACCACTTTGCGGTTTTGCAGATACGGGTGCAATTCGATCTGGTTGGTGGCGATGTGGTCGGCACCGACGGCTGCGATCGCCTGTTGCATCAGTTCGACGGTGAAGTTGGAGATGCCGATCTGCCGCGTCAGGCCCAGACGCTTGGCTTCCAGCAGCGCGCCCATGAATTCGGCGACCGGCACCTGGTTTTCCGGTGATGGCCAGTGAATGAGCGTCAGGTCCAGATAATCGGTTTGCAGCTTGTGCAGGCTTTCCTTGAGGCTGTCGATCAGGCGGTCCTGAGCGAAGTTGGCGACCCAGATCTTGCTGGTGATGAACAACTCGTCGCGGGCGATACCGCTGGCAGCGATGGCCTGGCCGACCTCGGCTTCGTTTTCGTAGATCTGCGCGGTGTCGATGGCCCGGTAACCGAGTTCAAGGCCCGTGCTCACCGAATCGATGACCACCTGACCTTGCAGGCGAAACGTACCCAGACCAAAAGCGGGAACAGACATTGATGACTCCAGGGTTGCAGTGGGAATGGGCAGGAGTATCCGCGTCTGCGTCCTTGAGAAAAACCGCTGGTGAGGCAAAGCACTGTTGAGCAGAAGTCATGAATCTTTCCCAGGAGTTGTGTGGTCTGGGCTGGCCTCTTCGCGAGCAGACTCGCTCCCACATTGGATTGCGGTCTCCTGTGGGAGCGAGCCTGCTCGCGAAGGCCGCACCAACGATTCAGGCTATATCGCTCTGCGCAAATTCCTCCCCAGGAAAATCAATCTACGTGCGCACCGACGGTAGCAGTCCCCGACGCCCTCCCGGCGGCGAATCCATGATGTTCCACCACTTGGGTGAAGTAGTAGAGGCTGTTGAGGTCTTCCTCCATCGTTCTCCAGATAGAACGCTAAGGCCGATTTTTGCAGTCTAGTGCATTAATGGATACGGATTTATGCTTAATCCAGTGCATCACTTACCCCAATTGGAGACAACCATGAAAAACATCATTGGTATCTACACCAGCCCGCGCGGCCATTGGGTCGGCGATGGTTTCCCGGTTCGCACACTGTTTTCCTACGACAACCTGGGCCAACACATCAGCCCGTTCCTGCTGCTCGATCACGCCGGCCCGGCGTCATTCACCCCGACCACCGAGCGCCGTGGCGTTGGTCAGCATCCGCACCGTGGTTTCGAAACCGTGACAATCGTCTACGAGGGCGAAGTGCAGCACCGCGACTCGACCGGCAGTGGCGGTGTTATCGGCCCGGGCGATGTGCAATGGATGACCGCCGCTTCGGGGATCCTGCATGAAGAATTCCACTCGGAGAACTTCGCCAAAAACGGTGGCAACCTGGAAATGGTGCAGCTGTGGGTCAACCTGCCAGCCAAGGACAAAATGGCTGCGCCGGGCTACCAGACCATTCTCGACAGCGACATTCCGAGCATCGCGCTCAAGGACAACGCCGGCAGCCTGCGCCTGATCGCCGGTGAGTTCGATGGTCACACCGGTCCGTCGCGCACCTTCACCCCGATCGACGTGTGGGACCTGCGCCTGAATGCCGGCAAATTGCTGACGCTGGACCTGCACGAAGGTCGCAACACGGCATTGGTGGTGTTGAAAGGTTCGGTGCAGGTCAACGGTCTGGAAACGGTGCGCGTAGGGCAGTTGGCGCTGTTCGAGCGTGACGGTCATCAGTTGACGCTTGAAGCCAGCCAGGACGCAGTGGTGTTGCTGCTCAGCGGCGAGCCGATCGACGAGCCGATTGTCGGCCACGGCCCGTTCGTGATGAACACCGACCAGGAAATTCACCAGGCGTTCGCCGACTTCCAGTCCGGCCGTTTCGGCCAGATGCACGCTTGACGCAAAAAACCACTGCCCTCTACACAGGACGCGTAGGCCGGTTCGAAGGCCAGGGATGGCCTGACCCACCGCCTTCGGGAGCAAGCCCCCTCCCACAGGGAACTGTATTCCAGGCAGATCCTGCACTTTGCTCCGAGGCAACAAGCCACACACTCGACCCCTGACACACTACAAAATCCATGTGGGAGTGGGCTTGCTCACGAAAGCGGAGTGTCATTCACCGATGATGCTGGCTGACCCACCGCCTTCGGGAGCAAGCCCCCTCCCACAGGGAACGGTATTCCAGGCAGTTGCTGCACTTTGCTCTGAGTCACCCAGACACACTCGACCTCTGACACACCACAAAACCCCTGTGGGAGTGGGCTTGCTCACGAAGGCGGCGGGTCATTCAGCGATGAGGCTGGCTGACCCACCGCCATCGCGAGCAGGCTCACTCCTACAGGGATTTTGGGGTGTTTTCGGGAACGGGTTCATCCTGCCAAATCAATTACTCCTACACTTGCCCAATCTGTGCGATCTTCTCGCGATTGGCCCGTGTCGGAGTGCTTTGATGTTGTCTTTTTTGACTGAACATCCGTTGTTTTGCGCGTTGATCCTGATCCTCCTCGATCTGGGCCTGTGGCGCCTGATCAGCTCCCGTGGCAGTGAGTGGAAGCTGCTGGTGCGGGTGCTGATTTTCGGCCTGTTCAGTGCGGTACTGTTCAACGAAGGCCTCAACCCGATGGAGCCGGCGCCGTGGGCCGACAACGTGCCGCTGCACCTGGCGGCGACCGGGTTGCAGATCGGCTGGTGGCTGTTCGGCGCGCGCACCCTGACCGTGTTGATCGGCGCGGTGATGATGCAGCGGGTCGGGCACACCGGGCGCCTGTTGCAGGACCTGCTCGGTGCGGTGATCTTCCTGATTGCAATCATCGCCGCGCTGGCCTATGTGCTCGATCTGCCGGTCAAAGGCGTGCTGGCGACCTCCGGAGCCTTGGCGATCATCGTCGGTCTGGCGTTGCAGAGCACCCTGAGCGACGTGTTCTCCGGGATCGTGCTCAACACCACCAAGCCGTACCAGATCGATGACTGGATCTCGATCGATGGCACCGAAGGCCGGGTCATCGACATCGACTGGCGCGCCACGCGTCTGCAAACCAGTCAGGGCAGCATGGCGGTGATCCCCAACTCGCTGGCGGCCAAGGCCAAGATCATCAACTTCAGCCGGCCGAGCAATATGTTCGGCCTGGCCGTCAGTGTGCAGGTCAGCCCGCATGCGCGACCGACCACGGTGATCGACGCACTCGAACGGGCGATGCAGGGTTGCCGTCCGTTGCTGGACAACCCTTCGCCGAGCGTGGCGCTGAAAAGCTCCACCAGCACCGGCGTCGAATACGAAATCAGTGGCTTCGTGTCGTCGATGGACCAGAAACGTCCGGTGCGCAATCAGCTGTTCGATCTGGCCTACCGGCACTTGCAGGCGTCCGGGGTCAATCTGTTGTCGAGCGTGGAGCCGAATGCGCCAAGCGGCCTGTCGCGGCCACGGGCGCTGCTCGACAGTTCACCGATTTTCTCCACCTTGCGCCAGGAAGAGAAAGACACCTTCAGCCAGAACATGACCCTGCAAACCTTCCGTGCCGGCGAGACGATTCTCGACGCCGGGGAGGTCAGCGATCATTTGTTCATCATCGAATCCGGTGTGGTCACCGTGACCCTGACCCGCCACGGCAGCCCGTTCGAATCCGGGCGCATGGGGCCGGGGGAGGTGATCGGCGAGGCCGGTATCCTGTCCGACTCTTCGGTGCCGGCCACCTTCGCGGCGAAAACCTTCTGCGCGCTGTACCGCATCGAGAAGACCTACCTCAAACCCTGCCTGGATGCCCGCCACGACATCAACGAGGCGATGAAGGCCTTGCTCGATTACCGGCTGCACAAGGCCCAGACGCTGACCCAGGACGTGCCGGCCGTGGTGGCAAAAACCGGCTTCCTGCAGTGGTTGCGCAACCGGGTGTGACGCGGTGGTCTACTCGTCTTCCGGGAGATTGGCTATTTGCCCGGGGCAGGGTCGGGACTACCTTAGTCACACATTCACCGGCCCCGGACACTCACCATGAAAGCTCGTACCGATTTCTACACCGCTTCCCCTGACGCCCTGAAAGCGATGATCGCGCTGGAAACCGCGGTCTCGAAACTGCCGCTTGAAAAGACCCTGGTCGAACTGGTCAAGCTGCGCGCTTCGCAGATCAATGGCTGCGCGTTCTGCATCGACATGCACACCGCCGATGCGATCAAAGGCGGCGAGACCCCACGCCGGTTGTTCGCGGTGACCGCATGGCGTGAAGCGCCGTTCTTCACCGAGCGTGAACGCGCTGCGCTGCTGTGGACCGAATCGCTGACCCAACTGAGTCTGACTCACGCCCCGGACGAAGACTACGAAGTCGTCGCCGCGCAGTTCTCGCCCAAGGAAATGGTCGACCTGACTGTGGCGATCAGCACCATCAACAGTTGGAACCGTCTGGCGGTAGGCTTCCGTAAAACCCCACAACTCTGACCGTTCACGGTCGATAACTGTGGGAGCGGGCTTGCTCGCGAAGGCGTCGTGTCAGTCACATTAGTGGTTATCTGACACACCGCTTTCGCGAGCAAGCCCGCTCCCACAGTGGAAAGTGCATACCACTCAGAAGGGTGATCAGTGCGCATCCGCACTCGGCGCGGCCGGTGGTTGCACCTTGCGCATCAAGGGCACCATCGCCGTGGCGATGACGAAGCACAGCATGATCATCAGGAAGGTGTCGCCGTAGGTCTGGGTTTGCGCCTCGCGGTACGTCAGCAGCCACAGTTGATGCAGGCCGGCGGTGATCCCGACGTCACCGCTCTGGCCCAGCGTGGCCAGGTTGCCGCTGACCTGCGCCAGCCACTGGTTCATCGCCTCGTTGCTGCTGTTCAGATGTTCGGCCAAGCGGGTGAAGTGCAGGTTGGTGCGGTCGTTGAGAATGGTCGCACAGGCGGCAATCCCGATCGCTCCACCGAGGTTGCGCATCAGGTTGAACAGGCCCGAGGCGTGCTTGAGCCGCGCCGGTGCCAGGCCTCCCAGAGTCAGAGTCACTGCCGGCGGCACCGCCAGTTGCTGGGCGATCCCGCGCAACGCTTGCGGCAGCATCAACTGAGCGGCGCCCCAGTCGTGGGTGATCGGACTGAACTCCCACATCGACAACGCAAACAAGCCCAGCCCGATCATCATGATCCAGCGCAAATCCATACGATTGGCGAGAAAGGCGTACAGCGGAATCGCCATGATCTGGAACACCCCGGTGGAAAAAACCGCCAGTCCAATATCCAGCGCGCTGTAACCGCGCACTCGCCCGAGAAACAGCGGCGTCAGGTAAATCGTCGCGAACAGGCCAATGCCAGTGACGAAGGAAAAGAAGCAGCCGAGGGCGAAGTTGCGGTCCTTGAGGGCGCGCAGATCGACGATCGGATTGGCCACATGCATCGTGCGGCCGATAAAGGCCAGCCCCGCCAATGCGCTGATCCATGCCGTGGTCAGAATCGTCTGATCGCTGAACCAGTTCCAGCGCGGGCCTTCTTCGAGGGTGTATTCAAGGCAGCCGAGAAACAGCGCGAGAAACACCATGCTCAGGTAGTCCGCGCCTTTGAGCAGCGACAACTCCGGCTGGTCGATTTTCACTAGCATCGGCACCGCCACGGCGACGAAAATGCCTGGCACCAGGTTGATATAGAACAGCCAGTGCCACGACGAAATGTCGGTGATCCAGCCGCCGATCACCGGCCCCAAGGTCGGCGCCAGCGACGCCACCGCACCGATGGTCGCAGCGGCAATCACCCGCTGTTTGCCGGTGAAGAAAAAGAACGCCGTGGTGAACACCAGCGGGATCATCGAGCCGCCGAGAAAACCTTGCAGCGCGCGAAAGGCGATCATGCTCTGGATGTTCCAGGCCACCCCGCAGAGCAGGCTGGCCAGGGTGAAGCCAACCGCCGAAGCGCAGAACAACCAGCGCGTGGAGAACACCCGCGACAGCCAGCCCGACAGCGGAATCACGATGATTTCGGCGATCAGGTAACTGGTCTGCACCCACGCGGTTTCGTCAGTGCCCGCCGAGAGTCCGCCCCCGATGTCACGCAGCGACGCCGAAACGATCTGGATGTCCAGCAACGCGATGAACATGCCGATGCACATCGTGGCGAAGGCGAACACTTTGGTCGCGGTGGCCATGTCGGCGGCATTGAACGGTTGCGCCGGGGCTGCGAGGGCAGTGCTCATGGCGCGACGGCCACGGCGGCGGTTTCAGCTGGCGCGCGGGTGTCGACTTCGGCGGTGACCGACAACCCCGGCCGCAGGTGGCCGAGCACGCCGTCGGCCGGGTCGAGCAGAATCCGCACGGGCACCCTCTGGACGATTTTGGTGAAGTTGCCGGTGGCGTTCTCCGGCGGCAGCACGCTGAATTGCGAACCGGTGGCGGGGGCGAGGCTGTCGAGGCGGCCATGGAACTCCTGGCCGGAGAGCACGTCGGCGCGGATGCTCACCCGTTGTCCGGGGTGCATTCTGGCGAGTTGGTCTTCCTTGAAATTGGCATCGACCCACAGCCCGCTGGCCGGCACCACTGACAACTGCTGCGAACCGGCCTGGGCATAGGCGCCGACCCGTGCGCGGCGGTTGCCGATCACTCCGTCAACCGGTGCGCGCAGTTCGGTGTAGCCGAGGTTCAACTGCGCCAGATCACGTTCGGCGCGGGCTTGTTGCAGGGCGGCGCGGGCCTGTTGTTTCTGGGTGTCGATGACCGCCAGTTGGCGTTGTGCGGCGAGCAGTTCGGCCTGGGCTCTGGCACTCAAAGCTTGCGCGGTCTTGAAAGTGGCGTCGGCGCGCTGGGCGCTTTCCACCGACACGGCATTGGTGCTCACCAGCCGTTTGTAGCGGGTGTTGTCGTCCCGCGAGCGAGCGGTTTCGGCGCCAGCGGCATCGATGCCGGCACGGGCCTGGCCGATCACCGCTTGTTGCAGTTGTTCGGTGGCGTCGAGGTTGGCCAGCAGCGCCTCTTCGGCAGCCACGGCGCCTTCGGCTTTGGCAAGGTTGGCGCGGTAGTCCCGTGCGTCGAGACGGATCAGCACGTCACCGGCCTTCACCGACTGGTTGTCGCTGACCAGCACTTCTTCAATGTACCCGGCAACCTTCGGCCCGATCACCGTGACATCGCCACCGATGTAGGCATCGTCGGTCTCCTCCAGAAAACGCCCGGTGCCCCACCAGTGAGCGGCGTACACGCCGACCGCCACCAGCGCGATCAGGCCGGCGCCGGTCAGCAGCAGGCGTTTGCGCAGGGGCGGTTGGGCAGTGGCGACTGCAACAGACAGGTCGGGCTCGAGGGTGGGCATGCTGGTCATGGCGTAATACCTGCGGAAACGGGTCGTTATTACGGCTGTAATATGACGCGAGTAATATTTTGTGGCAATTGAATTTTCATGCCGATCGTCAGTTGCTTATCTCAGCCAATGGCTGGGAGTGGTGCCGCTCATGGCCTTGAAGAACGCAATGAACGCGCTGTCGCTGGCAAACCCCAGCGCGTAGCCGCAGTAACTGATACTGCGCCCGGTGGCGAGCAATTCCATCGCACGCATCAAGCGCCACTGCTGGCGCCATTGCTGATAGCTCATGCCGGTTTCCCGCTGGAAGATCCGCCCGATGGTGCGGCTGCTGGCGCCGATCTGTTGCTCCAGCACGTGCAATTGCGGCGGCAGTTGTTCGGGCGCCGACAGCAGCGACGCCAGGCGTTTGTCTCGGGGCAGGGGCAGCAGCATCGGTTGTTGTGCAGCCTCTCGAATCTCGCTCAGGCACAGGCCAAGCAGATGAAACAGCTTGCCCTGATGCCAATCGCTGGCGAATTCGGCCTGCGCCATCGGTTCCAGCACCGCTCGCAGCAACGGGCTGACTTCAATCACGCACACCTGCTGCGGCAGCTCGCGGCACAGTTCGGGCAGCAGCCAGATCGAACGGTAATCGACGCTCTGTTGCATCACCGCCCGATGGCTGACACCGGCGGGAATCCACGCCGCTCGTGATGGCGGCAGGAGGCACAACTGCTGCGCCAGGGTGATGCGCGTGCAGCCTTGCCGGGTGTAGAGCAGTTGCCCGCGTTGATGGCAGTGCAATCCGGAATCGTGATCGCCAAGGGTGGAAGCGATGCCGATGACCGGTGCGCTGAAGTGATCAGGGTTGAAGGTCGCGTGGGCGTCGAGCCAGGCCATGGATTGTCCGATTTCAACGATAAGTTGGCAGGGTTTGGATAATACGTCAGTCGAGACTTTTTAAACTCTTCGACGCTTTCACTTTGAAGAGAAAATCTCGATGAACAACAAACCTCTATTGTTGCTGGCGATTGCCCTGCTGATGTTTGCGCAGATCGCCCAGACGCTCTACAGCCCGGCGCTCGGCGATATCAGCCGGGCCTTTGGCGTCGGGCCACAAGCGGCGGCGCAAACCTTGTCGGTGTATTTCCTGGCGTTCTCTTTCGGGGTGGTGACGTGGGGGCGGGTGTGCGACCGGATCGGTCGGCGTCCAACGATGCTCACGGGGCTGGCGATCTACGCGGCGGCCTGCGTCATCGGTTTGAGTGTACGCAGTTTCAACGGCTTGTTGCTGGCTCAGGCCGTGGCGGCGTTTGGCGCAGCGGTCGGTTCAGTGGTTACCCAGACCCTGTTGCGCGACCGCTTCCACGGCGCGGAACTGGCGCAGGTGTTTTCGCTGGTGGGCATGGCGCTGGCGGCCAGCCCGGCGATTGGCCTGTTCAGTGGCGCAGGGCTGGTGCATGGCTTTGGTTATCGCGGGGTGCTTGGGGCCTTGCTGTTGATCGCAACGGCGTTGTGGCTCTGGAGCTGGCGCGCCTTGCCGGAAACCCGCCCGTCAGCGCGGCATTCTGTGGGGTTGCTGGACACCCTCGGGCGCATGCTGAGGGATGTTGGCATCTGGCGCTCGGCCCTGTGGATCGCCGCGTTCAACGTCGCCCTGTTCAGTTATTACAGCCTCGGCCCGTTCCTGTTCGAACGGCTCGGCCTGAGCGGCGCCGCATTCGGCTACAGCGGGGTGATTCTCGCGTTGGGCTCAGGGTTTGGAGCATGGCTCAACCAACGGTTGCTGCGGCGCGGCTGCCACGCGCTGCAACTGATTCGCCTTGCCGCGATCTGCGCGCTGCTCGGGGGGCTGGGCGTGTGGCGGCTGCAGGACAGTGGCGCATTCGTGCTGCCGATGTTGCTGGTGGTGTTGGCTTTCGGCATGGCGATCCCGAATATTCTCGGTTCGGCGCTGGTCAATTATGCCGATCGCCTGGGCACCGCCGGGGCCCTGCTGGGGCTGCTTTATTACCTGCTGATCGGCGTCGGACTGATGCTCGCTGGCTGGGCGCAAGCCCTCGGGGAAACCCTGATGGCCTGCAGCGGCGTGGCCTTGCTGCTGACCTTCAAGGCTGATAAATCAAATGTTTAAGAAATGTAAGCGCTGTAGGAAGCATCTTGCATTTGTGTAGGAAGGCTCTGACTATCACCAGCATTGATGAAGTGGCATTACGCCATTTTATGATTGCAAGGATGTTGCGTGCCGTATTTGCTTCGCGCTGTTTTTCGTCGTCGTTCCACGCGTTGCCCGCTGTTGTCGGCCTTGGTGTTGAGTGCGTGTGCCTCCTCGATTCAAGCGGCTGACCCTGTTGCGCCGGGCCAGGAAGTGCTGCGCCAGCAGCAACAGCAACAGCGCGATCTGCAACAACTTCAGCTGGAGCAACGCAAGCGCCAATTGGAGCGCGGCGCGTTCGGCCCGGCGCCCGCCACACCGGCGATCCCGCAGACAGTCGCCCCCGATGAACGCTGCTGGCCGCTAAGTGGCACGCGCATTGGCGGCGTCACCCTGATCGACAGCGACAAACTCAACGCACGGATCAAACCGTTGCTGGCGCCGTGCATGGGCGTCGGCCAGATCAACCATCTGCTGGCGACCATCACTGCGATCTACGTCGAGCAAGGGTACATCGCCAGCCGCCCGTACCTGTCAAGCGCGCCGGCGGCGGGGCAGTCGCTGGATATCATGATCGACGAGGGCTACATCGAGTCCATCGAACTGGCCGATCAGAGCCTGCCCGTGTCATTGGGTGGCGCGTTCCCGCACATGCTCGGCCAGCCGTTGAACCTGCGCGATCTGGAGCAGGGTCTGGATCAGTTGAACCGCTTGCGCTCGATCGACCTGACTGCCGACATCGCCCCCGGCAGCCAGCCCGGTGCGTCGCGGATCATCCTGCGTTCGCGCACCTCCGGGCAGTCGCGCTGGGCGCTGGGGCTGGGGATCGACAACCTCGGCAGCGCCAGCACCGGGCGTGATCGCAACAGCGTCAGCCTGAGCTTCGACAGCCCGCTGCAACTCAACGATCTGTTGAGCCTCAGCGCCAGCGATACCTTGAATCAGGGCGACCGTTACAACCGCAACGCCAGCCTGTATTACGCGATTCCTTACGGCTACTGGACCTACAGCGTGTTCGCCAGCCACGCCGAATACCGCGCGCCGTTCAAACTGCCCAGCGTGACTTTCCACAGCACCGGTATCACCGATCAACTGAGCCTGCGTGCCGACCGCGTGTTGTGGCGCGACCAGAGTCGCCAGCTCAGCGCCAACCTGCAACTGGCGCACAAGGACGTCGACAGCTATCTGGAAAATGCTCGCCTGGGCATTCAGAGCCCGACCCTGACCGTGGCCGAAGCCGGGCTCAATCTGTTCTGGCTCGACCGTGCGGTGTGGAACCTCGACTTCACCTATTCACAAGGCTTGCGCTGGCTGGGCGCCGATGATGACGCCAATCATGCGGTCAATAACGTGCCCAAAGCGCAATTTCGCAAGTATCGCGCCGGCCTCAGCCAGTGGCGCAACGGCCAGTTCGGCGCGCAGGCCTGGCAGTGGCAGAGCCAGCTCAATCTGCAATACAGCCCCGACCCGTTGCCGGCCATCGAACAGTTGCTCGGCACCGACGATTCAGCGGTGCGCGGCTATCGGGTCAGCAGCGCCTCCGGGGCCAGCGGCGCGATCTGGCGCAACACGTTGCGCCTGCCGCTGCGCACCGACTGGCCGGTGCAGATCACCCCGCGCGTGGGCCTGGACAACGGCTGGCTCAAGGCCGACCACGGTGCGCCAGGTCAACGCCTGAGCGGCGCCAGCGTCGGGCTGAACCTGGGCTGGAAGAATCTGCAAGTGGACGTCGATTACCAACGCGCCCTCAACACCCCCAATGGTTTGCAGCACGAGCCGGAGACCTGGCTGATGCGCGTGGGGTTGCAGATATGAGCACCACCAAGACTCAACAAGCAGTGAACAGACAGCCGTCGGATCTGAGCGCGACAGCCACGGCCAATACTCAATCGCGCGCCGTGATGCCGTACTTACATGGAGACGTTTTTATGCCAGCACACACCTTTGCATTCCATCTTTCTCCTCGGGGCAAATTGCGCTGGGCGATCGCCAGCCTGTTCTTCGCCGTGCACCTGCCCAGCGCCATCGCCGGCGGTGTCGTGGTCGCCCCCGGCCCCGGCGGCACCGCGCAATTGCAGACGCAGGGCGGCGTGCCCATCGTCAATATCGTCGCGCCCAACGGCTCGGGCCTGTCGCACAACCAGTTCCTCGACTACAACGTCGACCGTCAGGGCCTGGTGCTGAACAACGCCTTGCAGGCCGGCCAATCGCAGCTCGCCGGGCAACTGGCGGCCAACCCGCAACTGCAGGGCCAGGCGGCCAGCGTGATCCTCAACGAGGTGATCAGCCGCAACCCTTCGGCGATCAATGGTGCCCAGGAAATCTTCGGCCGCGCCGCCGATTATGTGCTGGCCAACCCTAACGGCATTTCGGTAAACGGCGGCAGTTTCATCAACACGCCGAACGCCAATCTGGTGGTCGGTCGTCCGGAATTGAACGACGGCAAACTGCAGGCTCTGAATACCCGTGACGCCAGCGGTCAGTTGCAGATTCACA
Organism: Pseudomonas sp. H1h; assembly: GCF_000633255.1. GTDB lineage: Bacteria > Pseudomonadota > Gammaproteobacteria > Pseudomonadales > Pseudomonadaceae > Aquipseudomonas. The sequence continues at coordinate 185,575 of NZ_AYMJ01000013.1, forward strand.
GCGCCGGCCTGCGCAACGGCGAGGGCTCGATCAACCTGATCGCTCCGCGTATCGACAGTCAGGGCCGCATCGATGCGCGCGATCAACTGAACCTCACGGTCGGGCGTAATCAGCTGGACTATGCCAGTGGTCAGGTGAAAACCGTGGACCCTGCGGGCAACACCAATGACCAACGCATCGACGCCAGCCTGTTCGGGGCGATGCAGGCCGGGCGCATCAACATCGTCAGCACCGCCGAAGGTGCCGGTGTGCGCGTGGGGGCGGTGCAAGTGGCCGGGCGTGACGGCGTGCAGATTCGCTCTGCCGGCGACCTCAGCGTCAGCGGCGAAGCGATCCCCAACAGCCTGGAAGTGACCCGTGCCGGTATCCGCAGCAGCCAGGGCGATGTCGGCCTGCACAGCGGCAAGGACCTGACGCTGGCCGCTGCCGATGTCAGCGGTCGCGACGTCAGCGTCGATGCCAAGCGCAACCTGACCCTGAGCACCGTCGAAAGCCGCAAGCTCCAGGAGAAGCGCGAGAACTGGAGCAACAGCACCATCGGCATCACCTGGGAAACCTACGACCGCACCCAGACCGACAGCGATTCGCGCCAGCATGGCAGCCAGATCGTCGCAAGCCGCGACGCCAAACTGTCCTCCGGCAAAGACACTGAACTCAAAGCCGCCAAGGTGGAAGCCGCGAAGAATCTCGATGTGCAGAGCGGCGGCGACCTGCGCCTGACCGCAGCCACCGAAAGCCACACCCAGACCGATCAGGGCAACCACCGCAAGCACCTGTGGAAGGCCGACTGGAAAACCAGTAGCGAAGACCAGCGCAGCATCGGCAGCCAGTTGAAGGGCGGCAATATTGCCCTGCAAACCGCTGCCTTGTTGCGCTCCGAGGGCGCTGAACTGAACAGCGCCGGCGATGTGAAACTGGCGGGCAAGCAAGTGGACGTCACCACGGCCACACGCACCCATCGCAGCAATGACAACAGTTATTCCGGCGACCTGGTCGGCGGTGGTTTCTTCGGCAAGACCGGTGACGCCGACAAGGGCCAGACCCAGCACCAGGGCAGCAAAATCAACGCCACCGGCAAACTGCTCGTCAAGGCTGACGACGTGCGCATCAGCGGCAGCCAGGTCCGTGGCGGCACCGAGGCCAGCGTGATCAGCGACCAGGGTTCGCTGGTGATCGACGGCGTGCAGGACACCTCGCACAGCAACAACCACGACAAGGACAGCAAGTTCTTCGGCATCACCAAGGACGAGTCGCGGCAGAACGCCAAGGACAGCACCACGGTGCGCAGCGAACTGGTCTCGGACAGCAACCTCAAGCTCAAGAGCGCCAAGGACATCGAGGTGGCCGGCTCCACGGTCAAGGCCGGCGCTGAGCTGACGGCGGACGCGGCGGGTGATGTGAACGTGCATGCGACGCAGAACACCCACGACAGCAGCTCGACCACCGAGACCCGTGGCTTCGACGCCTACGCCAAGGAGCAAACTGCGGAGCAATACCGCGCCGGGGTGCATTACGAAGACAAACAGCAGACCGTCACCCGCAACGACGTCAACCAGCAAGGCTCAAGCCTCAGCGGTGGCAGCGTGCAGGTGAATGCCGGCGGCGATCTGACAATCAAGGGCAGTGAGGTCAAATCCACTGCGGGCGACACCACGCTGAGCGGCAAGAACGTGTCGTTGCTGGCCGAGCAGGACAGCCACAAAACCTCGACCGATACCTCCAGCACCGGCGGCGGTTTCTACTACACCGGTGGCCTCGACCGCGCCGGCAGTGGCGTTGATTTCGCCCACAGCACCACACAAGACACCAGCAGCAAGACCACCGCGCAAACCACCGCTGTGCAGAGCAGCGGCGCCCTGAACATCAACGCCGACAAACTGGTAACTGAAGGCGCGCAGGTCAAGGCCGGCAACGGTCTGAACGTCGTGGCCAACGAGATCGACAACCGCGCGGCCAGTAACTCTGATAGCAGCACGCACAGCCAGAGCAACTGGTCGGCGGACATCGGCGCCAATGTCGAGTACAAGGATGTCGCCCGTCCGATCGCAGGTGCGGTCAAGGATGTGCTTAACGGCAAGGTGCCGGACAAGGAAGCCCTGAGCAATCTCGGCCAGCCGAACGTCGGCATCGACGTCGCGATCGGTCACGGCAGCGCGGACAAGTCCGAGCAGAACAGCAACGCGGTGGTCAGCCGTTTCGACGGTGGCAGCGTCGACGTGAAAACCGCCGGTACCCTGCACGACCAGGGCACGCAGTACAGCGCCAGCACCGGCAAGGTCAACATCAGCGCCGACAAACTGGTTGCCGATGCCGCGAGCAACACCCACAGCAGCACCGACAACTCGGTGGACGCGAAGGTCGACGTGCGCGTTTACACCAAGACCGGCGAAGACGTGAACGTCGCCGGCAGCGGCGCGGGCGGCAACCGCTACAGCAGCAAGGACAGCAGCACGGCGGTGGTTGGCGGCTATGCCGGCAACCAGGGCGTGAACATCAATGTCGGGGGTGACGCGCAGTTCGCCGGCAGCCGTTTCGATGGCGGGCAGGGCGGTGTGAGCATCAAGACTGGCGGCGATCTGGCGCTGAATCAGGCCAACGACCGCCAAAGCAGCAGCGACTCCAGCCTGCGCGGCAACGGCTCGCTGACCGTCGGCACCTTGCCGGGCACCGATGGCACCAACGTCGACCTCGGCGCCGGGTTCCAGCTCGACCACACCGGCAAGCAGACCAGTGACAGTCAGGCCCACGTCGCCAGCATCAGCGGCAACGGTGCGGTGCAACTGAGCAGCGGCGGCAATCAGGTCCAGCAAGGCACGCAGATCGACAGCGCGGGCGCCATCGATCTGCACGCTGACGGCAAGCTTGACCTGCAAGCGGCCACCGATACGCATACCGCAACCGGGAGCAATCTCGGCGGCGGCTTGAAGGGTGGCGGCAGCAAGTCCAGTAGCGAGAAGAGTCGGGATCAGGGCGGCAATCTGAGCGGCAACTTCAACATCGGTCGGGTCAACGAAAACTCGCAAACCCTGACCGGTGGCCAGCTCAACAGCCACAGCGGTGTCGCGTTGAGCAGTGATGCAGTGCACCTGCAAGGCACGCAAGTCGGCGCGCCGCACGTCACCGTCGATGCGCAGAAGGGCGGTTTCGTCCAGGAGTCGGCGCAGTCCACCGAGAGCCGCAACAACTGGAACGTCGCGCTGAATGCCGGCGGTAACCTGAGCAGCAAGACCCCGACCGCCGCTGACGAAAAGGCCAGCAGCGATCACGGCTTCAACGCCGGGGCCAAGGTTGGCGTCGATTACCTGCAAGGCACCACCCAGCAGAACAGCCAGATCAAGGCTGACACTGTGGTGCTGAACAGTGCCGGTGATGCACAGCTTTCGGGTGCGCGGATCGACGCGAATACGGTCAGCGGCAAGGTTGCCGGTGATCTGACTGTCGACAGCCGTCAGGACTCGAAGACCCAAGCCAAGGTTGATGTTGATCTGGGCCTGACCGCGAAGAAAAATCCACCGAGCGACAAGGAAAAACTCGCTGGCACCGACTACAAGCCGACGCTGAAGGCGCAGGGCGAATACACGCACAAGGACAGCGTGGCGCAGGCCTCCGGCATCAGTGGCAATCAAGGTGTGAAGTTGAACGTTGGTGGTGGCACCCAACTGACCGGCGCGCGGATATCGGCGCCTGAAGGCAAGGTCGATCTGGGCGGTTCGAAGGTGGGTAGCAGCGATCTGGTCAACCGTGAGTACGGCGTGAAAGCCGGGTTGGACCTGCCGCAGAAAACCGAGGAGAACGCACCGAAGGTGTCCTTCGATAACGGCAATCTGAAAGTCGGTCCGGTGACCCTGAGCGGCAATCTGGACAGTCAGACCCTGCAAGCCGGGATCGACGAAAAAGGCTAAGCACTACCGCTGTAAAAGCTGTGGGAGCGGGCTTGCTCGCGAAGGCGGTGATTCAGTCGATAAATCAGCTGACTGAATCGACGCCTTCGCGAGCAAGCCCGCTCCCACATTAGTCTTCTGTCTCGACCAGATCCGACTATTAGTTCGACGCCTTCGCCTTACCCGCATTCAGCAGCACGATCACCGCCAGCAGCGCGGACAGGATCGAACCCAGCAACACGCCAACCTTCACCGAGTCGACCAACTGCGGTGCGCCCGGGAACGCCAGCGCACCGATGAACAGGCTCATGGTGAAGCCGATCCCGCAGAGCAGGGCGACACCGTACAGTTGCAGCCAGCTGGCACCTTGCGGCAGTTGCGCCAGACCACTGCGAATCGCCAGTGCGCCGAGGCCGAGGATGCCGATCTGCTTGCCGAACAACAGGCCCAGCGCCACGCCAAGCGGTACCGGCTCGAGCAGGTTGCTCGGGGAAATGCCAGCCAGCGACACGCCGGCGTTGGCGAAGCCAAAGATCGGCACCACAGCGAACGCCACCCACGGATGCATTTTTTCCTCGAGGTACAGCAGCGGCGAGTTGTGCTCGTCTTCCGGATTACCCAGCGGAATGCACAGGGCCAGAATTACCCCGGCGAGGGTCGCGTGGATGCCCGATTGCAGCATGAAGAACCACAGCAGGGCGCCGGCGATCAGGTACGGCCAGAGTTTTCTGACACCGCAACGGTTGAGGATCACCAAAAACGCGATCACTGCCAGCGACGCCAGCAACATGCTCACCGACAGCCCGCTGGTGTAGAAAATCGCGATGATCACCACCGCACCCAGGTCATCAAGGATGGCCAGCGCCGACAGGAAGATTTTCAGCGAAACGGGTACGCGTTTGCCCAGCAGCGACAGCACGCCCAAGGCGAAAGCGATGTCGGTGGCAGCGGGAATCGCCCAGCCGCTCAAGGTTTGCGGATTGCCCCAGTTGATCGCGACATAGATCAGTGCCGGCACCAGCATCCCGCCCAAGGCGGCGAAACCCGGTAGCGCGCGTTGGCCCCAGGTCGACAGCTGGCCGGCGAGCATTTCGCGTTTGATTTCCAGGCCCACCAGCATGAAGAAGATCGCCATCAGGCCATCATTCACCCAATGCTCGATCGACAAACCGGCGATCTTGATGTGCAGGGTCGAGAAGTACGTGGCCGCCCACGGCGAATTGGCGATCAGCAGTGCGGCGAGCGCAGCTGCCATCAGGATCAGGCCACCGGCAGATTCGGCAGCGAAAAAACGGGAGAGAAAGGCCATCGCAGACGGCGAGCCCTGACGGGCTTGGGTAGCATGCAGGCGTGACGGATCGTGGCTCATAGGCACGGCAACTCCGCGCGGCGGCCCGACCTGCGCTGAATTAAACCTGCCCTGCCGCGTTGTTGCGGTGGCACCCGGGCGGCATTTTACACAATAGCGGGGGGCTTGGGGGGAACGCGGGCGCAGTTTCGCTGACAGGTACGCCCGGGGCGGTGAAGGGTTGCAAGGAAATCGACGGTGGGTCGCTGCCCGGCAATTTCTCGATACGAAGAAAGGGCCTTGCAGTTGTGTGCTTAGCTGTACGCCGTTTGTTTTAGCCTCTGACCTTATACAAAAATGAAAATAGCATTCATCGCTTTACTCGGTGTGTTATCAGTCACTCAAGCGGCACCGTCCGTTGCGGATAATGCCAACGGCAAAAATCTGTATACGCAGCGATGTGCCGTGTGCCACGGCGCAGATATCAAGGCAACAGGCCCTTTGGCCAACAAAAGCAATCCGCCGACCCCTGACCTGACAACAGGCGCTTTCAAGAAGCGCCTGAATGATTATCCGGGCGTTATCGTGTCGTCGATAATCCTTCGGCCCACTGGAAACCTGATTCCAGACACCTTGCGGGAGAACGGCGTAAAGATCGCGCCGCACGCCTGGAGCGTCAGGGATCTGCGCGATCTGCATCAGTACATGAGTGAGGTGATTGCAAAATCACGATGATCCCGAGATGAGCGGCGAATTGTGGGTCTTCAAAAAACATGAGTCTTCACTCTGATTTTCGGCCGTGCTGAAGTGCTGACTTGGTCTGGCTGTATCAGAGTTTTAGCCGTTGATGTGTTGTGGAAGCTTTTTTGAAAGTGCGCAACTTCTTGCGCACTTGCTCCGCGTATTTGGCTCGATAAATCGCTGCAGCCCAAGTAGATCGAGGCCTGCAACCAAGTGCGCAACTTCTTGCACACCACTGCGCAACTTCTTGCGCACTTTTCCTTTATTTTTGCGGATTTATCCCAGCATCCGCGAGGAAAACGCTCGCAAGCCACGCTTTATAAGGCCCGAAAAAAGTTGGCATGTAACTTGATGGCAGATGGCCGCCTCCTAGGTGATTTCACCTATGACTCATCCACTGATCCAGCAAGGAGCACCTCCCATGGCAACACCAGCGTACATGTCGGTTACCGGCGAAAAACAAGGTCTGATCACTGCCGGCGCTTTCACTGCCGACTCCGTGGGCAACACCTTCCAGGAAGGTCACGAAGACCAGGTCATGGTTCAGGCTTTCACCCACGACGTGATCATCCCGCGTGACCCGCAATCCGGTCAGCCAACCGGTCAGCGCGTTCACAAGCCAGTGGTGATCACCAAGGTCTACGACAAGGCTTCGCCTCTGCTGCAAGCGGCTCTGACCTCCGGCGAGCGCATGAGCGAAATCGTTATCCAGTGGTACCGCACTTCGGCTCAAGGTACCCAAGAGCACTACTACACCACCAAACTGGAAGACGCGATCATCGTCGCCATCAACAACAAAATGCACAACTGCCAGGACCCAGGCAACGCGCACTTCACCCACCTGGAAGAAGTGCAGTTCACCTACCGCAAAATCACCTGGACCCACGAAGTATCCGGTACTTCGGGTTCCGATGACTGGCGTGCTCCAGTCGTTTAATTACGGCTGATGGTTGTACCGCCCCGGCCGGTTTCGCTAGTCGGGGCGCACTCACTTCTAAAGAATTTTTTGCCAATAGCCCCTTGAGGGCTGTTGCGCGTCGCAGCACTGCGCGAGGGACAAAGGAATGTTCTCACCGGCCAACCAGCCTCATTTCAATCTGACCGTCGATGGCATCGACAGCGACTTCCAAGTGCTGTCGTTCACCGGTCGTGAGGCCCTCAACACGCCGTTCGAATTCGAGCTGGAACTGGTCAGTGAAAAGGCCTCGATCAACCTCGAAAGCGTGCTGCACAAACTGGCGTTTCTTCAGCTGTCGCCGAGCGGCACTGGCATTCACGGGCTGGTCTACAGCATCGCCCAGGGCGAGGCAGGCAAGCGCCTGACCCGCTACAAGATCTCCCTGCGCCCGCAACTGGCGTACCTTGCGCATCGGGTCAACCAGCGCATCTTCCAGCAGATGACCGTGCAGCAGATCATCAGCAAGGTGCTGGAAGAACACGGCATTCTCGCCAGCGACTATCACTTCCAACTGAGCGCGATTTACCCGGAGCGCATCTACTGCGTGCAGTACGACGAAAGCGACCTGCATTTCGTCCAGCGTCTGTGCGAGGAGGAGGGGATTCATTACCACTTCCAGCACACGTCCAGCGGCCACAAACTGATGTTCGGCGATGACCAGACGGTGTTCCCGAAACTCGCGCCGGTGGCCTATCAGCAGGACTCCGGACTGGTCGCCGACAAACCGGTGGTCAAGCGTTTCGGCCTGCGTCTGGCCACCCGCACCAGTCGCACCACGCGGCGCGATTACGACTTCGTCAAACCGAAAATCGAGCTCGAAAGCGATGCCAAGAGCAGCGCCCAGCCGGACCTCGAAGACTACGATTACCCGGGCCGTTTCGTCGATCGCGAGCGCGGCAAGCACCTCGCCAATCGCGCACTGGAACGCCATCGCAGCGACTATCGGCTGGCCGAGGGCAACAGCGATCAGCCGATTCTGGTCAGCGGGCATTTCCTCGCCCTGACCGAACACGCCAACCCGACGTGGAACGACCTGTGGCTGCTGACCGAGATCTTCCACGAAGGCAAACAGCCGCAAGTGCTCGAAGAGTCGGTGACCAGCGACACCACCGACAACAAGGACGATTTCCACCAGGGCTACCGCAACCGCTTCAGCGCGATCCCGTGGGACGTGCCGTACCGTCCGCCGCTCGATCACCCGAAACCGAAAGTCCTGGGCACCCAAAGCGCGGTGGTCTGCGGCCCGGAAGGCGAAGAGATCTACTGCGACCAGTATGGCCGGGTGAAGGTGCAGTTCTTCTGGGACCGCTAAGGCGAGCACGACGACAAGACCAGTTGCTGGATGCGCGTGGCGTCGAACTGGGCCGCCGAAACCTTTGGCGCGATCAACATTCCGCGAGTCGGCATGGAGGTGTTGATCACCTTCCTCGAAGGCGATCCCGATCAGCCGCTGATCACCGGTTGCCTGTACCACGGCGCCAACCTGCCGCCGTACAAACTGCCGGACTTCAAGACCCTGGCCACGGTCAAGAGCAAGGAATACAAGGGCAGCCGCGCCAACGAACTGCGCATCGACGACACCACCAGCGAAATCAGCATTGCGCTGCGCAGTGACCACGGTGCGAGTGCGATCAACCTCGGTTACCTGACCCATCCGCGCCCGAGTGGCGGCCAGCCACGTGGCGAAGGTTTCGAGTTGCGCACCGACCGCCACGGCGCCGTGCGTGCCGGGGCCGGTCTGCTGATCACCACTGAGCCGCGCCCGAACGAATCGAAACACCATAAGGATCTACCGGAAACCGCCGAACGCCTCGCCACCGCCAGCGATCAGCAGGACGGCTTCGCCACCCAGGCCAAAGAGCTTCAGGCCCAGGAAGCGGGCGATCAGGACGACGTCGCCAAGGCATTGCACGCCCAGCATCAAGGCGTGCTCGGCAGCGGTCCGGCGAACATGAACGCCAACGAATTTCCGGAGTTCACCGAGCCGCATCTGGTGCTCGCGAGTCCCGCCGGCATCGCCCTGACCACACCGCGCTCCAGCCACATCGCCACCGGGGAACACCTGGCGCTGAGCAGTACCGGCCACACCAGTTTTTCCATCGGCAAACGCCTGCTGGCGAGTGCCAGCCGTGGCATGCGCCTGTTTGTGCAGAGCATGGGCTGGCGCCTGGTCGCGGCCTCCGGCGACATCGACGTCAAGGCACTCAAGGACAGCATCAACCTGCTGGCCAAACTCAACATCACTGCCAACGCTGACCGCATCACCATCACCGCCAAGACCGAACTGGTGATTCAGGGCGGCGGCAGCGCCACGACCTACAACGCCGGCGGCATCACCCACGCCACCAGCGGCCCGTACACCGCCCACGCGGCGAACTTCGCCTACACCGGGGCAAAAAGTCTGGCGGGGGTGTTCCCGGAACCGCCGAAACCGGGCAAGGGCAATCTGGAACTGTTCAACCAGTACGCAGGCCGTCAGGGCATCAAGGAAGGCGATTACGAAGTCATCGACGCCTTGGGCAAAAGCATCAAGGGCAAGCTCGACGGCAAGGGTTTTGCCAGCGTCGCGGGTGCAGCGCCGGGGCCGGCGCGGGTGCTGTTCGGCAAGGACCCGGCGGACACCTGGAGCGACGGCAGCTACATCGGCAAACCGGAATGGCCGCTGAATCCACCAGGAGCCGAAGACATTCCGAGCCAGGTGCAGGCGATGGTTGCGCAGGCGCTGCCGAGCAAGAACTGGAACATGTTGGAGAAGGGCAAGGAACTGGCGCAGACAGGGATGGGCGCCATGCAGACTGCCCAAGGCGCAATGCAAACGGCGCAGCAAGTGAAAGGGGTGGTGCAGGGCGGAGCGGCCGGATTGCCGAAACTGGCGAGTGCGGCGCTGCCGAGTGCTTCGGGGATTTTGGGGGCGGCGAGCAAGAGCGGCAAGTTGCCGAGCCTGCCTGCACCGAGTCTGCCTAAACCTTCCTTGAAAACCCCGGGCCTGCTGGCGGGTGAGATGCTGTCATGACCACTGAAAATGCTGTTGTAAAACGTGAACCTCAAGTTGCCATCGTTCCCCTGAATGCCATCGAAATTCAGGATGTCGCCAGCGGTGCGGCGACTTTCGACGCTTGGCTTCAATCCGCCAGTGGTGGGGTGGTCACTCTCGACCGGATCAAGAACGTCGCCGGCGCCTTACCCGTGGTGGGCAACATCATGGCGCTTGTCGATGCGCTGGGTGACATCGTCACGCTGTCGAATGCCCAGAAGCGTGATTTGCTGGCTTGGGCCAGTCTGGGCATCAACCTGATCGGTGTTTTGCCGCTGCCACCGGCGATGGCAGCAGCCCGTATGACGTTGCGCCCAACACTGTTTCTGGTACGTCAGGAGATGAGGGCCAGCAGTAAGATGCTGATCAGTTCGTCGGTCATCGAGATCCTGATCGGGCATTTGAACGAGTCCATCATCGGCACGCTCGACGATTTCGTTGAGCAGGCCAAAGGCAAGTTGCCCGGTATTCTGGCGGACGCTGGCAAGCTGGGTGAAGACGTTATCAACGAAATTGCCAAAGGCCTCGACACAGTTGCCAATGGCAAACTCGATGCCAAGGGTGATGCGCAGGCGGCTAGCCAAAAAATCAGCGCTGCTGGCGACCAGCTCCTGAACGATCCACTTGCGGCGATCGACAATATATTCGGAGCCGCTGCCAGCGCGTACAAGGCTGCAGGCAAAGGCTTAGCCAACAGTGCCGCTGATCACCTGCTGCCCGATGATGTGAAGAAGCGGGTTGCCACGGAAACCGCAAAACTGCGTGCGATGGGGCCGGAGCTGCGCACCCAGTTGAGTAAGCTGGACGATGAGTCCGTCCAGAACTCCATCGGTTGGTTACTGCTGATACTGTCAAGTGCCGTCACCCTGTGGCGCAAGCGCAATGCCCATGGTCAGAGTGCCGCAGTCCATACGGAGAAGACCAGTCAGGCCAAGCGCATGGCTTCAGAGGGCCAGTTGGGTGTTAACCAAAAGCAAGCTCCGGCGAAAGGCGCGCCCAATCCAAAGAAAGGCCCCTGTGAATGTGCTACTGA